>CAWJEO010000016.1:0-79004 GCA_963841895.1 uncultured Acidobacteriota bacterium
AACGATCGGTGGGGAGCGGTAGAGGGAGGGGAGGGGGACCCCTCCCCCTCCCCCCTACTTCGCCGCTGTCTGCAGCTTGCCGCCGCGCGCCGACAGCATCAGCTTGACCAGCTCCTCGGTCACGAGCGGTTCGAGGCCCTCGGTGTGTCCCTTCTCGAGGCGCACCACGTCGGCGACGAGACGTCCGTCGCGGCAGTTGGGATAGACCGACACGTCGGCCTTGCCGGGCCCGGGCAGCAGCCCCCACGCCGGGTTGGGCGGATTCTGCCGCGAGGCGTCGTAGACGTAGCCGCCCTTGGTGTCGGTCACGACGCCCTTCTTCTGACGCGGCCCGCAGCCGGTACTTCGTCGCCCACTCCGACGCCTCGGGCACGCCCTTGTCGTCGATCTCGCGCTGTCCGGTCGTGTAGATGAACGAGAAGTCGGCATCAGGCAGCTCACGAAGCGCCGCCATCGCCGCCGCCATGCCCGATGCGGCCGCCGGCGTGGCCCCCGACCCGCCCGCGGCCGGCGCCGCTGCCCCAGCCGGTCGCCCGCCCGCGCCGGCTGCAGGTGGAGGGCCGAAGCTGCCCGCACGTCCCGGCGCTCCGCCGAGCCGTCCGCCCGACAGGCTCAACCACCCGTCAACCCGCGCCTTGAAGAATGGCGTACGCAACAGCCGGTTCGAGGTCATCCCGCCCTGCGAATGGCCCGCGAGCCAGAACGCTTTGACGTTGGCGGCGCCGATCTGATCGACGATCGACGTCACGATGTTCTGCAGATAGGAATCGTCGGCATCGGACCACGCGCGTGTCGGCGAGCTCGGCGTCGCCACGACGAGCCGGTGTTTCGGCACGTAGTCGAGGATCGGGAAGTAGTGGCGCTGCCAGTTGGCGTACGACCCGCCGCCGTGCAGGCTCAGAATGAAAACGACGGGCTCGCCCTTCTTCAGGTCGCACGGATAGTCCAGGAAGTAGGTCCGCCGGGTCGTCATCTCGACGACCGGCCCGGGATTGATCACCCGGTCGCTCGGACAGTTCCCTTCGGGGCACTGAAGGATGGGCGGCGTGCGGCAGTCCGCCCCGCTGAAACGAAACGCCTGCTCCTGCGCGTCGGCCCTTCCTCCCAGCGCCAGCCCCACAGCTACGGTCGCAAACAGCGTCGAAGCGAGGTTCGTCATAGGTCGCATTATGCCCATCGGTCCCGGCGAATCAAGCGCCGTTGCTCACCGGTCGCACGACTCCACTAGAATCGCCTGCCTGGGAGAGTGCTGATGCGCCGATCGACCCGTCGAGACTTCCTGACTCATAGCGCCCTGTCGCTCGGCGCGGTCCCGCTGATTGGACGCGCGCTGGCGGCCCGGCAGGCCGCCGAGGCGTCGCCGGTATTCAGGCACGGCGTCGCGAGCGGCGACCCGCTGGCCGACCGCGTCATGCTGTGGACGCGGGTCACGAGCGCGAACCGCGACGCCGCCGACGTGCGGTGGACGGTCGCCACCGACCCGGCACTGACTCGCATCGTCGCGCGCGGCGAAGGGCGCACGGGCGCGCTGCGCGATTTCACGGTCAAGGTGGACGTCACCGGTCTTGCGCCGGCGACGACGTATTACTACCGCTTCGAGGCCGAGGGCGGCCGTTCGCCGATCGGCAGGACTCGCACGCTGCCGCGCGGATCGACGTCGCGGCTGCGCTTCGGCGTCGTGTCGTGCTCGAACTATCCGTTCGGCTACTTCAATGCTTATGCGGCGCTCGCCGCGCGGGCCGATCTCGATCTCGTCCTGCACCTTGGCGACTACATCTACGAGTACGCCAACAAGGAATTCGGCGACGGCACGCCGCTCGGACGTGTGCCAGGTCCGGACCGCGAAATCGTCACGCTCGCCGACTATCGTCAGCGCCACGCCCAGTACAAGTCGGATCCCGATTCTCAGGAGGTGCACCGCCAGCATCCGTTCGCGGTGGTCTGGGACGATCACGAGCTGGCCAACAACACCTGGTGGGGTGGGGCGCAGAACCACAACCCGGACAGCCACGAGGGCGACTGGTATATCCGCCGCGACGCCGCGGTACGGGCGTTCTTCGAATGGATGCCGATCCGTGAAGACGCCGCCGCGTTGAGCCCGCGGATTTATCGCACGCTCAGCGTCGGCGATCTGGCGGACCTGATTCTTCTCGACACGCGCCTGGTCGGACGCGACCTGCAAGTCGAGCGCGACGACATCGCGGCGGTGCACGCGCCGACGCGGTCGCTCCTCGGGACGGCGCAGGAAGGCTGGCTGCGGGGCGAGCTGGCCGAGTCGCGACGCGCCAATCGCCGCTGGCAGATCCTCGGCCAGCAGGTGATGTTCGCGCCGCAGACGCCGATGAATCAGCGGGCCGGCAACCCCGACTCGTGGGACGGCTATCGCGCCAGCCGCGAGCGGGTGTTCGACATGATCGAACAGCTGAAGGTCGAGAACTTCGCGGTATTGACCGGGGACGTGCACAGCAGCTGGGCGTTCGACCTGCCGCGGCGTCCGTTCGAGGATTACGACGCGAAGACCGGCCGCGGTTCGCGCGGCATCGAGTTCGCCGGCACGTCGGTGACGTCGAGCAGCAACGTCGGCGGTGGTCCCGACGGCGAGAAGGCGCTCGCCGATCTCCGCGCCGCCCGTCCGCATCTTCATTACGTTGACGGCCGCTACCGGGGCTACTACATCGTTGACATCAACGCCGAGCGGCTTCAGGCCGATTACTTCGCCGTGAAGACCATCGAGCAGCGGACGCGCGACGAGCGGTTCGTGAAGGGACTCGCCGCGCCGTCCGGCCAGATGCACCTGACGGAACAGCAGTCGCCGGCGACGCCGCCGGCCAACCCGCCGGCGCTCGCGCCGTGAGCGGTCCCGGCCACGCGCCCGGACGCCTCTCGCTCAGATGCTCATCGTACTGAGCGGGCTGCCGGGAGTCGGCAAGACCACGATTGCGCGCGCATTGGCGGCGCGGATTGGTGCCGTCCACATTCGCATCGATTCGATCGAAGAGGCGCTCGGTCGATCGGCGGCGTCCGTCGAGCCGATGAACGACGCGGGCTACGTGGTCGGGTACGCGGTTGCGGAAGACAACCTTCGCCTGGGCCTGACGGTGATCGCCGACTCGGTCAATCCATGGCCGGAGACGCGCGATGCCTGGGTCGCCGCTGCCGCCCGCGCGGGCGTGGGCGCGGCCGAAGTCGAGATCATCTGCAGCGATCGCGACGAGCATCGACGGCGGGTCGAGTCGCGACTACAGGCCGAGCGCGGTGGGCCGAGCTGGCACGACGTCGTGACCCGCGATTACCGTCCCTGGAATCGTGGCCGCCTCATCGTCGACACCGCCGGCCGCTCGACGGCCGACTGTGTGACGGCCGTCCAAGCAGCCTTCCGCGACACCGCTTCGCGCTAGTCGTTCCTGAGGACGGCGACCGGTTGGACGAGCACGGCCCGGCGCGCCGGCACCGCACACGCGGCGAGCGCCGTGACGATCAGAATCGAGCCGACGCCGGCGAACGTTGCCGGGTTGACGACCGTGACGCCGAACAGCAACCCGGCCGCGAGTTGCGCCAGCCCCAGCGCGGCGAACAGCCCGACGGTGACGCCGGCGATGACCACGCGCATCCCTTGTCCAATCACCATCTGCAGGACGTCGGTGGCGCGGCCGCCCAGCGCCATACGGATGCCAATCTCCTTGAGGTGTTGTTCGACGTAATACGTCATGACGCCGTAGATACCCAGCGCCGAGAGCAGCAATGCGACGATCGCCAGCGCCGCGATCAGCAGCGACAGCGATTGCGGCTGATCGAGCGACTGCTGGACGAGCTCGTCGATGGTCGCGACGCTGGTCAACGGCGCGCCCGGCTCGACCTCGCGGATGCGCGTGCGCAGGCTCGGGACCACCGCATACGGATCGATCGTCGTGCGGACGATCAGCTGCCGCGACAGCGACGCCAACGACATCGGCGTATAGACAGTGCCCTCGTCGGGTTGGTCGAGGCCGAGATACTTCACCTCGCTGACGACGCCGACCACGGTCGTCCACGGACAATCGGTGCAGCCACCCTCGCGCAAGCGCTTGCCAACGGCCGTTCCATTCGGGAAGAAGCGGCGCGCCCACGCACGATCGACCACGATCGATTCGAGATTCTCGGTCAGCGCATCGCGCTCGTCGAGGAGCCGCCCCTCGAGCAGCGGCAGCTCGAGCGTCTTGAAGTACGACGGTGTCACCGCGACCCACGGCGTCACCGGCTGCGATTGGCCGGGCGGCGTCGGCGAGGCCTCGAGATCGAAGTTGTTCTGGTTGCTGCTGCCGGCGGGAGGCCGGCTGTCGGTGAAGGCGAGGGCGTCCACGCCGGGCACCGACTCGAGCCGCTCGTTCAGCGTCTGCCAGAACACGCGCGCGCGATCGCGATCGGTGTAGATCGCGGCCGGTAACCGAATCGAGCCGCTGACCACATTGTGGGTGTCGAAGCCGATGTCAACTTGCCGCAGCCGATTGAGACTCGCCAGCAGCAGGCCGGCGACCACCAGCAGCGGCGTGGCAATCGCGAACTGGCTGCCGACCAGCGCCTGGCGCAGCCGTCGCACGCCGATCGTCCCAGTCGTCGACCGTCCCGACGATCGAAGCGACTCGCCGATGTGCCGCTTCGAGCCGTGCAGTGCCGGGATCAATCCGTAGAGCAGGGCGCTCGCGACGGTCAGCGCCAGCAGCAGCCACGCCTCTTCGCGGCCGAGCGTGACCTCCTCCAGGCGCGGAAAGTATTGGCTGCCGACATCCCGAAGCAGCCCGAGGCTGACCCAGCCGATCGCGACGCCGACGACGACCGAACCGAACGCCAGAATGACGCTCTCGGACAGCAGGTGGCGAGTGACGCGGCCTTTCGAGGCGCCAAGGGCGGTGCGCACCGCCAGCTCGCGCTGCCGGCTCGTCACCCGTGCGACCAGCAGGCTCGACGCGTTCGCACAGGCGATGAGCCAGACGATCGCCACCGCCGCGAGCGACACGCCGGCAATTCGCGAGACGTCGCCGACGATGTGCGACTTGAGATCGATCAGGCTCCAGGTCACCTTCTCGTCCTGGTACGATGATTTCCAGATCGGGAAGATCCGTTTGTTGATCGCGCGCGCCTCAGCCTCGGCGACCGACGCGTCAACGCCTGGCTTGAGCCGGGCGATCACCGTGTAGAAAAACGGTCCGCGGCGCGGCGGCGGCGCGAACTGCTGGATCATGAACAGATCGAACCCCTGCTCCAACGGTCCAGTCTGGCGGGGCAGCACGCCCACGAGCGCGTAGTCGGCGCCGTCCAGGCGAATCATCGAGCCAACGGCGTCGGGCCGGCGGCCGAGACGTCGTTCCCAGAACCCCTGGCTGGCGATGACGACGATCGGTGAACCCGGTCGCTCGTCGCTCTCCTGGAAATCGCGGCCGAGAGCGGGCGCGAGGCCGAGCAGCGACAGGTAGCCCGACGACACCACCCGAGCGCGCACGAGCTCGGCGGCCGAGGCGTCGCTGTAAGTGAGAGCGCGGTCCGTGTAGGTTGCGGTCTGCTCGAACTGCGTCTGCTGTTCGCGCAGCGCGAGATAGTCGGCGATCGAGAACCTGAATCGGAAGGGCGGGTTGTCGGTGTAGAGCCGGACCAGGCGGTCGGCGTCGCGATACGGCAGCGGCCGCAGCAGCGCGGCGTTCACCGCCGCGAAGATCGCCGTCGTCGCGCCGATGCCGAGCCCGACCGTGAGGATGATCGTGAGCGCCAGTACCGGCGATCGCAGCACCAGGCCGCGGGCAGAGATCCGGATGTCCTGGGAGAGATCGTCCAGCCACAGCAGCCGTTGCATGTGCGTCTCCTTCTGCTCGTTCTGTCCCTTGCAGTAGCGTCGGGTGCCGTCGAGATCGCCGAACTGGCGAAGCGCTTCGCGTCGGGCCTCGTCGGCCGGCAGGCCGCGCGCGCGGAGCTCCTCGATCCGCATCTCGAGATGCACCGCGAGCTCCTCATCGATCTCGGCGGCCACGGCGTCGGGCCGGCGTCGGAGGAAGTCGAAGGGTCGGTGGCGTGATCGATCGGCCATGACGCTTATCCGCCCTGCAGCACGGCGTCGACGGCACGCGTGTAGCGCTGCCAGCTGACGGTTTCGGCGCGCAGCCGCTTTCGTCCCTCGGGCGTCAACCGGTAGTAACGGGCGCGGCGGTTGTTCTCCGACTGCCGCCAGGCGGCGTCGACGAAGCCCTGGCGATCGAGCCGGTGCAGCGACTGGTAGAGAGCGGCGTCCTCGATGTTGAGGTCGCCGGCGGTCCGCTCGCGGACGGCGACGGCAATCCCGTAGCCGTGCATCGGGCCACCCTGGAGGGTGCGCAGCACGAGCAAATCAAGGGTTCCCTGGACGAGCGGCAACGGTGGCAGCGTCATGTTCCCCACACTTTACTCCCCTTAGACGCTACGGGGAATCAATCGGGTAGGAGAAGCCTTTTTAGCGCCTTGAGACCCGGCGGAGCGGTGCGATACAAGCTCAGTCCGACATCGGCCCGGGGATGGATTGACCCGACCGGGGCTGGGGCGACCTACCAAGGCCATGACCGAGTCCTGCTGGACACGCTCTTCCGCTCGTGGACTTCTTTGCGCGCACGTCCACCTGATTCAGTGGCGCTACGACAAGACCTTCCTGCTCGAGAACATCATCCACATGCCCCGACATGTTCGAGGTGATCGAATACCAGGCCCACTGACCGTGAAAAGGGGCAGGCCTTTCTATTTCGGGGCGAGGTACTTCGTCCGCGCCCGCGGCTCGAAGCCGCGACGCGACACCTTGACCTCGATGTCGTGCACCTTGCCGTCGCGTTTCGGAGGGGCAAAGCCGATCAGGTATTGGCTGTGGAGCTCGTCGGCGACGCGGGCGAACGCGGCGACCAGGTCCTGACCGTAGCGGATCTCGGTGTAGCCGCCGCCGGTCTCCTCGGCCACACGCGCCAGGCCGGGTTCGGGCAGGTCGGCGGTGAGCGCCGCCTGAAGGCCGCCCGGGCCGAGCCCCGGCTGGATCGGTCGCTGGCCGCGGCTGCGCATGCCGATGCTGTAGACCATCACTTCGTCCTTGCGGGCTCGATCGATGACTTCCGACTGGCTGACATAGCGGCGGCGGAATCCGATCGGCCCGCTGTCCTTCCCGTCGCTCAGGACCAGCACCACGCGTCGCGTGGTGTCCGAGTGATCGAACGAGTCGAGCGCCTTGTCGACGGCGCTCCAGAGCGGCGTCGGCGCGTCACGGGCGATCGTCTGAGGCAAGCTCGCACGCAGCGCCGCGGCGTCGCGGGTGAACTCGGGACTGATCGTGATCTCGTGACCGAACGTGCCGAGCCGTGCCCGATCGTCTGGGCGCAGCCGCGCGAAGAGCTGGTCGGCCGCCGCGCGCAGCAGGGGCAGGTTGCCTTCCATGCTGCCCGAGACGTCGAGCATCACGACGAGGCGAATCGGCTGCGGGCTGTTGTCGAAGATCGTGATTGGCTGCGGTTTGCCTTCGTCGCGGACTTCGAAGACGTCCTGAGTGAGATTGGTGACGAGCCGGCCGTCGCCGTCGGTGACCGTGACGAAGACGCGAACGACGTCGCCGCTTCCGCGAAAGACCGGCTGCTGGCGCGCCGCCGTCGCGGCCACGGCCAGAACGCACGCGGCCAGCGTCCCCAGCGTGAAGAACCGAGTCATGCGAGTTCTTTCCACAAGTCCGATCCGGCGCGGCACCTCCAGTCATATCACGCCGCGTCAAGAAAGGGGGTCGAGTGAGGCCCTCCCTGACGACCCCCGAGCCCTCTTTGACGCGGGACTCCTATTGACATCCCAAAGGAAGATCGTTATTCCTATGGCGTGGCCAAAGGAAAGAGCGACGCCGGAAAAGCCGACGTGCTGCAGGGCACCCTCGACCTGATGATCCTGAAGACGCTCGAGAGCATGGGCCCGCTGCACGGCTACGGCATCGCCCGCCGCCTTGAACAGATCAGCGAAGACGTGCTGAAGCTGAACGAGGGCACGGTCTACGCCTCGCTCATGCGACTCCAGCACGAAGGCTGGATTTCGGCGAGCTGGGGCGCGTCCGAGAACAATCGCCGGGCCAAGTTCTACAGCATCACCAGGACCGGCCGCCGCCAGCTCCTCGCGGAAACCGAGCAGTGGGAGCGTATTGCCGGCGTCATCGGCCGCGTGCTTCGTCCCTCCACGGAGTCCTGACATGTGGCACCACCTGCGGCGTCTTGCGGCTCGACTACGCTTCGTGCTGACCCGGCAGCAGGTGGCCGACGAAACCGCGGACGAACTGCAGTGGCATCTCGAGATGCTGACCGAGCGCTATGTCGCCGGAGGGATGGCGCCGGACGACGCCCGGCTCGCGGCGACGCGTCAACTCGGCAACGTGACGCGGGTGCGCGAAGACGTTCACGAGATGAATGGCCTCGGCTGGGTGGAAACCGTCGCCCAGGACGTCGGCCACGCGTGCCGGCTGTTTGCTCGCACGCCGTCGCTCGCCCTCGTCGTCGTCCTCACGCTCGCCCTCGGGATCGGGGCGAACAGCGCGCTGCTTCGACTGGCGTACGCGGCTCTCGTCGAGCCGCTGCCGTACGCGAACCCCGATGAGATCTACAGCGCTGAGGTCGTGATCCCGAAGCGTCGCGAGCAAATCCCGAGTCTGCCGGCCAGCCTGCAGATGTTTCTTGCGTGGCGCAAAGCGGCCACCGTGTTCGCCGGGATGGCCGCCTTGGTGCCGTGGGAAGCGAGCGTCACCGGTGACGGTGAACCCGAGCGGCTCGGCGGCGCTCGCGTGTCGAGCAACTTCTTCACCGTGCTCGGCGTGCCGATCGTGCTGGGGCGGGACTTCTCAAACGACGACGAACGGCCCGGCAACGAGCGGGTCGTGATCATCAGCGACGGTCTGTGGCAGCAGCGCTACGGCGGCGACCCGGCAGTCGTCGGGCGGACGATGATGCTCAACGGCGAGAGTCACCGGATTGCCGGCGTGGCGCCGGCCTCGCTGCTCGTGCCGACGCGAACGGAAATGCACGCGTTGCTGCCATTTGCCCCGCGCGTGGACGTGTGGAAGCCGATCGTGGCCGCCCCGGTCGGATCAACAACGAGAGCTGGGACCACGGTGTGTTCGTTCGCCTGAAGGACCGCGCGAAGATCGAGGACGGCCGCCAGCAGCTGGCGGCGATTCTGACGGAGCTCGGCCGAGCGCAGATGCCCAATCTCGACACCAAAGTCGAGATCCAGCTCCTGCCGGCGCGCGAGATCTACGCGGGTCGCGTCCGACTTCGCCTGCTGCTCGTCCTCGCGGCATCGGCGCTGCTGCTTCTCGCCGCGTGCGCCAGCATCGCCAACGTTTTTCTCGCAAGCGTCGCCAGCCGCGCCAACGAGTTCGCCACGCGGGTCGCGCTCGGCGCGTCGCGCGGCCGCATTCTGAGCCAGACGCTCACCGAAGCGGTTCTGCTGTCGCTCGCCGGAGGAGTGTTGGGGGCGCTCGTCGCGAAGTACGGCACGCTCGCCGTGGTGGCGTACGGACCGGAAGAGTTGCGCCGGCTCGCCGATTCGGGCGACCTCGGGCCGCTACTCGTCGTCGCATTAAGTGTCAGCCTCGTCACCGGCGTCGCGTGCGGGATCGTCCCGGCGTGGAACGCGTGGCGTCCTGACCCCGGTGCTACGCTGCTCGACGCCGCGCGCACGACGCTCGGCGGACGGCGCGCCGGCCGCATGCGGCAACTGCTGGTCGGCGTAGAGATGGCGCTGGCGACGCTGCTGCTGGCATCCGCGGGCTTGTTGATGCACAGCTTCGTCAGGCTGATGGGCACCGATCGCGGCTACGCGGTCGAACGCATTCTCGCCGTGGACCTGTCGCTCTTCGGTCAACGCTATGCCAGCGGGGACGGCGCGCATCTCGTTTTACACCGCGCTTCTCGACAACGTGCGCGCGGTGCCGGGCGTCGAGGCGGCGGGGGCGATCAACAACCTGCCGGCAAGCTCGCCCTGGGACGGCCCCAGCCCGACGATCTTCTACGCGCCCGACGCCGACTTTCAGCGGCTCGTGCTGTCGCGACCGGTCGCGATAATCCGGAGCGTGACCGCGGGTTATCTCGCCGCGAGCGGCAGTCCGCTCCTGGCCGGCCGCTTCGTCGGCGCCGTCGAGCCGAGCCCGGTGTGCGCGATCAGCGAATCACTCGCCACCCGCATGTGGCCAGGCGTTCCGTTGTCGGAGGTTGTCGGCCGCCAACTCCGGCATGGTGATATCGAAAGGCCCGCTGATCGAGATCGTCGGCGTAATCGGCGATGCCCAGCCTGCCGGCCTCGATCGGGAGCCGCCGCCCGCGCTTTACCGGCCGTACGCCCAATGGGCGAGCGGGCCGATGACGCTCCTCGTCAGGACGACGGACGATCCGTCACCCCTGGCAGCGGCGGTGCGCGGCGAGGTGCGCCGGATGGATCCGAATCTGCCGATTGCGGCGATGCGGACGATGAGAGAGGTGGTCGGCGCGAGCGTGGCACCGAGGCGGTTCCAGCTCGTGTTGACGGTGCTGTTCGCCGTCGTCGCGCTGCTGCTCGGCGCCGTCGCCGTCTACGGCGTCGTGAGCCACAGCGTCGCGCGCCGCACGCGCGAGATTGGACTCCGCATGGCGCTTGGTGCCGTGCGATCGCAGGTGCTCCGGTCGATCGTCGCTGCCGGCATGCGCCCGGTCGTCGCGGGGCTGGCGGTGGGTCTGGCGGCCGCGATCGCGGCCGCGTCCGTGCTGCGCGGACTGCTCTTCGGCATCGCGCCGGCGGATCCGCTTGCGATCGGATCGGTGGCCGTAGTCCTGCTCGTGACGTCCGGCGTGGCGTGTTACCTTCCGGCGCGCCGAGCGGCGCGGCTCGATCCGGCAGTCGCGCTTCGCGGGGATTAGCCCCAAAAAGGGGGCGGGGGAGGGGTCAGATCTGACCCCTCCCTCCCCCCGAACCCGACCCCTTTTAACTCAGGGTCTAAGGCCGACCATCAGCTCGACGACGCCGTCGCGCAAGTCGGGCAGCCGCTCGATGGTCGCGCCGAGCGCGGCGCGGTTCAGCGCCTCCTGCAGCGCCGCGGCACGCCTCGGCACGTCGCCTCGATCCGACACCCGCACCAGCAGTCCCACCGGCGGCGTTCCCATCGTCGGGCCGCTGCTGTCGCCGTCGTTGAGCGTCCAGCCCGCCTCCTCGATGACGTCGGCAAGCGCGCGGGCGAAGTCGGCCGGCTCGGTGCTGCTGGCGCTGACGAACCGAATCGCCACGGGTCCGTCCGGACGGCCGGTTCGGAGAGCGTCGAGCAGCGTCGCGCGCTCGGACTGATCGAGCGTGCGCGGCGGGACGCGCGCCGGTACGTCGGGCGCTGGCGGCGCGAACGCCGGTGACAGTTGCGATCGCGACGCCGTCCGCGCCGAGCCGATCTCGGTCTCCAGCTGCTCGAGCCGGGTCGCCTGCCGCTCGCGAATCGCGTTGCCGGTCCAGAGCGCGCCCGCGACGAAGACGAAGGTCAGTGCGACCAGGACCACCGAGCCCCACTGAAACACGCCGTGCCAGAACTCAACGCCCATGTCATTCCTTTGCATGTTCGCAGAACCCGCTCGCGATCGATCGTTCGAGTGGCATCAGCGAGGATCGCGACGTCCTCGAGCACCGGGGGCGCGAGCAGGATAACGCAAAAGGCGAGTCACGCGCGTTCGCAGCGGTCGGCCTTACGGCACCCACAGCTCGACGACGACCGGGCAGTGATCCGAGATCAGATCCCAGACCGCCTGATCGGCTTGCCGGAACGTCACCTGGCGGAACGACGACCGATCGACGAATGCCGTCGCGCGCAGGTCGGTCACGATGTGATCGATGAACGAGGTGAAGCTGTTGTCGCGACAGCTCACCGGCATGTTGTCGGTGACGGCCAGCAGATTGGCGTTCGCCGGCTGGCCATCGTCGAGGTTGCTCCAGACGAGATCGCCTGGAATGGTGAGGCGGCGATTGAAGTCGCCGAGCACGATGAACGGGTTGGGATCCTTGGCGGCGGCGTCGATCCATTCCTCGAGCTTCGGGACCTGTGCCAGCAGCGTGTTGCACGACGAGCCGCTGGAGTTGTTGTCGAAGCAGCCGCTCTTCAGGTGCACGCTCATCAGCGCGATGGTCTGCATGCCGTGGGTGACGTCGATGCGCGCGCCGGTGCGCAGGTCGCCGTTGGCGACGTCGAGCGACGTGACATCCGGCCGCTCCTGTACGGTCAAGCCTTTCTTGTAGGCGAAGCCGGTGTTCTGCCGACCGTTCATGCTCGGTGGCTTCACCCGCGGCGAGACGTGCACGTTGTAGACATCGGCGTCGACGACGCGCGACAGCGCCTCTTCGCCGTCGATCTCCTGAACCGCGAGGATGTCAGGGTCGAACATGCGGATGTAGCAGCGGAGGCGCTCGTAATCGATCGCGAAGCGCTTCACGGATGGATCGGTGCCGGCAAACGTCGATTGGCCGTCGACGGCATGCAGGTTGCCGATGTTCCAGGTCGCGATGCGCAGCCGTCCGCCTGGCCGCGGGTTCGGCGAGCCCTTGTCGGGACACCACGGGAGCTGCAACGGCGGCTGTGGTTGCGGATTCGTTGGCGACGTGCCGATGCGCGCGATGAAACCGCGCGTGATCCATCCGGTGGCGTCGGCGCCGCCGACTTCCTCGCCGCGAATCTCCAGCCATCCCGTCGCCGCGTCGATGGTCAGGACCACGGCCGTCGATCCGCTGGCGAAGCGAAACGGCACGTCGCCGTTGCCGGGCGCCGGATGCGCGGGAATGTGGATGTCGCGCTCGACGAGCACGACGGTGTTGCCGACCTGCGGCTCCTGCGCCCCGACCGAAAGGGTCGCCGCGCAACAGAAGGCCAGCGCGAACGCGGTGCGAGACATTTCGCCCTCCAATTGGAGCGTGACAGCCGGGGGGCGGTTCCGTTCGCGTGATTAGACGGGCGGCGCAGGCGCTTTTCAGCCCGCATTCACGGTTGTGGGCGGCGTCGGCCCCGTATAATCGCCGCTACAGATGAGCTTCAACGCGGGCACCGTCGGCATCCACGCACGTCCGGTCTCGCGAGCCACGCGTTGAGCACCACGCTCGCGCGGCCGACCGCGGAACACGGCGCCGCGGCTCCTCACGGCAGCGCGGCTCTCGACCGCGCCCTCGGATTGTGGGACGTGACCACGATCACGGTTGGCTCCATCGTCGGCTCCGCAATCTTCCTCGCGGCCGCCTTCGTGCCGCGCGAAGTTCCGCAACCCACGCTGGTTCTGTTGCTCTGGATCGCGGGAGGTGCGATCTCAGTCGCCGGCGCACTGTGTTACGCCGAACTTGGGGCGATGTTTCCGGAGGCGGGCGGCCAATACCACTACCTCAAACAGGCGTTCGGTCCGCTCTGGGGATTCCTCTTCGGCTGGACCTCATTGCTCGCGATCCAGTCGGGCGGCATCGCCTTCCTCGGCGTCGCGTTTGGCAGCTATCTCGGCGCCTTCTTTCCGTTTTTCTCGCCGACCCACGTGGTCGCATCGATCCCCGTCGGCCTGTGGACGTGGGAACCCTCGACCGCCCAGATCGCGGGCGGGTTGGCGATCGCGGTGTTGTCGGCGGTCAACTATGTCGGGACAAAAGAGGGCGCGGCGGTCCAGGGATTTCTGAGCGCGATGAAACTCCTGTCCCTGGGCGGTCTGATCGTGTTTGGCCTGTTCGCCCCCGCCAGGGTCACGGTGGACTGGGTCGCGCCGTTGTCGCACGCCAACCTGTGGGCGGCAATGGCGTTGGCGTTGGTCGCCGTGGTTGGCAATTTCGACGGCTGGTATCAAGCGACGCTCTCGGCTGGTGAGATCAAGCGCCCCGAGCGCAATCTCCCGCTCGGCATGATTGGCGGCACGGCTCTGGTCGGGCTGCTCTACCTGCTTGTGAACGTCGTCTATTTCCGCGCGCTGCCGGTCGCGGCGTTCGGCGAATCCACAAGAATTGGCGAAGAGGCCACCACCGCGCTGCTCGGACCCGCGGCCGGCCGGTTCCTGGCGGCGGTGGTCCTCGTCTCGATCTTCGGCTGCATCTCGTCAACGATCATCGGCGCGTCGCGGCTGGGGCTGCCGATGGCGGAAGATGCGCCGGCGCTCCGATGGCTGGCGCGAATCCATCCACGTTACCGGACGCCCACGACAGGGATCGTGACGCTTGGCGCCTGGTCGATCGTGCTGGTCCTGTCGGGCAGCTACGAAGCGTTGTTCAACTATGCCCTGTTTGCGAGCTTCATCTTCCACGCCATCACCGCGATCGCCTTGTTCGCTCTTCGGTGGCAGCAACCCGACAAGCCGCGTCCATATCGCGTGTTCGGCTATCCCTACGTGCCGTCGCTGTTCCTTCTCGCGATGACCGGCTTGGTCCTCAACACGCTTCGCGAACGGCCGCTCGAGTCGCTGCTCGGCGTCGGCATCGTCGCGCTTGGCGTGCCGTTGTTCTTCTGGCGACGGCGGCAGCCCCAGAAATGAAAGAGGCCCGGGACCAACCGGGCCTCTCCATGGTCTGTGCGGACTGGGCTGGAAGCGACGGCCGTGTGACCGCTTCGAGTCTGCTGCGGCAAACGACTACGCTGGTGGGGCGGCGCAGCGCATTAGGCCGGACGTGGGTCGATGCGTCGGGATCGACCGCAGGAATTCGTAGATCGCCTCGAGCTGATGATCCGACATCTTGCCGTAAACCGGCCAGGGCATGACTTGCAGGATCGGCGAAGCGTCGTCACGAAAATCTTTACCCTCGTGGATCAGTCTGCTTGAACTGCTCGAGCGTGCGGCTTGCCGGGCGACCGTTGGCGCGCGGCGTGATATTGCGCGAGATGATGAAGGGTCCGAACGCCGCGCCGCCGGCGAGGTAGCAGTCCTGGTTGGTGAGGGACGCTTTCTTGGCGAGTGGGGAGTCTATAGCAGGGGCAGTGAGGCCGCAATGTCACTTAAGCACCCTGCGTGATACCGTTCGCGTTCGATGTACGACAACCCCGCAATCACTGAGCACGACTGTCCGCGCGCGACGAACCCGCTGCTGCAACACGTCGTCGACGTGTACGCCAGCGAAATCAACAAGGTCGTGTCCGTGTGGCGCGCGTTCGCCGATGACGACCTGGCGTATCGACCGCACGAGCGATCGATGACGGTCGAAGCGGTGTTCAAGCACCAGCTCCTGTCCGAGCGTCGTTTCTTCGGCGAGTTCCTGAGTTTTCGGGAGCCGGCTGCCGCTGATCTGATGCCACCCACCACGACCGTCGAGTCGTATGTGGCGCGCGTGACCGACCTGGCCCGCGCGCGGCTCGAGACCCTGGCCGCGTGCGATCAGGGGTGGTGGCTCGAGCGCGTGCCGTTCTTCGACGTCGAGCGCGAGCGGATCTGGATCTTCTGGCGTCGCGTGCTGCACACCGCGCATCACCGGACGCAGTTGACGGTTTATCTACGGCTGATCGGGAAGCCAGTCCCGTCGATCTACGGCCCGACCGCCGACGTCAACTGGGCTGGGGCAGACCCGACGACGACGGTGGACGCCGCAGCACGGCCGGGCAAGGTCTGACGGACCCGCCTCGTTCGAGTGTCTATAATCGCCTCGCGATGATCAACTTCACCCGCTGGCGGATGCTGGGGCTTCTGCTGGCCGGGATGTGCTGCAGCTGCGCGACCGCACCGAATCGGACGGCGTCGTACCTGTTCGTCTGGGCCGGCGACGACGACGGCAAAGCCAGCGATTTTCTCGGCGTGATCGACGCCGACCCGGCATCGCCGCACTACGCCACGCCGGTCGCGTCGATCGCAACCGGCACTGCCGGAACGCATCCGCATCACACCGAGCACGAGATGCCGCCGTCTGGCCATCTCCTCGCGAATGGCTTCGGCGCCGGCCGGACGTGGCTGTTCGACCTCACGATGCCGCTGCAGCCGAAGGTGATGACCTCGTTTGGTGAGCTCGAGGGATTCAGCCATCCGCACACCTACGTCCGACTGCCGAATGGCCACGTCCTCACGACATTCCAGTACCGCAGCGGGACGGCGGTGCGCTTCGCACGGCGGACACGCGACGGCTGTCGCTGCGCCGCCCCAAACCGGCGGCCTTGTCGAGATGGACGAAACCGGCCGGCCGGTGCGCAGCCGCAGCGCCGTCGATCCGGCAATCGCCGACCCGTACATCTATCCCTACAGCGTCCTGCCGATGCCCGCCGTCGATCGCGCTGTCTCGACGACGACAGACATGAACGACGGCAACAAGAAAGCAACATCGCCGTGGGTGCAGATCTGGCGGTTGTCCGACCTGACGCTGATCAAAAGCTTTGCATTGCCCCCGGGCCCGCGCGGTGACGAACATCAGTTCACCGGCGAACCGCGGCTGCTGCCCGATGGCAGCGGGGTCTACGTTCATACGTTCAATTGCGGGCTGTACTACGTGCGCGGCGTCGCAACCGACACGCCGACAGCCACGCTCGTCGCCTCGTTCACGGGCGGGAACTGCGGCGTGGGAATCCTGACGAGTCATTACTGGCTGCAGACGGTTCCCGACACGCACTCGGTGGTCGCACTCGATATCGCCGACCCGGAGCACCCGCGCGAAGTCGCGAGCGTCAACCTTGGCCAGGATGAACAGCCGCACTGGGCCGCGATCAATCCGACCGGTCGCCGCGTCGTCGTCAATTCGAGCGGCAGCGAGGGCAATCGGCTGTTCCTGATCAACTTCGACCCGGCAACGGGCGCACTGGCCGTCGACGAACGGTTCCGCGGTGCCGGCAGCGATCGTCCCGGCGTTCGCTTGACCGGCCTGGCATGGCCGCACGGATTTTCGGGCACGACGGATCCGCACGGGACCGTCTTCTCGCGCTAACGACAGACATCGGAGGCACCGACATGCGTCGCTTGACCATCACCACCCTTGCTCTCGCGCTTGGCGTCACCGTCGATCGCCGCGCAGCAGACGGGCCTCACGCCGGGGCAGATCGCGACCGCCGAAGCGGAGGTCCCCCTCCTCGTCGACATCCTCGCGCTCAAGCCGGGGATGACGGTCGCCGACGTCGGCGCGGGCTTCGGGGCGTGGACGATCCGCTTCTCGAAGTGGATTGGCCCGAGCGGCCGCGTGTTTGCGACCGAGATCGGCGCGTCGCAACTGGCGTCGCTGCGCGAGTCCGTGACGAAGGAAGGGCTGACCAACGTCACTGTCGTCGAAGGGGCGCCGCGCAGCACCAATCTTCCGGCAAACTGCTGCGACGCCATCTTCATCCGCGACGCGTATCACCATCTCACCGAGCCGCAGGACATCCTGAAGAGCTTTGCGTCCGCGCTGAAACCGGGCGGCCGACTCGCGATCATCGACTTCCCGCCGCGGCCCAACAGCCAGATTCCCGACGGCGTGCCGAAGGATCGCGCCGGGCACGGTGTGCCGCCCGAAGTGGTCGAGCGCGAAGGGCGTGCGGTCCTGACCTACATGAAAACGATGACCGACTGGTCGCCGAAGAGTCAGCCGGCGTCGTTGTTCCTGGTGCTGTTCGAGAAGCCGCGTTGATCGACCGCCGCGCGGCTACCGCAGATCGGCGGCGTCGCGTGGCGGGGGTTCTGTTCGATGGCCTGATCCTCGCCGCGTGTTTCTTCGCGCCGTTGATCGCCGCGCTCGACGCGCAGGTGCTGTTTCTCCACTGGGAGATCGCCCACACCGTTGAGGCGTGGCTCGCGGTTCTCGCGGTCGCCGGCATCGCTGCGGCGCTGCGCGGCCTGATCTCGCGACTGCGACCACCGCGGCTTCGAGTGGCGGCCTTTCTCATGCTGGCCGCGCCGCCCTTGATGGCGCTCGTCGCCACGCTCCTTCGCAGCGTGCCGGATCAGCGCTTTCTCATTGCCCAGGCGGCGAGCTCGCCGGTCAGGCTTGCGGGCGTCGCCATGGTGGCCGTTTCGGCAGCGATTGCGCTGACGTTCCCGGCGCGGACGCTTGCCGTCATGCGGGTCGGGCGCGTCGTGCTCGCGCCGGTGCTGTTGGTGACGATCGCGGCCCTGCTGCGCACGTCGATCGACGGCACATCGACCGTCACGATTCCGTCAACGACCACGACGGGTTCGATGCCATCGGCGCCTGCGGGTCACGTGCTCGTCCTGCTGTTCGACGAACTGTCGGTCAGTCGTGTGTACGAGGGTGCGGAGATCACAGACGGGCTGCCACACCTGGCCCGCCTCGGTGCGACGTCGAGTCACTATCTGAACGCGACGTCGCCCGGCGGCATGACGCTCGAGGCGCTTGCCGGGTATGTTGCACTGCGACGCTTCGACGACATCGAGATCGAGGGCGACGATTTGATCGAGAGGCGCCGCGACGGCGCTCCTGCGCCCATCAACCTTGCCCACGAGGAGGGCTTGTTCGCTCGCGCCCGGGCGGCCGGGTTCCGCACTGAGCTCTTCGGGACCTACCTTCCGTACTGCCAGCTGCTCGCGGCACAGCTCGATCGCTGCGAGGACTTCAGCTTCTACAACGCCAGCAGCGTCGATGCGTCCTTCTCGCCGCTCGACGCCATCTCGACCAACCTGATCTTCCTGCCGCGGCAGTTTCCGACGGGTTACTTCAAGAGAGCAGCGGTTGCCGAACATCAGCGACGGCTTACCGATCGCCTCGAGACCCTGGCCGCATCCGATTTCGATCCGAAGCCCGACATTTCGCTTCGTGCACTTCAGCGTTCCGCATTCGCCTTTCGTTTTCACCAACGGCGTGTTCGACCCGCCGCGCGACCCGCTGGCCGACGACGAGGAGGCGTATCGACAGCAGGTCCTCTATGTCGATCGCATGCTGGGGCGGATCCTTCAGCGTCTTGACGCGACGGGTCTGACCTCGACCACCACGATTGTCGTCACGTCCGACCACGAATGGCGCACGTACTCGCGACGCACTCAGTGGCCGCGGGTTCCGCTCATCGTCCACCGCCCCTTGCAGACGACGCGTGAGATTGACGATCGCCCGGCCGAGGCCGAAGCGGTCATCGGGGCGCTCGTCCGGCCACCCGACTGAAGATCGCGGGATCGACGTGGCCGAACCAGCCAAGGGCTCTGCCCTTGATTTCCCGAAGAGCCCCTGGCTGGTTGACAGTATCTCTTTGGCGCGCGCCGCGCGCCAACCCGTGCACAATAGGGCGCCATGTCTCTGTCGCCCGGGACGCAGTTCGGGCCCTACGAGATTCGCTCGGCGCTTGGCGCCGGCGGGATGGGCGAGGTGTACCTTGCGCGCGACAGCAAGCTGCAACGCGATGTCGCGCTGAAAATCCTGCCGCGGGAGGTCGCGACCGATCCCGATCGCATTCGCCGCTTCGAAACCGAGGCGCGCTCCGCGTCGGCGCTCAATCATCCGGCCATCGTCTCCATCTACGATCTCGGGCAGCAGGACGGCCAGCTCTTCATCAGCATGGAGCTCGTCAAAGGCCAGACGTTCCGCGAGCTGTTCGCGTCTGGTCCGTTGCCGTCGCGCCGCGCGCTGCACCTGGCCGCGCAGATTGCCGATGGTCTCGCCAAGGCCCACGACGCCGGCATCGTCCATCGCGATCTGAAGCCCGACAACCTGATGGTGACCGACGACGGCTTCGCGAAGATCCTGGATTTCGGGCTCGCGAAGCTGGCCGACGAGAGCGAAGGAACCACGGGACGCCCGACCGTCACCGATCACGCCACCCGTCCAGGAAGTGTGATGGGGACGGCCGGCTACATGTCGCCCGAGCAGGCGAGCGGCCACGCCGCCGACCACCGCTCCGATCAGTTTTCGTTGGGCGTCGTCGTTTACGAGATGCTGACCGGGCGGCTGGCCTTCGACTTTCCGACGCCGGTCGAGCGGCTGTCGGCGGTGATTCGCGAAGAGCCGCTTCCGATCGCCCAGCTCGCGCCATTGGTGCCGGCCCCAGTGCGCTGGATCGTCGAGCGCTGCCTGGCCAAGGCGCCGTCGGAACGCTACGCCTCGACGCGCGATCTCGCGCGCGATCTGGCCACCGCCCGCGATCGGCTGTCGGAGCTCACCACCGGCTCCGCCGCTGGCATCGAGCCGGCGCCGTCGCGACGCTGGCGTGAACGGCTCGCCTGGTCGGCGGCCGCCGTGTTCGCGATCGCCGCTGCCGCGCTCGCGCTGCGCGTGTTTTCGACCACAGACGATGCGGTGCGCGCGTGGTGCGCTTCAGTGTCGCGCCGCCCGATGGCGGCACGTTCAGCTCGGTGGTGGGCGCGTCTCCATTCGCCGTCTCCGCCGATGGGCAGCGACTGGCCTTCGTCGCGGACGCGCCTGGCCGCCGCCGCCAACTCTGGATCCGATCGTTCGACTCGCTCGACGCGCAGCCCGTGCCAGGCACTGAGGGTGCGCGCCACCCGTTCTGGTCACCCGACAACCGGTCGATCGCCTTCTTCGCCGACAGCCGGTTGAAACGCGTCGCCCTGTCGGGTGGCGATGTCGTGACGATCTGCGAGGCGGGAGCCGGCGCGGGCGGGACCTGGAACCAGGACGGCACGATTGTCTTTGCGCCGAGCCTCGAGACGCCGCTCATGCGCGTGTCCGCCTCTGGCGGGACGCCAACTGCGGCGACCGAGCTCGACGCGTCGCAAGGCGACAGCGGACACATGGCGCCGGTGTTTCTCCCGGATGGCCGCCGCTTTCTGTTCTCGCTGTTCGGTGGCGGCAGGATGGGCATTTTTACCGGGGCCCTCGATTCGCGCGAGATCCGCCGCGTCACGACGTTCGACGCCGTCCCGGGCTTTGTCGCGCCGGACTTGCTGCTGTTCGTTCAGCCCGACGGACGACTGTCGGCGCAGCGGCTCGAGATGACACGTCTCGAGCCCGTCGGCGACGTCATCCCGATCGCCGAACGTGTGGACACGCCGGGACCGAACGCGGCGTTCTCGGCGTCGGCCAGTGGCACGCTGGTTTACTGGGCGGGCAGCGATGCCATCACCCAGCCGACCTGGTTCACGCGAGATGGCAAGGTCGCGGGCACGCTTGGTGCGCCCGCCGCGTATGTCGATCTGGCCATCTCGCCTGACGGGCGTCAGGTGGCCGTCGATCGTGTTGACGACGACCCGTCGATCTGGCTGCTGGACGTGGCACGCGGGACCGCGACTCGCGAGACGAGCGGCCCGGGCAAGTTTCTGTCGACGCCGATCTGGGCGCCCGACGGGCGCTCGATTGCTTACGCGAAGGCCGAAGGAACGCCGCCCAATGTCTTTGTCGAGCGTCTTGGCGTTGGGACGGAAGGCCAGCGGCTGGTTCGCAGCATCCACCAGTCGTTTCCTCAAGCGTGGTCGCCTGACGGCGCGACGATCGTGTACGTGACCATCGTCCCGAAGACTGGCGCCGACGTCTGGATGGTGCCGACCCGCGGGGAGCCGACGCCGGCGCCGTTGCTCGTCACCCGTCCTCAGAGAATCGCGTGCGAATCTCACCCGACGGCCGATGGATCGCCTACAACTCGAACGAGTCGGGGGTGTTCGACGTCTTCGTCACGCGGTTTCCACAACCGGGCCAGAAATGGCCGGTCTCGATCGCGGGCGGGCAGCTCCCGATCTGGCGGCGCGACGGCCGCGAGCTGTTCTATCTCGCCCCGGACGGATCGCTCATGGCGGCACCGATCGTCCTGCGAGACGACGAGGTCGACGTCGGCGCTCCGGTGAAGTTGTTCAGCGTGACCACGAATGTCGGTCCCGGGCTCGGGACCGTCTACGACGTCGCGCCTGACGGACGCTTTCTGGTCAACGTCGCGGTCCGGGTCACCTCGCCGGCGGCGGCGGTGATCATGAACTGGCCAAAGAGCCTGGGCGCGAGAGCAGAGTAACGCGGGTGGTCTCGATCTGAATCACGCGACCACGACAGGCCTTGAAACGAGGCCACCGCCACGGCTGGCTGCGAATTCGCGTGGCTAAACGCGCCGTTCGCCCGAATCATCCGTTCCCTGGCTGGAACCCGGCTTGCACAAGGGAAGCGGCGAAGGAAGAGCAGATGACAATGAGATCACTTGGACCCACGATCGCGGTTGCCGTCGCCGCCTCCGCGCTGCTCGCGGCCCCGAGTCAGGCACAGGGCCAGGCGGGCACGGTGTCTGGCGCGTTCACGATGGCCGGCAAGGCGCTGAAGCCAGCGCACGTCGCGGCGTTCCGTGTCCGCAACCAGAATGCGCCGCGGACGATCGAGACCTACATCATGCTGACGCTGAAGCCAGTTGATGTCGGCGCGATCAGTGCCGAGATCGATCCGTACGTCGCCGCGATCAACGATCCGGCGGCCATGCAGGCCGACTATCTCAGCTTCTGGGTGAGCGAGTCCGGCGAGACGCGCGTGAACGCGCACGTCGGCGGCACGCAGTACATCGACTCGAGCGGGATGATCATGGGGTCGCGAGGCTCGCTGGTCGCCACGTGCAAGGAGAACACGCCGTCGCGCATCGCGTGCAACGTGAAGACGGCGGCAGCGGTGAAGCCGATTGGACGGTCCGTCATGGACGCTCGATGTCACGTTCGCCGCGCCGGTGTTGTCGCGCACGCCGGGCAAGCCGCTGCCCGCAGACGGCGGTCCCGCGGCAAAGGCGCTGCTCGGCCTGATCGCGGCCGTCGGCGGCAACGCGCTCGCGCCGATCCTCGCCGGCCTCACGCCGGACGAGGCGAAGGGCTATCAGGAAACGTGGCGGTCGCCGGCCGAAAACCTGGAATCGGCCAAGAGCATCCTGAGCGTCCGTCTGCCGAAGAAGCCGAAAGTGACCGGCGGCGAGCAGATCGCCGACGATCACGTCGTCCTCGAAGTCGAAGGCGAGCCGTTCGCGGGAAGCAAGATGCTGTATCTGGTCGCAGATGAAGCTCGTCGAAGGGCGCTGGCGCTACGACCGGTCGAACCCCGTGGGTCTGTTGCGCTGAGTCGGCCGTCTGACAGGGCCGTCCGCCGCGTGAATCGCTGCGGCTGACGGCCTGCCGTTCGGAATCGATGCCCGACGCGGCATCGAGCTACAGCGTCGTCGACGAGATATCCATGGTCCTTGGTGACGACGATTTCGCTGACGGCCCGGGCCGTCGCGGGGCGTCCGCCGCGAACGTCCTGAGGCGACTTCGGCTCGAGATCGCTCACCCCTGCCTTCGTCTGGCGCGCCGGCTTCGGCGCTTCGATGCTAGCTGGTCGGTTCTTTTCCATGATGTCCTCTGTGTTGATGGACCGAGCCCGGTCAGCCACTTGGCGTTCCGGCATATTCGGTCCTATCTGGTTGATCGGAAACTGCGGGCACAAAGCGACATGCGACACGCCTGAGCTGGATGCGCGCATTCGAGTCGGTGGCAAGTTGGTCACCCTTGGCAGTCTGACAGGTACAACGTCCCAGCCTGGGAACCAGCGGCGAGGCGACTCGTAGGATTTAGACGGCCCGACCGCCAGCCGGTTTCCACGTACGTCGGTTGTCGATGTGGGTCGCGGGTGTCGCCGCGCAAACTCAGTTGCCGACGCGCTTGCGGACTTCAGGCACCAGTGGATCTTCGGTCGAGGCGCCGCGAATGGTCAGGTATTCGCGATACGAGTCGGCGAAGCTTGCCGTCTTCAGCTCTTCCCGAACGCGGCCGCGGTAGTAATACGCGAGCGGCACGACCTGACCGAACGTCGCCCCTTCATTCATCAGCGACAGCGCTTCGCCCCGACGGCCAATGCATTGGTCGAACTCCGAATCGGCCTGGACGAAACGGCCGGCCGCCATGTGCGCGCGTCCGAGCGCGAAGTGGCCCAGCCACGTATCGAGAATCGCGTTGGCCTCGGTGAGAATGGTCACGGCCTGCTGCGGATTCCCGCTCTTGATGGCGATCTCCGCTTCGAGGATCTTGCCGTGCGCTTTCGCTTCGCCTGACGCATCGGAGAACGCTGACACCGCCGCCGCCAGTTTGCGGGCCTCGTCCAGCTTGTCCGTTTCGACGAGCACGCGAGCGGCCAGGAACTGCACCGGCATGGCCTTGGAGAGCTGCAGCGCACGTTCCGCCGCCGCCGCCGCACGCCCACGCTGGCCGGCGAGGAAATGGACGTAGCCGATCGTGGTCAGCGTGGCCGCCGCTCGGTCGGTCTTCTCCGCTTTCAGATCCGCCTCAACGCTCCGCTCGTAATGGCGAATGGCATCGGCGAAGCGGCCCTGGTAAACGAGCAGATCGCCGAAACCCGTGTCGGCGTACTCAGCACCGCGGGCGCCCATCGTCGCGAGCTTCTGGTAGGTCTCGGTGGCCTCGCGGACCAGGCCGCGACCGATCTGGCTGTAGGCAAGCACGAGGACGGCGAGAAAGTTTGGCCGCTCGACGGTTCGGACTTCGCGCTCGGCCGCCTCGAAATCGCTCGCGTAGTCGGAGATCAGCGCGAGGTTGACACGGTACCCGACATGATTCGGCAGCATCTCGGTCGCCTGCCGCATCTCCGTCGAGCGATTCGCGCATCTTCCGCATTTCCGAGAAGCACGCGGCGCGCTGGTTGTGGGCGACGTGGTCGGCCGGATAGCGCGCCAGGAGCTCGGCGTATTCCTTGACGCATTGCTGGTTGTCGCCGGTCGTCCGGTAGTAGATACGCGCGGGTCGCGAACCGTTCACGCTCGGTGAGCTTGTCGATGAACCGCAGCGCCTCCTTGATGTACTTCTCGGCCTCGTCGGTCTTGCCGAGGTTGCGCGACATCGCAGCCAATCCCTGGTAGCCAAGGGCGAACTCCGGATCGAGCTCGACGGCCTTGGCTACTTCTGCAGGGCCTCTTCGAAATTGCCCTCGCGCCTGTGCCTCGACGGCCGCCGCGTAGTGACTGAGGACCTCCAGCGAGCTCGTCGTCACGCTTCTCATGGCGAACAGCTGCCGCGACTCGGACTCTGTATCCCCCAGCACACTCCGAACTCTGGCGACCAGTCTCGCGGCGGTCTCGAGCACCTGGTCTTTGTTCGCCGCGCGCGCACTCTCGCTCGTGATTTCGTTGCCGGTTACCGTCTGGGTCGCTCTGACTGAGATGTCGTACCCGGCGCCGCTCGGTGCGATGCTGCTGGCGAGCACGACGCCAAGTCCCTGCTTGACCGCGACTTCGCGCGCCGCCGTCTCGTCGAGCTTTTCCGGCGGCCGAACGCCAAGCGCGGGCATGCCGCTCCGGTCGTAGGCGCTGATGAAGCTGGCGCCTTCCAGGGCACGCTTCAGCGTCTGCCGAATCGAGTCGTCGAACGCGGGATCGCCGGTGTCGTTCCTCAGGTCGGCGATGACGACCGAGACCGGATCCGGGGTCCTCGTGGGGCGCCGAGAGCCATTTCGTGCCGTAGAACGTCCCGACAAGAAGCAGCACCATCAGCGCGGCGATCCCCGCCAGCGCCGGCCGCGTCAGCCGCCGGATGATCGGCAGCGGCTTGCCGTGCTGGTCGAGCCGGTCCAGCGCCGCTTGCAGCTCCACCGTCGTCTGAAATCGCTTGTCCGCGTCCGGCTCGAGACAGCGGCAGACGACGGCGTCGATCGCTTGAGGAATTTCGGGGTTGACGCTGCGCGGTGCCGGCGGCGCCTTCTCCATCCGCGCGTGCAGCTCGGCGATCGCGCTCTCCGCCCTGGTCGAGCGGCGGCCGCCAATCAGCATGTCGTAAAGGATCAGACCGAAGGCGTAGATGTCAGCCCGCTGATCGACAGGCAATCCCTTCGCCTGCTCGGGCGCCATGTACTCGACCGTGCCGATGATGGCGCCGGCCATGGTGCCGCCGACGAGCAGGGTTCGAGACGTCGCCGCTTGATGCCGCCGGCTGCGGCGGCTCCTGGCCGGATCGGCCGACGAGCGAGCGATGCCGAAATCCATGATCGTCGGCTCGTCATCGGCGCCGATCATGATGTTGGCGGGCTTCAGATCGCGGTGGACGACGCCCGCGTCGTGCGCCGACACCAGGCCGGAGGCGATGCCGCGAGCGACGTGGAGCGCACGCTCCACCGGAAGCTTCTTGTCTCGCTTGAGAATCGTCGCGAGGTCCGAGCCGTCGACGTACGGCATCGTGATGTACTTGATGCCGTCGATCTCGCCGAGATCGTGAATCCGGACGACGTTGCGATGCGTCACCGCGCGGGCGAGCAGCAGCTCGCGCTTGAAGCGACGCTCGATTTCGCCCGCCGCAGCGGATCAGCGGTGAATTCCGGACGGATGACTTTCACCGCCACTGACACGCCGAGCTCGGCGTCCCACGCCTGGTAGACGGCGCCCATGCCGCCGATGCCGAGGACACGGATGATGTGGTAACGCGTGCCGAACGCCTGGCCCATCTCGAGCGGACCGCTGTTGGCCGCCGCGGCTCGCCTGACGGCGCTGTCGGAGCGCCGCGACTGCGGCTGCTCGAAGGTCAACGCGTCGCCGTCGCTCTCGAGATCCTCGGCGCTGAACTTCGGGAAGGCGTCAACGCCGGTCGGGGGATGTGGCTCGTCGGTGTCCCGCACGAGGCCGGCGTCGGGTGACATCGTCACGCCGGCGCGCGCGTCGGCGGCTCGCCGGCCACACGACGGGCACTTCGGCTCAGACGAGCCGTATTGGGCGCCGCAATAGCTGCAAACCATGTGCTGACAGGTTAGACAACCAGATGCGCCGCGTTTCTCGCTTACCGTTGGGGGAATGGGTTCGCCGAGGACACACGGCGCAGTCAGACGATTGGAAAGCGAAAGCGTAGCACGGCCGGCGCGAATTGCACGCAAAACCGGTCAGCAAACCAATCGGGTCAGAACCCGACAGAAGTCTCTGAACGACGTAGGTCACCTGATTGTCGGCCTCGCCATCGCCATTCAGGTCCTCGCCGCCCTGTTCGCTCTCCCCGACGGTCAGCGTCACCTTCTGGCCGTTGACTGACGGTGGAACGGGATTGCCGCTGCCGAACGGTCCCGGAATCGTGGCGGCTGCCTTCGCGAGGTTGACCATCGCGGCGGTCTTGAGATCGACCAGATGGAGCACGGCATCGACCGTATCGGTATCGCCGTTCAAGTCGACGCCGCCCGACTCCGCTTCGCTCACCAGGAACACGACCAGCTTTTCGGTGACGACCGGGGCGATCGGAAAGGTGAACGAGCTCACATCGCGGCCCACGCCATGGGCCACGGCGAGCGCGGTGGTGATGAGCTGCCGGCTTTGCCCGTCATAGACGTACAGCACAGCGTCCTGCGCGTCGCCATCCCCGTTCAGATCGAGACCGCCTTGTGCGGCTTCGTCGACGAGGAAGGCGGCCACGGTTCGGGCCACCACGGGCTCGACCGGCTGACACTCGACGAATGGTGGGACCATCGTGGTGCGACACACGGTGCTCGCCGCCAACCCAAGGTTGAGCGACACCTCCGAGCGTCCGTCAGCCACATGGACGACGGCATCGAGAGTGTCGCCGTCACCGTTGAGGTCGCCGGCCGCGGCCTCGTTCACTGTGAAGGCCGACAGGGCGTTTTGAATCAGGGCGCTGCCGTCCGACGCGGCGAGGTCGACGGTGATGGCGTCGATCGGACCGAGCGTGAGAAGGCCAACGAACGTCGCAAGACCGATCCAGGACGGTACGAGTTCATCTCGCGGCAGCGTTCAATTGCCGTGCCCCGGCGTGCGGCAGGACGAGGCCCAAAAAAACTGTTTCGCAACACGGCTGCTGTGCCGGAAAGGGAGACCTCCGCTACACTGCGCTCGTTCTCTATGAAGCAGCTCCTTACCTTGGCCTTCGCTTTCGCGCTCGTCGTTGTCGCCTCGTCGGCTCAGGCACCGACGAAGGGCCTGCAGGTCTACCTCGTCGATGTGGAAGGCGGAAACGCAACGCTCTTCGTCGCGCCGTCCGGCGAATCGGTTCTCATCGACACCGGCAACCCGGGGGCGAGGGATGCCGATCGCATCATGGCCGCGGTGAAGGACGCCGGCGTCACGGCGATCGACCACCTCATCACGACGCATTGGCACGGCGACCATTTCGGCGGCATGCCGGAGCTCGCGACCCGCATCCCGATTCGGCACTTCATCGACCACGGGCCGACGGTGCAACCGCAACCGCTCGCCACCGACTTTCTGCAGAACACATATCCGGGGCTGTACGGCAAAGTCAGGCACACGGTTGTACAGCCGGGCGATCGGATTCCGGTGGCTGGTCTGGACTGGCGCGTTGTCACCTCCGCTGGTAAGACGATCGCGACTCCGCTGCCGGGCGCGGGCGGGCCGAACCCGCATTGCGCGAGCTACAAGCCCCAGGAGGAAGACAAGGGAGAGAACGCGCAGTCGGTCGGCAGCGTCGTGACATTCGGCCGTTTCCGGCTCGTTCACCTGGGCGACCTGACGTGGAACAAGGAATTCGACCTGATGTGCCCGGCCAACCGGATCGGCGTCGCGGATCTGTTCGTCGTGTCGCACCATGGTCAGCCGGTCTCGAATGCCGAGGTGCTCGTCCACGCGATTCAGCCGCGAGTGGCGCTGTTGAACAATGGCACGCGGAAGGGTGGTCAGCCGAGCGCGATGCGGATCATCCACTCGGCGCCGGGTCTCACGGACCTCTGGCAGTTGCACTTCTCGCTCCTCAGCGGCCAGGAGCACACTGTGCCGGGGTTGTTCATTGCGAACGGCGTGGACGAACAGCCCGCCGCGATGCCGATTGAGGCGATATCGCCGCCATCCGGCGCGGCGGCGTCCCCGCCGCCCGCGCACAACGGTCCGGCGTACTGGATCAAGGTTTTCGCCCGTGAGGACGGCACATTCACCGTCACCAACCAGCGGAATGGTTTCAGCAAGACCTATGCAGTGGAAGGGCGTCCCGGATCGGCCGCCGCTCGACCGTAGTCATGAGGCCGCACATCACATCCTGCTCTCGACCCGCGAACAGTTCAGATCACCGCGGCCGGAGCCGAACGTCAATCCGCTTGCGAGCCTTGACCGCTTTGCCCCCTTCCGCGCAGGCTCGGTACTTCCAGTCGCGTGTCGCGGCAAGGAGCAACTGATCTATATGGGGTGAATGCTGGCGATGATGCTTGCTGACGTCACGCTGCCGCGATCATCGATCTCGACTTCGAGGGCGCCGTTCAGTTCGACTTGGAACAGTGTTCCCGCCACCGCCGTGGTCCACTTCGGCATCTCCTGACGGATTGGGACCGGGTCGGTGAGCGGAACGACGGACGCTGCGCCGGCTGGAGATGATATGGGACTGGCCACCGCGGCAGCTGCCGCCGGAACTGCCGGCTCTGCATTCTTCAGGGCGACGCGGCTCAGGTCGAGAAAGCCTGCTGCCAGTGTGCGGAGGTCTTCGAGCCCGCTGACGCCGACCAGGTCAGGGTGCTCAATGACGGCGACTGCGCGCTCGAATTTGGCCGCGGCTTCCGCGAACTCTTTGCGGTCGAAGGCGGTCTTGCCCTCGGCGTAGAACGCACGCGCAGCCGCTGGCGACAACCGCCGGCGGACGTTGCTGAAGGCGGTACGAATCCGTGGCGCCATCTCATCGCCCGGCTGAAACAGCGGATCGGCCGATACAACGACTTCGATGACGTGGTCGGCTTCCTCGGATCGCCCCAGAGCGGTCAGGCAGAGGATGCGATAAGATCGAGATCTACGCTGCCCGGTCGGGCATCCGCCTCCAACGACGAGATTGCCGTGAGCGCTTTTTGTACTCCGCTGCCGCATACAGCCCGCGCACGGCGTCAAGGTCGGTCTGCGCTGCTGCTGGCCAACCGGCGCCGAACACCACGAGGGTGACGATGAATCCGCGCGCGATAATCATTTTCGCAAATCGACGCCGACGCCAACCGGCTGCCGCGCTCCCACCATGACGGTCTTCCGCTGCTCGCCGAGGCCGGGATGCCGAAACACGAGTTCATGGTTCCCGATGGGCAGTGACAGATTGCCGATCGGCGTCTCGCCGACGCGCTCGCCATCAAGGAACACCTCGGCCCATGGAGCGCGTTGACATGCAGCGTCCCGTTCGGCGCGTCGAGCGTGACGGCTGTCGTTTGCCCGGTCTTGATCTCCACCGTTCGCGTGACGCGATAGTCGAGCGCAGGATTCGCGATCTCCAGCCGATGCTGACCGGCGGCGAGCATGATTCGCGGTGTGTCGGTCGTGCCGATCAAAGTTTCGCCCGCGAAGATTTGTGCCGGCACCGGGCTCTGAGCGCGAGCCAGCCTGACGCGAACTCCGCGCCGTTGATCGCGATGAACATCGAGAAGGTCGATCCCTCCTCGACCGTGACCGTGCGAGTCACGGTGCTGCTGGCGGAGCGAACGACGACCTCGTGACGGCCGGCACTGAGGTTGGACAGGGTCAGTGGCGTGGTCCCGCGGGCCGTGCCATCGACCCAGACGCGGGCGCCACGGGGGTCGGTGCTGATCTCCAGCCGCCGCCGACCCTGGCGGCACGTGGCGCGCTCGGCTGAGGCGTAGGACCAATCTCCACGTGCACCGATGCCTCGCCACCGCGGGTGACATTGACGTTCTGCGTTCGGCTGAAGGCGCCGGCGACGATGTCGACGGCGTGCGATCCCGGCGTCAGCTGGAGTATCACGGGCACTGCCCGCGCGCCTCGCCATCGACGACGACCGACGCGCCGGCGGGTTCCGACGAGATGGTGAGTTGGCCGATTCTCGGTGGGGGGCGCCGGTCGGTCCCACGACCACGTCGCGATCAATGCGGCCTGCGCGAGCGCCACGACGACGAGCACGCCTAAGGCGACGCGTCGCCACGAGATGAACCGGGATTGGGCAGCCGAGGACGCTGCTTCGCTGGCGAGCTGCTCCTCGGAGACGAACCCCTCGGTCCAGTCGTCGTTGTTCGCCGCCGTTGCCGCTGATGCCCGTGGCGGTTCCGCACCTCGTTTGATCGCCGATCCATGGGCACAGCGATCGAGTGGCCGTCTTCTCGGCGTGCGAGGCGAGCGACTCGATCGCGAGCGAGCGTTGATGGCGACCGTGATGGCTACCTTCGGGCCATTTTCCGGGCGGTGGCTCGAACTCGTCGCAAGGCGAGCCAGGCTTAGCGACAAGCGTGCCAAATTTGCAACGCACTACAAAATCGTCAGCGCCGTTGCGCGCAAAACGTTCGTCGAGACCCTGACAGTCGGTGAAGTCTTCGATGGCGCCGACTTTTGTCGTCGTTACACCTGAAAGCCGACTGCAAGACCGACAACCGCCCCGTGCCGTGTTCACCGTCTTTCTGGCGTGTGCCAAATTGATCGAAGGTTGGGCGTTGGAACATTACGCTATGCGCCCTCCGAAGAAGATCGCGAACCTCAATTCCGAACGCATGCTCGTGTGCCGAGGGCGAAGGCACTCGCGGCCGAAGTGCTGGCTGACATCGCCGCACGGAAAGCGTTCCCCTTCAGGGTCATCGCGCGCGGCACGTTCCGCGCGCCGCGCCTGCGCGACCCTGCGGAAGGATTCTGCGCCCGACGTGGCATTTGCAGCGTCGTATCATGTGAGACATCAAGTCGACAGCTCTTTCGGCTTGATCAGCGGTTGTTCCGCTCGCGGCGGCGACGCGGACGCGTAAGGGACTGTCGATGGACGGCGCGATCTCCGGGCAAATAGCGGTTGGTCGATATCTGTTGCAGGTCGGTGAACCCTGCGGCGCCGTTGTCCATGAGGCTTCCCGCGCCGAGCGCGCGCACATTCGTCCCCGACCCACGCCGATTGTCCTGCGCCCGAAGCTGATTCGAGGCCTGCTCGACCGGCAAACCGAACTCGCATTGGCCCTGTCGGCACTCGACGCGAGCCTGCCAATCGAGGTGAGCGGCGAGCCCGGCATCGGCAAGACCGCGATACTCCGACAACTCGCATATCACTCGCGAGCGACCGCGTTCGTCGACGGCATCGTCTACTTGACGGCGCGGAATCTATCGTCCGACGACCTCCTGCAGCTCATCTTCGAGGCCTTCAACGAGAGCGACGAGCCCTGCCAGCCAACGGCGGCGGAGATCCGACGCGGCCTGCAGGAGAAGCAGGCGCTCATTCTGCTCGACGATGTTCATCTCAAACAGGACGAGTTGGAACGAGTGCTGGATATCGCGCCGCAGTCGGCGTTTGTCGTCTCGACGCGCGAGCGGTGCCTGTGGGGCGAGGTGCGCAGCCTGCCTCTCAAAGGCCTGCCTGTCGAGGATGCAGTGTTGCTCCTCGAGCGCGAGATCGAGCGTCCGCTCGACGCGACCGAACGAGCCTCGGCGGCGAGTCTCTGCGCGGCCATTGACGGGCACCCATTACGAATCGTACAGGCCGCCGCCATCATTCGCGAGCGCGGGATCCTGGTCGGCGGGTGGGCCCTCGACATCACGCCCGAGAGCCTCGTCACGGAGCTCCTTGCGTCGATTGACGAGAAGCAGCGGCGCGTCCTGCTGGCATTGACCGCGCTCGGTGGCGTGCCGCTGGAGGTTCAGCACGTCTCCGGCATTGCGGAAGTCACGGAGATCGAAGCCTCGATGATGGCCCTCGTTCGCCAGGGTCTCGTCGTGGGCAGCCAGTCGAGCCGTCGCCTCGCGGACGGCGTCGCCGACCGGCTCCGACGAGTGGAAGATTTGAAGCCCTGGGTGAATCGCGCCATCACCTACTTCACCGCGTGGGCCGAACGACACCGCCGCAGCCCGGACGTCCTGCTCGAGGAGTCCGAAGCGCTCTTGCGCGTGCAGCAGTGCGCCGCCGACGCACGGCGGTGGGGCGAAGTCCTGCTCTTGGGTCGGCTTCTCGAGGGAGCACTGGTCCTTGGCGCGCGATGGGGTGCGTGGGCGATCACGCTCGAACGTTGCCTCGCAGCCGCGAAGGCGATCGGGGATCGGTCGGCCGAAGCCTGGGCCCTTCATGAAATCGGTACGCGCGCCCTCTGTGTCGGCGAGTCCGCCAGGGCACGAGCGGTGTTGGGGCAGGCGGTGAAGCTGCGGGAGTCGCTGCAAGACGGTGTTGCAGCTGCGACGAGCCGGCGGAATCTCCGTCTCGTCGTCGCCGCTGTGTCCGATGACTTCAGCGAGCGTTCGACGATGCCTCCCGGTGTCGTGCGGGGCATCGATTCGCTACCGCTTCGAGACGCAGTCCAGCGGGCCGCTCCCGATCCGAAGGCGCCAAGTGTCACGGTCCTGGCATTCACCGGGTTGCTGTTTGCGATCGTGGGATGGTTCGCGTATTTTGCTGTCGCCGGGGCACTGTCTTAGCGCGCGGCGGACGCGCCGAGCACCGCGCGACCCGCCGTCCAGCCGTGCGTGAATGGAAGAGCTAGAATACGGCACACATGGCGACGCTCTCCCCCGGCGCGCGGCTCGGACCGTATCAGATACGTGGCCTCCATCGGTGCGGGAGGCATGGGCGAGGTGTTCCGCGCGCGCGACACGCGCCTCGATCGTGATGTCGCGCTCAAGGTCCTTCCCGCCGCCATCGCCGCCAGCCCGGATCGCCTCCAGCGGTTCGATCAGGAAGCCCGCGCCGCCGCCGCACTCAGCCATCCAAACATCGTCGTCGTGCACGATGTGGGCGTCGACCAGGGCGTGGCATTCGTCGTCTCCGAACTGCTGGAGGGCCAGACCCTCAGGCAGGTACTCGAAGCCGGGGCAGTGCCTTCGCGGAAGGCGACCGATTACGCGATTCAGATCGCCAACGGACTCGCCGCGGCGCACGACCGCGGCATCGTTCATCGCGATCTGAAACCGGAGAACATCTTCGTCACCAGGGATGGGCGCGCGAAGGTTCTCGATTTCGGCCTCGCAAAGCTCGTGACCGCTCCTCTGATGAGCGCAACGCAGGCGACGGCGCTCAACACCGATCCCGGCACCGTGCTGGGAACGGCCGGCTACATGTCGCCGGAGCAGCTCCGCGGCGAAGACGTCGATCATCGATCGGACGTGTTCAGTCTCGGCGCCGTGCTCTACGAGCTGTATTCCGGCACGCGTGCGTTCAAGGGCAACACCGCCGTCGAGACGATGAGCGCGATCCTCAAGGAGGAGCCACAGGAGCTCACGTCGAGGAGCGGAGTCGGTCTCTCCCGCCGTCGAACGCGTGATCCGGCGGTGCCTGGAGAAAAATCCCACCGAACGTTTTCAGTCGGCGCGTGATGTGACGTTTGCGCTCGATGCCGTGTCGAACGCGACCAGCAGTGCGCACGCAATCCCGGCCGACGCGGCGCCGCCGCCACGACGTGCCACGGCGTTTGACGTCGTCGTTGCTTCTGCCTTGGGCCTCGCGCTGGCCGCGGCGGCGTATGTCGCCGGGACGCGGGCCGCCCCGCCTCCGGCCGAGCAGCCCACGTTCAAGCAGCTCACTTACCGGTCGGGCAGCGTGCGCGGCGCACGGTTTGCGCCTGATGGGCAGTCCGTCGTGTACGGCGCCGCGTGGGAAGGGCGTCCCATCGAGCTCTACTCAGTGCGCGAGCTGAGCCCGGAATCGAGCGCTGTCAGCCTGCCAGCGGCGGATCTGCTCGATGTGTCATCGACGGGTGAGATGGCCATTGCGTTGAAGGCGGCGGGCCTCGGTCCCTTCTTCACGGCCGGCACGCTGGCGCGCGCGTCGCTCGCGGGCGGCGCCGCCCGCGAACTTCTCGAGGGCGCTGTCGCCGCCGACTGGAGCCCGGACGGCAAACAACTCGCCGTTGTGCGACGCGTCGGCAACTCGAACTCGATGCAGCTCGAGTTCCCGCAAGGCACGGTCTTGTACGAGGCGCCGTTCTGGATTTCGAACCCGCGCGTCTCGCCGGATGGAACGTCAATCGCATTGATCACGCATCCACGCGGCGGCGATGAAGGCAGCGTCGAGATCATCGATCTGGGCTCGCGCGCGCGGCGCACGCTGTCGGCGGACTGGATGAGCATCCAGGGCCTCGACTGGACGCCCGACGGCCGCGAGCTGTGGTTTACGGCGACTCGGGCCGGTGGCATCCGCGCGATCCATGCGGTCACGCCCGCCGGCGTCGAGCGGCTCGTGCTCCGTTCGCCGCAGCGGCTGACGCTGCACGATATCAGCGCTGCCGGACGCGTGCTGATTTCGGGTGAAACCATGCGTACCGAAACGATTTTCGGTTCGCTCAGCGCAAAGACCGAGCGCAAGCTGTCGTGGTTCGACTGGGCGACGAACCTTTCGCTGTCGGCGGACGCGCGCCTCATGGCCTTCACCGAGAGCGGCGAAGGTGCCGGCAAGAACTACGGCGTCTACGTCCGGCCCACTGATGGATCGCCGGCCGTGCGACTCGGCGATGGCAGCGTGCGGAGCATCTCGCCCGACGGGAAGTGGGTCGCCGCCAGCTTCGGTGACGACCGGCAGGATATACAGGTACTCCCGACGGGCGCCGGTGAGACGCGCACGCTGGCCGTGGCACCGTTGGAGCGAGTGAATGGCGTCAGCTGGTTTCCAGACGGCAAGCGGCTCGTACTGGTAGGACGCGAAAAGGATCGCCGCCCCCGCAGCTACGAGTTGAGTCTCGCCGGCGGGGCGCCGAAACCGCTGACCGAAGAAGGCGTCACGGGATTGGCCGTCTCGCCAGACGGCCGCTGGCTGGCCGTCGTCCTGGCCGACAACTCGCGGGGGCTGTTCTCGCTCGCCGACGGCACGATCAAGCGGCTGCCGGTGATCCCGACGACGGCGAACTTCGTCGGCTGGCTCGCCGATTCGCGCGCCGTGCTCGTTCGCGAGCCCGGCATGCCGATTCGGATCGCGCGTGTCGACATCGATACCGGCGCGAGCACACCCTTCACCACGATTACCGTTGCCGACCCTGCCGGTGTCGTGTGGCTTGGGGGAGTGAGCGTCGCACCAGACGGCGACCACTACACCGCCAATTATTTCCGAATCCTCGGCGAACTCTTCATCATCGATGGATTGAAGTGAAGCGTCGCTGATTGAACCATGAGGCTTTTGAAGAAGATCATCCTCGGAGCCATCGGGGCTATCCTCGCCGTCTATCTCGTCTTCGCGATCGGCCTGACCGTCCTCGAATGGATCGTGCGCGACAACCCCACGGTCGGGGAGAGCCTTCAGGCGCACTCCACCGCCCCTCACACTCTCACTCACTTCGATCAGGGAGCCGCCTCCTTCCACCGGCGCCTGGAGCTCATCCAGTCCGCGAAGACATCGATCGAGCTCGAGTTCTTCATCTACGACGTGGATGACGCCTCGCGCCTCCTCACGCAGGCGCTGATGAGGAAAGCCAGGGAGGGCGTGCACGTGCGCATCCTGGTCGACTTCTCGGCTCCCGTGTTCAAGCTCAAGCCCGCCTACGCCCACGTGCTCGGCGAGGCGGGGGTGAAGGTGCGCTACTACAACACGAGCGCCGTCTACCGGCTGGTCAGCATCCAGCACCGCTCGCACCGCAAGCTCCTGATCATCGACGGCGAAACCGTGCTCACCGGCGGTCGCAACATCGCCAACGACTACTTCGACCTGTCCGACCACTACAACTTCCTCGACTCCGACCTCGAGGTCTCCGGGCCGATCGTGAAAACGGTGCTCGAGAGCTTCGACGTCTACTGGAATTCACACCTCTCCACCGAGCCCACGCCCGACGCCAGCCCGAACCCCGAGGCCGCGAAGTTCGTTCTGCCCAACGACAGCGACGCCGCCTTGATCGAGAAGCTGCGCGCCGCAGGCGAGTCGTACCTGCAGTCGCACAAGGCGCACGAATGCCGCGACCTCCGCTTCGTCACCGATTTCCCGAACCACGGGGAGGCGAGCCGGAAAGTGTTCAACGCCATCGTCGAGGAGCTCGGCCGCGCGAAACAGGAAGCGGTGGTGGAATCGCCGTACTTCGTGATCAAGAGCGGCGGCTACGCCGTGCTCGAAGACCTGCACAAGAGGGGCGTGCACGTGCGCGTGCTCACCAACAGCCTCGCCTCCACCGACGCCTCGTACGCCGTGGCCGCGCTCTATCCCTGGCTCGGCTCGCTGGCCGATACCGGCCTCACGCTCTCCGCGTACGGCGGAAAGCCGCTGCCCGAGCAGAGCACCGATCTCGGCGGTGGGCACGCGCGCTGGGGCGTGCACTCCAAGCGCGGCGTGATCGACGGCGAAACCACGCTGCTCGGCACCTACAACATCGATCCGCGGTCGGCGAACCTCAATTCCGAACTCATGCTCGTGTGCCGAGGGCAAAAGGAACTCGCGGCCGAAGTGCTGGCGAGCATTGCCGCACGGGAAGCGTTCTCCTTCAGGGTCATCGAGCGCGGCACGATCGTGCGCCGCTCGGCCCTCCTCGGGGAATCGCCGCTGAAACAGCGGATGCGCTTCCTGCTCGAAATGCCGGTCGCGAACCTGTTCGATTTCCTGCTGTAAGACTCTCCGAAGAAGGCGGCCGTCCAGGCAAACGGCCACGAGCGCCCACGCGGATCGGCGCAGAACATCCATCAGCGACTGAACAGCAACGCCGTCAGCAGTGCCATCGCACCGATCCCTAAGAGACCCGAGTGCGGAAACTCTCGGGTGCAGACAAGCCAGTAACCCTGCCGGTCGAAGGTCGTCAGCACCGTCGGCGCCTCGACGCAGGCTATCCCGGCAGCGTGAATCGCCCACGGTAACCAGAGCGTGCGACCGCCACTGATGTATCCCGCGCCCACCGCACAACCGACGAAGAACAAACCGGTCGCGGCCTGCCATACCGGTTCTCGAGGCGGCTTGGGCGCGAGAAAATGCACCGCCGAGAACAGAGCCGATGAGGCGGCGAGCGCCGTCAGCATGCCGGCCGTCGTTGCCGGCAGCGCCACGAGCAGCTGCTCGAGCAACACGCACCGGAAAACCAGCTCCTCGATCAACGCGGCTGGAACGGGCACGATGAAGATGCGTCCCAGCAGCTCGCGGCGCAGCCGCGCGGGCGGATACATCCGGTGAGGTCGGGTATATCCCGGTCACGTGGCCGATAACGTGCACCAGTCCAAAACCGCCGACGACGTACGCGGTCGGGAACACGAGCGGTTGCCACGGTTGTGTGGCGAGCATCGGGCCGTAGTAGGTCGATAGCGTGGAACCCAGGCTGAGCGGCACCAGGAGAACGATCAGCGCCAGGGCGACAGGCACGAGTATTCGCGCGGCCTGGCGCGGTGCGCGATGATCCGTTTTGAACGCGAGCGGCCAGGCGAGCGGTTCTCCGATCCACCAGAGAACCGCGCTTTGGCCGGCCCAGAGCACGGCGAGCGCGCTCGCCGCGACCGCGAGCAGCACGAATACGTTCACTGAAGAGCGACCGGTGGCTGGCGCAGCACGCGAGTCCAGCGCGCGGTCGACCCAGAACGCCCAGCCACCGGGGTGGGTGCGCAGCTCCTGCTCGAACTCAGTCGTCCACGCCTGAAGGTGCCTCTGGACGGCTACGTGCGGTGGGAACGCCCGGCTCGCGTTCGATCATCACGGCGGGCGAGAAGCGGATGACGAATCGTGGTCCTCGCCGTTCAATCCAGTAGCAGACAAGGGGCGCACGGCCTCGCAGCGCGAGCCAGAACGCGCCGGCGCGCAGCCGCACGTGTCTGCCGAACCAGCGTACGCCCTCGCCTGCTTCCGGACCTCCCGGCAGGTCGGGCGTGACGCCGAGCGTCGAGCCGCCGTTCAGCACGCGCAGCAGACCACGAAAGTCTGACACCGCACTGGAGTGAGGAGGTCGCAGGATCGTCGGCAGTCCAAGCTGGGCGTACCAGTGTCCGAACACCGCGGCGTGGCGCTCCCGGCGGATGATGCCGACCATCGGCGTGCGTCTGTGCAGCAAGGTTGCGAACAACTCGTGGCCAAACTGGTGCGCGCCGACGAGCACCACACCCCGACCCAGGGCTGCGGCGCGCTCGAGATGACCGACCGTGTCGTCCAGCTCCCCGCCTTCCTCGGCGAAGCCAGAGCGGGCGAAGCCACGATGGAACGTCAGTGCCGTATAGCGTGCCCAGTCCGCCGCGCTGTCGAAGAAGTCGCGCTGCATCTGGTTCAACGGTCAGCTCCGGCCCAAAGGCAGCATGGAGGTTGGCGCGCAGCGGATGCCGCAGCGCGAGACCGGCAACACGGTACCGCGGACCGGGCCGCAGCCCCGACAAGCCTGTCGGGCAGCGCGCCCCCAAGGCTGACCGCGGTCATGAGGACACGATCCACGAAGCGCCCGGAGAGACTGTGCGACGATGGGAGCGCTATCCGCGACGCGGTGGATGCTGGATCGTATAGGGCTGCCATCCGGCTGGCGACGATATCAAATCTCGAGGCAGGAGTTCCATGCGCGTTCGGATTTAACCGGAGCGTCGGTGCTGCGGGGTAAGCATCCGCGCAACATCCCGTTCGAGGAAGTCGCCGTCAAGAAGCTGGTGCTCAACCAGGAGGTCGCCAAGACGCTGGGGATTACGTGCCCGCCCGACATCGTGCAGGCCGCCTCTCAATAATCCGGATGGTCCCACGACCTCAACGCATGACGAAGTACACCCACGGCGAACCGATCAGCAGGTACACCGCCAGGAAGGCGAGGGTGATGAGCGCGCCGAGCTTGTAGAGCTCGCGCTGCGTCAGATAGCCGCTCGCCACGAAGATGATGTTCTGGCTCCCGCCCTGCGGGGTGATCACCGAGAAGTAGCTGCTCGCGAAGAGCAGGCCGAAGGCCATCAGCGGTAGCGGCACGCCGCCCTTCGTGCCGACGTCGAGGAAGACGCCGAACAAGGCCAGCACTTGCGATGTCTGGCTCACGAACATGTAGTGGATGAGGACGTAGAGGACGATCAGGGTCAGGTACATGGTCACCCAGGACAGGCCGGCCAGGCCCGAGGCGAGGCGCTCGCCGACGTAGCCCATGAAGCCGAGCTCGTTCAGCTGCGCGCTCATCGCGAACAGCACCGCGAGCCAGAGGAAGGTCACCAGCGTGTCGCCCTGCTTGGTGATGTCGTCGAGCGTAATCACGCCCAGGAACAGCAGCACGCCGAAGCCCATGAAGGCGACGCTGGTCGTGTTGAGGTGCAGCCGGTTGCCGAAGATCCAGCCGGCGACCATCAGCGCGAAGGTCACGGCCGTGATCCACTCGTCGCGCGACATCCGGCCCATGCTGGCCAGCTCCCTGCGCGCCGCAGCGGGGGCATCGGGTGTCTTGCCCACCCGCGGCGGGAAGAGCTTCGCGACGATCAGGGGCAGGAGCGCGATCGCGACGAGCGAAGGCACCGCGGAGGCGAGGAGCCACTTCCCGAAGTCGATCTCGAGCCCGGCTTGCTGGACGATCTGCACGGCGATCGGGTTGGCGGAGGTGGCGGTCATCCACAGCGCGGAGGAGATCGCGAGGCCCGCCATCGAGCAGAACATGAGGTAGCCGCCCAGGTGCCGGCTCTCGGGATTCTCGGGCGTCGAGCCCGCCCCCTTGGCGACGGAGAGCACGATCGGGAAGAGCACTCCGCCGCGCGCCGTGTTGCTCGGGAAGGCCGGCGCGATGGCCGCGTCGGTGAGCACGATGCTGTAGGCGAGGCCGAGCGACGAGCCGCCGAAGCGGCTGACCATGAAGAGGCTGACCCGCTTGCCGAGGCCCGACTTCACCACGGCCTGCGCGACGATGAAGGCGATCACCACCAGCAGCACGCTGGAGTTGGCAAAGCCCGAGTAGGCTTGCTCCGGCTTGATCGTCCCAGTCAGGACGATGGCGCCCACGGCCAGCATCGAGGCCGTGAGCAGCGGGAAGGCGCCGATCAGCACCGACGCGATGGCCGCGGCAAAGACGGCGAACAGGTGCCAGGCGGGCGCCGTGAGCCCGGCCGGAACGGGGAAGAACCAGATCCCGAGCGCGATCGCGAAAGGCGTCGCGCGCTTCAGGCGCTGTCGCGGGGTCATCGGGGCGAACGTCCCGCTGCGGGGCCGGGCTGAACGCGACCCTTCAGGTCAACGGCGCGCCCGTGGACCGCGCCGTCCTCGCCCTCCATCACCCACTGCCAGGAGAATTCGTAGGAGCCGGTCGCGCCAGCGTAGCGCCCCGTGCCGGAAAGGATCGTGCCCGTGACGTGGTTCTTCGCCGCGGTGCCCTCGCCCTGGAGCTCGCTGTACACCTGGTCGCCGCGCTCGTCCGTCCAGACGCTGCGGCCCTGGAAGCCCGTGGCGCTGTCCACCAGTCCGATCACTTCGGACTGGAATCCGACGCCGGGCCGGCCCGGGCCCGCGAGCAGCATCGTGCCCTTCAGAGCGACGATCGAGCCGAGCCGATCCTCACCGAGGGAAATGGTGTGACGGCTGCCCGTGGCATTCCATGAGCCCTCGAACGCCAGCCACTCGCCGGGCGCTGAGGCAGGCCTCGGCGCCTGTCCGCAGGCCACGGCGGCGAACGCCAGGCCAGAAGAGACACACACTGACGCCGACATTGCCTTCGTTAGCGATTCACGTGGTAACGGAAGGGTCATGGCCACGATGCGACTGTTGCGATTAAGGCCTTTCGGAAAAGGTCAATCGACTTCGGCGAGGCGACCGCGTACTTCGCGACCTCGTCCCAGGAGATGTCGAAATTAGTGTTGCAAGGGTGTAGGGATGGGCCAATGCACTTCCGGCTACTCGAGCTCCTCGATTATCCCGACTCACAATCGCCTTCACCTCCCGCCGATGGAGGCCCTTGACGCGTTTAGGATCAAAGCTTTGCCGCGATGAAGTACAACCGGATCGCGGTGGCCAGATAAAGCGCGTCGCCGATCAGCGCCGGAGGCGAATAGAGCGCCGCATCCATCAAGATCTGCCCCAGCAACTGCTTTCGCCGTCCGGCACGAAGCACGGTCATGCTGCCTTCAACGTTCCCCACGTAAAGCCGGTCGCCGGCCAGCAGGAGGCTTCCCCAAATGGCCTCGTTCGTCTCGTGCCTCCAGACGTGGGCGCCGGTCGCCGCGTCCAGACAATGAATCGTTCCGCCCAGGTCCCCAACGTACAGGAGACCGTCTTTCGCAATGGGCGTTCCCACCACGCGACCGACCTCGCGAGAAGTCCAGAGGAGCCTGCTCTCGGTGACGTCTCCCTGGCCGTTGGGACTGATCGCATGAATCAATGAGGGTCCGTTGCCGTGCCCAGGACTCTGTCCCATCGCCACGAAGACGCGGCCGTCGTCGAAGACCGGTGAAGCAATGATAGAGCCGCGCGAAAGGACTCCGGGTCGCGGAAGCCAGCGGGCGTCTTTCGGATTGCCGTCAAATCGCCAGACTTCGTGGCCCGACGCCGCGTCGTAGGAGCGCAGCCAACCATCTCCTCCGCCGAAGAGCACCTGCATGCGCCCATTGACATTGGCCGCTACAGGGCTGGACCACTGGCCGTGCAGCACCTGCTCGCCCGGCCCGATGGCGCGCCAGACCACGTCGCCCGAACGCTTGTCCACCGCGATCAGACTTGGGGCGCGCGGCGATGGGACGCGCGTGTGGCCTTCATTCTGCCCGTTGGAGGTAGAGACCATCAGCAGGTCACCCACGGGCAACACTTCGCTGTTGGTGGCTTCATGCGGAAAGACACCCAAGCGGCCACACATGTCCAACTCCCAGACGATGTCGGCCGCAGCGTCGTCCTGGAAGACCTCATGCCGATACGGACCATTGTTCGCGCCATCACGGAAACCCTGTGTGTCGAGGCAACGGAGTTGGCACTCGGCGGTGACGTAGTACAAGCGGTTCCCTTCCACATACGGCGTACTTGTCGTCGAAGGCAACAGAAACTCTCGCAGACCTCGCTCTACTCGCGGGGCCACGTCCTGCCAAAGGAATGTGCCATCCTTCGCGTGAAATGCCACGAGCACGCCGGCTTCTTCCTGGTAGGCGGGGTTCAGGTGCCGCGCGTTGTCGCTGCCCACATAGACCACATCGCCAGCAACCACGGGACGACCATACGTTTCGTTTCCCAACTCGACACTCCAGACGATGTTCCGACGGGTGGTCGTATCCCAGTCAACCGGAGGATTGCCCGTCTGGACGACTGTCGTGTGGAGTGGGGGCGCGACGGAAGGCGCGGGCACAACGTGTGACGCGACAGGCTTTCCTGATTTGACTCCAGCGATTCGACTCAACGCCCACTCTGCTTCGTCACGCAATGCGGGATCGTTTGCTGCCGCCCTGAGTGCCTCTCGGGCCGGCTGTGCCTTGGGTCCGATGCTTCCCAGCGCTCCGGCCGCGAAGATACGCACATAGAGGAATTCATCCTCCAGAGCGTCGATTAACTGCGGCACTGCAGACTGCGCAGCCGGGCCGATGCTGGCAAGGGCCTCACACGCCGCCCATCGAACGCCTGGAATCGGATCGCCGAGGGCTTCTGCCAAGGCGTTTGTCGCGTTGGCCGCGTTCGGACCGATGGACGCCAAGGCCTCCGCCGCGTAGACGCGGACGTATGGATCCTCGTGCGAAAGAGTAGTGACGAGAGCGCCTATCGAAGGGCTGGCCCTCTTGCCCAAAGCGCCCAGGGCGCGTGCGGCATCGCCCGCGACCACCGAATCCTCGTCTCTCAGCGCCCGCGTCAACGCCGGTTGAATCCATTCTGTATGGGGCACCAAGTCAATCAATTCATTGACGGCGCTGCGCCGGATGGAGTCCCACTCATGCCGCAGCAGGTCCACCAGCAGCGGAATGGCAGGAGGACCGATCCGCTGGATGATTTCAAACGTCACCACATGCAGGTCTTCATGCCCAGGGTTGAGGAATCGTCTCAGCAAAGGTAGCGAACGCCGCGCCCCTTGGACCAGGGCGGCTTCGGCGGTTGCGCGGACCTTCGGGTCGTTGGCCAGCAAACGATTTGCCCAGTCACCTACCAGGGCGGGGTTTCTGGAAAGACTCGACTCCGTCTGGGGCGGCGGTGACAGTGCGACCGCTTGGCTGAGGCCAGCAACAAGTACTAGTGCGAGAGCAGGTTTCTTGATGAATGACATCACGTTGGGCCGGAGCGCTCCGTCTGTTACGACTTCTTGCGGAACGCGGCCTCGACCTGCTTCTTGATGTCGCCGAAGTTCCGGCCAAGCGTCCTTTCCTCTTCCTCGGTGAGGAGACGGAATGGCACGCGCACGACGCTCTGCGCGAACTTCACGTTCAGCCAATACTGGCCGTACTTCGTGCCACCAGGGACGTGGAAGTAGAGCTGGCCCATGCACGCGCGGTTGTTGCTCACCTCGGCCTGATCCCATGGCATCGCGCGCGACCCGAGGTCGGAGAAGAACCCGAGACGGTTCACCCCGTTCGTCCACGGTGGAAAGTAGTCGATCGAGTCGCGCTGGACCTTCAGACGATTCTGAAGTGGCCCAACCTTCGCACTGGCCGCCCGGGTACTCCTCGATCGAGGGCAGGGGGACCGTTCCATCCGGCGTGTCGAGTGAGAGGGCCTCACGTTTCAGCGTGTAGTCACGCACCCGCTCCATCAGGGTGATGCCGACGTCGAGCATGATCCAGTCCTCGCCGATCGTTCGATTCGCGATCTGGTAGCCGAGTATCACGTAGCCTTCATTGTTGTAGGCGACTCGAACGAACTTGCCTTCCAGCGTCATGATTTGCGGGACGCCAGGTTGAGGGATCTGCACGGTTGGCTTCTGCTGGCCGCTGGCGTGGACTGACGTCAGAGCCGCCAGGCTCACGGCGACAAGAGCTGTGGAGACCGCACGCGTGATAGCCATGATTACCTCCCGGAAGCGAGTTGAACCGTCCACAACGCCGCGGTGCCCTCGCCCTGGAGTTTGCTGCAATCTGTTGCGATTAAGGCTAATAGTGTTGCAAGGGTGTAGGGATGGGCCAATGCACTTCCGGCTACTCGAGCTCCTCGAGCGACACCAGTCCACGCGCCCCTCGTCCACCGATGCGGTCAGCGCGATGACTCGCACAGAAGGCGCCCGTTCGATAGATCCACGCGTAGACACGGAAGACGAGCCGTGTGTCGGTCGCATCGGGATGTTGCCCGCGGTACATGCCCCACAGTCTAGGATGGGCCTCCTGCCGCACATCCCTGATGGTGCAGATCGGTCTCCCCCGTTTGGGGGACGAAACGGCGAGTAGAATCGCCGGCTGAGGTTCTCATGATCCGCTCGGCCTTCCGCTGCCTTCCTTGCGTGCTCGTGATCGGTGCTTGCTGGGTCGCCATCCACGCGCAGTCGCCGTCGCCCGTGGACACCGGCCGGCTCGGCGAGATGCGGTGGCGGATGATCGGCCCGCATCGCGGCGGTCGCACAAGGCCGTGGCCGGCATCGCCGGCCAGCCGCACACGTTCTTCATCGGCGTCGTCAACGGCGGCGTCTGGAAGACCACCGACTCCGGCCGCACGTGGGTGCCGATCTTCGACGACCAGCCGACCGGCTCGATCGGCGCGATCGCCGTCGCGCCGTCCGATCCGAACGTCATCTACGTCGGCAGCGGCGAGGGCCTGCAGCGTCCGGATCTCTCCACCGGCGACGGCATGTACAAGTCGATCGAACGGCGGCCAGACGTGGACGCACCTCGGTCTGCGCGACGGCCAGCAGATCGCCCACATCGTCGTCGACCCGGCGAATCCCGACCGGCTGTTCGTCGCGGTGCTCGGCCACCCTACGGCCCGAACGCCGAGCGCGGCATCTTCCGATCGACTCGACGGCGGGCAGACGTTCCAGAAGGTGCTCTACAAGGACGAGAACACCGGCGGCTCGATGTCGCGTTCGATCCCGAAGAACCCCAACACGTCTACGCCGTGCTCTGGGAGGCGCGGCAAGGCCCGTGGGAGAACGGCGATTTTCGCGGGCCGGGCAGCGGCCTCTTCAAGTCGACCGACGGCGGCACGACGTGGCGGCCGCTGACAAAGGCCTGCCGACGTGGGACGGCGACGGCTGGGCCGCATCGGCATCACGATCGCGCCCAGCATGCCCTCGCGGCTGTTCGCGACGGTCGAAGCGCGAGCGACGGCCGGCCTCTACCGCTCCGACGACGCGGGCGAGAGCTGGTACCGGGTCAACAGCGATCCGCGCGTCGTCGCCCGGCCGAACGACGCCGTGCGAAGTGCGCGTCCATCCGACCAACCCCGACATCGTCTACGTGCCGACGATCGTCGCGTGGAAGTCCACCGACGGCGGCAAGACCTTCACGGCCTTCCGCGGCGCGCCGGGCGGCGACGACTACCAGCGGATCTGGATCAACCCGACCAGCCCGACATCATGATCATGCCGCCGACCAGGGCGCGTCATCACCGTGAACGGCGGCGAGACGTGGAGCAGCTGGTACAACCAGCCGACCGCGCAGTTCTATCACGTCATCACCGACAACGCCTTCCCGTACCGCGTCTGCGGCGGCCAGCAGGAGAGCGGCTCGGCGTGCATCTCCAGCCGCGGCGACGACGGCCAGATCACGTTCCGCGAGTGGCACCCCGTCGGCGTCGAGGAATACGGCTACGTCGCGCCCGATCCGCTCGATCCCGACATCGTCTACGGCGGCAAGGTGACGCGCTTCGACCGGCGCACCGGGCAGGTGCAGAACATCACGCCGCAAACCGCTGCGCACCGCCGACTACCGCGTCGTGCGGACCATGCCGGTGCTGTTCTCGCCGGTCGACCCGCGGAAGCTCTACTTCGCATCGAACGTCCTGTGGCAGACGACGACGGCGGCCAGAGCTGGGACCAGATCAGCCCCGACCTCACGCGCGAGACGTGGGAGGTGCCGGCCAACGTCGGCAAGTACATCGGCAGCGACGCCGCGCGTCCGACGCCAGCGCGGCGTCATCTACACGATCGCGCCGTCGTACGAGGACGAGAACACGATCTGGGCCGGCACCGACGACGGCCTCATCCACGTGACGCGCGACGGCGGCAAGACGTGGACGGACGTCACGCCGCCGGAGCTGACGCCGTGGGCAAGGTCTCGCTGATGGACGCGTCGCACTTCGACGCCGGCACCGCCTACGCCGCGATCAACACGCTCCGGCTCGACGACCTGCGGCCGCACATCTACCGCACGCACGACGGCGGCAAGACCTGGAAGCACATCACCAACGGCATTCCCGACGGCGGCATCATCAACGTCGTCCGCGAGGATCCCGGTGCGCCGCGGCTTGCTGTTCGCCGGCACCGAGCAGGCCGTCTACGTGTCGTTCGACGATGGCGATCACTGGCAGCCGCTGCGGCTGAACATGCCGGCGACGTCGATTCGCGATCTCGTGATCAAGGACGACGACCTCGTCGTCGGCACGCACGGGCGATCGTTCTGGATTCTCGACGACATCACGCCGCTGCGGCAGATGCGGGCGCGAGACGTTCGCGCGCGGACGCGCACCTGTTCCAGCCGCAGCCGGCGTGGCGGTTGCGCTGGAACAAGAACACCGACACGCCGCTGCCGCCCGACGAGCCGGCCGGCGAGAATCCGCCGGACGGCGCGATCATCAACTACTGGCTCAAGCAGCGGCACGCGGTCGCCGGTCACGCTCGAGATCCTCGACGCTGGCGGTGCGATCGTGCGCCGCTACTCGAGTGCCGACGCGCCGGAGCCGCCGATCGAGGGGCGCAATACGCCCGACTACTGGCTGCGGCCGCCGCAGACGCTGTCGGCGAAGGCGGGGTTTCATCGATTCGTCTGGGACGTGCGGCACGAGCGGCCGGCGGTGGCCGGCTTCTCGTATCCGATCGCGGCCATTCACGCGAACACGCCGCGGGTGCCGTTTGGATCGTGGGCGTTGCCCGGCACCTACACGGTGCGGCTGACGGTCGATGGCAAGGTGCTCACCGAGCCGCTGGTCGTGAAGATGGACCCGCGCGTGAAGACGTCGGCGGCCGGCATCAAGCTTCAATACGACACGTCGCGTGCGATCGACGCGGCGCTCCGCCGCGTGGATGCCGCAATCCAGGCGTCCGCCGCGAATCGCGACGCGCTCGAGCGGCTGCGCGGCCAGCTCACGCAGCTCTTCGGCATGGTCGAGCAGAGCGACGCGGCGCCCGTGTCGCAAGTAATGAGCGCGGTGAAGGAGACGCTCGCGGCGGTTGACGCGGCGGTCAAGTAGATCAGTCGTGTTCGCGTGGCAAGGGCGCACCTGCGCCGCTTCGGCGGTCAAAGCTTGGCGCTCCGTCGATGGCGCCACATGTGCTGCCTCGTGGGCAAGCACGGCGGCGAGCTGGCACCAGGCGTACTCTCCGGAACTACGATTCGATTGACATCGCTCTGGATACGTTTCCGTACGGCTGCGGCACGACGACCATCGAAGCCATCTGGCAGGGAGTACCGGTGCTGACGTCAGACGGTGACCGATGGGTCGCGCGTCAGGGCGTCTCGATTCTCACCAATGCCGGACTCGAGCAATTCATCCACAAGGACGTCGCGGCGTACGTCGAGGCCGCCGTGGGTTGGGGGAATGCACCCGACACTCCCGCGAAACTCAGCGCGCTCCGACGAACCATGCGGGCGCGCGTTGGGCGATCCTCCATCTGTCGGTGCCCGGCTCTTGCGCGCTCGGTTGAGGACGTGTACGACACGCTCCTGAATCGTCTCAACCCGTCGAGTCGCTTTTTGCGCCACGAAGGAGGCGGTAGCTGACCTGGCACAACGGGCCGATCGCCTGGCGCAGGCGCGAGCCGCTTACAGGGGCTGTCCCCGTTAAGATGCAGGGAGCATGCGCGTCTGGCCGCTCATCGTGATCGCCCTGGGGCTCTCGACCCAGGCGGGCGAGTCCCCGGGAGCCTTGCGCCAGGCCGGGTGTGCAGGTGACGGGCGGGAGGTCGGCGACGACGATCTCTACTGCATCGAGCTGCTGCCAGCGGCGGGCATCGAACGCGCGAGCGGCACCGCACGCCTGGTGCCGCCCTCGTCGCCATTTGGCGCGGCGGTGACCGCCGCCGGCGAGCCGCAGCACGACGTCATCCTGACGCTGCGCGATCTGCCATCGCCGGGCTCACTCGGACGATTCACGGTGTTGGTGGCCTGGGCGGCCACGCCGCAGCTGCGGCCGGTGGTCAAGCTGGGGGAGGTGCGTGACGGCACGACGCGTCTCGGACGCATCGGCTTCGACCGCTTCCTCGTCCTGATTTCTGCCGAGCCGTCGCTGAAATCCACCGAGCCCACCGGCCGCATGGTGCTGCGAGGGTCATCGGCCAGCGTGCGCATGCAGCCCCACGACCTTGCGTTTCTGCTCGCGGGGTTGCTCGACCGGAAGGACAGCGCGGCCGCCGGACCCGACCCGCACGCCGCGCACGGTGCGGCTGCGGCGCCGGGCGCCTGGACAGCGCCGCCGATGCACCCAGCCGTCACGATGCCGCCTGCCTTCATGACGTTGCGGCCCGACGTCTCATCCTACCTGCCGGCCGCGGATCCCGTGATTCCGCTTGCGCGGCCACGCGAGCTGGTCGCCCTCGCCGATCAGGCGACGCTGACGCTCGAAGCGGCCCCGGTTCGCCGCGTGCTCTTCGGGCGGACCGTGACCATGCTCGGCTTCAACGGCCAGTACCCCGGGCCGCTCATCCAGGTGCAGGAGGCCTCGACGATCGTCGTGCGCTTCGTGAACCGGACGGATTTTCCTACCGCCATCCACTGGCACGGGCTGCGCCTCGACAACCGCTTTGACGGGGTTCCGCACGTAACCCAGGATCCCGTGCCGCCAGGCGGCACCTTCGAGTACCGCGTCTTCTTTCGCGATGCCGGCATCTACTGGTATCACCCCCACCATCGCGAGGACGTGCTTCAGGACCTCGGCCTGTACGGCAACTTGCTCGTGCGATCGAAAGACCCAGAGTATTTCGCGCCCGCGAATCGGGAGGCCGTGCTCGTGCTGGACGATCTGCTCGTCGCCGAGAGCGGGCTGGTCGGCTATGGCCGCGAGTCGCCGACCCATGCGCTCATGGGCCGCTTCGGGAACGCGCTGCTCGTCAACGGCGAGCCGCGATGGGACGTTCGCGTCGCGCGCGGCGAGGTCGCCCGGCTCTTTCTGACCAACGTCTCGAGTACGCGGGTGTTCAACCTGTCGTTCGAGGGCGCGGCACGAATGAAAGTGGTTGCCTCCGACCTGGGTCGCTACGAGCAGGAAAGCTGGGTGGATCACGTGACGATTGCTCCAGCGGAGCGGTACGTCGTCGACGTCCGTTTTCCAACGGCCGGTGAGGTCACGCTCGTCAACCGCGTGCGGGCGATCGATCACGTGATGGCGCGATTTTTCGAGGAACGCCATGTCCTTGGCGTCGTCCACGTGACAGCCGACGCGGCCCGCCCAAACCACGGGGCCAGCTTTGAACGTTTGCGCCGCAACGCCGCCGTTGCCGCCGAGATCGACTCCTACCGGCAGCACTTTGCACGGCCGGCCGATCATGAGCTCGTCGTCACGCTCGAGGCCGGTGACTTGCCGTTCCCGCTTCGCCCGCTACTTGGCCTCGAGTCGGTCTATCGCAACCCAGTCGAATGGAGCGGGACGATGCCCGAGATGGACTGGATTGTGAGTGGCCGGCAGGTGCGATGGGTGCTGCGCGAGAGCCGCACTCGGCGCGAGAACATGGACATCGCCTGGAAGTTCCGACTCGGCGATGTGGTCAAACTGCGTCTGGTCAACGACCGGACGGCGCTCCACGCGATGCAGCACCCGATTCACATCCACGGCCAGCGCTTTCTCGTGCTGTCGGTGAACGGCGTGCGGAACGAGCACCTCGTATGGAAGGACACGGTGCTGCTGCCCACAGGGTTTGTGGCCGAGGTGCTGCTCGAGATCTCGAATCCCGGCAAGTGGATGCTGCATTGCCACGTCGCCGAGCACATCGAGAGCGGCATGCGAATGGTGTTCGAAGTGGACCAGTAGGAGCGGGTTGCAGACCCGCCCAACCAGAACCAGGACGGAGAGACGAACATGGCCAGAACGATGTTGCTTCTAGCGACGCTTCTCGTCCCTGTCGCGCTTGGCGCGCAGGCGGTCACGACCCTGTCGCCCGACGTGCGTCAGTACGTCACCGTGCCCGAGACGTCGGTTGCGCTCACCAACGTCCGCATCGTGGACGGTACGGGCGCGCCGCCGGTCGAGGGACGGACGCTTGTGATCGAGAACGGCCGAATCGCCCGCATCACGGCGGCTGCCGACGCGAAAGTGCCGGCGGGCACGCGGACGATCGACCTCTCCGGGCACACGGTCATTCCGGGACTGGTCGGGATGCACAACCACACCTTCTACACGACGCGCGGCCGCAGCGTGCAGCTGCAGTTCTCGGCGCCGCGTCTCTATCTCGGTTCCGGCCTGACGACGATTCGGACCACGGGCGGGACCTCGCCGTATCACGAGATCAACATGAAGCGCGGGATCGATCGTGGACAGATTCCCGGTCCGCGCATGCACCTGACCGGGCCCTACTTGACCGGCCCCGGCGGCGCCGCCACGATGGCGCAGATCGGCTCGCCAGACGAAGCCCGGCGCATCGTGAACTACTGGGCCGACGAGGGCGTGACGTGGTTCAAGGCCTACACCGATATCAGCCGCGAGACGCTCGGCGCCGCGATCCGTGCGGCGCACGCGCGCGGGCTGAAGTTCACCGGCCACCTCTGTTCGGTGTCGTTCCGCGAAGCGGTGCGGCTCGGCATCGACAACCTGGAGCACGGCCTGTTCACCAACAGCGACTACGTCCCCAACCGGACGCCGGATCAATGCCCGTCGGACATGCGCGATAGCCTGCTGAAGGTCGCGGTCGATGGCCCCGAGGTGCAGCAGACCATCAAGGAAATGATCGGCAACAAGGTCGCGATGTCGTCCACGCTGGCGGTGTACGAACTGTCTTACCCTGATCGGCCGCCGCTCGAAGATCGCGTGCTCGACGCGCTCGCACCTGAGGCGCGCGAGGAGTATCTGTCGACCAGGAAGGAGACCTCGGCGCGCGCCGCGCAGTCGACCATGCCGGAGCTCTTCCGGCGCGCGCAGGCGTTCGAACGGGCGTTTGTCCGCGCGGGTGGGCTGCTGGGCGCCGGCGTCGATCCGACCGGCATGGGCGGCGCGCTGCCCGGCTACGGCGATCAGCGCAACTTCGAACTGCTGATCGAAGCGGGCTTTACGCCGGTCGAGGCGATCCAGATCATGACGCTCAACGGCGCCAGGATTCTGGGCGTCGACGAGCGCCTCGGGTCGGTCACGGCCGGCAAGCTGGCCGACCTCGTGGTCATCCGCGGCAATCCCATCGCGACGCCGGGCGACATCCGCAACGTCACCATCGTCTTCAAGGATGGTGTCGGCTACGACTCGCCGAAGTTGCTCGCGTCGGTCAAGGGCGTGGTGGGCGTCAGGTGACCACGCGCGACAAGATGCCGGCCATGACGCGACCCGGCCTCACGAACCGAACCATCCTCGCGATGCTCGCTGGCCTCATGGCCGTGGCAACGGCCTGCAGCGGTCCGGCGCCGACCGAGCGGCCGACGGCTCCATCCGCGCGCAGCACGCGCTACGACGATCTCGTGTCGCTCTTCACCGAGTGGCGAACCTTCCAGCGCCCGACGCTCGTCAACGGCGTGCCGGACTACTCCGCGGCGGCGATGGCGGCGCAGCACCAGGCGCTGCCGGGCTTTCAGGCGCGCCTGGCGGCCATCGATCCCAGCGGCTGGCCAGTCCCGCAGCAGGCCGACTACCACGTCGTCCGCGCCGAGATGCATGGCCTCGATTTCGACCATCGCGTGCTGCGGCCGTGGGCGAACAACCCGGCTTTCTACGTGACGATCTTCCCGAGCGAGAGCGACCAGCCCGCGCGAGAGGGGCCCTTTGCGTACGGCGCGCGTGGAGCTCTGGAGCTACCAGTTCCCGCTTTCCGCGCGTGACGCCGAAGCCGTCGCCGCCGGCGTGCGCGCGGTGCCCGCGCTTCTGGCGCAGGCCAGGACGAACCTGATCGGCAACGGCAAGGATCTGTGGGTCCACGGCGCACGCGACATGCGGCAGCAAAGCGCGGACCTGCAGGCGCTGGCGGCCCGGTTGACGCCGAACGATCAGGCACTGGCGCAGGATGTCGAACAAGCGAAGGCCGCCACCGACGAGTTTGCCGCCTGGCTCGAGAAGGAATCGGCCGCCAAGACGGGGCCGTCCGGCGTGGGCGTCGAGAACTACGACTGGTATCTGCGCCACGTCATGCTGCTGCCCTACACGTGGCGCGATCTCGTCACGCTGATGGAACGGGAGCTGGGGCGGGCGCACAGCTCGCTCGCCCTCGAAGAAGCGCGCAACGCGGCGCTGCCGCCGCAAACGGTGATCGCCTCCGCCGACGAGCACGCGCGCCGGTTCGACGCCGCCGTGTCCGAGTACATCGCCTTTCTCCGCGATCGCCGGATCATGACGGTGCGCGACTACATGGAGCCCGCGCTGCGCGCGCGCATCGGCCGGTTCTCACCGGGGCCGCGGGAGTTCTTCACCGAGGTCGACTACCGCGATCCCGAGGTGATGCGGACGCACGGCTATCACTGGTTCGACAAGGGGCGGGCGCTTCACCTTCCGCATGCCAGCCCGATCCGGCGAGGCCCGCTCCTCTACAACATCTTCATCAGCCGCACCGAAGGACTCGCCACGGGCTGGGAAGAGATGATGATGCACGCCGGCATGTTCGACGCGCGGCCGCGCACGCGCGAGCTGATCTACATCCTGCTGGCGCAGCGCGCCGCCCGCGCGCTCGGCGATCTCAGGATGCACGGCGAGCAGGCGTCGATCGAAACCACGGCCACCTTCACCGCCGCGCACACCCCGCGCGGCTGGCTGCGTCTCGACGGCAACCTGGTGCGCTTCGAGCAGCACCTGTATCTTCAGCAACCCGGCTACGGGATCAGCTACGTCATCGGCAAGATCGAGATCGAAAAGCTGCTCGCCGATCGGCGACGACAGCTCGGCGATCGGTTCACGATGACCCAGTTCGTCGACGAGCTCGACGCGGCGGGCCTGATTCCGATCTCGCTGCTGCGTTGGGAGCTGACCGGTGAGCTGAGGCCCGAAATGGCGCGCATGCTGAGCACGCCTTCGGGGCCGTCTTGATCGCGACGGCCGCGGTCAACTGGTTGGCTGGACTCAAACGCTGACCATGCAGAACGCCGGATCAGGCTGTCCGTCGCCTCAGAAACCACAGCCAGACCACCGTTCCGATATTGACGACGCTCCAGAGCAGCTGGCTGCCGAGTCCGATGGGAACGATTGGGTTGTGGAGGATCACGAGTCCGGTGAGCACCCACTTCTCGCCGTCTCGGACTCGCGGCATCACTGCCAGGAAGTAGAGACAGAGGCCGCAGAGGAAAAACTGCAGCAGCACGTAGTAGCCGTAGGGCAGGGGCAGCAGCCCGACCGCGACGGCAACCGCGGCAATCGTGAGGACATCGGGTAGGGCGGCGACTCCTGCAGCATCTTCAGCATCAAGGGCTCGGTGGGTCGATGATGCGACAGAACAAGGAGCCTGATGATAAATCGAGTCGGCCCACTCTCGCGCCTTGACTCGGCGCGTTCAGCTACTTGTGCTGGTCGTCGAACGGGGTGTACTCTGTACTCAATCTTCGTGAAGTTGATCGACAAGCGCCGGCCTTCACGTCGCGCTCATCACGCGGCTCGAGGTTCTTCGCGATTGAGTTCAGTGCTTGCGGCTTCGTTTTCTGCGTCTTCATGACTACGCTCCTTGGCGATGATGTCTGCCACTTCAGCAGGAACCGTGCCGTACGCCAGTGCAGTGCAGGCAGAGTGGGTTCCGGCCTGAAAGCGGGGTTCTGCACGGCTTCCACGGCGAGCGCTGGCCTGAAACCGAGTCGGTCTCGATACCAGGTGGCCTCGAATCAGGGCCACCAGGTCCGACCTCGCCACGTGAAGGCGGGGGCCCCGCGGTATGTCGATCGGCGGTCCTGAACGTCGAGGGAGAGACGCTGGCAGCGCGCTCTGCGGCGCGGACCTGTTCCCGTGGAGGAGGCGCGTCCCGATCGCGCGACAAATCGCGGAGGGGCTCGAGGCCGCCCACGACAAAGGGGATCGTCGATCGCGATCCGAAGCCAGCCAAATCGCGCCGACGCCTGACGGTGGCGTGAAGCTGCTCGACTTCGGGTTGGCCGTCTATCGGCGCCGAGGGAAGCGGACGCGAACAGCCTCCGCAGACGCCGCCTATTCTCCGACCTTTGCGGCGATGACGGAGCCGGGAGTCGATTGTGGCGACGGCGGCCTACATGAGCCCCGAAACAGGCCCGTGGCAAACCCGTCGATCGCCGGGCCGACATCTGGAGCCTTCGGCTGCGTGCTCTTCGAGATGCTCACCTGAATCGCCGGCGTTCGCGGGCGAGACGATGTCCGACGTCATCGGGAAGCGCTCTTGAAATCAGAAGTGCTTGCGACGCCGAAACATCACGCACGGGACGTCACGTCCCCAGTAACGGCGCCCCCGCTCGTGTCGGGCTCGCGTGGATGGCGCCGCAACAGCCGGTCTTCGGTAAGGCCTTCGCGGCGCACTTCTTGGTAAATGGAGGCGCGCCACCATTGACCGTGGTCGCGTTCGCCGGCGCCAAGTCTTTCAACGTTGATGTCCGCTTCTGACGGATTGACCTCCCCCTTGACGACGGGGATCGATCAGCTCAGCGGATGCTCTCACTGCGGAACCTGCCGGCGGAACGTGTTCTCGAACACGTAGTCGCCCAGCGGGATGCAGACGCCGAAGCTCGACGTCGTGTCGAAATTGAAGTGGATGCCGCCGTACACGCGGCTGCGCGCCGCTTCGTCCGCCAGCTGGCGAAACCCCGCGTACACCGGGTAATGCCGGGACCGGCCGGCTCAGCCCACGTGATCGAGAACGCCACGTCGTCACGGCCGAAGTAGCGGGTGAAGACCTGTCCGATTGCGGCGGCGAGACAGGCGTAGTTGCCAGGGTAGGTCGGGTACGGTGGCGTCGGAATCAGCGAGGTGAATGCCGGATCCGGCTCGGTGGCGGGATTGCCGTCGCGCGCCGCGTCGCGGATCGCGGTGACCGGGCGCCAGAAGCCGTAGAGAAACTTGCCGCTGAACGACGCGAACAGCGCGTCGTGAAAGGTCGTGGTGACGAGCGCGTAGAGCCGCGCCGCCTCGAGGTCGTTGAGGTTGCGGGCGCGAATCAAGTCGCGCGTCAGGTTGTTCCACACCGCGGGAATGCCGGTGGTCGTCACGGTGGGAATCGGCGCGAACAGTCGCGCCACGAGCGTCTGATCGGCAGTACGGGTCGTGCTGGTGACGCCGCCCAACGCCTTCACCTCGTTGAAGTCGTCGGCGTAGCGTTGGCTGGTGAGCGCCGGCGGTGCTTCCGGGTTGAACTGGCGCGCGCTGCCGATCACAAACGGCGTGACATCGGCGTAGTGCCCGAACTGCGCCGCGGCATTGGCCGGCGGAACCGGTTGCCAGTACCCGGCCAGGCTGGGAAGCAAGTACGCGGGGTTCGGGCCGATCCCAGCCGTCGTTGCGGCGCAAATCGAGAATGGCGCGAGCGGCGGCGGCGCCGACGCGCGCGCCGTCCTGCGCAGCGGCGGTGGGCAGGCGGTTGAGCTGGGCGGCGAGCGCGGCGTCATAGATCGCCGTTTGCGTCGGGTACATCGCGACGAGCGTGTCGTGCGCGGCCTGGGCGACCGCCGCGTCGCGCGAGGCGCCGGCCGGAACGGGCACCCGGTCGAAATACGGCGTATAGACCTGATCGAACGAGTTGAGCGCGTCGTAGATCGCGACGTGCATGAGCGCGGGGCCGCGCGTGAAGAAGACGGTCGGGCTCGTCGCCCCCGGCGTCGCGAGCGTGACGAGAAGAATCCGGTTCCATTCGAGAATCGTCTCGGGACTCTGTGCCTGCGCCACCCCTCGGCAGCCCAGAATCAACCCGATCGTGAAGACACACACCAGACGCCTGACAATGACGTGACGTGGGAGGCTCTTCATCACTGGCATCCTTTCGGTGGCGCGAGGGCCGGCTCGGCACGCCGAGTGGGTCGCCTATGCGCCGTCAGCCCTACAGGCGGAAAGCGACTCGAAAACAGCTCAGGGCATCCGTTCAGGGAAGCCTGGCGCACGCATGCGCGTAAAGAGCTGGCGCCGTCACAACTTGTTCGTCTCGTTGACAATCTCATGTGGTCAATATCGTACTGATACGTGTGGCTCCGGCCGATCTACCTGAACTGGGAGCGGAAGGCGCCTCGAGGAGCTCGCGCCCGGCCACGTAGTTCAAGCGGCTCATAAAGGCGGGAGCGAGGTCTCCGAATCCGTGCCGCGTCGTCGTCAGGCGTCACCTGCCGCCCAACCAGCCCTGCTCTTCCACCCCGCTATCGATGGAGTCACAGCGGCCTCTCATCCGAGTGAGGAACTGTGGCGCGTGCGGAAGGAGGGCTCGCAGAGCTTGTCTGCCTGGCTGTCTACATGCTGCACGGTGTCGATCTGCGTATGCTTCGAGATGGCGACATTCGTGGTACTCGGCGCGACGGACCGACGATTGACGCTCATCGATCGAGCGGCGCGAGAAGCCGGCTCGGAGTGGGCTGGACGGTTGATGACGAAGACTGGGAGAGAGCCCCGATGAAAAGGTCTTCATCCAGGCGCAGAACTTCCCAGAGGACACAGGCGATGAATATTTACAAAACTCGGTATGGCCGCTTGATTGATCGCTTGGTCGATAGGCGAGAAACGGCACGCAGCGTTCACCGACGAGGCAAGAGAATGATGGGCGGCTGTGGCGACCTTGGCACCAGTGTTTCACACCGACTAGCGCTATGCCGTTGCGACAGCGACCGCAGGGAACGGTCGTTCGCGCGTTTCGACCGATGGGAGTGGTCCCGCACCGAGTTCAACGATCTCCAATCGGGCCGTCGAAGGGGCTTCATCAGAACGCAGATATCCAGGAAAAACGCAGCGACTCCAAACGCAACGATTCCGTTGCCGCGCCTTGGCTCACCGTCAGGCAAGAGCGGCTCCGTTTCCGGCAGGGGAACGGACAGACTCTCGCGGACTGCGATCAACGCCCGCCTCGCAGCAATCCTGCGGAGCCTCGGCTGACCAACGAAAGGTCAGAACGTCAGGGATGATCCGGCGACCCTCACCAAGGCTGATCCGAGAGGCAAGCGCGACGCCGAAGGATGCCGTTGAAGCGGAAGGCGAGTTTGAGGACATCAAAGACGATCTTGAAGATGCGGTGGAGAATGAAGGCCGCACGGGCGAGGGGGTGCCGATCGCCGTATCGGTGCTCGAGGCCAGGGACGAGGTGCGGACGTTAAGGCGAACCTTGTCGCTGCTGATAGGACGAATGCGGCGCAAGCCATTCAGCTAGCGGAGGCGGTTGACGAGGCGCGACGAAAAAGGGCGAGGGACCGTTGCTGCTTGTACGCGGCTGTCGGGAAGCCGATGTTATTCCCGGCGTCCGGGACCAGAATCAGGCGATCTGCCGATTTTTCATGCGGATGCGAGACATGGAAGGGAGTCCGTCGTCGTCAACGCTGCCACCTCGGCGAGTGTCGCAAGCCTCGGTCGGGACTCTCGGGCAGAGGAAGCGGCAGAATCTGCGCGGCTAGGTAAGGTCGACGCCCAAACTGATGTCGAGAGGACAGTAATCTGCTGCATTTCGGCGGACGAACCGAGGTGACCATATAGGCCACACCCGAAAGCAAAGAAGGCTTACGGACGGATGCGGACAGTGAGGCTGGGACTTTCTACGGACGGTCGTCGGTCCGGACAGAATTCTTGTAAACGTGCGCCGGCAGGAGTCCGAACGGCTGCTCTGACGCCGATGGTGGACGCCGACTCGCGAAGAAAGCGGCTGATGTCATGCGCGCGGAGCCATCTACGCGAGAAGTCATATGTTCGATCAAGAACGAGAGAACTAACTGCAGGAGCCTGCGACGCTACATCGGCGCTCGTGGGTGGTCGGCCGCCGAGTATGTGGATCGCGGTCAGAGCGGCGAGAGGATCGCCGTGGCGAGCAAACCTGCGCACTGACACAGGGCGTCGCTGTCGATTCTGAGGTCGACGCGCGGAGACGGCGCTAACGAAGCCCTGCTCGTGACAGAATCGCCGAGCAATGGGATTCCTTGCGCGTTTGTTCGGAGCCGAGAATGACCCGACGAGGGAGTGGTGGCCCGCCTCAGGGCCGAGCCCCCAAATGAAAGATCGAACGTCGTGGCGTTGGAGTCGTTTGGCGGACGCGTGACGCTTGGTGACCGGATCGACGAGGCGCGTGTGCTCGGCCGTCCGGATAGCTGCAAGGTTGCCGGCTCGTGGACTGTGCTCCGCTACGAGCAGTGGGGTCGGTACTCGAGCTTCAAGACCAACAGCTCTTTAGCGTCGAGTTCCAGATTCGCGAACGAACAGCCGCTCCCTCGGGAGACATTGAGGCCGTGGAGCCGCTCGGCCCCGATAATGACCGGCTTACCGCGAGGACCACGAAGGAAAATGCTTCGCCGATTCGGCGCGCCCGAGGAGGATAGACAATGGATCCGACGCCGGTGTCCTCTTCTATGCGCGCCCGCCGATGCTCTCTGTGGTACGTGCTGGACGACAACAACGCTTGGCATCGTGGAAGATTTCCAAAAACGTTGACAGTGGGTGAAAACGTCTGGGCGTTGAACCGATCGGACAATCCTCTCTGGTGACGGTGTGACTTTCGCCTCACTTCTCTTCACTGACTTTTGACTGGCCAGGCCATGGCAGAATTCAGTGGACATCGAGGCCGCGGGCGAAGAAAGAGCCCCGAAAATATCCGGCGTTCTAAAATCTGGTGCGGAAGGGGGGACTCGAACCCCCACGCTCTTGCGAGCGCCAGCCCCTCAAGCTGGTGCGTCTGCCAATTCCGCCACTTCCGCAAAGAAGGTGAGATGCCGGGGCAGATCCGGCGTTGTTCGCGACGCCGTTACGGCGTCTTGTTCGCCGGCGTCGCCGCGGGCGTGGCCGGCTGCGCACCCGCGGGTGCCGGAGTCGTGGCCGTCGGGTTCGTCGGCGCCGCCGGCGCGGGTGTCGCCGCTGCCGGAGCCGCGATTCCACCAACGACCGAACTTCCGCCGCGTTGTCCCCAAACCGACAGGGTCAGCGAGAGCACGATAAACGCCGCCGCGAGGCCGGCCGTCGCCTTGGTCAGGACCGTCGCCCCGGCCCGGGCGCCGAACGCCGCCTGGCTGCCGCCGCCGCCAAACGCGCTGGCAATGTCGCCGCCCTTGCCCTGCTGAAGGAGGATCACGACGATCAGCAGCAGGCATACCAGGACGTAGAGCGCTACAAGCAGGTAATACAGGACCATGGGAAAGAGGAAAGTATATCACCCGGGCCACGGGGGCTCGTTCCGGGTTCCTCGTGCGGTCCTTCGGGGCGGGTCCCGCGTGCGGTCCTTTGTCCGAGGTCCGTCACCATCGTCCGGACGCGCCGCCGCCGCCCGACCTGCCGCCGCCGAACCCGTCACGCGAGCCGCTCGACCCGGATCCCGATCCCGACGAGCCCGATGACCCGACGAGCCCGACCCCCAGCGCAACTGCCAACCCGGGGTCCCGTCACCGTCGGACCGCCGCGCAAACGCCATCCAGAATGGCCGTCCTCCTGCGAATACCCCAAGCGACAGGAACGTCAGCGCCAACGGGATGGACAGAACGGCGTGCGCCGGGAGGATTCTCAGCCACACGAACAGGAGCGGGCCGCCGAAGAAACAACCGAACCCCAGTAGCGACATCGACGACGTCCGGAACCCCAGCGCCCGCGATGAACATCGTGAACGCGAGGATCACACCGGCGACCACTTCGAGCACCCAGGCAGGAGGCTCGCGGGCATCGATCTCGGCCTGGCGCTCGGCGGCGGCGAGGTCTCGGCGTTCCTCGACAGACAGGACGCGTTGCTTCCGCACCACGTCCGCCGAGGCGGCGGACGCCACCGAGCATGCCCTGCGTCGTAGTCGCCAGCCTTGAAGGCCGGCCCGAAGTCGCGGCGGATGATGGAGCCTGCCAGGCCATCCGGCAGAATCGCTTCAAGACCGTAGCCGACCTCAATCCGCATGCTCCGCGAGGTGGGGTCGACGACCACGAGCACGCCGTTGTCTTTGCCCGCCTGCCCCACGCCCCAGGCGTTGAACAGTTTGGTCGCGTACTCCTCAATCGGCAGACCCTCGAGCGACGCGACGGTAGCGACCGCGATCTCCGCGGTGGTCTCGCTCTCGAGGGAGCGCAGCAGCTCCGTCAGCTCACGTTCGGCCGCGTCGCTCAGCACTCCGGCAAAATCGTTGACCGGTCCTGTGGGCTTGGGCAGCTCCGCAGCAACCGCGGTCGCGAAAGCGAGCGCAAAGGAGGCGAGCACGAGAGCCAGCGCCCGGCGTGCCTGGAACATCGGTAGCTTCCGGCGCCGATTCTACGCGCACGGTGCGCGCATCGGAACGATTTTCGCGACGGCGATCGTCGTCGCACGCGGTGAAGCGGGGAAGCCTCTCAGCCGTGCGCTATCTGACGCGCGATGTCCGCGAAGGTCCGGACGTCCAGACTGGCGCCGCCGACGAGCGCGCCGTCGACGTCGGGCTGCGCGATCAGCGACTGGATGTTCTCGAGCTTGACGCTGCCGCCGTAAAGGATCCGGCACCGCTCCGCGGCGTCGGCGCCGAGCCACTGCCGCAGGCGGCCGCGCAGGTGGGCGTGCGCTTCCTGCGCCTGTTCGGGCGTGGCGTTCTGGCCCGTGCCGATCGCCCACACCGGCTCGTAGGCCAGCACCAGCGGCACGAGCTGCTCCGCGGTCAGGCCGTCGAGTCCCTTCCTTGAGCTGCTGATCGAGCACGGCGAGCGTCTGGTTCGGCCGTCGCGCTGCGCCCGCGTCTCGCCGACGCAGACGATCGGCGATCAGCCGCGCCGCGAGCGCGGCGTGCAGCTTGCGGTTGACCATCAGGTCGGTCTCGCCAAACAGCGTGCGCCGCTCGGAGTGGCCGATGATCGCGAACTCGCCGCCGGCCTCGCTGGATCATCGCCGCGCTGACCTCGCCGGTGAACGCGCCCTCGCTCTCCCAGTGCAGGTTCTGCGCGCCGACGCCGATGTCGCTGCCGCGCGCCGCCTCGCTCGCCGCATGCAGCGCCGTGAACGGCGGCGCCACCATGACCTCGACGTTGCGCATCGACTTCATCAGCGCGCGCAGCTCCTTGATGTAGAAGACGGTCTCCTGGACCGTCTTGAACATCTTCCAGTTGCCGGCGACGAGGGGCTGCGCATGGAGTTACGACAGTTGAAGTCAAGTTCAAAGTTGAGTCGAGTGCCAGAGTTGCGCAGGTGCCGCAGACTGCTCGTGCTGTCGAACGCAAGTCGACCTCCGTCGAATCTGCGAACGTTGAACTCGAACGACTGTAACTTGAACTTGAACTGACCGAATCACTTGTCCGGAAGCGCCGCCACCCCCGGCAGCTCCTGGCCGCCGAGGAATTCCAGCGACGCGCCGCCGCCGGTCGAGATGTGCGTCACCTTGTCGGCGAGGCCGGCCTTGTTGATCGCCGCCACCGAGTCGCCGCCGCCGATGATCGTCGTGCCCTCGACGTCCGCGACCGCGCTGCGCGACGCCGAGCGTGCCGGCGGCGAACGCGTCGATCTCGAACACGCCCATCGGGCCGTTCCAGACGACGGTTTTCGCGTCGCCGAAGCGTCCGGCGTAGAGCGCCGTCGTCTCCGGACCGATGTCGAGGCCCATGCGATCGCCGATGGCCGCGTCGTTGCACCTTCAGGACCTCGGTCGCCGCGCCGGCTTCCATCTTCGTCGGCGACGACGTGATCGACCGGCAGGTTCAGCTCGACGTCGCGGGCCTTGGCGTGCGCGATGATGTCGCGCGCCGCGTCGAGCTTGTCGTCCTCGACGAGCGACTTGCCGGTCGGCAGGCCGAGCGCCTTGAAGAACGTGTAGGCCATCGCGCCGCCGATGAGCAGGCGATCGACGCGGCCGAGGAAGCTCTCGATGACCTCGATCTTGTCCGACACCTTGGCGCCGCCGAGGATGCCGACAAACGGCCGCTCGGGATCGCCGAGCGCCATCCCGAGATAGCGCAGCTCTTTCTCCATCAGCAGGCCGGCCGCGGCCTTCGATGCCGAAGTGCGGCACGATGGCCGCGACCGAGGCGTGCGCGCGATGCGCCGCGCCGAAGGCGTCGTTGACGTAGACGTCGGCCAGCGCCGCCAGCGCCGCGGCGAACGCCGGCGTCGTTCTTCTCTTCCTCGGCGTGAAACCGCAGGTTCTCCAGCAGCACAACCTTGGAGCCGTATTCGGCGTGCGCATGCGCGACGGCTGCCGTGGCGGCGCCGCCGATGCAGTCGCCGGCGAAGACGACGTCCTTCTCAGCAGCTCGCCGAGCCGCGCGGCGACCGGCCGCAGCGAAAACTCCGGCGCCGGCTTGCCCTTCGGCCGGCCGAGGTGCGAGGCGAGGATGACCGTGGCGCCGCGATCGAGCGCGTATTGAATGGTCGGGAGCGACGCCGTGATCCGCGTCTCGTCGCTGATCGCGCCGTCCTTGATCGGGACGTTGAAGTCGACGCGAACGAACGCGCGCGCGCCGGACAGGTCGAGATCGCGGATGGAATACTTGGCCATCGGAGCATCAACCCGATAACAAAAGCCCGCCACGAAGGCACGAAAACACGAAAGAAATCAAAACAGATCTTCGTGTCTTCGTGTCTTCGTGGCCAGTCTTGCGGCTCGATTAAAGGATCTTCTTCAGCAGATCGACGCAGCGGCTCGAGTAGCCCCACTCGTTGTCGTACCAGGCCAGCACCTTGACGAAGTCGCCGTCCATCACCTTGGTGTAGTCGGCGTCGACGATCGACGAGTGCGGGTTGCGGCGGAAGTCGATCGACACGAGCGGCGTCGGTCGAGAACTGCAGGATGCCCTTCAGCGCGCCGTCGGCCGCCGCCTTGAGCGCGCGTTGACGTCCTCGGCCGTCGTCTTCTTCTCGACCAGCGCCACCAGGTCGACGACCGAGACGTTGGGCGTCGGCACGCGCATCGCGATGCCGTCGAGCTTGCCCTTCAGCTCGGGCAGCACCTCGCCCACCGCCTTGGCCGCGCCGGTCGTCGTCGGGATGATCGACATCGCCGCCGCGCGCGCGCGCCGCAGGTCCTTGTGCGGCAGGTCGAGCAGGTTCTGATCGTTGGTGTAGGCGTGCACCGTCGTCATCCACGCCTTCTTGATGCCGAAGCTCTCGTGCACGACCTTGGCCACCGGCGCCAGGCAGTTGGTCGTGCAGCGCGCGTTCGAGATGACGTGATGCTTCGACTTGTCGTAGGCCGCGTCGTTGACGCCGAGCACGATGGTGACGTCCGGACCGGTGGCCGGCGCCGTGATGATCACTTTCTTCGCGCCCGCCGCGAGGTGCTTCGCGGCATCGTCCCGCTTGGTGAACATGCCGGTCGACTCGAAGACGACGTCGACGCCGAGGTCCTTCCACGGGAGCTGGCCGGGATCCTTGATCGCCAGCACCTTGAACTCGTCGCCGTCGACCGAGATGGCGTCGCCTTTCGCCTCGATGCGCGCGATCGAGGTTGCCGAGCACCGAGTCGTATTTCAGCAGGTGCGCGAGCGTCTTCGCGTCGGTGATGTCGTTGACCGCGACGAAATCGATGCTGTCGTCATCGAGCGCCGCGCGCATGATGTTGCGGCCGATCCGTCCGAACCCGTTGATGCCAACCTTCATGGCCATCGCCATCTCCAGTCGCCCGCCAACCGCGAACGTGCAATCGTGTTGCCGATCCGAGCGTGATCCGAGCAGGCCATTCTATATGGCGCGCCTTGCGAGTGGTCAAATGCGCCGTTATACTGCGATGCTTGTAAGTCCTTTCATGTATTTCCTTTACAGCGTTCTGGTCCTCGCCTTCTTCGTCGTCGTCTCGCCGTGGTTCCTCTACCAGGCGATCCGCTACCGGAAGTACATCGGCAGCCTCTCGCAGCGCATGGGATACCTGCCCGTGTCGTTCAACATGGACGCCGAGCCGTCGATCTGGATTCACGCCGTCTCGGTGGGCGAGGTCCTGACGGCGCGGCCGCTGGTCGCAGCGACCTGCGCGCCCGCTATCCGCGCCTCCGCATCTTCCTGTCGACCACGACGCTGTCCGGGCAGGGCATTGCGCAGGCGCAGCGTGCGCGACGTGGACGAGGTGTTCTACTTTCCGTTCGATCTCGGGCTGTTCGTCCGGCGCACGCTGGATCTGGTGCGGCCGCAGCTCTTCATCATGATGGAGACCGAGATCTGGCCGAACCTGCTGCGCGAGTGCCGGCGGCGCGGCGTCAAGACCGCCATCGTCAACGGCCGGCTGTCGCAGCGTTCGTATCCGCGCTACCGGCTGGTGCGCGGGCTTCATGCGACCGGTGCTCGACGACATCGACGCGTTCTGCGTGCAGAGCGAGGAGTCGGCGCGCCGGTTCATCGACCTCGGCGCCAATCCCGGGCGCGTGACGGTCACCGGGAGCCTGAAGTTCGACTCGCTCGACCTCTCGACGCAACACGATCCAGTCGCGCGCCCGCGATCGGGTGCTGCGCTACTTCCGCATCCCGGCGGGACGGCCGGTCATCGTCGCGGGCAGCACGATGAAGGGCGAGGAGCCGGCGGTGCTCCGGGCGTTCCGGCGCGTGCGCGCGACGTTTCCCAACACGCTGCTGATCCTCGCGCCGCGCCACACCGAGCGCGTCGGACGATGTCGAGCAGCTGAGCCAGGAAGAAGGGTTCAAGACGGTGCGGCGATCGGAGCTGGCCATCGACGCCGAGCCGCGCGCCGACGTCGTCATCCTCGACAGCATCGGCGAGCTGGCGACGATTTATCAGCTGGCGACGGTGGCGTTTGTCGGCGGCAGCCTGGTCGGCGACCGGCGGGCACAACATCCTCGAGCCGGCGGTGTTCGGCAAGCCGATCGTGTTCGGGCCGCACATGTCGAACTTCGCCGAGATCGCCGACGCCTTCGTGGCCAACGTCGCGGCGGTGCAGGTGCGCGGGCGAGCGGCGAGCTCGACGAGGTGATGGTCGCGCTGATGACCGATCCGATCCGCCGCGCGCGGCTCGGCGCGGCGGCGCGGGCCTCGTCGAAGCCAATCGCGGCGCCAAGGACAAGTCGATGACGGTGCTCGCGGCGCTGCTGCCGCAGGACCAGACGACGACGTCCCGTCCAACGTCCGGCCGTTCAGACCCATTGCTTGATCTTCTCTACGCCCAGGCCGTCGCGAGCTGCGGCGGCGCTGGTACGAGCGCCACCCCAGGCGCGGCGCCGTCTCGCGCGCCCCGTCATCAGCGTCGGCAACCTCAGCGTCGGCGGCACGGGGAAGACGCCGCTGGTCGCGCAGATTGCGCGCATGGCTGATCGCGCGCGGCGAGCGCCCGGCGATCCTGAGCCGCGGCTACGGCGCGCGCCGTCGCGCGCGACGGCGTGGTCGTCGTGTCGGATGGCCGGCGGGTGCTGGCGGACGTCGATCGCGCCGGCGACGAGCCGCTGATGCTCGCGCGGGCGGTTGCCGGCGCCATCGTCGCCGTCTGCCGAGGATCGCTATCTCGCGGGCGTCGTCGCCGAGCGTCGCTTCGGCGCCACCGTGCACGTGCTCGACGATGGCTTTCAGCACGTGCAGCTGCGGCGTGATCTCGACGTGCTGATGACGCGACGCAGGCGAAGTGGCGAGCGGCCGCGTGCTGCCGTTCGGCCGGCTGCGCGAAGGCGCCGATGCCGCGGCCCGCGCGCGATCTCGTGGTCGTGCTCGACGCCGATGCTGGCGACGGCGCGGACCGAAGCGTGGGCGCTCGGCATCAGCCAGAGCGTCGGCGCGCGGCGGACGCTGGCGCCGCAGGTGCCGAGGTGCCAGCGGTGCCAGGGTGCGCAAGGGTGCGACGGGTGCCAGAGTGCGTCGGTGCGGTTGCGGTCGCGGGGATTGCGCATCCGGAGCAGTTCTTCGAGATGCTGCGCGAGGCGGGGTACACGGTCGCGCGGACGATCGCGTTTGCCGATCATCATCGCTACACGCGCACGCGACATCGCGCGGATTGCGGACGCGGCCGCTCGTCCGGCGCGGCGCGCGGATCGTGGTCACGACGGAGAAGGATGTGGTGCGTTTCGAGCGGCGTCGGCCGCTGCCGTTCAGCGTGACGTCCGGTCGCCGATGCGCTCGAGATCGACGGCTGGGACGTGCTGGCGGCGGCGATCGAGGCCGCGCTTGGCGCGGGCGCGGGAGGCGGCGTGAGGCATCGGCTCGAGTACATGGCTGGTCGTCGCCGTGCGCGGGGCGTGCTCGGCGTGCTGCCGCACCGCATGGTCCGCGGTCTGGGCGCGCTGCTCGGGCTGACGTTCTACGCGGTCGATCGGGGCCACCGCCGCGTGGCGCTGGCCAACCTCGAGCAGTGCTTTCCGTCGCGCACCGTCGCCGAGCGCCGCGCGATCGCGCGGGCGATGTTCGCGCACTTCGGCCGGCTGCTGTTCGAGATGCTGAAGTTCAGCACGCTGTCGCACGCCGAGATGCTCGAGCGGGTCGAGTTCGAGGGCGAAGATCGGGCGCGCCTCGCCTACGCGCAAGGGCAAAGGCGTGCTGTTCTTCACCGGGCCACTTCGGCTTCTGGGAGCTGCACGCGATCGTGCACGGCCTGCAGCTGCAGCCGATCGGCGTGCTGGCGCGCGCGCTCGACAATCCGCACCTGAACACGCTGCTCGAAGACGTGCGATCGCGCACCGGCAACAGCGTGATCTACCGGCAGGGCGCCGTGCGCCGGGTGCTGAAGACGCTGGCGGCGGGCCAGGGCGTGGCGATGCTGATCGATCAGCACATGCACAGCCCCGACGCCATCTGGGTCGACTTCTTCCAGCGGCCGGCCGCGACGACTTCGACGCTCGCGGCGCTGGCCCTGCGCACGGGGTGCCCGGTCGTGCCGGTGTTTGCGCTGCCGGTGACGGGCGGCCGGTATCGGATGATCTACGAGCACGCGGTGGACGCGCCGACCGGCGAGGGCCCCGACGCGATCCGCGAGTTCACGCAGCGCTGCACCGACGTGCTCGAGATGTACGTGCGGCGCCACCCCGAGCTGTGGCTGTGGATGCACCGCCGCTGGCGCGACGCGCCGGTGCCGGACGTCAAGGGGATGTTTCCGGCGGTACGGGCGGATGGGGACGTCGATGCGTGACGATCGCGCAGTCCCAGTGCCAGTTGCAGTTCAAAGCGCCGGTGCCGGAGGTGGCACTGAGGTGCTGAACTGGAACTGTGCTGGAAACTGACAGGGCGGCATGGTGATCCAGCCGCCGCGGCGGCTCGTGGTCCTCGCGCCGAACTGGCTGGGGGATGCGGTGATGGCGTTGCCGCTGATCGCCGACCTCCAGCGCGCGTGGCCGGAGACCGACATCGCGATTGCGGCGCGGAAGCCGGTGGCGCCGCTCTTCGAGATGGTGCCGCACATTTCGCAGACGGTGGAGCTGGACGCCGGCCGCCGATGGAAGATGCTGCCGGCGCTCAAGCGCAACGCGGAGCTGCTGGCGGCGTGCGGGTTCGATGCGGCGCTGCTGCTGCCGAACTCGTTTCAGGCGGCGTGGGTCGCGCACCGCGCGCGCATTCCCGAGCGCTGGGGATTCGCCCGCGATCTGCGCGGCCGGCTGCTCACGCGCGCCGTGCCGCGGCCGCCACGCGACGTTCACCAGGCGGAGTATTACCAGGCGCTCGCGAGCGGGCTTGGGGTCCCGACCGGCGATCGCCACGCGCGCCTCGAGGTCAGCGGCGACGATCGCCGCCGCGCCCGTCAGTTGTTGACCGACGCCGGCCTTGCGGCCGATGCGCCGGTGGTCGTGTTCGCGCCAGGCGCTGCCTACGGCCGCGCGAAGCAATGGTTGCCCGAGCGGTTTGCCGAGCTCGCGGCGTTGCTGCTCGAGCGCGGCGACTCGATTGCGCTGGTCGGCGCAGCCGGTGACGCCGCCGCGTGCCGCGACGTCCACGAGACCGCCCAACGGTTGACCGCCGCTGCCGCGACGCGCGTCGTCGATCTCGCCGGGAAGACCGATTTGACGACGTTGGCCGGGCTGCTGGCGGAGGCGCGGGCCGTCGTGGCCAACGACTCGGGGGCGATGCACCTTGCCGCAGCCGTCGCTGCTCCGGTCGTCGCGATCTTCGGTCCGACCAACGAGCGGCAGACGTCTCCTCTGCGCGCCGGTCCGGACGCGCCGTCGCCGACGATTCTGGCGACGAGCGTCTGGTGCCGTCCCTGCATGCTGCGCGAATGTCCCATCGACCACCGGTGCATGACGGGGATCACGGCGCGCGCGGTTTTTGACGCCGTTGCTGAGGGCTCGCGGCTTCGCCGCGAGCAGGGCTGAATACAGCAGCAGGGCACCCGCTCCCGGAGGGAGCCCCGCTCGCGAAGCGAGCCCTGCTCCTGTGCAGGCACCTGCTCGGAACGAGCCCTGCTCGCGCCGCAGGCGCGAGCCCTTTTGTTAAGCTGTCTCGATCCGATGCCATCCTCCGCGGCAGCCCGCCACGGCCGCCTCCTCGCTCTCATCGATCGCTTTCCGCGGCTGCGCATCGTCGTCCTGGGCGATCTGCTGGCCGACGAGTTCGTGTACGGCCGCGTGGCGCGCGTGTCGCGCGAGGCGCCGGTTCTGATCCTCGAGTACGACTCGACCGAGATTCTTCCCGGCGGTGCGGGCAATGCCGCCAACAACGCGGCGGCGCTCGGCGGGCGGGTGACCCTTGTCGGCCTCGCCGGCCGCGACGATCCAGGGCGAAGGCTGGTTGCCGCCTTGCCGCGTGGCGTGTCGCGCGATCGGCTGGTCCGGCCGGCCGACTACCAGACGCCGGTGAAGACGCGGATCCTCGCCGGCGGCATTCATTCCGCCAAGCAGCAGGTGGTGCGGATCGATCGGCGGATCGACGCCGCCACCGAGCAGCATCGCGCGTCTTGTCGAGCGCGCCGCGGCCGCGGCCGTGCGCGGCGCCGATGCGCTGCTGGTCTCCGACTACGGTGGCGGTCTCGTGGCGCCCGCGTTCGTCGGCGATCTCGCGCGCCGGCTGCGCGGCGTCGCGGCGGCCGATTCCCGTGCTCGTCGATTCCCGCTACGCGCTCACCAGATATTCGCGGCTGACCGCGTGCACGCCGAACGAGTCGGAAGTGGAGCAGGTGCTTGGCGTCACGATCGACGATCGACCGCGCGTGCTCGAGCGTGCCGGGCGGACGCTGCTGAAGCGCACGAAGATGGATGCGGTGCTGATCACCCGCGGCAGCCGCGGCATGGCGCTCTTCGAGCCGGGCGCGCCGACGGTCCACATTCCGATCTTCGGCTCGGATCAGATCGCGGACGTCACCGGCGCCGGCGATACCGTGATGGCGACGATGACGCTGGCGCTGGCGGCGGGGGCCAGCTTCGAGGACGCGGCGCGGCTCGCGAACTACGCCGGCGGGCTCGTCGTGATGAAACGCGGCACCGCGACCGTGTCGGCCGACGAGCTGCGGCAAGCGATCGCGCGCGACGTCGCCAGCGGCGACGCCGGGAAAGTCCGCTGATCGTGGGTGAGGTGCTGTCCCGCGAAGCGCTCGCGGATCGGATCGCCGCGCGATCGCGCCGCAGGACTGACCGTGGCGTTCGCCAACGGCTGCTTCGATCTGCTGCACGTCGGTCACCTGCGCTACCTGCAGGCGGCCGCCAGCGAAGCCGATCGGCTGGTCGTCGCGCTCAACGACGACCAGTCGGTCGCGGCGCTGAAAGGCCCGCGGCGGCCCATTCTGGCTGCGGCGGATCGGGCCGAGCTGGTCGCCGCGATTCGCGGCGTCGACTACGTGGTGATCTTCGGCGAGCCGACGGTCACGCCGCTCCTCGAGCTGCTGCGGCCCGATGTCCACTGCAAGGGGACCGACTACACCGTCGACACGGTTCCCGAGCGTGAGACGGTGCGCGCGTACGGCGGCCGCATCGCGATTGTCGGCGATCCGAAGGACCACTCGACCCGCGATCTGCTGGCGCGCCTGCGCCGGAGCGGCGATGATTGTGGACCGTAGACCGTAGACGGTGGACCAGCTTCTCTCGCCTCCTGATCGTCCGGATGAGCGCGCTCGGCGACATCGTTCACGCCCTGCCCGTGCTGTCGGCGCTGCGGCGCGCGTACCCGGCGCTCGAGATCGATTGGCTGGCCGATCGCAAGTACGCGGGCGTGCTCGATCTGGTCGAGGGCGTCGACGCGCGTGATCATCGGCCGTCCCGGTCTCGGGCGTGCGGTGGGTGAACTGCGAGCCCGCGCGTATGACGTCGCCGTCGACCTGCAGGGGCTGCTCAAGTCGGCGGCGATGGCGCGGCTGTCGGGCGCGCGTCGCGTCGTTGGCTTCGAGTCCGCCGCGCTGCGCGAGGGAACGCGCCGCGTGGTTCTACAGCGAGACCGCCAAGGTGCCGGACGCGGCGCACATCATCAGGAAGAACCTGTCGGTGCTGCCCGCGCTCGGCGTGACCGATCCGCCCGAGCGTCGTCTTTCCATTTCGGATTCCGGCGTCGTCTCCAGCTGACGACAGTGTCGACGGATGCGGCCGACTCGCGGGAGTCGCGGCTTCGTGCTGATCAATCCGGGCGCGGCATGGCCGAACAAGCGATGGAGTCCGGAGCGCTTCGGCGCGATCGCGCAGCATCTGCGCAACCGTCATCAGCTCGCGTCGTACGTCTTGTGGGGTGCCGGCGAAGACGCGCTCGCGAATCAGGTGGTCGCCGCGTCAGACAACGCCGCGCAGCGGGCGCCGCAAACGTCGCTGGGCGATCTGCTGGCACTGGCGTCGCGCGCCACGCTGATCGTGTCCGGCGATACCGGGCCGGTGCACCTCGCCGCCGCGGTCGGGACACCGATTGTCGGGCTCTACGGTCCGACGTGGCCCGAGCGCAACGGTCCCTGGGATCCGAACGACGAGGTCGTCTCTCGCGCCACGACCTGCGTGTGTCACCACAAACGGCAGTGCCAGCGGGGCGATGCGCGGATGTGCATCAACGAGATCTCGGTTGACGAGGTCGCGTCGGCGATCGACCGGCGGCTGGTGCGGGGCCGCGCCGAATGACGACCGGCGGATCGATGGCGATACGCCTCGCCCGCGTCCTCGCGCGCTGGCGCGCCTGCCGCGCCGTAGCGCGTCGGAGCTTCGTATGAAGTGGCTGGCGCGAAGGCGGGTGGCGCTCGGCTTCATCCTCGGCGCCGTCGTGCTCTGGCTGGCGCAGCCGACGGCGACGTCGCTCGCCGCCGGCGCGGTGTTCGCGGCGATCGGCGAAGCGGTGCGCATCTGGGCGTCCGGCCATCTCGAGAAGAGCCGCGAGGTGACGCGCTCAGGGCCTTACCGCTTCACGCGGCATCCGCTCTATCTGGGATCGTCGATCATCGCGCTGGGGATTGCGGTCGCCTCGGCAAGCGTGGTGGTTGGCGCGATCGTCGCCGCCTACGTGCTCACGGCGATTCCCGCCGCGATTCTGGCGGAAGAGGCCCACCTGCGGGAGAAGTTCGGCGGCGAGTACGACGCCTACAAGTCGCGGGTCGCGCCGCCGATGGTCCGGACGTTCAGCCTCGCCCGGGCCCGCTTCAACCGCGAGCATCACACCATTGCCGGCGTGCTCGTCGGCTTTGCCCTGCTCGCCGCGCGCGCCTGGTTCGGCTGAACAAATTTTCCGAGGTTTCGAAGTTCCGAAGTTCCGAAGTTCCAGGTTTCTCGGTTTCGAAGTTCCGGGGTTGCGCGGTTCGGAGTTGACGATCCGCGAACCTTGAAACTCCGCAACCCGAAACCGGAGCACTTCGGAACCCAGGAACCCAGGAACCCCGGAACCTCGAAACCTCGACTCGGAATCAAGGGGAATTGAACCATGACGCATCGCCTGCTTGCGCTCGCCGAGGCGGTCCGCTACGATTAGGGTTTGCCTGTCGTCGAAGAATCGGCGACGACGGGGCAGCCGGTAGGGCGGTTAGCTCAGTTGGTAGAGCACCGGCTTTACACGCCGGCTGTCACAGGTTCGAGTCCTGTACCGCCCACTCAGCACCAGGTGCGACAGGTGCGATGGTTCGGAGTCGCGTGATGCGGAGTGACAGCCTGCATCGCGAATCGCGATAACGAATCGGCCGATTCGCGGCGAGTTTGAGATCACGAGATCGCCAGATCACGAGATCATCAGATCGCCGAACGGCTCGTTTGGGGTGGTAGTTCAGTTGGTTAGAACGCCGGCCTGTCACGCCGGAGGCCGCGGGTTCGAGTCCCGTCCACCCCGCCAAACCTCTGTTAGTCAATGAGTTACATGCATCAGCTTACTCACTGGCCTCCGGCCTCACAGCCAGCGGCCAGAAGTCGGTTGTGCTTACGTCGGACCCCAACTCCCTAGCATTGCAGCGTGGTTGTGTTTGTGCGCGCGGGTGTCGACGTCGGTGTGCCGGGCGGTGTGTTATCTGATTTGTACGTTTCAGAAGGGCGATCAAGCCGCGCTGGCGCGGGCGTCAACTCGGGTTGGAACTGGCATCTCGAGGATCTTGCCGATCATCGCTTTGGTGCTCGGCTACGCGGAGGTGTTTATGTCGGAAGCAAGAGCAGTTGGGGGCGTGACGAACGTCGTGCTCGTACACGGAGGATTCGTGGACGGGTCTGGTTGGCAGGGCGTCTACGACCATCTCAAGAAAGACGGTTACAACGTGACGATCGTCCAGAATCCAACGACGTCGTTGGCGGACGATGTCGCCGTGACCAAACGCGCGCTCGCCACACAGAGCGGTCCCGCCATTCTCGTCGGTCATTCGTACGGGGGCGTCGTCGTCACAGAAGCCGGCAACGATCCGAAGGTCGCCGGCCTCGTCTACATCGCGGCGTTCGCCCCGGACAAGGGCGAGTCCGTGTCTTCGTTGATCAAGGATCCACCCCCGGGTGCTCCAGTGCCGCCGATCATGCCACCTCAGGACGGCTATCTGTTTCTCGATCGCACGAAGTTTCAGGCGTCGTTCGCTGCGGATGTGAGCGCTGACGCGGCTGCGTTCATGGCCGACTCTCAGGTGCCGTGGGGACTCGACGCGCTCAACGGTGCCGTCACCGAGCCATCGTGGAAAACGAAGCCAAGCTGGTATCTCGTCGCCACGGAAGACAAGATGATTCCGCCGGATGCGCAGCGCGCCATGTCCACGCGCGCTGGCTCGACCGTCGTCGAGGTCAAGGGCAGTCACGCTGTGTACGTGTCGCAGCCGCGGGCGGTGGCGGACATCATCGCAAAGGCGGCGAACGGCGTGGCTCTGGCGACGCAGTAGCAGATGCGGCGAGCAACTCAAGCGAGTGTGTGACGGGTCACATCAGGTCGCGTGCAGCGACCCGGTGTGGCTCGTTGTATTTCCTACGCGGCCGACCATTCCGGTCGCGAAGCCGATGACGAGGCGTTTCGGACCAGCGATTGGAACGGCCATCACGACAATGGACGTTCGTCGATCCAGTCCACGTACAGCCGTCGTTCCGAGAACAGCCACGCCCCGTCGATCTTCACGAACGTGTCGTGGTAGCGGAGCGACGCGACCATCAAGCGTCGCTTGCCGCCCTCGACCGTGACGTGATGCGCGAGACAATACGCCTCTCCCATGGCTCGATCATCGGTCAGCGTGAAGATCGTGCTCTGTCCGACGAAGTGCGTCGTGGCGTCGTACTTGTTCAGGTCTGCAAAGACTGGAGCGAGCGCGTCGCGCGAGTGCAGCTCCAGTGAGGGCGTTGGATCCTTCGCGTTCATGTACACCACGAAGTGCGCGTCCGCCGTAAAAAGCGACATCTGACCGTGTGCATCACGGCGATCCGCGCAGTGCGCATACGCCTCGACGAGTTCTCGAATCGCGAGGCGGTCGGCTGCTTCATGTGGGGGAGACGGTGACGTGTGTGCTCATGAGCAGATCTCCTTTGAAAGCTCAGGGTAACTGGTCGAAAAAGAGATAGACGGCGGCGATCCGGCCGTCCCGGGCAATGATGAAATCAGTCCCGGCGTACGCTGGTGCCTCACCAGGAGGGCCGGAGACCCACCGGACCCGCCCGCCATTGCCCAATTCCTCGGGCGGGGCAATCGGCTGATACCGAAAGTCTGGGTGCGTGGCCTTGATCGCGCCAGCGACGCGATCGATCTCGTCGCGGCCACGGTACACACCTCTGGGCTCGTGGAACACGCAATCTTCGGTGTAGATCTCGTCGATGGCCGCGCGCCGACGCGCGGGATCGTTTTCACCGAAGACGTCATCAAGATTACGGGTCAGCAAGGTCGATATGCTGGAGGACATGGCGTTTTCTCCTCTGCGCATTGGGAAACGTGCTTCGAGCGCGCTTCTACTTCTTGAGCGCGGCCTCCAGGTTGCCCAGCACACCGAGCTGGCCGAGCAGGATGGTTCCGGCGTAGTGGCAGTCGAACGCGCTCACCTTGCCGTTCTCGAGATGGAAGATATCGACACACGGGACGTGGATCTTCTTGCCGGTCGCAGGGATCGTTCCAGGGCCCATGGGAATGTCGCCTTGGTGGGTTCCGATCAGCGACAGCTCAACGACGACGACGTCTCCATCGAAGTAGAGGTGGGAGAGTTCGCGGTGCATGTCCGGAAATGCCGCCGAGTAGATGTCGGCCGCACGACCGACGTCGTCGCCGCGGTATGTGACTCCGGCAGGGACGTCCCACCAGTAGCCGTTCTCGGTGAACAGCGACCGAAACCTCTTGGGGTCCTTTTCTGCGACCGCGTACAGATTGCGGATGATCTCTTCGTGTGAAGCCATCGTCGTCTCCTCTTAACTAACCATCGGCCAGCGCATGGCGCCCATTTTCCGCAGTGCCCACGCCGCTCGACTGCTGCTCTCGCGTCGTTCTCGTCGGGTCCGCTTGATGTAACGTGGGCGCCACGCTCGCCCCGATCGCGTCGATCGCGCGCATCATCTTTGCCTGCGGCAGCGACGCGACGTTCATCTGAAAGGAGATCCGAGAGATCCCGCCCAGTGCCTCGGCGTGTCGAAGGATCTTGTCGACCACTTCGTCCGGGCTGCCAATCAGCAGCGCGCCGTCAGGACCCCGCTGCGCGTCGAAGCTCGCACGCGTCATGGGCGGCCACCCGCGCTCCTTGCCGACATCCGTCATCGCTTTCGCGTAACCGGGGTAGAACGTGTCAGCCGCCTCCTGCGTGGTGTGGCCGACATAGCCAAGCATATGGACGCCGACCTTCAGTTGCTCCGGGGAGTGCCCCTGCCGCCGGCCGGTTTCTCGATACAGATCAATCAGCGGCCGAAATCGACGCGGCTCGCCGCCAATGATGGCCACCATCAACGGCAGTCCGAGCGCGCCGGCGCGCGCGAACGATTTCGGCGTGCCGCCGACGCCGAGCCAGATCGGTAGAGACTCCTGCATCGGCCGCGGGTAGACCCCTTGCCCCGTCAATGGAGCGCGGTATTTTCCGGTCCAATGCACATGCTCGTGCTCGCGGATCGTCAGCAGCAGCTCGAGCTTCTCCTCGAACAGGGCGTCGTAGTCCTCCAGCCGGAATCCGAAGAGCGGAAACGCCTCGATGGACGACCCACGGCCGACGATCATCTCCGCGCGTCCACGCGAGAGCAGATCGAGGGTGGCGAAGTTCTGAAAGGCGCGCACCGGGTCCTCGGCGCTCAGCACCGTGACCGCGCTGGTCAGACGAATACGTTGCGTCCGTGCCGCGGCGGCGCCGAGAATGACGGCCGGCGCCGAATCCAGGAACTCGCGACGGTGGTGTTCGCCAATGCCAAACGCGTCCAGGCCGACCTCGTCGGCATGTTCGATCTGCTCGACCAGTTGTCGCAGACGATCGGCTGGATTCAGCGCGCGACTGTTCTCGTCGAACGCCGCCGCAAAACTGTCAATACCCACTTGCATCGGTGTGCCTCAGAAGAAGGACGATCGATTCCGAACGAAGGGAAGGCGCTCAGCTCTGCCTCGACAACACGCTCGCCAGCTGGTCACGGCGTGCCCACGCGATGGCGAGGGCTCCAATGAGCAGTACGGTCGCGGGCACTGCAGACCCGCCGACGATGAACAGATGGGTGACCACGGCGCCGACCATCGTGGGAATGAGCAGGAGCGCCCCGAACGCCGCCCAGGCAGGCACGAGGAGCGCCACAGCCGAGACGACCTCGATCGAGCCGGTCACGTAGCGGAACCACTGCCCGATGCCGATCGCATCGAACAACGCGACCAGTTCGGGCGCGCCGGTCAGCTTCAGTCCGCCGGTGAACAAGAACATCCCGGCAAGGGCAATCTGGGTGAGCCAGAGCGCCACGAGAGCGACCCGCCCGCGCGGGATTGCGGGTGTCTGGTTGGCGGTCATGGCGGTCGAGGAGAGGGTGGTCATGATTCGGCTCCTTCCATTCGATGGTTACGATCAGATACTGAGGTAGGATCCGATACCAACAGCGGGCGCGCAAGACGGCACTTTTACCTGCGTTGGTCACATGGAGGGAACCGTCGTCCGAAATTCAAGCCGGTGATCATAGAGTTACGAATGTATACTGTGTGTGCGTTCGATACCGGCGGGCAACACGGCTGAGCCGCCTCAGGCATGACGGAAGGACCACGCGATGGCGCAGCGAGCGAAGAAGATCGCGGAGGAGAACAGCCACCACGACTGCGACTTTCGAGACATGCTGAGCCGCGTCGGAGACAAGTGGAGCCTGTTGGTGATCTTCATTCTCAAAGGCAGGCCTGCGTTTCGAGGGCGGTTCTCGGATTTGAAGCGCAGCATTCCGGGGATATCCCAGCGGATGCTCACGGCCACCGTGCGCAACCTTGAGCGTGACGGCATGCTCACGCGCCACGTCTACGCAGAGGTGCCGCCCCGCGTGGAGTACGAGCTCACCCCGCTTGGCAGAGGGCTGACAGAACCTGTGCTCGGCCTGATCTCCTGGCTTCAGTCGAACTGGCCAGTTATCCGGAGCGCGCGCGACCGATTTGATGCGCGGAAAAAAGCGACCCGAACGGTCGCCCGGCCCGTTGCCTCTGCAACAATCCGCGGCTGACGACCGCACCCTCACGCAAGGAGTCGCGGCAGGGCGGAGAGATGTCGGCGTGGTCCGACGACAGTCATGGTCCGCAAAGAAGGATTTCGTATGGCAAAGCCGACTATCGGATTCATTGGTGCCGGACATATCGGAAGCCAGGTGGCGAGACTGGCGATTTCACGCGGGTATGCCGTGGTGATGAGCAACTCACGTGGGCCCGAAACTCTGGCCGCGCTCGTTGGCGAACTTGGACCGAGTGCACGGGCAACGACCGCCGTGGATGCCGCCAAGGCCGGCGACATTGTCGTGGTCACCGTGCCGCTCAAAAACTACCGCGAGGTGCCGGTGGCACCCCTCGCGGGCAAAATCGTGATCGACACCAACAACTATTACCCCCAGCGTGATGGCCACATTCCCGAGCTCGACAACGAGTCAACGACGACCGCCGAGCTTCTGCAGGCCCATCTCCCGACCTCGAAGGTCGTCAAGGCGTTCAACCATATCTACGCCGCGCAACTGACCACCGATGGGCAACCGGCGGGATCGAAGAACCGCCGCGCGCTCGTGATTGCCGGCGACGATGCTGCCGCGAAGGTCGTGGTCACGAATCTGCTCGACGACTTCGGTTTCGACGCGGTGGATGCCGGGCCACTGAAGGAAGGATGGCGCATTCAGCGCGATACGCCGGGCTACGGTCCACGTCGCACGGCAGAGGAATTGCGCAAGGACCTGGCGGCGGCCAAGCGATACGCCGAGCAGTAGTACGAAAGTCGGCAGACAGCCGCCGACGTAGTCCCCGGCCACAACGATGCCGGAACCCATCGCCAGGCGGCCAGCCGTTTCCAGGCCGAGGGACTCGGGCGACATCGTGAACGATCGAGCAGATTTCGCGAACGGCCAAGCATTCAACGTTTAGTCCTCGGACGATATCGTCTCCTTCAGGTTGAAAACATTGAAGGAGGACGCGATGTCAGGAACCAAGAACAAGGTCGTCGCCATCACGGGCGCGAGCAGCGGCATCGGCGAGGCAGCAGCGCTGTTGCTCGCCGAACGGGGCGCCACTGTCGTCCTTGGTGCGCGCGGGCCGGACCGGCTTGCAGCGCTGGCCGACCGGATCGCGCTAAACTGGAGGTCAGGCAGCTTACGAACTGACCGACGTCAGACATCGCGATGATCAGTCCGCTCTGGTCAAGCTGGCGTGCGAGCGGTACGGGAAACTCGACGTGTTCGTCAACAACGCTGGCGTCATGCCCGTTTCGCCGCTTGACAACCTGCGTGTCGAGGACTGGGAGGAGATGATCGACGTCAACATCAAGGGCGCGCTCAACGGCATCGCCGCAGCGCTGCCGGTG
>CAWJEO010000017.1:0-93778 GCA_963841895.1 uncultured Acidobacteriota bacterium
GCATGTGATCGGCGAGGCGCTGCAGTTCGACGAACGAAAAGCGCTGCGACACGCGGCCCTGGCGATCCACGGTCGTGACCCGATGGAGCGCATCGCCGTGGGTGGCGCTGACGCGACGGAAGAGCAGCGTCTGGGTGAGCCCGCCGGTGACGAGGAGCGCCAGGAGTCCGGCGGCGAGCATCGCGGTGCCGCTGGCGCTGGCAAGCGGGGCGCGTCGAAGGCCGCGCCATGCGCTGCGGGCGTCGCGCCCCGAGACCATGACGAGGATAGGAAGCCGACGGAGCGGGGCGCCCGCGTACGCGACGAGCACAGACATGGTCTCGCGCGCCAGCCACAGGCGGGCCGCGACGGCCGATCGCCGGGCACGGATCCGGGCGAAGTCGTCCGCGAGATCGCCGAGCACGTCGGCGCTGCGGTCGGAGGGAACGACGCGGCGAACGATCCACACCCACGAGCGCGGCAGCGACGCTCGCGTCATGGCTCGTTGAGCACGGGTTCGAGGCCGGCACGCATGCGCTCGACCGCGGCGAGGGCGCGTCTCAGCGCGCGCAGGCCTTTGGCGGAGACGCGGTAGACGCGGCGCTGGCGTCCGCCGCGTCCCGTGGTGTCAGCCTCGACCGCCGACGACAGCAGCCGCTTGGTTTCGAGCCGATCGAGCGTCACGTAGATCGCGCCGCGGGCGACCGTCCGGCCCGTCCGCTGCTCGATGTCGGCGCGGACGGCAGGTGGATAGGCCGCGGCGCCGAGTCGCAGCGTCGCCATCAGGACAAGAACTTCGAACTCGCCAAGTGTGGTCATGTCGCGATGCCAACGATGTAAGCATGAGATCTCGCCAGATGTCAACATTGTTGGCATCGAGGACGCGGCACGGACAATGCGCCGCGCCTACGACGAACTTCCGTTCGAGGGCGCGCAAGCAGCTCTCCATCGTGCCGGTGTAGCCGAAGACGAAGCGCGACAGGAAACGGAAGATCGGGTTGTAGACCTCGCCGCGCTCGGTGATCGTGACGCGTGTGCCGGCGCCTTCGGGCGCGAACTCGATGGTCCACGTGCCGCCGAACGGCTGATCGGGATCGGCAATCCGCGTGACGAAGCGCGTCGGAACGACAGTCTGATCAACTTCCATCACCACCGGGCCGCTGGTCATGTGCTCGCGAAAGCGCACGCGACCGCTGTCCGCCGGCAGCATCTCGACTCGCGCGATCTCCGGCCACCAGTGCGGGTAGCGTTCGACGTCACTGATCGTCGCGTAGACGTCGGCAGGCGGAGCGGCGATCACCGCGTCCCGCGAGGCGGTGTGCGCCACCGGCAGCAGATAGCCGATGACGGTGACGACGGCGACGAGCGCCAGCAGGGCGGCGAGTGTCCAGAGGAGATATCTCATCTGCGACTCCTTCGTCGCGAGCGACCGTGCGGCCGTCGCCAGCAGCGCCAGTCCGTCGAGCGCCCGCGCGCGGTCCGACGGCGCCAGCCGCGCCAGCATCGCCGCGACGCGCGCGCGTCTCGAGCACCGATCCGTCCTGCATCGCGCGTGCGCCCTGGCGCGACAGGCGCAAGGCCGCGGCGCGTCCGTCGCGCGCATCCTTCGCGCGCGCGATAAAGCCCAGCGTCGTCAATCGCTTGATCGCCGCCGACAGCGTCGACGCCCCCACACCCAGATGCCGCGCGAGTTGCGCGGCGCGCACCGGCTCGTCTTCGGACAGATGCGCGAGGAGGCTCGACTCCTGCGGCGTCAACGCCGCCTCGCTGGAGCGCCGGCGATGATGCCGCGTATGGCAGGCGAGATAGATCTGCGGGTAGTGTCGCTGCACGGCCGCGACATCGCGATTCGAGACGGGCATGCCGCGATGGTAGGGAGAGAGGGATGGTTCGTCAAAACGAACCATCCACCTTCGCCAAGGCTACGGCGGACAAGTTGGCCAGGCGCGTGTTCTGGGCGCGGCGCCAGTAGGGAACAGTCTACTAAGTAGACTCGTCTAAGTTCACATTGTGAACTCCCGTCCGACCTCCCGTGCCCAGCTTGGCGAATTCGAACAGCGGGTCCTGCTCGCGATTCTGCGCTGCAGCGACCAGCCCACAGCGCTCGAGGTGCGCAGGGAGCTCGAGCGTGTGCTCGAGCGTGACGTGTCACGCGGCGCGTTCTACACCACGCTGGAGCGGCTCGAGGCCAAGGGCCGGCTGACCTGGGACACCGTGCGCGGCACCGCGGGCCGCCAGGGCGCCCCCGAACGGCGCCTCACCGTCACGCGGCAGGGCCTCGACGACCTGCGCGCGGCCCGCCAGTCGCTCCTCGACATGTGGGCCGGCCTCGAGGCCGTGCTCGACAAGGGCCGCCGGTGACACCGCCTCGACTCGCGCGGGCGCTCGTCGAACGCGCGGTGCCGGCCGACGCCGCCGGGGAAAGTGTGCTCGGCGACTTGCAGCAGGAGCTGGACGAGCGCGGCGCGCGCGACGGCCCGGCCCGGGCGCGGCGCTGGTATTGGCGACAGGCCCTCTCGATCTGGTGGTGGTCGGCGACGGCGCATCCGCCGGATTCACATCATCAGCCGCCTGGAGGAGTGATGTTCGATCTGCTCAGCGACATTCGTCACGGCCTTCGCGCACTGCTCAAGGAACGCGCGCAGACGGTCTTGATCGTCGGCACTCTGGCGCTGGCCATCGGCGCGACGACGGTCGGCTTCTCGTTTGCGGACCTCGCCGTGCTTCGCGGGCTCCCCGTCGCCCATCCCGATCGCGCGGTTGTCCTCTTCGCCGTCGATCCGCGCACCGGCAACGAGCGGAGCTACGTCACGCTGAGTGACTTTGCCGACTATCGCGCGCGCAGCCAGACCACCGTCGATCTCTCGGCCTTCATCGTCGACCGCGCGACGCTGATCGATCGCGGGCAGGCGTCTGTCCTCGACGTCGGCCGGGTCACCGGCGAGTACTTCACCGTCATCGGCCTCGCTCCCGTTGCTGGCCGGCTGTTGCAGACGGGGGACGATGCGCCTGGCGCGGCGCCGGTGATCGTCCTGGCACACGCCTATTGGTCGCGTGTGCTGGGTGGCGATCCTCACGTGCTGGGCACCACCATGCAGGTGGCCGGCATCAGTCATACCGTGGTCGGCGTCGCCTCGCCCGACCTCGAGTTCGGCACCTTGTCGATCATCGACGCGTGGCTGGCGCTGCCGATTGATGCGGCGGCTCCGCGCGCCAACCGGCGCGTTCGTGTTGTCGGTCATCTGCGCGAGGGCGTGTCGGTCGCGACCGCCGCCGCAGAAATGCGGACCATCGGCGATCAGCTCGCAGCGGAGCATCCCGACACCAACGCTGGATGGCGGGCCCGGCTCGCCCCGATCAGCGATGCCGCTGGCGGCGACAGCTTCTGGCTGATCGTGGCGCTGCTCACGACGTGCGTCGGACTCGTCCTCATCGTCGCGTGCGCCAATGTGGCGAACGTCCTGCTGGTGCGCGCCACGACACGCCGCCGCGACGTGGCGATTCGCGCCGCGCTTGGCGCCTCGCGCGTGCGCATCGTGCGGCAGTTGCTGATCGAAGGGCTGCTGCTGTCAGCGGCGAGCGCCGCGGCGGCGGTCCCGGTCGGGCAGGCATTGCTCGGCTTGATCCGGTCGGTGGATACGCAGTCAGGACTGCAGCAGTTGTTCTTCGACGCACACGAGCTCGGTTTTGTGAGCCTGGTCGCGTTGTCGGCGCCGCTGCTGTTTGCGCTCGCGCCGGCGCTGCAGCTCGCGCGCATCGACGTGCGCGGCGAGCTCGCGGCCGGCGGCACCCGGGCCGGCTCGCCACGGCATCGCGGCCGCTCGGTGCTCGTCGTCCTGCAGATCGCGGTGGCCGCGGTGCTGCTGTGCGTCTCGGGCCTTGCCGTGCGCACCGCCATCAATGTCAGCCGCGTGGAGACCGGGCTCGTCACCGCTGGAATGCTGAAATTCAGCGTCGATCTCGACGCGCAGCAGTATCCGGACGCCGAGGCGATCCCGGCTCGGATTGCGGATCTCCGCTCGCGACTGGCGTCGATCGCCGGCGTCCGCGCGGTCGGCGTGTTCGACCGGCTGCCGGTCATCTGGGGCGCGCCGACCGTGTCGCTGTCGTTCGACGCGGCGCCGCCGCCGATTGACGGCAGCGGTCCCTGGGCGCTCGCGGCAGAGGCGCAGTCCGGCAGCCTCGCGGCCGCCGGCATCCGCATCGTCGATGGCCGCGATTTCAGGCCAGAAGAGGATGCCAACGCGGCGGTTGCACTTCTGAGTCGTACCGCCGCTCTCCGCTACTTCGGCAGCACCGAGGCTGCGCTGGGAAAGACGATGACCGTCGTGCGCGGGGCAGAACGCGTGACCCGCACCATCGTTGGCGTGGTTACCGACATCACGAGCGGCGACATCGAGCTCGGACCTCAACCGTACGTCTGGGCGCCGCTTGGCGCCGCGCGGCGCGTTGGCTTTCTGGTGAGCGGCAGCGCGGATTCGCAGTCGCTGGCTGCTGCGATCCGGCAGGAAGCACAGGCCGCGCTCCCGATGACGCCGGTCGAAGAGCTCGAGTCGTATGACGCGGCCTTGTATCGTCTGGTCGCGAGCGACTTCGTGATTATCGGTGTGCTGTCTGGCTTCGCGCTGCTCGCGCTGATACTCGCGGCCGTCGGTCTCTATGGTGTCGTCGCGTTCTCGGCGCAGCAGCGCCGCGCTGAATTCAGCACCAGAGTCGCGCTGGGTGCGCAAACCCGCGACGTGCTGGCGATCGTGTTCGGTCAGGCGTTTCGGCTGCTTGCGGTGGGCGTGAGCGTGGGCATGGCGGCGGGACTGCTCGCCGCAACCGCCATGCGCTCCATCTTCCTTGGCGTCGAGCCGCTGGATCCCGTCAACGTGATCGCCGTGGTCGGTCTGCTCGGTCTGGTGACGTTGGCCGCGAGCGTGGTTCCCGCCTTGCGCGCGCGTCGCGTCGATCTCGTGCGCGCGTTGCGCGCGGAATGATCCAAGGGTGCGCGACGGTCCGTCGGCTTTTCGATCGTCCAGATGGCCCATAGCGTGAAAATCAGGGCCGGTACCATCAAGTACCGCGACGGCGGCAGCCACGTCGTGGACAACCCGACCTTGACCGTCACGGCCCCGTTGGCGAGCGCGGTCAGCCACGCGATGGGCAGCGGGGCGCGGGCCAGATACAGCGTGGCGAGCGGGATCACGACGAAGAACGCGTTCGACAGCGCGCGTTCGGGCGTCTGGACGTAGCACAACGCGAGAAACGGCCCGATCGCGCCCAGCGCGAGCTGGCGCATGCGCGCTTCGGCGAACCGGCCCGCGAGCAGCGCAAACAGCCACGCGAAGCCGAACGGTGCAAACAGCAGGTAGGCCTTGCGGATCAGGAAGGGGTTGTTGCGCCACCACAGGGCAAGCCACGAGCCGCTTCCGAACTGGGCGGCGGGATTGTTGCGGAGACCCCAGCCAAAGTACGTGTCCATGATCCAGTGAAACCCCAACAGGGTCGCGACGACTGCGGCGCTCGAGAACACCCATTTGGGCCACGTCGGCCGATCGCGGCTGAGCGCCGCCAGCGCGCACGAGACGCTGACGAGCGCCACCGTTTCCTTCACGAACACGCCAGCCAGGCCGATGCCCAGCGCCAACAGCCAGCGATCGGCGATCGCGCACCACGCCAGGGCCGCGGCAAACACAAAGACCAGAGGGTCGGCGGTGTAGGGGTCGTAGGCCGTGAAGGAGAAGCCGTAGGTGGTCTGCACCAGCAGGCTTGCGATCACGCCGGCACCGAGCCCGCCAGCCAGGCGCGACGTCATCGCCGCGGTGATCGATCCCGCGGCAGCAGTGGCCGCGACCTGATACCAGCGCCACCGCCGCTCGGGTTCCAGCGGAATGCGTTCGAGCACCATGGGCACGAGCACGCGGTAGCAGTAGATCGACACCGGGCAGTTGGCTCGAGGCCGTGCTGGCCAACGTACTCGTAGGCCGTTCGATCGGAATTGCGTGGCGCAACCGGCGCCGCGACGTGGACCAGCAAGGCCAAACCCAGGTTCAGCGCCACGATCGCCCACGCGTCTCGCGCCCGGCTCGTCACGCGCAGAGCATACCCAACTCGACCGGTTCGTACAGAGCGCATCCGAGACGTTGTATAAGACGGGCGAGGAGATCTCCGTGGACAAAGCGCTCGCCACCCAGCTCGCCAACATCGAATCGCGCACCGGCAAGACCCTGGCGGAACTGACCGCCGTGATCAAGAAGAGTGGTCTCGCCAAGCACGGCGAGATCCGCGACATGCTGAAGAAAGACCTCGGGATGGGGCATGGCGACGCCAACACGCTGGTCCACATCGTGCTGAAGTCGGATGGCGGCTCGCAGGCGGAAGGGAAGTCGTCCGACGCCGTGCTCGACGAGATCTATGCCGGCCCGAAGGCCGCCTTTCGCCCGATTCACGACGCCATCATGCAGGCGGTGCAGAAGTTCGGCGAGTTCGAGGTCGCGCCGAAGAAGGGCTACGTCAGCCTGCGGCGCAAGAAACAGTTCGCGATGGTCGGACCCGCCACCAACACGCGATTCGAGGTTGGCCTCAACATGAAGGGCGTCCCCGGCACCGACCGCTTGCTGGCGCAGCCCGCGGGCGGGATGTGTCAGTACAAGGTCAAGGTGACCGCGGCGGCGAGGTGGACGCGGAGCTGCTTGCCTGGATCAGGCGCGCCTACGACGAATCCGCGTAAGCGTCAGGTCTGTTACCACTGCAGCCGGCCGATGCGGCCGCCCTCGCCGACGCCCCAACCAACGCGGCCGGACGGCGCAAAGCTGAAGGCGTCGTATCCTGGCCCCTCGATTCGCTGCCAGGTCCCGCCATCGTCCAACGAGTAATCGCCGCCTGACGGGCCGACGGCAATCGCGGCCGGAGGCTTCACGCCGGGGACGTAGCGCACGACCGAGCGGAAGCCGCTGAGCCCGTTCACGCGCGACCAGGTTTGGCCGCCGTCGGTCGAGGCTGCGCCATTGTCGACGGCTTCGCCCTCCTTGCGATAGTCGCCGCCGACGACCAGTCCGTGCGAGGGATCGCGAAACGCGATCGAAAAGAGGCCCGCGCTCGCGCCGGTCGCGAGCGGGGTTGTCGTCACACTCCACGAACGCCCGCCATCCGTCGAGCGCAGCACACGCCCGCTCGAGGTCGCGATCCACACGTGCTCGGTCCCGTTGACCGCGACGTTGGTGCCGCTCGCCGCGTACGCGCCCTCGCCGGCGAGCGCCGGTGGCAGCCGCTTCTGATCGACGAGCTCCCAGCTCCGGCCGCCGTTGCCGGTCGTGAGGACGATGAAGCGGTTGTCGACGGAGTCGCTGAACGCGACGCCGCGGTCCGCGTCCCAGAACGCCATCGCGTCGAAGAACGCCTTCTCGTCGGTGTTGGTGAACTGCAGCGTCCACGTAACGCCGGCGTCAATCGTCTTGTAGATGCGCGACGCCGGACCATTGCCGATGCTCAGCGCGTAAGCCGTCCGATCGTCGATCGCATCGATGTCCCGAAAGTCGAGCGCGGCGGCGTCCGCTGGCACTGTCACCTTCAGCCACTGCGCACCGCCGTCGGTCGTCCGAAGGATCGTCCCGCCGGCCCCGCTCGCCCACACGACGCGATCGTTCACGGCGCTGACGCCGCGGAGTCGCACGGTCACCCCACTGGTTTGCGCGGTCCACGAGGGCGCGCCATGCAGCGTGACCGACAAGAGCATGGCGGCAAGGATAGCGAGACGCATGGACCAAGCATAGGCGACCGCGCCGCTTCGCGCCTGTCTTCGGCGAGTTCGGCCGGACGAAGGCTACGCGTTCCTGCGCCGGGGTGTGCGCAGCAACGGCAACACGAGACGGCGCACCGCGCGACGAGTGCGCAGGGCGATCGCGATTGATCCGTCGTTCAGGCGAGCGACTCGAACCGGCAGGCCGCGATGGACCTGGTGCGCCAGCAGTTCACCACGGCCGGTGTCGCCCAGTGCGCCGCGGCGATACAAGTGTTCTGCGAATCGGCGTCCATCCTCGATCGGGCCATCGTCACCGACCGGAAACGAACTAGCAAATTCCTCGAACGCGAGCGCAAACGTCCGCCGAGCTCTGACGTCAATCCCGGCCAGGTCTTGGCGACCGCGGCGCGCCGCTTGGCGCGCAGCGATCGCGCGGCCCGTGCCACGCCCGCCTCGTTGAACCCAGGCGGCGCCTCGCCGTCCGCGGTCAGCGCCGCTACGAGGGCGCGTTGAGCATCAGCGACCTGCTGCCTTGCTGAGGCGCCGGAATGCTCAGACGCTGACGGTGGCATCACGCCTCGCGCGGGTGAGGCGACCGCGGGCCATCGCCTCACGCATCGACTGCAGCTCGTGCCGCAGCTCCGCCTCGTCCGGAAAGTTGTCGTCGCGCTCGATCATCGCCCCGGGCACACCAGTGCGCTGACAGAGCGACTCGAGCAAGCCGAACACCGGCAGCGGGATCGCGCCGGCGTGCGTGTCGTGATAGACGCCGTCGTGCTCGTGCCCGCCACCAAGGTGCACGTAAGCGATCCGATCGAGTGGAATGCCATCGAGCAGATCTTCGGGTGCGCCGCCGAGATTTCGCGCATTGGCGTAGACGTTGGCGACGTCGAGCAGGAGAAGGCACCCGTCGCTTCGACGAGGCGCGACAGGAATTCACTCTCCGCCATCGCATCGGCAGCGGCCGGCCAGTCGAACAAGGTGGAAATGTTCTCGAGCGCCAGCGGCCAATCGCCGAGGATCTCGCGCGCACGATGGACGTTGTCGGTGAGGACGGCGAGACTCGACTCTGTGCGCGCCACTGGCAGGAGATGTCCGGCTTCGCGTCCACCGGCCCGCACGAAGGCGATGTGTTCGCTGACAAGCGGGGCCTCGGTGGCGTCGGCGAGCGCTCGCAAATGCCGGGCACGTGACGCGTCGATCGGCTCGGCGCCGCCGAGCGACAAGCTGATGCCGTGCACCACGACCTGGACACCCCGTTTGCGGAGCTGCGTGACGTGCCGGGGGAGACGGCGAGGGTTTGCGTAGTTCTCGGCCGTGAGCTCGATGAAACCGAGATCGTCGATCTGGTCGATCGCAAGCGCGAGTTGCGCCGCCAGCCGATTCCGAGGCCCAGCGGCGTCAATCTCCGCCTCCGCCGCCGCAGCCCCCGCATCCGCCGCCGCCCCCGCTGTCGCCCCCGCCGCTGTCACTGCTGGACGAACTGCCGCTCGAACAGCTCGACCCACTGCCGCCGCTTCCTGGCGGCGTGATGAGGTTCCGCAGCGGATCGAACGAGCGACCCGATCAGGACGGCCGGCCCGAACAACGCGAAGGCCATCGCCAGTTGCGATGCGCCCAGGGATGTGGGCGCCGTTTTCGCCGTGCTCTCGAGCGCGGCATGACGGTGGCGCACGTCCTTGAGCACGAGCTCACCGCGCCGCGTCCGCGACGGTGCGCTGAACATCACCCACAGTGCAAAGAGCAGCGTGACGACAACGAGCCCAACGAGAAACGACACCGGATACCCACGTTGAAGCCCCATCAGGATCTTCACCGCACCGAGAACGATCACCGCGACGATCGGCACGGCGGCGCGCAGGCCGTAGGACGGATACTCGCCGGGCTGGAACCGGAGGCCTCGCGAGCGCAGCCGGGCGTCGATTGCGGTGAGCGCCGGCATGCCGGTCGCGACGACCTTGACGCCGGCCGCATCGGCCGTGCCGAATCGCTGGATGGTGTCGTACGCCTCACGCTCGACTGGGTGAAGGTCGAACGGGACAATCTGCCCCGCGCGCACGCTCATCGTGCCGGCGTCGCGGTCGACCGCAATCAGGTCGCGTCGATACAGGCTGGCGAGGGCGGTGTTGAGCGCCAGCGGTTCGCCGCCGGCGAGGTGGGCCACCTCGAACGGATCGAGAGTGGTCGGCCCGCTATCTGATGACGGCGGGCCGGCACGCTTGCGCAGCGACGCGGAGACCGCAAAGCCGACGATGGCGAAGACGCCGAAGACGAGCAGGAACTGCGGCCCAGGCAGGTCAGCGGATTGAGTCCCGTCCATGAGTCAGGATTCTGGCCCAACCCCTACCCCCCAAACAAAAAAAGGCGGGACCGAGTCACCGGTCCCGCCCTTTCCGCTTCCGCCCTTCGCTAACGCTTCGGGCGGCCATCTGCTACCACCGGACCTGCAAGCCGAACCGCACGACCCGCGGCGCGACGATGCCGCTGATCTGATTCGCGTTGGTCGCGGCCTGCAGAATGCGCTGCGCAAGCACTGTGCTCTGGTTGCCCAGGTTGAAGATATCCAGCGTCGGCACCAGCTGCAACTGACCGAAACGGAAGTTTGCGGTCGACCCGCAGGTCCACCAACTGGAGGGTCTCGTAGCGCTGGTCGCCCAGCGAATCGAGCAGGAGGCGCACCTGGCCGCCTTGATTGGCGCGGTCCGGCGACAGAATTGACTGCGCGAAGGGATAGCCCTGGCGGGCGCTGTGATGCCGCCACGTTGATGTCACCCCACGTCGTGTAAGCGGCCGCTCAGCTTGACCAGCCACTTCGCGTTGATAGAACACGTTGTCGATGCCGCTGCCGCCGGCCTCCGGCGCATACTGTCCATCCCGGGCACGCAATCACGGGGTTCCGCCGGCCTGGCTCGATCCACGGGCAGGTCGGATCTTCCGTCGAGCTCAGCGAATCCCACACGTCCACCGCGTCGTTGTAGGCATAGCTCGCGTTGAACGACCAGCGGTTGGCGTGGCGCTTCTGGAACGTCAGCTCCGAGGCCGTTGTAGTCGCGCCAGCGGTCCGGCACGTTGGTGCGAACGAATGCTGACGGCAGCGGAATCGTCGGCTCGAAATAGGTGACGGTCTCGCACCGCGCGGCCGCTTGGGCAGTTGGCGGCCGGCGGCGTGAAGGTGTACGGCGCGCATGTTGTCGCTGGTGAAGCCGACGCGGTCCTGCCAGTTGAACCAATCGTACTTGCGCCAGATGTAGCTGCCGCCGACCGCGAACACCGACCCGAACTGCCGATCGAAGCCAACGATGAACTCGCGGGTGCGATCGTTCTTGATGTCGGGGTCAACCGTGCCGGGGGCGACAGGAAGTTTTGGTCGGGTTCGCCGGGTTATAGGCATTGCTGCGAGTGAGCAAGGGTCGTCAGATCCAGCTCATTGGCCTGAACGAACGTGTCGCCGTTGCGGTCGGTCCACGGGTAACGGACCATGACCGCGCCGGTGGCGGCGAGGTCGGTTGGAGAGCTGACCCGGCGACATCTGGCCGAAGTACATCGCATAGGACGACGACACGATGGTCTTGCCATCGCCGGTCAGGTCGTAGGTCATGACCGGAGACGCGGCGAGATGTCGTTCCACACCACGCCGGCGTCGGCGCCGGGGAAAGCGAACGACGGCAGGATGTTCGGGAGAGCGGGTTGCCCGGAACCTCGGTCGCAATTGCTTCGTCGTCTTGACGATCCCAGCGCACGCCAAGGTTCAGGGTGAGGCGGTTCTTTGTGTACGTGTCCTGCAGGTAAAGGGCGTGCGTATCGAGGTGCGTCTCGGTATTGGCGTCGCGCCAGAGGTCGGCGTTCGCAGGCGCGCCATTGGTGAAGCGGGCATCGACGAAGCCGCCGCGATGGTCAGGCTGCGCGAGTGCGCCGAGCGCCAGCGATAGCCGAACTTGAAGGCGTGGTCGCCGCCGAGCGTCGCCGGCAGGAAGTAGTTGTTGGTGAAGTCGAAGCTGTTGGTCGGACGAACGAACGTCGATGCCTGGAACGAACGGCCCAGCGCAGCGTCGTCGTCTCGAACCAGGCCTGCACGTCGCTCAGGTCGTCCTCGTGGAAGTCGAGCACGAAGTTGTTGCCGAGGTGCGCCCACATCATGTCCACGAGCCAGCGATCGCTGATCACGTGCTGGTCGGCGGCCTTCCAGAACGGCGACGGCCCCGGTCGGCCAGCCGAACTTCTCGTCCGGGCTGCTCACGGCCTTTTGCCGATAGGTGGTCTCGATTGGGCGAGTGTCGCGACGCGTCGCGGGCACTTCGCACCTTCTCGGCCCAGGTGTTCTGGAAGTTGAAGCGGTTGTTGGTGAACGGCACCGTAGGTCACCTTCCAGTTGTAGTTGTTCAGCGTCGTCAGGTCGGTCTCGAGACAGCTGCGCAGCGTCTCGGTGTCGACGACGCGCGGATTGAGCGAGGCGCCGCCGGGACGGCAGGTCGCATTGTTCTTGTAGAAGCCGACGACGCCGACCTTGATGTCCTGCGTGCCGTAGCTGCCCCAGAACCACGCCTTGCCCTTCTTGATCGGCCCGCCGACCTCGAAGCCGTAGTCCTTGATGTTCTGGATCGGCGCGCCGGCGCCGACGCCGCCCGCCCGCACTTCGGGCGTGATGTTGTCCGACTGGAACTCTTCGTCGGTGACATAGACGCGGCCCGAGCCCTTGAAGCGATCGGTGCCGCTCCTCGTCACGAGGTTGATGCCGACGCCGCCGGTCTGCTGCGTGATGTCGTTGCCGCCGGTCGTCACCTGCATTTCTTCGAGCATGTCGAAGTCGTAGTAGATCGGCGACGCGCCGGTGGCCGACATGTCGGTGATGTCGACGCCGTCGACCGACCACTTGTTGTTGCCGGTGGAAGCCCCGCGCGAGATGTACGTGGACTGCTGCCCCGACTGGTTGCCGCCGACGTTGGCGCGGTCCATCGTGATGCCAGGCGTGCGATCGAGCATGACCCACGGGTCGCGCGCGGAGGGCAGGTTCTGCAGCGTCTCGAGATCGAAGGTGCTCTTCGTGCCGGTCTCGCGAGTGTCGACGATCGGGCTTTCACCGGTCACCGTCACCGTTTCCTGAACGGTCGAGAGCTCGAGTTCGCCGTTGACCTGGGCGTTGAAGCCGATCGTCACGCGGATGTCCTGGAACACCGTCGTCCGGAATCCGGCGAGCTCGAAGGTCACCGAATACAGACCGATCGGCAGCTCAGGGACGCGATAGCTGCCGGTTTCTGACGTGGTCACCACGCGCGGCTGAATCAGCGCGGGGCCGGCCACGGTCACCGTGGCACCCGGCAGCACGGCACCCGACTTGTCGTTGAGGCGGCCGAAGATCTCACCTGTCTGCGATTGAGCGAAGCTGGTGGCGGCAAAGAGTAGCGCCATCACCGCTGCAACCCACGCGGGTCCTCAGTCTCATTCCTGTCCTCCTGTCGCCCGCCAGGGCCGGCGAAAACGACCTCGACGAGAGGCCGTGCGGATGTCACATCTCACCACTCAGCCCACACAACGACAGAGCCGGCACCGCGAGCCATCACAGCAGTGTACCAGTGCATGGTGGGAGTGACATGGGATGAGCGGTATGCAGGAATGAAAATCAGCAGCATCAAACGTTGGTATGAGCGCTGGGAATCCGGTGCGGTGGATGAAATGGGCCGAACGGATGGTCGGAGGCTGGGCCTTGAAAGGGACGAATCAGGGGACGAAACTCAGTTTCAACGCGGGGCCAAAAGAGAAAAGGCGGGACCAGGTGACCCTGGTCCCGCCTTATTCGGCTGGCGGCGGTGCCTACCAGCGGGCGAGAGCCGAAGCGAGCGACGCGCGGCGCCATGATGCCGCTCACCGTGTTGGCGTTGGTCGCCGCCTGGTTGCGGTCGGCGCGGGAACGGTGTTGACGTTCCCGGGTTGAAGATCTCGACCGCGGGGACAGCGTGCGCGCCGAAGCGGAACACCCTGTCGATGCGGCGTCGATCATGGAGGTTGTCGAGTCGCACGTCGCCGACGGCTCGAGCAGCACCTGGGTCTGGCCGGCGTCGTTGGCGCGGTTCGGCGTCAGGATGCCCTGCGGGAACGGGATAGCCCTGACGCGGCTGTAGGACCCGGCGACGTCGATGTCCCACAGCAGCGTGGTGAGCGGCCGGACAGCTTGACCAGCCACTTGGCGTTCTTGAACACGTTGTCGAGACCGCTGCCGCCTGATTCAGGCGCGTACTGAAGTCGCCGGGGCAGACGTCGTGCGGCAGGTCGGATCTTCGAAGCGCCGGCGAATCCCAAGTGTCGACCGCGTCGTTGTAGGCGTAGCTGGAGTTCGGCCGACCAGCGTTCGAATAGCGCTTCTGAAGCGTCAGCTCGAAGCCGTTGAAGTCGCGCCACCGATCCGGCACGTTCGTATACATGAACGGTGACGGAATCGCAAACGTCGGCTCGAAGTAGGTCACCGTTTCGCAGCGCGCGCCTGCCGGGCAACCGGTGGTGGCTTGAAGTGACGGCGCGCCAGTCCGCGCTGGTGAAGCCATCGACGATCGTGCCACTGGAACCGATCGTACTTGCGCCAGATGTAGTTGCCGCCCACCGCCATGTTGCGGCCGAGCTGGCGATCGAAGCCGACGATGAACTCACGCGTCCGATCGTTCTTGACGTCCGGATCGACGCGGCCGGCGAGTCGAAGTTCGTCGGGTTGTTCGGATCGTAGTTGGCGTCGCGCGCGAGGAACGGCCCGAAGTTGAATTCGTTCGGCTGGACGAAGCGGTCGCCGTTGGTGTCGGTCCAGGGATAGCGAACGAACACCGCGCCGGTGGCGGCGAGATTGTTCGACAGCTGACCGGGGCCCATCTGACCGTAGTAGATCGAGTACGACGCCTGGAAGACGGTGTTGCCGTCGCCCGTGAGGTCGTAGGTCATGCCGACTCGAGGCGAGATGTCGTTCCACACCACGCCCGCATCGGCGCCCGGGAAGTTGATCGACGGCAGCTGCTGCGGGAAGAACGGGTGCGCCGGCACGACGGCCGCGAGCGCTTCGTCGTCCTGACGGTCCCAGCGGAGGCCGAGGTTCAGCGTGAGCCGGTTGAGCGTCAACGTGTCCTGCACGTAGAACGCATGGGTGTCGAGGTGCGACTACCGAGTTGCCGTCGCGCCACATCTCCGCGGAGTTCGCGACGCCGTTCGTGAAACGCGCGTAGGTGTTGCCACCGCGGTGATTCAGGCTGGTCGAGTGCGCGGTGCGCCAGCGGTAGCCGGCCTTGAACGCGTGGTCGCCGCCGAGCGCTCCCGGCAGGAAGTAGCTCGTGGTCACGTCGACGCTGTTGGTCGGACGCAGGAAGACCGACTGCTGGAACGAACGGCCGTAGACGCCGGTCGTCGTTTCGAAACTCGGCTGCACGTCCGCAGATCGTCCTCGTGGAAGTCGAGCGTGAAGTTGTTGCCGAGGTCGACCATAGGTCACGTCGGCCAGCCAGCGATCGCTGAAGACGTGCTGGTCGCCGAACTTCCAGAACGGGTTGGGCCGGCGGTCCAGCCCACCTTGCCGAACTCGCTGCCGATGTTGCGCTGGCGATAGGTGGTTTCAATCGGCCGCGGTGTCGCCGGCGTCGCGCGCGTTGCGGATCTTCTCGCCCCACATGTTCTGGGCGGTGAAGCGGTTGTTTCGAACGGCACCGCCGTGATCTTCCAGTTGTAGTTGTTCAGCTTGGTCAGGTCGGTCTCGAGGCAGTCGCGCAGCGGTCTCGGCATCCAGGACCTGCGCGAGTTGGTCGGCAGCCCCGCCGGGACGGCAGACGGGGGTGTTCTTGATAGAAGCCGACGACGCCGACTTCGATGTCCTGCGATCCGTAGCTGCCCCAGAACCAGGCGCGGCCCTTCTTGATCGGGCCGCCGATCTCGAAGCCGCAATCCTGGACGTTCTGCACCGGGCCGCCGGCGCCGGCGCCCTGGGCCCGCAGTTCGTCGGTGACGTTCAGCGCTGGCAACGCTGTCGTCGGTCAGGTATAGCGGCCGGAGCCGCGGAAGCGATCGGTCCCGTTGCGGGTGACGAGGTTGATGCCGACGCCGCCGGTCTGCTGCGCGCGTCCGCGCCGCCCGTCGTCACCTGCATTTCTTCGAGCATGTCGAAGTCGTAGTAGCTCGGTGACGCGCCGGTCGCCGACATGTCGGTGATGTCGATGCCGTCAACCGACCACTTGTTGTTGCCGGTGCTGGAGCCGCGCGAGATGTAGCCGGACTGCTGGCCTGACTGGTTGCCGCCGACGTTGACGCGGTCCGTCGAGATCGCCGGGGTGCGCATCAGCATGTCCCACGGGTCGCGCGCTGTGGGCAGGTTCTGCATCGTGTCGAGGTCGAACGTCGTCTTCGTGCCGGTCTCGCGGGTGTCGACGATCGGGCTCTCGCCGGTGACCGTCACGGTCTCCTGAACGGTCGAGAGCTCGAGCTCGCCGTTGACCTGGGCGCTGAAGCCGATGGTGACGCGGATGTCCTGGAACACCATCGTGCGGAATCCGGCCAGCTCGAAGGTGACGGAGTAGAGTGCCGATCGGGAGCTCGGGCACGCGGTAGCTGCCCGTTTCGGACGTGGTCGCCACGCGCGGCTGAATCAGCGCAGGGCCCGCGACGGTGACGGTCGCGCCGGGCAGGACCGCTCCGGACTTGTCCGCGACCCGCCCGAAGATTTCGCCAGTCTGCTGTGCGAACGCGTTGGTGGCCGTCAGGCACACCAGGAGCGCTGCAATCAGCGTCGCCTTCCGTTTCATCAATTCCTCCTCACGCCGGCGGGAGCCGCCGACGAAATGCCGCTCGAGCCGGCACAAGCACACAACCGACTTCAGGGAAACAGCCGGGGAGTCACCCCCGACCGAAGTTAGTTAGGATAAACCGTGGGACGAAGGGACGAAAGCGTCTATTACGGGGACGAAGCTACAGCTGGGGCAGGGACAGGCGATCAGGTGGCGAAAGGATGAGCTTCCGCCTTCGCTGGGAGCTCCGGCGGACAAGGGGCGCCCTGGGGTGGGCAAAAAAAACGGGGCCGATGTGCCTCGGCCCCGTCCTTTCCCGCGGGCGCTTCGGACGCGGACATCACCGGCGCCTCGAAACGGCGGCCGGCCCTACCAGTCGAACTTGGCGCCGAACTTGGCGATCCGCGGTCCGAGGACCGTGGTCGCCTTCTCGAACGAGGCGCCCGAACCCCAGGCGAGGTTGACCGCGGTGTTCGAGTTGAAGGTGTTGAACACGTCGAAGAACAGGCCGACGCGCGCCTTGTCCGCGAAGCGGACCTGCTTCTCGACGCGGAAGTCGACGATGCTGACCGTGTCCTGCCGGCGCGTGCCGATCGGCTCGACCAGGATGATCTGCGACGGCGTGTAGTTGAGCCCGGTCGTCGTGATGAAGCGGCCGTACGGCGCGCCGCTCTGGACCTTCCACACTGGCGTGACGCGCAGGCCCCAGCGCGGCCTCGATCGTGCCGCTGAACTTCGCGTTCCAGTTGGTGAACTCGTTCTGCGTCGGCTCGTTCGGGTTGACCGGGAAGCTGCCGAAGTGCGAGAACGCGCCGCCGGGCACGGCCGTGCCGAAGCGGTTGTTGAAGTAGAGGTTGCCGTACTCCTCGGTCCACACGTACGAGAACGACGCGTTCATCGACCAGCGGTTGCTGTGCCGCTTGTTGGCCGCAATCTCGATCGTCTTGTAGGTGCCTTCGTAGCCCGGAACGTTCTGCGTGACGTTGGTCGTGCCGCGCGTCGTGGTCGTCGAGGTTGAAAGGCTGGAGGTTCGGGCCGTTGTCGGTCAGCGTCGCGGCGTTGCCGTCCGGACCCGGATCGACGATCGAGACCGGCACGTTGTAGGCGCTGAACGGCCGCTGGACGTTGAGGCGCTGCCAGCCGTCGCTGTCCTTCTTCCACACGAAGCCGGTGCGGATGCCGAGGTCGGTCATGATCGCTCGCTCGACGAAGACCGAGGCCTCGTCGGTGTACGGGTTCTTCAGGTTGGGATCGATGGCGGCCGCCGCCAGGCCGCCGACGCGGCCGTTGCAGCGGTGGTCTGCTCGCCGTCCTGGAAGAGGCGGTCGCCGTTGGCGTCGTTCCAGTTGAAGTCGGCGTACTGGTCGCTCGTGTTCGAGTTGACCGCGTCGGCGAGGTTGACGCCGGGGTTGAAGTAGAAGCGGCCCCAGTTGCCCTTGAGGACGGTCTGCCCGTCGCCCAGTGATGTCGTAGCTGGCGCCGATGCGCGGCACGATGTGGTTGAACGCGACCACCGACGAGTTCTCGGGATAGGTCACGGCCACCGGGTTGAAGCGCGACACCGGCGTCGTCTGCTCCGGCAGCCACACGCGATAGCGATCGAAGCGCGCGCCGACGTTGAGCGTCAGGCGATCGACCGTCCACGAGTCGGTGACGAAGAAGCTGGTCGTCGCCAGCGCGTTCTGCGCGCTGGTGCCGCTGTTCCAGAGACGCACTGAGTTCGGCACGCCGTTCAGCAGGTAGTGGACGACGCTGTCCGCGTAGGCTTCGTTCCACAGGATGTTGCCCGACTCGTCGAGGTACTCGCCGCCGAACTTCAAGTTGTGCGAGCCGCCGAGCGAAGTTGTCCTTGAAGAAGCTGAGCGCGCCCGTGTACTGGTTGCGGCGGCGCTTGTTCAGCCAGTCGCGGCCACCGCCCTCGACGACGTTCGTCGCGAGGTCTTCGTAGCGCGGCGCGGTGGTGTTGCTGATCAGGCCGAAGTTGTAGCCGAACTGTCCGGCGCGGAATTCGGCGAACATGTTCTGTCCGATCGTGCCGTTCCATTCGCCTTTGTAGACCCAGCTCGGTGAGTCCTGCAGGAGCGTGGACTCGAAGGTCGTGTGGATTGGCTGGTTGCTGATGCGGTTGCTGTTGTCGGTGCGGTTCGGCTGCTGCTTGGTGCCGTGCTGCAGGTACCCGATGAACTTGTTGTTCTGGTTCATCTGATAGGTCGCCTTGCCCGTGTAGTTGAACAGCTTGGTGTTGAACGGCGTGCCGTCGAGGAACGAGCCCGCGGGCGGAGCGCCGACCGAGTTCTGCTGATTCAGATACGCGAAGTGGCCCCACACGCGATCGCGCACGATTGGGCCGCCGACGCCGAGGTTGAAGTTCTTGTACGACGCCAGGCGGTTGCTGTCCTCGCGGATCGTGCGGCCGGCGCGCTGCGCGGCCGGCGTGCCGATCGGGAACGCCTGATCCTCGGTGAGGTTGCGCGCCTGGATGTCGCCGTTCTCGTAGTCGTAATAGAGGTTGATGCCGAGCTGATTGCTGCCGCTCTTGCCGACGAACTGCGTCAGCACGCCCGGGTTCGGCATCTCGGCGGAGTTGGCCGCCGCGCCGATGAACACCTCTTCGAACGAGCCGTAGTCGAGATAGAAGCCGGCGGCGGCCGTGCCTTCCGTCGTGTTGATGCCCTCGATGAGCGGACGGTTCTGGCCGGAGTAGCCGTAGGCGAAGTAGGTCGTCTGCGTGCCGGCCGTGCTGCCGCCGACGTCGACGCGGTTGAGCGTCACCGACGGCGTCGTCGCCAGCAGCGACCACATGTCGCGCGCGTTCGGGATCGACGCGAGCATCTGCTGGTCGTAGTTGGTCTGCATACGCGTCGCCGAGGTGTCGATGACCGGCGACTCGCCGCTCACCGTCACCGTCTCCTGCAGCGTGGCGACGCCCAGCGACACGTTGACCTGCGCGTTGAAGCCCAGCGTGATGCGAATGCCTTCGCGGACGACGTTCTGGAAGCCGGCGAGCTCGAAGTCGAGCCGGTACTCGCCCGGAGGGACCGACGGGAAGCGGTAGATGCCCGCTTCGTTGGTGACGGCGGTGAGCGCGCCGATCTGCGCCGGGCTCGTCGCGGTGACGGTCACGCCGGGCAGCACGCCGCCCTGCGCGTCTTTGATTTCGCCGCTGATGCTGCCGGTCGAGCTCGCGCCGCCGCCCTGGGCAAACGCAGGGCCCGCGGTCAGCCACACGATGGCGGCCAGGGCCCAGATGATATTGCTCCAACGCTTCATGCAAGAACCTCCTGCTGGTTCGACGTACAGAGAGAAGGGGGCTGAACTGTTCATGCAGCGTTCAGCAAGGCCGATGCCCGCGGCGGGGGGACCAGCCGATCAGAGCCCGAGGTGATGGTTCGAGCTCGAAACGGGACGAGCCGCTGAATGCAGGGACCAACGCCGCGTGGGTCGCGGCCCATGGCCGAACCCACTTCAAGCGCGTGAAGCGGCGATCCGGAGATCTGGAGATCGGCGATCTCGTGAGCTCGATGATCTGGTGATCTGATGATCTGGTGATCTCGTGATCTGGTGATCTCGTGATCTCGTGATCTGGCGATCAGGAGATCAGCGCGTCGAGGCGGCGGCGCGCGACCGCCGGGTCGAGCGCGTCGCGCGTGACGCGGATGCCGGCGACGATGCGCGCGTGCTCGTATTCGCCAGCGGCGTCCTGCAGCACGCTGTCGATGCGCAGGTTGAAGCGCGCCAGCTCCGGGGTGTCGGCGCGCGGCTCGAGCCCGCGAGCGTCGCCCTTCAGGTCAGTACACCGCCTCTTCATCGGCCACGATCACGGTGAGGCGGCCATTGGCGAGCAGGTTCCGCGCGGTCCGGCTTCGACTGTGAATCGCCAGCCGCATGTTCCGGCCGTCGACGGCCACGATCTCGAGGCTGCTCAGCATCGCCGGGTGAGGCCAGCCGTGCTCGTCCACGCTGCAGATGACCACGGCACGGTCGGCACGTTCCATCGCCTGCTCGGGGCCGAGCCGATGTCTGAGGGTATCGGGAAGCGACTCGCCAATGAATGAGGACATTTGAAGGGATCAGGGATCGGGATCAGGGATCGGGGATCAGGACCAGATCATCAGATCACCAGATCGCCAGATCTCCCGTCAAGGGGCCAGCACACTATGATGGGTCCGTGTTCCTGAAGCGCAAAACAGAGGGTTCGGTGATCTGCACGTCGTGCGGCGTTCTGGTCGGCGTCAACGACGACAAGTGCTACAACTGCGGTCGCCGGAATCCCGGGATGTGGGGCTACGCGCACGCCCTCCGCAGCCTCGGGCAGGATCTCGGCTTCGTGCCGCTCGTCATGGGCGGGACGATAACCCTCTATCGTGCGTCGGGCTGCTGCTCTCGCGTGGCGAAACCGAGCTGATGACGCTCACGCCCGCCTCGCGCATCCTGTTTCTGCTCGGCGGCAGCGGCGCGGTCCCGGTGTTCGACTACGGCCGCTGGTGGACCCTGCTCACCGCCGGGTGGCTGCACGCCGGCGTCCTGCACATCCTGTTCAACGTGCTGTGGGTCCGCCAGCTCGGGCCCGCCGTCGCCGAACTCTACGGCCCGGCGCGGATGGTGATTCTGTACGTGGTTTCCGGCGTCACTGGCTTCGCCGCCAGCTCGATCGCGGGGCAGTATCTCTGGTGGATGCCGTTCGGCTTCCTGCGCGGCGCGTCGTTCACCGTCGGCGCGTCGGCGTCGATCTTCGGGCTGCTCGGCGCCGCCGTCTATTACGGCCGGCGCGCGGGGAGTACGCAAGCGTCGCAAACCGGGCTGCAGTACGCGCTCATCATGGGCGTCTTCGGCCTGATTTTTCCCGGCGTCGACAACTACGCGCACGCCGGCGGCTTTGTCGGCGGTTACCTGACCGGCATGATCCTCGACCCCCTCAAGCCCGAGCGCGTCGATCACATGGTGTTCGCCCTGGTCTGCCTGGCCGCCACCGTCATCGCGCTCGCCGCCTCCATCGTCACGGCGCTCCCGTTGCTCGTGGCATCCTGACCCCTGAACCCTGCCCCTGATCCCGGATCCCTGACAACCAGCCCAGCTGGTAGACTCCTCACGCCATGCTTTCCATCCTGCAGCGGGCGTTGGCGCTCGACCGCCGGGAACTCAAGCGGGCGCTTCCCCTGTTCCTCTACCTGTTTCTCGCGACGGCCGGCGCCGTGGCCAGCAAGTCGGCCCGCGACGCGCTGTTTCTCGACCAGTTCGGCGCCAACGCGCTCCCGTACGTCGACATCTCGATTGCGATCCTCGTCGGGATCGCCGCCGGCATCTATATCCGCGTCGGCCAGCGCACCAGCCTGCGCAACCTGCAGATCGGCAGCCTGATGTTCTTCGCCCTGTCCGCCCTTGGCCTGTGGGGCTGGTCGACGGTGAATGGCGAATCGGGGACGCAGTTCATCATCATTTACGTCTGGGTCGGCGTGCTGTCCGTGCTCGTGCCGTCGCAGGTCTACACGCTCGCGAACTACGTCATGACGACGCGCGAGGCCAAGCGCGCGTTCGGCTTCATCGGCAGCGGCGCCATTCTCGGGTGGATTGTCGGCGGGTACCTCACGACCGCCATCGTCACGGTCTTCGGCACGCAGAGCATGCTGCTCTGGGTGGCCGTGGTCCTGCTGATCTGCGTGGGTCTCGTCGCCGACATCTGGCGGCATCGCCCGCCCGGTCAAGAGCAGCACTCGAGCGGCCTCGGACGCGAGTCCGGCGGCTTGCTGAGGAGTTTTGCGATTGTCCGCGGCTCGGCGTATCTGCGCGGCGATCGGATGCCTGGTGTTGTTCGCGGCCCTGGCGACCACGGTGGCCGGCTGGCAGTTCAAGGCGATTGCCAAGACCGCGATCCCCGACACCGACGAGCTCGCGATCTTCTTTGGCACCTTCAACATGATCGCCGGCGCGGTGTCGCTGGTCGTCCAGCTGGTCCTCACCGGCCGCGTGCTGAAAGGAGCCGGCGTCGGCACGGCCCTGTTCATCGTCCCGGCCGCGCTGATGGGTGGATCGATCGCCGTGCTCGTCCTGGGCTCACTGCTGGCTGCGTCGCTGCTGAAGGCCGGCGATCAGGTGCTGCGCTACTCGATCGACAAGGCCACCGTCGAGTTGCTCTACCTGCCGGTGTCTGCCGCACAGACGTTCCGCGTCAAGTCGTTCATCGACACGGTCGTCTACCGGCTCGGCGACGCCGGCGGTGGTGCGCTCGTCCTGCTGTTTGCCGCGGGCCTGAACTGGTCGCCGCAAGCGATGTCGTGGGTCTGCCTCGGGGCGATCGCGGCGTGGATTGCCGCCGCGGTGGTGGCGCGGCAGCGCTACGTGGACAACCTCCGCGACAGCATTCACCAGCACCGGGTCGATGCCGAGCGCGCCACGACGGCTCCCGTGCTGGGCCGGGAAGCGGCATCGATCATCTCGTCGCGGCTCAAGGGCGAGCCCGACGACATCGCCTACGCGCTGACGCTGTTCGAGATGGCCCACGACCGGGCCGTCCATCCGGCGGTTCGCGGTCTGCTGAAGCACGAGCGGGCCGACATCCGCCGCCAGGCGGTGGCGCTGCTGACGCGCGCCGGCGACTCCAGCGTCAAGCCCGAGATCGAAAAGCTGCTCCGCGATCCCGCCCTCGAAGTCCGGACCGAGGCGCTCCTCTATCTCACCACGCACGAGACCGGAGACCCGCTCGATCGGATCACCGAGCTCGGCGAATTCGACGATTTCTCGGTGCGCGCCGCGGTCATCGCCTTTCTCGCGCGGCCGGGACGATCGCAGAATCTCGATGCGGCGCGGCTCATGCTGTCGGCGATGTCACAGGACCACGGCGAGAACGGCAGCCGCACGCGACTCGAGGCCGCACGGCTCCTGGGCTGGCTGCCGGATGCGTTCGACAAGGAAATGCGCCGGCTCCTGGAAGACGACGACGTCGCGGTCGTGAAGGCGGCGATCGAAGCGGTTGGCCGCCTGAAGAAGCGGACGATGGTCGGATTCGTGCTCGAGCGCATCAACGACCCCGCCCTCTCGTCGACGATCAACGAGGCCCTCTCACGCATGGGCGAGCGCATCGTCGGCGCGCTGCGCGACGAACTGATGGATGCGTCACGGCCGATCGAAGTCCGCCGACGTATTCCCGCGATCCTTCAGTCAATCGGAACGCAGGCGGCGCAGGTGGCGCTCGCCGAGGCGGTGCTGGAGCGGGACGTCATCCTCCGCTACAACGTGATCGCGGCGCTGAACAAGCTCGCCCAGCTGCATCCCGAACCGCTGCCCAATCGCCACATGATCGAGTCGCTGCTCGAAGCGGAGATCATGGGCCACTATCGCTCGTACCAGGTGCTCGGCTCGCTGGCCTCGACTTTCGAGGGCGCCGTCGAACCCGGTGACCGACGCGTTGCGCGAGTCGATGATCAAGGAGGGCGAGCGGATCTTCCGTCTGTTGAAGATCCTCCATCCGAATCGCGACATGCACAGCGCCTACGTCGGCTTGCGCTCGAGCGATCCGATCGTCCACGACAATGCCGTCGAGTTCCTCGACAGCGATTCTCGGCACCGACCTGAGGGCGCGGCTGCTGCCGCTCTTCGACCGTGATGTCAAGGCGGCGCAGCGGCTGGAGGCCGCCAACCGGCTGCTCGGCGCGACCCTCAATGACCGCGCCGACGCCGTCGCCATCATGACGCTGAGCGAGGACCCGTGGCTGCGCTCGTGTGCGGCCTACGCGATCGGCGAGATGCAGTTGACCGAGTTCGCGCCGACGCTCGACGCGTGGGCGCGCGACGCGGATCCGCTGCTCCGGGCGACCGCGCTCGATGCGCGGGCGAAGCTGAAGGAGGCCGCGGCGTTTGGCGGTCTCGCTGACTCTCCTTAGCGATCGCGCAGTGCGCGCACGCCGACTGCAAAGCAGACGCCGCCGAAAGCCAGCAGAATCGCCGTCGGCAGGACCATCTCGGCGAGCGTGAAGTTGCGCCAGACCGCGCCTTCGATCCCGAGGATCGCCCATTTCACCGGGCTCAGATTGCCGGCCGTCTGCATCCACGGCGGCATCACGAACTGCGGCATCATCCCGCCGCCGAACATCGTCATCGGCATGAGCATCGCCCAGCCGGCGCCGGCCGCGGCCTGCTCGGTGCGGCCCATCCCCGCAATCATCATCATGAAGCCGACGAATGCGGCTGATGCGCTCGCGCACGCGAGGATGAGGATCGGGAACGACGAGATCCGAACCCCGAACCCGAGGATGCCGATCGCAAAGAGCAGGATCTGCAGGATCGTGATGCTGGCGAAACAGGCGAGCGCCTTGCCGGCCAGTATCTGATGCCGGGTCAGCGGCGCCGTCTGCAGCCGGACGAACGTCCCGTGCACGCGCTCGCTCACGAGGCTGATCGCGAAGCTCATGATGCAGCCGATGATGCCCCACATCACGCCTTGCGGAAACGTGATGTCGAAGCCGTTGGTGGGGCCGACGCGCTCGCGCGTGACGGCGGCTTTGGTGATCTCGACAGGGTTCCAGCCAGAACCGCCCGGCCCGCTCAGAGCCTGGGGCTGCGGGGTGCCGAGAAACGTATCCAGCTCGCCGAGGAACCGCTGCAGCGGTGTCGCCGGCGACGCGTTGCCTGCCGGCGACAGCCCGCCGAGCGCGCCGGCGATCATCTTGCGCGACTGCGCGGGATCGCTGAACAGCTTCTGGAAGTCGCCCATCGCGTGCTTGGTGAGCAGCCCGTCGAGCATCGCCGCTTCCGCCGCTCGCGCCGGGTCGTTGCCGATCTCGATCCGGCGCGGCTCGCCGTAGAACATCCGCTGTGACGCCGCACCGAAGCCGGACTTCAGCACGATGTAGGCCGAGCGTTGTCCGCGGCGGACCAGGGTCTCGGCCTCGGTCCTGGTCGCGCGATCGAGGGTGAAGTCGCCCGACTTCTCGAGCAGCGCCAGGAAGGCTTTCGAGCCGTCGCTCTCGTCCTCGTCCACCGCGACGACGCGAAGGGTGCGCGGGGCGTTGCTGCTCTGTCCCGAAAACACCGCGCCGAAGAGAATCGCGACGATGACCGGCCACACGAACGTGAAGAAGAGGCCGGACTTGACGCGGAGCAGAATGCGGAGATCTTTCGCCGCGAGAGCGAGGATGGCCTTCATCAGTCTCTCAGGCTGCGGCCGGTGAGGTGCAGAAACACCTGCTCCAGCGTTGCCCGCTCCAGGTGAAAGGAACTGACCGTGCCGGTCGCCGCGAGGCGATTCAGCTCGCCGAGCGGATCCGTGGTTTCGATGCGCCGCTCGCCCTGAGCGGTCTGCGCGACGAGGATGGGATGCGCCCGATAGGTCGCGAGCAGCTCCGGCACCGGACCGAGCGCCAGGAGCTTCCCCTTGTCGATGATGGCGACGCGGTCGCACAACCGCTCGGCCTCTTCCATGTAGTGGGTCGTGTAGATCAGCGTCCGCCCCAGTTGTTTGAGCGCCAGGATGTTCTCGAAGATCTGGTTGCGCGACTGGGGGTCGACGCCGACCGTTGGCTCGTCGAGCAGGATCAGTTCGGGATCGTGCACGAGCGCCGACGCCAGGTTGAGCCGTCGCTTCATGCCGCCGGAGTAGGCGCCGACGCGGTCGTTCTTGCGATCGGTCAAGCCGACGAAATCGAGACCCCAGCGGACCCGCTCGCCGAGCGTGGTGCCGGACAGTCCGTAGACCTCGCCGAAGAAGCGGAGGTTCTCTTCGCCGGTGAGCACGTCGTAGAGGGCCAGCGCTTGCGGGGCGACGCCGAGCCGCTTTCGGACGACCGGATCGCGCGGATCGCCGCCCTCGATCGCGACCCGGCCGGCGTCGGGCGCGAGCAGCCCGACCGACAGATTGACGGTCGTGCTCTTGCCGGCGCCGTTCGGGCCGAGCAGCCCGAGCACTTCGCCTCGCGCGACGGTGAGCGACAGGCCATCGACGGCCGTCGGTCGTGCCGTAACGACTTGCGAACGCTGTCAAGGATGAGCATGGGTTCCCGCCGGTGTATACGACGCTCGGGTAGGACGGTTCCGGTCGGGCCGGTGGGTCGGGCTGGTCGGAAGACCCGGTCGAACGGCGTCCCAGCCAGCCCGGCCCTGCCGGTTCGGGGGCCGCCAGTACAATGCCGGCGTAGATGGACGGCGTCTGGTTCGAGATTGTCATCATCGTCCTGCTCGTGTTGGCCAACGGGGTGTTCTCGATGGCCGAAATCTCGGTGGTCGCGGCGCGCAAGGTCCGGTTGCAGCAGCGCGCTGAAGAAGGCGATCACCGCGCGAAGGTGGCCCTCGACCTCGCGCAGGACCCGGCGCAGTTTCTCTCCACGGTGCAGGTGGGCATCACGCTCATCGGGATTCTGGCCGGCGCGTACGGCGGCGCGACGATTTCGGAGCCGCTGGCCGCGGTGATTGCCGGCTTTCCCGATCTGGCGCCATACGCCGAAGGGATCGCCCTCGGCGTCGTCGTCGCGTGCATCACCCTGCTCTCGCTGATCCTCGGCGAGCTCGTGCCGAAGAACATCGGCCTCCAATATCCCGAATCGATCGCGTCGTGGGTGGCGGGTCCGATGATGATGCTGGCCCGCGTCGGCGGCCCGATCGTGCGGACCATCACCGCGTCGACGTCGTTGATCATGCGGATCTTCGGGGTGAAGGGCGACGCCGAGGTCGGGGTTGACGGAAGACGAGATCCGCGCGGTGATCAGCGAAGGCGCCGAAGCCGGCGTGCTCGAGCCCGCCGAGGAGACGATCGTTCAGCGGGTGTTCCAACTCGGCGACCAGCGTGTCGCCGCGATCATGTCGCCGCGGATCGACATCGAGTGGGTGGACGTCGACATCACCAACGACGAGCTGCGCGAGTTCCTCGCGTCGCACAGCCACACCGAATTCGTGGTGTGCGATGACGGCCTCGACAACGTCCTGGGGACCGTTCGCGCCGCCGAACTGCTCCCGGCGATTCTGCGCGGCGGCGAGATCAAGCTGCGCGCCGCTCGTGCGCGAGCCGCTGTTCGTGCCGGACTCGATGCCGGTCTTCAAGCTGCTCGAAGCGTTCCGCTCATCGCATCGCCATGTCGCGATCGTGATGGACGAGTTCGGTGCGGTCGAAGGGCTCGTGACGGTCGGCGACCTGCTCGAAGGGCTGGTCGGGACGCTGCCCGGCGATGCGAACGAGGCGGAGGGCTCGTTTGTCGCGCGCGCCGACGGGTCGTGGCTGGTGGAAGGCTCGGCGCCGATCGAAGAGGTCGCCACGAAGTTCGATCTGGAATTGCCCGCCGACGAAAGCGGCGCGTATCACACGATGGCCGGCTTCGTGCTCGCGCGGCTCGGCCACATCCCGCACGCCGCCGACGCCTTCGACTACGGCGGGCGGCGCTTCGAGGTGGTCGACATGGACGGGCGGCGCGTCGACAAGGTGATGGTCAGTCCTGCGCCATCGCCTCCACCGCCGCCCACTGATCGTCCGTCACCGGCATGACCGACAGCCGCGGGATGCGGACGAGCGCCCAGTCCGCGAACTTGCCCGACGCCTTGATCTCGGCGAGCGTCACCGGCCGCGTGAGCTTCTTGTCGGGCGCGAGCTCGACGACGACGAGGCTGCCGGCCTTGTCCTTGGGATCGGGATACGCCTCCACCGTCACCTTCGCGGTGCCGACGACGGCTTTCTGCTTGCCCGTGTGGTAGAAGAACACGCGGTCGCCCTTCTTCATCGCCCGCAGGTTTCGTTGCGCCACCGGGTTCTTGACCCCCGACCAGATCGTGTGGCCATCCTTCACGAACTGGTCGAAGTTGTAGTTTTCGGGTTCTTCCTTGACAAGCCAGCGCATGCCGCACAGCTTACCGACGCGATCCTGCCCAGAAGCGCCTGCCTCGCGATCGGATCGAGCCGGACGTCCGGGTGTTGTTCGTGGGCATCAACCCCGGCGTGCGCTCGGCGCTGACCGGGCACCATTTCGCCGGCTACTCGAATCGCTTCTGGAAGCTGCTCTTCGAATCGGGCCTGGTGCCCGAGCCGAATCACGTTCGAGGACGACGACCGGTTGCCCGAGTGGGGCTACGGCATCACCAACGTCGTGCCGCGCGCGACGCCGGGAATGAGCGATCTGACGCGCGACGAATATCAGGACGGCGCCCGCACGCTGCTCAAGAAGATTCGCCGCTATCGCCCGGCGATCCTCGCGCTGATCGGTGTCACCGTCTGGCGCGCACTCCTCGAAGCGCTCGACGCTCCTCGCGCGCGGGTGCGGCCGGTCGAACTGGGCATGCAGGACACCAGCGAACTCGGCTCACGCATTTGCGCGCGCCATTCCCGCGTGGACGGCGATGTTCGTCCTGCCGAACCCAGCGGGCGGAATGCGAACTACTCGTATGAGGAGATGTTGGACGCGTTTCGGCATTGAAGAGACACCTGTGAGGTGTCAGTTTCCAGTTGCCAGTTTCCAGTTCAAAGGGCGGGTTGCCGGAATTCAAGCGATGAGCTCTGCAAAACGTTTTTGAACTGCCAACTGGAAACTGATAACTAACAGCCCCGGGCCAAGCGTCGCCGCCCGGGGTACGATGATTCTGTGCCCCTCGTCGTGCTCGACCGCGTCTCCATCGCCTACGGTCACCTTCCACTGCTCGAAGACGCGTCGCTCCAGATCGAGCCGGGCGAACGGATTGCGCTGATCGGCCGTAACGGCACCGGCAAATCCACGCTGCTGCAGATTGCCGATGGATCGATCGAGCCGGATCGCGGCAAGGTCTGGCGGCAGCCGGGCATCAGGATCTCGCGGCTGGTGCAGGACGTGCCGCTGTCGACGACGAAGCCGGTGTTCGATGTGGTGGCGGAAGGGCTCGGCGATCTCGCCGCGCTGGTGACCGAGTATCACCATGCCGCCGTCGAGGTCGCCGGCGACCCGACCCCGGCGCGGCTCGAACGCCTCGGCCGCCTCCAGCACGACCTCGAGGAACGCGACGGCTGGCGGCTCGAGCAGCGCGTCGAGTGGATCGTCTCGCGGCTCGACCTGCCGGCGGAAGCGATCGTTGACACGCTTTCCGGCGGCTGGCGACGGCGCGTCCTGCTGGCGCGGGCGCTGGTCGGCCAGCCCGAGCTGCTGCTGCTCGACGAGCCGACCAACCATCTCGACATCGACGCGATTGCGTGGCTCGAGGACTTTCTCGCCACCTATCCCGGCGCGGTGATGTTCGTCACCCACGACCGCGCGTTCCTCGACCGCCTCGCGACGCGGATCATCGAGCTCGATCGCGGCGGGCTCACATCGTGGCCCGGCAGCTACGCGAAGTATCTCGAGCGGAAGCAGGCGGCGCTGGCGGCCGAGGCGATCGCCGACGACAAGTTCGACAAGAAGCTCGCTGAAGAAGAGGTGTGGATTCGCCGTGGGATCAAGGCCCGGCGGACGCGCGACGAGGGCCGCGTCCGCGCGCTCATCGCGATGCGCGCGGAACGCGCAGCGCGGCGCGCGGCGATGGGCACGGCGCGGCTGCAGATCGAGGCCAGCGATGCGTCGGGCAAGCTGGTGTTCGAGGCGGAGGGTATCGGCAAGCAGTTCGGCGCCACCCCTGTCGTCCGCGACTTCAGCGCACGGATCATGCGCGGCGATCGAGTCGGCCTCGTCGGCCCCAACGGCGCCGGCAAGACGACGCTGCTGCGGATGTTGCTGGGCGAAACGGCTCCGGATAGCGGGGAAGTCCATCGCGGCGCGAACGTGCAGGTGGCGTACTACGATCAGCAGCGCGAGCAGCTCGATCCGGAACGTACGGTGGCCGACACGGTGGGCGACGGCAACGACACCGTGACCGTCGGCGGGCAGACGCGGCACGTGATCGGGTATCTCGGCGACTTCCTCTTCGCGCCGGAACGGGCGCGATCGCCGGTGCGCGCGCTCTCGGGCGGCGAACGGAATCGCTTGCTGTTGGCGCGCCTGCTCACCCGCCCCGCGAATGTGCTGGTGCTGGACGAGCCGACCAACGATCTCGATCTCGAGACGCTGGAGCTGCTCGAAGAGCAGTTGCTCGAATGGCCGGGGACGCTCCTGCTGGTGAGTCACGATCGCCGCTTTCTCGACAACGTCGTGACCAGCACGTTCGCCTTCGAAGGCGACGGCCAGGTCGTCGAGTACGTCGGCGGATACGAAGACTGGTTGCGCCAGCGTCCCCAGCCGGTCGTCGTCGACGCGGCTGCGCCGCCGGCCGCGAAGCCGGCCGAGGTCGCGCGTCCACCGCAGAAGCGCCGGCTCACGTTCAAGGAACAGCGCGAGCTCGAATCACTGCCCGACACGATTGCCGCGCTCGAAGCGGAGCAGCAGGCGCTGGCCGAACGGGTCGCCGGCCCCGAGTTCTACAAGGAAGGCGCCGACGCCATCCGCCAGGCGCTGGCGCGGCAAGAAGAAGTCGCCGCGCGCCTGACCGACGCCTATGCGCGCTGGGACGGGTTGGATAGTCTCCTGTAGCGGCCGGCCTTATCTGGTGATCTGATGATCTGGTGATCTCGTGATCTGCGTGATCTGGTGATCGAAAACATCGGCCGCGACCGGCGGGGAGCCAGCAGATGACGTACCGCTGCTGGTCTGTTGATTTGGCGATCTGGCGATCTTCGCGGCAGGTCGCCAGATCCAGATCACTAGATACTCCTCAGATCACCAGATCACCACCAGAATCAACAGATCGCGAGATGCCCCTATGGTTGGATCTTGACCTGCACCAGTTTGCGGAACTTGACCGGGGCGCCGTCCTTCATCGCCGGCCGATACTGCCAGGTCCGGCTCGCGGCCAGGGCCAGCGTGTCGTAGATCGGATCCAGCGGCGCGCGAATCGTCGCGGTTTCGACCGCGCCGCGCTCGTCGATGACGACTTCGACAACGCCCTGCATCGGGCGCAGCGGCCGCCGCGGATATGGTGGCAGCGACTGGTTGAAGACGACCGGAGGGGTGACCGCGGCATCGCTCACGGTGTAGATGCGCGTCACGACCGGCGCCGCGGGCGCGGGCGCGGGGGCCGGCACGCACTACGGCGGGTGGCGGCGTGGCGTTCGCGAGCGCCGTCGCGCTCAGGTCCTGAAAGCCCTTCGCCAGCAGCTTGAGATCCGACAGCGGTGGACGTTCCGTGAGGTCGGTGACGCTCGAGTCCGACAGCACCGTCAGCAGCTGCTGGAACCCTTCGCCGGCTGCGCGATACTCCTTGCGATCGAAGGCGGCTTTTGATTCCAGATACTTCTGCTGCAGCACTGCCGGCAGGACCCGGCGGCGGACATCGGTGAAGGCCGATCGCACGCGCGGCGAAATGTCGTTCGACGCCGGCGAAAACGTCGGGTTGGCGGTGACGACCGCTGCGATCGCATCCTCCGCCTCGCTCGCACGGCCCAGCGCCAGCAGGCACAGCGCGCGATACTGCTCGATCGCGGGGACGTCGCTCGCGCTCACGCCGCCCGAGCGAATGCGATTGAGTGCCGACAACGCATCTTCGTACTGCGCTGACGCGTAGAGCGCCTGCGCCCCGGCCAGCGATTCCTGCGCGGCCGCCGGTCCGGCGGCCATGAACCAGCCGAGTCCTGCGACGACGATCCCTGTCCGAAACTTCGTACCCATGGTTACTTCCTCAGATCGGCGCTGAGCCGTGTCGGCCCCGCCGTGGTCACCGTCGCTGTCATACGTTTTTCACCGAGCTCGGGATGACGGAACACGACGTCGTGCGAGCCCAGGCTCACAGAGAGATTGCCAATCGGCGTTTCGCCGACGCTCTTGCCGTCCACCAGAACTTCGGCCCAGGGCGTGGCGTTCAAGGACAGCGTGCCGTTCGGCAACTCGACGCTCACCGAGGCGCCGGCGTTGTTGCGCACCTGCACCGTGCGGGTGGTCCGATAACCGATCGCCTCGTTCACGAACTCGAGCTGATGCACGCCCGCCGGCAGCCGGATACGGCCGCCGCGGCTCGTGCCGAGGAAGTTGCCGCCCGCGACACGGTGAGATCCTGCGAGGCGGTGACGTTGACCCAGCCGGTCGCGACCGGAGCGGGAGGCGGCGTCGCCGGCGCTACCGCCGGCGTCGTTGGCGGTGCCGCGGTTGCGACAGGAGCCGACGTCCTCTTCAATTCGACTTCCGGCAATGCCGGCGTCGATGGCGGGGGCGGCTCAGGCTCGGGCGTTGGCGCTGGCGCTTCGTTGCTTGCGACCGTCGAGGTCGCGGGAGGGTGGCTCGGTTCGGCGCGTACCTCGAACATGCTGCGAGAGGCGAGCCATCCGGCGCCGACCACGACCGTCAGCACGGCCGCCGCGGCCGCCTGCCGGCTCCACGGCCGTTCCTTCCAGAACGATCCCAGCGCAGTCGTCTTGGCCGCAGCCGCTTGCTGACTGAAGCTCGTGAACGGATCCGGCGTCGTGTCTCGCGGCGGTTCCGCGGCCGCGCCCATGAAGGAGAACGCCGGATTGACGACGCTGCTGGTCGAAGCAGCCACCGGTTCCGCGACCGGCGCGACCGCGGCGGTCTCGGTGCCGGCGTGTTCCATCATCGGCTCGTCCACCACCGTCGTCGATTCGGCGGCCGGCGTGGCTTCCATCGCCGACGGTTCGGCAACCCGCTGTCCGATCGAGGTCATCGTCGCGGCAGCTTCCGCCGCGGCGCCCAGGCGGTCGCGCTCGACCGCTGTCTGCAGGCGCGAGAGGAAGGCTTCGAGCGAGAGCGGGACGACGACCGACTCGGATTCTTCGAGAATACGATGCAGTTCGGCGCTGGCTTCGATGGCTGACGAGAACGAACGGCGTTCGTCGAGCTGCAGCGCGCGATCCAGCCAGGAGCGGAGGCCCACTGACATCGGCTCGCGGCCGCCGGTCACCGCCGTGATCGTCGCAGATTCGACCAGACCCGCCAGATGTCCGGGGTATTCCTCGTCGCGCAGGCCGCGGCCGAGGACGAGTGACAGCGCGACGACCCCGATCTGGGTCACGTCCGACCGCAAGTCGAACGACTCGACGTTGGCGGGAGTGGCAATCCGCTGCTCTTTCCAGAACCGATCTGGCGTCCAGCCGTCGCTTTCAATCATGCCGCCGAGCACGTGCTCGACGACGACCACGCGAGCGTCGGGGGTCACGACGATGCGTTCCGGCGCGATGGCGCCGTGTGCGACATCGGGAGCGTTCTCCTGCATGAGGGCGACGGCCGATGTCAGCTGCACCACGATCGCCCAGCTGGCGCTCCCGTCGAGGGGAACCCCGAGGCGTTCGCTGGTGGTCAGAATCTCCGACAGCCGCATGCCCGGCGTGGCGGCCGAGACCAGAGCGAGCGTCGACGCCGAATCGTTGAGCCGCTGCACCGCGCGGACGCGGGCAAAGGATCCGGTGCGGACGTTGGCCAGTCGCGCGACGCGTTCGCGCAAGGCCGCTTCATGCGTCGCGGTCGACAGCTCGGGCCGCAAGCACAGCACCTCGAGCTCGGAGCCCGAGGAATCCAACGTGCGGCACCGCCGGCCCAGGCCGTCGCGAAACACGACTGGCTTTCGCGACTTCGGTCGGTTAGGTCTTTGCTCCATCTAAGATCGCTCCCCACCGCGCAAATGCGGGAACGATGCCGACTCCTTCGACCGCGCTGTTCACGGCTAACTGTTTGGCGCGGCGGCAGTTGCGGGGAGCGTGGCGATCCTGCGGCGGACCCGTCGATTACAGAATCGTCAGCGAACGGTAAACTTTCGCAGGTCGCCGCCGGCCCGCGACCGCCCGGCGCCGGCGACGGTATACTGCGCCGAGCGGACGGACGGGGCGGCGGAGACCGCATTCCGCGTGGGCCGCGTGGCAGGGAGTCGCGCAGTGCGTGCGTTGATAGCCGAAGACGAGCCGACGACGGCGCGTGTGCTCGCCCGCACCCTCGAGGGCTGGGGCCTCGACGTGACCACGGTGCACGACGGCGCCGCGGCGTGGGACGCGATTCAGGCCGATTCCAGCATCACGATGGCGGTGCTCGACTGGATGATGCCGGGCCTCGACGGTCTCGAGCTGTGCCGCCGGATCCGGAGCACCGAGCCGCGCGCGCATCTCTATGTGATTCTGCTGACCGCCCGCGAGAGTCACGAGGATCTGCTGGCCGGCCTCAATGCCGGCGCCGACGACTATCTGGTCAAGCCGTTCGATCCCGACGAATTTCGCGCCCGCATCCAGGTCGGGCGCCGCGTGCTGGGGCTGCAGGAGCGGCTGGCGGAGCGGGTGGCGGAGCTCGAGACCGCGTTGTCGAAGGTGAAGCAGCTCCAGGGACTGCTGCCCATTTGCACCTACTGCAAGCGCATCAGGACCGACGAGAACTACTGGCAGCAGGTGGAGTTGTATGTCGGCCAACACACCGACGTTCGCTTCAGCCACGGCATCTGCCCGACCTGTTACGACCGCGCCGTCAGGGCGCTGGACGAGAACTGACCGTGCTATCGTTCGACTCCGTTCGTCACCACACGAGGGCCTAGCTATGAGAAACCGCCTCCTCCCGTTCTCGTCGGGTTGCCTCGCTGCCGTGGTTCTGAGCGTCGCTGTCGCTGCACAGGCGCCGCCCGCGGCCAGCGCGAAGATCTGGATCGACAAGTCCGCCGAGATCGAGGCGTACTTGAAATCCGCGGAAGTCGTCGGCATGGAAGAACTGAAGGTCGGGGTGACCCGGCCGCGGCGCGCCAAGCTCGCCCCCGGCGGACCGGTCGACGCGATGGCCTGGAAGCCCATTCGCCCGGGCCGTTACACCGGCTACTGGGAGAGCTACAAATCGGAGATTGCCGCCTACGAGCTCGACAAGTTCTTCGGCCTCGGGATGATTCCGCCGACGGTCGAGAAACGCGTCGCCGGCGAAGTCGGTGCCGCGGTCATGTGGGCCTCGCCGACCCAGAGCTTCAAGGATCTCGGCGGTGTGCCGGGACAGGGAAAGGTCAAGGGCCCGCCGCCGGCGCAGATTGCCCCGTGGATGCGCCAGATCACGCGGGCCAAGATGTTCGACAACCTCATTGGCAACACCGATCCGAATCTCGGGAACTGGCTGGTCGATCCGGCGTGGAACCTGATCCTGATCGATCACACGCGCGCCTTCACCTCGACCAAGAACCTGTATCACCAGCTCACCGCCGTGGACGCCGAGCTCTGGGAAAAGATGCAGGCGCTCGACGAAGCGTCGCTCACGACCGTCGTCGGGGCGTGGCTCGACAAGGATGCCATCAAGGCCATCCTCGAGCGCCGGAACAAGATGCAGGAAGCGATCGAGAAGCTGAAGAAGTAGGGTGCCTGAGTGCCGGTTGCCAGGGTGCCAGGGTGCGAAGTCCCAACCCAGGAACTGAGGAACCGAGGAACCGAGAAACCTCATCGTTGTGCACGCCCACAGGGCGTGTAGCCGACAAAGGGCATCGAGCCATGAGTGAGCGGGACCACAGCGCGCGCATTGCGGAAGTGCTCGGGCGCTTGAAGGAAACAACCGATCGGTTCGCCGCCCGGCTCGAGGCCGCGGGGCCGCGGGCCGAGCAGGCCGCCAGCGGCTGGACCCCGGCGCAGATTGCCGTGCACGTCGCGATGGTCAACGCCAACCTCGCCGGCGTGATCGATGGCAGCCTGCCCGGCGCGGCGCCGGCGGCCGAGGGCTTCCAGGAACGGGAATGGGCGGACGTCGTTCGTGACGTCCCGGCGCGGAACGAAGCGCCCGCCCGCTACCATCCGCCGGCGACGGTCGGCGCCGCTGACGCCATCCATCAGTTCCGCGAGAGCGTGGCGCACCTGGCGCGAGCGATCGAGACCCTCCCGCCCGATCGCGCGCAGTATTGCATCACCAATCGCGCGGTCGGGACGATCACGCTCTACCAGGCGGGCGAGTTCGCCATCGCCCACATGATCCGACACAACCTGCAGGCCAAGCGTCTCCTCGGTTGAGGATTACGCGATCCGCGTAAATCTGCGGATTACGCGGACTACGCAGATTCACGACAGAATTGCGTTGGCGACGCAATCTGCTGGAGTTCCCAGTGGCAGAGGACGCTTGCGGATCTCGCCGGCTTTCGTGATGGCGAGTGGGATGCGCTACCGCTCCTACGCGGCGTGCCGCGGGGCTGCGACCGGCCGATCCAATCGCTGGCGTAATCCGGCTGTGCCTGCCGCCGGACACGCGGGCGCCTCGCGTTCGATCGACCACGGGCCGGAGGAGAAACGAATGACGTTCATGCGGGTTCTTGCACGAGATGTGCGTGTCGTGATGCTCGCCCTGCTCCTTGGGAGCGCGGTCACGCTTCGCGCGGCCACCCCCACACTGACCTCGATCAGCCCCGCGCGAGGTGTGACGGCGGGCGGCGAGGCCGTCACCTTGACGGGCACAGGTTTCACTGGCACCACCGGAGTCTCTTTCGGCGGCGCCGCCGCCACCTCGTTCAACGTCGTCAGCGACACGCAGATCGACGCGATAACCCCGGCGCGGAATCCCGGGCCGGTTGACGTCGTCGTCACCAACGCCGACGGATCGGCGACGCTGCCAGAGGGGTTCCTCTACGGCATCGTGCCGCTGGCGGTCGCCGACACCTACAGCACGCCGCGCAACACGGCGCTGACGGTCGCGGCGCCCGGCGTGCTCGGTAACGACAACAACTCGCTCGAGAACGGGACGCTGACGGCGGTGCTGATCGCCAACGTCCGCAACGGTGTCCTCGACCTGAAGTCCGACGGCAGCTTCGTCTATACGCCGAACACCGGCTTCAACGGTGAGGACACCTTCACCTACCGCGCGTCCAACAGCGCCGGTCAAGGCAACCAGGCCACCGTCACGATTGCCATCCAGGCGCCGCGGCAGCCGCTCAATCTCTTCGCCGCGTCGGTCGAGGGCAATCTCGTCACCCTGCGCTGGACGACCAATCCTGGCGGCATTGTGCCGACCAACCACATCATCGAAGGTGGCGCCAACCCTGGCGAAGTGCTGGGGACGATCAACACCGGCAGCGGTGCGCCCATCTTCACGTTCACCGCCCCGACCGGCGCGTTCTACTTCCGCGTCCGTGCGAGCGACGGGACCCAGACCAGCCCGCCGAGCGCCGAGGTGCGGGTGTTCGTGAACATCCCGGTGGTGCCGAGCGCCCCGGCCGATCTCGTCGCGCTCGTCAACGACACGTCGCTCGGCCTGGCGTGGCGCAACACCTACGGCGGCGGTGAGCCGACCTCGCTGGTGCTCGACGTCGCGGGCGCGATCACGACCGCGATTCCGTTGGGCTTCGCCGAGGGCTTCAGTTTCACGGGCGTCCCCGCGGGCACTTACACGCTGTCGCTGCGCGCCACCAACGCTACTGGCTCGAGCGCTTCGTCGAACGCGGTGACGCTGACGTTCCCGGGGCCGTGCTCGGGCGTGCCGCAGACGCCGATCAACTTCCTGGCCTACAAGGTTGGCGGCACGATCTTCATCGTGTGGGATCCGGCGGCGAGCGGACCGGCGCCGACCAGTTACGTCGTGAACGTGGGCGGATCGTTCTTCGGATCGCTGCCGACCGTCGCGCGTGAACTGTCAGGCGCGCCGGGACCGGGCTCGTACAGCCTCAGCGTGACGGCGATCAACGCCTGCGGCGCCAGCGCGCCAACGGCGACGCAGACGGTGGCGATTCCTTAGGAGAGAAACTACCAACTGTCAGTTTCCAGTTACCAGTTCCCAGTTCAAAGGGGCCTCGCTTCGCGCTTCCGGCAAGACGCCCTTTGAACTGGAAACTGTGAACTGGAAACTGACAGGTTCTTACGTCGCTACTCTGGCCGGGATGCCCCGCATCCGCGGCTCAGTGGCGAGCACCGGCGGCTCGGCCAGATCGGGCATCGGCTTGGCGATGAAGAGCCGTCGCGCGGCGCGGGCGATCAAGCGTGCCCACTTCACCGAGCGCGTGACCCGCGCGCTGTCGGTCGCAATCCCGGTATTCGCGTACATCTGCCGGTAGAGCTTGGAGAGCAGCACGAACGCCAGGCGGTTGCGCACCGACTTGAGGAAGTTCGAACGCCGCCAAACCGCGCCGAACTCGTAAAACTTGTCCCAGACGCCCTGCGTCCGTGCCCGGATCTCATCGGCGGACATGCGCGGGTGCGGCGCATACACTTTCGGCCGCTGTGATGGTGGAATCAGCCAGTAGCGGGTCAGCGGCACGCCGTTGACGGTCGGGACGTCGACCGCTTCTTTCTCCCACTTTGCAAAATCCACGGTGCCCGGGAAGGGCGTGAGCATGACGAACTGCGCGACCGAGACGCCGGCGCGCTGGGCGAGATCGGCCGTGGCATCGAACGTGTCCGGCGTATCGGTCGGCAAGCCGAAGATGAACGACCCGAGCACGTGCACGCCGTGCTCGCGGAACTTCTGGAGTCGCGTGACCAGCCCTTCGCCCGCCTGGTTGAAATCCTTGAAGACTGCCTTCAGGCCCTCGGGCGTGACCGACTCGATGCCGACGAGCGCGCCGTGGATGCGTGCGCGCTTCATCGCGTCGAGGAACTCAGGATCCTCGGCCGCCTCCATCGTGATTTGCGTGTAGAACACCATGTCCTTCGGCAGCTGCTCGAGCGCCGCCATCAGCTCGAAGCGCTCTTCGCGCAGCGCCTTGAGGTTCTCGAGCTGCCGCTTGTCGGCGCGGCGATCGGCCTGCGCAAGATCGGCGAGCGTCACCGGATAGAAGTTGTCGTCGGCGAGGAGAACGAAGCGGAAGCCCTTGCGGCGCAGCTGGACGATCTCGCGGACGACATCGTGGACCCGGCGCTGGCGCGGCTTCTGGCCGTCGGTCCGCCACACCGAACAGAACGAGCAGTGCTTAGGGCAGCCGCGGACGGTTTGCACCGACCCCCACATGTAGCGATCGGCCGGCAACAGATCCCATCGCGCCGGCGAGAACGAGTCGCCCTCGATTCGCCCGCCTTCGTAGCCTGGTTTCGGTGCGCCGGCTTCGCAGTCGGCCAGCACCTTGGGCCACACCAGATCGCCGTCGCCGCTCACCACCGCGTGCGCCGCGCCGTGCTCGCGCACTTCGTCCGGATAGAGCGACGAGTGAATCCCGCCGAAGACGACGTACGCGCCGCGCTCGCGGACCTCACGCCCCAGTTGGTAGCCGCGCAGCGCGTTCCCGGTGTGAATCCCGATCCCGACGACATCGCCCGCCTGCACGCTCTCCAGATCGAGCGGGTCGAGCGTCTCGTCGATGATCTGCGGCGTGCCGTAGCGTTCAGGCGTGGCCGCCGCAAGGACGTACAGCCAGCGCGGCGTGATGACCGCCGTGCCAAACGACAAATCGCTCGGATTCACCAGATGGATGCGCACGCGAGGTAGCCTCTCAGAACGAACCAGCGATTCTCTTGCCGACGCGGGTAAAGAACCCGGCAGTCGCGACCGCCGCTTTCTGTGAACTGCGGCCGACCGCGGTGCCGCCATCGGCGGCCGCGCCCCACAAGGTGGGTGGTTCGCTGTTGTTGGGGGTCGTTGACACCGCCGCGCCGGGTCGCATCGGAGTCACCGACGGCAGTCGGAGCGGGGCATCGAAAGAAACAATCGGCGACGACGCGATCAAGGGAAGCGTCGCGTCTTCGATGGCAGGCAGCGGAACGTCCATGCTGGACGACTGCGGCGCCAGACTCGAAGTGGGGGGGCGGCCGGCACCACGGGGACAGATACTGCCCCGAAACGGGGCCGGGGCGCTAGCCCCTCTTCACTGGAGCTCATCAGCGTACCCGCGGCCGGCGGCGGGAGCGACTCGGCCGCCAGGTGTGACGGCTTGGCCGGCTTTCCCCTACGGTCCTCGAGTTGCCGGACCTCGGCGACGACGGTCGTGGCTGCATCGACGATCGGGACCTGCGCGAGGGCGAGCGCCAGCGCGCACGGAACGAGGCTCGCCGAGGTCAGGCTGCAGCGGCCCCATAGGGTCGCGGCGCGCCGCGGCGTCAGGATGCGCGCGACGCGATCGCGCAGCCCGGAACGGGCACTCGCGCCGACGGCAGGCATCGGCTGCAACCGCGCCACTCGCCGTTCGGCCAGCGTCGCCAGGCACTCCGCGTACGCGCGCGCCGAGCCGGTCACCGACACCGCGAGGTCGTCGCAGGCCGCTTCGCGCTCGGCGTGAAGCTGGCGCTCGAGCCACCAGATCGCCGGATGCCATCCGACCAGGATGCGCACGCCCAGTTCCGCAATCACCGACACATCGTCCCGGCGCTGGATATGCGCCCATTCATGAATCACGACGCGATCGAGATCGTCGTCGCTGAGATCGGTGAGCAGCGCCGGCGCGATCGCGATGATCGGTGGCCGCCCGGCGAGAACCGCGGCCGCCGGTACTGCGGTCGAGACCCCAAGCCGCGCCGGTCGTCCGTGGCCCCGCACCCGATGCCAGTGCGAGAGGCGCGTTTCGACGGGTGCGGCCAGCGGCTGGCTGTTGCGCGTCGCCCGGGCGAGCGTCGCAAGCGCCCGCACTGAACCCGCGAGCGCTGTCGCCATCCACAGGCCCCAGGCCGCGAGCGCGGCGGTGTCCGACGTCCACCACGACGGAGGGAGCGATACCACCGCAGACGGAGTCGACGACAGCGCCGCCATTGGAATCGCGGTCGCGCTGCTCGCGATGCCGAGGGCGATGATCGGCAGCGCACCGACGCAGACAATCGCAACCCAAATGAGGCGATAGCGCGCCTGCGGGCGGGTCCGCGGAATGACGTGTAGGAGCAGCGCGGTCGCGACGGCGACGATGAGACCTTGCCAGAGCCAGTTGAGGGCGATGTCCACGTCGCCTACGCCTCTTCGATGAGCTGCTTCACGCGCTGCAGCTCAGCGGGATCGAGCTCTTCGTCCCCGAGCACATTCAGGACGAGCAGGCTGGGCGAGCCGTCGAACAAACGGCTGACCAGATGGCGCAACGCGCGGCGCCGCGCCAGATGTTCGTCGACGATCGGGCGATAGATGAACGCGCGCGCGACCTTGTCGTGCGTGACGTAGCCTTTGGTTTCGAGGATGCGCAGCAGCGTCTGGACCGTGCTGTAGGTGACGGGGCGGTCCTCGCTGAGGCCGCGGACGACGTCGGCGACGGCGGCGGACTTGAGGTGCCAGAGCACCGCCATGATGCGGGCTTCGGCGTCGGTGAGGGCGGGCGATCGTTTGCGAGCCATCGGAGTTTTAAACAATTAAAAGGTGGGCGCAGCGTAACCCAACCCGGGCCGGTCGTCAATGAAAGAATTAAGAGTTGGGGTTCTGCGGTGGGCAGCTAGGGAGGAGAGTAGGGGTCAGGTCGTGAACGTGAACGCCGGGCTCGGCGTTCACGATTCATGACCTGACCCCACGACGTCGTCGCCCCCGGGCCTTCTTGGCGGCCCGCGCTTTGGGCTTCGCCGCCGCTCGTGGCTTCGCTCTCCGACGCGACGCCGGCGCGCTCGCTGGCACGACGGCACGGGCGGACAGCATCCGCCCGCTCGTGTCGGCCACCGGCATCCGCGGATCGAGGCCGTAGCCGAGCACGACCGCCGGATGCGAACTGCGGAGGTACTCGTGAATGTCGATCGGGTGCGTGCCGCCATTGAACGCGTGCCGGATCAGATCGAACGTGTGCAGGAGCAGGTTGCCGTTCTCGTCGATGTCGGAGTCGAGCAGAAAGGTCGCCCGGCCGTTGCGGCGTGCGCGCGCAACGGTGAACTGCAGGTTCCCGTGCGCTTCGCGGGTCTTGACGCTGGCCAGCTCCGTGACCTCCGCCACCCCGTCGATCAGTTCCAGGTTCTGTTTGTGATCGCCGACCGGTGCTTCGCGGTAACCGGCGCGCGGCGTATCGGCCAGGTCGTGGACACTGGCCCAGCAGCTCTCGCTCACCTCGGCGATGATGCGCTCCCGGGTGGCGAGGAGCAGCTCCGTCACCCGACCGAACCACGGCTCCGCGGTATCGGGCACGACCTCGGTCCGCAGCCGTGCGTAGAGATTCAGCAGTGAGAGCTTGGCGAGCACGCGCGATTCGTCGGCCGGATCGACCGCGTCGTACAGACTGTCGACGAACGGCTCGGCTGGCGACGTCCGCCCGAGGCGGAACACCGGCGACGCTCGAAGCACGGACTGTAGTGCGCTGAAGGCCGCGGGCAGATTGGCCCACAGAGTGAACGCCGGGATCCATTCCGACGGGCGTTTCGGCAGGTGGAGCTCGCCGACCGGAATGATCTGTCGATCGCCGTCGACGCGCGCGACCACGAGACTGTCGCGGTAGCGGCTGCTCGTGATGCGCAGCTTGATCGGCGTGCCTGACGGACCGTCGTTGAAGCGAATCCGCTGTACCGAGCCGTCCAGGGCGAGCCTGGCTTCGGACGGCGCCGAATTGTCGAGCCGCGCCACCCGCACGAAGACGTCGGGATCGACGATCCCGCGACCGTCGACGTCCATCGCCCGCAGATCCAGAGTCAGCCTGGCCATTCGCACTCCTTTACCGGCGTCCTCCACCGGATGTTATTCGCTCTTGCCCGCCGCCAGCTACGATCACATCATGCGCATCCTCGTGGTCGAGGACGATCGGAAGGTCGCCCACTTCATCCAGAGCGGGCTGCGAGCAGGAAGGGCTACGCCGTGGACGTCCTGTACGACGGAAACGGGGCCGGTGAACAGGCGCGCGGTCGTGGATTACGACGCGGTCGTGCTGGATGTGATGCTGCCGGGACGTTCGGGCTTTCAGGTGCTGCGCGACATGCGGGCCCGGAAGGCCGTCGCTGCCGGTGCTGATCCTGACGGCCAAGGATTCGATCGAGGAGCGGGTTGTCGGCCTCGACGGCGGCGCCGACGACTACATGGGCAAGCCGTTCGCGCTGGCCGAGCTGTCGGCGCGCCTGCGCGCGCTGCTGCGCCGCGGCGCCCCGCGCGAAACGTCCTGCGCGTCGCCGATCTCGAGGTCGACACGATCCGACGCACCGTCCGGCGAGCCGGGCGGACGATCGAGCTGAAGCCGAAGGAATATGCGCTGCTCGAGTTCCTGATGCGGAACAGCGATCGGCCGGTCACCAAGCTCGCTCATCATCGAGCACGTCTGGGACATTCACTTCGACAGCGTCAGCAACGTCGTCGAGGTGCACATCAACTCGCTGCGCAACAAGATCGATCGCGGCTTCGACGCCGCCGCTGATCCACACGATCCGCGGCGTCGGCTACATGCTGACGGACCATCCCGTCGTGACCCGCTGTCGGTCCGGGCGCGATTGTGGCTCGTTCTAACGGCGGTCTTCGGCGCTGCTGCTGACGCGTCTCGGCACCATCGCCTATCGGGTCTTCGCGCATCAACTCGACGCCGACGCCACCGCGACGCTCAACGAGCTGACCACCGGCCTGCACGGCTACCTGCGATTCGAAGAGCGGTCTGCCCGTGCTCGGTCTACATCGCAAACGATGCGGACAGGCGGCGTTTGTCGTACGAGGCGACGCGCTACTACCAGATTTACGACGGCGTCTCGGGCCGGTTGATCGTGCAGTCCGACGCGATGGAATCGATGCGGGTCGTGTTGACGCGTGCCGAGCTCCGGCAGTTCGTGGACGATCGCGCGGCTTGTCGACCTGCACACTGAGTACGGGCGCCTTCGTCTCTCGAACAGCTGTGGTCTTGCCGGCCCGGGCGAAGCGCTATCTGCTGCAGGTCGGCACGTCACTCGATCCGATGGACGCGCGCACTCGGCCGGCTGCTGGATCTGCTGCTGTGCCGCGCTGCCGCTCGGCCTGATCGTCGCTCTGGTGGTTGGCCGGTGGATGGCGCTGACTTCGCGCTCGCGCCGCTCCTCGGGCTGGCCGACGCCGCCGCGACGATCGACATCGCCGATCTGGGCAGGCGCCTCCCGATGCGCGGCGTTGGCGACGAGCTCGACGAAGTGGCGCAAGCGTTCAACGACACGCTGGGACGGCTCGAGCAGCGCGATCGGCGAGATGCGGCAGTTCGGCGCCGCGCTGGCGCACGAGCTGCGCACGCCGCTGACCGCCTGCGCGGCGAGATCGAAATGGCGCTCGCTGCATGCGGAACAGGACGTGGACATCGAGCGGCGCTCGCCGGTCAGCTCGAAGAGATCGACAAGCTGAAACGGTTGATCGACCAGCTGCTGACGCTGGCGCGTGCCGAGGCCGGCGAGATCGCCATTGCCCGTGCTCGCCGTCGATCTGCGGCGATGATCGCGGCGCTGACCGATCAGCTCGAGCTCGTCGCGCAGGAGAAGGGCGTCGACGCTGAACTGCGAGTTCGCCGAGCCGATGACGGTGACGCGGCGACGCCTCGTGGCTCGAGCGGGTGCTGCTGAACCTGCTCGACAACGCGATCAAGTTCACGCCGCGGCGGCGCCATCGTCGTTCGCCTGTCGCGTGAGGATCAGTGGGGCGAGGATCGATGTCAGCGACACCGGCGTGGGGATGACGCCCGACGTGGTGCCGCACGTCTTCGAGCGGTTCTATCGCGGCGATCCGTCGCGATCGTCGGCGACCGAAGGCGTCGGCCTGGGCCTGAGCCTGGCGAAGTGGATTGTCGAGCGCCACGGCGGCCGCATCACCGTGGCCAGCCGTGCCGAACAGCGGCACGACGGACACAGTCCACTCCCGACGTCCAACATTAACGAGACTTGATCCGCCGATCCCGTCGCGCTTCTGCGCCGGCATCAAATCAAGAGACGGGTCAAGGCTGGTCGTGTCGATCGGGCGACAGTCGTCGCGAGACGACCGTCGGGCCGGGGTCGGCGTCATAACGACAGATGCCACCTGCCGCGGCATCGCTCGGGCCGGCTGCGCCGGCGCGACGACGACCACACTGAACCTATCGAAGCTCGCCAGCCAGCGGTTCCCGCTGGCCACTTTGTGCCGCAGGTGTCCCTGCGGCGGACGGATTGAGGAGATCGAGGAAACCCATGAACAGTCCACGCTTTCACCTGGGGGCACGGGCACGCCGTGCACTGCTCGCGGCCATGGCGGCGGCGCTGCTGGTTGGCGGCGGCGCGTGGCGGGAAATTTCGGCGGCCGGCGAGTTGAGCCGGGCAGCCATTGAACAGCCCGCGACCGCGGCGCCCGCGCCGGCTCCGTCGCGCGCGGCGATTGCGAGCCGCGAGTCGTACGCCGACATCGTCAAGGTCGTCGCCCCGGCGGTCGTCACGATCCGCACGGAAGGGCGCGCCCGCGCGGCGCCAGACCAACGTGCCGGAGGACGACCTGTTCCGGCGCTTCTTCGGCGACCCGCGCGGAGAGGATCCGCGGACGCCGCGGAGCTTCCGCCAGCGCGGTCTCGGATCGGGCGTGATCGTCAGCACCGACGGCTTCATCCTGACCAACCATCACGTCGTCAACGGCGCCGATCAAGTGCGCGTTGAGATGACCGATGGGCGGTCGTTCGACGCCAAGGTCGTCGGCTCGGACGCGCCGAGCGATCTCGCGCTCATCAAGGTCAACGCGGCGGGCCTTCACGCGTTGCTGTTCGGCAACTCCGACGCCGTGCAGGTCGGCGACGTCGTGCTCGCGGTCGGCAACCCGCTCGGCATCGGCCAGACCGTGACGATGGGCATCGTCGGCGCGAAGGGTCGGTCGACGGGCGTTGGCGACGGCAGCTACGAAGACTTTCTCCAGACCGACGCGCCGATCAACCAGGGCAATTCTGGTGGCGCGCTCGTCAACCTGAAGGGCGAGCTCGTTGGCATCAACGCGCAGATCGTGTCGCCGTCGGGCGGCAACATCGGCATCGGGTTCGCGATTCCCGCGAAGATGGCGAACCACGTCATGAACCTGCTGCGGACCGAAGGCCGTGTCCGCCGGGCGCAGCTGGGGGTGACCGTGCAGCCCGTCACGCCGGAGATGGCGGCGAGCCTTCAGTTGAAGGACGTCAGCGGCGCCATCGTCAGCTGCGGTGACGCCGGGGAGCGCCGCCGATCGCGCCGGCATCCAGCGCGGCGACATCATCGTGTCGTTCAACGGTCATCCGGCCGGCGATTCGAACACATTGCGCAACCGGATCGCCGAGGCCACGCCGGGCTCGCGCGCGACGGTCGTGATCAATCGCGACAACAAGCCGCGCGAGCTGAACGTGACGCTCGGCGAAGCGGCAGCGACCGCGTCACGTCCGGAACGGCGCGGCGATGATGGCGAAGGGCAGGCGTCGCTCGGCGTGACGGTCGCGCCGTTGACGCCGGAGCTGGCCGGTCAGCTCGGACTGTCGCGGCAGTCGCGCGGGCTGGTCGTGCAGGACGTCGAGGACGGCAGCCACGCGGCGGACGCCGGGATCCGCCCCGGCGATGTGATCGAAGAGGTCAATCGTCAGCCGGTGCAGTCGGCCGCGGATCTCCGCGCCGCCCTCGAGCGCGCCGCCGATCGACCGGTCCTGCTCCTGATCAACCGCAACGGCAATGAAGTGTTCGTGACGGCGCGATCTTGATGGGCAAGTAGGGCAGGTGGGCAGGTAGGGCGGGTAAGGCGGGTAAGGCGGTGGGGCAGGCGCGGGGGCCTGCCCCATCTGCTTCTAGTTCGTTTTCTGGCTGAACGCCGCATAGACGAGATTGCTCGACATCGATCGCAGCGGGGGCGTCATCCCGGTCGGCACGCTGCCGTTCTGGTTTTGGATCATCCCGACGACGATCAGCTCGTTGGTGGGATCGATCCAGAACCAGGTGCCGAACGCGCCGCCCCAGTAGAACGTGTTGCGGCCGCGCGGTGATTGCGCCGCCGCCGGATCCATCACGATCGCGAAGTCGAGCCCGAACCCAATCCCCGGCTCCGTTCGGTCCATACAGATCGACCATCACGCCGCTTGCGAGCACGTTGGTCCGCATCAACTCGACGGTCGGTCGGCTTCAGGAGCCGCGCGCCTTCGAGCTCGCCGCCGTTCAGCAGCGCCTGCGCGAAGCGGAAGTAGTCTTCGGTGGTCGAGAGCAGGCCACCGCTGCCCGACATGAAGCACCGGCTTGCGCGTCGCGTCGGCCTGGTTGGGCGCGATGACGACTTTCTTGTCGTCGCCGTAGGTGTAAACCCTGCGTCACGCGGCTGGCCTTCGCGGCATCGACCCAGAAGCCGGTGTCCTTCATCTTCAGCGGCTCGAAAATCTGCGTGCGGAAGAACTGTCGAGGTCTGTCCCGACAGCTTCTCGACGATGTAGCCCTGAATGTCGACGCTGGGGCCGTAGCGCCAGTCGGTGCCGGGCTGGACCGCGAAGCGGCAGCTTCGCGAGCGCATCGATCAGGCCCTGGAGCGGCTTCGTGCGCGGGGATGCCCTCTGATGTAGGGCGCGCTGACGTCGAAGCCCGCGGTGTGGCTCATCAGCTCGCGCATCGTCATCGGGTGGGCTGCGGCACCGATGCCGTGTCCGCGTGACTTGCAGGTCCTTGAACTCGGGGATGTGCTTCGCAACCGGATCGTCGAGCGACCACTGGCCCTGTTCCCACAGCATCATCATCGCGACGCCGGTGATCGGCTTGGTCATCGACGCGATGCGGAAGATCGTGTCCTTCGCCATCGGCTTCTTCGCTCGAGAGTCCTGATGGCCGTAGGCGTCGAATATCACCACCTTGCCGCGGCGCGCGACAAGAGTCGTGACGCCAGCGAGCCGCCCCTCGGTGACGAGCGCGCTGAGCGCGTCGCCGTAGGCCTTGAGGCCGGCGGAAGAGAGCCCACCGATTCAGGAGACGCAAGCGTGATGGCGGCACCGACGGTCGGGCCATGGATACCGATCGCGAGTGCGGTGAGCGCGGCGCAGAGCAGAGCGGAATACCGGGCGTACGGCCTCATGCAGGTCCTCCTGAGGCGCGGATTCTACACCTGGTGAGGGCAAAACGATGGCGAAGACGTCGAGAACGTTATTGAGGTGGGAGCGCTGTCGGTGACGCGAGGGACTGTAGATCGCGAACCATAATCGGCTGCTTGAGATCGAACACGATGGCGTCGGTGCCAGGGGTTCGGCCCAGCTCCCGCTGGCGATCGAGTGTTTCCGGAAGCGGTGAAGAGCTACGTGATCCTCGTTTGACGCGCTTGCTGCACGAGGTGAGCGCGAAGGGCGATCGCTTTTCTCGAGATGCTCGGGCGGCGCCGCCAGCAGGTTCTGTTCCTTTGGTTCCCATGCGAGCGGACATTGGAGTGCGCTGCAGACAAGGCTGGCCGACCTCTATCGTGCTGCTGGCCAGCCCGAGCGGGCGCGTGCGATGAACACTAACTCCTCCGGCTTCTCAGGGTGCTGACAACGATGATCTTCTCGTCCGTGAGTTCAGACAGGCCTTGAATGAGCGTCCAGTCTGGCTGCTACATCAGCATCTTCCTCAGCTCTGCCGGCACGAGCTGCGACAACGTCGTTGCCAACTTCTTGGCCTTCAGTTCCTGAAACGCCTGCGGCGGGATGACGGCTGCCGTGACGCTTCGATCCACGCGATACACGCTCAACTCGAGATTGCGGTTGGCCGCGGAGATTCGCTGCACGGTTTCTCCAGGGATCGACACGATGAAGTTGGCGCTGTCCCGCCTGGTTGATCTCATGTTGTGGGCTGCCGCCGCGGTAGTCGCGAACCTGGAACGGGTCGCCTCGAAGGAAGCCATATGCCAGCGGCTTCCCGCCCTCGCTGACCTCATACGCAATTCGTCCCAGGCGGCGGTAGTCGGGAATGTAGCGTCCGGTGACATTGGTGGCGCGTCTGACGGTGAGCGCGTTGGACGCCCGCGTGATGCCGATCACGAGCCTCACCATCGGCTGCTCGCCGGGTCGCGGTGGCGGTGGTTGCGTTGGCTGCGTTGGCTGCGTTGGCTGCAGGAACAGCCCGGCGCCTTTAATGCGGAGACTCGTCGGCGGAGTCGGTGTCGGTGTGACCGGCGGGATAGGCTGTTCCGCCTGCTTCTTGAGGTACCTCATCTCGTCCGTCAGGCTCCGCCGGCATACCTCGCACAAGTTGACATGAGGACCCGCCCATGAGACACGAGGCAAATGCGTGCTGATGGCGTGCCCGTAGAGTGCGCACGCGAGCGGATTCGTCACCCCCGGAAGCATCCAGGGGGTCCAGTGAGGCGACGCCTTCGTCGAGCAGTTCCGCTCGTCGAGCTGGCCGTTGTCCGTAACGTAGTTCGTATTGAGAAGCGCCGCGCTGGCGGCCTCATCGTACAGCTCACCGAGCATGTGCCCGCCTTCGTGTGTGATCGTCCGATTGCCGAACGCACTCGACGAGACATAGGACCACGAGTCGAATGCGCAGCCGAAGCGGTAGGTGGACTTTCCGACGATGATCGTTCGGAATGGAGCGCTCGCCGCCACCGCGCCCTCGACGAGATCGGTGGTGGTGGCGTCGTTCCAGGCGATTGAGCAATGGCCGGCGCCCGTCCCCAGGTCGAAGCCGAAGTTGGAGTAAGCGGGCGACACTGACCATGGCACGAAGTGGCGAACGATGGTCAGGTCACCCACGTAATCGTCGAAGTCGGGACTGCTCAGCAATTCGGCCAGGACGAGGTTGTTGACGTCGTTGTTGAACTGCACCTCCTCGCCGCTCAGATAGTGATCCGACAGGACGGCAATCTCTGATTGGACCTCCGAGCGCGCCGCCCGGCGGATGAATCTGGACCTGGCCGGCGACGGTCAAGGCGTAGCCGGCCGCAAGCGCGATGACGGTTGTCCATTGCAGAATCGTGCGTTTCATGGCCTTACCACCTCAATCCCAGAACCAATCGCCCACACAGAAAAGGCCAGGCGCGCCGGCTCCGGGGCCGGTTCTCAGCGGCCAAACGGTACGAGGTACAGAATCAGCCACTCGGACTCGGCTGGGACCGGCTGCATGAGCTGATAGAAAGAGCAATAGTCGGCGATCTTGGCCCCGTCAGTAGCGTCGAAGGCGTTGCGTGCGCGTGCCGTCCCAGGACCTTCAGTCTGACGCGAGCGCCGGACTCGGCGGCGCCAGCAACCACGATGCGCGAGACGCCCGACTGCGCCCCACTGAGATGCAGCGTGACGCGATTTGCCGGCACACGCACTGCGTATCGGTCCGGTCGGTCAGCGCCTGACGGAACACCGGTGTCGATCCCTTCCGAAACTCGAAGAGGTTGTTCTGGACGACCAGGTCGGCTGGCTGCATCCCCTTAATCGAGCCACCCTTCAACACGACGCGGCCGTCCACCATGTTGCGCCAGTCTGGATTGAGACTCGACGATACTGTCCGCTGATGCGGGACATCCGCTTGGAGATCGTGCCACTGCGCAGCATCAGCTGGATTCTGCGGCGTGTAGGGCGGCGCCGGCCGGTCTCCTCTCACGGCCACGAGCGCTCCAACCCCGGATTCGAGGTCGGGAAACGTCGACGACTCTTGCCCCTGCCAGATCGAACTGACGCGTGGGCGGCGCGGGCGATGGTTCAACGATCGTCCCTTCTTCCACCACCAGGTCGGTTCCAAGCTGATCGACGTCGCAGCCGGTGACTTTGGTGTCTTTCAGATAGGCGATCTCGAGCTTGTTGTCGGCGGGTGTCGGAACGTACGCGAAACCGCCACTCACCTCGATCACGAGGTCTCTATTGACCGCCTCCGCAGGCGGGGTTGAGGGCGGCTTGCTGCAGCCGAGCCACGCCATAGGGAGGAGAACGAACACCAGACTCGACCTGCAGCGAACCGATTTCATGACTTCCTCCATGTGGGACCTATTGGCGAACGGATTCAATGCGTGGTTGTGCCCATCGCGACGAAAGCCGCCCAATTGACCGGTAGGGCCGCGTCACCGCTGGCGGCAAGCATTGCGAGCTGTGCGGCGCGCAATGCCCTGACCGGATCGGTACAGCAGCCAGCTCGCGGTGAAAGGCGCCAAACAGCCGCGAGGTCGCGCTGTCGTCAACGTCCGATTGACTTGCGACGACAAGGGGCACGCCGATCCCGAGAAACGGCCGTGCGACACTGATCGCCCCTTCGCCTCGGGCGATCGAGCCGACCGCCGTGCTGCACGCGGCCAGGACTACGAGCTGAGTGCGTGGCAGGCGGAGCTGCGCAATGTCGCGAGCGAACAGCGGTTCGGGTGCCCCGGTCTGATTGGCCGAAAACAGCAGCCGCGACAGCATCGGGTATTCCGCGTTGACTAGGGCGTGGCCACCGAAGTGGATGACGTCGACCGTCGGTGCCGCCGAAACCAACGCGGCCTTTGTCGCGCCTTCTCCCTGGAGCACCTGGTGGCGCGGGTAAATCGACGCGGCAGCGCTGACTTCCAGGTCCGCACCAGGGAGGACCGCTTCGGTACGAGTCAGCCGGGTTGCCCACGAGTAGCGCCGATGTCAACCCGGTCGAAGTGCGCTCGCGGGCGTTGGCAATTGCCGTCGCGAAGAAACTCGCGCTCGGCGTGCTGGCGATCGCGCGGTCTTCGATCAGGTAGCGGGCGGTCGTCGGATCTCGAAGAGCGGCGAACGGCAGAAGGTGCAGTGCGCCGTCGGGAACGAAGACCGCTGTCGTTTTGCCCGCGATCGCCGCCTGCGCTGGCCGGATCAACGTCTCGAACAAGGTCTGGTTGACGTCTGCCGAATCGCGCCGATCGAGAATGGCCTGCCGCAGGCGTGAAACCTGCCGCGTGAGCGTGGCAGCAAATACGGGCTGTTCTGTGAGCGCCGCCGAGTCTGTGGTTACCGACCAGATCAGCAGGCGATCAGCAAGCGCCGCGTAGACGATCAAGACCACTGTCGGCGGGAGCTGGGCCTGTATATCCGCGAGTCGTTGAACCGGGACTGGGCGGTCGGTCCCGGACATCGCGGCTATCAGCGTGCGAGCTTTCGAGCGATCGGCATACTCGAATGCCCGATCCGGGCTTCGATTGATGTCCAATTGCAGGTCGACCATCTCAGGAAACAGATCCCGACCACTATCGAAATTTACAGATGCGCATGGCAGTCATCGAGGCCGAAGCTGTGCTTCGAGCCGGGCGATGCCGCGGGTGAGAGCGGACTCGGCGTCGGTGGTGCGGTTTACGGCACGCGCGCTGCGAGCGAGGTTGAGGAAGAGCCCAGGCAGCCGGGAGGGGTCAGCGCGCTCATAGAACGCAATCGCTTGGCCGACGTCCTCGTGCTGTGTGGCCCACGCTGGCTCAAGCTGCGCGCGCAACACGACCAGCTCCGACGTCAGGCCCACCTTGAGAAAGCCTTCGGAGACCCGCGAAACCCGTTCGGCTGCCGCCTCGGCGTCGGCGACGGCGCGAGCGCGATCCCCTCGTCGCAGGTGGATCGTGGCACGTTGCGCGAGTGCCTCCGCCTGGACTTCGATTCCGGCGCGCGACGCTTCGCGGACCGTGGCGTTCTGAAAGAGCAGTGCGGTTTCGAGCAGATCGCGACTTCGTGCGAACAATGGGCGTTGTACAGCGACACATAGCGGCGCACCAAGTTTGCGCAGGCGAGACAGACCTTCAAGCGTTCGCCCCAAGTACTCCGGGCTCAGTTGATCCTTCGCCAAGCAACCGGAGCGTGTCGGCGAGGAGGTGGTACAAGCTGACGGCGTATCGCGTTCGTTTGCGCCCTCGAAGGCGGCCGCCCCATTCCTAAACGCAGCAAGGGCTTCCGTGAAATGCCACTCGTAGTACAGCGAGAGACCGTGCAACCAGAGCGTGCGGCCAAGAAGCGTATGGTAGTTGCGTGTGCGTGCGATTCCCTGGAGCTGTTCCAGCTCCTGATTCCAGCGACGCCTTCCAGCGTGCGAACCTGAACCCGCAGGGCCGCCAGCTGGACGCGTGTCCACACCGCGTGGGACAAGGCTTCTCGCGCGTTCGAATCCAGCGCGTGCGCGTTCGAACGCCTTCGTCGCATCGACATAGGCATTTGTGTCGAAAAGCTTCACCCCATCGCTGTAGGCGAGGTGGGCGGCCGCCAACTCGGGAAGGCGAGTTCGTGTCGCAGCCACCGCATCGAGCGGCACGCGGTCGTTTGTTGCGCCGTGAATCGCTTCGGCCATCAGAGTGGCGCTCGCAACGGCGTCGTCGATCGTCGAAGCCTCGCGGTTGAGAACTGCACGCGCCCAGGCAGGTAGCACTTCCTGTTCGAAAAACTCCAACGTGGCCTCGGGAAACAATCGGGCCGTCTCTTCGAGATACGCACGATCGCGCTGAGACAGCCGCTTCCGAAGCTGGTCCAGCCGCCGCGTCCATTCCTCCCGGCTGTCTACTGCGGGCTGCGCCCGCGTCATCCAGTGCCTTGCCGCGGCCTGCCATGCCGATTCGGTTTCGATCGCCAGATACTCGTCCCAGGGCGCAGCGTCTCCGACGAAAGCCACCAAACCCTGCAGCGCGAGCGCGCGGTTGTAGCGGGCCTCGTTGGACGGAGCGATGCGAAGGGACTCGGCGGCGGCGTCGAGCGCGTGCGCCAGATGCTCGATTCGGCGCTCCGGCACACGGCTGGCCTTGACCAGGTGCGCCGCACTGAAGATCCGACCACGGTGCCGCCGCTCGAGCCTGCGCCGCGGCGTCCGTCAACACCGAGAGCGATCGGTCGACCTCACCACGAATGAGATATGCGACGCCGAGATCGGCGAGCGCGTCCGCGCTCGGGTTCCCGGCGGCCCGCTTTTCAATCAGAGCTGTGGCGATGAGGGCGTCGGGTGACAGCGGGAAGCAGGGAGCGCTCGCGCCGGCCCGCCGCGGCGAGAAGGTGGGCGGCTGAATCCCCCGTCAGCCGCGCCTCGAATGGCAAGTTGGCGCCGATGGCGGCGACCAGGGCCTTTCGTGGAGCTTCGGCGCTTCGGCGTAGCATTCGCGACCCGCCGGTACCTGCGAGCCCGACCGCCAAGAGCGCGACGCCGACGAGACGTGCCTGCCCGAACATGGTGTGCGCCAATCAGCGTGGTGAATCGGTGCGCAGGTGGGTGCGGGCTTCGTCGGCCCATCCCGATCGATCGTCGATCGTGAGGTAGCCCTGCCAGGCATCCCGCGCCTCGACACCCATGCCGAGACGCTCGAGTGCGAGCGCGCGATTGAACCAAGCCTCGGCGAGCGATCGGTCGACGGTCACAGCACGATTGGCCATGGCCAGTGCGCGCGACACGTCGTCAGGCGAACTCGTCACCGCAGCGCGCACGAGATACGCTGCCGCCAGGTCACTGAGAATTCGCGCGTTAGTGGGCTCGCGCTCCGCCGCTCGTTCGAGTGCCACAATCGCAGTGTCGGTGTCACCAAGCACGAGGGCGGCGACTCCGCGCGCGTGGTCGGCCGAGGCGGAGATCTGCGCGCCTGCTCTTTCTCGATGGCGGCCGCAGCAATCCGTAACGTCAGGGGAAACGAGCGGTGTACGCAACGCTCCGCGCAAGGCGCCGCGAAGCGGCCCGTGCGCAAAGCCGCCGGTCAGCCGAGGCTCGATCGAGCGATCGGTACCGACCGCCGCCACGAGCGCGTCCAGCTGCGGCTGCGCGTTCGAGCCACGCGAGACCATCAGGCCAACGTACACAGCCAGGACCAGCGCCGCTGCCGCGGCCAGCCCCATTGCCGCGCGTCGCATCAATGGCGGCGATGACCACCGCGACGACGTCAACACCGTTGCCGCTGGCTTTGTCTGGATCGTTTCGAGAAACACCGCGTAACACGTCTCACACGATGTCAGGTGCGCCGCCACGACCTCGCGATCGCGCTCCGAAAGGCGATTGTCGAGAAACGCCGCCAGCGTCTCGGGGTCCGGACACTGATCAACGCCGCGAATCACAGGATCGGCGCTCACAGGACCCCTTTCTTCGCCGCAGGGGGAGCCAACGTCGGTCCGCTGAATTCAGCCGCCGGTTCGTCACGCAGCCCCAGCGTGCCGCCGTCGGCGAAGAGCTCTTCGATGTCGTGCGCCGAGATGCCCTCGGCCCGCATGCTCGTGCCGATGGCTTCGAGCAGGCCTTCGATGGCCCGATAGAGTCGCCGCTGATCGAGCGACAGCGCGCGCGCGATATCGGCCACCGACACGCGGTCCTCGAAGCGCATCTTGAGGATCAGCCGATCGATCGCCGTCAGCGACTGCATCGCGCGCTCGAGCGCGGCGCGCACGCGACGAGCGAGGAAATCCTGCTCGGCGCGGACCACGTTGTCGTCAGCGCCTGGTCCCTGATCGACGATCTCGCCGGCGTCGTCTTCGGGCACCGACCGTCGCACCGGCCCGCGCGCCGCGAGCTTGTCGCAGAGCGCGAGCAGGGCATCATCGATCGTCACTCCGTGATTGACGACGATCGACTCGAGCGCTTGATCGCGGCTCCAGCCGTCGCGGGTGATCAGCCGATCGAGGAGGATCCCTGCCGGTCCGAGACGACGAGCCTCGGCCGACGGCCGCCAGCGGCCCCATTCGCGATTGCGGCGATCGACGAACAGCCGCTGAATGACGACGTTCAGATAGGTGGAGAGCTGGCTGCGGCCTTCGAAGCGGCGCAGCACTTCGTAGTTCCGCTCGATGAAGTGCATGCGGACGTCGGAACGGAAATCGTCCGCTTCGGCGCCACTCACGTGATGGCGTCGACACACCTGCGCCGTCACATCGTCGATGACGGGAAGGGCGGCGAGAAAGCGTGCCTCGTCAGTCACAAAGGACGCCACCGTCGACGAGCGCACGCCAGCCGCCGGCGGCGGGGCACCGTGCGAGTGCCCGGCAGATCCTCGGTTCAGTGAGAACGGAGACCGCCTCGAAGGCCGCTCTGGGCGCGGATTATTCATCATTGCTGGCCTGGCTGACAACGGCAGAGCCATCGATCGCGGTAGCGATACGACCACGGGGTTAGACTGCCGGGCTCGCATGGTTTTCCACGGCCCCGCCAATGGCGGCGCCAACCAGATGGTGCAGGGCGGTCATCAGGTCCCGGGCCGTGCGGTACCGGTCGGCCGGTGGACCCGACAAACAGCGCTCGATGACCTCCCGGACCGGCATTGGGACGCGGGCCGGCATCGGGCCGCGATCGTTGCCGAGGATATTGGCTGCCAGCTCATACGTAGTCGCGCCGCGGAACGGGCGGCAGCCGGCCACCATTTCGTAGAGCACGATGCCCAGCGCCCAGATGTCCGACGCTTCGTGCGGCGGGCGCCCGCGCAGGAGCTCGGGCGCCATGGACGCACCGTGCCTGCACACCCGCTCGACGGCGACGGGCACGTCGTCTCCGCACTGCTGGAGAGGGGATCGTCGATTGTCCGGCGTACCGCAAGACCGAAATCGAGCACCTTGACGCGCCCGTCCGGCGCCACCATCACGTTCGACGTCTTGATGTCGCCGTGCACGACCCCGTGCTCGTGCGCGTGCACGACGGCGTCCGCAATCTGGAGTGCGTAGGAGATGGCGGCGTCTTGCGGCATCGCGCGACGGTTCCGGATCAACGTCGCCAACGCGGTGCCTCGGACATGCTCCATGACGATGAAGGGCTCGCCGCCGAGATGGCCGATCTCATGCACGCTGCAAATGGCAGGGTGATCGAGTGATGCCGCCAGGCGCGCCTCGCGGACCAGCGCCGCGGCCGGTTGTCGGCTCGGATCGACGACCTTGATGGCCACGGTGCGATCGAGCCGGGTGTCGCGCGCCAGATAGACGCGGCCCATGCCGCCGCATCCGAGGAGCCCTTCGATCCGGTACGGGCCCAGCGCGTGACCGAGCTGGAAGAGGTGTGCCGCGTTCCTTCGCATGGCTGCTGGGGAAGACGGCCAGCCACGGGCGCTTTTCCTGATGACGCAGGGCCCGTTGGTGGTGGTTGAGCGGACCGCCTTACCAGCGGTTGAAGGGTTCTGGTGGCTCTGACGATTCGTCGGTCGGCGCCGTCGATCCGGCGTCGGCCGCTGGCGTCTGCTGCGGCGGTTGCTCAGAGGCCGGCTCGCTCGCCGCAATCCCGAGCTCGAGCCGGCGTTCGAAGGCCAGCGCGGTTTGATACTGAAGCGCGCCCTGCCGGGTGATGGCTGAGACCTGGCAGCGGACCACGCGGCCTTTGATCTGCCGGGTGGTGAAGCTGCCCTCGAAATGGACCGTCAGCGTCACGCCGGGGGCGTAACGCATGGCGCTCTCGACGAGGATGCCGCTGGCCGAGACGTTGACGAGTTCGGCCTCGTCGCCCGGAGACAAACGGATCCCGATGATGGCGGGGATCGCATCCCGCGAGTAGCGTGGTTCCACCCGCCGATTGGTCAGCGACGAATCGCCCGCGTCGTCCGGTACGCTCATCAACGCCTGCCGATCGAATCGATCTCTTCGCACGCGCGGGTCGACACCGCCCGCGCTCGGAAGATCTTAAGCGGAATCTGCTGAGTTACCAGGCCGATGTTTGTGTGGTGTCGGGACCGTCCGGAGCGGGGGCGTCGTGGCCGTCCGCGTCCGTGGGGTTCGCGCTGCCGGCGTCGCCTGGGTCAGTTCGTCCCTCCACACCGGCTTCGCGGGCCAGCCGCGCGATGGCGTCGACAAGGTGCTGCCGGCCGACCTCGGCGCGGAGCCGCTCCGACTGTTCGGTCGTCCAGGCGGTCTGAGCCGCGCGTTCGGCATCGCGCGCGGCCGCCATCTCAGCCTCGAGCCGCTGCCGCTCGGCGGTGAACGCGGTCTCGGCTTGCTCCAGTGCGGTGTGGGCCGCGTGCCGACCGTCGAGCGCCGCCGCCAGGGCTGATTCCGTTTCGGCGAGCTGCGCGCCGTGTGCGTTGGCGAGCTCTGTGAGCCGTGCATCGTGCGCGGCCGTCAGCTCGGCACACTGCGCGGCGTGCGCTGCCTCACGAGCCGACAGTTCGCTGCCGAGCTCAGCGCGCACGGATTCTAGTCCCGACGCGTGCGACCGCTCGAGCGATTCGACACGGGCCTGCAGTTCGTTGGTGCCGGCCTCGTTCGCACGCCGCGCTTCTTCATGCGCATGTAGCGCTTCGTCATGCGCGCGCCGCGTTTCTTCCAACGCGCGTTCGAGTTCACCGGCGCGCGCGACCGCCCGCGTCGTTTCCTCAGCGGCCGCCGTCAGTCGCTGGCCGAAGTCCGCGTGTTCGGCTTCGACCTGTTGCCCCGCCTGCTGACGTTCGGTGAGGAGCGCGTCGTAACGCGACTGCTGTTGCTGCACGTCCTGAAGAGCCGATTGCAGCCGATTGTCAGCATCGGTCTGCCTGGCCACGGCGTCTTCGAGCACTTGCGCGAGCTGGCGCGCGCGGGTGACATCGCGGAACGTGACCATCACCGACGGCGTGGCGTCGGGTGCCCCGGGGTGCGGGACCGCGTGGACTTCGAGCGCGTGCGGGGTGCCGGTCAATCCGCGCAGGTCGATTTCAAGCGAGCCGCCCACCCCTTGTCCGGCGTCTTCCAGCAGGCGGCGGCACGGCGCCACCAGGCTGTCGTCGAGGTAGGCAAGAAAAGAGGTGCCGAGCACCTGCGCCAGCGAGTCGGCGCCGAGAAGGCCAAGGCCGGCCTGATTGACCGCCATGAGCGTCCCGTTCACGGCGATGCGCAGCACGGCAACCGGCAGCCGCTCGAGGACGGCGCGGAGGTGGAGGTCGGCGGGACGACGGCGCTCGTCCCGCGAGGTGGGGACGTCGAGAGTTGCGCTCACTGTTGAGGTCGTATCGGCGTGTGGCCGAAACGGCTACAGATCGGGTGCGATCGAATACGCGCGGTTCGTCCCACCGGAATTCCCCAGGCGTGGACGTCTACTCAGATGACGCGCATTGAGGCAGGCGCGTCCGGGTGGAGGGTCAAGATCATGGTCACGCGCCATCGACCTGTCGTGTGCGCGCTGCTCCTCGCGGTCGTCATCGCGCCGGTCGTCGCCAGTCCCACGGCGGCGCGCCTGGATTCGATGGAAACGCTTCGCTTCAGCGCGGCGGTCGCGCTGCCAGGAGTGACGCTCGGTGCTGGCGAGTACACCTTCGAGGTGAATCACGTGGACAGCGGGGATGTCGTCCGCGTCCGCGCCGGCCGCACCAATCGGGTGGTGTTCGCCGGCTTCACGACCCTGGCGGAACGGCCGCGCGGGTTGCAGGCTCACAAGTCGGTCGTCTTCGGCGAGGTCCTGCCCGGCGACGCGCCGCCGATCCTCGCGTGGTATCCGCGCAACCAGCTGGTCGGCTACGCGTTCGACTACGGATCGGATCGCCGGTGAAGCGAGCCCGACGCTGAGACGGGCAAGGGGTCAGGGGTCAGGTCGTGAATCGTGAACGCTCCCCGAATTCACGATTCACGACCTGACCCCCCCACGCGGCCAGCTCGTCCGCATCGGTAACTTACAATTTTGCGTACGGGTGACACGTGCTTTCACCACGTGCATCTTCCCCGTGACGCGAAAGGCGGCTCGATGGAGGTTGGTGCGGTCGTACAGGCGTGGGGGCGGATCCTGACCGGACACCGGCCAACGTTGTCAGTCGAGATCACCCGCGAGTGTCCCCTCCGCTGCCCGGGCTGCTACGCCTACGGCGACGATCATCTCGGCGGCGGCGTCGTCCTTCGGCAGCTCTCCGACTTCAAGGGCCAGGCACTCATCGACGGCATGCTCGATCTGGTCGCGCGGCACCGCCCGATTCAGCTCTCGATCGTTGGTGGCGAACCGCTCGTGCGCTTCCGCGAACTCGACGTGCTGCTGCCGCAGCTCACCGGGATGGGCATCCACACCCAGGTCGTAACCAGTGCGGTCCGTCCCATCCCCGAGGCGTGGGCCGGCATGAAGAACCTTCAGGTCGTGGTCTCGATTGACGGGCTGCAGCCCGAACACGATCGCCGCCGCGCCCCGGCCACCTACGATCGGATTCTCAAGCACATTCGCGGTCAGCAGATCACGGTGCACTGCACGTTGACGCGGCAGCAGGCCCGGCCGGGGTATGTCACCGAGTTCACCGAGTTCTGGGCGCCCAACCCGGATATCAAGCGCATCTGGTTCAGCCTGTACACGCCGCAGAAGGGTGAATCGTCGCCGGAGATGCTGACGCCCGCCGACCGCGAGATGTTCGTGGGGGAGATCACCACGCTGCACGGCCGGGAGCCGAAGCTGCGCGACATGATGCCGGCGGTCGTGCGTGGCTACCTGCGGCCGCCGCAGTCGCCGGAGGAATGCATCTTCTCGCGGACCACCGCCTGTGTGTCGGCGGATCTCAAGCAGCCGATCTCGCCATGCCAGTACGGCGGCGATCCCGACTGCACGCAGTGCGGCTGCATGGCGTCGGTCGGCTTCGAGGCGCTCGGCAACCACCGGCTGGGCGGTCTCATTCCGCTGCGCTCGATCTTCAACGCCTCATTTACCGTTGGCCGCGTCGTCGGTCGCCTGAGTGGTGGGCCGGACCCGGGTCCGGCCACGCGCGTCCCGGTATCGCCGGAGGCGTGACCGCGCAGATTACGCAGACAGAAGCATCCGCAGATTACGCGGATGACGCAGATTCACGTTGGATCGTCCGGCACCGGAAGCCCTGACAGATCCCATGGCCGCGAATCAGAAGCGGCGAATCAGGAAGGGCGCGCCGAGTGGGCGGCCGTGCTCGTCGAGATCCTGCTGCCAGACCGCGTTCGCGCCGTGCGCCCTGGCCAACTGGATGGCGCGCGACCATTGGACCGGACCGGCAATGTGCGCGTGCGAGCCGGCGTCCACGAGCTCGAAGTAGCCACCCGAGCCTCTGAGGATCACGCTCCCGGGCTGAGGCGTTCGTATCTCGGTACGTGACCCGCCGCCCGCCGTCGCACGCGAGTGCAGCCAACCGAAATAGGGCGGTGGAGGAAGCCGCATCCTGTCGAGGGTGCTTATCGGCAGCAGTTCTCCCGTGATTAGCATCTACACGCCGCGGCGTGAAGAATTGACACCGTTCCGGAGGCGATGCGTAAACGGTTACGGAGGGCGTAAGCCAGCACGGGCTGGCACACCTGGAATCACGAACCCCGTGGGATCGGCAGCGAGTGTCGTGCCGGGTACAGCGTTTGCTCACCCGCGCACGGCGCTTGCACCGTCGAACAAACCGCGAGGGAACCCTCGTCGGATGGTGATCCGAGCGCGTTGACGTATCCGGAGGCCGCGCTTGATGGTCAAGGATCCGACCGCTTGGAAGGACGATCTTGCGTTCTACATGACTGAGGAGGCAGTCACCGAGCAGGCAGAGGCAGTCGAGCCGCTCCTCCACACCGGATCCAAGGCGGCGACCGGCGCCTGGGTGGCGATGTCCGGCACCCTCGGCGGCGCGTTCGGCGCGATCACGATCAGTCCCGGCATCCGCGATCCCCTCACCTTCACCGCGTTTGTCGTGATTGCGGCGCTGCTCTTGCGCGGCCTCTATCCGCTGACCGTGCGCCTCCTGGGAAAAGGGGCTGGTTGGCTTGCGATGTTCGCGTTCTTCTGGACGGCGCTGCTCGGGATTGGTGTCGTCCTGGTGGCTGACGTCGAATCGCGATGGCTGGCCTATGGCCTCAGCGTCGGCCTCGGTGCCTTCATCGGCATGATGTACGGGTCGTTTCCGCCCGACGTCGCCCGCAACGACGACGCCTGGATGGTGGCGTTTCTGCTCGCCCCGATTGGCGCGGTCGCCGCGACGTATGTGCTGCGTCACACCGGTGCGGCGGAAACGGTGGGCGGAATCGCCGCGGCGGGCGCGCTGGCGGCCGCAATCCTGATGGCGCCGATGGGCGCGCTGCTCGTCAAGCTGTGGAACGTGTCGCTGAGCCTCGCCGACCTCGGTCAACTCTATTTACACAACGACGTGTTTGCGCCGAAGGCCGTTGCCTACTTCGACCGGGCGATCGCGATGTCCCCGGACAACGCCGAGTACCTACAACCTTCGCGCCGTCGGCCTGGCGCGGATGAACGAACTCGAACGCGCGTCGGCCGATTGGGCGAAGGCGTCGGCCCTGGCGCCTCGAGACCCGGAGCCGCATGTCCAGCGCGGCGCCGACTGTCTCCGACGTGGGGCGTTGGACGATGCGGTCGACGCGCTGGAATCGGCGCTCTCGAAAAACCCGGACCATGCGCGCGCGCACGGCTACCTGGGCGAGGCGTTCGAACGGCGTCAGGATCTGGCCCGCGCCTTCGAGCACTACGACCGCGCCGTCGCGCTCGGGCCCGACGATGCCAAGGTCCACTGCGACCGCAGCTATGCGCACTTCCGTCGGGGACGCTATCAAGCGGCCTTCGACGATGCCGAGGTCGCCGTGCGGAACATGCATCACCTCGGGACTGCGCATGCGGCACTCGGACAGGCACTCCAGATGCTGGGTCGGTTCGAGGAGGCCATCGAAAGCTTCGAGGAGGCTCTGCACTGTGGCCTCGAGCCGCACGTGCACGAGGACGTGCTCCACAGAATGGAAACGCTCGACGCCGATGCGGCTGAGGACGAGGGCGAGGAGCGCGCGTGAACGAGCCGTCGAGCGAACGCGTCCGGCGAGCGGGGCGCCTGCGTCTGTTCCTCCTCATTCTCGAGGGCCACGCCTATCTCGCGCTGATAGTAGGCATCTTTCTGTCGGTGCCGGTGTTTCTCGTCTGGGGTGTGCTCGCACGCCGCCCGTTCGTCACCATCGCGGCGATTCTGATCGGCGTTCCCGTCGTGACGATAACCGCCCGAGTGCTTCGCGCGCTGTGGTTTCCCTTTCCCGAGCCGAAAGGCGTCGACATCGGTCCGCAATTCGGCGGGCCGTTGTATCGCGAGGTGCAGCAGATCGCCAGGCGTATCGACGCGCCCGCGATTCACCGCGTCGTCGTCACCGCCGCGGACAATGCATCGGCGTTGCAGACACCGCGCGCCGCTGTGTTCTGGCCGAGAAACACGCTCTGCCTGGGCTACCCGTTGCTCGCCACGCTGTCGCCAGACCAGGTTCGCGCCGTCATCGCCCACGAACTCGGGCACATGTCGCTCGCCCACGGACGTCTTGCGCGCTGGGTGCACCGCACCCGGCTCTCCTGGATTCGTCTTCTGCAGGTGCTCGAGGAGCAACAATCGGTGCCGGCCCACGTGTATTTTCTGTTTCGGTTCTACCTGCCGCGGCTCGAGGCCGGCGCTGCCGACGTCTCGCGGGAGCAGGAACTACTGGCCGATCGACACGCGGCGGACGTGACCAGTCCTGAGATCGTCGCGCAGACGCTGACGTCGATCGAGATCGGGCATGAACTGTTCGATGGAACGTTCTGGCCGCGCCTGCTCGAGCGCGTGGCCGAGGACCGAGAGCCGCCCGGACCGTTCTCGGAAATGGGTCCCGAGATCTGGGAGAACGTCGAGGACCGCGAACAGCGACTCGAACGCCTGATGTCCACCGACACCGAACCGCCGCACACGCATCCCGCGCTTCGCGATCGCCTCGGATCGCTGGGGCAGCCACCGCGGTGGCCCGGTCCGGTCACGGTCACGGCGGCGGACGGCTTCCTTGGCGATGAGAAGCGAGTGCTTGTGGATGGTCTCGACCGGATGTGGCGCGAGGCGCATGGCGAGAAATGGACAAAGCGGCACGACGAGATCCGGGCGCGGCGCAGCCGGCTTTCCGGCCTGACCGCCGTGCCCTCGCCGACGCGCGAGCAGACGTTCGAGCGAGGTCAGCTTCTACAAGCCGAGGGCGATGCTGACGCGGCGCTCAATCTGTATCTCGTCGCGCACCGTCAAGGGCACGCCGGGGCGGGGTTGTCGGCCGGCCGCATCCTGTTGGAGCGGGACGACGGCTCCGGAGCCGCACTGATTGACGCGGCCATGGACGCGGACGCGACGCTCGTCGAGGACGGATGCACGGCGATGGCGGAGTTCCTGGAACGTCACGGCCGGTACGCCGAGGCGCGCCGATATCTCACTCGATCTGCTCGCCAATCGGCCAGGACGCAGATGGCGCGTACCGAGCGATCCGAACTCTCGGCCGCCGACCGGTTCGGGCCGTCGTCGGATCCGGCAATCGATGCTGCGGCCCTCTCGTCTCGACTGGCGCAGGAACCAGGCGTGCAGCGCGCGTTCGTCGTTGCCAAAGAGCTGCGCTACTCCAATGGAACGCAAACCGTCCTGGCGGTGCTCTCGAAGAAAACGCTCTCGCCGGATCTCGAAGAGCGGCTGCGCGGCGAAGGCTTGTTGCCGTCAGGGGCGATGGTAATGGTGCTGAACCCGCACGATCGCGCTCTCGAGGAGTCGCTCGCCGCGGTCGACGGCGGATTGATTCTCGACGCTACTCGTCGCGCAGGGTGATCGAGGGATCGACCAACGCCGCCTTGAGCGCCGGCAGCGCACAGGCGGCCAGCGCGGTGGCCGCAAGGGCCGCCGTCACGACACTGAACGTCCACGGATCCGTGGGCTGCACGTCGTACAGCAGGCTTTCCATCAGCCGCGTCAGCATGAACGCGCCGGCCACGCCCGCGACGATGCCAATCGCGGTGACCGCTGCGCCCTGACGGACGATCATGCGGGCGACGTCGATCCGCCGGGCACCAAGCGCCAGCCTCACTCCAATCTCATGGACGCGCTGCGCGACGGAATACGCCATCACGCCGTAGATACCCACGATCGCGAGCAGCAGGGCGCTTCCGGCGAACGCGCTGAGCAGAAACATGTTCAGTCGGCGAGGCGCGATCGACTCGGACAGCCATCGTTCCAACGTCATCACATCAGCGGGAACCTGCGTCGCGTCGATCGCGGCGACCGCGCCGCGAAGACTCGGAGCCAGCGCGACCGGATCGCCCGTCGTGGAGATGAGCGCGGTGATGCCGAACAAGCCGCCACCGGTGTGCTGATAGGGCACATACACCTCGGGTTCAGCCGGCTGGTCGAGCCGCGAATACTTCACGTCTGCGGCCACCCCCACGATCGTCAGCAGAGGGCCGTCGTCGCTCACCCGGATCCGCCGGCCGATCGGGTCCCGTTCGCCGAACTCGCGTCGCGCGAGGCTTTCGTTGAGGACCGCTGCTGCTTCGCCATCGGTGAACCACCGTCCGCGCAGCATCCGGAAGCCCATGATTGGCCTCAACGCGGCGGTTGTGGCGTTGACCATGATTGGCGGCATGCTGCCGATCTCTTCGGGCCTTGGTACGGGCTCACCTTCGATGTCCAGCCCGGGGGACAGCATGTAGCCGTGCGTCGAGATGCTCGCGGCGTCAACGGCCGGCTCGCTCTCGAGACGCTCGAGCAGTGCATCGATCATCGCGAGCGACCGATGTGGCGCTGCGTACTGTCGTCCCGCGAATTCGATCTTCGCGGTCAGTACGCGGCCCGGCTCGAAGCCCGGCGGGTAGTCGTGCATCCGCCAGGCGCTCTTCAACATGAGACCGGCGCCGATCAGCAGCGTCAGCGCGAGCGCGACCTCGCCGGCGACCAGGAGCTTGCGCGTGCGCTCACCCCCGCCGCGTGGCGACGAGGTGCGGCTGCCGCTCTTCAGTGCGTCGTGCGGAGCGGTGCGCCAGAGTGCGAACGCCGGCGCCAATCCAAAGGCCATGGCGATCAGCACGCACGTGCCAAGGACCGCCGCGAGCACCCGTCCATCGATGGTCGTCTCAGCCAGTCGGGGAATGACGTGCGGAGCGATTTGGAGGATCGCCGTCACTCCGAGACGCGCGAGCAGCAGCCCGGCCGCGCTCCCGAGAACGGCGAGCACGAGGCTCTCGACCAGCAATTGTCCGAGCACACGCGATCGGCCGGCGCCCATCGACATGCGCACCGCGATCTCTTTGCGTCGGACCGATGCGCGCGCCAGGAGCAGGTTGGCGACGTTCGCACAGGCGATGAGCAGCACGAACCCGACCGCGCCAAGGAGCACCATCAGCGCCCACCGGGCTCGTCCGATCAGCTGCTCGTGCAGCGGCACGAGGCGCAGCGGCTGGTGATCGTGGAACGGATTCGGATGAGTCTGGGCGATCCGCGCGCGGATGACGTCGAGCTCCGCTCTCGCGCCTTCGAGCGTCGCGTCCGCTTTCAGTCTGCCGACGACGTTCACCAGCGCAATCTGGCCACTGCGCTCGGCCGACAGGCCCATTGGCCGATACACGTCGATATCCGCCGGGCGAAACCCCGCCCAGTTGAACCCGGGAAGCTGGAATCGAAAGTGTTCCGGCAGGATGCCGACGATCGTTGCCTGCCTGCCATTCAGGGCGACGGTGCTGCCGACGACATCGGAACGTCCGGCGAACCACCGCGCGGCGAACGATTGTGAGAGAAGCACGATGTCGCGTTCGTCGGCGCGCGGTAGACGCCCAGCCGCGACGCGGACGCCGGCTAAATCCCAGAAGTCTTCAGTCACCATCGCCGCGCGAACGCGCGCGGCTCCCTGAGGCGATGACAGTGTGTAGTCGCCGGTCCCATACGCCATCATCCTGTCGAAGGACGCCGCCTGGTTCCGCCAGTCAACGAAGTCGGGACCGATGATCGCGCCCGGCTCCGCGTCGGGGCCGGTGGTCTCGAGCCAGATCAGCCGATCAGGAGTGGGGTAGTCGAGCGGGCGCAGGACGACGGCGTTGAAGACGCTGAAGATGGCGGTGCTCATCCCGACCGCGATGGCGAGCGTCAGGATCGCGGCCGCCGCGAACGCGCGATCGCGACGAAGCCGGCGGATGGCATAGCGCGCATCCTGCAGCGGTTGCTCCACCCAGGTCCACGGATTGCGGGAGGTCAAAGCGGTCCACAGATTACACGGATTACACAGAGGGCGGACCTGGCCGATGAGGTGGGAATTTGACTTATGAGGGCCGTCCAACTCTCTGTCGGCAACCGGGGGCTCGCAGCTGACGGAGGGACGAAGGCATGGCTCGTGTACGGAAGGACGTGTGGGGCTTGGGTGCGGGGTGGAGCGACACGCTCGAGTGGTATGCCCGTGGGGTACGAGCGCTGCAGTCGAGGCCGGTGACGGACAGGACCAGCTGGTGGTTCCTCGCCGCGATGCACGGCATGCATCCCGTCGTGTGGGAAGAGTTCGGCGTCATTCAGGCGAGCACGCCACTCCCGACACTCGCCGTCCAGCGTCGTTTCTGGGACCAGTGCCAGCACCAGAGCTGGTACTTTCTTCCGTGGCACCGCGGCTATCTCGCGGCTTTCGAGGCGATCGTTCGCGACGCCATCGTGGCCGCGGGAGGGCCCGACGACTGGGCGCTGCCGTACTGGAACTACAGCGACACGACCCAGGTGAACGCCCGCACCCTCCCGGGCGCGTTCAGCCTGGCCACGCTTCCCGACGGAACCGACAATCCGCTGCGCGTTGAGCGCCGCTTCGGCAGCGGCACGACGCCCATTGAGATCGATCCCTCGTTCGTGGAGCTGACGGCGCTTCAGGATGACGTGTTCACCGGCGGCGACAGCGATATTCCGCCCGGGTTCGGCGGCCCTGAGACGGTCTTTCATCACGGGCCCGAATCGGACACCACGAACGGCGGCCTCGAGTCGCTGCCGCATAATGTCATTCACGGCGCGATCGGTGGGGTCGCGCCGAATGGGAATCCCAACGCGTGGCAGGACCTCGGGTTGATGTCGATGCCGATCACGGCGGCGCTCGACCCGATCTTCTGGCTGCACCACGCGAACATCGATCGTCTCTGGAGCGTCTGGCTGCGCGACGAGCAGGAGACGCACGAGAACCCCGCCCAGACGACATGGCTCAACGGACCAGCAGACCGCCAGTTCGTGATGCCGAAGACCGATGGGAGCGAGTGGCTCGTCACCGCGAGCGACGTGCTGGACACGACCGCACCAGCGCTCGACTACATCTATGAGGACGAAGCGCCCACGGAGATCGGACCGCGCGCCGCGCGTCGCTTGACGCGCCTCGGCGCCCGCGTCCCCGTTGGCGCTCGCCGGGAAAGCGAGGACGCGGCTGTGAGTGCCCAGAAGAGGTCGAAGTTGATCGGCGCCAGCGAGGGAGCCGTACGGGTCGCAGGCACGACCGGCGCCGCGGTTCGACTCGACGCGACGGAGACGCAGTCGCTCCGTAGCGGCATCGGGCGGGCTGCCGCACCCGGCGCCGGGGCGGCCGCAGAGCCCGCTCGCGTGTTCCTGAAGCTCGAGGGCATTCGCGGCACCAGCGACGCCGCGATCTATCACGTCTACATCGACCTCCCGCCCAACGCCGACCCCGCGGCGTATGCCGACCGGCGCGCCGGAACCGTGTCGCTCTTCGGCGTCTCGGCCGCGAGCGATCCGGATGGTCCGACCGCCGGCAGCGGCATCAACCAGGTGTTAGAGATCACGCGAGATCGTCGATGCCCTGCATCTCTCGGGCGCCGGACTCGAACGGCTCGATGTGCAGTTCGTTCCGGCGACTCCGGCGGCCTCCGGCGCCAACTTCGAGGTCGGCCGCTTGAGCGTCTTCAAGCTCGGTGAATGAGATGTGGCCGCGCGCCGCACTGACGGTCGCGCTGCGCGGACCGGGTCAGGGCGCTGCTCGTTGCCAGCGCGGCCGGCTGGATCGCGCTTCGCCTGGCTGGCAAGCGCCGACTGGCTGCACACGGCGGTGGCGATGGCGCACGACGAGCGGCATGGCGCAGTGTCGACGGCGGCGCTGACGTCTTCGCCATCGGGTCACTTCATCGCGATGTGGCTGGCGATGATCCTCGCGATGGCGCCGCCGCTGTTGCTGCGCGAAATCGGCCGCCTGTGGCGGGCGAGCCTTCATCGATCGCGCCACCTCGTCGTCGCCGCGTTCCTGTCTGGATACGTCGCCATCTGGCTCGTCGCCGGCGTCGCGTTCGGCATGCTTGCCGGATGGCTGGCGGTCAGCGTCGACCGCATCATCTTCGCGGTCGCGTGCGCCGCGGTGTGGCACGGCTCGCCGGCACGTCAGCGCTGCCTCAATGCGTGTCACCGCGTGCCAACGCTGCGCGTCTTCGGTATGCCCGCCCAGTGGGACGCGTTGCGATATGGCGTTGCGACCGGGTGGTACTGCGCCGGGGCGTGTGGTCTTGCGATGCTGCTGGTGCTGCTCGCGGCCGACGCGCACCTCGCGGCCATGGCGGTGGTCACGGTGGTTGCGACGGTGGAGCGCTACCTGCCCGCGAGACGCCCCTGCTGGCGGCTTCCGCTCCGTGCGCGGCCGATCGGCGGACTGGCCTCGGATGCCCGTCGCCTTTGCGTCGCGCGCTACTTCAAGCCCCTGAGCAGCACGATGTCGTGGGTGGCGGTCGTTCGCATGATCGCCAGACGCTTGCCGTCGCGCGACCAGCGCAAACGAGCCGATCGGACGGTTCGGCGTGAAGCGCGTCAGCTGACGCGGAGCGCCGCCGCCGAGCGGCTGCACCCACAGATTGCCGTCGTGCGCGTATGCGACGCCGCGGCCGTCTGGCGTCCACGCGACGGCCGTGTCGAACTGCGCGGCGCCGATTGGACGCGGCGACGTGCAGCCGGGCAGATCGCAGACGACGAGCGATGGCGGTCCGTTCGGCACTTGTGCCGTGAAGGCGATCGATCTCCCATCCGGCGAGACGGCCACGCTGGCGCCGTCGGTCAGCTTCGTCGGCGTGCCGCCCTCAATCGGCACCATCCAGATCGACACGGTCCCGCCGGCGATCGAGTTGTAGAGCACCGACCGATCGTCAGGCGTGACCACCACCGACGAGGCAGTCGCGGCGGGTGCGAGTTGGGCGATCCGGCGGCCGCTGGCATCCGCCGTCCAGAGACTGAGGTCGTTGCGACGAGGTGACGAACACGATGGTGCGGCCATCGCTCGTGACTCCGGGGCTGACGGCGTCGACGACGACCTCTTCCGGCTGCCTCCACTTGGACTTGCCCGCAGGATCGCTGGCCGTCCGCCGGCGACTGCGGATAGAGAAGCCGATCGCCCGACCATGCGAGGCGCGGAACGCTGGCCGGACGTCGGTGGGACGGCTTCGGTGCCCGTCGAGGCCGCCCCATCACCGATCCAGATGTCGCTGCGAGCGTCCTGCCGACCGGTCACGAGGCTCCGACCATCGCTGGTCAGGCTGACGCCGATGTAGTCGTTCGGATCGTTCGTCAACCGCGTCAGCTGACCGGCAGGGTAAGGCAGCCGGAACAGCTGGTTCGGTGAGCCGAGTTGCGCTGCCAGGTTGACCACGAGCGAGCGGGGATCGAGCCAGCCGAGCCCGCTCGTCCCGCCATTCGGTATCGGCGACCTCATGCGTCGACCCGGTCTGGCTGTCGACGAACAGGACGAGTCCTTCCCTTTTAGTATCGCCATGGTCACCGCGATGAGCCGGCCGTCGGGTGACCACGCAGGAGGAATGTTCGGTTGCCACGGCGCAATCAGCGACACGATGAGCCGACCCGCCGTATCGCTGGCCAACACGCGTTCCTGTCCGCCATCCGCGGCCGCCACGATCAGTTGCGTCGATCAGCGTCGGCGTGAGGCGAGAGCGAAGGAACGCGAGGCGTTGACCATCAGGCGCCCACGAGATGGCGCTGGCCACGTCGCTGATGAGCAGTCTGGGTGTCCCGCCCAGGAAGGGCACCCGCCAGACCTCTCCTGGTTCCCTCCTCTTCTGACGTACGAAGTCGACGGAGGTCGCGTCAGGGGTAAACGTCGCGCCGACGAGCGTCGCGCCCGGCTCAGGCGGGACAATCTGCACGTTGCTGGTCGTGTCCGTCTGGCGGATCCACAAGCTGGACGCGTCGCCATCGCGCTGCACGTAGGCCACGTAGCGCCCGTCGGGCGAGATCGCCGGCCGTCCGGCATTGCCGCTCGTCGTCAGTTGCGTGATCGTGAGATCGGCGGGCGGCGACGGCGTGGCTGGCGGTTCGTTCGACGCCGGTGGCTCGTCACGGGGGAGAAACACCACGAGTGCCACCGTGACCGCGATCGCGCCGACAACTGCCGCGAGCACGCGGGAGTGTCTTCGAGCCAGCGTCATCACGACCTGCGTGTCGGACGCGCGGGGCGGGGACGGCGGAAGTGGCAGGTGGCACCGGCGGAGCCGAGGCGACGTGTGAACCGGACGGCTGCGCTGTCAGATCGCCCGAGTCGAGCGAGGCCTTCAGGTCCTCGAGATCGTTCCGCAGATCTTTCGCGCTCTGATAGCGGCGCTCGGGATCCTTCGCGAGGGCGCGACGGATGATGCGTCCGAGGTCGCGCGGGAGTGCGGGGTTGAGGTCGGTGACCGATCGCGGCGTGTCCTTGAGGATCGACGAGAGAATCGACAGGCTGGTGTCGCCGCCGAACGGCCGTTGCCCGGTGGCCATCTCGTAGAGCACGACGCCGAGCGAGAACAGATCCGACCGCCCGTCGGTCGGCCGCCCCTCGGCTTGCTCGGGTGACATGTAGGCCACGGTGCCAAGGATGTGTCCTTCGGCCGTGAGCGGCGGCATGGTCTCCCCTGTCGCCCCTGCCGCACTCGTGAACTGCACCGCACCTGGCGCACCGGTCACACCTGGCGCACCCGACGCACCTGTTTTCGCGAGTCCGAAGTCGAGCACTTTGATGCGCCCGGACTGCTCGCCTTCGCCGAGCATGATGTTCCCGGGCTTGAGGTCGCGGTGCGTGATGCCCTTCTGGTGAGCGGCGGTCATGGCTTCCGCCACGGCGATCCCGATCGCGAGCACACGGTCGAGTGGCAGGCCGCCGGGCGGCAACACGTCGGCCAGCGAACGCCCTTCCACCAGTTCCATCGTCAGGAAGACGGTCGTGCCGGCGTCTTCCACGGAATAGATGGTGACGATGTGCGGGTGGTTGAGCGCCGCCACGGCGTGCGCCTCGCGCGTGAATCGCTCGCGGCGATCGGGATCGGCGGCGGCGAGTTCGGGCAGGACCTTGAGCGCGACATCGCGGCGGAGCCGCGGATCGCGCGCCCGATACACCTCGCCCATTCCGCCTTCGCCGAGTTTGGCGATGATGGAGTACGGCCCGATGGTTTGGCCGACCATCATCGCGTGCCCTCGGCTACGGCGCGATCGCGCCGTAGCTCGCAAGAGTCACCTGCGAGCGGAGGCGGACCGCCGCCCAACTTCGCGAGGATCCGTAGGGCCCGACGCGCGTGCCTGTCGTTAGCGTCACCGTGTCACACGTCCCACGGATATGAACACGCTTCTCTCGGGCTCACCGATCGAAGGCCAGGGATTTTCTGTTTCTGGAGTTCACCAAGGATGTAATCGTCGACCTTGTCCGCTTGCGCCGAAGTTGAACCCGAAGCGGCGAGCGTTGCCGCGGCCACCAGGACCACGACGCGTCGGATGCGGAGTGTCATCGGACGCTCTCACGCCGTCACGCCGCGGACGACAAGCCCGCGCGACAGCGCGGCGCTGGCCTGACGTTCGTCATGCGTCCAGAACTCGAGCGTCTCGTCGTCATGTGCCTCAGCTGCGAGGATCTCCGCAGTGGCGATGTGAACCGCGTCGATTGCCCGCACGTTGACCGCGAACGCGCTCTTGGCCCGTGCGATCACTGCGTCATCCACCGTCGCGAGGTCCATCATCGCCAGCAAGTCGGCGAGTTCGCCGCGCTTGGTCGCGGTGTCATTGTCGTCGAGATGGCCAAGGAGGCGCTCGCGGTCGACCGCACGAAAGGTCTCGACGACGACGAGCTGTGAAGACACGAGGCGGTCACCGCCAGCGAGCGAGACCGCCGATCCGGGCTCGTGAAACAGGATGCGCAGCACCGCGCTAGCGTCGACGTACTTCACTCGGATCCTCGCGCACGGCCCGGAGCGCGCCCTGGATGTCGATGCGGCGTTTGAGCTTGGAGATTCGGAGCCGTTCCCATTTCTGGGTACCGGTCCGAAGGCGGCCGGCCTGCGCCAGGCGGGTGCGCCACGACTGAACGTCGGACGGTAGCGGACCGAGTTGCGCGATCGGTTCGTCGCGGTCGTGCACGACGATGCGGGTGCCTCTGGATGCCATCCGAAGGTACATGCTCAGGTGGGCCTTGAGCTCGGTGACATTGATGGCCTTCATGTCCACATTATAGGTCCATGATGGTCTTGTGTAGCGGCGTAAACCGCCGCGCTGCGCACCTCATCTGAGCTGCTCGAGCAGCGCCTTGGCGTCTGTCAGATCGGCTGTGTCAGCACCCTCGTTGAACCAACTGAAAATAGCCGCCAGCAGCCGCTCGGCATCGGCAACCTTGCCCTGCTGCTGCCACAGACGGGCGAGGCTCGTCGATGCCCGCAGCTCCCACGATTTCGCATTCTGTCGGCGGGCGATCTCGATGGCTTGGAGAAAACAGGCCTCGGCCTCGGCGGCAGATCGCGTCAGGAGCAGCAGTCCTTTCAGGTGGTAGAGCTCGGCTTCGTAGTAGCGCTCTCCTGTGCGCTCAATGGCGGTTTCCGCATCGGCCAGCGTGGCAAGGGCGTCGTCGAATCGTCCTGTCGCACGGAGCGCGTCGGCCAGAAGAATCTGATATGTGGCGTGGTTCTGCCAGGTCTCCGCGCTCTGATGCGCGGCGAGTCCCTGGCGCATCTGGTCGATGCCCGACTCGTCGGCATGGTCGACGGCGAGGGCCAGGCCGGAGAGGATCAGGCCGATGGCGCGATAGTAGGGATAGCCGTGCTCGTCGGCCAGAGCGATCATTCGCTCGCTGGTCGCTCGAGCCTCCGGCATCCGGCGATAGAACACTTCCACGGAGGCCGCGGTTGACAGCGTGTTGATCACGCCGATGGGATGACGCGTCTCGCCGGCCGCCGCCAGGGCCTCCGCCATCATCGCTCGTCCTTTGTCGTGATAGCCGAGCCAGCACAACGACCGACCGAGATGCGCCCGATTGAGAATCGCCCCGTACAGGGCGATTGAGCGATGACGCGAGGGATCGTAGAGCGCCACGCTGCGCTCGAATTCTCGCCGTGCCTCGCTCAACTCGCCGAGGTAGATCGAGTCCAGACCCAAACAGAAGAGCGACTGCACGACCATAGCGGAATCGCCGGTGCGTTCCGCCAGGCGCCGGCCCGCCTCGGCGAGGGCGTGCGCCTTTCTGTACTCGGCTCGCACGGTGTACACGATCGAGAGTGCCAGCTCGGCCCGAACGAGTTGCGTGTCGTCTCCGAGCTGCTGGCACAGCGCGCGCATCCTGAGATGCGTGTCGAGCACATCGGGCGCGCCGTATCCCTTGAGCACCATCAGCGATCCGCCCTGCCGGGATCGGAGGCGAAGCTCCTGACGCGTGCGCTCGGGCGCGTCGGGCAGCTTGTCGAGCAGCTTCAGGCCACAGTCGGCCAAGGCGGCCGCTTCGGCATGACCGAACATCCGACTCGCCTGCTGGGCCGCCAGCAAATAGTGGTCGACCGCTGCGGCGTAGTCCCGCGCCGACGAATAGAGAATGGCCAGCTGCGCCGCGATGGCCGACTTCTGTTTGCCGTAGAACCGAACCAGCGTCGCGGCAACGGAGGCATTCAACGACGCGCGCCGCGTCGCCCGCAAACTCGCATACAGAGCGTTCTGGTAGAGCACGTGCACGAACCGGTAGCGCAGCGTCAGGGTCCGATCGGGCAACTCCACTTCCGTCACCAGCTTCACGAACGCAAAGACGCGATCGAGCGCTTCCAATCGCTCTTCGACGGTCTCGGCCTCGAGACTCAGCACCGCAGCGACGACTGCTGAATCGAACTCGTAGCCCTGCACGCTCGCTGCCGCAAGCAGCGTGCGGTCGTCGTCGATCAACTGCGCGATCTTGCGCTCGATCATCCCGCGGACCGATTCCGGCAGCTCGCGCTCGATATCGGGCAGCGTCTGCGCCAGCATCCAGCGCCCGTCTGTTTGGCGAATCGCGCCTCGATCGCGCAAGTCGCTCACGAGGTCGGCCATGAACAGGGGGCTGCCTTCCGTCTTCGCGTGGATCAACCGCGGAAACTCGGCTGGAAATCCATGGTTCGGGAATTCGCACGCCAGGTACTCCGCAACCTCGGCCTCGCTGAGAAACTCGAGCACCAGCTCGCGACAGACGCCGCGCGCCTGCAGATCCGGTTTGATCTGCAGGAACGGATGCTTCGCGAGGAGCATGTCGGACAGCCTGTAGGTCGCGACGATCAAGACGTTCAGCGTGTCGAGCTTGCCGGCGAGATAGCTGACGATGTCAATCGTCGAGACGTCCGCCCATTGCAAATCGTCGACAAACAGGACGAATGGGCTCGTACGCGCGAGCTCCTGCAACAAGGTGCCGAGTTCCCGTTTCATCCGCTCCTGCGACGATGGCCGGCTCTCGGTGGGCCAGGGCGCCGATTCGTCGCTCCCGGTCGAAGCCGGCGCAACCTGCGCGTACCAGGTCGGGGCGGCCTGCTTCATCACAGCCGCGACATCGGAATGGTTGCCGTCCTGGAGCAGACTCTCGAGCGCCTCAAGGAGCGGCAGGTACGCCTCGGTACCGGCGAGACGCTCGGAACAGCGGCCGCGTGCGATCGTCGACCGGCCTCCGGCTGCGACATCAGCGAGGAATGCTTCGACCAGCGTGGTCTTGCCGATGCCGGGCTCCCCCGCGAGGCACACGAGCGAACCGCGTCCGCCCTTTGCACGGTCGGTACGCCGCGCTGAGCTCGGCGCGTTCCCGCTCCCGCCCGACGGTGTGACGTCGCGCCCCTGCAGTCCGATCGGCGCTCGTCGGGATCTCAGTCGGCGAGACAGCGTTCGCATCCTTCTCGGCGATCTCCAGTCCCGCCTTACGGAGCCCTTCGAGCAAGTGCTCGACCAGTTCAGCGTAGAAGTACTTTCCGAGCTCTTCCCACGCGACGGCGGCAAAGCCAGGCCGCTCGGCCAGCAATGCCTGCAGAGCCCTCCGGGCGGCATCATGATCGCCGAGCTGGCCGTGCACCGCGGCGAGCGCGATCTGCGAGTGGAACTGGTCGGGCCTGTTAATCTTCACGGCGTCGAGCGCGGCGTGATAGTCGCGCTTGCGGTACGCATCGAAGACCGTGCTGAGCCCATACCAACTCGGGTGATGGGGGTTGAGCTGCATCGCCCGCTCCGACAGCGCGCGGCCATGCTCCCAGTCGCCGGCGGAGGCCATCAGGAATCCGAGGGAGGCGGCGGTCGACCCGTCCATCGGATTGAGCGCGATGGCCCGCTCCGCGGCGCTCCGGAAGGCCGGGATCTCCTTCTTGAAGAAGAGCGCCGACGCCAGGGCGTGAAAGCCCAGATGATTGGATGGCGCCAGATCGACCGCGCGGCGCGCGGCCGCGAGTGCGCGTCCGAGGGAATCAGCCCGCGCGTTGAACCCGTGCTTGTGTTCCTCGGTGCACATCATCGACAACATGGCCCACGCGTCGGCGTGACCCGGGGCCCGCTGGACCGCGCGTTCGAGGCCAGCCCGCACTTCGGCATGCTCGCCGGCGGTCAGCCGGACGTAGTAGCCGAAGCTACGCAATACGGCCTCGTACGGGCTCAAATCGTCGGACCTGCGGCTGCGGAGGACGTCGCTCATGGTGCGCGGCAGCACGCCATGGATGTCGGCAACGGTCGACACGATCCGCGGGACGACCTCGTCCTGCACTCCGAAGATCTCTTCGGGCCGAAAGGTGCGCGTGTACGTCTCTGCCCAGAGGTGTGCGCCGGAGCTCGCATCCACGAGTTGGACGGCCACCCGCAACACCGCGCCTGCCTGGCGGAGACGGCCTTCCATGACGTAGCGCGCGCCGAGCTCCCTGCCGACCCCGCGCACGTCAACCGCATCGCTCTTGTCCCTGGACGTCGAGCTGCCGGCGACGACCCTCAGATAGGAGAAACGCGACAAGCCGGTCACGATTTCCTCGGACAGGCCTTCGGCAAGCGCCTCCAATTCGGCGCTCGCGCCGCGATACTTGAACGACAGCACGGCAACCCAGAAGCCCTCCGCAACCGGCGTCGCGCTCGATGAGTCGAGCGCGCCGCGCAAGGGCTCGGCGACAGCCGTCTGAGACGAGGGATAGCGCCCCACGTCGCGGAGCTCGTTACAGACGTCGCGAGCGGTCTGGATGCGCTGGTCGGGCGGCTTCTCCAGACAGCGCCGGATGATCCGCACCAGATCGAGAGGGAGATCGGTCCGGCCCTCCGCCAGCTGGCGCGGCGTGTCTCGCAGGATCGCGGAGGCGAGCTCGGCCGACGAGTGGCCCTCGAACGGTCGTCGCCCGCTGGCCATCTCGTAGAGGATGACCCCGAGCGAAAAAATGTCGGTCCGGTGATCGGCCGTGCGGCCGGTGATCTGCTCGGGCGACATGTAAGGCACCGTTCCCAGGACAACGCCGTCGCGCGTTTGAAGGACGGTTTGGCTCCGCGCGTCCCACGTGCTCTCGGTCGCGACTTTTGCCAGGCCAAAGTCCAGGACCTTGACGCCTCCATCGGCGGTCACCATGACGTTGGCTGGCTTGAGATCACGGTGCACGATGCTCTTCTCGTGCGCCGCCGCCAGCGCGTCGGCCACCGCGATGCCGACCTCGAGGATCCGTGCGACCGGTAGTCCGCCGGCGCGGATCAGCCGGTCGAGCGAATGGCCTTCGATGACCTCCATCGCGAGGAAGTGGACGCCGTCTGCTTCTTCTACGGAGTAGATCGTCACGATGCGCGGATGGTTGAGCGCCGCCACAGTGCGGGCCTCGCGCCGGAAGCGTTCGAGGAGCTCTGGCTTCGAGGCCATGTCCGCCGGCAGCACTTTGAGCGCGACGTCGCGCCCGAGTTTCGTGTCGGTGGCGCGATACACCTCGCCCATGCCGCCCGCTCCGAGCGAGCCGCGGATGTCGTAGTGACCCAGGCGCGCGCCAGGTTCGAGGCTCATCCGTCCAGCATTCTCGCCGATCATGATCGAACACCTCGGCGGGTTTCTCGGCATTCCATGAGAGGTGAGGGGCTGGCGGCTCAAGAGTGAGGCCTCGACGCTTGAAACGAGGCCTCCTGCCGATCCGTAGCGCTGGACGCCTACCGACCGGCGCGCTAATTCGCGCGAAGCGCTTCGGCGGGGTCGATGCGAATGGCGCGACGCGCAGGGCCGGCGAGAGCGATGAGGCCCGTCAGGACCATGAGCGCGGCGGCCATCGGAACGATGCCCGGAATGCTTTGCCCGCCCACTTCCTCTACCCGAACGGAGGAGTCGATCACGATCGCTATTAGACACCCGGCGCTCGCGCCGATCGCGAGCGGTACGAGCGAGCGTCCGAAGATCCCCATCACCAGCCGGCCGGGCGGTGCGCCCAGCGCCCGCCGCAAGCCGACTTCGCGCCACCGTTGCGCGACGATGAATGCCATGAGCGTGTACATCCCGGCCATCGCGAAGAGCAGCACGATCACCATGATCGAGCCCAGCATGAAGCTCAGCGTGTGGGCGAGAGATGTCCACTGGCGGTAGATTTCGCTCAGCGATCGCAGCCGCCCGATCCGCAGCGAGGGATCGAGCGCCGTCGTCACTTCCTGGAGTCGAGCCGCCGTCATCCCCGCGTCAGGTCCGAGGCGAACAGTGAAGCTCACCCGGTGAACCGGTGCCGGCAGCAACGGATGGTAGACGGTGGCCCGGTGGTTGTTGGCCGGGAAGTCCTCGACCACTCCGACAATCTCGTACCAGGGCTCGGATGAAACCCCGGCGTCCTGCGGCGTGGTGTAGCGCACGCGGCGACCGAGCGCGTTCTCGGTGCCGGCAATCTCGACCGCAAACGTCCGATTGACCACGATCGACACGCGTTGTCCGGGCCCGAAGTCGGTTGCGTCGAACGTCCGACCGGTGCGGACGCGTACGCCGAACACATCGAAGAAGGCGCGGTCGACCCGATTGAACACGGTCTGACCAGCGACACGCTCGGCGCCTCCGTCCACTTCCACATCCGCCGGCGACTCTTCCATCAGCGGGAACGCCGACATCGTCACGCCCGAAATCGCGGCATCAGCTCGCAGGCGGTCAACCAGCTCTGACTGCCGTGCGGCAAAGCGCGAGTGATCCCCTTCCATCACGAGCCAGCCGGTGAGGTACTGATCGACGGCCATGCCGGGCCCGCTGAGAGTCGGTTGCAGGAGTCCCCAGATCATCTGCGCCGCCGTCGGTAGGACCGCGATCGAGACGGCCACCTGCGTCGCCAACAACACCGTCCACGTCCGGCCCAGTCCGACGTTCGAGCCTCTCTCACCCAAGGTATGAAGGCCGGACCGCCACCGGCCCGTCAGTCGCACGCCCGGAACGCCGCCAGCGATCGCGGCGGCGACGACAACCAGTCCGGCCAGGCAGAGCACCGTCGTCAACGACGGACTGAAATCGAACCAGAAGGGAACGTTCTCTGCTCCGATGCCCGGCATGACGAGTCTCGAGATCCGCACGGCAAGCTCGCGCGCCAGCAGGGATCCAACCACTCCTGCAGCCGCGGCGAGCACGAGCGCCTCGACGAACAGCTGAGTGACGATGCGGCCTCGCGTGGCACCGAGCGCGTAGCGCGCGGCGAACTCCTCGCGTCGTGTGACGGCCCGCGCATAAACCAGGATCGCGATGTTTGCGCAGGGAGGGAGGAGTAGCAGTGCCGCGAGGAACAGGACCACGCCGCCGGCCCAGCGGTTGCCTGCGTCCAGGGTGAGCAGCCCCGTCACATACGGGACGACACGGAGTCGGAGTTGTTCACTCGGCGAGACCGCACTATTTGGCGCCAGCAGGCCGACGGTCTCGACCTCCGCCTGGGCACTGTCAAACGTGGAACCCGGGGCCAGCCGGGCAAAGACGAAGACGTCGGGTGCCGGCTCCCGCGAGTAATCGGCCGGATGGCTTCGCAGCGGCGTCCAGATCCGCTGACTGACGGGGAATGCGAACTCTTTCGGCATGACGCCGACGACGGTGTAGGACACCTCGTCCAGCTGCAACCGGCGTCCCAGGACTGCGGGATCCGACGAGAACCCTCTCTCCCACAGCTCGAAGCCGATCACCACGACGTTCTCGCTGCCGCGTTCGTCGTCATCGATCAACGGCCGCCCCAGCACCGGCTGCACGCGCGCGAGCCGGAACGCTGACGCGGTCATCTCGGCAACGGTGATCGGACCTGACGCGCCACCAGGGGTGATGAGGGTACGCTCGACGCGTCGCATCGCGCTGACCTCGGTGACCGACCGCAAGCTCTCGCGCCACCGCGTGAAGTCGGGCAGCGAGCTGTCGCGGTTGACCTGCTGCGTCGCGGCGTCGGACGACTGAATCGCCACGATCCGATCGCCCTCGGGCAGAGGCAGCGTGTTCGTCGTGGCCGTGTTCCAGAGCGTGAAGATCGCCGTGCCGAGGCCGATGGTGAGCGCCATCGCCACGCCGCCGACCAGCGTCAATCCCCAGGACTTGCGCATCAGGCGGAGGCCGAGCTTCACATCTGCGCCGAGATCAATGTTCGGGTAGAACCTGGCCACGCGTCCCCCTCAGCAATGAATCAGGACTGCTGCTCCAACGCGTTGGTCGTCCAGGCGATCACTCTGGCGCGCGCGACCGCGGCGCCGATGAGTAATGGCCACGCGGCGCCGGCAGCCGTCATGTAGAAAGTGCCGCTGGTGACGTTCGCGAAATCGATCCGCAGGCCGGCCACCCACCCGGCGAGCAGCATCGCCTCGGCAAGTGCGGCAAGCGTCACCGAGGCCGCCATCCCGCGTGCTGGCGCGATGAGTACCATCGAGGCGCCGGCCCAGAGTGCGCCGCCCCACCAGAAGATCGCCAGCAGGATCGGCAACGATGGCACCGACGAGAGTGGGAAACACACTCACTGCGGCAACGCCTGCGAACACCGGGACTGTCATGAGCGCGCATCCCGCCGCGGCCACAAGCAAGGTGCGCATTGGCGCACGAACGACCGTTGTTACGCACAGGGCGGCGGCGGTGGCCAATGCGTGGCGCCAGAACCAACGCGAACCGCGACTCGATCGTTCCTGAATCAGGTCGCCGGCGATGGCTTCGGCGCGGTCGGCAGACGTGAACAGCGAGAACAGGCGTTGAATGAGATCGTCACGCATGCGCACCTCGCAACCTGGGCGCCGAAGTCTTGGGGAAGGCGGCCAGGTCGAGGCCATCGAGTAATCGTTCGTAGGCGCCGACGGCGCGGGTGAGCGCCTTCATTCCTGCAGCGGTCACCTTGACCAGGCGTTTCGCGCGACCGCCTCGCTGTGGAGTAGAGTCGCTCATGCGGGACGTGATCAGACCCTTGGTCTCGAGTCTTTCCAACGCGGTGTACATCGCGCCGGGCGCGACGTTGCGTCCCGCACGCGTCCGCCAGTTCCTCGCGGATGGTCACGCCGTAGGCGTCGTCGCGGAGCCGCAGAATCGCCAGTAGGATGAGCTGTTCGAATTCGCCCAGATTGAGTGGAGGGGCCATTTGAACTGCATTGTAGTTCAAATCCATGCAACGTCAAGCGCCCTCACACCACCCGAACGTTACGGGCGGATCGTACGGTTTACGATCGCGAACCGCACGGCCATCGCGGGAGTTCTGGGGTGACTCGAGCGTTGAAGCAATGGGGACTGGGAAGTCTGGGCGTACTCTTCAGTGTGTGTAGCGCAGCGGCTCAGGTCACACCGGCAAATCCGTACCCGCCGCCCGACGACACGCCAAGCATTCGCGTTGGCGGCACGCTCTTCGCCGACTACACCTACACACTCGCGCCGGAGATCACCGATGCCGACGGAAACCTGGTGAACCCGAACGCCTTCAGCGTGGTTCGGGCGTACATCAACGTCACTGGCCAGGTGAACCACCTGTTCTCGTTCCGGATCACGCCCGGACCTCTCGCGCGAGAGCGGGACTGGCAGTTCACTCGCGGGCAGTATGGTCTTTCGCCTGAAGTATGGCTTTGCCCAGCTCAATCTCGACGACTGGATGTGGCGCGGCAGCTTCGTCCATGGGGGGATGATTCCGACCCCGTACGTCGAGTTCGAGGAGAGCATCTACCGCTACCGCTTCCAGGGGCCGGTTTTCGTTGACCGCGAGACGTTCCTGCCGTCGGCCGATCTCGGGGCCGCGTTCCGCACGCAATTCCCTGGAGGGTATGGCGAAGCTGTCGTCGGCGTCTACAACGGCGAGGGCTACACGCGCGCCGACCCGAACGACCAGAAAGCGCTGCAGGTGCGCGGCACGGTGCGTCCGCTTCCCGGCTCCGGGGCCGGTGCGAGGTCTGCGCACCACTCTGTTTTACGACGCCGACCACTACGTCAAGAACGCCGAGCGCGAACGCTTCGTCAGCATGGTCAGCTACGAGCACCGCTTCGTGAACGCCGCCTGGGTCCACCTCGAGGCGAGAGACCAGCTCTCGAGCGCCGCCCCCACTGTGGATTCACGGGGCGACTCCTTCTGGGTCACCCCACGCCTGGCGCTCGGGGAGCTGCAGCCGGCGACACCCGCCGGTACCGTGCGCGCCAGTCTCGAGGGACTGTTCCGCTACGATCGGCTCGAGGCCAACCAGGCGGACGACAGCGTCAAGACCCGGTTGATCGCGGGTATCGCGTACTGGCCACGGGTCACCGTCTCCAGTGTTGGCGCGGCATTCCTCCTCGACTTCGAGCGCGTCCGCTACTCTGAGTTCACGCCGGCGCGGCCAACCGAGCGCCGCATCACCCTTCACATGCTTCTCAGGTTCTGACGGCGATGGCCACCAGATTCCAGAGAGGAGATCCGATGTTGCGTCGTCCTCGAACTTCACGGGCGTGGCGAGGCGTCAGCGCGACGCTGGTCGCGGTGCTGGCGATGTCGCACACGGGCCTGCGGGCGCAGGTGGTGCAGATCGACGGCGCCGGGGCGACGGCTCCGTATCCGATCTACTCGGCGTGGTTTACCGCCTACGCCAAGCTCAACCCGGAGGTGTCGATCAACTACCTCTCGCTTGGATCGACCGCCGGCATCCAGCACATCAGCGAGCAGATCGTCTTCTTTGGCGCGACCGACACGCCGATGACCGAAGACGAGTTCCAGGAGGCACGGGGGCGGATCCTGCATCTGCCGACCGTGATCAGTACCGTGGTCCCGATCTACAACCTGCCGGGCGTCACCGCAGAACTGAAGTTCACGGGGCCGGTGCTCGCCGACATCTTTCTTGGCCGGATCACCAACTGGAACGATCCGGCGATCGCCAAACTCAACGCCGGCGTCGCCCTGCCCCCGTTCGAGATTACGACCGTGTACCGATCCGACGGCTCGGGGACCTCTTACATCTTCGGGGACTTCCTCTCCAAGACCGCGCCACTGTGGCGGCGGACCATCGGCGCCAATCGGCAGCCGAACCTGCCGGTCGGCGTCGGCGCCAAGGGGAGCGCGGGCGTGTCGTCCGAGGTCGCCCGCATCGTCGGGAGCATCGGCTACGTCGAGCTGACCTATGCCCTGCGCAACAAGATTGCCTTTGGGTCGGTACAGAACGCGGAAGGTGAGTTCGTGCGGGCGTCGGTGGAGTCGGCGGCGGTGGCAGCGGCCGCCGCGGTGAAGAGCATGCCTCGCGATTTCCGCGTCTCGATCACCAACGCCCCGGGCCGCGGGGCCTATCCGATTGCCTCATTCACCTGGATGCTGGTCTACCAGAATTCGCGAGACAAGACGCGAAGCAAGCTGATGGTGGAGTTCATGCGATGGGCACTGACCGAAGGACAGAAGCTCGCCCCTGAGCTCGGCTACGCGCCCCTGCCCGCGCCCATCGTCGAACTCGAGCTCGCCGCGATCGCGACGATCAGGGTGTCGTAGCCGCACCGGGTTCCGGCCACGCGCGTTACATCGTATTTACACGCGTTCAGTAAGGTGCCCGCTGACGTAAACGTCCTGCGGTTCTCACATGGAAGTTGACTATTTCAGGGATCTTCTGGTCCCGGTCATCGGCGGGCTCGGCATCTTCATGCTCGGGCTCGAGCTGATGTCCAACGGGATTCAGAGTTTCGCCGTGAACCGGCTGCGAGACCTGTTGGGGAAGATCGCGGGGACGCCGGTGAAGGGCGTGATCGCCGGCACGTTCATCACCGGCATTCTCCAGTCGAGCACGGCGATGACGGTCATGGTGGTCGGGCTCGTCAACTCGGGGATTCTCGGGCTGCGCCCCGCGATCAGCGTGATCATGGGCGCCAACATCGGCACGACTCTCGGCAACGGGCTGATCGCGCTGCCGCTCGGGCCCCTCGGACTGCTGCTGGCCGGCGTGTTCGCCCTGATCCACGTCTTCAGCAAGAACGAACGCGTTCGCAACATCGCGCTCACGCTCATGGGCTTTGCCCTGATCTTCTACGGCTTGAACCTGCTCACCGGCGGCCTGCGTCCGCTGCGCAGCATGCCCGAGGTGATGACGGTCATCTCGGCCCTGCGGGCGGATACGTTCGTCGGACTTGTGTCCTGTATCGTCACCGCCGCGCTGATCACGGGGATGATTCATTCCTCGTCGGCGACCATCGGTATCGTCATGGGCCTGGGCGCGGCCGGCATCCTCGACTGGCGGACGGCGGTCGCCTTTTCGCTGGGCGCCGATCTCGGGACCACCATCACGTCGTGGATGGCGTCGCTGAACCTGTCGAAGAACGCCAAGCGGGCCGCCTACGCGCACATCGCGTTCAACATGATCGGCGTCACCGTCATGCTGCCGCTGTTTCCGCTGTCGATGACCCTGCTGCAGTGGGCGATGGGCTGGTTCGGCGGCGACCCTGGCCAGCCGGTGATGCGCGACGGCAACGAGACGTTCCCGCTCGTTCCGGTGGCCGTCGGTCTCTACTCGACGCTTTTCAACATCTTCAACACCGCGTTGCTCTTCCCGTTCGTCGGGGTCTTCGAGCGGGTGCTCTCCCGCGTGGGACGGACCTCTGCAGAGGACGTCGAGGACTACTCCGTCGCGAAGTTCCTCGACCCGCGCAAGGGTGATCAGGTCTCCACGGGCGTGCCCCTGGTGCAGCTGGAGATGGCCCGGTACATTCAGGCCAGCCAGCTCTTCCTCGCGATCGCCCGCCAGGACAAAACGGCCCCCGGCAACCTCAAGGATCATTCGACGGCGATTGACGTCTTGAGCCGCGACATCAGGCGTTACACCGCCGCGATGTTCAAGCCCGATCTACCGCGCGTGCAAGCTGATCTGCTCGCGAGCCTGATTGAGGAGGAGGACTTCACCGCCAGTCTCGGCGAAACGCTGCACCAGGTCGCGCGCCGGGTCGAGCGCCAGCCGTTCGGCGAAGTCGGTCGCACGCTCGTCGATGGCGTACTCGACGAGATCGCCGTCGCCCTGCGCACCATCATTCCGGCGATTGGGGAACCGACCGCACTCCACGGCGCCGAAGAGCGCGGGAGGTTCCTGCAGGCCACTCGGACAAAGTGCCTGGAACTCGGCGCGGCCCTTCCGTGGGAGGAGCGCGGCGCGATCCTGGAGTTGCTGGGCAGCGCCGAACGAGCGTTTTTCCTGATCGACCGCATCGATATGGAGCGAAGATCTGTTCCGCGCACCGTTGCCGCCGCTGAACACGGGGTGCCGATGGTCGGCAGCGCCGCCGCACTGGCGGTGTCCGGCTGATGCGACGCTTGTCTCGCTCGTTGGTCAGGGAACCGGTCAATCTCGGGAGTGTCATCGTGTCCAGACTCATCGTCGGCTTCATCACCGCGACACTGGCTTTGACGACGATGCCGGTCAGGGCGCAGGACGTCCTCGGCTCCATCGGGGTCAGCGGCGCCGGCTCGACGTTTGTCTATCCCGTCCTCTCCAGATGGTCGCGGGAATATCGCACGTCGACAGCGCGGGGGAGTGAGTTCGCGATCCCCAACAGCGGGTTGGAAGATCCTCCATCGACCACTGCGCTGGAGTACGAGCCCGTGGGCTCGCTTGCCGGGATGTTGCGCGTGAAGGATCGGCGCGTCGACTTCGGCGCGTCGGACATGCCGCTTCGTTCCGACGAGCTTGCGGCGTCAGGTCTCGGCCAGTTTCCGATCGTCATCGGCGGCATCGTGGTCGCCACCAACATCGAAGGCGTCGGCCCCGGCGTGCTTCGCCTGAATGGCGCCGTGCTCGCCGACATCTTCCTTGGGCGTCTCACGAGCTGGTCGGATCCGGCAATTGCCGCTCTCAATCCCGGTCTCAAGTTGCCGGCGGCGGCGATCGCCGTGATCCACCGCTCGGACGGTTCGGGCACGACGTTCAACTTCACCGACTACTTGAGCAAGGTCAGTCCGGAATGGCGATCCAAGGTTGGTTCCGGTCTGCAGGTGAAATGGCCGACCGGATCCGCCGCGAGCGGCAACGATGCCATTGGGCGGGAGATCAGACGGACCAGGAACTCGATCGGCTACGTCGAATATGCGCAAGCCAGGCAGCTGGGGCTGAACGATACCCTGCTTCAGAATCGGGCCGGCCGCTTCGTTCGGCCCGAGCCTTCGACATTTCAGGCGGCTGCCGCCGGAGCGAACTGGCGTCCTGAGACCGACTTCTCCCTGCTGCTGACCGATGTTCCGGCGGAGCAGGCCTATCCGATCACGGCCACCGTGTTCATCCTGATGCACAAGTCGATGTCGCGCGCGAGAACGGCCGGCGCGCTCGATTTCTTCCGATGGTCGCTCGAGCGCGGCGGATCGACCGCCTCGCAACTCGGTTACGTGCCGTTGCCGGCGTCGCTTGCCGGCCAGGTCCGGAAGTACTGGACGGGCGCGTTCAGAACTGGCCGCTAACCCCGACGCTCATTTTCGGTCTAGGAGGAACGATGTCAACGACGTTCGCTCGCACCGTCACGGTTCTCGCTATTGGCTGGTTTGCGCTGGCCGTACTGACCACGGCGCAGTCCAAGGATCCGCTCGTCGGAACGTGGCGGCTCAACGCCGCGAAGAGCACATACACTCCGGGGCCAGTGCCCAAAAGCGTGACCTCTACGTATGAAGCGGCCGGCAAGGGCTACAAAGTGTCGGTGCGGAACGAACCGGCCAGCGGGCCCGTTCAGCAGTATTCGTACACGACGAATCTGGACGGAATGGATTCGCCGATGACCGGCAACAACCCGAATTCCGACACGATTGCGGTGAAGCGCATCGATGCGAACACGCTCGAACACGTGAACAAGAAGGGCGGCAAGGTCACCACGACGCAGCGCAACGTCCTCTCCGCCGATGGCAAGACCCGGACGGTGACGACGACCGGCACTGACGGTCAGGGACAGAAGGTGAATAACGTCGCGGTGTTCGAGAAGTCGTAACGTAACGGAGGTTGGATCGATGACACGCACGAAGGCCGTTTTCACCGTCGCGCTCGCCGCGGCGCTCGTGGCGCCGCTCGTGGTCGTCGCCCAGGACCTGCACCCCTCGCGTCGGCCGAGTCCCCTCGGCTGGTCGCGGATCGCGTTGGGCGATATCTATATCAGCGTCATCTATGGGCGCCCGTACAAACGGGGCCGGAACAACATTTTCGGGACCAAGGAGAGTGGTGCAATCGTGCCCTTCGGCGAGCGCTGGCGGACCGGGGCGAATGAGGCGACGGAAATGACCCTGACGCGGCCAATCGTCGTCTCCGGCCGGCCGTTGGCGGCTGGGACGTAGACGATCTCCACGACGCCTGGCGCGACACCTGGAGCATCCACTTCAACTCGCGACTGGGTCTTGACGGCACAGGAGTCCTGGTCGATGGCAAGTTCACGCCGCTCGACCTGGCACCGACAGATGTGCTCACGGTGACGGCCAAGCCCCGCCAGCTGGCGGAAGAAGTCGACCAGTTCACGATCGAGTTCGAGCCGACCGCATCAGGTGCCGACCTCGTGCTGAAGTGGATTCGCACCGAGGTGCGTGTGCCAATCGCGCGTCCGACGCCGCGCTGAATCTCGCAGTGACGTGCTGTGTGATCAAACGCGCGGAATCCCCTTGACAAACGTGGTCTCTGAGTAGCACTTTGGTGCCCCGCTTCCGTCGGGAGTTCCCCCTACCGGCTCGAGGCTTGCCCCCCAGAACTCAGTTGCACGGGAGGTTCCTTATGGCCAAATCGTTCACCCGTCAGGATTTCCTCATCAAAGATCTCGCGGTCAGCATCGGCGCCAGTGGTCGAGGCGGCACATGGCTCCCCGCCGACGATGGTGAAACCCCGCCTTCCCCATTTCGCCGATTGCGAGCGTCCTGGCGAACCTCGCACACATCGAAGCCGTTCGCGGCGTGATTGTCGATGCCGTGAAGGCGAAGCGGTTCGACGAGGTCGCCGCCGCTTTCATCGCGGGCGGCGATGCGGGTAATCCCGCGATCCGCTCGGCGATCCACGAAATCGGCGTCGCGGTCGTCGCCAGCGCGGCCTTTGCCGGACTCGGGGGGCTCGGCCGGCCTTCCGAACCCCGATTGCAACGGCACCTCGCTCGAAACGATCCCGCCGACCACGACGCCGATCATTCACGTCGGCCTCCAGGTTCACAAGGTCAGCGACCTGCCGCGGTTGAAGGAGCAGCTCGCGCAGACGGTCGCGTACGTCGACAAGGTGGCCGCTGCCCAGGCGCCGCGGGTGAGGAAGTCGCGAGCGTTCGCACGCACCTCGAAGGAGCGTTGAAGGACCTCAGCGTGGCCGGTGCCGCTGCGGTGTGAACCACATCGAACGACTGTCGCTGGCCGCGCTTCGCATGGCGGCCATCGGCTTCGCGCACGACGCCTCGCTCGTCGCGCATTGGCTGTACCGCTTCGGCACGATCCCGCGTGGGCCGGCCATCGAGCGCGACTTCGGCCCCGACGACGATCCGATGGCGGTTCTCGGGTTGACCGTGGGTGGCCGCACCCGGCGGTTGCTTGAAACCGCGTACAAACCGAGTTCGCTGGCGGGCTGGTATTCGTTTGCCCGAACGGCAGTCCCGGTGCAGCTGACAGCGGCCTGCAAGCTCTACGTGAGCCCGCGGCCAGACGCGCTTGCCGACGCCTTTCCCCGCATCGTCGATAGAATCGTTCGAAGCGAGGTGCGGTCGTTCAAGGTCGGACGGGGCGTCGAAGGGCTGCTGCGTCCCGACAAGATCATGGTCTATTTCGACGACCGCACCCACATGGACGTCGTGGCACGCGCACTCGAGCGTGCGCTCGACGGGTGTCCGGTGCAGGGAGTGCCATTCACGGCGCAGGCTGGCGCAAGCGGGCTGTTGTCTTCTGGTGTCGATCCGCCGCTCGGAACCGTCTCGGTCAGCTGGAGGGCCTGGGTCACGAAGCGGCTCGCGGCAAGTCTGACTTCGCAGCAAGCGGCGTCCCCCGACGACCGCATGGCGGCCGCCCTCGCTGACATCCATCGCCTCGGTGTCGACGAGCACTGGGTTCCGACGCTCGACGCCTTCTGCGAAGAGGTTGCGTCGTGATGAGACACGCCCCGACATCGCGACGACGTTATTCATTCTTCCGCCCGATGCCAAGTTCCTGCCTGTCTCAACTGTCGCTACGTCTTCGCCGGCGCATCGGCGTGGTCGAGGAAGGACAGTCGGTCATCACTCGGCCTGGATTTCGCGTGGCCACGCGGCTTGTGCCGCGGCCGCTCGCTGAGCTGCTGGCCGAGTTCCACGCCCCCAACCTGCTCACTGACGCCGTCCTGCGGTTTGCCCGCGCACACGACCAGGATCCGCTCCGACGCTCGACCTGGCGTTCGACGCGCTGGCGACGCTCGTCGAGGCGCGAATCCTCGTGCCACAAGACTCGCCCGATGCTCGCGCGCCGACGCCCAGCCTCGCGGCCGGACAGGGGTTCGCGGGCTTCGAGATCGAAGCGCTGGTCCGCTCGCTGGAGGACTCGGAAGTGTATCGGGCGCACGCACCTGGAGGCGAGGAGTTGCGTTGAAGATTGCGCGCGACGACCGCTCGGGCGTCACGGCGATGCTCGCCAACGAAGCACGCGTGCTCGAGCGCCTGGGCGGCGTTGATACGCCACGTCTGCTCGTCGACGGGCTCGCGCGTGGACGCGCGTATGTGGCGATGGAGTGGTGCGATGGGATCTCGATCGCCGTCGCCGCGCAGCAGGGGCGCGCCGCGCGGGACCGGCGCCGGCTGCAACGGCTGGTCGGCGGAATGATCGACGCGTAAAACGGCTCCACCGCCGTGGCGTGCTTCATGGCGACGTGCATCCCGGAAATTGCCTGTTGAGGGACGACGGCCGCGTCGTGCTTCTCGATTTTGGCAATGCGCGAGCGATTGATGCCGCCATCGCGGTCGATCCCGCGCGCGCCGGGATCCCACAGTTCTACGATCCACAAATGGCCGAGACGGTCCTCGCCGGCCGTCTCCCACCCGCCGCGACACCGGCCTCGGAACAGTATGCAATCTGCGTCCTGGCCTATGTACTGGTGACGGGACTGCAGCCGGTCGACTCGCCTGCCATTCACGACGAGTTGCTCCGGCGCATTGTTCAGCGGCCGCCACTGCCGTTTGCCGCGCGAGGTGTGTCGAGCTGGCCCGACGTTGAAGCGATACTTGGGCGAGGGCTCGCGAAAACACCAGGCGATCGCTTTCCCGATGTGGCGAGTCTGGCGCGTGCGTTTCTGGCCGCGCGAGTGCCCCCGCTCGCCCCGCCGCCATTACCCAGGGCGGCCCATCGGGCTTTCGACACTGCCGTCGAAACCGTGCGAAGCCTGGCAGCCTCGACCGATCCGCTGAAACATGCGTGGTTTGCCTTGCGGGCCGCACAGGTGCTTCAGGATGCCGAACTGCTCGCTGCCGCCGATGTGCTCGCGAGCCGGGCAGGATCGGGTTGGGCCGCGCAGTCGGTCGGCGCGCTCGTCGCACGCGCGCGATCGGACGTCCGGATGGAACAGGGTGCGTTCGCCGCGTTCCTTGCGTCCGCGCAGCGCCTGCCGGACGGGCCCGTTGCATCGGCCGCAGTCGTGGCCGCCGCGACCATGCTTGACGGTGCGCCACCCCGCTCCGCCGATGCAGTCGCACTGGCCGATTGGGCCTCTCGCACAGTCGATCGGATCATCCTCGCGACTCCGCCGCCAGGACGCGACGCGGGCCATGTCGACCCGCTGCCGACGTATGCCGCGCTGCTGTTGGCCAGGACCGGTGCGGTCGCTGCGCGATCCGACCTCGAGATGCGTCTCGAAGCGCTCGTCGAAACCCGCAGCGGCAAGTGTGGCTCTGGGCGTTGGCGACAGACGCTTTTGCCGACGATCGTTTCAGGAATCTTGCGCTGGCTTCACGGCTTCCGAACCGACCGCTTCAGCGGGCGTTGGCTCTGATCAGACTTCACCGGCTGACCGGAGATGCGCAGCCATTGACTGATGCCAACCGCGTGCTGGCCAGGGCGCCGAACAGGCGGTTTCCCGCGGCCGACACGGCACTGCTCGCGGCCGAACTGATGGCGCCGGAGCTTGCACGCTACCGCCGTTCGAGCGCCCCTATTCCGTCAGTTCGGCGGAACGACCCTTCACTTCCAGTTGAGCACAATGGTCGGCGGCGGCGGCACGGCGTTAGGCCGACCCGATCTCGTACACCTCGACGCCGTGCTGGCGAGGGCGCTGGCCAAAGACGCCAACGCGCGATACCGAATTGCCTCGACTTTGCCCAGGCCCTCACGCAGCAGGGTCCACGCCGCGATGTCGCTTCGCCGTATCCCGCAAGCTGATTCGCAGACGAAGCAATCGGGGCACACTACGCAATTCGTTCGGAAGGCCGTCCACCCAGCAGCAGCGTCTTCGAGCGTTTGGTCGTTCATGGGACAGCACGCGGCGTCAAGCAAAGCGCGGTCGGCGCCTCTTGGTCAGCTTGGGACCTTGTGGTTCCCCATCTCCGTGCCATATGACCCAATCAAGCAACCGGCGTGCTCCCATTCCGACGTAAATCCGTCGACTACCGGTAAGAATCTGCAGACGGCGACGAGGTCGAGGTCACTCGGCGTCTGGGACGGCGACACCCTCGACGCCGACACAATCGTTAGCTTCTCAGCCGACACAAACCGAAACGACGATTGTCCCCCAGCCGCGCGCAAGTCGCCGCGGGATAAGGCGCAGGGCAACAGCAGACGGGGCCGGACGGCAGCACTCGTCGCACTCGTCGGTGTAATCGTGTTGACGGGGGCTGCGGTTGCGTGGTTCACCGACGGATTCGGCGCCTGGACTCGCCCCGGACCGATCATCAAGCCAGTGAGTGCAACCGTTTTTCACCCAGGTGGTGCCCCGGACAACCCGCAGCAAGCCGGCTCGGCGATCGACGGCAACCCAGACACATCATGGTCCACCGCATGGCCTGCACGGATCCAATCCCATTCCCAATTTAATCGAGGGAGAGGGACTGCTGTTGCATCTGTCCGATCCGACCGCGCTGAGTGCCGTCACTATCGACTTGTCCGGAACGGGAGACCGAGGTGCAGATCCGCTCATCGCCCACCGAAACCCCAAGAACCAGTTGGCCGACACGACGGAGCTAGCCCAACCACGCCACTGCAACCGGGACACAACCGCATAGCAGTCCGTGACCGGACCAAGACGTCGAATGTGCTCGTGTGGATCACCAATTGGGCACGACCGATGGCCAGAGTCGGACGACGGAGATCTTCCGAGATCACGCTGCAGGCGGCTGCGTCACGGCGAGGCCGAGGACCTTCACGCCGCCCGCGGCCGACTTTTCCCTTGAGTTCATGTGATCTCCGGTCGGTTAGCCCGTGCGGTCGAGCGACTAGAGCGTCGACGGTGTCGTGGCGCGAGACTAAGCGTGCGCGTGCGATCCACGGAGAAGGGCCGCATCTCTGCGGCCCTTCCAGTGGAGCTGCCGGGAATCGAACCCGTTTCGGGGTGCTGGTCTCTGAGCCGGACGGGTATCGAGGTGGTGAATGACATGAGATGTGATTCACCAGAATTGACCTCTGTAGGCGTGGGTCTAAACGAAATGTGCCCAGCCAGTCCCTCGACTGACAGCGCGAAATTGCGCTCGCTTGAGAGCCCCCAATTACGCGCGGCGTGCGATGTGGGCCGCAAGCAACATTGATTGAGCGACATCGGCTGTAATTCAACAACTTTGGCAAATCTCGACGATAGATTCGAATAGAAGGGAAATCATCGCGTGAGGCGTCGGGGGATGAGATGGACTTGTGTTGAGGGACAGAATCCGGTTGACCGCCTCCAGGCCGGGCATTCGTGTTGCGAGCGCCTGATGGCCAAGCGACGAGCACGGAGACACCGAGATCTGCAGAGACGTACCCCGGCCTCGACGAGGACCTCTATATCACGGCGGAAGCCGAAGCCTTCGTCAAATGGCACGCCGCCCAGCTCACCTGGGCCGAAGGCGCCCCGCGCCGGCCGCATCCAACTCCACGGCCCCTCGGGGCTAGTACGAGCCTTCCCCACCTGGAACGCTCGCAGCGCCTTTGCCCACATCAAGCCCGTCCCCCGGACTGCGCCGAGCCTGGCAGGCTGAAATCTTCGACGTACCGCTTGGAGTGCGTCGTCGAGTAGCGCGCCACGTTCCTCGAAATCCACACCGAAAGCGCTGAATTCGGGCTTCAGGTGATCCACGCCCTGGGCCCGCATGCTGGCGTGTTCTTCATGCAGCGACTGCGCAGTCGGAACTGCCGAACGCTCCTGCGGAGCCACAGCTCATGCTTGCCAGTCCATGCCTCGCCGCCGTAGTACACAATTCCTTGCTTGCCGTAGCAACAACTTTGACAACCGGTGCCGCACCGCCATCCAAATCGCCGCGGCAGTCATCACGGGCACGCACTAGGTCGCGGACAGCTTTCTGCTCGACGCTGGGAACGGTGACCGACACGTCCTCACCCAGATGCAGCAACCTCGCAGATGGCGGGCATCACTAGCATCGGTCTTGACCCGATCACCCGACGCGCGCTGCAATTTCGACGGTGCCGCCACCACACAATCAACCCCACCCGATCAGGTACCGA
>CAWJEO010000018.1:0-90488 GCA_963841895.1 uncultured Acidobacteriota bacterium
CGTGGACGGTTTCGGGCGAGCAGGTCAAGCAGCCGTCTGAGCGCGACGCTCGTCGAATCCGCCGTGCCGCGCCACCCGATTCCGCAACGCGACAGCGCTTCCTGGCAATGTTCGAACGGGCATATTTTCCCGGCCGAACGGGCCAACTCCTGATCGTGCCGCGTGAAGGCGATTTCATCACACGGGCTGACCCGAATGTCGAGTACATGCACGGGTCGCCCTGGTCCTATGACGTCTCGATTCCGCTGATGTTTGCGGGCCCTGCGGTAAAAACTGGTCTGTTCTCGGTCCCAGCTTCGCAGCAGGACGTCGCGCCTACGCTTGCGGCGTCGCTTGGCGTACAGATGCCCCCGACGGCGACAGGCCGTGTCTTACCGGTTTTGCGGACGGGCTTTGGTCGACCGCGAGTGGTGATGTTGATCGTCCTGGACGGCATGCGCCGGGATTACTTCGATCGCTACGCTTCGTCGATGCCAACGCTGACTGCTCTTCGTCAGCACAGTGCCTGGTTCACCCAGGCGCAGGTGAACTTTTTGCCGACCAACACCGCAGTGGGGCACTCGACGATCTCGACGGGCGCCGATCCTCGCGTGCACGGAATCACCGGCGTGAGCGTGTACGATCGCGCTCAGGGACAGCGCCACGACCTGTTCGCTGGAGGACTGCCGCACGATCTGATGGCACTGACGCTGGCAGACGTCTGGCAGCTCGCGACGGCTGGTCGCGCCATCGTGCTAGCACAGGGCAGCATCGACCGAGCGGCGACGCCGCTCGCGGGGCATGGAGCGTGTCAGTTGAATGGAGCGCCAGTCGTGCTTGCAAGCTACGATCAACAAACGGGCAACTGGACCACGAACCCCAATTGCTTCCGGCTGCCGGCGTACGTGAAGGATCGAAATGCGAGCGCCCTGTGGCAGGCTGACGGCGAGTGGATGAGTCACAGAATCGACTCGGCTGCCGCGGTGCGCTATTCGGCTCTATTTCCGGCATTCGAAGCCGATGCGATGACGGCGATGATCGAGCGCGAGCCCGTGGGCGCAGACAACGTCGCAGATCTCATTCTGCTGAACTACAAGGGCGCGGATTTCGTGGGCCACAAGTACGGTCCGGATTCGAGTGAGCTCCGCGTCACTCTCGGCGAGATGGACCGTTACCTGACGCGAATGCTGCGAGCGCTAGAGGCGAAGGTTGGTAACAACTATCTTCTCGCGGTGACCGCGGACCATGGTATGCCGGCGGAACCGTCGTCGCCGGACCGTCGACACTTTGCGCAGTCGATCGTAGACCTGTTGCACGAGAAGTTTGATCCTGAGGCGAAGCAGCTGATCACATCCTTCGAACCGGAAAACAGCCAGGTGTTCGTCGATGAGGACCGGCTGTCGGCTCTTGGTCTGACGTTACGCGATCTGGCGCACTTTTTGGAGTCACAGCCGTTCCTTTTTGCCGTGTTCACGCAGGACGACGTGCGGCTTGCGGCCTACGCCGCGAAGTGACGCCAATAGCCCAGGCACACAACTCGCGCGCACGTACATCAAGGCCGTTCGGCTCGGAGAAAGCGATCGGGGCACGACAACGCCCTAGACTTAGCCAGCCGCCCGCGGGCGGTCGAGCTGACGCAGCCACGACGCGGTTTGGTTCCAACTCGTGAAAATGCGGCTCACCCAATCACCTTCGCGCAGTCAACAACTTGCGGCCTGGATCTGCTGACACCGCGCGCCGGTATCGAACCGTCCCGGCGCCGGCTCGTCCCGGCCCGCGTCGGACCCCGGTGCGTCTTTGCAGAGCGTCCCCGCGCTGTGCTAGGTTACATGTAACCAGAGGAAGTCCAGATGCCAACCGCTGATCGATCGACATCCCGCGAGAGGGTGCGCGCGCATCGCACCCGATTGCGCAAGGCAGGACTTCGTCCCGTTCAGATTTGGGTGCCGGACGTGCGGTCGAAGTCCTTCGCTCAGGCCGCCCACCGTCAATCCCTGGCGGTGGCGAAGAGTGCTCACGCCAAGCGGGACCAGGCCTTCGTTGACGCGATTTCTGCCTGGAACGTGGAATGAAACGTGGCGAGATCTGGACGGTCGCAGGTGGCGCGGCCGATGCTGGTAAGCCGCGACCCGCGGTCATCGTCCAGGATGACCGATTCGACGCGAACGATTCGATCGTCGTGTGCCCCTTGACCACCGATCCGACGGCGGCACCGATCTTCAGGCTATCCATCCAGCCCAGTGCCCAGAGTGGACTGCGTGCACCGTGTCGGATGATGGCGGACAAGTTGACTGCCGTGCCGAGGAAACGCCTTGGAAAGCTGGTCGGCTCACTCGCCTCCGAAGAAGTGAAGGCGCTCAACCGCGCCATCTTCGTGTTCCTGGGTTTGGCGGAAACGGAAGCGTCGCAAGATTAGCTTCACGCCGCGCCGCGGAGCCCCTCCAGCCGCATCAGCCACGCTGCGGTCTGGGCTTTTCAAGATCTCGAGCGGTCAAGACTCCTGAAAACGGATCGTTGACTTGTGTGGCTCGGCGAGGCCCATTGTCCGGATGCGCATTGGCTTCAAGACGGCCAGGGCCATCACCGCTGCGACGATATTGAGGATCGCGGCCGCGTAGAACACGGCATGCCAACTGCCGGTCGCAGTGGTCAACACGTTGGCCAAAGGGACCAACAGAGCCGCGGTGCCTTTCGCCGTGTACAGCATGCCGTAGTTCGTCGTCGCGAATTTCCGGCCATAGATGTCGGTGCAGGTCGCGGGGAACAGCGAGTAGATCTCCCCCCAGGCAAAGAACACCAGACCGGACAGGATCACGAAGAGTACTGGATTACCGGCGAACATGAGCAGCGCATAGATGCCGACGCCTTCGACGAGAAACGCGATGAACATCGTGTTTTCGCGCCCGATCTGATCCGACACCCATCCAAAAAACGGCCGGCACACCCCGTTGAGCACCCGGTCGATGGTCAGCGCGAATGTGAGTGCTGGGAGCGTCAGTCCCAGGATCGAGACGGGAACGTCGGCGACTTTGAAGTCGGTGGCGATCGGCGCCAGTTGCGCGATCGCCATCAGACCGCCGGTCCCCACCATGACGAACATCGCATACATGACCCAGAACACCGGCGTCTTCAACGCCTCGGCCGGAGTGTAGTCGCGCCGCGTCTGCTGCACGGCCGGGGCCACCGGCGAAGCCACCTCGCCAGGCGCTGGCGCTCGCAGCAGGAGCGCGACGAGGACCACGACGATGCCCTGTGCCAGCCCGAACCACAGGAAGGCCGCTTCGTAGCCGCGCGACTGGATCATGTTCGCAATGGGGATGACGGTCAGAGCCGAGCCGGCGCCGAATCCCGCCGCCGTCAAGCCGGCCGCGAGCCCGCGCCGGTCGGGGAACCATTTCAGCGCGTTGCCGACCGAGCCACCGTAGACCACGCCGGCCCCGATGCCGCCGATCGCCGCGCCGAGATACAACAGAAATAGCGAGTCGGCGACCGAGTTGATGACCCACCCGATCGCGACCAGCACGCCACTGAGGCTGATCATAATGCGCGGGCCGAACCTGTCGATCAGATAGCCTTCGATCGGGACCAGCCAGGTCTCCGTCAAGACAAAAATCGTGAATGCAACCTGAATGGCCGTTCGGCCCCAGTGGAATTTCGCGTCAATCGGGCCGACGAACAAGGTCCAGCCGTATTGCAGATTGGCGATCATCACCATGCAGATGATGCCGAAGATCAGCTGACTCCACCGCGTCGCCTCGGACGCAGGCGAATGACTCATTGACGGCCTCCTGGTTGCAGCTTAACCCAACCCTCAAACGACCGTCGCTTCGCTGGTCGCGGTTTTGCGTACGAAGCGCTCGGGCGAGAATGGCGAAACATCGAAGCGCGGATCGCGACCGGTGATCAAGTCGGCGAGGATGCGTCCGGCGGCCGGCGAGTGCTGGAAGCCGTGGCCGCTGAACCCGGCAATCGTAAAGAAGCCGTCGAGCGACGGCGCCGGCCCGATGATCGGATTGTGATCCGGCGTCATCTCGTAGAGTCCCGCCCAGGCGTGTGAGACCGCGGCGTCCGCGAGAGCGGGCAGACGCTGGACCGCGACGTCGATGACCTTCGGCAGGAAGTCCCACTTGACGGTGATATCGAAGCCTGGCTGCTCGTCGGGATCGCCCATCCCGAAGAGCAGGCCCGCGCCCTCGCGGTGAAAGTAAAACGTCGACTCGAAGTCGATCACCATCAGCCGATTGGCGGGCACCGCGCCGTGATGCGCGGGCGCATCCCAGCTGCCGCCACCTGGCGGTTGCGCGATGAAGATGTGGCGGCGCTCGGGGACGACGGGCACCTCCAGTCCGGCCATGCGCCCGACCTCGGCCGCCCACGGTCCGGCGGCATTGACGATGCGGCGCGTGGAGATCGATCCCGCCGACGTCCTGACCGATGCGATTTGGCCGTTGACGACGTCGATTCCCGTGACCTCTTCGCCGCGCCGGATCTCGACACCCCGCGCCTGTGCCGCCCGTGCGAACCCCATGGTCACGCCGTTGGGATCGGCGATGCCGTCACTCGCGCAGAACGTGGCCGCGGCCACGCCCGTGACATCGAGCCCTGGTGACAATTTCGCGGCGCCTTCCGGTGTCAGCCAGTCAACCGCGACGCCGTGCGCGCGCTGGAGTGCGACATTGGCGCGAAACGCCTCAACGCTCGCCGGCGACGACAGGAGGAAGAGATACCCGTCGGGCCAGAAGTCAATCGGGAATCCGACAGCCTCCTCGAAGCGTGCGAAAAGCTCGATCGATTCCTTCGACATCGCGATGTTCGCGGGGTGCGAGAACTGATGCCTGAAGCCGCCGGCGTTCCGACCCGTCGAACCCGCACCGAGCTGCGGCTCGCGCTCAATGAGCACGAGATCGGTCATGCCGCGCATGGCGAGGTGATGCGCCACACTGGCGCCCATGCACCCGCCGCCGATGATGACGCAGTCTGCCGTCATCTATTGCGCCGTCAATCGCTTCAGCTCTTCACCCCAGTTCTGGATGATCACGATGCGACGGTCTCTCTCGGGCGCCGTTTTGTTCTTGCCGAGATCTTCCGGCCAGATCTCCACGAACCGCTTGCCGTCCGGCATGATGTCCAGTCGTCTGAGGGCAACCTCGGATCCCGCCCTGGCGGTGCGATTGAGCTCGAGCGGCTCAGGTGCGCCGAACCCAAACCTCGGGGTGGTCGTGATTGGTAAACGTGCGAACCGTCGTTGCCCTGGGACGTAGTAGAGCGCGCTGCCGTCAGGCGCCCAGATGGGGTGATGGTTGTTGTTGTCCGACGGCACCAGAAACTTCGCTCCGGTTGGCGGAAACGGTTGGACGAACAGTTCGCTTTCTCCCGTCTCGGTGGACTGGTAGGCAATCCATCGTCCGTCGGGTGAAAGGACCGATTGGGACACCCGTGCGTCTGGCTCGACGATGAGCGGTTCCACCTTCTTGGCGCTCAGCGACAATCGCCAGACCTCGGACGCCTGCCCCTTGACGACGGTGAACGTCAGCCAGGCCCCGTCGCGAGACACGCTGTCGGGGATGTGGCTCTCGCCCTTTGCTGCCGTCGTCAACCGCTCGGCCCCTCCCGTTCCGTCGCCCGCCTGCCAGAAGAGCCCCGACTGGCCATCGCGGCCGGACTGGAAGATGAGGCGCCTGCCGTCTGCAGCCCAGACCGGATACTGACTGGCGCCGCCGAACGTCAACCGCGATGGTGCCGTGCGGCCCCCAATGTCGAAGACCGCGATGTCGTTTCCATCGGTGAACTCAGCCTGATAGGCGACCCACCGGCCGTCTGGAGACACGCGGGGATAGTCGTACGAAGATCCAGGCCCGCCGAGCGGCTGGGCCTGACCGGCCGCATCGACCAGCGCCAGCGTGACGCGGCCAGCGGCCGGCGGCGCAGAGTAATAGACGAATGTGCCGTTTTCAGCGACGTCGAAAAAAGAGAGGCCACCGTTGTTGAAGAAGACGTTCTCGAGAACAATCGCCGGTTCGTCAGTGGTGACGATCGCCCGCTCGGCATCGAAGCCAGCGGCGCGCAGGCTCCCGCCGACGGGTACACGAGGTGACCGGTCGGCGAGTACTTCGGAGAGCTGCCATTGGCGACGAGAAGCGCGATGGTGCCGCTCTCGAGCGAGACCACCGCAATGCGCGCGGTGTCGGGGCGGCCAGACCACACTGTGAACAGGGCATTCCGCCCGTTCGGGAGCACGAATGGCCAGCGGTGTGATTCCCCTTTTTCCGTCACGCGGGTGAGCAGTTCAGGTGAGCCTCCATTGGCGCTCACACGAAGCAGACCTTCGTCACTCCCGAGCACAATCGTGTTCCCGCGTCCCCAGCTCGCGCCGTTGGGAGAGAACCGCAACTGAGCGATTGTCGTGGCCGGCCCTCCGGCGGTTGACACACGCTTTAACGTGTAGGGTTGAGCGAATCCCTCGACGAACCCGATCGAGGTTCCCTCGGGCGAGAAAAAGGGAGTCGCGAGATCTGGGCCCTCACTTGCCCGGATCGAAACGGGATCGATGTCCCCGCTCCGTCGAATGTAAAGCGCTCCGCTAGGGGTACGCGACCGTGCCATCGGCCGCGATTGCCAGGCTCCCGCGCGCCCTCAGGCTCATGGGTGCGTCAGGAGGTGGGGTGAGGACAAACTTCGTCACCGTTGCCGTGGCCGGGCGCAGGATGATCCAGGTCGCCAGACCGGTGATGCTCGCCAGCAGCACGCTCAGGGCGACGGTCGGGAGCAGGCGCCGCCACAGCGGGACGTTTGAAGCCCTGTCACGGCGATCGAGATGTGCGGACGCGGCGGTCTCGAATGCTCCGTCGAGCGCCAGCCGAACGTCACCGATGTCGCGCAGGCGCTGGCGCGGATCCTTCACGAGGCACCGCTGCAGACACACGCGAACGGATGAGGGCAGCGTCGGCGGCAGCCGGCTCCAGTCCGGTTCGCGATCGATGACTCTCGCCAGCACGTGCGACACGTCCTCGCCAGGAAACAGCTGGCTCGCGGTCACCATCTCGTAGAGGACGACGCCAAAGGCCCAGATATCAGCGCGCTTGTCGACAGGCTTGCCGCGCGCCTGCTCGGGCGCCATATACGCGGCCGTGCCCAGAATCACGCCGGCCATCGTCGCGTTGAGTGACAACGTGGGGGAGAGGGTGGCCGTCACGTTCGAGCCGATCGCCGGATCCGCCAGTTTCGCCAAGCCGAAGTCGAGGACCTTCACCGTGCCGTCCGGACGAACTTTCACGTTCGCCGGCTTCAAATCGCGATGGACGATGCCCTGTTCGTGCGCGGTTTCAGCCTGGCACTGACGACGGTGTTCGTCCGGGAAGTCCCACATGGCAATATAGCGCACGTGCGCAACCTGATTCGTCTCGCCGCGCTGACTTGCGTGGCCTTTATGACCGCTCGTCGCCGCGCGCGCACAGGAGCCCGCGGCGATCGTGCTGCAGCCGGATCGCGTGTTCGATGGCGACGCACTGCAGAGCGGGTGGGTGGTCGTCGTCCGCGGCGAGCGCATCGAATCGGCGGGACCTGCCGCGGCCGCCCCAGCGGGCGCAAAGGTGATCGCGCTTCCCGGCACCACGTTGCTGCCGGGACTCATCGAAGGCCATTCGCATCTGCTGCTGCACCCTTACAACGAGACGTCATGGAACGATCAGGTCGCCCGCGAGCCGCTGGCCTACCGGGTCGCGCGCGCCGTGAATCACGCCCGGGCGACGCTCATGGCCGGGATCACGACGGTGCGCGATCTCGGCAGCGAAGGCGCCGGCTATGCCGATGTCGGCCTCAAGCGGGCGATCAACGAGGGTGTCATTCCGGGGCCGCGCATGATCGTCGCCGGTCCGGCGATGGTGGCGACCGGCAGCTATGGTCCGAAGGGCTACGCGCCGGAATGGTCGGTTCCGCAAGGGGCTGAAGAAGCGAGCGGCCTCGACGAGGTCACGCGGGTCACCCGCGATCAGATTGGACGCGGCGCCGACTTCATCAAGATCTACTCGGATTACCGCTGGGGTCCGAACGGCGAGGCCCGGCCCACGTTCACCGTCGACGAAACCCGCCGCATCGTGGAGGTCGCGCGGAGCAGCGGCCGCCCGGTGGTGGCGCATGCGTCAACGGTCGAGGGTATGCGCCGCGCGCTCGACGCCGGCGTCGAGACGATCGAGCACGGCGACGGCGGCAATGCCGAGATCTGGAAGATGATGGTCGAGCGCAAGGTGGGCTTCTGTCCGACGCTGGCGGCTGGCGACGCGACCGCGCAGTACGCGGGCTGGAAGAAAGGATCAGCGCCCGAGCCGGCACGGTTGACGGCCAAGCGCGCCAGCTTCAAGGCCGCGCTCGATGCCGGCGTCATCATGTGCTTCGGCGGCGACGTCGGCGTCTACGCGCACGGCGACAACGTGCGCGAGCTCGAGCTGATGGTCGACTACGGGATGAAGCCGCTCGACGCGGTGAGGTCGGCGACCTCGATCAACGCCCGCCTGTTCCACCAGGACGATCGCATTGGCGCGGTCAAGAAGGGCCTTCTCGCCGATCTGATCGCGGTCGAAGGCGATCCGACGAAGGACATCGCTGCGCTACGGCGAGTGAAATTCGTGATGAAGGATGGGAGAATCTACGTTCACTCCAAGTGAACGCGATGGCCCTCACCGCCGGTACTCGTCTCGGCCCATACGAAATCCTCGCGCCGCTCGGCGCGGGTGGCATGGGCGAGGTCTATCGCACCCGCGATACCAAGCTCAACCGCGACGTCGCGCTCAAGATCCTGCCCGACACCTTCACCGACGATCCTGAGCGGGTCGCCCGTTTCCGGCGCGAAGCGCAGCGTCCTCGCCGCGCTGAATCATCCGCACATCGCCGCAATCTACGGATTGGACGAAGCGAATGGCAACCAGTTTCTCGTGCTCGAGCTCGTGGACGGCGAGAGCCTGGACAAACGCCTCGCGCGTGGCCCGATCCCGGTCGACGAAGCGCTCGACATTGCCCGACAGATCGCGGAGGCGCTCGAGGCTGCCCACGAGAAGGGGATCATTCACCGCGATCTGAAGCCCGCGAACGTCGCGCTGACCAGCGACGGCCAGGTCAAGGTCCTGGACTTTGGGCTGGCGAAGCTGGGTGCGACAGGTCGACGGTGCGACGGGTGCGACAGGTGCGGTGCATTCGGAGGGGGCACTGGATTCACCGACCATCACGTCGCCCACCATGATGACCGCGGTGGGGATGATCCTCGGCACCGCCGCCTACATGTCACCCGAGCAGGCGAAGGGACTCACCGCTGACAAACGGAGTGACGTCTGGGCATTCGGCTGCGTGCTCTACGAGATGCTGACCGGCAAGCGAGCATTCGCGGCCGGGGATGTCAGCGACACGCTGGCCGCGGTGTTGCGTGGCGAGGCGGACTGGACGGCGCTGCCTGCGGACGTGTCTCCGGCCACGCGCCTGCTCTTGCGGCGCTGCCTGGAGAAGGATCGCAAGAAGCGGATTACCGACATCTCGATCGCGCGGTTCCTGATCGATGAACCGGCAATCGGGGCCCCGACAACCAGCGTGGCTCCTGCACGCACGAAGCCCCTGTGGCGGCGGGCCGTTCCGTTTGTCGCCACCGCGGTTGTCGCTGCTGCGTTCGTCGTCGGCCTCGCCTGGACGTTCTGGCCGTCCTCGCCGCCGCCGATTGTCTCGCGCTTCGCGGTGCCCCTCCCGGATGGGCAGGTGTTCACCAACGACGGTCGACACCTGCTCGCGATTTCACCGGACGGTACTCGGATGGTCTATGTCGCCAACGGCCGCTTGCATCTCCGATCGATGTCAGATCTCGAGGCCACGCCCATTCCCGGAACCGAGGGCCGGCAAGGGGTGTTGAACCCCGTCTTCTCCCCCGACGGCGGATCGGTCGCGTTCTGGGCGGCCGAGGATCGAATGATCAAGAGAATTGCCATCAATGGTGGGGCAGCCGTGAACATCTGTCCGGCCGAGCGTCCTTCCGGCATCGCCTGGGGCGCCGGCGGGATCCTGTTCGGCCAGGGCAGCGAAGGCATCATGCGAGTGGCGGCGGCGGGCGGCAAGCCGGAGACTCTGGTGCGCGTCGGTGACGGCGAAATCGCGCACGGTCCGCAGATGCTTCCCGATGATCGCAGCGTGCTGTTTACGGTGACGACAGCCGCCGGCGCCGATCGGTGGGACAAAGCGAAGGTGGTCTTGCAGTCGTTGGACTCAGGCGAACGTAAGACGCTGATCGATGGGGGCAGCGACGGCCGCTTTCTGCCGACCGGCCACATCGTTTATGCCCTTGGTGGAACCCTGTTCGCGGTCCCGTTCGACCTCCGACGGCTTGAAATCAGAGGCGGGCCTCTGCCGATCGTGCAAGGGGTCCGGCGAGGAAACACCCCCGAAATCAACCCGGGGACCGCGCACTTCAGCGTCTCGAATACCGGAGCGCTCATCTATGTTCCTGGCCCCCTCTCGCCTGCGGCGCCTGATCAGGAACTCGTACGCCTCGATCTGAAGGGCGGCCTCGAGCCGCTGAAGCTCCCGCGAGGCCGCTACGAAACCCCTCGGGTCTCCCCGGACGGCAAGCGTCTCGCCTTCGGCACCGAAGACGCCAGGGAGGCGATCGTGTGGATTTACGAGCTGTCCGGTGCGAGCTCGATGCGCCGGCTCACGTTGCAGGGAAGAAATCGCTATCCGATCTGGTCCGCAGACGGGGAACGGGTTGCGTTCCAGTCCGATCGCGAGGGTGACGTCGGCATTTTCTGGCAGCGCGCCGATGGCACCGGGCCCGCCGAACGCCTGACCAGGCCAGAGCCGGGGACCTTGCACTTCCCTGAATCGTGGTCGCCGCAGGGCGACAGATTCCTGTTCAGTGTGTTCAGAGCGACTGGAGTGGGGGCCAGAGCGGGTGGAGGCTCGCTCGTGTCTCTGTGGACGTTTTCACTTCAGGACAGAAAGGCGGAACCGTTTGGCGGCGTCCAGTCGTCCACCGCTAATCTGCCCATGTCCGTCTTTTCACCCGATGGGCGGTGGGTCGCTTACGTGTCGGACGAAACGGGCACGACGGCCGTGTACGTCCAGCCGTTCCCGGCGACGGGCGCCAAGTATCCGATCTCGAAAGGTCGGGCCTTCTCACCCGTGTGGTTGCCAAATGGAAAGGGAATTCTTTACGTTGATACGGCGAACCCCGCCCACGAGAAATCTCGTTGCCGTCAGTCTGACGACCGCGCCGACGTTCACATTCGGCAATCCTGTTGTGGTGCCGAGCGGAAGGCTCCAGAATGCCGCCCCCTCTCGGCCCCGAATTCACCGAGACGCTTCGACATGCATCCTGACGGCGCGATTATCGGGACGGTCGAATCCGAACAGACCTCGTCCGGGGCGCCTGCCGCCCCGCGCATCGAGGTGGTCTTGAACTGGTTCGAAGAGCTGAAGGCGCGCGTGCCGTCGAAGTAGCCTCAGCACGAAGGGCGCTATCTCTTGTAAACCTTCCCGCCCTTCATCACGAACCGCACCCGCGTGAGTGCCTGCGGATCGGTCAGCGGATCGCCTTCCACGGCAACGAGGTCGGCCTCGAGGCCGGCGGCGATCGCGCCGGTGGTTTTGTCGAGCGCCATCGATTGCGCGGCGGCTGACGTCATCGCGACAATCGCGTCCATCGGACGCTGCCCTTCCTTGATCCGCTCGAGCGTCTCGTTCATGTTGCGGCCGTGCGCGCCGGCGACCGCATCGGTGCCCATCACCATCTTCAGGCCGGGCGTTTTCAGGGCGGCGCTGAACATCGCGGTCTTGAGCCCCAGCGCCTTCTCCATCGCCGCGAACCCTTCTTCGGTGTAGTTGCCAATCCCGAGGAACTTCTGCTTGTTCTCGAGATAGTTCTGCGTCACGAGTCCGATGTTCGGATCGAACCAGACGCCGCGCTCGGCGAGCAGCTTGAAGGCCTCGGCCGTCGCCAGCGCGCCGTGTTCGACCACCGTGCAGCTGGCCCGCGCCGCGCGCATCATCGCTTCTGGGCTGTGCGCATGGACCATCGATCGCAGACCCTGCGCGCGCGCCTCACCACAGGCGGCGTCGAGCTGTTCCTGTGACAGCGTCGGCGTGCCGCCGTCGCGGATGCTGGCCGACGCGAAGATCTTCACGAGGTCCGCGCCGTCCGCCTTCTTCTTCCGAACCTCTTCGCGGATCTGATCCGGCGTCAGCTTGGCGTTGCTCACCTGGCCGAGCGAGGTGAGCAGGCGCGGCCCCGGCAGAATCCCCCGGTTGATGGCGTCGCGCAGCGGCTTGTCTGACATCGCCCCGACGCTCTGCACCGTCGTGAACCCGGCGAGCAAGGTGAGGTAGGCGTTCTCTGCCCCGTAGAGCGCCGCGTCCTCCGGCGGTTCCTTGCCGCCGACGTAGCGGCCATCCGGGCCGAAGTGCCAGCCGATGTGAACGTGCGTGTCGATGAAGCCGGGCAGCAGGGTCAGCGTGCCCAGGTCATAGGTGACTGCGCCCGTGCCCGCCGCGACGCGCTCGATCTTCGAGCCGGAAATCGTCACCACCTGATTGGCCGCACTCTGCCCGCGTCCATCGATGAGCCGCGCGGCGCGAATTGTGATCGCCGCCGGCGTTTGCGCCGCGGGCCGGGCAAGCATCGCGCCGGCGAGAGCCGCGCCGGCAGCGACGAAAACCAACGCGCGCCTCGGTTGCACGAGGCGCCGCACGGGATTGACCTTCATCGCTGGGACCTTTCTGACACGCGGAAGAGTTCATCGGCCGACTGCAAGACGATGTTCTTCAGTCGAGTGGGGTAGCCGGTGGGCAGATCATCGAGGAACTGACGGACCGTCGTGGCGACGGCTCGTGATTGATGGCCGCCGAGCGTCGCGTCCATCCAGCGCTTGGGGAAAAAGATGTCGCCCGTCTTCTGGATCTCCCAGAGCATCTGCAGGCTCGGACCGACGTACTTCGCCGACGCCGCGGCGCGCAGCGGATGGTGCAGGTGATTGAGGCCATCGAGGACCCAGGGCTCGCGCCGGCGATTGGCGACGTCGCGCAGCGACTCGAACCAGCGTTCGCGCTCGGCTGGATCCGCGGACAACGACGGCATCACGAACTGGAACCGTGCCTTCCGATCGGGATTCTCGATGCGGCCCAGTTGCGCGTTCAGAATATCGCTCCAGCCGTGGACCTCGCGGACCGCGAGCGCTTCTGCGAGGTTGATGTAATCGGGTTCGGCGAGCGTCAAGCCGGGCACGGTCTCGCTCTTCTCCCACACCCGGCGCAGCCACGTCAGTGTCGGCGGTGTCAGGCTCACGCTGCGCAGCGCCCCGAACCAGGCCGCTTTCTGGCTCGACGTCTTGGCGGCTGTGAGTCCTTCGCGCAGCAGCTTCTCGATGGCAGGCGCCTCGGCCGTACGATTCCGCGCCGGGAGGAATCGCCACCACGCGCCGCCGAGATATCCGAGCACGCGACTCGTCAGCTGTTCGTCGGTCTCGGCCGGCAACGCCGTCTGCGCCAGCTTGACGAACGCGGATGCGGTTACGCTGCCGTCGACGAGCGCCTCCCACAGCGTGACCCACGCCGCGCCTCGCGTCACGGGATCGGGCAGCTTGTGCACCGAGGCCATCAGGTAGGCGAGCGATCGTCGATCGAGGCGGAAGCCGCCGTACGACCAGCCGCCGGCGTTGGGCAGCACGAACAGCGGCGCCGGCGCTCCCGCCGCGTCGGCGACCTCGACGACCTCGCCGTTGAAGTCCACGGTCATCGGTTGCAGACGGTCGGCGTACCCCAACGCGATGCGCAATTGCTGCGGCCAGATCCGTGGCGTTCCGGTCCGTGCGCCCGGATCGGATTGTCGAAACGCCAGCCGCTTGATCTTGCCGCCGCTGACCTCGAGCTCGGTCGCGATCGCCGGGCGCCCGGCTTCCTCGACCCAGACCTGGCTCCACGCCGCGAGGTCGGTCGGCGTCCGCGCGTCGAGGATCGCAATCAGATCCGACCACGTGGCGTTCCCGAACGAGTACTTCCGCATGTACTCGCGGAGACCGTCGCGGAACGCCGTTTCGCCCATCAGGCTCTCGAGGTGACGCATGACGATGGGCGCCTTCTGGTAGATGATCGCGCCGTAGAGGCTGCCGGCTTCGTTCAGGTTGGCGAGCGGCTGGCGAATCGCATTGGTGCCGGGGGTGCGATCGATCTCATACGCGGCCGGGTAGTGCGCCAGCAGGAACCGCAAGCTCGTGGTTCACCTCCGGAAACGAGGGGTTGACGATCTTCGCCGCCATGAAGTTCGCGAAGACCTCCTTCATCCAGACGTCGTTGAACCATCGCATCGTGACCAGATCGCCAAACCACATGTGCGCGGTTTCGTGCGCGATGACCGAGGCGCGACCCAGGTACTGGTTCTGCGTCGCCGACTCGTCGAGCAGCAGGCCGGACGCGTTGTAGAGAATCTTGCCGGCGTGCTCCATCCCGCCGAACTGAAACGATGGAATCAACACGAAGTCGAACTTGCCAAACGCGTAGGCGACCGTCGTGTAGCTCTCGAGGAACTCGAGCGCCTTGGCATGGAGATCGAAGATCGCGTCCTTGTTGCGGGCGACCTTGGCCGCGTCGGTCTCGCGGTGAAACATCCGGAAGGTGCGATCGCCGAGCTGGGCGGTCTCGATCTTGAAGTCGCCGGCGACGAACGAGAAGAGATAGGTGGAGAGCGGTGCGGTTTCGGCGAACCGCACGGTCGCGCGATCCCCGGCGACCTTTCGCTCGACCTCGGCACCGTTGCTCACCAGCTGCCACTTCGCCGGGCCCTCGAGGGTCAGCGACCACTTCGCCTTGAGGTTCGGCTGGTCGAAGCACGGAATCGCGAGGTGGGCGCGTGCCGGCACGAAGAGCGCGTACAGAAAGTCAGGGTTGCGATTGAGCGAGGCGTCGCCGGCGCGGAAGCCGATCTCGATCAGGTTGGCGCCGGTCTTGAGCGCCGTTTTCGGAATCAGGATGTGGCCGTTGGTCCACACCACGTTGATCGCCCGCTCGTTGGCGGTGACGCTCCTGACGTGCTCGCGGCTGGTCGCAAAGTCGATGACGAGCGGCTCGTCGGCGCTGGCCAGATCGAACGCGAGGCGATTGGTGCCCTCGACCGGTGCGGACACCTGCTCGGGGATGGTCAGGGTCAGGTCGTAACGCAGGTTCGAGATCTGCGCCGCCCGTGCGTCGGCGACGTCAAGCGGAATGCCCGGATCGGGATCAGCAGTTTGTGCCACGGCGAGGACAGGAAGGGCCAGGAAGGCGAGAGCCAGCCAGAAACGCATGACGCATTTTGGATCAGGCCCAGGAACCAGGAACCAGGAACTAGGAACCGGGAACTGGAACCCAGGAACCGAGGAACCTTGAAACCTCGAAATCGCGCGCTACTCGTACCGAAGCGCGCGCACTGGCTGCACGCTGGCGGCGCGGCGGGCCGGAATGTAGCCGGCAAGGAGACCGACGAAGGCCAGCGTCGAAGCCGCGATCGCGAGCGTGACGGGATCGGTGGGCTCGATGCCGAAGAGCTGCGAGCGAACGAGCTGGCTCAGTCCCAGCGCGCCGGGAAGTCCCAGCCCGATCCCAATGACCGTCAGGAGCGCGACCTCGCGCAGCACGAGCCAGACGACGGTGATCCGCTCGGCGCCGAGCGCGATGCGGATGCCGATTTCGCGGGTCCGGCGCGACACGGTGTACGACATGACGCCGTAGAGGCCAATCGCCGCGAGCACCGTGGCGAGCAGGCCGAACGATGCTGACAGCAGCGCCAGCATCCGCTCGTTGAAGAGCGCCTCGTCCACGGTCTGGTTCATCGTCTGCATCTCGAAGATCGGCATCGAGGCGTCGGCGCGACGCACGACCTGCCGCAGATCGTCCGGCAGTGTCCGTGTCGATGCCGCCGAGCGCACGTACACCGTCATCTCGTTGAGCTCGGTGCTCTGCAGAAACGGCGTGTAGACGAAACGCGGCGTTTCGTTTCGCGAGGAGCGGCCGTCTGTGGGATTGCCGTCGTTCGCCGTGCCCTGCCGCATGTCGGCGTAGAGCGAGTCGCGCACGACGCCGACGATCTCAATTGCCGCCGGATTGTTCATCGACCGGTATCCGATCCGCTGGCCGACGGCCGACTGATTGGGGAAGTAGTGGTTGGCGAATGACTGGTTGACGATGGCGACGAGCGGTGCGCCGTCGGCGTCACGTTCGTCGAATTCGCGCCCCGTCAGCAGCGGCATGCCCATCGTTCGGAAATAGCCCGCGGCGATCTCGTTGGTCCACGGGTTCATGTTCTCGTCGGGCTTGGGCGTGTAGCCGGCGACCTGAATCGTCCGGCTGCTGGCGTCGCCGGTCAGTACCGGCACCATTGCGACGGCGGCCGAGGCCACACCTGGGATGGTCGCGATGTCCTGCAGCAGGCGGTCGTAGAAGGTCTTGATGCGTCCCTGGTCGTAGCCGTTGAGTGCGGGATCGACGCGGAACGTCACCACGTTGTCGGTCTGGTAACCCGTCTCGAGATTCTTCAGGTTGTAGAGGCTGCGCGCGAAGAGTCCGGCCCCAGCGACGAGGAGCATCGAGAGCGCGACCTGGACGACGACGAGTCCCTTGCGGAATCGGGCGTGATGCGACCCGCCGGCGACCGAGCCGGCTTCCTCGCGCAGCGTGCGATTGAGATGCGGCCGCGATGACTGCAACGCCGGGACCAGCCCGAAGACCACAGCGGTCGAGAGCGCGAGGGCGGCGGTGAAGAGCCCGACCCGGAGATCGGGTTCGGTGGACACCGCCCGGATCACCGTCTCGAACGGCATGGCGCTCAGCAGGAGATCGCCAACCCAGATCGAGAGCACGATCCCGACGAGCCCGCCGGCGGCCGCAAGGACCAGGCTTTCGGTGAGCGTCTGCCGGATCAGGCGGCCGCGGCCGGCGCCGAGCGCGAGGCGCACCGCGATTTCTTTCTGCCGAGCCGTGGCTCGGCTCAGGAGCAGGTTCGCGACGTTGGCGCACGCAATCAGCAGCACCAGGCCGACCATGGCCATCAGCACCAGGAGCGGCGTCTCGACCCCCTGGCGAAAATCCGAGAGCCCGCGCGCCGCCGGCAGCAGCGTGATCTGTTTGGCGAGAAAGCGCTCCTTGAACAGCGCCGACCCCGCGGCAAAGGCCGGCACCGCCGTCAGTTCGTGCTCGTTGACCTGCCGATACAGCACGTCGAAACGCGCTTTGGCCGCTTCGGCGGTGACCCCTGGCTTGAGCCGGCCGATGACGTTGACCCAGCGGCTGCGACGATTATCGAGATCGTCCCACGTCGGCGTCAGCTTCGCCTTCATCATCAACGGCACGAACAGGTCTGGCGATTGCGTGGCGGCGACGCCCGAGAATCGCGCCGGCGCGACGCCAACGATCGTCATCGGCGTGCTGTTGATGGTCACCGCCTGATTCAGCACCGCGGGCGAGCCGGCAAACCGCCGGCGCCAGTAGTCGTGGCTCAGGACCACGACCGGGTGCGCGCCCGGCTTCTTGTCGTCGTCGGCCGTCAGAGCCCGACCGAGCACTGGCGAGATGCCAAGTACGTCGAAGGTGTTGCCCGAGATCATCTCCACCGACACGCGCTCGGCCTGCCCGCGCTGGGTGAGCGTCGCGCTGACCGCAAAGCGCGCGATGAGGCCGGAGAAGACGTCGTTACGATCCCGAAAGTCGACGTACATCGGGTACGAGAACGTGCGGTCGTTCATCGTGCGGCCACTGAACGGTCCCGGGCCGTCGAGCTGGACGAGCTCGTGCGGGTTCTCGACCGGCAGGAGGCGGAGCAGCACCTGGTCCATCAGCGAAAAGATCGCCGTGTTGGCGCCGATGCCCAGCCCCAGCGTCAGGATGACAATGACCGTGAAGCCGGGGGTACGGGTGAGGGTGCGCAGCGCGTACCGCGCGTCCTGGAGCAGGGTGGCCATCGGCAAGAATTACGCTAACGCCGTGCCATCGGCGAGGCGACCGACCAAGATGCTAAGTCGCTGAAGGAGCTCAGCTTAGCGAGGACGAGCGGATGTGAATGTGACCGGAAGTGGGACACGCCGGTCGCGTCCGGACACCCGCGCGGGACTGGCGATGTCGCGATGTGGCGATGTGGCGATGTTGGGATCTGATTTTCGACGTCACTAGATCGCCAGATCACCAGATCACCAGCTCTCGAATCTCACCGTGTGGTTCCGTCGAAATAGTCGACGATGGTCCGCGTCGTTCGCCCCATGCGGTCTTCCATTTCCGCATACGGCTCCTTGATCGCGTTGGTCAGGAACGAGACGACGATTGGCCCCGAACGCGCGTAGACGACCCCGACGTCGTTGGCAAGCATCGGCGGAAAGTCGCCGGTCTTGTGGCCGACGGGGACGTCGAGGAAGTGCGGCAGCCGCCGTGCCCCCGACTGCTGTCGGCGGAAGGCGAGAGACATCTCGGCGCAGCTCGTCTTGCTGGCGAGCGTGCAGCGTTCGATCGCCTCGAGCATCCGGCCGATACCGCGCGGCGTGATCTGTCCGAGCCAGGTCGCCGGGTCTTCGTTCACCTGGCGATTGAGCTCGGCGCCCAGGCCGGGCTTCTGCATCGCCTGCTGGATCTGATCGAAGCGCTCGCGCGGCATTCCGGCGAACGACGGGTCGCCGCTCTGGAGCGCGTACAGCTCGGTCGGAGTGATCGACTTCAGCGCCGGATCCGCGACCTCGTAACGGCGGCGGAACACTTCGTAAATCGTCATGTTGAGCCGCTGATCGGCGTAGCCATTGCTCTTGAGCCAGCCGTTGACCGGCGCGACGCCGCCGACCTGCGTGATCATCAGGTCGGTCGCACTGTTGTCGCTGGTGATGATCATCTGCGTGATCAAATCGCGAACCGTGGGCTGCAGCCCGGGATCGTGCGTGCGGAGGACGCCCGATCCGCCGCGATAGTCGGCCTTGGTCATCGTGACGCGCGCGTCGAGCTTCAGTTTTCCCTGCTCGGCCATCTGGTAGGCGAGGACCATGATCGGGATCTTGATCACGCTCGCGCTGTTGAACGTCTCGTCGCCGCGGACCGCCGCTTCTTCGCCGGTCTTGAGGTGCTTGACGTAGATGCCGGCCTTGGCAGGGAAGCGTGCGAGCTCGGCGTCGAGCAGCGCCTGCAAGCCGGCGATGCCGCGGGTTTCGGTGCCCGCAAGGACGAATCCCACGACGAGCGCGGGAGCGACGATGGCGATCGATCGACGGGTCGTCATATGCCGCGGATTATAGCGAGCGACCATCCGTGGGCCCGGTGCCGGCCGGCACGGGTGGGGTCGCACGGAAGGGGTCAGGTCTTGAATCTTGAATTGGCGGACGGCTTGAGAGGGCGCAGCGCCGGCCAGCGATGCGTTCACGATCGCGGACCCCCGGCCGCGGTCCGGGCGGCAGCCCGGCCGCGTCGCATATAGTCAGGCGAAGACATGAGCTTTGTCAGCCGGCGCCCGGGCCCGCGCTTGCGCGGCGTGGTCGATCGCCTGTGGTACGTCGAGAGCGGCCTGGAGTCTTCGGATCCGGAGACGATTTGCCCCGACGGACGCACCGAGCTGGTCGTGCATCTCGGCGCCCCGATGAGGGAACTCCGGGAGGGCGGCGACCGGCCGCAGCCGCGGCACCTGCTCGTCGGTCAGATGGAACGGCCGGTGACCATTGTCCCGACCGGCGGCCTGCGTATGGTCGGCGCTCGCCTCGAACCGGCCGCGCTGCACCGGGTCTTACCGATGCCACAGGATCGGCTGGTCGGCCAGATTGTCGATCTCGAAGCCGTCTGGGGGGCCTGGACGCGCCAGACCGCAGAGCAAGTGGCGGCAACGGCCGATGCCCACGGCGCGCTCGTCGCGTTCGAGCGCGCGCTCGAGATCCTGGTGCCCGCTGCGACGCCGTCGGATCTGCCGATCGAAGCCGCCGTCGCGCGCCTGCACCAGACCGGCGGCACGGCCTCGATCACCAGGCTGGCCGGCGACCTCGGCCTCGGCCGGCGTCAACTGGAGCGCCGATTCCGCGAGCGCGTCGGCCTCTCGCCGCGACTCTTCGGGCGGATTGTCCGCTTCCAGCGCGCCTTTCACGCCCTCGAACACGAGACTGGTGCCGCCGTCGCCGCGCGCTGTGGCTACGCCGACCAGGCGCATCTGGTTCGCGAAGTGCGGCGGTTTGCCGGGCGGACGCCGTCGCGCCTTGCCGAGGCCGAGGGGCTCACCGTCTTCTTCCGTAGCTAGATTGCGCGGATTTCTTTGGATGGCGCAGAGTTAGTCAAATCCGCAGATTACGCGGACCTGCGGATGTCCTCTCTGCGGAATCTGCGTGTCGCAAAAGGACAAGACCACCCCTCAGCTTCTGCGTACGATGGGCAGCAAAGGAGTGGCGATGGGGCGAACGCACGTATTGGCGGCGGTATTTCTGGCAATGGCAGTCGGCGCGGTGACCAGTGCGCAACAACCGCCGGTGGCAACGACCGCGGACCTGGCGTTCATGGCGGGGTGCTGGCGGCTGACCGGCAACAACAGGACCACGGACGAGCATTGGCTCGCGCCGGCGGGTGGCACCCTCATGGGCGTCAGTCGGACGGTCGCGAACGGCAAGACCGTCGAGTACGAATTCCTGCAGATTCGCGATCTGCCGCAGGGCGTGACCTATATCGCCAAGCCGTCGGGACAGCCGGAAGCGCAGTTCACGATCGCGTCGAAGACGGCGGACGAGATCGTGTTCGAGAACCCGAAGCACGACTTTCCGCAGCGGATCCGCTACAAGCGGGTGGGCGCCGATCGACTCGAGGCGCGCATCGAAGGGACGATGAACGGCAAGGCCCGCGGAATCGACTTTCCGTACACCCGGGTGTCGTGCACGCCCTGAGCGGCGGACCGGGACGCTGATCAAGTTTCCCGGCCGAGAGGCCGCGGCCTTCGTCTTCACTGAGGATCCGTCCGGGCACCGGCACGCGTCGACGCGATCGGGCCGGCAGCGGTATCCTGGGGCGCCTGAAGAGGGAGGATCACATGCTGTCTCGTCGCGAGTTGTTCACCGCCGGCGTCGTCGGTCTGAGCGCCGGCACGCCGGAGGCTGCTGCCAAAGAGGTCGAGCAGGAAGCAACGCGAGAGGGGCAACGCGAAATCTCGCGGGCGGTAGCCGACGTCGAATCGGCGATCCAACGCGGGCTGCTGCCATCGCTCTCGTTCGGCGTCGTTGGCAAAGTTCGCAGCCTGATGGAGCAGTTCCTCCGCTCGCACGCCAAGTTCCCGGACTACATGGAGGTGGGTTCCGGCGTCTTTATCGAGATCTACGACTGGCACATCAAGCATCAGCAGCAGCTCACCGTCACCCGGCTGGCCGATGGCCGCTACACGATGCAGTTCATGTTCACGTCGCTGATCTTGAGACCGGAGCACGAAAGCGGCTACGTCGGCTACCCGTACGACCGGGCCTGACCGTCGAGTCCGACGACGCGTTCTCCGTTCACGGTTGGCTGTTCGCTGAAAGCGCGAAAGCCGGATAGCCGCTGATAGCCGAAAGCCGAAAGCCGAAAGCCGGCTTACAGGTAGCGATCAGCGCTGCCTCGTGCAGCCGTCCATTCGTGCTGACCGCATCGCCGCCGTCGGCCGTCACGGCTCCGCGCCAGTCGGTGAAGCGGCCGCCGGCCTCCTGCAGGATCGGCATCAGCGCGGCGCAGTCCCACGGATTCATCCGCGGATCGAGCATGACGTCGGCGCGGCCCGTGGCGACAAGGCAATGGCCGTAGCAGTCGCCCCACCCGCGTTGTAACGCCGTGGCCTGCTGCAGCGCCGGCCACTTCTCGCCGAGTCGCGCCTCGACGTTGCGGGCATCCGTGTAGACGAGCGTCGCCTCGGCCAGCTCCGACACGCGCGAGACGCCAGCCGGCCGGCCGTTGAAGCGGCAGCCGAGGCCGTGCGCCGCCGCGATCATCTCGTCAAGCGCAGGGAAGTAGCAGACGCCGACTTGAGGCACGCCGTCGATCTCGAGCGCGATGAGCACGCCGTAGAACGGCACGCCACGGATGAACGTGTTCGTCCCGTCGATCGGATCGACAATCCAGCGCGGCGCACCGGGTCCGCGTCCGTCCTCGCCGAATTCCTCGCCGACGATGGCGTGATCCGGGTAGGTCGTTCCAATGCGCCGGCGAATCAGCTGCTCGGCCTGACGATCCGCAATCGTGACGACCGATCGGTCGGCTTTGCGATCGACCGCGACGCCGGTTTGATAGTGGGCGAGCGTCGATCGTCCCGCCTGCCAGGCCAGATCGATCGCGAAGTCAAGATAGGTTCGCAGCATCGGCGCTCTTGAGCCATCGGCCGAGACGCGACAGCCCTTCGCGGATCCGATCCGGCGTCATCACCATCGGCCCGTACGAGATGCGCACGCCCTGCGCGAGCGAAGGGCCGAAGCCGCCGCCTGGCACGACCAGGACGCCGGTGGCCTTGAGCGCGCGCGGCACGAACGCGTCGGCGTCGGTTCCGACATCGACGACGGTGTAGAGGCCGCCCATCGGCGTCAGCCGCGGCCGCTCGAGGAACGTGTCAACGGCCTCGATCGTGATCCGCGCGGCCTCGCGATACAGCGCGTTCGTCTGGGCAATATACGTGCGCAGCGATCCGTCCGCGATCGCGCGCGACAAGTAACGCGCCATGGTCATCTGCGCCAGCGTATCCGGGCAGAGGAGGCTGCACTGCTGCACGCGCTCGACCGCATCGACCACGCCAGGCGCGGCGGTCAACCATCCGAGCCGGCGCCCAAGGCCGCGTCCCCACTTCGAGTTGGAGTGAATGCCAACGACATGGGGATGGTCGGCGGGCGACCATCCGTAATAGGCGGGCGGCGTATCGAAGTACTGGCACTTGTAGGCGAAGTCGATCGCCAGCCACGCGCCGGCCTTCTCGGTGCGCGCGCGCATCGCCTCGACGAGCGACTGCGGCAGGATCTGGCTGGTCGGATTGTCCGGTGCGCCGAACAGGACGAGCCGTGGCTGCGCCGCCGCAAACACGCGTTCGAAGTCACGAATGCTGCGGTCCGGATCCGCCACCGGCCAATAGGTCCAGCTGGCGGCATCCATCAGCGGCAGGCGGACGATCTTGATGCCCGGCACGGCGAATGCGAGCTGCCCTTCGTAGTTCGCGTACGTCGGGTCCATCAACAGCACGGTGTCGCCGGGATCGAGTAGCGTCCGAAACAGATCGTGAGTCAGCTGGGTGCTGCCGGCGCCGACGGCGATGTGTTCGGGCCCGAGCGTGCCGACGCCAAAGAGATGGCGCTCGAAGGCGGCGAGCTGTTCGCGGCACTCCAGATCGCCGAGCGTCGCGGTATATCCGCCACTCTTGTGAAAGAGCGCCGGATCGCTGGCGGTGGCGACGTAGGCCTCGCGCAACCCTTCGGGTGCCGCGTGGTTGACCCACCCGCCGCCAAACGAAATGACGTCGTCGGGATCGAGGCCCATCGCCACGATGTTCTGGCGCTCCGCCATCTTCATGATCTGGCGGATGGGGGATGGGCGGCGGATCTGCTCCTGCACCAGGCGGGACAGCGGGGTTTCGATCGCTCGTGACACGTCGGCGATGATTCCATAGGATGGGCAGCACTGCAACGAGCGCCGCCAACCCTCGCGGACGTGGACCCGTCTAACTGCCTAGCGGAGGGACCGACATGGCGGCAGTCGATGCAATCACTCAAGACGTCAAGGGCGCAGTTCGCGGACTCTGGAAGAGCCCCGGGTTCGCCGCGGCATCCCTGATCACGCTCGCCCTGGGCATTGGCGCGACCTCCGCGATCTTCAGCGTCGTCAAGGCGGTGCTGCTCACGCCGCTGCCATACAGCGCGCCAGAGCAGCGGGCGATGATCTGGAGCAAGTGGATCAGCTTCGACAAGACGTGGCTCTCGACGCAGGAGCTTTACGACTATCGGCAGTTCAGCAAGACCATGACCGCGATCGCCGCCTGGTCGAGCGGGCAGCAGAATCTCACCGGAGACGGCGAGCCGGTGCGCGTCGGCGTGGGGTTCGTGACCGCGAACGCGTTCGACGTGCTCGGATCGACGCCGATGCTCGGGCGGGTGTTTTCGGCTGCGGAAGACCGTCCCAACGGTCCGCCGGTGGCGCTGCTCGGGTATCCGCTCTGGCAGGCTCGTTACGGAGGCGATCCGACGGTCGTGGGCCGCAAGATTCAGCTGAACGGCGTCTCGGTCGAAGTGATCGGCGTCATGCCGAATGGCTTCCGGCTGCCGACCGACTTCACGGTCGACGCCGCCGAGCCGACGCAACTGTGGCGACCGCTTCAGATTGACGAACAGAACCTGAATCGTGGCAATCACGGGTTCCATGGCGCGGCGCAGCTCGCCCCGGGCCAGACGCCCGCTTCGGCGACCGAGGAACTGCGGGCGATTACGCGCCGCCTCACCGAACAGGGGGCGTATCCCGAGGCGATGCAGTTCACCGCATTCGCGGTCGGACTCGACGACGAAATCCGCGGCGAGATGCGGCCGGCGATGTGGCTCCTGATGGGCGCCGTCGGATTCCTGCTCCTGATCGCCTGCGTCAACGTCGCGAATCTGTTGCTCGTGCGCGGCGATGCGCGGCTGCGCGAGATGGCCGTGAGGACCGCGATTGGCGCGGCGCCGAATCGGCTCGTCCGTCAGCTCTTCACCGAAAGTGTGGTGCTCGCTGTTGCCGGAGCGATCCTCGGTCTCGCGCTCGCCGCCGGAGCGCTTCGCGTGCTGACGACGGTTGACCCGACGAGCCTGCCGCCACTGGCGCCGGTGAAGCTGGATCTCGCCGTCGTGCTGTTTACGCTGGTCCTCGGCGTCGTGACCACACTGCTCTTCGGTCTGGCGCCCGCGCTTCGTACGCTCCACGTCAATCTCGTCGACTGGCTCCGCGAAGGCGGCCAGCAGGCGACCGTCGGCGGCCGGCGTCAGCGGCTCCGCGGCGCCCTCGTAGCCATCGAGGTCGCGCTTGCCGTCGTGCTGGTGATCGGGGCCGGGCTGATGGTGCGCAGCCTCGCGCAACTGGGGCGCATCGATCTTGGCTTCAATCCCGATTCCCTGCTGACGATGCGCGTGCAGCTTCCGGCATCGTCCTACGACACCGCCGACAAGGTGGTCGCGTTCTACGCGCAGCTGATGCAGCGCGTCAGGGCGCTTCCAGGAGTCGAGCACGCAGGCGTGGTTCGCTCGCTGCCACTCGCCACCACCATCGGCGATTTCGGGCTCGACGTCGAAGGCTACGAGGAAGCGCCGGGACGCAACGCAAAGGGCGACTGGCAGATCGTGTCGGACGATGCGCTCGAGGCGATGCAGACGCGGCTGGTGCGCGGTCGATGGTTCACCGCGGCCGACACCACGCCGAGCATGCCCGTCGCCGTCGTCAACGAGACACTGGCCAAGACCTACTTTCGCGACGGCAACGCTGTCGGCGGACGGATCCGCATTGGTTCGATGACCAACCCATGGGTCTCGGTCATCGGCATCGTCGCCGACGAGCGGCACAACGGCGTGACCGGGATCGTGAAGGAGAAGTTCTACGTGCCGCACAGCCAGTGGCACGTCGTGACCGGCGGCAACATCATCCGCAACGTCTTCGTGGTCGTGCGGACCGCTGGCGATCCGCTGGCGCTTGTCGCTCCCGTGCGCGCGGAGATCCGCGCGCTGGACAACAGCCTCCCGGTGGCGAACATCCGGACGATGGAGGATGTTGTCGCGTCGGCTCTGGCGACGCCGCGGTTGACCGGCTTCCTGCTGGGCGCGTTCGCCGCGATTGCATTGGCGCTCGCGGCGGTCGGCATCTACGGTGTGCTTGCGTATCTCGTCGCGCAGCGGACACACGAGATCGGCATCCGGTTGGCGATCGGCGCCGACCGTTCGCAGGTGCTGATCATGATCCTGAAGCAGGGACTCACGCTGGCGGTGGCCGGCATCGCTGTGGGCGTCGTCGCGGCGTTCGGCCTGACGCGGTTGATGCAGAGCCTGCTGTATGAGGTCGGGGCCGCCGATCCGCTCACTTTTGTCACGGTGCCCGTGGCACTGCTCGTCGTCGCGGTCGTCGCGAGCCTGATTCCGGCTCGCCGCGCGACGCAGGTGTCCCCGACCATCGCATTGAGGACACAATAGCTATCGGCCATCGGCTATCGGCCATCGGCCGTCGGCTATCGGCTTCCCGAAGCACCGATGGCTGAAAGCTGAAAGCGGAGAGCTTTCACTTGTCTGCAACGCCTGCGATTCATTTCCTCCGCCGCAAGGGCGTGACCTTCACCGAGCACGAGTATCGCTACGAAGAGCACGGTGGCACGCGCGTGTCAGCGCGTGAGCTCGGCGTCGACGAACACGCGGTGGTCAAGACGCTGGTGATGGAAGACGAGAAGCAGCAGCCGCTCATCGTCCTGATGCACGGCGACTGCGAGGTCTCGACCAAGCAGCTCGCCCGCCAGATCGGCCGGAAGACGGTGACGCCGTGCGAGCCGGCGGTCGCCAACAAGCACACCGGGTATCTGGTTGGCGGCACGTCACCCTTCGGCACCCGCAAGACGCTGCCGGTGTTCGCGGAGCGCTCGATCATGGACCTCGACCGCCTCTACATCAACGGCGGGCGGCGTGGCTTTCTCTTGTCGATGACGCCGGGCGAGCTCGTGAAGGCGCTCGGTCCAACGCTGGTCGAGGCTGGGATCTGACGCAGGGTCCACGGGTCCACGGTCCACGGTCGACAGCTGAACCGACCTTGCCGTCGACTGTAGACCGTAGACCGTACGACCTCTGAGGTCGGTGAGGCCGAATGAAGACTCTCGAGTATGTGCAGCGACTGCGACGTGACGTCGAAGACGCGGTTCCTCGGTTGCGGGCGCTGGGCGAGGCAAGTGCGGTGCGGCCAGCCGAAGGCAAATGGTCGCCGCGCGAGATCATCGGGCATCTCGTCGATTCGGCGTCCAACAACCATCAGCGGTTCGTGCGCGGCCAATTCCAGGACACGCTGGTGTTCCCGGGGTACGCGCAGGAGGACTGGGTCCGGGCCGGGCAGTATCAGGACGCGCCGTGGGACGATCTCGTCGAGTTGTGGCGAACGTTCAACCTCCAGATCGCTCGCGTGATGGCGGCAACGCCCGACGAAGTCCGGCGCCGCGAATCACTGACCCACAACTTCGATCAGATCGGCTTCAAGGTCATTCCCCAGGGCCAGCCGGCGACGCTCGATCATCTGATGCGCGACTACGTGGACCATCTCGAACATCATCTGCGGCAGATCTTTGATAGGTAAGTTGAAACTCGCCACGAAGACACGAAGGCACGAAAGAGCAGACTGAGATCCGGCTTTGTGTCTTCGTGACTTCGTGGCTGGCTTTAAGCGCGATCGACCGTTCGGCCGCAACCTTCGCCCAGGTGTCTTTGAGTGACACGGTCCGGTTGAATACCGGGGCGCCGGGAGTGGAGTCGGGGTCGACGGCGAAGTAGCCGAGACGCTCGAATTGATAGCGCGTTCGCCGGGCGCGGCCGACGCGAGGCTGGGTTCGATCTTGCAGCCGCGCAGCACCTCGAGCGAGTCGGGATTGAGATAGGTCGTGATGTCTTCGCCGGTCTTGGCCGAACGGCTGTCGGGGTCCTCGACGCTGAAGAGCCGGTCGTAGAGGCGCACCTCGGCGTCCAGCGCGTGAGCGGCCGACACCCAGTGCAGCGTTGCCTTCACCTTGCGGCCGTCCGGCGCATCCCCGCCGCGCGTGGCGGGATCGTAGGTGCCGTGGAGCTCGACGATCTCGCCGGCGTCGTTCTTCACGACGTTCGTGCAGGTGACGAGATAGGCGTTGCGCAGCCGCACTTCGCGCCCCGGCGCGAGCCGGAAGAACTGCTTCGGCGGGTTCTCCATGAAGTCGTCGCGCTCGATGTAGATCGTGCCCGAGAACGGTACCGTCCGCGTGCCAGCCGACGGATCCTCGGGGTTGTTGACGACGTTCATGGTGTCGGTCTGGCCGTCGGGATAGTTGGTCAACACGAGCTTGAGCGGCCGCAGGACGCTCATCACCCGAGGGGCGCGGCGATTGAGGTCCTCGCGCACGCAGTGCTCGAGCAGGCCGACGTCGATCACGTTCTCTTTCTTCGCAACCCCGACCCGCGCGCAGAAGTCGCGGATCGATTCGGCGGTGTAGCCGCGCCGCCGCAGCGCGGAAATCGTCGGCATCCGCGGGTCGTCCCATCCCGACACGTGCTTTTGCGCGACGAGCTGCAGCAGCTTGCGCTTGCTCATCACCGTGTAGTTCAGGTTGAGCCGCGCGAACTCGTATTGCCGCGGGCGATGGTCGGTGCCGGCCTGCTCGATCGCCCAGTCGTAGAGCGGCCGATGATCTTCGTACTCGAGCGTGCAGAGCGAGTGGGTGACGCCTTCGATCGCATCCGACAGCGGATGCGCGAAGTCGTACATCGGGTAGATGCACCAGCGGTTGCCGGTCCGGTGATGCTCGGCGTGGCGGATCCGGTAGAGCACGGGGTCGCGCAGGTTGATGTTCGGCGACGCCATGTCGATCCTGGCGCGCAGCACGTGGGCGCCATCGGGGAACTCGCCGGCGCGCATCCGGCGGAAGAGATCGAGGTTCTCGTCCACCGATCGGGTCCGGTACGGCGAGTCCTTGCCCGGCTCGGTCAGCGTGCCGCGGTAGGCGCGCATCTCGTCGGCCGACAGCGAGTCGACGTACGCCACGCCCTTCGTGATCAGGCGCTCCGCGAAGTCGTAGAGCTGCTCGTAATAGTCGGACGCGTAGTACTCGCGATCCTCCCAGTCGAACCCGAGCCACCGCACGTCGGCTTTGATCGAGTCGACGTACTCGACGTCTTCCTTGACCGGATTGGTGTCGTCGAACCGGAGGTTGCAGATCCCGTCGAACTCCGCCGCGATCCCGAAGTCGAGGCTGATCGCCTTGGCGTGGCCGATGTGCAGGTAGCCGTTCGGCTCCGGCGGAAAACGCGTGACCACGCGGCCGCCGTTGCGCCCGGCGGCGACGTCCTGTTCGACAATCTCGCGAATGAAGTCCTGCGGCGCGGCTCGGGCCCGCCATCACGTTTTTGCGTCGGGGGTGGACTGCGCCATCAGTTTTTCGTCAGCCATGGATGCGATCTTCAGATTACCTCACAGCAGGGCTCCGGCCTTGGCCGACGCAGGGCGCGCCTTCAGGCGCGCAGGTTCGCCGGCTGCGGCTAGCTCGGCTGCCAGCGGCTCGCGTTAAGCGAGCCCTGCTCGTGAGAGCCCTGCTCCTGAGCTAGCCCTGCTCGCGTGAGCGAGCCCTGCTCGTGAAGGAGCCCTGCTCCGGAGTGAGCCCTGCTCGCGAAGCGAGCCCTATTGGCAGGGCTCTCCGGCGAGGGTGGCGAGCACGATCAACGGATTCCGCCCGCGCCGGGTCAGGGTATAGGTCGTCCCGCGCGGGACCGAGGCGAAGCTTCCCGCGGCCAGCGCGCTGTCGCGACCGTCCATCCGCAGCGTGCCCTCGCCAGCGACGACGTAGATGAGCGCGTCGGCTGCCTCGTGCGAGCGATCGTTCCAGGGCTCGCGCACCTGCCAGAGGAGCGTGTTGGCCAGCCCCGAGCAGCCGACAGGAGTGACCTTCTGCGGCTGGCTATTGGTGATCAGGTTGCGCTCGATGAAGTCGGGCACCGAGAGCGTCAACGGCTTGCCGGGCGGTGGCAACTGCATCGTCTTGGCCGGTTCGGGTGGGCGGCGGCGGCTTCGGTGCCGGCGGCGCCGGCGTCAGCGCAATCGACAGGGCCGGCGCGGGCTGGCCGGCGCGCACCTCGATCTCGCGCTCGAGCGTCGTCCAGTCGTCCTTGGTGAAGCGAAGACGATAGATCCCAGGCCGGAGTCCATCGAACTTGATCGTGCCGTCAGTCTGTGTCGATCCAGATCGATCGATCGAGACCGGTCAGGTTGACGCGCACGTCCGCCAGCGGCGCGCCCGCCTGATCGGTGACGGTGATCGTCGCGGTCGTGGGGGCGGACGATGGCGTCGCGCGGGGACGTTGCGTTGGCGTTGGCTTTGCCGGTTGCGTCGGCCCTGGCTTTGCCGGTTGCGCAGGCGGCGGCGTCTGTGCGGCAACCACGGAGCTTGCCAGGAGCAGGGGGAGCATCGCGATCGCTGCGAGCTTCATGGAAAACATCGTACTTCAGGTCGCGGTTCTGGGTTCCTGGTTCCAGGTTCCGGGTTCGCTCGCGCGTTCAAGACGAAACTCAGCAGGACCCAGGAACCACGAAACTCAGGCACTGAGGAACCCAGAAACCCCAAGCAGCGCGAGCCAGGCCGCCGCGATGGCGAGCGTGGCGAGGGTCACCGGCACGCCGACTCGGCGATGCGTCCGCCCGTCGATCTGCACCCCGAGCCGGCGCGCCTGATCGATGACGATGATGTTGGCGATGCTGCCGACGATGAGCAGGTTCCCGGCGAGCGTCGACGACAAGGGCCAGCACCGGCCCGGCGAGCTCGCTGCGCGCCGCCGGCAGGAGCAGCATCACCGCCGGCACGTTGGACACCACGTTCGACAGCACGGCGCTGGCCGCGAACAGTTGCGCAGGGGTCGGTGAGGTCGCCGCCGGCCTGCCGCACGGCCATCAACACCCCGCTCAGCAGTCCCGACTGCGCGATCGCGGCGTTCACCACGAACAGACCGATGAAGAGAATCAGGAGATGCCAGTCGACCATCGAGAGCAGCTCGCGCGACGCGGTGCGCCGGCTGATCATGAGGACGCCTGCGCCGGCGAGGGCGACGACTTCGCGCGGCCACGGCGCGAACAGGAACGCCGCCATCACGCCGGTCATCACGATCAGGCCCTTGTTCGTCTGCCAGCGATTGAAGGCGACCGGATCGCTCTCGAGCGGGGTCGCGGGCCGGGCCCACGCCGATCGATAGGCGAGCGCAATCACCAACCAGACGACGCCGAGACCCAGCACCGCCGGAACCCCGCCTTCAATCAGATAGCGCGCGAACGACAGCTGCAGCGTCTGGCCGATCAGCATGTTCTGCGGGTTGCCGATGAGCGTCGCGGCCGATCCGACGTTCGCCGCACACGCCAGCGCGAGCAGGAATGGCACCGGGTCGAGGCCGCGCCGCACACAGACCTCGATGAGCACGGGCGCCATCGCCAGGCACACGATGTCGTTCGCGAGCACCGCCGAGAGTCCGCCGGCGGCCACGATGACCAGAGCCAGCAGCCCGGACGGCGAGTGCTGGCTCGCGCCGAGCCGCCGCGTCACCGCGGCGTAGAAGCCGCCCAGCCGGAACTGCGCCGAGATCACCATCAGGCCGAAGAGCAGCGCCAGCGTCGGCACATCAACCGCCGCCCACGCCGTCGCTGTCGTCATCCTTCCGCTGGCGACCAGCGCGATCGCGCCGAGGAGCGCGAAGCCAGTCCGATCCACGCGCAAGCGCGGGATCTCACCGACGATCATCCCGACGTAGACGAAGAGAAAAACCGAGACGACGACTGGGTCCATTCGATGAAGGGGCAGGCCGGCGTGGACGTCGGCACGACGCCCGCTCGACGCTGCAGCCGCTCGATGATCGGCGGACCGCGCCGGCGCGTCAACGAGGAGGAGCGCTGTCGAGGATCCAGGTGCCCTTCCGAACGTCGGGAGCGCGTCGACACCGACTCCGGCAGACAGCTGAAGGCGTTGTTGTACGTCAAGACCCCGCCCATGACCGGCCGATTAGGCTCGAGGTCGCGCAGCCCTCGCGTCGGCGCCCTCCGTGCGGGTTCGATGCGGACGTCCTGAATCTGGGTCGCTCGGCGTGTCATGACTGACGCTCCTGGTCGCGGCGCTGCGTGCGCGCTGCTCAGAAAGAGAGCAAGCCGCAGGCCAGCCTCGGCCGACTTCGTCGGCACAAGGGCTCTCGCAGATCTGCCCAGAAAAACCCTAAACTCTCGGGCTCAGCTTGGCCCCCTGGAACGTGAAGCCTGCACCAAAACAAGGCCACCCGGCCTTCTCGCGAGACCACGAACCAGGCCCCGTCAGTACCGCCAGCTCTTGACGTCCGCACCTGCCGGCGCGGTCTTGAGCATCCGCTCCACCGCCTTGGGAATGAACATCTGGTGATAGCGCAGGCGCGACAACGCGTTCGGGCGGCGTCTGGTCGCCGTTCCAGCAGTGCTCGGCGCGATCGCCGTAGTCGACTTCGCCGTTGTAGTACGGATTCTTCGTCGACTCGAGGAACTCTTCGACGAGATACACGGCGTTGTTCAAGTAGTAGTTGTCCATGTCGCCGACGTAGATGTGGAGCTTGCCTTCGAGCTTCTTGCCGAGGCCTTTCTCCCAGTCGCGCGCGAGGATGTGGCCGAGATCGTAGTGCTCGCGCCAGTACTCGGCGACCTTCTTGTCGATGACGCCGGTCCGCTTGTCCCAGATCCGCATCGGGTAGCCGTCGGGTCCGACGGGCGAGTACGTCGCCTCCCACACGTCCCACTGCTGTCCCGATCGCGTCTTCGTGCCGAGCACGAGCTCGAGCCGGTTCATCTCCTCGAGCGTGCTCGTGACGTGCCCGAGATAGTTGCGCAGGCCGGGCCGCGGCGTCTTCTTCCACGCGTCGTCCAGGTAATACGCGTTCTTGTCCTTGTAGAGATCGACGACGGTGTAGGCGCGGAAGTCGATCGGATCGGGACAGGCGATGTAGGCGCCGTTGAAGACGTCGGGATAGAACACCTGCGCCGCCATCGCCTCCCAGCCGCCGGTGGATCCGCCGTACATGAAGCGCGACCAGCCTTGCCCAAGGCCGCGGTACTTCTTCTCGATGTAAGGCAGCAGCTCCTGCACGATGGCGTCGCCGTAGGGACCGCTGTTCGCCGAGTTGACCGCGTAGCTGTCGTCGTAGAACGGCGTCGGGTGCTGAATCTCGATCACGATGGCGCGTGGGAAATTCGGGCCGGTCCAATCCTTGTAGAACTGGTGCGCGTATTCCTGCTGAATGCGGTTGTAGCCCTGGAGCCGGAAGCGGGCGGCGTAAGTCGGGCTTGAGCGTTCGGATCGGGCGGCTGCTCGCGGAAGCCGGCGAAGGTGTAGGGAAAGTGGCCGTGGTAGATGAAGAGCGGATAGCGCGCGTCGGGATGCGTGTCCCAGCCCTCGGGCAGGAGCACGTTGGCGCCGAGGTGCATCGGCCGGCCCCAGAACTTCGTCAGGAGCGCGCTCTGGATCCGCTCGTGGCGGATGTACTTCGAATCCTTCGGCGGATCGATCGGCGGGATGACCTTGTCGAGCGCGATCGCGACCGTTCCGCCCTTGCGCGGATCGAACGCGACCTTCTTCGGCGTCGAGTAGAGATTGCCCGGCGCCTGGTTCCACTGCTGGCCCTCGCCGCGGTCCATCGGCATCTTCACGGTGTGGCCGTCGCCGCGCTTGAACGTCTCGTAGCGGTGCAGCAGCGCCTGCACCGTGTAGGTTCCGGCCGGAATGTCGTTGATGCTGTCGAGCGGGAAGCCGCGCACGGCGCCGTCGATCGTCTGCGGCTTCGGGCCGGCCCAGTTCTCGACGTCGATGCCGAACACCGGCTGGCCGGCGGCGCCGTCGCTCACCTGGAAGCGCGGCTCGCCCTCGTCCAGCCGCGACACGATGACCAGCAGACGGCCATCGACCGACGAGGACAGCGTGGGCGGCAGCGTGACGCTGAATCGGAACGGGCCGCCCTGGGCGTCCGCGTGTTCGATGCGGGTCGCGGTCAGGGCCAGCACGAGCGCAAGGGCGAGACCGGCAAAATGTCGCATGGTCGAGATGTTACTGCCGGACCTCGCAGTTCCTCGCTGGGACTGTCGCTTGGCGCTGCCGGACCGTCGAGGTTTCTGCCAGGGGACTGTCCCCGGTTATGGTTAACTTGTCGCGCGGAAACTGCCATGAATTGGAACGATTGCGACAGATCTGCCTCGCGCTCCCGGGAGCGACCGAGCAGATTCAGTGGGGCGCGGACCTCGTCTTCAAGGTCGGCGGCAAGATGTTCTGCGTCGCCTGCACCGAGCAGGCGCCGAACATCATGTCGTTCAAGTGCGACGACGAGACGTTTGCCGAGATGTGCGAGCGCGAGGGTTGTATCCCCGCACCGTATCTGGCACGCGCGAAGTGGGTTGCCATCGAGCAGTGGGAGCACGCTCGAGGATCGTGAATACGCACCGATTGTCGAACGGGCTTACACGCTCGTCCGCGGCACGCTGCCGAAGAAGACGCAGGCGGCACTCGCGGCGCCCGCCACGGCGCCGGCCGGCGCCGTGCCAGCGAAAGCCACGAAGTCGAAGTCGGCGAAGTCGAAGCCGATGCCAAGTCGAAGCCGCCAAGTCGAATCGACCAAGTCGAAGTCCACGTCGTCGCCGCTCTAGAAGAGGTAAGTCATGCATCGCGTTTCCGTTGCCGTCAGCCTGGCGCTCACGCTGCTGACGCGCTGCGCCAGCGGCGGCGCAGGAGCCGCCCGCGGCGCCCCCGGCCGACTGGGGGCCGATGAGCATCAATCTCGAGGACGTGCCGTACCCGCACCCGGTGTCGTACTTTCAGTTCACGCTCGAAGGCGAAGACGTGCGCATGGCCTACATGGACGTCGCGCCGAGTGGCACGCCCAACGGCAGGAACGTGATCCTGCTCCACGGCATGAACTTCTTCGGCGAGACGTGGGCGACCACGATCGAGATCCTCCGCAAAGAGGGCTATCGCGTCATGGCGATCGATCAGATCGGTTACGGCCGCTCGTCGAAACCAATCCTCCACTACACGATCAGCACGCACGCCGTCGAACACCAAGAAGCTGCTCGATCACCTCAACATCAAGACCACCGACATCGTCACGCACTCGATGGGCGGCATGGTCGGGAGCCGGTTTGCGGCGAGTTATCCGGATGCGGTCGGGAACCTCGCGATGATCAACCAGATCGGCCTCACCGACGCGCGCAGCGCACGGCCGTGGCGCGACACCTCAGAGGTCTACAAGGCGTCGCTGGCGCGCGACTACGCCGAGATCGTGCGCGGCATGCGCGCCTATTACGTCAACTGGAAGCCGGAGTACATGAAGTACGTGAAGATTCACTACGGCTGGACGAAGAGTGGCGACTGGCCGCGGATGGCGATGGTGCGCGCGCTGCAGCAGCAGGCGATCTACGCCGACCCGGTCGTCTACGACTGGCCGCGCATCAAGGCGCGCACGCTCGTCATCGGCGGCGAGAAGGACGGGCCGAACTTTCCGGCGCAGGCGCGGCGCGTCGCGGAGACCATCCAGAACGGCCAGCTCTATCTCATCCCGAACATCGGCCACAACCCGCAGTTCGAAGCGCCGGACCTCCTGTATCCACCGCTCCTCAAGTTCCTCAAGGGCGAGGACGTCGGGACGAAGAAAGGCGCGACGCAGTAGGGCTCGGCGCATCGCGCCGAGCAGGGCTTGCTGCGCAAGCACGAAGGCTCACTTCGAAGCGAGGCTCGCTCTACGCGAGCGCGTGTTGAGCGCTGCGAGCTGCGAGCCCTACTTCTTCCTGACGACCCGGAAGCTGTGGGCCGGGCCGTCGGGCTTGCCGTCTTTCCAGTTCTGCCAGGTGCCCTTGAATTCGTCGGCAGAGATGAATTCGAGCCGCGCCGAGTGCATGTGGCTCGTGCTGTTCGGATCGATGTTCGTGCCGCCGGCGAAGTCGAAGACGAGCGCGTTGCCCGTCGAGGCCCTTTGACGTCATCCGGGGCTGGGTGCCGCCGGCGCAGAAGTGGGTGAGCGCCAGGCCGGCGCCGTCCTTGTGATAGACCGTCATCATCTCGAACGGCGTGCCGACCGGGAAGGTCTCGACGATGGTGTTCCCGCCACCGGTGACGCGATAGGTGACGGCCACCTTGCCCTTCTCGCCGAAGACGCCATCGACGTCAATCCAGTCGCCCTGCAACGTCTTGAGCCGCTCGAAGCCGGCCTCGGCCGGCGATTTCATCTGGGCCGCGCCCGCTGCGCGAGCGCGACACGAACACCACTCCCCAGAGCGCCTTGTTGCGCATACCAGTCACCTCGACGATCTGTTCAACAGGCGGGAGTCGTCCTGTACGCGGAGGCCGCGACTGGATCAGCCGGGCGGGGCCTTCGGGAACACCTTCTTCTTGCCGCTGGTGCCCTTGTAGTCGCCGAGCCCGCAGAACGCCATCACCTTGTAGCCCTTGCTTTCAAGCAACGCCGCGGCACGCGCGGCGCGTCCACCGCCGTTTCAAGCGGTGATGATGGCTTTGTCCTTCGGGATCTTCGGCGAGGCGCTTCTCGAGCTGGCCGACGGGAATGTTGACGTAGCCCTCGAAGGTCCCCAGTTCCTCGAGCTCCTTTGGTTCGCGCACGTCCAGGAAGAAGACCTCGCCCTTTTCGACGAGCGCCAGGACGTCGTCGCTCGCCATTTTCGGGGCTTTGGGCGGGGTCGGGGCGGGCTGTCCTGGCGGCGGCGCCTGCGCCAGGGCCAGGCTCGGCAGCAGGAGTAATGCTGCCAGCGTCGGTAAACGTCTCATGCGAACCTCCGTAATAAGTCTAGCCGCGGAGACCCCGGACTCGGTGCTCCCGGACAGGAGGAATGTATGCGTTCGTGGCTGTTGAAGTCCAGTTTGATTCTCGGCGTGGCCGTCTCGCTCTCGGTGGCCCCTGCCGCCGAACGGGCGTGATCGCGCTCCGACACCGGCACCGGGCCGGCGTTCAAGGCCATGGGCCCGATGACGTTCGGCCCGGACGGGATGCTGTTTGCGGCCGACACCCAGGCCGCGTCCATCTTCGCGCTCGACCTCGGCGCGCTGGCCCAGGGCGGCGCCGCCGGGCGCGAAGGCGATCCCCGGCATCGACCAGCAGATTGCCGGCTTGCTCGGCACCGACGTGCGCGAGATCGCCGTCACCGATCTCGCCGTCCATCCGCAGACCCGCAACGCCTATCTCTCGGTCATGCGCGGCCAGGGCACCAATGCCACTGCCGCGCTTCTGCGCGTTGACGGCGCCGGCAAGATCGACGTGCGTCGCGCTCGACAAGGTCAAGTTCTCGAAGGTCGACCTGCCGAACGCGCCGGACGGCGGCCGCCGATGCCACGCCGCGGCAACCCGCGGACCTCGTCGGTGACCGACATGGCGTTCGTCGACGGCCGCCTCTATGTCGCCGGCCTCTCGAACGAAGAGTTCTCGTCGAAGCTGCGCTCGGTGCCGTACCCGTTCACGAGCGGTTGACGGCGGGACCAGCGTCGAGATCTACCACGGCAATCACGGCGCCTTCGAGACGCGGTCGCCGGTCTACACGTTCGTCCCGTACAAGGTGAACGGCGAGACCAACCTGATCGCCGGCTACCTCTGCACGCCGCTCGTCAAGTTCCCGGTCAACAGCCTGCAGCCCGGCGCGAAGGTGCTCGGGCACGACGATCGCCGAGCTCGGCAACCGCAATCGGCCGCTCGACATGATCGTCTACAAGAAGGACGGCAAGGAGTTCCTCCTGATGTCGAACAACAGCCGCGGCGTGATGAAGATCCCGACCGCCGGCTTCGGCGGCGCCGCCAAGATCGAATCGCGCGTGTCGCCGCGAGACCGGCGGCGTGCCGTTCGAAACCGTCGCCTCGATGAAGGGCGTCGAACAGCTCGATCTGCTCGACGAGGCCGGACGATCGTGCTGGCGCGTTCCAGCGCCGGCGCGCTGAATCTCGATGTCGTGGCCTGCCGTGCGACAGGTGCGCAGGTGCGCTGCACAGGTGCGCTCGGTGCACGGGTGCGGTGCGGTGCACGTGCCGGTGCACAGGTGCGACTGGTGCGACAGAGGTCTGACTAGTGAGAGGTGCGAGCGCGATGATTCGATCACGAGTCGTCGCGCTCGTCTTGTCTCTGGGCGCTTGGCGCGTGCGCGGTCGAGCGCGTGACGGCCGCGACGCCGAGGTGCGGCTGGCGACGGGCGCCGACGGCAGGGCGGCGATTCGAGGTCGTGAACCTCGCCGACGCCATGGTCGCTGCGGTCGACAGCGCGTGAGTTGTCCCGCGACCAGTGGACCGGGATCCTGCGCGTGTCGGTGGACGGACGGCGCAGCCGCCGATGGTCGGAACCTACGCGGTCAGCGGACAGCACGCTGCGCTTCACGCCGATGTTTCCGCTCGACCCCGGCCGTCGAGTACCACGTCGTCGTTCCGGCCGTCAGCGATTCCGGACTCGCCAAGCCGAGTGACGCGCGGGACCTCGACGGCGACGGTCGGCCTCCCGGCCGTCGTTCGCGATCCGACGACGACCGTCTCGGCGGTGTATCCGTCCGGGGATCGCGTGCCGGCCAATCAGCTGCGGCTCTACGTGCACTTCTCTGCGCCGATGGGCCGCAAGGGCGGCCTCGAGTACATCACGCTGCTCGACGAGAAGGGCGCGGACGTCGTCGATCCGTTCCTGCCGCTCGACGCGGAGTTCTGGAACGAGCGATCGCACGCGCTACACGGTCTTCTTCGATCCCGGCCGGCAGAAGCGCGGCATCCTGCCGAATCAGCAGATGGGCCGGTCGCTCGAGCCCGGGCAACGCTACACGCTGGTCGTGTCGCGCGAGTGGCATCGACGGCGAGGGGCTGCCGCTGCGCGAGGAGTATCCGCAAGGGATTCACGGTGGCGACCGCCGGACGAGCGTCCGCTCGACGTGAAGCCAGTGGACGATCGCCGCGCCGCCGCCGGCACGCGCGAGCCGCTGCGCGTCACGTTTCCCGAGCCGCTCGATCACGGCCTGTTGCTGCGCGCGCTCGGCGTCGCCGGCGCGGACGGCGCCTTCCTCAAGGGCGAGCGTCAGCGTCGAGCCCGGCGAAACGACCTGGCAGTTCACGCCGCGCGATCGCCGTGGCAGGCCGCGGACGTATCAGCTCGTCGCGCTCGGGATGCTCGAGGATCTCGCCGGCAATCGCATCGGCCGCGCGTTCGAGGTCGACAACTTCGATCGCGTCGATCGCACGCCGGAAGCCGAGCGCACCGCCATCCCCTTCACTGTCCGGTCGTAGAGCAGTCCCGTCAAAACTGCGCGATGGCGCAGAGTACGGGGACAGTGATCAACGGGGACAGTCCCCGTTACGATTACGTCCCGTCTTACTGCGCGTTGCGTGGCGAGAAGTGCCAGGAGCGCCCAGCCGGTCGTCGAGATGCGCTGCGCGTAGCTCTCCTGGTTGGCGGGCCTCGTCGTCTCGGGCCAGCTGCCGTCGTCGATCTGCTGCGACGAGCAGGTAGGCACGACCGCGATCGAGCGCCGTCGTGAACGCGTCAGACGTGAAGACGGATTGCGGAGCGGCGCGGCCGCCGCGCAGTTCCGCGAGCGCCAGGAGCACCAGCGCGGTGTCGAAGACCTGAGGCGCGACGGTGGTGTACGGACCCCAGCCGCCCGATGGACTCTGCCCGCTCGCGATCGTCGTCAGCGCGCGATCGCGCTGCGCGATCGCGGCGGCGTCGCGCGCCTGACTCGAGTCCGAGCACGATGGCCGCGGCGTCGATCACCGACTCGACCGGCGCCGCGCGCAGCCAGCCGTCGGCTTTCGCTCAGCCGCGGCGATGATCGCCGGTGCCGGGCTGGCGGCACCGCCGCCAGCGATCGCCGTGCCGTCGCGGTTGCGAGCGCCGTTCCGTACGTGGTCGGCGACCCGAGGCTCTGCGACGTGTCGAGCTGCCACGAGCCGTCGGCTTTCTGATCGCGGATCAGGATCGTCCGCGGCCACGCCGAGAGCTCAGGCGCGGCGCGCTTCGCGGCGACCGCCCGCGCCAGCGCGCTCGCAAACTGCACGCGCGCCAGCGGCTTGTCGTCGATGCCGCCGGTCGTCTTGTTCTTGATCCCAGCGGCCGGGTTCGCGCAGCCAGTCGAGCGTGTCGTCGAGCGACGGGCCGACATCGTGGCCACTCGCCCCGGCGGCGATCAGCGCGCGCGCCGCGTCGCCGTTGTTGTGGCACGAGTAGCAGTCGTTCTCGGCTTTCCAGCGCGGCACCTCGCGCGTGAGGAACGCGACCGCGCGGGCTTCGGCGCCTTGCCCGGCCGGTGTGGATGCTGGCTGCGCGCCGGACGGCCGCGCTGCGGCGGCGACGACGAGCCAGAGGATCGCAGCCGTTCCGAGCAGACGTGCTTTCACAGCAGCCCTCGATACGAGAGCTGGCCGTCCACGATCCGCGCGATGCGCGTGTAAGGGTGTGGTTCGTGCGCGTATCGGCGTCCAGAATGTGCACGACGAGGTGGCCCTGCGCCTTCAGATAGTCCGCGATCAGCCCGCGATGGCAGTCGCGCCAGGCACGTTCGGCGCACATGATCGTCAGACGGCCGCGCCGCGGCCTCGGCCAGCAGCTCTCGATCGCCGGCGGAAATGCCGCGCGTCTCCATGTAGTCGGCGTAGCCGCGAAACGCGTCTTCCCGCCAGGCGACATTCGGTGAGTCGGGCGCCGGCTCGCGATGTCCTCCGAGGTCGGGCGCGTGTCGATAGTCGATGCCGGTCGCGCGCGAGCGACGCCGCGAGCCTCGGACCGCTGAACTGCGGATGCCGTCGTGACGATGGAAACCGGCGCACGTCGACGACGAGACTGACGGCGTGCGCGGTGAGCGCCGCGAGAAAGCTATCGAGCGGCTGATTCGAATGTCCGATCGTGTAGAGCTGCATGCATCGAGCGCTCAGGCGGTCGGCGAGCCGAGGAGCATGCGCACCACCACCAGTGCGAGCATGCCGGCGGTCATGACCACCAGGACCATCAATCCCCAATATAACCGCCCGACCGCGCCGTATTTCTCGGCGACGGCCCGGGCGCTGTGCTGAACGTGGGAGGCGAGCTCCTTGTTGACGTTGCCGACCGTCGCCTGCCGCCAGCCATCGAGGTATTCGTCTGGCGTCTGCGACACGATGGCGCCGAGATGGCGCAATCGGCGATCGGTCCCCGCTTCCTTGTCGATGAGCGGGGCGACGCGCGGCTTGAGCGCGACGATCGCCTGGACGAAGAGGAATACCGACAGGGCGGCATAGCCAACGATATAGGCCGCGATGCCCGCCATCGGCTCGACCTGCACGCCAGCCGGCGCGAGCAGGTCGGGACGCGCGACGAGCAGGACGTTGAGCGCATTCAGCGTGCCGAGGATCAACAGCGCGAATCGAGTCCGGCGGTCCGCCATCTCGAGCATGTCGAGCTGCAGCTTGGCGATGTCCGTGAGCACGCGATAGCGCTCCCACGGCTCCAGCCGCCGCTCCTCGTCGAAGCGGCGCTTCCCCTTGGCCGGTGTCTCGTCGCCGGCACCGACCGCGTCGGTCAGCGGGAGGGATTCGTCGATCATTCCGGCAAATGGTCGCCTTTGGGCTCGGGGCAGCCACCAGCTCGCGATGAAGCCCGGCGAGGTAAACGAAAAACCCGACGAGCGCCGCCGAATACGCGAGTCGGTCGAGCGGCGTTGCACCGGGCATGACGTTGGTCAACTGCGTCGTCACGAAGGCGAAGCCCGTGCCCGAGCATGCGGCCGCCGATGTTGGCGGCAAAGCCTTCGCCCGTGCCGCGGAGGTGGGTCGGGTAGACGCGCGGCAGATAGTTGCCCCAGAACGAGAACTGCGCGACGGTGAAGAAGCCCGCGAGGAACATCCCCCATTTCGCGAGCTCGAGGCTGGTCGTGCCGGCGTAGAAGAAGACCAGCGGCACGATCAGGAGGCCGGGACACCTGGAACACATGCAGCAGCTTCCGGCGCGAGACGATGCGGAGCGCGAGAAAGGCCAGCGCGAAGCGGCCGACCAGCCCGCCGACTTCCTGGAAGCCCTGCACGAGACTCGCCGTCTGCTGCTGTTGCGGCACCGGCAGCGTGCGCACTTCCTCGAGGCCCGGGACGATGCGCGGCATCTGCTGAATCGCGCCAAACGCCGCGCCGTAGGCGCAGGCAAACAGGATCGTCGTCACGATGGTCGTGCGCCGCAGTTCGGGCGTGAAGAGCGCGGCGAGCGACGGCCGCCGCAGCGTGCCAGCGGCCTTCTTCTCGCGCCAGGCCGGCGATTCGGGCAGGAACGGACGAATCAGAATCAGCGGCAGCGCCGGGATGACGCCCGAGATGAGCGTGTAGCGCCACGGCGCATGGCTCCCGTGGATGGCGGGGAAGCTGGTCGACGTAGGTGACGGCGATGGCGTAGGCGGCGGTGACCATGAGGCCGCCGATCGACGAGAACGCCTGCGTGTAGCCGAGCGCCGCTTCGCGCTGCTTCGGGTCCGGGAAGAGCTCGGCGATCCAGGCGACGGCGGCGACGAACTCGACGAACACGCCGATGTAGGTCGTCGATCGCAGGACCAGCAGCATCTCGATGCTCGTCGCAAACCCGGCCGCCGAACGCCGAGAACGCATAGAGCAGGATGCTCCAGACCAGCACGCGACGGCGGCCGAAGCGATCGGTGAGATACCCGCCAAGCAGGCCGAACGCGCCGCCGACAATCGCGGGGACCCAGAAGAACAGCCCGACCCAGTAATTGAACTCGGGCGTTCCGGGCCGCGCGCCGGTCAGCTCGCCGATCGCCGGTCCGACGACGAGCGGGGCCATCAGGACTTCGTAGATGTCGAATGCGAAACCGAGGGCGGCAATGGCGCAGATCAGCCATTGCACGGGAGTCAGCCGTGAAAGCATAGAGGTGTCGTCAGAGTCGAGCGCGGGTGGAGGTCACTGGACAATGGGGCAAGCCAGCCGGCCGACGGCCGCGGGCAACGGAGCCCGCCGCGCGCGCGTAGTATACGAGAAACCCATGATTCAACGTCGAGCTCATGTCCTCATTACGCTGCTTGCTTTGCCTTCCGTTGACCATCCCGGGACGCGCGGACGCCCAGACGAGCGCCACGCTGGTCGGGCGCGTGCTGGACGCGAGCGGCGGCGTCCTGCCGGGCGTCACCGTGTCCGCGAGACAAACGGAGACAGGTCTCCTTCGGACGGCGGTCTCGGATGCGGAAGGCCGCTACCGCATGCCGGCCTTGCCACCGGGGCTCTACGACATTCGCGGGGAGCTCGCCAGCTTTCGGCCGTTCGTGCGGAGCGGCGTGTCGCTGACGATCGCGCAGACCGCGGTCGTCGATCTCACGCTGACCGTCGGCGGCGTTGCCGAGGAGGTGACCGTTGTCGGCGACGCGTCGCCGGTCAATACGCGGACGCGGCGAGCTGAGTTATCTCGTTGACGCCCGCGCCATCGAGGAGCTGCCGCTGAACGGCCGCAACTACACCGATCTGGCGCTGCTGCAGCCGAGCGTCGTGGCGTACCCGCATCGCGATGGCGGATCGGTGGTCGCGCACGGCCTCGGCATGAGCGTCAACGGCCAGGATCCGCGCTCGAACGTGTACCTGCTCGACGGCACGCTGCTCAACGACATGACCAACGGTCCGGCCGGCAGCGCCGCCGGCACGGCGCTCGGGATGGAGACGGTGCAGGAGTTCCGCGTCGAGACCAACGCGTATAGCGCCGAGTTCGGCCGGATGAGCGGCGGGCAGATCAACGTGTTGACCAAAGCCGGCGGCAACAGCGTGCGCGGCAGCGCCTACGAGTTCCATCGCAACGACGCGCTCGACGCGAAGAACTACTTCGACGTCAACGGCAAGCCGGCGTTTACGCGCAATCAGTTCGGCGGCGCCTTCGGCGGCCCGATCCGCCGCGATCGCGTGTTCTTCTTCGGCGGCTACGAAGCGCTGCAAGGAGAATCTCGGCCGCACGATCACGCCGACCGTGCCGGACGACAACGCGCGGCTCGGCCTGCTGCCGGATCCGGCGAATCCGGGCACGCTCCTCAACGTCGGCGTCAATCCCGGCGTCGCGCCGTATCTCGACGAGTATCCGCGCGCCAACGGCCGCGTCGCTCGGCGACGGCACCGCGCATCCACACGTTCCAGTTCGGCCAGACGCTGGATCAGCACTTCGCGCAGGGCCGTGTCGACTACAACGCCGGCGCCGGCAACCAGCTCTTCGCGCGCTACACGCTCGACGATGCGGATCAGTTCCTGCCGACGGACTATCCGCAGTTCCCGCGGTTCTTCGTGTCGCGCAACCAGTTCTTCACCAGCGAATATCGCCAGGTGCTCACGCCGAGCCACGCTGGCGACCTATCGGCTGGGCTACAGCCGCACGCGGGTCGGGCCAGCAGGTCGAGGCCAACACGTCGACGCCGCTCCAGCCCTTCGTGCCCGGGCGCGCGTTCGTCGGCAACATCGACGTCGGCGGCCTCAATCGGTTCGGGACGCAGAGCTCGGTGGACGTGCGCTTTCTGCAGCAGGTGTTCGGCTTGCAGGGCGATCTGACGACGACGCGCGGCCGCCACCTGCTGAAGATGGGCGGTCTCTTCGAGCGCTACCTGCAGGACATGGTCAACCCGACGTTCAGCCTGGGCACCTACTCGTTCGCCAACCTGCGTGCGTTCCTCGAGAACCGCGCGACGAGCTTCATCGGGCTGACGCCGGAAGGGCAGTTCGATCGCTATTGGCGCTTCTGGATCGTCGGCGGCTACCTGCAGGACGAGCTTCGCGTCTCGCGATCGGCTGACGCTCAACGCCGGCCTGCGCTACGAAATGATGACGCTGCCTCGCGACATCAACGGCCGCGACTCGGCGCTCGTCAACCTCACCGATCGCACCGCCGACGACCGGGCAGCTCTACGAGAAGTCCGACACGAACAACCTGTCACCGCGCATCGGCGCTCGCCTGGGATCCGACCGGCGATGGGATGACGTCGGTCCGCGGCGGTTACGGGATGTACTTCAACACCAACAGCTCGCAGAACCTGATCGTCACGGTGACCAATCCGCCGGCGACGCCGCGCGTCGTGTTCCCCAATCCGACGTTCCCGAATCCGCCGTTCGATCGCACGTCGGGCCTGTCGGTGCGTCCCGTGCAGTGGGACATCGAGACGCCGCAGGTCCAGGTCTGGAACGTCAACGTCCAGCGCGAGCTGTTCGGGCAGACGGCGCTCACCGTCGGATATGCCGGTTCGCGCGGCCGGCATCTGCTGCGCAGCAACGACGTCAACACGGCGGCGCCGATCACGGGCAGCGACGGTCTGCCGTTCTTTCCGGCCGGTGCGCCGCGCATCAACACGGCCTGGACGACGATCGAGCTCAAGAGCTCGGACGGCGATTCCTGGTATCGCGCGCTCATCGTCGAGGCCCGCCGCCGCTGGTCGAATGGCTTCATGTTCCAGTCGGTCGTACACGTGGTCGAAGTCGGAGGACACGACGCAGGCGTCGACGTTCTTCTCGGACGCGACCAACGGCACGACCTCGGCGTTTCCCGAGTTCATTCCCGGACTACAACAAGGGACTCTCGGACTTCCACGCCGCGCACAACTGGGTGCTCAACTTCAGCTACGACCTGCCGTTCGGCGTCGATCGTCACCGGCGTGTCGGGCGCGCTCGCGCGCGGCTGGCGGCTGTCGGGCATCGTCAATGTGCGCAGCGGCAATCCGTTGACCGTGTTCGTGCAGAACAATCGTTCGCGTTCGCAGTGGCAGCCGTCGCTCGGCCCCGGCATCGGCCGGGATCGCGCCAGCTATGCGCCGGGCTTCGGTGCGGACAATGCCGTCGCTGGCGACCCGAACGCCTGGTTCAATCCCGCCGCGTTCGCGCTGTCGGCGGCGGGCACGTTCGGCAACACCGGCCGCGGCGACTTCATCGGCCCGAATCTGCGCACCGTCGATCTCTCCGCTCGTCAAGGACACGACCGTTCGGCGCCATCGGCTCCGGCGGCCGGCTCGAGGTCCGCCTCGAGGTCTTCAATCTCTTCAATCGCGCCAACTTCGGCCCGCCGCAGCTGATCGCGTTCGCCGGCGCGGCCGACAACGAGCCGCCGCTGGCGAGCTTCGGCCGCGTGCGGAACACGGTGACTTCGGCGCGGCAGATGCAGCTCGGCGTGCGCGTCAGATTCTGAGCGCGCACGCCGCGAGCGGCTGTCGGCTGTCAGCGTTCGGCTCTCGGTCGACTGTCAGCGGTCGCAGCGCTGTCGACAGTCAGCGGTCGACGGTCGACAGTCGACGGTTGATGCGGGCATTGTAGCGCGGCTGTCGCGACTCGCGCTCCGCAGATCGTGGTCGATCCGGACGATCCGGCGCCGACGAGGCCATTAGGATCACCGCGATGTAGCGATCGGATCAGCGGCTGCGGTGCTTCGGTCGGGCATCGCCAACGCGCGAGCACATTCAAGAGATAGCGGGCTTCACACGCCGAAGACCGAGGCGGTCATCCAGGTAGTTCATGTAGTGCGAATCGCTGCGACGGACCGAGCTACGACGATGCACGATCGGCACCGAGACAGCGGCTCGCCGGGCCTGCGACTCGCGACCAATAGCGCTCTTCCGGCTGAAGCCGCGCAGTTCTCCTGTGAACCGAGATCGTCGGCCGGACTGAAGACTGCGATGATGCGTGTAGTCGCGACTCATGCCGCGGAGATCGCAAGATGCTGTCCGCGCGCCGTTGCCAGAAATCCGGCAGTTTTCTTGTGTCGTCCAGCGGATGTTGCAGAATCTCCACGGTGTAGGCCCTGCGCGCGTCGCAGATTCTGCGCAGTCATCGGGCACGCGCACGCGTGCATCGTGACCTGAGAACACGCATTCATCAGGAGTCAGCGATGTCGTGGGTTATTTACGTGGCCGGTGCAGTGCTGTCGTGGGGCTTGTACGGAGCGTCGCTGCATCGCGGCCAGGTTGCGTTCGGCAGTCCGCTCAAGGCGCTGCTGTGCGTCGGCATTGCCTACATGCTGATCGCTGTGCTCGTGCCCGCCGGCACGCTGGCATCGCAGGGTGAGCTGCGCGGCTTCAGTGCCGGCGGCGCGGCGATTGCGACATTTGCCGGCGCGCTCGGCGCACTCGGCGCAGTCTGCATCATCTTTTCGTTCCGAGCCGGCGCGTCGCCGCTTTACGTGATGCCGCTCGTGTTCGGCGGGGCGCCGCTCGTCAACGTCCTCGCGACGATGGTCGATTCATCCGCCGAAAGAGTCGCCGAGTCCGATGCTCTTCTGGGGTTCCTGCTCGCGCTCGATTGGCGCCGGTATGGTGCTGTACTTCAGGCCTGCGGCCTGAACTGCAGCTATCGGCTTTCAGCGTTCAGCTGGCAGCGCCGCTCAGCTGAGAGCGCCGAGAGCCGAGAGCTGATAGCCGACAGCGAGGGAACGGACCTAGTCCGTTCCCTTCTTCTGCCCGATCACCCACAGCCAGCCCGCGGTGCGCAGGAACAGCTGCCCCTCCTTCACCGCGATCGAGCTGAGCGTGTAGTCGTCCATCTTGTTTTCGGCGAGCAGCTCGAACTTCGGTCCGGCCTGGTAGACCGACGTCACGCCGTCCTCGCTGGTGATGTAGATCTTGCCGTCGGCGAGCAGCGGCGACGCGCTGTAGGTCGCGGGCGTGAGCCGCTCCGGACCGTAGACCAGCTTGCCGGTCTTCAACTCCATGCAGTACGTGATGCCGCGATCGTTGACGACGTACACGTAGGTGCCGTCGGTCACCGGCGTCGGCACGTCAGGGCCGCTCTGGAAATCCCACAGCTTGTGCGAGGTCGTGACGTCGCCGCGGCCGCCGGCGCGCAGCGCGAGCATCGGCCGTTCGCGCGTCGGCGCAATGACGATGTCGCCCGACACGACCGGCGAGGCGACGATGCGGTAGTTGGGATCGTTCTGCGGGTTGAGCCCGTCGGCGCGCCACAGCTCCTTGCCGGTCGCGGGATCGTGGCCGGTGACGACGTCGCCGCCGTTCAGGACGATTTCATGCGCGTTGCCGACGCGGACGAGCGCCGGCGTGCTGTACGAGTCCGGCGATTCGCGGATCGCCTTGGTCGGCCGCTCGACGCGCCACTCCGTCTTGCCGGTCTTGCCGTCGATGCGCAGCATGTACGACGGGTCGTCGGTCTTCATCCCGTGCATCACCGGCACGAACAGGTCGCCCTCATGCAGCAGCGGCGAATTGGCGTAGCCCCAGTTGAGGCCGAAGCGCCCGTAGTCCTTCTGAATGTCGCGCATCCAGAGCTCGGTGCCCTTGAAGTCGAAGGCCCGCAGGAAGCCCGTGCCGGTCATGATCCACACGAGCGTCCCGTCGGTGACCGGCGACGGCGACGACATGTTCTGCTTGCGCTGCTTGTTGTTGCCGGTGCTGAGCGGGCGCTTCCACAAGACGTCGCCCTTGCTGCGGCTCACGGCCCAGAGCGACAGGTTGTTGCCGTCCGCTTCGGCGACGTTCAGGAAGATCGTGTCGCCCCAGATCACCGGCGTCGCCCCGCTCCACTGCGGCAGCTGCAGCTTCCACGCGATGTTCTCGGTCGGGCTCCACTTCACCGGCAGGTTCTTCTCGGCGCTCACGCCATCGCCGGCCGGGCCGCGCCAGGCCGGCCAATTGGCTGAGGCGACCACGCCGGTCGCAAGGCTCATCGTCAGAATCAGCAGGGCTCTACGCATGTCGGTCTCCGCGAACTATCCGTAATCATTACCCTTACGTTCGGACGCACCGTCAACGCTTACCGCCACGGACGCCGCGAAGCAGGAGCAAGACACGGCGCGTGGAGCCTGCGACGCTGATTGTCATCGGATGTCTCGGCCGCCACTCCCCTTGACGACCGAGTGGAAGGTGAGTAGGCTTCACTCGGTAACCGAGGCTTGTGGGCGGTGCCGACGTCGATACCGAGGAGCGCAGGTGAGTAAGCCGTCCGATCTGGTCCAGGGAACGCTCGACCTGCTGATTCTGAAGATCCTCGCGCTGGAGCCGCTCAACGGCTTTGCCATCGGTCAGCGGTTGCGACAGGTGTCCGACGAGGTCCTGCAAGTGAGCGACGGCTCGCTCTATCCGGCTCTGCACAAGCTCGAGCAGCAGGGCTGGATTACCGCCGAATGGAAGCTCACCGACAACAACCGGCGCGCCAAGTTCTACTCGCTGACGCGTCCGGGGCGCCGGCATCTCGACCACGAGTCGGCGAACTGGGAACGGCTGTCGACGGCGATCACGCGCGCTGGTGAAACTGAAGGAAGCCTAGACGTCTTTAGCATGATGCTCGAACGGTGGTGGCTCATCGCGCGGCTCCGCCTTCGCTCACTGCTGCGGCCCACGCAGGTCGAAGACGAGCTCCGCGATGAAATTCGCTTTCATCTCGATGAACGGAGCCGCGACCTCCAGGCGCGCGGCATGGCCGAGGACGTGGCACTGAACGCGGCGCGGCGGGCCTTTGGTGGTGTGGCCCAGCGAACAGAAGAATGTCGCGACACGCGCCGGATCGGACCGATCGAGGATCTCGTCAAGGACGTACGCCTATGCGCTGCGCATGATGCGCCGTTCGCCGGCCGTCACCGCCGTCGCCATGCTCTCGCTCGCACTGGGCATCGGCGCCAGCACCGCGATCTTCACGGTGTTCGACGCGTTGCTGCTCAAACCGCTGCCTGTCGATCGTCCCGACACACTCCGCACGACCGAAACCATCGCCAGAATCGGCGCAGGGGCGGCGAAGAAGTCGTTCTCGCTCCCGTACGAATTCTTCCAGGCCCTTCAGCGCGATGACAGCGTGTTCTCTGAGGTGCTGGCGTTCACCATCGGCAACGAGCCCGTTCTCAGCGATGGCACGCGCGTGCTGCCGACGCACGGGCGGCGCCATCTTCGTCTCGACCAACTACTTCAGCATGCTGAAGGTCCGGCCGCAGGCTGGACGACTGTTTCAACCGGACGATGGACCCGCGTCGCAGCAGGCTGTTGTCCTCGGCGACCGCTACTGGCGGCAGCGAGTTCGCTGCCGATCCGGATATCGTCGGCCGATCGATTCACGTCAACGGGACGGCGGCTACCGTCGTCGGCGTCACGCCTCCGGAGTTCTTTGGTCTGACAGTCGGGCGTGCCCCGGACTTCTACATGCCAATCGTTCCGGCAGCAGCAGGGGCGGCGGCGGTTGCGGTGCAGATCGTTGGGCGTGTTCAACCCGGAATGACCGATCCCGAGGCTCGCGATCGACTGACCGCATTCCTGCAGTCGCAACAGCCGGTGGCGGACCAATCGCCCGCCACTGACCGTCGAGGTGCTGCCGCTCGACACGGGGCTGTCGACGACCCGCGCGCTCTTCGGGAAGCCGCTGTCGGCACTGATGGCGATGGTCGTGCTGCTCCTCATCGTGGCGTGCACGAACGTTGCAACGATCCTGCTCGCACGCGGCGCCGCGCGCCGCGTCGAAATCTCGATCCGCTCCGCAATCGGCGCCGGACGCATGCGGCTGTTCCGCCAGTTGACGACCGAGGGTGCCGTTCTCGTCGTGTGCGGCGGCGCACTCGGGGTCGTGCTGGCCCGCTGGACGGTCGACCTGCTGTTGCGCCTGCTGCAACTCGTGGACGCGCCCCTGGCCGTCAACGCGGTCCTCGATATCCGAGTGCTCCTGTTTACCGCGCTCGCGTGCGGCGTCGCGGTCCTGGTCGCCGCGGTGGCGCCCGCCCGTCACGCGCTCCGCGCGAGTTCCGGCGCGGTGTTGCGAGAACGCGAGTGAGCCGTCACATTCGTCGCGGCGGCCGGGCGGTGCGTTGGTCGTGGTCCAGGTCGCCGTGTCGCTGACGCTCGTGGCGGCATCCGGGCTTCTCGCACGAACGCTCTACAGCCTGGCCACCATCGACGCGGGGTTCAATCCACAGCGCGTGGCGGTGGTATCGGTCGCGCCGGGAGCACGCGGGTATGAACGCGAGCGACTGGTGCAGGACCGACGAGGACCTGTCCGTTCGCCTCCGCGCGATGCCCGGCGTCGAGGCGGCGTCGATGTCGCAGTTCAGTTTTCTCACGACCGCGCGCACGACGGGCACCATCAACGTGCCCGGGTTTACCCCAGCCACCGACGACGACCGCTGGGTGCAGGTGTATCAGGTCGGGGCGCAGTTCCTTCGCGCGCTGGCCATCCCGATTGTCAAGGGCCACGATTTTACCGACGCGGACCTGACCGCGACGCCGACGGCCATCGCCATCAACACGATGGTTGCGCGGCGCTTCTTTGGCGACGAGAACCCGATCGGTCGTTCGATCTTCGGTGACGCCCGCCACGAATATCGCGTCATCGCCGTCGTCGCCGATGGCCGCTACAACACGCTGCGTGAAGCCAACGGTCCGGTCATCTTCGTCCCGTACACCGCGAGGCTGCGCGAACGGATGACCTACACCGTTCGCTTTTCGGCGACGACCGCCGAGCCCGAAACCGCCGCGTCTGCAGCGCGTACTGGCCGAAGTGCGCACGCTCGATCCGCTCGTCCCGGCGCGAGGCGAAGGCTCTGCAGGCGCTGATCGACCGGAGCCTCGGGCAGGAGCGGCTGCTCGTCGTGATTGCCGGATTGTTCGCCGCCGCGGCGCTGCTGCTGCTGGCCCTTGGCCTGTACGGGGTCATCGGATTCTGGGTGACCGCCCGGACCGGCGAGATTGGCGTCCGCCTCGCCCTCGGGGCGCGACGCTCGCAGGTGATCTGGGACGTCCTGCGGCGTCCCGCCGCGCTGGTGCTGATCGGCGCCACCCTCGGCAGCGTCATGACGCTTGCCGGCGCTCGGCTGGCCGGCAGCCTGCTCTTCGGTCTCTCGCCGCAGGATCCGCTGACGCTGGCGGCGGCAACGACGTTTCTGGTCGCGGTGGCCGCGCTCGCGGCGATCGTGCCGGCGCGACGCGCATCTCGCGTCGATCCCGTCGCCGCTCTGCGCTGCGACTGACCACAGATGGTGATCTGATGATCTGGTGATCTGATGATCTGGTGATCTGATGATCTGGTGATCTGGTGATCTGGAGATCTGGTCGATCTGGTGATCTGGTGATCTGAGATCACAAGATCGCCAGATTTCGTGAGTTCGAGTAGGCTACGCGCACCAACCGAGGTGAGGTGAGCCGATGCTGCACTCGCGGACGATCGTGCGTGTCGTAGTGATTGTCGCTGTCTGTCTCGCGCTGCCGCTGGGCTTCGCCGCGCAGACCCGTCCGGGCGACACCAACTGGCCCACCTACGGCGGCGATCTGCGCAGCACGCGCTACATGCCGCTCGATCAGATCACGGCGAGCAATTTCAACTCGCTGGAGGTCGCCTGGCGGCTCAAGACCGATTCCTTCGGCGTGCGCCCCGAGTTCAATTTCCAGACGACGCCGCTCGTCGTCAACGGCGTTCTTTACACCACCGCGGGCACGCGCCGCGCCGTGGTCGCGCTCGATGCCGCCACCGGCGAGATGCACTGGGTGCACCGTCTCGACGAAGGGGCGCGTGCGGTCGCGGCGCCGCGGAAGTTGTCGGGACGCGGCCTGGCCTATTGGAGCGACGGCAAGCAGGCCCGCATCGTCTACGTCACGCCGGGCTATCAGATGGTGGCGCTCGATGCGCGGACCGGGGCACCGGTGCCGTCCTTCGGCCGCGAAGGCATCGTCGATCTCAAGCGCGACATGGATCAGGTGATCGATCCGGAGACCGGCGACGTCGGGCTGCACGCGGCGCCGATCATCGCGCGCGATGTCATCGTGGTCGGCGCGGCGCACGCGGTTGGCGACATGCCGAAGAGCCGCCGCAATCCGAAGGGCTACGTGCGCGGCTACGACGCGCGGACCGGCAAGCGATTGTGGACGTTCCACACGATTCCGCTGCGCGGTGAATTCGGCCACGACACCTGGGAAGGCGAGTCGGCCGCCTACACCGGGAACGTCGGCGTCTGGGCGCAGATGACGATCGACGAGGAACTCGGCCTCGTCTACCTGCCGGTGGAGCTGCCGACCGGCGACTACTACGGCGGGCATCACCCCGGGAGCAATCTGTTTGCCGAGAGCGTTGTCGCGCTCGATCTGAAAACGGGCAAGCGGAAGTGGCACTACCAGCTGGTCCATCACGGCATCTGGGACTTCGACGTGCCGTGCGCGCCGATCCTCGCCGACCTGGTGGTCGACGGGAAGCCGATCAAGGCGATCGCGCAGCCGACCAAGCAAGGCTGGGTCTACGTGTTCGACCGCGTGACCGGGGAACCGGTCTGGCCGATCGAGGAGCGCCCGGTCGAAAAGGGTGATGTTCCCGGCGAGTGGTACTCGCCGACGCAGCCGTTCGTCACCAAGCCGCCGCCGTTCGATCGACAGGGCGTTTCGGTTGACGATCTGATCGACTTCACGCCGGCGCTCCGCGCTGAAGCGGTCGAGCTGATCAAGCGCTACAAGATCGGCCCGCTCTTCACTCCACCCGTCGTCAGCAAATGGGAAGGGCCACTAGGGACGCTGATGCTGCCGTCGAACACCGGCGGCACCAACTGGCCCGGCGGCGCGCTCGATCCCGAAACCAACATCCTCTACATCTATTCGTTCACCAACGCCGTATCGGTCGGGCTGATCAACGATCCGGCGCGTTCCGACATGGATTTCGGCCGCGGCAGCGCCCGCGATCCCAACGCGCCACCGCCGTCGGCCAAGCCTGGCGGCGGGGGAGGGGGCGAAGGCGGCGCACCGGCGATCACGGTTCAAGGATTGCCGCTCATCAAGCCGCCGTACGGCCGCATCACGGCACTCGACTTGAACAAAGGGACGCTCGCCTGGCAGGTGCCGCACGGCGATACGCCGGACGTCGTGCAGGAATCATCCGCTGCTGAAAGGGCTCGACATTCCGCGGACCGGCCGCGGCGGCGGACGTATCGGCACGCTCGTGACCAAGTCGCTCGTGATCGCCGGCGAGGCGGGCTTTGCCGACGACGCCGAAGGGCCGCGGCGCGATGCTGCGCGCCTACGACAAGGCCACCGGGCGGATGCGGGTGCGGTCTACATGCCGGCGCCGCAGACCGGATCGCCGATGACCTACATGCTCAACGGCAAGCAGTACATCGTCGTCGCGGTGAGCGGCGCCGGCTACAGTGGCGAGCTGATTGCGTTTCGCCTGCCCGAGAAGGCGAAGTGACTTCGCTGTCGGAAACTGGATACTGAAAACTGACCGGCTCACCCAGATCACGAGATCACGAGATCGCCAGGTCACCAGATCACCATTGAAGGAGCCGATCGTGAGATACCAGCTGGGAATCGCCGCCATTGTCGCGGCGCTGTTCACGACGGTTGTCGCTCAGAACCCGTCCCCTCCGCCCGCCCCGTCGACACAGAAGCCGGCGCCGGCTCCTTCAACACAGAAGCCAGCGCCGTCTGCCGACCCCTACGCGAACAATCCCGACGCCGGGACGAGCAAGTTCCCGCTCGCGGCTCCTGCCGGCGTCGATAGCAACGCGAAAACGGTCGCGCCCGCCGGCGCGACGAACCAGGGCGCGTTCGATCCGGCGACGTGGAAGTACGGCACGGCGTTCAACCCGCCGGCCGACGCGAAGCTGTGGAATCCGGTGATGGTCAAGTTGCGGCAGGGCGGCAAGATCACGGGCGGCACGCTGTTCAGCGCGACCGATCCCTCGACGTATTGCGCGATGGCAAACGCCGGCTACGACTTCATCTGGACCGAGATGCAGCACGGGCCGCGCGACTGGGATCAGGCGGCGCGGATGTGGCGGACGTGCCCGCACGCCCGCGCGGTGCCCGGCGCGCGCGTCGCCTACGCCGACGAACGCGAGATCCAGCACGCCGTGGACGCTGGTGCGCTCGTCATCGTGGTGCCGACGGTCGATACGGTCGAAGAAGCGATCGCGGCGCGCAACTGGACCTACTTCCCGCCGCTCGGCCGGCGCAGCAACGGCGGCGGCCAGGCGTTCGACGCGGCGATGTGGGGCGGCGTGCCGGGCGGCTATCGCGCGACCGCCAACGACAACATCGTGCTGGTGCTGATGATCGAGACGCTCGAAGGATTGAAGAACGCCGACGCGATCGCCAAGGTCCCTGGCGTGACCGCGCTCTTTGCGGCGAGCGGCGATCTTGGCAACTTCACCGGCTTCCGCCAGGGCTCGCCCGACTACGAGCGGGCCATCAACATGGTCCACGACGCGACGCTGAAGGCCGGGATCAAACTCTGTGGTCCGCTCGCGTGGCGCGATCGGCCGGACTTCAACTGCTTCCAGGCCGGAAGCGAAACCGCCGCGATCGCCCGTGGTGTGGCGGCGGAACTGGGCACGCTCGCCAATACGCAGGGCAAACCCGAGGTGGGACCGTTTGCCGAGCGGGCGCCGAAATGAGCGCCCGCTCGAAGCTTTCGGCGATCAGCTTGTCAGCGTTCAGCGCTATCAGCCGTTAGCCGTCAGCGCCGAGAGCCGAAAGCTGACAGCCGAGAGCGGCGCGTTCGCCTCAGAGTAACCAGCAGATCAACTTGTCCACGTCTTTGACCAGCAGCGCATGTTGGCGGCGAGCGCGGGATGTGCCCAAACCGCGGAGTCGGCGATCGTGTAGCGCTTGATTTCCTCGAACTTTGCGGGGTTCGGGCGGGCCACGATCAGCTCGGCGTTCGTCGTCGACATCAACAGCAACGACCCTGCGGCGATGAGCGACGCGTTCTCGCCTTCGCGTCCAGCCGTCGTCCACAGGGTCTTGCCGCTGGCCAGATCGATCGCGAAGAACTGGCCGCGATTCCGGTGCGACAGGCCGTAGAGTGCCGTCCCGATCACGACGGGCGAGCTCATGTACATCGACACTTGTTCGTTCTTCCACGCCGGCGTCGGCGTCCATTTCGCGCCGTTTCGCGTGAGGCGGACGGCCGTCGTGCCGTTCTCGAGCCCCGAGTAGATCACGAGATCGCCGGCGATGACCGGTGTGACCGAGTTCTGGTCGTAGCTCGTCGTGAACGGAATCTGCCACAGGAGCGCGCCGTCGGCGGCGTTCACGCCCACGACCGCTTTCTGCGACTGCGTGATGACGTGGCGGACGCCGCCGATCGTCGCGATCACCGGCGAGGAATACGCCGGACCGTCGCCGGTCCAGCGCCAGCGCACAGTGCCAGTCGCCGCATCCAGCGCGGTCAGGGCGCCGTTGCCGGCGCCGCCGAGGTGAGCAATCACGTTCGCGCCGTCGACGATTGGCGACATGGCCGTGCCAAACTCGGGCGGAGCGGGCGGCTGCGGGGTGCGCCAGAGCGGCTTGCCGGTCGGGAGATCGAGCGCCGAGAGGATCCCGCTGATGCCGAACGTGAACACGCGGCCGTTGGCGACGACCGGCGTCGATTTGGGGCCCGGCCCATGCGCGCGTGCTGCCGGATTCATCGTGTACGGCGCCTGGTAGTCGTTCCGCCACATTTCTTTGCCGGTCGCGAGCGACACCGCGCGGGTGATCTCGCGGTCGCCTTCACGCGAGTGGAGGATCACGCGATCGCCCGCGATCACCGGTGATGAATGTCCCGAGCCGACCGGCAGTTCCCAGCGCTTCTTCAGCGCGGCCGGCCAGGTGGCGGGCAGCGTCGCGGCGACGATGCCGTCGCGTTGCGGCCCGCGCCACTGCGACCATTCGGCGGGTGCTTCTGCGCGGCGACGGTGCCGCTCGTGCCAGAAGGCAGCAGGGCAATCAACAGGCTGGTGCGATTCGACATGTGGGCAGTTCCAGTGTCTCGTCGGCCGGCCTGAAGGCCGGCCGCTACAAGTGTTTTCTATTCGCTCTTGATCGCCTCGACGATCCGGATCGACGTGGCGAGGCGGACGGCGAGCAGCGACGCGACGAGCCCGGTCACCGCGACGGCGATCAGCAGTCCGGCCAGGCTGCGCAAACGGGAACGAGCGTGACGCGTTCGCTCAGGGCCGGCGCCACCGCCACGAGTGCGGCGACGGTCCCGATCACGATGCCGCTGCCGACGACGAGCGCGCTTTCCGCAGTCACGAGCGTGCGCAAGTGGCTGGGCGTGAAACCGACCGCCCCGAGCAGCCCGAGCTCGCGCCGCCGCTCGAGCACGTTGCGGGCGAGGACTGCGGCCAGACCGAGCGTCCCCAGCAGCAGCCCCAGCGCGCCCAGCGCCTGGAACGTCGAGAGGTAGGTGTTCTCGACCTGGTGATACGCGGCGAGCCGCGCGCGAGTGTCGCTGACGTCGACGCCGAAGTCCGACAGTCGATCCTCGAGCGCCGTTGTCAGCGCGGCCGCGTCGGCCTCGGGCGTCTCGATCATCCACACGCGGTATCCCTCGTGATGCGGGAACCGCTGCACGAAGGCGTCCTCGCCGATGACGAGCTCCGATTGCAGGACGCTATCGGCCAGCGTGCCGACAATCCTGAGCCTGATCGGGGCGCTGCCCTCGGGCGTGAACACGAAATCGTCGCCGACACCGAGATGAAAGACGTATTGCAGCGAGGTTTGGTCCGCGATTGCCGGAATGGCGCCGTCGTCGAATCGGCGATCGAGGAGCAGCCACGGGTTGGCGCGCTCGGCGTCGGTCGTCGCAAGGCTGTTGGCGAACGCGAACCGGTTCTCGGTCATGAACGACGCTTCCGGCGCGACGATCCGCGGGTTGCGCGGCTGGTAGAGCGTGAGGCAGCTGGCCTCGTCGCCTGGACGCAGCCTGAACCGCGCGATGTGCGCGCGCTCGATCTCGGCGCCCGACAGGCTCAGCTCGTCGCGACCGGCCGGTGTATTCGGGTTGAACATCAACGGCGCCACCGACTCGGCCATCAACGCGAATCCGCCGGTGCCCGAATTCCTGGCGAGCGACGCGCCGGCAGGATCCTTCCGAAACGCCCCGACTGAGACGATCACGAAACAGGCAAAGGCGATGAGCGCCGCGGACAGCACGCTGCGAGTCGGCCGCCACCGCGCGTAAGCCGCGCCAAACTGAATCAAGCCTGGCCGCGTCGACGAGGCGGCACGCCGTCGCAGCCACCACGAGAGCCCCACGCAGCCGGCGACGAGGAGCGCCCCACCGGCCCCGAAGAACGCGGCGACCTGGTTGACGACGCCCGACATGGCGAGGGCGATCAACAAGGCAGCGAGGCCGAGAACCACCGCCGCGACGAGTCCGCGCCTTCCTGCGAGCGTTCGCATGGAGGACGTCGGAGCGTTCGCCGTGCCCGGAGGTTCGCTTTCGCTCAGTCCGGCGGTGAGCAGCGTTCGCGCCGAGCGGCGGGCGAGCCGGCGCATCGACAGGAACAGGGCGATCAGTGCCGAGATCAGCGCGCCGACGGCGCCGGCGATCAGGAAGAGTGGATCGACGTGCAGCTCGAGCGACGTCGTGCCGACGGCGCCCACCCACCAGGTCCTCAGCCCGTACATGATCAGCGCGGCGTAGCCGATTGCGCCGGCGATGCCAATCGCCGAGCCAATCATCGCGATCACGGCGCCCTCGCGCATCAGAAGTGCGCCGACGTCCCTGGGCGTGAACCCGACCGCGCGGAGAAGGCCGAGCTCGCGGGCGCGCTGCTCGACGGTCAGCGCGAAGAAGAGGCCGGCGAGCAGCAGGGCCGAAAACACGATGAAGAAGCTGAAGTAGATGAAGTACTCGCCGAAGTCGGTGGTGCCTTCGGCGGCGCTGAACGCTTCGGCGCGCGCGGCGCGCACGGACACCCCGCCGCCCGACAGACGCATCACGGCGCGGTCCGGCCACTCGGCCGCAGGACGCAGCGCACGGATCGATGACAACGAGCCGAACGGGCTCAGCCAGAGCCGCTGACCGACGTCGAGCGGGATGAACGCTTTCGGCGCTGCGCGCCACGTGTCCCAGTAATCTTCGTCGGCCTTCCGGACGCGCTTCATGTCGACGGGAAATGGCGGATCCCACGACGTGACGTCGCTGGCGTCGGTGATGCCGGGATACTCCGGCGTCAGCGTGCTGTCGCCGCCGGCGCCAGTCATCGGCACGATGCCGGCGAATCGGAACGTGCGTTGTGCGCGTTTGCAGACCGTCCTGGTCGGACCAGAGAAAGTAGTCGACTTCGATCGGATCGCCGGGCGCGACCGCGAGGTCCGAGGCGGCCCACTCGTTCAGCCAGATGGGCGGCGGCGATGCGGTCGTGGCCGCGGTGCCGAGGCGATGGCGTGACGGCAGGAGAAGCCGTACCGGCCAGCCGGCCATAGGCTTCGAGGTCCATCGCCGAGATCACCGAATAGGGGATTTCACGGCCGCCGGCGCGGATGCTGTTGGCGAGGTAGGTCAGCGCGCCGACGGCTGTCGCTCCACCCTCAGCCGCGGAACGAAGGGCGGCGCGCGCGAGGTCGTCGGGAATCAGCCCGCTGCGGCTTTCGAGAACCGTGACGGGGTCCGCCGCGCCGCGTCGAACGGTGAGGCCAAGGTCGCGTAACTGGGCAGTCGACTCGAGCGCCTGCTGGACGCGCGTCACGTCGCGTGTGGGGTCGATGTCGGCGGCGGCCATCCGAATCAGCACGGCATTGGCGTCGGCTTCGAGGTCGAGATCCTGCTGCAGGCGACTCAGCGGCACGAACAGCGACAGCACCGGGCCCTGACTGGGCAGCAACGAAAACTCACCCAGCGCCGCGCGGTCCACCGTGCGCGCGGCGGTGAGGCGGATCCTCGAGCTCACGTCGTCTCGCCGGCCTTGCAGGTTGCTCAGCGGGATGTCGGTGGGCTTGGCGACTCGCAACAGGACGCTGTCGCCGGCTGCGGCGCCCAGTTCCTGAGCGAGGGCGACGCTCATCCAGGCGTCTCGGCCCGTGGGCGCGCCCGATCCGCGGCCGTGGAATTCGAGAAACCGATCGTCGATGCCGAACACCTGGACGCGGGCCGCGGTGCGGCGGCTGTCTTCGTGCGTCACCGTTCCGGCGACGGCCAGGATCGGTGCCGCTGCCGCGATGCCTGCGTCGGCCCGACCGCGCAGATCGGCCGCCAACGCCTCGCGAAACGACGTGGTCGTCGCGACGACGAGCTCGGTCGCGCCGAGCCGGCTCGACGCGAGATCGCGCAGGCTCGCGCGCACGGACGATCCGACGAGCAGGGCCCCGGCGAGCACCGAGACCGCGACCGCGACGCCGGCGACGACCAGCGCGTGCAGTCCGCGGTAGTGCGACAGGCTGGCGCGGATGAGCGTGCCCATGGCGCGTTACTGCGTGAGCCGGCCGCGAGTGATCGTCCAGCGCCGCTCGAACCGGGCGGCCAATCGATCGCTATGCGTCACGACCAGCAGAATCGTCTGCTGGTCGGCGTGCAGTTCGAGCAGGAGGTTGGCCACGTTCTCGGCCGCGTCGGCGTCGAGATTGCCGGTCGGCTCGTCGCAGAGGAGGAGCTGGGGCGAGCGAATGAGCGCGCGCGCGATCGCCACGCGCTGCTTCTCGCCGCCGGAGAGCGCGGCGGGCCGGTGATCGAGGCGCTCGCCAAGCCCGACGCGCCGCAGCAGCGTCCGCGCGCGCTCGGCGGCGCCGTCATCGCGGGGACCCACGAGCGTCGGGACGAGCACGTTCTCGAGCACGGTGCACTGCGGCAGCAGGCAGTGGTCCTGAAAGACGAAGCCGACATGGCCGATTGCGGAACACCGCAAGTTGGGTGCTGTCGAGCCCGTACGGCTCGACGTTCCCGAGGCGCACCACACCGGAGGTGGGCGGCTCGAGCCCGCCGAGGACGTAGAGCAGCGAGCTCTTGCCCGAGCCCGACGGGCCCATCACCGCCGCCGACTGTCCGCGATCCAATGAAAAGGAAACCGCGTCGAGCACGGTCAGCGGACCCGCCGGCGACGGGTAGGTCTTCGTGAGTTGTTCAGCAGCGAGCACGGCGGTCAGCTGGCCACTGCGCGCGACCGCTGGCCAACGCCGGTCAGCTCGCTGTAGACGTCGAGCATCAGGTCGGTCATGCGAGCCATGGTGTAGTGCGCGCGCACGCCCTCGGCGCCGCGGCCGCCGAGGATCGCCGCCTGCGCCGGATCGCGCCAGATCGTCATCAGCGCGTCGGCGACGTCGGCCGGCTGTTCGCTCTTCGACAGCAGGCCGCCACCGGTCCGCCCGATCATCTCGGGAAACGCGCCGTGATTGGGTTGCACGACCGGCACGCCGGTGGCCATCGCCTCGAGCAGATAGAGGCCCTTCGGTTCGTGATAACCGCTGGGTACCGCCAGGACGTCGAGCGACGCCAGGAAGCGGGCCTTCGTGTCGCGATCGACCGTCCCCGAATACTCGAACTCGTCGGCCAGCCCCCACGACGCCAACCGCCGCTCGATCCCCTCGAGATACGACCGCTGGTCGGCGCCCATGTAGCCGGCGGCGATCAGCCTTGACTTCGGCAGTCCGCGTTCCTGCCGCAGGATTCGATACGCCTCCGCGAGATTGTGGAGTCCCTTCTCCGGCGCGACGCGGGCGAAATAGCCGATGGTGAAGGGTGTCCGCGCGAGCGGGGCGCGATGGGCGAAGTCCTTGACGTTGATCCCGAGCGGCACCGTGCGGATCCGGTCGCGCGGAATGCCCAGATAGCCGGCCATGTAGCCGGAGTAGTACTCGCTCACCGACACGAAGACGTCCACGTCGCGCACCTGCTGGCGAATCAGCTCGAGCGACTGCGACTTGTACGGCTCGACCAGGCCGTCGAGAAAGAGATCGTCACCTTGCAGCGTCACGACGATCGGCCGGTCGAGCGCGCGGCGGATCGGCGCGGCCAGCGCGATCAACATCGAGTTCGGCAGATTGACGACGTCGGGACGCGGCTCGCCGGCGAGGTAGTGGACGAGCTTGGCGACTTCCTTGCGCTGATAGCCGCTCTCGCCGCGCAGCGTCGAGACGGTCAAGGCGCCCAGCATCCGCGGATCGACCTGGATCGCGCCGCTCGCGAATCGCCTGATCACTGCCGGCGCATCCCACAACCGATCGAGCAGCCACGGCGTGTGGCGGAAGATCGCCAGGTGCTGCTGCAGGTAGACGCTGATGCCGCCGAAGAGGACCGGCTGCGCCGCGCTCATGTTCGGCTCGTCGGTCACGGTCGGGGTGTAGACGGGCAGCAGCGTGACCTGATGGCCGCGCGCGATCAGCTCGGCGGCCAGCGCGTTGTCGCGCAGGCAGCTGCCGCAGAACATGTCCGCCGCGCCCGCCGTGATCGACAGGATGTTCACGCTGCAGCCATCAGCCGCGGCCCGCTGATTCTCCGGAGCGCGCGTCCGCTTTTTTCAGTTCCGGACGAACTGGCTCTCGCGGAGCACGTTGGCCACTTCGATGTGGTAGTAGTGGTACCAGCGTTCGCGGCCTTTTTTCTGCGCCTCGCGGTGCCGCTCGTCCTGCCGCCACGCCGCCTGCAACTCGTCGGTCTCCCACCACACCACGGTCAGGCGCTCGCCATCGTCGGCCTTGAAGCTCTTCATCGCCACGAAGCCCGGATAGCTCTTGGCCCGGTCGAGCATCTCGCCTGACATGGCGACGTAGTCGTCGCCCGCCTGCTGCGTCAATCGCGATCGAAACAAGGTGATGACCACCGATTCCTCCAGGTCCCGATCACAGTCGATCCATCTGTATGCTGTCAATAGTGATATTGTATGCATACAATGTGGCGACCGCGGCTGGACCGCAAATCAGGCCCGATCTACACCGCGCTGGCAGGGGCGATTGCCGCTGACGTCCAGGCCGGGCGGCTCCGTCCCGGCGATCGGCTGCCGCCGCAGCGCGACCTGGCCGATGTCCTGGGCGTGACGGTGACCACCGTCACCCGCGGCTACGCCGAGGCCGAGCGGCGCGGCCTCGTGCGCGGCGAAGTCGGGCGCGGGACCTACGTGCGGCCGCCGGCGTTCGAGCCGCTGGCCGCGGCCGTCGCCGGGCTCACCGATCTGGCGACCAATGCGCTCCTGCCACACGCCCACGCCGGCGAGCTGACGGCGACGCTCGCGGCGCTCGTCTCGCGGACCTCACCCGAGCATCTGTTCAACTATCAGCCGCACGGCGGTCGCGTCGAACATCGCGCGGTCGCGGCGGCGTGGCTCGCAACGCTCGGCGTGCCCGCCGACGGCAGCAACACGATCCTCACCTCCGGCGCGCAGCACGCCATGGCGGTTGCGCTCGCGACCCTGACCGCGCCCGGCGACGTCGTCCTGTGTGAAGCGGTCACCTACAGCGGGATGCGCTCGCTCGCGCATCACCTGCACGTCGCGCGTGCACGCCGTCCCGATGGACGACGAAGGGTTGATTCCGGATGCGCTCGAAGACGCCGCGCTCGAAACCGGCGCCCGCGTTCTGTACTGCATGCCGACCGTCCAGAACCCGACCGCACGCGTGATGTCGCGGAAGCGCCGCCAGGATCTCGTGCGCGCGGCGACCCGCGTCAATCTTCAGATCGTCGAAGACGATGTCTACGGCTACCTCGTCGAGCAGAGGCAGCCGCTCTGCGCGCTCGCGCCCGAGCGGACCTTCTATCTGACCAGCCTGTCGAAGTGTCTCGTCCCCGGCTTACGGATCGGGCGTGCTGCGGACGCCGCCCGGCTGGATCGATCGCGTGACCGGCGCGGTGTTCGCGACCACGGTCATGGGGACGCCGCTCGACGCCGCCGCGGCCGCGGCATGGATTGACGACGGCACGATCGATCGGGTGATGGCGTGGAAGCGCCAGGAGGTCAAGGCGCGCCAGCAACTGGCGCGGGCGGCGCTCGGCGCCCACGTCACCGGGTCGGCCGAAAGCCAGCACGCCTGGCTGCAGCTTCCGCCGCGCTGGCCCGCCGAAGATTTCGCACGCGAAGCGCGTCAGCGTGGCGTGATCGTGACCGCCGGCCGCGAATTCGCGGTCGCGCGTCACGAATCGCCGAACGCCGTCCGGATCTGCCTCGGGCCGCCGTCGGAGCGTCAATCGCTGAAGCGCGCCCTCGACACTCTTGCCGACATCTTCAACGACACCCCGCAGGCGTTCGGGACGTCCGTCTGAAGGGCTCGCTTCGCGAGCAGGGCTCCTCGCGTTGCTTGGAGCAGGGCTTGCTTCGCAAGCAGGGCGCGCTTCGCGCGCAGGGGCTCGGCCGTCCGGCCTCGCTTACCGAATCCACGCGTACGCCACGGAGCTAACCTGCTCGCCTTGCGAGCCTTGCTCCGAGCATCGCGAGGAGCCCTGCTTGCGCAGCAAGCCCTGCTCGCGAAGCGAGCCCTCTACGGCCGTGCGACGTTTCCGGGCCGGCGCACGATGCCGCGCAGATCCGGCAGGCCCTTCGCCGCGCGGCAGCGAGAGGAAGTATTCGATCGTCGGCTTGTCGTCGGTCAGGATCTCGCCGTCGCCCACCCAGTTCTTCACGTCCGGCGGCCCCGCGAGATACGACTCGAGCATCGTGGCGTAGTCCCAGTCGAAGAGGCCACGGAACTCGGTCCTGCGTCGAGCGCCGTTGGTAGGCGCTCCGGCTGACCGTCAGCGGCTTCAGGCTGCCCACCATCAACGTGCCGTCCGCCCACAAGGTCATCTCCGGGAAGACCGACAGGAACGTCCGCAGGATCATCCGATAGGTGGTGTCGGCCTCGGCGCCGTTCCACTGCAGCACCAGCCCGTCGTCGTTGAGCGCATTCCGAACCAGCTGAAAATACTCGCGCGAGTACAGCGCGCCGGCGCCGGCGTGTCGGGGCAGGATGATGTCGGCGGTGATGATGTCGTATTTCTTCCTCGTGGTCATGCAGGTAGTTGCGGCCGTCGTCCACCCGGAGCGTCACGCTTGGCCGCTCCAGCAAGCCGAAGTTGATGTGCGAGAAGAGCGCTGCGCCCTCGACGACGGCGCCCGAGAGTTCCACGACGTCGACTTCCAGGCCGGGGAAGCGCGCGACGGCGCCGGCCGTTGCCCCGCCCCCAAGGCCAACGACAAGGGCGGTCTTCGGGTTGGGATGGAGCATCACCGGCATCGCGCCGATGCGGTGATGGACGAACGCCATCTGCGGGAGGTCGCTCGCCTGGTGCATCCCGTCGAGGTACATGACGCGCATGCGGTCGGCTGCCGCGCTGCTCGTGCACGGCGACCGCCGTCTGGACGCCTTCACGCTTGAAGAGCACGCGCTCGCGCCGATGTTCGGCCATCGCCACCGCAAACGGGTCGGCGGAATTGAGCGCGCACATCACGAAGGCGACCGGTCCGACGATGGCCGAGAAGCCGGCGAAGTTTGGCGCCGTCTTGCGGAGGCTCAACGCCAGCGCGACGCTCGATACCAGCGCGAGCGCTGCTGACGCGATCAGGCTGCCGCGGCTGCCGAGCAGCGGCAGCAGCACGAAGCCGCCGAGCACGGATCCGACAATCGCCCCGCAGACGTTGAGCGAGTAGAACGTGCCGATCCGCCGCGACGAGTCCGGCCCCGCTGCCGGCCCAGAGCGACAACCCGATCGGGAATCCGAACCCGAGCAGAATCGTCGTCGGCAACATGGCCAGCAGGCTCGCAACGATGATCGGCGCGACGTAGGGATCGATGCCCAGGGCCGTCAGCGGCGGCACGAGCCAGGCGCCGGCGGCCTGCTGGACGGTCAGCACGTTGGGCGAGAGCACCGCGAGCAGGGCGATGGCAAGCTGGACGATGGTCAGCAGCGCGAGCGATCCCGCCCGTCGCGCGAGCAGTGGCGTCGCCAGCGCGCTGCCAAGGGCGATGCCGGCCAGCACCGACGCCCAGCATGATCGTGAACGCATAGGCGGTCGGCCGCAGCATCGTGACGAGCATCCGGAACCAGACGATCTCGAGCGCGAGCGAGAGCATGCCGGACAGGACGAAGGTCAGCAGCACCGCGTTGCGCTGCGCGTCGCGTGATGAGATGCGGGCGCGGCTGGCTCTCGGCCGCGGCCGTGGCAACCGTTGTCGCAGGCGTCAGCCAGCGCGACGCGACGATTGCGGCGACGCCGATCGCGACGTTGACCGACGCGGCAATCTGAAACGAGCGGGCCACGCCGAGATCGGCGACGAAGATAGAACCCCGCGGTGATGGCGCCGACGATGGCCCCGGCCGTGTTGATCGCGTACAGCCAGCCGATGCGGCCGGCGAGCGACGAATCGCTTGCGAGTGCCGAGCGCATGACGATCGGCAGCGTCGCGCCCATCAGCGTCGTCGGGACGATGAGGACGGCAAACGCCGCGGCGAAACGCGCGGCGGTCAGGAACAGCAGCGACGATGGCAGCGACGGCTGCAGCCCGACCCAGAGGTTCTTGACGCCCTCGAGAATCAGCGGCGTCGCCAGCGCGCTGAGGCCGACACCGATCTCGACCAGTCCGAACGTCTTCAGCGGCGACCTGAGCCTTCCGGCTATCCGCCCGGCGGCGTAGCTGCCCAATGCGAGGCCGCCCATGAAGCTGGCGAGCACCGTGCTGGCAGCGTAAACCGTGACCCCGAAGACGAGGGCCAGCAGCCGCAGCCACATGACCTGGTAGACGAGCGCGCAGGCACCCGAGAGAAGAAGAACAGAGAATCGACAGCAGGGGAAGCGAGCTAGCGAGTAACGTCTGCGTCATTCAAACCGCCGCGTTTAGCGCGGCGGATAACGGGCGGCGAGGTAGCTGACGAGCGCGTCCTTGTCGGTCGGCCGGCACGTCGGCGCCCCAGCGCATCATCTTCTCGACTTCGCGGACCCAGCCGGCCCGCGACAGCCGTTGCGACTCGATGAGGTCGTCTTCGTGACAGGTGAGGCAGGCGCGTTTGTAGATGGCTTCGCTGCTGGCGGTGGCGACGAGGTGCGAGGCCACAGGCCTCGGCGCGAAGTGCGCCGCAAGGTAATCGAGCATCGGCTCGCGCTCGCCGGTCTCGACGATGGCGCCCCAGCGGACCATCTTGTCCACCGAGCGTCCCCACGCCGCGCGCGACAGCCGCTGCTGCGTGATCAGGTCGGCCTCGTGGCACGCGACACAGCGCGTCGCCACGACTTCGCGGCCCGGCCCGGCGGGCAACTCCTGCGCCGCCGGCGCGGCGACAAGCAGCGCAACGATCAGCGCACCAGCGCACGCACCTGCACCGCACCGCACCCGTGCACCTGTCGCACCCGCGCACCCTGCATCACGCCTTCACCTCGATCCGCACCGAGTCCGGCGCATTCCAGAGATAGCCCGACGGATTCCATGGCGGCGCCATCGGCTGCGCGCGGCCCTGCGCTGTCGGTCGCGCGCGACAGGATCAGGTACGACTCGGGACGGCTGGCGTCGAAGGTGAACTCGAAGCGCCGCCAGGCATACTTCGCCTGCTCGCCGACCAGCCGCGCCTGCTGCCAGCTCGCGCCGTGATCGGTGGAGATGTCGACGCGCGAGATGTCGGTTTCACCGGCCCACGCGAAGCCCGCGACGTCCACCTTGCCGGGCCCGACCGCCGCGCCGTCGAGCGGACGGGTGATGAGCGACTTGACGACCAGCCCGGTGAGCGGCGCCATGTCCTTGGGATCGACCGCGGCGCCCGGCGCGACGCGCTTCGTCGGATAGCGGTATCCCGTCGCGACCCAGAAGCTGTCGGATTCACGATCGGCGACGCGCAGGCTGGTCAGCCACTTGATCGAGTACGCGCCTTCCCAGCCGGGAACGATCGCGCGCAGCGGGAAGCCGTGCAGCGGCGTGATCGGCTGTCCGTTCATCTCGTAGGCGAGGAGCGTGTCGGGGTGCGTCGCCTTCTCGATCGGCAACTGACGGACGAAGTCGGGCATCGTGCCAAGCGGCCGATCGGCGCCGTTCATGTAGACGAAGCGGCGCGGTGTTCTTGACGCCGGCGCGTTTCAGCACTTCGGCCAGTGCGGACGCCAGTCCAGCGCGCCGTGCCGACCGCGCCTTTTGCCCACTGGATGCCGGCCACCGGCGGATCGAAGAACGCGCGGCCGTTGCCGGCGCACTCGAGCGTCGTCGTGATGGTGGTCGAGGGCAGCTTGCGCATCTCGTCGAGCGACAGCGACAGCGGCGCTGTTGACTTCGCCGTCGATCGCCAGCGTCCACGTCGCGCCGTCGAGGCCGGGCGGGACCGGCAGATGCGATCGCACGTAGAAATGCTCGACCGGCGTGATGAACGAGTCGAGCAGGGCCACCGGCGATTCGTAATCGGGCGGCCGCAGCGACCGCACGAGCAGTTTTTCTTTGCCGGGTGCGATGGTGGGCTTCAACCCTTGCGCTGAGAGAGCGGTCCAGGGCAGGGCATGGGCGACCGCGCCGAACGCGCTGGCGCGCGCGGCGAGCGACAGCAGGTCGCGTCGGGAGAGCGGCATGGCGGGGATTCTAGCGAAGCTCGCTTCAACTGCCCAGACAAGACGCGTTCGCCCATCTTCCATGGCGACCATGGTGGGCCCTGAAGATGTCTCGGCTACTGCTCCAGCCGTTCCATGAGCAGACGCCACCGCCGCCGCGTCACCGGCAGGACCAGCGCGTTGCGACATCACGACCTCGCCGGTGCCATCGGGAAACGGCTTGGCTTCGCGAATGGCGTCGAGGCTGACGATCGCCGTGCGCGAGACCTGGAAGAACGTGTCGCCGTCCAGACGCCGGGCCAGCGCGGCGAGCGTCGGCTGCATCCACAACTGCTCGGTGGCGGTATGCAGTCGGGTCAGGCCCTCGTGAAACGTGAAGGCGACGACCTCCTGTCGTGGCACGACGCGGAATCGCGCCGCCTTGCGCGCGAGGAACCGCGACGGGGTGAGGTCGATCCTGGCGCGTGACGCGATCGAGCTCGCGTTCGCGCTCGTGCGTCCGGTTCGAGCGCACGCGGTCGAGCGCCGCCTGCCAGCCGCGCGCGGTTGACCGGCTTGAGCAGATAGTCGACCGCGTGCAGCTCGAAGGCGTCCACGGCGTATTGATCGAAGGCCGTGCAGAAGACGATCGCCGGACGCGGCCGGCCGAGCGAGGCCGCGACCTCGAGGCCGCTGCAGCCCGGCATCTGGATGTCGAGCATCACCAGGTCCGGCGTCAGCTCCTGGATGCGCTCGAGCGCCTGCACCCCGTCTTCGGCTTCGCCGACGATCTCGACGTCATCACTGGCCGCCAGCAGCTGGCGCAGCCGATCGCGCGCCGGCTGCTCGTCGTCGACGAGCAGGGTTCGCATCACCGTCACTCCGGCACTCCCGCTCGTTTGACCACCATCACCGTCACGTCGTCTGTCGGCGGCGCGCCGCCGGTATGGATTCGTACCGCGTCGAGACGGCGCGGCAGATCGCCGCGGCCGGCTCGCCGGCGAGCCGACGCAGATGCTGCTCGCAAGGCCGTCGTCACCGAACTCACGGCCGTCAGGATCGAAGGCCTCGGTCACGCCGTCGCTGTACGGACCACCTATCACCAGCCGCAAGGTCGACTGCGTTTCCGAGTCGAACTGCGCGTCGCGGCAGGATGCCGAGGGCCGGGCCGGTCGAGGACGCGCGACGCGACCTCGCCGTCGGCGGCGACGGCACAGCACCGGCAGGTGGCCGGCATTGACGACCGTCAAACGGTGCGATGCGATGTCGAGCTCGAGATACGCGAGCGTGGCGAACCGGGCCGCCTCCGACCGCTCGCAAAGCGCCCGATTGACGTCGGCGACGACATCGGCGGCGGTGCCGCCGCCGTGAAGCGCGACCGCTTCGAGCCGGGCCTGCAGGCTCGAGGCGACGAGCCCGGCGGGCATGCCCTTGCCGGAGACGTCGCCAAGCGCGAAGGCGACGCGCGTCGCCGAGATCGGCTGACCGACGAAGAAGTCGCCGCCGACGCCGCGCGCCGGTAGCGTGATCGCGGCCGCGTCATAGCCGGCCATCGTCGGCAGGGCCCGCGGCAGCAGCGCACGCCTGCGTCGCCGACGCGTCGCGAAGATCGCGTTCGAGATCGGAGCGCCGCGACAGCCGCTCGCGGACGCGCGTCAGCGTGCCGACCAGCCGCGCGCGCGTGATCGGCTTCAGCAGATAGTCGGTCGCGTCGACCGCGAACGCGTCGAGCGCATAGCGATCGAACGCCGTCGCGAAGACCACAAACGGGCGAGGCTCGGGCAGCGAGCCGGCGAGCGCCGTGCCCGATTCCTGCGGCATCTCGATGTCGAGAAAGACCACATCCGGCCGCGTCTCGGCGATCGCGCTCCGCGCTTCGATGGCGTCGCCCGCTTCGCCGACGACCAGCACATCGCCGGCTTCGGCCAGCAGCTGCCTCAACCGCGCTCGCGCCGGCGGCTCGTCGTCGACGATGAAGACGCGGAGCATCAGCGCAGCGCTCCGACCACCGGGCTGGTCTGTTCGACGAACGGCAGGTGGATGCGCGCGACCGTCGTCTCGTGCTCACGCACGAGATCGAGCGTGGCGTCGGCGCCAAAGTAGCCGCTGAGACGCTCGCGCACGCTGCGGAGACCAAAGCTTTCGCCCTCCGCCGACGGATGGTGCGGCGACGCGTCGAGGCCGGGACCAGTGTCGCGGACTTCGAGCGTGACGCGATTGCCGTGCCGCGCGGCGCGCACGTCGATGCGGCCGGGCATCCGCGACGCGGGAGATGCCGTGCTTGACCGCGTTCTCGACCAGCGTCTGGAGCAGCATCGACGGGACCTGCGCGCCGGCGAGCGCCGGATCGGCGTCGATCGAGAACTCGAGGCGCCGGCCGAAGCGCGCTTGTTCGACGTCGAGATACGCGCGCGCAAAGGCCAGCTCCTGATCGAGCGGCGCCCATTCCTGATCCGAGCGTCGGAGCGTGTAGCGGAAGACCTCGGCGAGTTGTTCGACGGCGGCATCGGCGCGCGACCGGATCGGTATGGATCAGCGAGGCGATGGCGTTGAGCGCGTTGAACAGGAAGTGCGGGTTGATCTGCGCGCGCAGCGCCTTGAGCTCCGAGCGGCTGGTCTGGAGCCGGAGCCCCTGGGCGACTTGTTCCTGCTCCTGGCGTTTGCGCTGCAGCCGCACGTTCTCGAGCATGAAGCCGAAGACGTTGGTCAGCGATCGCAGCATGGCCAGGTCTTCGCTGAGCAGCGGGCGAGCGCCTGGCTCGTTGACCACGGCCAGCCGGATCCGGTTCGGCGACGAGGTGACGGCCACCTCCGCGATCCCGGCCTCGACCTCGGGCAGCGGCTGATCGTCGAGGAGGATCAGCACGCGGCGTCTGAACATCTCGGACAGCGTCGATGCGCTCGCCGACACCAGCGAGGGTTCGTCGGTGGCCTGCTGCATGACGCCGAGCACGTGCTTGACCGCTTCGACGGGCGTGAACTCGCGGCCCAGCCAGAGCCGATCGAGCAATCGGCTCGGTGCGCTGGTGCAGCCACGGCAGCACCATCGCCAGGGGCAGGAGCACGACCGCGAACAGCCACGGACGCGCAATCGTGGCCGGTACCTGATCGAGCAGCTGCAGCGTTGCGGCGAACGTCGCGCCCGAGCAGCACCAGGCTCAGGATCAGAACACCCCGCGCTTGATGACCAGGTCGTAGAACTCGAAGCGGCTCTCGAAGTACATCGAGACCAGCAGGAAGGCGAGCGGCGTCATGCGGACGCCGAAGTTGAGCACCTCGAGGAGCCAGCGGTCGCGATTGAAGACCAGCAGCAGGAAGACCACGATCATCGTGACGTAGAGGACGATCATCGACAGCCGCAGCCGCCGTTCGTCGCGCGTCTGGGGCTTGCGCGGCGCGGCCGCCAACGATGATGAGGCTGCAGATGCTGGTGATCGTGAAGAGGACGCCGACGCTGATGCCGGCGAGCGCGTTCAGCGAATCAGGGCGCCGGCAGCCACTTGTAGATCGCGAGCGGCATATAGACGGCGAGGCTCAGCCCGACCAGGTAGAGCGCGTACATCACCGTCATCCAGAGCGCCGGCGGGCGCACCGTGTCGTCACCGCTGTCGCGGGTGGCGTCGAACAGGACGGTCTGCAGGATCAGGCCCGGGAAGATGAACACGATCTCGAGCGCGGCGAGATCGAGCAGATCGTCGCCGCGCGGTTCGCCCATCAGGAAGCGGAACTCGATCGTGCCCTGGAGCAGGAACCAGAGCGTGCAGGTCACGAACATCGCCAGCCCGACCCATTCCGACCGGAGGCGCTTGCGGCTCTGCGGGGTGGTCGCCGACCAGACCGGCGTGTGGTGGCGCAGCGACAGCACGACGACCGCTCCGTAGGCGTACGCCCCGAAGATGAAGATGCACAGCGCGGCAATGCTGAGCGCGGTCACGTGAGCTCTTGAGGGAGAATACGTCACGGGTGAGCCGGGCGATTGCGAGGCGCGGCTCAGCGGTCGTATTGACGGATCCAGTGGCGATACAGGGAATGTTTGCGTCGGGCCGGACCGGGGCCGGCGCGCTCGTGGCGCGGCTGGCGTCGCGAGTGTCGCAGCCCCTGACCCGCTTCGCGCCCGCGCCCACCGGATACCTCCACCTTGGCCATGTCGTCAACGCCCTCTACGTCTGGGGGCTGGCGCGAGCGCTCGGCGGGCGCGTCCTCCTGCGCATCGAAGATCACGATCGGCAGCGGGCCCGTCGCGAGTACGAACAGGCGCTGCTCGACGACCTGGAGTGGCTGGGGTTCGAGCCGGACGTGCTATCCGTATGCGGCGTTTCGCGCCGGCGCCTGCGAAGGCCGGCAAAGCGATCGCGATCGCGCGTATCGCGACGCCCTGGAGCCGCTCGTTGCGGCCGGCCTCGTCTACGGCTGCGATTGCACGCGGAAGCAGCTGACCGAGGGACCGTATCCCGGAACCTGCCGCGAGCGTGGCGTGCCCCTGGGCGACGGCGTCGGCTGGCGGGTTCGTCTCGACGACGCGCACGGAGACGTTCGACGACGGGCTGATCGGGCCGCAGCAGCAGACGCCGGCCACGCAGTGCGGTGATGTGCTGATCCGCGATCGCCTCGGCAACTGGACCTATCAGTGGGCGGCAACGACCGACGACACGCGTCAGTCGGTCGCGCTGATCGTGCGCGGCCACGATCTGCTGGATTCCACCGGCCGTCAGATCCAGCTGGCGCGCCTGCTCGGCCGCGACGAGCCGCCGGTCTTCGTCCACCACGCGCTGGTCATGAAGACCGCGACGCAGAAGTTGAGCAAGTCGGACGGCGACACCGGCATCCGCGATCTGCGCGCCGGCGGCTGGACGCGCGGCGCGCGTCCTTGGCCACGCTGCCGCGCTGGCAGGCCTGCAGCCCGCACCGGATCCGATCGATGCGGCCGCGGTCGTGACACTGTTCGACGGGCACACGGTGGTGACAGCGGCGATCGGCCAGAGCGAACCGCGATGCGACAGATGACCGTGTTTCAGAAGATTCGATATGTCTACGTGCGCGTGGGCATGACGCTGTTCGTCCTCATGCCGGTCGCGATGTGGCTCATGTTTCGACCGTGGGGCGTGCCGGCCGGGACGCTGGTCAGCGACGACAGGGTTACCGTTGTCGATCGTGAGGACGCCGTGGTGTTCAGACCCGCGCAGGCGTCGGGCGCGGGTGTGATGCTCCTGCCGGGATGTCCGGTGGACCCGCACGCGTACGCGCCGCTGGCGCGTCGTCTCGCCGCCGCCGGACATCCGGCGCTGGTGGTCCGCGTGCAGTACCGCTGCGCCTCGTTCGGTGATCTCGAAGCGCAGCTCGATCGACGGGTGCGAGATCTTCTCGCCGAGTTCGAGAACACACGCTGGCTGATCGCCGGGCACTCTCGCGGCGCGATGCACGCCGCGCGGATCGCGCAGTCGATGCCGGAGCGCTTCGCCGGACTCGTGCTGATGGGGACGTCGCACCCGCGCGAGCGCGATCTCTCCGGACTTCGCATGCCGGTCATGAAGATCGCGGCGACCAACGACGGGGTCGCGGGGGAGGGGCAGTTCGATCCGCGCCGCTTGCCGCCGACCACGGCCTGGGTCCGCATCGACGGCGGGAATCACGCGCAGTTCGGCTACTACGCGCCCTATCAGCTGTTCGACCACCGGGCGACGATCTCGCGCGTCCGTCAACAGGACGAGATTGCCGCTGGTCTGGCTGCCGCTCTCGGCAGGGTCTCGCTGAGTCAAAAGTCATCAAGAGCGGACTGACGAAACTACATCGGTGGTAAGGCGCGCAACATGCACGCGCGAAGCGCAAGGTGTTGATGAGCGCATCGTGGGGCGGGAGCCGTCGAAGTGGAACTGATGGGCGGGCAAGATGACCGTGCTCGGGATTTGCAGCGCAATACTGACGGCACGTCGCGCGTGCGCACGATGACTGTTGCTGATGTGAAAAGCATCGCTTGCAACAGCATGTCGCGAGAACGTTGACAGGGCTCGAAGGTGTACACCGATGCAATGCACTCTACCGCGCTTACAAGGACTACGAGCACCAAGTGATTGACCACGCGGAAGCTACGCGCGCGACAACGTACCGAACGGCTGAAGCTATTGGTCGCTTTCAAGCGTGCCTCCGGCACTACATCAGCGTCGAACCGTTTGATTGTTCCGCTACCTCGATGAGCAAGCGTTTGGTTTCAACAAGCGCGAGGCTGAAGGATGCGGAGCGCTGTCTTGACGATTGTGATGATGACAGGAACATGCATACTTGACGTAAAAAGTACAGCGTGCTTGACATAAAGTCCGGTTAAGTTTACTGTTCTCGAGTAGGAGGACGACAACGATGAAACCCCTCGAAGACATCGATCGGGCTATCAATCAGATCCAGTCGGCGACGGACCATATCATCGAAACGACGACCGGGATGGGGCCGTCCGGCGGGCGGCGGCTGGCCTCGCGCGTCTTGCTCAGCGGGACGCTGTCGCTGCTGCTGTTCTTTGCCGCCCGCTTCGCCCTCGAAGCGACGGCTCTGGAGGCGTGGCAACGAATCGCGATTGCGGTGGTCCCGCTGCCGGCATTCGCCTGGTTCCTCTGGGAGTTCGTGCACAGCGTGAGCGATGCTGATGAGCTCGAGCGCCGCGTGCAGCTCGAGGCGCTGGCCGTCGCGTTTCCGCTCACGCTGCTGCTGGTGATGACCCTCGGCCTGCTGCAGATTGCCGTGCCGTTGCCACCCGAAGACTGGAGCTACCGCCACATCTGGCCGCTCCTCTACGTGTTCTACATGGTGGGGCTCCTGCGGGCCCGGCGGCGGTATGCATGAGGAACCGGTTGAAGGTCCTTCGCGCCGAGCGCAACTGGTCGCAGGCCCAGCTGGCCGATGCGGTCCTGGTCTCGCGGCAGACGATCAACGCCATCGAGACCGGCAAGTACAATCCGAGCCTCCCGCTGGCCCTGCGCATCGGCCGGATCTTCGCGCAGCCGGTCGAAGCGATCTTCTTTCTCGACGAGGAGCCGGCGCGCGACACCAACGTCGCTTGAACCAGATTCGATCACGATCACCAGATCACCAGATCACCAGATCACCAGCTCGCGAAGCCCTTCTCTAGTGTCGTATCACCCGGCCTGGCCGCGCCGCGTTCTGCACGCCGTTGGTGACCACGGCTTCGCCGTTGACGAGCACGCCGATGACGCCATCGGCGTACTGATGTGGTTTCTCGAACGTCGCCCGGTCGGTGATGCGCGCCGGATCGAAGATGACGATGTCGGCGGCCTGGCCGGGCGCGATGCGGCCGCGATCGCGGAAGCCGAAATGATCGGCGGGCAGGGAGGTCATCTTGCGAATCGCCTCTTCGAGGCTGACGATCTTGCGCTCGCGCACGTAGCGGCCGAGCGCGCGTGCGTTGTTGCCGTAGCCGCGCGGATGTGGCACGCCTTCACCCATCACGTTGAGGCCGCTGTCGGACGCGATCGACACGAAGGGGTGGCGGAGGATCCGGCCGATGTCGTCTTCGGCCATGAACTGATACACCATCGACGCGCCGCCGGCGCGCAGCATCCGCCGCATCAGTTCGAGTTGGGCCTCGAGATCGTCACCGCCGACGATCTTGCGGGCCGCGTCCGGAATCGACAAGCCGTTCAGGGCGGGATCGCTGCGATACGACGCGATCCGCGCGAAGCTGTAGTTCTCGAGCCCGCGCTCGCGAATCAGCTTCTTCATCTCCTCCTTGATTCGTGCCCACGTCGCCGCGTCGTCCAGCCGCTGGTTGATGGCGTCCTGACCGCCTTCGAGCGCCCACGACGGAAAGCGAATGCCCAGCGTCGAGCTCGCGGCGTCGTAGAGATAGACGTCGGCGTTGACGCGCATCCCTTTCGCGCGCGCCGCATCAATCATCGCCAGCGCCTTCGCCGAGGCGCCCCAGCGGCTCGGGGCGTCGACTTTGAGATGCGAGATCTCGACCGGGCACTGCGCCGCTTCGCCGATGTCGAGCGCTTCTTTGACCGCGGCTTCGAGCTCGGTGCCTTCGTTGCGCATGTGGGTCGCGTAGACGGCGCCGCGCTCTGCGGCGGCCTTCGCGAGCGCGACGATCTCTGCCTGGTCGGCATACGTGCCGGGCACGTACTGCAAGCCGGTCGAAAAGCCGACCGCGCCGTCGCTCATCGCCTTGCGGACCAGCGCCTGCATTTTCTCGAGCTCCGCCGCCGTCGGCGGGCGACGTTCGGTGCCCATCACGGCCCGGCGGACCGTGTTGTGGCCGTACAGCGTCGCGAAGTTGATCGCGATCCCCTTCTGCTCGATGGTCTTGAACGCCGCCGCCACGTCTTCGGCCGAGCCGCCGCAGTTGCCGGCGATCACCGTCGTCACGCCCATCCGGACGAAATGCGCCGCGTCGGGATGGTCGGCAATCTCATCCGCGTGAGTATGGACGTCGACAAATCCCGGCGACACAACCGCGCCGGCTGCGTCGATGACGTGCTTCGCCTGTCGGCCGCGCAGCGCGCCGACCTCGACGATGCGGCCGTTGACGATGCCGATGTCCGCCTGACGCGCGGCGGCGCCGGTGCCATCGACGACGCGGCCGCCGGTGATGAGCACGTCAAAACCTGGCTGGGCGGAAGACGCGCGGCTGATGACCGGCCCGGCCGCGCCGATCGCGGCAAGAGCAATGAACGTCACGATTCCACTGGTTGCGAGGCGCATGGTTCCGGGTATTCTACGTGTGCGACCCGCGTCTCGCCTGAGACGGCCATTCTCGTCAGTCGGACATCGCCGAACGACTTTGAGGATCGGCAGATCTACCTGTGGATTGATGAAGAGCCGCTCGGTCGCAAGATTCCGTGACCGCATCGCAATAGCAGCCCGTGGTGCAAGTCCGATTTTCATGCGACTGACTCGGCGATGGGAACTCGCGAGCGGTTCGATGGCGTGTGATCGCGAGGTGGCGACCAGATCGAGGCGATGACGTCGTCAATGAGCGTGCACAACGCGGTGATCATCGCGCCGAGCGCCATGGCGCGGCCCTGGAGGCTGCGCGGCGTGCCGACACCGAAGAGCGTCCGCATCCAGAGACCGAGGTTGAACGCGCCGGCATGAACAAACAATCGTTTGAGCACGTTCTCGTGCCCGCGCACGTGCGCTCGTCGGAGCCCACCGGTCTCGTACAGATGCGCACACGGTCGCTCGAGCAATTCGCCGCGTCTGCGGAGCAGTCGTTTTCCACGAGTCCCGCGGATGCGCCGGCGATTCGCGTATACCGCGTCTCGTTCAGCTTCCTGGTCCGTCCACGACTGCGGGCCGCGATCAGGTTCGCTGATGTACGTGCGAATGGCGAGCGTCTCGAGGTCGTGCACCGTGGTGCGACTGTGATACCCCTTGTCGGCGACCACCTCCTCGATCACGGCGACCGCATCATCGGTGACCGCGGCCACGGCTTCGAGTTGCTCGGCGGCCTCGGGCAGCGTCTCCTGAATCGTTGCCGTGTCGCCCTCGTCCGCCCCTTGCACCGTGACGCCGACGATCGCGCCCGTCTCAAGATCGATCGCATGCTCGGCCTTGTGCGCGAGATGCGTCCGGCCGTCCTTCATCTTCGTAATCTTGGCGTCGGGATCGTGCGGATGGGTCCAGTCGTCATTCGAGCCCTTCTTCTTCCGCTTCCGATCGATTCGCGCCAAGTCGGCGCGCGTCGGCGTCCCGATGCCGGAGGCCTTGGCGAGCTTCGTCAGAAACTCCTCATAGCTCTCGCCGCTATCGCGTCGGACGATGCTCCGCAACGCCGCGTTCGCTTCGAGCGTGGTGGCGTCAACGCCGATCGTCTTGCCTTTGACCAAGCCGGCTGTACTGAGACACTGCAGGATCCAGGTAAACACGGCCCGATGCGTTTCGAGCGCGATGAGCCGCCGCGTGCGCGAAATCGTCGAGTGGTCCGGCGGCGCCTGGTCCAGCCCGATCCCCAGAAAATCGCGCAACGCCAACGAATCCGCCGCGCGCCAGGCGATGCCGCGCTCGGCGTCGATGCCCTCGAAATAGCCGATCAGCAGCAACCGAAAATAGATCCCCGGCGGCAATCCCGGCCGGCCCATCGTCTCCGCATAAAAGCCGGCGCACTGCGCTTCGACGAAATCGTCGAACCCATGCTCGCGCAGCAGCTGATTCAAGCGCCGATAGAACGGGTGGCTGGCGGCCGTCGGCAGGTCCGTCGTTGGGACCCACATCGTCGGTTGTCGATCGCGTTTGCGCTTGCCCATCGCCATGGGCGAAGTGTAGTACGAGATGTCGATCGTGTCGATCACTCAGCACGGGCTGCTAGCGCTAGCCGGGCGTGGTCATCTAATCCGGAAAAGAAAAATGAGGACGGATAGCATCTGCGCGAAGCCTATCTTTTGGGCAGTTCTCCAACAGGGATTGCCCGGACTCGGTGTACGTCTTGGACGCCGATGCCCGATGATCGAGGGTGGCATGATGCGATAGACTTCCGATGATCGGGCGTTGCCCTTCTTCACGGGTGTCGTGTATGAAAGCCAGACTCGTAACAATAGCGATTCCGCGGCTGTCGATCGTCCGGTGAATCGGCAGATTCTCACATTCGACTCGTCGGCCGATCTCAGGTGGTCATCACAGCCGACGGCACGGATTCGGATACTCCTCATCCGACGAAACGGCGGGTGGCGCCAGACAAGGAAGCGCACATGTCTCACCGCGACAGACGGCGCCTCGATTGGAGCGTGCTGATCCTCGCGTGCCTGACGACCCTGGTCCTCGCCGGATCCATCAGTCGGATGACGGCAGCCCAGGCCACACAAGCAGGTGACGCCATTCCACCGCTGATTGCTGCGATCTGGCGGGAGGATTTCGATGAGGTCAAGCGTCTCGTCGAGCAAGGCGCCGACCCCAACGCGCACACGGGCGGCGGAGCACAACGTCCAGCATGGATGTGGGCGATTGTCGCGCGCGACGCTCCCGCGACCGAGCTGCTGCTGTCGAAGGTCACGACAGTGGATCGCGCGACGGCGCTTCAGTATGCGGCAAACCGAAACGATGCGTCGCTGGCGCGAACGCTGCTGGACAAGGGTATGCCGGTCGATGCCCGCGGCGTCGATCGCTCGACTGCCCTGCTCATCGCTGCGGCAAGCGGACATGTCGAGGTGCTCCGGCTGCTGATCGAGCGTGGCGCGAGCGTGAATGCGGCTGATGATTTCGGCGACACCGCGCTAATGGCCGCGGCGCGGGCCGGATCGCTGGAGGCGGTCAATACGCTCGTGGCCGCCCGCGCCGACGTCAATCTGGCCGACAAACAAGGACGCACAGCTCTGGCATGGGCGGTCAGGAGCCAGCGTCCCGACATCGTGGAAGCGCTTCGCGCCGCCGGCGCGCAGGGCACCACGACTCGCGCCATCAGCGCGCTGCCGACCGCTCGGATGGCCGTGGAACGAAGTCTGCCGCTGATTCAGCGCGGAACGGCGACGTGGAACGAACGCCAGCGCTGCGCCCCATGCCACCATCATCCGTTGATGTTTCGCGCCGTCACTCTCGCCCAGCGGCGAGGCTTCGCGATCGATACAACCCTGCTCGACGCCCAGGTACAACGCGAGCGAGAGGAGACGGCGCGCTTCGAAGCGAGCAGTGCCGAGAGCTACAACAGCGACGACACCATGCTGCGTCTCAGCCTCGCGAATCGGCGGGGACGCGAGCTTCGGGATCCCGTGGGCTTTCTACAGCCATGCCGAAGCAGCGCTGCCCCTTCGCCACGACAACGAAGTGCGGGCTCTGACGAAGCTGCAGCTCAAGGATGGCCGCTGGCGCCACGGACCGGCAAGAACGCCAATCGAATCAAGCGATTTCACCGCCACCGCCACTGCGATTCGGACCCTGCAGGCGTACCCCTCGCCCCGCGACCCGGCTGAATTCACCTCGCACATACAGCGGGCCGCTGCATGGCTGCGCACGAGCACGCCGACGACCACCGACGACAAGGCGTTTCGTCTGTACGGTCTGCACTGGAGCGCCGCAGATCCTGCACTCACCCGCGACGCGGTAACGTTGCTGGTGCGCGAACAAAAGCCGGACGGCGGATGGTCGCAACTCCCAGGCCTGAACAGCGACGCTTACGCGACCGGGATGGTGTTGGTGGCGCTCTACGAGGCCGGGAACGTCACCCTTGACGATCCGATCTATCAACGCGGTATGAAGTACTTGCTCGAAACCCAGGAGCCCGACGGCTCATGGCTGGTGCACAAGCGTGCGGTCCCGGTGAACGCCTATTTTGAAAGCGGCTTCCCGCACGGGAAGTTTCAGTTCATCTCCTACGCTGGAACGTGTTGGGCGACCATGGCGCTCGTGCATAGCGTTCCTGGCGCCAATCGTTAACGCGGTGAGACTCTGAAAAAGGGTCTGGCCTCCATCGAAGGGCCGACGGACGGTCCGCGGGTTTGGCCCTCTATGTACTAGTCTAGGTCTAGAGCTAGCAGGCCGTGTCTGACTTTCACCACGGCCTGCTAGTCCCGGCGCAGCGCCGTCAGCGGATCGATTCGCGCCGCTCGCTGTGCGGGCAGCAGAGTGGCGACCAGGGCAACGGCGACGAGGAACGCGCCCGCACCGACGAACGAAACGGGGTCGCGCGCTTCGACGCCGAACAGCAATGAGGCGAGGTAGCGGGTGCCGGCGAACGCGGCGGTCAAGCCGAGCACGACGCCAACGCCGACCGGCATCATGCCCTGTCGAACGACGAGCGTGACGACGCTGCCGGCGGGCGCGCCCAGCGATCGACGAATGGCGATTTCGGGCTCACGCTCGGTGACGAAATACCCGAGCACGCCGTACAGCCCGACGGCTGTGAGCACCAGCGCCAGCACACCGAAGAGGCTGAACAGGATCGCGCCGAGCCGGAACGGGAGCACAGCGCCGCGGATCCTCTCGGCCAGCGGCTCCACGGACACGAAGGGCAAGTCGCTGCGCAGACCCTGGACGGCGGCGCGCACCGCCGCCGCGTTTTTCGCAGGGTCGAGGGTCCTCACGATCAGCGAGGGAATGCCGAAGGGCACCGCGTTCGGCGACTGCGCCCACGCCAGGAACACCCGCGGCTGCGGCTCGTCGTCGAGATAAAAGCGACGCTCTGACTCGACGACGCCGACGATGCGACTACAGCCGCCACGCCTGACCTGTCTGTCGAACGGCACGCAGAGTCCAAGCGCGTCGCCATCAGGCGCGATCAGTCGCGCCATGGCGTCGTTCACCACCGCCACCGGCTCGCCGCCTCGCCGGTCCGTCGCCTGGAATGTGCGACCGCGCAGGAGCCTGGTGCCGGCGGCCTCGAAGTAGCCGGGACCAGCCACCGCGAGGATGCCGGGCGTCTGCTGGATCGTCGATTCCCCGGGCTTGGCCCAGAACGCCACCGGCGTCCCACCGTGGAACGGCTCCAGCTGGATGATCGCGGCGCGCTCGACCCCGGGAAGGTTCGACAACCGCGCGAGCGCGCTCTCGTAGAATTCCTGGCGCATCTCCGGCGTGTAGCGAGCGCGTTGCAGATCGACTCTGACGATGAGCGCGTGATTGACGTCGACCCCGCTCTGAACGGCATTCGCGAGCTGCAGCGACCGGATGAAGAGGCCGGCGCCGACGAGGAGTGCCAGCGACACGGCGACCTGGACCACGACGAGCGCGCGCCGCATGTGGGTTTGCTTCGGTGCGCCGCCGGCGCCCGAGTCCTTCAGCGCCTGTCCAGGATCCACCTGCACCGCGCGGATCGCGGGAAGGATCCCGAAGAGCATGCCGGTCAGGAGCGAGACTCCCAGTGCGAACGCGAGGAGTCGTGCGTCGATGCGTCCGGCCGACGGCGGCAGGGGGAACTGCTGCATCAGTCCCATCGCCCAGTACGCCACGACCACCCCGGCAACGCCGCCCAACAAGGCCAGCACCGCGCTCTCGGTGAGATGCTGCCGTGCGACGCGCCACGCCCCCGCCCCCAGCGACAGCCGAACCGCGAGCTCGCGCCGACGCGTGATCCCGCGCGCGAGGAGGAGGTTCGCGACGTTTGCGCACGCGATGATCAGCACGAGAGCGGCGACCAGCACCAGCCAGAGCCACAAATCCACCGCTCTCGCGCCGCGCCTCGCTGGCCAGCACCACCGGATGCATCAGAACGTCCGGCGTCGGATCGAGCTCGGCGTCCGCGACACGCCGCAGCGCTTCTGCCGCCCGGAGCGCCGCGATCGAGTCCTCAGTGCCCGGCGCCAGGCGAGCCACGAAGCGCACAGAAAGCGTCCACCTGCGCCAGTCGCTGTCAACGCTTTCCAACCCGAGAGGTCCAGCCATGGACGAGGGAAGCCACACGTCCACGGCATCCGCTTCGATGCCGGTGAAGCCCTTCTCGGTGACGCCAATAATCTCGAGCAGGACGCCGTTCACCAGCAGGGTCTTGCCGACCGCGTCAGCCGCGCCGGCAAAGCGCGACTGCCACATCGCGTGACTGACCACGGCGACCGGGTGCGCACCGGCGACTCCATCGTCCTCCGCGACGAACAGGCGGCCGGCGGCCGCGCGGATTCCCAGCACCTGCAGGAAATCATGCGAGACGACACTCGCGCGGACCTGCTCCACGTCGGCGCCGCGACCAAGATCGACGCGCTCGGGAAGAAGGTAAGCGCCAATGCCCGCGAGCGCTGGCCCACTGTCGCGCATCGCCACGTAGTCGATCCAGAAGCCCGGCCCGCCATCTGGCGTCTGCATCGAGCCCGCGTCGCGTTTGACGTAGAGCCTCCGCAGCGACCCAGGGGCCGACACCGCCGCCGGCGCACGCAGGAACAGGCCATCGACGACGCTGAAGACCGCCGTCGTGCCGCCGATGCCGAGTGCGAGCGTCGCCACCGCGGCCGCGGTAAAGGCCGGCCGCTTGCGAAGCATGCGAACGGCGAAGCGGACGTCCTGCCACACGCTCTCGACCACCGATTCCCAGCCGACGTCCCGCACCCGATCCTTCACCGCCTCAACGCTGCCGATCTCCACGCGTGCCGCGCGAACGGCCGCGTCGCGGCTCATGCCGCTGGACACGTTTCTCTTCGGTGACCCTCTCCAGGTACTCCCGCAGTTCGTCGTCCAGTTCCTGCTCGGCGCGGTTCTTCTGGAACAGGCCACGCAAGCCCGCCGATGACCCGGCTGAGGATGGTCATCACAACTCTCCCAGTGAGGCCTTCAGGATTCTCGAAATTGCGGCGGTCTGGACCTCCCAATCGCGCGCCTCGTGCCTTGAATCTGGCGCGTCCGCGTGCGGTGAGGCGGTAGACCTTCGCGCGCCGGTTATTCTCGGTGACCTGCCAGTCGCCTTCGATCAGGCCGTCGCGTTCGAGGCGGCGCAGTGCGGGAAAGAGTGAACCGGCGTTCACGAGAAACACGCCTTTGCTGATCTGCCCGATGCGGGTGCCGATCCCGTAGGCGTGGTTCGGTTCGAGCGCCAGGGTCTTCAGGATGAGCATGTGCAGCGTGCCCTGCACCAGGTCCGTTGGCTTCCCCTCGTCCCGCATGCTCATCCTCGTCGGTGGCTTATCTAGAGAAACTACTGAAGCGCAGCATACGCCTCTTATCTAGTTTGTCAAGTGGAGTACCAGCTCGTGCGAAGGAGGTCAGGGGACTAGGGCGTCCTGCTCGGGATCGCCTGGATGCGCCACACGCGTCCCTGTTTGTCGTCGGTCACGTAGATCGCGCCGTCAGGTCCGACGGCGATGCCCACCGGCCGGTAAATCGCCTGGCTCACGTCGGCGACGCGTTCGGGTCCGTGGAAGCCGGTCGCGAACTCCTCGTAGCGGCCGGGCACGCCGTTCTTGAACGGCACGAACGCGACGAGGAATCCGGCCTGCAGCGGCTTGCGTTGCCAGGATCCGTGGAACGTGACGAACGCGCCGTTCCGATATCGCACCGGCAATCCGACGTTGGCAGAGAACGCCATTCCGTCCGGGGCCCAGTGCGCCGGGAACGTCAGGTCGGGCATCGCCTTCGATCCGCAGTCACCGATCCTGGTGCCGTCGCCGCCGTACTCCGGCGCGAGCACATGCTCGCCCTTCGCCGTATCGAAGTAGCAATACGGCCAGCCGAAGTCCTCGCCCTCGTCGACCCGCGCGAAGGTCTCGGCCGGCACCTCGTTGTTCTGCGCGTCGGAGAACAGCGCCGGCCAGTTGTCGCTCAGCTGATCGCGTCCGTGCGTGGCGGCGTAGAGCTTGCCGTCGCGAACGGCGAGCGCCACGCTGTTGCGCAGCCCGGTCGCGAAGCGCTCGTCGGCCGAGGCGGTCTGATCCGTCTGGTTCGCGTCGTAACGCCAGATCCCCGCGCGCGTCGTGAGCTCGGGACAGGGCAGGCGCCCCGGCGACTCCGGTGCGCGATCCGTCTCCTGACAGGCATCGGAGAGCGAACCGGAGTTCACATACATGGTCCCGTCGGACGCAATGGCGAACGCGTGCGCTGGATGATCGCCGTCGGTCGGCATCCCCAGGAGGATCGTGTCCGGCTGGGCCGTTGGCACCAGGGCGTCAGCCGGCAGCGGATAGCGAACGATTGTGCCGTGGACCTCGACGTAGAGCGATCCGCCATGTACGGCGATGCCGGTGCCGCCGCCGGGCCTGCCGTCCCGGTGCATCGTGCCGAAGCGCTGGATCAGGTCGGCATGGCCGTCACGGTCGGTGTCCCGAAGCGCCACGATGTAGCCGCCGGGTGCGTTGGTCCTCTTGTTGTAATTGCTGCTCCATGTGTTCACGAAGACGTCGCCGTTCGGCGCGACCGCGACGTGGCGGGCGTGGCCGAGCTGGTCGGCAAAGACCGAGGCGCAGAAGCCGGAGGGCAGCCTGATCCCGCCGTTGTCGGCGTCACAGGCAGAAGGCCTTGCGTTGGTTTGGGTTGCGGTTTCGGTTGAGACGTTGCTGCACCCGTCCAGCAGGATGCCGATTGCGCCGGCCAGCGCGAGTCTCGAATAGTCGTGCTTCATAGACGCCCCGCGAGCAGATCTGAAACACTTTGCACGAACCACTCCGATGCGGGAATGCCAATTCGTCCATCAAATCATCAACCTCATCCGGCGCCCACGGGTGGTCGCAGAGCACGGTTCACGGAGTGGTTACAGGCCACGACTAACATCCATGACGATGAAACCTCTCGTCGGAATAGCGATCGCGTGTCTCGTGGCCAGTGCCTGCGACGGGGTCGAGCGTGGCGCGCCGGCACCGGCTCTCGACTGCTCGACGATCTCTGCGACCAACAGCGACGATTGCGTTCGACTCAACGAAATCCAGGTGCTGGGCACTCACAACAGCTATCACATTGCGCCACCGCCGGCGCTCCTTGCCACACTCGGGCCACGCGGCAGGGACATCGAGTACACCCACCGACCGCTGACCGAGCAGCTCGGGCAGCTTGGGATTCGGCAGTTCGAACTGGACGTGTATGCAGACCCGGAGGGCGGCCGCTTCGCCAGCCCCGCCGCATTTCGCCTGCTGAAGGGGCTTGAACCCGTCGGTCCGGAGCTGCTCGCGCCTGGCTTCAAGGTGATGCACACGCCGGATGACGATTACCTGACGACCTGCCGCACGCTGAAGCTGTGCCTGAGTGAGATACGAGACTGGTCGCGCGCGAATCCGTGGCACGTTCCCATCATGGTGATGATCGAGGTCAAAGATGCTGTTCGCGACGACCCCGGCGGCGTCGGATTCGTGAAGCCGATTCCGGTTCGCGCCGGCGAGCTTCGCGCGCTCGATGCCGAGATCAGGCAGGTGTTCGACGCCGATCACGTTCTGACGCCCGACCGAGTCCGCGGCGGCCGCGCCAGCCTGGCCGAGGCAATTCAAACGGACGGATGGCCGCCGTTGAGAGCGGTGCGCGGAACGGTTCTCTTCGCTCTCGACAACACGGACGCGCACCGAAGCGACTACCTGCAGGGGACACCCGCGCTCGAGGGCCGCGTGCTGTTCGTGAGCTCGGCTCCCGGTGAGCCGTCGGCGGGCTTCATCAAGATGAACGAGGCGCTCGGCGGTGAGGAGGAGCGCATCGCGCAGAACGTGCGCACGCGTCATGTGATTCGCACACGAGCCGACATTCCCACGGCTGAAGCGAGGAGTGGAAGCACCGCGAGACGGGACGCGGCGTTCCGATCGGGCGCCCAGGTACGTCAGCACCGACTATCCCGAGCCAAGCCCCTTCGGATCCGGGTACCAGGCCAGACTGCCCGGCGCGGCGCGGTTGACCGCACGGTGTAATCCGATCAACGCGCCGCCCGGGTGTCGTGACGAATGGCTCGAGCCGGGATCGACGGCGACCCAAACCCGCCCGCGGCGCTAGCGGCGATCACATGCGCGAGCCCGCCCTCGGAGGGGACATGCCGCGGGCAAGCTCGAAACGGGCGACTTAGGTCACTTCCCGGGCCATCGATCCGAAGGGGTTCTCGCCGTCTTGAGATACTCCTCAATCTTCGTGACCACGTCCGCGTTGGCGGCGGCCACGTCACGCTGTTCGGTCGGATCGGCCTCGAGGTCATACAGCTCCAACGGCGTGCCCGGTTTCAGCCGTACGGCCTTCCAACGTGCCATGCGGACGGCCTGCTGGAAGCCACGTTCGTGGAATTCCCAGTACAAGAAAGGATGGCTCGGCTGCGGCTCGCCTCGAAGGGCACGTGCCATCGACATCCCGTCCAGACCGGTCGGGACCCGCGCACCCGCGATATCGGCCAGTGTTGGCAGCACATCCCAGTGTGCCCACACGTGATCGCTCACGCGACCAGCAGGGATCGCTCCGGTCCAGCGCGCGATCATCGGCACCCGAATGCCGCCTTCGTACAGATCACGCTTGATACCGCGTAGGCCACCGGAGCTCTTGAAAAACGTGGGATCCCCGCCGCCCTCCTGGTGTGGTCCGTTGTCGCTCATGAACAACACCAGAGTCCGGCGCTCGATGCCTCGCGCGCGCAGGCGATCGAGCAAGGTTCCGATGTCGCGGTCCATGCGCGTGATCATCGCGGCAAATGCGGCATGTGGGGTCGGCTGCGAGCGATAGCCGAGGGAGCGCAGCTCCGGACTGGCGCCGGTCGGTGTCGCGTCTGCGGTCGGATTCTCGAAGGGTCGCTCGGGAAAGCGCTCGCGGAACGGCGCAACAGATTCGTCTGGCGCGCGCAGTTCGGCGTGGGGCACCGTGTAGTTCAGATAAACAAAAAAAGGACGGGGATCATCGCGTTCGATAAACGCGGCGGCTTCTCTTGTGAAGAGGTCGTTGACATAGTCGCGATTGATATCGACGGCCGTGCGCTCGCCGTTCCGCCACAGATGATCGGTGAACTGCCGATGCGCATGACGATGATCGAGGAAGCCGAACGCATGGTCGAATCCCTGCCGATCCGGCTGACCGGTGCTGCCCGGTTGTCCAAGTCCCCACTTGCCAATGACGGCCGTGCGGTAGCCGGCGTCGCGGAGCACCTCGGCGATCGTGACGTCTTCGAGCCGAAGCGGCACATCGCCGTTCCCACGAATCCACGCGTGGCCGGTGTGCAAACCGGTCAGAAGGGCAGTTCGTGACGGTGCGCACACCGGTACTGCCCGCGTAATAGTGCGTGAAGCGAATGCCTTCCCGGGCCAGCTGATCAAGCGATGGAGTGGCAAAGAGCGCTTGCCCGTACGCGCTGAGATCTCCATACCCGAGGTCGTCTGCCTGGATGAGGAGGATGTTCGGTCGAGGCGTCGCTTGTTGTGCGACAACTGTGGCCGTGTCATGGCACTGGCTTACGGTGCCGAGCAGGAGGAGCGTGCGAACGACCAGGATTCTTGTCATAGCCGCTTTGTCGCCACGGCTCCGCAGCCACTGAATCTGCCCTCGATGGTTGATTTCATGGCCAATGACATGAAACCACTTGAAGTAATTGTTCACCTTCTGCCCGCTGCGAAGGGACGTCTGCATGATCCAGCTCGTATCCTCTGATCCCTTCTCTGGCCCTCTCGCCAAGATCGATCGCGGTACCCCACTGCTGCTTCTCCTCCGCGGTCAGTTCACGGGCATGGAACGTCGCGGCTTGATAGCCGACTTCAGCTGCCGCGATGTGCGCGAGGAGCGTGCCGATGGAGTTGCTGTGCGGATCGTGCAGGTAGTCGAGCTCGTCGATTCCCAAGCCTGCGACGGCCTGGAGGTCGTCGATCGCGTGTAGTTCATCATCGAGACCAGGCGGGCGACCTGCGGGGTAAAGCCAGAAATGTCGCCAATCAGAAAGAGGTTGCTTTGAGTCACGCAATACCTCGCTGAGGCGCGAAGATGATCGTCAGTCAATCGGCGGCCGGTTCTTTCGGAATGAATTCTTGATCGCGATCTTGCCGTCGCGGAACGTGAATAGATCGCAGCCGCTGACCTCGACGCGCTTGCCGTCTTTCAGTGTTCCCGTGAAGATCCATTCCGAGACGCCTCGATCTCCCGTCACGAAGTGTCGCGCATGACCCCAGTGCGCATCGGGATATTGCGCGAAGACGGCGGTGTACGCGGCCCGCACTGCCTGCTGGCCTTCGTGTCTCTCGCCATCGACAGCCGTGCCGCCCGACGCTTCAAAGACACAGTCGGTCGTCATCATCGACATCAGCGCATCGACATCGTGACGGTTCCAGGCGTCAGCGAACGCTTGCAAGAGACCTTCTGTGCCTCGATCGGTGAGTGGGCTAGTCATGGCGCGCCGCCATCGTACTCGCCGCTACGGCCCCGAACGAGCAGGATGAGGCACACCACGTGACAGATCACGAGTGCCGGCCCCGCGAACACCGGAACGTACCACTGGGTGGCCAGATGCGTGATGGCCCCCGTGGACGCCGCATGCGGGAACGCGATGAGGATGTCGAGGGAGCCGATCAGCGTGCACGCCCAGGCGAGGCCTCGAGCCGCGCCCCACCCCCGCCGCAGCCCCACGAAGGCGGCGGCGGCCAGGACGGCCGTCAGCAAATCGGCGGCCGCGGTCGGGGTCGCGAACTCGGGCGGCATACCAGGGGAGAGACTCGGTACCAGGAGGCCAACCCCAAGCACGCGAAACATCTCTGGCGCGATCCACAGGCTCAACCGGGCGTCCGGCGAGAGGCTCGCGGACCTCGGCCACAGCACGAAGTAAGTGATGAGGGACCACGCGAACAGGAACCACAGGAACTGCAGGATGAAGAGCGCCATCGGCTCCATGTGGTTTGTCAGTCCTCGAAACGCTCACCCTGCAAGGCGTGGCGTCGTCGGCGGAAGCCGCCGCATCGGGTACGCACGCTCGAATGCATGACCGAGCGCCAGCAACCTCGCCTCGGTGAACGCCGGTCCAAGGAACGAGATGCCCACCGGTAGCTTCGGTTCGGTGGTGTAGCCAGCTGGCACGACGACCTCCGGCCAGCCGGCCAGGCTGCCGAGATCGCGCCAGCCTCTCGACTCGGGTATCGCCTCTTCGCTGATGAGCCGGGCCGGGCGTATCGTCGGGCCGATCAACGCGTCGAGCCGCTGCTGTTTCAGCGTCCACTCGAGAAGATCGCGGATGATCTTCCGCCCCTCCACGAGGGCGCTGCGGTAGGGCTGATCGTCGAGCGTGCCCATTGCGGCCTCGCGGCGATACGCTGCCAGCCGACCGGGGTTGGGAACCCAGCCTTCCCGCGTCGGCGCCGCAATCGTCTCACTCAGTCGGATGATGTCCGCGTGTGTGCGCGGCACGCCCGCGTGCGACAGCGACGCGAGATACGCCTCGATCTGGTAGCGGAACTCGGTGTCGCGGATCGTCGGATACACGCCGGAGATGAGGGCAAGAACGTAGCGAGGCAGCGCGACATCGACAACCTCTGCGCCCTGCGCGCGGATCGCGGCGACGGCGGATTCGATGACGCCGTCCCACGCTTTGTCGGTGCCCATGAAGTCGCGAGCGAGACCCAGGCGCGCACCCTTCAGTGTCGCGCGATCAAGGGAAGCGGTGTAGTCCACGGGAGGACGCGCGACGACGGCGGCGTCTCGTGAATCGACGCCGACCATCAGGTTCAGGACGAGAGCCAGGTCCGCGACGCGGGCGGCCATGGGGCCAACGGTATCCAACGACAACGCCAGCGGGATGATCCCGCCGCGGCCCGTCAGCCCAAAGGTCGGTCGGAGACCGGCGATCCCGTTGGCCGACGCGGGTCCCCGGATCGATCCGCCGGTGTCGGTTCCCAGCGCGAAGGCCGCGAATCCGGCCGCTATCGCGGCTCCATTGCCGCCACTCGAGCCGGCCGGCGAGCGGTCGAGCGCATAGGGATTGCGAATCTGCCCCCCGAGCGTCGAAATCGCCGGGCCGCTCGCGAACTCGCTCATGTTGGTGAGCCCGAGAATGACGCAGCCTGCCCGCCGCAGGCGCGCGGTCTGCTCGGCATCGGCCCCGGCCAGCGAATCGCGGAGAGCGTAGAAGCCAGCTGTCGCCGGCCAACCCGCGACGTCGATGTTGGCTTTGAGCAGTACCGGTATGCCGTGAAGCGGCGTTCTTCTGCCGGATACGCGGCGCTCAGTGTCGAGCGCGCGAGCGTCGTCGAGGGCGCGCGGATTGAGGTGGAAAACGCTGTTCAGCCTCGGGCCCGCTGTATCGTAGGCGGCGATTCTGGCCAGGTACAGTCGGGTCAGCCGCTCCGATGTCAGCGCGCCGGCGTCGACGGCGGCGTTGATGTCGGCAATGGAGGCGGTGGACAGATCGAACGTCCGAGCCGCACGTGTCGGGGTGCCCACTATCGCAGTCAGCGCGATCAGGGC
>CAWJEO010000019.1:0-65756 GCA_963841895.1 uncultured Acidobacteriota bacterium
GGCCGGAATAGGGGGGAGGGGTATGGGTCAGGTCGTGAATCGTGAATTGAATCATGAACCGGACCGCGAATTCATCATTCAGGACCTGACCCCAGGTGCCGCGACGTTCTCCGGAACGGTGCGGACGCCAAACAGAACCGAGAGCGTCCCTGCGATCCCGACCGCAATGACTGCGATCGAAATCGCCACGTGGAAGTTGGCGAGAATAGCCGCCGAGATCAGCACCGAGGCCCACATCGCCGTCAGACACGCGCGTTTGGCCGAGCGCGCCATGCCGCCGCCGCTCGCGTAACGGTGGAGCTTGGGGCCGAGCCACCGGTTTTCCCACAGCCACCGCGAGAATCGTTCCGAGCTCTTCGAGAAGCAGTACGACGCGATGATCACGAAGATCGTCGTGGGCAGGCCCGGCACGAACGTTCCGGCGAGGGCCAACCCGACTGCGCCCCAGCCGATCGCGGCGTAGCAATATTTTGCGGGCGTGCGGGCAACGATTACGGGTCTCATCGACGTGGGTCCGTCAGGCGCAAACGCCTGCTGGATACAAGCATATAGACGGTCGCGACCGATGCAAAATACCCGGTCGATTCACGATTCACGACCTGACCCCTACCCCTCCCCCCTATTCCTGCCCAGCCCGTTCACGATTCATGACCTGACCCATACCCCCTCCCCCTACCCCCTCCCCCTATTCCGGCAGCCCAGGCGGGCGCTGACTCACCCGACGTGGATCCGAGGCCGCCGCTCCGCGTTCGGCTCGGCCTGCCGGAGCACCTCGCGGGTGACCGGCGCGGTGTCGCCTTCGCCAAACGCCAGGAAGCGCAGGAGATACGTCACCGGATTGCCTTCGGTCCACCCGAAGTAGGCATGCGGCGGGACGTCGGTGCGATCGCGCAGGTCGAGCAGGATCGCGGCGATCGCGTTCGGCACCGCCGGGCTGCGCGTGTACAGCACGTGATGGCCGCCGACATCCTTGCCGGAGACCCGGATGTCGCCGGAGAAGTCGGACACGTTCCCTGGATAGACCTCGAGGAACAGGACGTGGGCATTGGGCGGGAGGTGATGGGCGTCGCCCGCCTCCTTCAACTTATGCGCGTATTCGTCGGCCAACCCGGTGTCGGGACGATTCGCGATGATTCGTACCGGCGCGCCGCGTGCGGCTTCCACGAAGCGTGCCGCCGTCTCGTCATAGTCGACGCCATGCGAGCGCAGTTCGGTCGACCGCAGCACGCGCGACACGAGCGAGGTGGTCACGATCGCCACGATGAACCAGCCCGCGATCTGCAGCCCTTCCGGCCGCTCGATGATGTTGTCCCCGGTGGCGTAGAGGAAGACCGCGAGCACGAGCGCAAACGCGTGGCGTCGCGCCGGTGTCGCGATCGTCGCCGCCAGCGCCACCGAGGTAATCAGCACGAGGACGCCGGTCGCGTAGGCGCCCGCCTGCGCATCGACATCGGCGCCAAACCACCAGGTGATGTAGAACGACACGGCCGTGATGATCAACGTGACCGGCCGGCTCGCGCGCGCCCATTCCGGCGCCATGCCGTAGCGCGGGAGATAGCGAGGAATCAGGTTCAGCAGCCCGGCCATCGCCGAGGCGCCGGCGAACCACAGGATGCTGATCGTGGACAGGTCGTAGATCGTCCCGAACACGTCGCCGAAATCGCGGTGTGCCAGAAACGCGAGCGCGCGGTCGTTCGCGGGTCCGCCCGCGGCAAACGCATGGGGCGGAATCAGCAGCGTGCTGACGATGCTGCTGCCGATGAGCATCACGCTCATGATCGTGGCGGCCGCCGCGAGCAGCTTCTTCGTGTTCCGGATCCGGCTCGCGAGCTGCTCGGCGGTCGACGGGCCGTCGCCCTTCACGAGCGGCATGACCGCGACGCCGGTCTCGAATCCCGACAGGCCCAGCGCCAGCCGAGGAAACACGATGAGCGCCGCTGCCGCGGCCATCAGGTAGTTCGGGTGCTCGGCGAACAGGTTCTGCCGCCACGAGGTCAGCGTCTCGGGGTTGCGCAGGATGTAGAGGAGCCCGCTGGCGACGACCACGACGTTGAGCGCGAGGTAGACCGCCACAATCGGGACCGCGATCCACACCGCTTCGCGCATCCCCTTGATGAACACGCCGGCCAGCGCCGCAATCAGGGCGAGGGTCACGAGCGTGCGATTGAGGTTCAGTCCAGCGGCGAACGGGTTCTCGACGATGTGGGCGGTGGCGTCAGCGGCTGACAGCGTGATGGTGATGACAAAGCCGGTCGCGGCGAATCCGAGCAGGCACAGCACGACGGCCTTCCCGCGCCAGCGCGGCAGCCGCTCCTCGAGGACGGAAATGCTGCCCTGGCCGTAGGGACTCAGCTCGGCGATGCGGGCATAGGCCGGCAGCGCGCCAAAGAGCGTCACGAGGACGAGAATCAGCGTCGCGACCGGCGACAGGAAGCCCGCGGCGAGGAAGGCGATGCCCGGCTGATAGCCCAGCGTCGAAAAATAGTCGACGCCGGTGAGGCACATCACCTGCCACCACGGCGACTGGTGATGCGCGGTCGTCCTCGCCGACGCCTGGCTTCTGCAGCCCTTGATAGAGCCAGCGCTGAAAACGGCCGTTGGCCGGTCCGTCGGCGGTTGCAGTCTTCATCGGTCAGATGGCGTCGGCCTCGACGATCCGCGCCGACTACAATCTACGCCAACGATGCATTGGCTGGATTGGACCGTCCTCATCACGTTCATGACGTGGATTGTGTACGACGGGCTGAAGCGCACGAAAGACAGCACCGAACTCGAGGGCTATTTCCTCGCCAAGCGAAGCATTCCATGGTGGGCGGCGGGCCTGTCGGTGATGGCGACGCAACTGAGCGCCATCACCATGATTGGCACGACGGGGCAGGGCTACACGGACGGGATGCGATTCATCCAGTTCTACTACGCCCTGCCGCTGGCGATGGTAATCCTTTCGGTGACGCTGGTCCCGTTTTTCTACAACTCCGGCGTCTACACCGCCTACGAGTATCTCGAGAAGCGCTTCGATGCAAAGACGCGGAGTCTCACGAGCGCGCTGTTCCTGCTCTCGCGCGGCATGTCGTGCGGCGCGGTTGTCGCCGCGCCCGCCGTGGTCCTGTCGCTGATCCTCGATCTTGGCGTCACGACGACGTCGCTGCTGATCACGATGCCGGCGGTAGCCTACACGATGTTCGGCGGCGTGCAGGCCGTGACGTGGACCGACGTCAAGATCATGGTCCTGATCGTCGTTCGGCCTGTTCGCGGTGATCGCCACCGCGATCCTCGGTTACCCGAGCGGCTTCGGCGTCGGCGACGGCCTGGCGATCGCCGGCGCCACGGGGCGGCTGCAGACGTTCGATTTCAGCTTCGATCTGACCAATCAGTACACGTTCTGGTCTGGCACGATCGCCGCGCTGTTCCTGTTCTGTTCGTATTTCGGCACCGATCAGAGCCAGGTGCAGCGCTACCTCACGGCGCGATCGGTTGACGAGGCGCGGCACTCGCTCCTCATGAGCGCCTACTGGAAGATCCCGCTGCAGGTGCTGGTCCTGCTGCTCGGCATCTTCGTCTTCACCTTCGACGTGTTTCATACCCGCCGTTGATCTTCAGCTCCAAGGCCGATCAACAGCTGCGTCAGCAGGCCGCCGCCCCATATGCGGCGCTCGAGCAGGAACACGCCGTCGCGCTGGGCCGCCCGCCGGGACGCCGCGAACGCGGTGGCCGCGGCGTCGGAACGACCGACGCCAGCAGCGACCGCGCAGGCCGAAGCGGATTTTCGCAGCCCGCGATGCCGCCGTGCAGGACGTCCGCACGCGCGCTCGCGACCTGGTGCGGACGACGACCGGCGACAGCAGCTTCAGCGACGTGAATTACATCATTCCGTCGTTCATCCTGCGCGAGCTGCCGGTCGGCCTGGTCGGGCTGCTCATCCTCGCGATTCTGCTCGCGGCGACCGACACGATTGCCGGCGAACTGAATTCGCTCTCGACCGCGACGGTCATCGACTTCTACCGGCGGTGGGTCCGGCCGGTCGCGACCGACGCCCACTTCCTCACCGTCTCGAAGATCGCCACCGGTCTCTGGGGGCTCTTCGCCTGCGCGGTTGCGGTCTGGGCCGCCGAGCTCGGATCGCTGATCGAGGTGGTGAACCGATTCGGCTCGTTTTTCTACGGGTCGGTGCTGGGCGTCTTCATCCTTGCGATCGGCGTTCCGCGCGCGACTGGCCACGGCGCGTTCATCGGTCTGATCGCCGGGATGGCCACCGTCGCCTGGGCCGCCAGCTTCACCACCGTCGCGTTCCTGTGGCACAACGTGATTGGCGCGGTCACGGTCGTGGCCGTTGGCTTGCTCGTCAGCGTGTTGTCACGAAACCGCACATAATCGTAGGCCGTAATCACCCTGAGGAGTCCACATTGACGGTTTCGTCCAGTGAGCCCAAGCGGCGCGGGATCAGCCTGACCACCCAGATCTTCATTGGTCTCGGGGTCGGCATCCTGATCGGCGCCGTGATCAACAACATGAATCCTGAATGGTCGGTCTACGCCCGGCCGTTCAGCCAGTTGTTCCTGCGGATGATCAAGATGATCATCGCGCCGCTGATCTTCGCGACGCTGGTCGCCGGCATCGCCGGCGCGGGACATGTCAAGGCGGTCGGGCGGATGGGCCTGCGCGCCATCATCTACTTCGAGATCGTGACGACGATCGCCCTGGTCATCGGGCTGGTCGCGGTCAACATCACCCGTCCGGGCGACGGCGTCGTCCTGCCACCCTCGGGCGCCGCCGATGTGACCGCCAAGCCGCAGACCTGGGACCAGGTGCTGCTGCATGTCGTGCCCGAATCGGTGTTCGACGCGATGGCCCGCGGCGACGTGCTCCAGATTGTCGTCTTCAGCATCGTCTTCGCGATTGCGCTCGGCATGCTTGGCGAGCGCGGCCGTCCCGTCGTCGCCTGGTGCGAGGTCGTCGCCGAGACGATGTTCAAGTTCACCGACATCGTGATGCGGTACGCGCCGTTCGGCGTCGGCGCGGCCATCGCCTATACCGTCGGGCACAGCGGCTTCGGCGTGCTCTATAACCTGGCCTGGCTGGTCGGGACGCTGTATGCGGCGCTGATCGCCTTCATCCTGCTTGTGCTCGTACCGGTGGCGCTGATGTTCCGGATCGACATCCCGCGATTCATCCGCACAGTGCGCGAGCCGGCGATCATTGCGTTCTCCACGACCTCGAGCGAAGCGGCGTTGCCGCGGGCGATGGAAGCGATGGAACGGTTCGGCGTCCCGCGCCGGATCGTGTCGTTCGTCATGCCACTCGGCTACAGCTTCAACCTCGACGGCACCACGCTCTATCTGTCTCTGGCGGCGGTCTTCGTCGCTCAGGCCGCCGGCATCGAGCTCACCGGCTGGCAGCAGTTCACGATGCTCCTGACGCTGATGCTGACGAGCAAAGGCGTGGCCGGCGTGCCGCGTGCGTCGCTCGTCATCCTCGCCGGCACGCTGGCGTCGTACGGGTTGCCGCTCGAAGGGGTGACGCTCATCCTCGGCGTCGACGAACTGATGGACATGGCGCGGACGATGACCAACGTCATCGGCAACTGTCTGGCGACGGCGATCGTCGCGCGCTGGGAAGGGCAGCTGGCCCCTGGTCCGGTCGAACCCGCGCCGGCGCCAGCGCCGGCGCAGCGCCAGCGCCGGTCGGGAGCGAGGGATAGCTGGGAGAGCAGGTCATGAATCGTGAATCTCCGATTCACGATTCAAGGCCTGACCCCAGCCCTGGCCGCCGCGCCAGCGCGCGCTCGCGGTGCCAGTTGTCGATCAGCGTCAGGAGCGGCCCCGTCATCGCGGTCGTCGCGAGCGCCATGAGCACCATCATGGTGAACATCGCCGGCGACAGGATGCCGAGGTCGTAGCCGACGTTCAGCGCAATCAATTCCATCAGGCCGCGCGTGTTCATGAGCGCCCCAAGCGTCAGGGCGTCGTGCCAGCCGAGACCGGTCCACCGCGCGGCCACCAGCGTCCCACCGACCTTCCCGAGCGTCGCGACGCCGATGATCCCAAGACACACCAGCCAGGCCCCGGCGTCGTCGAGCAGGCCGACCTGCGTCCGCAGTCCCGTGAACGCGAAAAACAACGGCAGGAGCAGGACCGAGCTCACCGTTTCGAGCCGCTCGCGCAGAATCCGCCGGAACGCCGCGTCCGACGGCATGATTGTCCCGGCGACGAACGCGCCGAACAGCGCGTGAATCCCGATCAGTTCGGTGACGAGCGCCGACGACAGCCACACCGCCAGCACCACCGTCGTGTGTTCCTTGGTCAGCACGGCCGTGGTACTCGCCGGCTCGAGCAGCCGGCCGAGCGCGGGGCGCACGACGTAGACCATCAGCAGCACAAACGCGGATGACAACGCGATCATCGCGACAAGGATCGATCCCGCGCCCGTGGACGTCGTGATGGCGACGACGAACGCCAGCAGGATCCACGCCACGAGATCGCCGATGGCGGCGCTGGTGAGCGCCGTCGTGCCGATCGGCGTCCCGGCCAGGCCGCGCTCCTCGAGCATGCGCGCCAGCACCGGAAACGCGGTGATGCTCATCGCAATCCCGAGGAAGAGCGCGAAGGCGTGGACCGGCACACCCGGCGGTGCGTAGTTGCGGTAGAGGAGCAGCGACGACAGCACGCCGAGAATGAAGGGCACCGCGATGCTGAAGTGACTCACGGCCACGGCGGTCTTCGCGCGGCCGCGCAGATGCGACACGTCGAGCTCGACGCCGATCACGAACATGAACAGCAGGACGCCGACCTGACTGAGCATCTGCAGCGTGGCCAGGGAGTCGGCGGGGAAGAGGGTTGCACTCACACCCGGCGCCAGTGCGCCCAGCAGCGACGGGCCAAGGACGATTCCAGCGGCAATCTCGCCGATGACCGGCGGCTGGCCGATCCGCGCTGCGACGACGCCGCAAACCCGCGCCGCAATGACGATGACGACGAGCTGGATGATCAGGCGCGCCAGCGGGCTGCGGCCATGCTCGACGATCTGCGCCCACAGGCCCGCGGGCGTGTGACTCGCGATCGGTGCCGCGGTCGCGCCCTCCGGCAGGATCAGGGGCGCCACCTGCAGGATGGCGGCGACGATGAACAATGACAGCGCGATGAACGCTGTGTAGAGCAGCAGATTCCGCTTCACGCACCACGGATCTTACTGCGACAGGTTTTTCTTCAGGGGGCAGGCGCCGCGAGCTTCTTGCGCAGACAGCCGGGCCGCCAGCCCTTCCTGTACAGAATCCCGGGATCGGTCGTTTCCGTTCATAGAAACGGGGAGCAACCGATGGAGCTCGCAGACTCGCCGTCGCCGGTCGGTCGGACGCTCGGTCGCTACGCCATCGAGGCCCTCATCGGCCGGGGAGGCATGGGCGCCGTCTATCGGGCCCACGACCGCGTGAACCAGCGTGACGTCGCCCTCAAGGTGCTCGGCTCGCGGGCCGGCCAGGACGCTATCGATCGGTTCCAGCGGGAGGCGTTGTGGCTCTCCTGCTGCGACGACCCCCACATCGTGTCGATCTACGAGACCGGGCGGGCGGGAAACATCGATTACATCGCGATGGAGCTGATGGCGACGACGCTGCAGTCGAGCATTGCGAGCCGTGGGCCGACCGTGGAGGGTGTCGAGGAAGTCGCGTCGGGCATCCTGCTCGCGCTCGTCGCGGCGCACCGCGCCGGGATCCTCCATCGCGACGTGAAGCCGGCCAACGTCGGTATCTCGGCGGCGGGACAGGTCAAGCTCCTCGACTTCGGGGTGGCCAACGCACTCCCGTGGAACGCCGCGCAGTCGGAGTGCGCGACGATCGCGCCGCTCTCGACGAGCGCGGGAACGCTCGAGTACATGCCGCCGGAGCAGCTGTGTGGCGAGCCCACCGACGAACGCGCCGACGTCTATAGCGCCGGCGCGGTGCTGTATGAGTTCGTGACCGGCCAGCCGCCGTTTTCGGGCGCGCACCTGGCCGAGCTGATCGACGGCATCCTGAATCGCGTGCCGGCTGCTCCGGCGACGTTGAACCCATCGGTCGGACCGGGGTTGAACGCCCTGATCCTGCGGGCGCTGGACAAGAAGCCCTGGCGCCGCTTCCGGTCAGCCGAGGCGATGCACGACGCGTTAGGTCACGCGCTCGCCGTCGATCGCCGGTCCGCCGCTCGCCCGGCGATCGACGATACGGCGAGCAGTCCGGAAACGGTGCAGGCGGCTGTATGATCTGGGCGGTCTCAGCCGCCCGTGCCCGCAGACTCCGCCCGCCCGGCGCCACTCGACCCCGAAGCGACCGCGACGCTGCTGGCGCGCATGCGCGGCGGCGACGCCGACGCCGTCGATCGCCTGTTGAAGCGCTGCCTCCCGCCGCTCCGGCGGTGGGCGCACGGCCGGCTGCCGGCCTACGCCCGCGACCTGAATGAGACGGCCGACATCGTCCAGGATGCGGTGATCTCCTCGCTTCGTCATCTCGATCGGTTCGAGCCGCGTCACGAGGGCGCGCTGCAGGCGTACTTCCGGCAGGCGATTCTCCGCCGCATCATCGACATCGTCCGGCAGCACAAGCGCAGACCCGTCGCGGTTGAAGTTCCCGACACGCTGGCCGATGACGGCACGTCGCCGCTGGATCGGGTGATCGGCGAGCAGAACATCGAGCGCTTCGACGCGGCGCTGCTGAAGCTCCGGCCGGAAGATCGCGAAGCGATCGTCTGTCGTCTGGAACTGCAGTACAGCTACGAAGAACTGGCCGTGGCACTCGACAAGCCGACGCCGAACGCCGCGCGCGTCGCCGTCACGCGCGCCCTGCGGCGGCTGGCGCAGGAGATGCAGGCGAGCACTTAGGGCTTAATCCCCGGCAGCGTACCGGTTTGTAGGTTCGCACTGCGGAAGATGAGATTCACGAAGACCCCAAGCTCGGTGATCCACTCGTCGTGGCCGGCAGAGGCTCGTTCGAACGCGCGGCGACGAAAGATGTTGTCCTGGAACTCGGGATACATCTGCAGGCCCATCGTGAAGACCGGCTATGCGAGGACCTGTCGCCAGCCACGGTGCATTCGGTGCGCTCCAGGTGACGGGCGCGTGCAGATAGAAGCGCGTGTCGAAGAAGGCGCCGTCGATCGCGGCGCGAACCCTCTGGAGCTGAACCAGATAGAAGCCGACTCCGACCGACACGTCCAGGACGCTGCGTGACTTGTCGTCGGAAGAGCGGCGAGTGAACCTGCGCGCGCGCTTCGTCAGGCGCACGGCGCCGCCTCCGCCGAACTCGACGTTGCTCCCATGGCCCGCCACAGATTCGATCGCGCCATCGATGGACCACCGTCTGAGGATGTCGTCCGGACAGAGCGAATAGATGACGCCGACGGAGGCAAATTGCAACAGCTGGGTCCGTGAGGATTCGATTTCGAGCGGTTCCGGCAATGGCACTGCGAACTTGTGATGCAAATCTCTGTTCGAGGACTAGGAGCGGGACCGGCTGAGCGGCTGCTTGCGCGGCGAGGCTGCGACTGTCAGCACCCTTGAGGATGTCATGAACGGGAAAGACAAGCTGGGTCGGAGCCGTCACACCCATGCGGCTGGCGAAGTCTTTCCGCGACATCCTGAACGCTGTGACGACGGTTCCCCATTGGTCGACGTATTGTTGGTCAATCACTAGTCCCGGGGTCGACTCTCGCGACTGCTGCGTTGAGCCGCGCAGACGCCTCTGCAAGGGTCTGCCTGGGCACGTCAGACCGAAACACTTCACGCGGGCTTCGAAGAGCAGGCCCCAGATACGGTCCCGGCCCGCTCATCGAATCCAGCCAGCCAAACCAGGCCAGCGCCGGCGTCGGGGTCAGCATGGTCATGAGAGGACGATGGCGACGGTGAGCAGTCGTCGTCATGGTCAGCTCCTTGTCGGTCACAGGTACGAGGGAGAAGATGTTTTCAACGCCGGCTTCGTGACGCGAGGTCTGCGGCGAATCTGCTTGACGACCTTGTTCCGCGGCGGCGCCAGATCGGACAGAACAAGAGGTCAGCGTCCCGCGGCTGCCCAGCACGTAGCATCGCGACCCGCTCCATGTCACCGACCTCGAACTGCGTGTGATAGAGAGGCGATAAGGAAAATCGAGAAAGAGGATCGCGAGCGGAGGACGCCGATGCCGACAGCGACGAGCCCGCGGTTGATCGCGCTCGTCCTTGCGCCGGGAGATACTCCATCGCCGGATACCAGAACGCCACGATCGCGAACGTGACCCAGATGAAGGTGATGCGGTAGTTCTCGTAGGCACCCGGAAACTACGGCGCGAGGTACCGCAGGCGTTCGATCGGCGCGGTCGAGATGCGCTGGGGAGGACCTGCGGGATCGCGGCCAGCAGCGAGCGAGAAAACCGCCGACCGTGACCGTGCGAGCGCCAGCGACGAGAGGCAACAGAGTCGTGACGACAGCAGCGTCACGTCGTCGAGGCCGCGCGTGCGGACGAATCGCCATCGACGTCTCAAGCGCGCGGGCCCGCGACGACAGCCGCAGGACGAGCCGGCGAGCGGCCAGGACGAGCGAAGCGACACGAGCCCCATCGCGAAGACAGCACAGCCGGCGCGAGGCTCGCGCTGGCGCCCCAGCGGAGCCAGTCGAACGCGCCCTCGTTGTGCGAACTCGGTCCGGCCCAGCAGCAGAGTTGAAGACCGCCGAGCTCATCGCCCCGAGCACAATCCAGGTCGACGGTGATGCGCGAGGGCGAGCGCCGCGCTCTCGCGCGATGACGCGCAGCCACGACCGCTTCGCGTCGTATTGCAAGCGCGTCGAGCATCGCCCCCGCAGACTGGAAGCGCTGCCTGGGATCCGGATGCGTCGCCTGCGTGACGACCTTGATGAACGCGCGGCGGCAGATCGGCGCGCCGATCGCTCAGCGGCCGGCGGCGGCCGGCGACGTGATTCCGCAGCAGGTCGTCGATCGAGTTCCCGTCAACCGGATACTCGCCGGTCACGAGGTGATAGAGCAGCACGCCGACGCTGTAGACATCGCTCGACCGTGACGGCGCGTCGCCGGCCAGCACCTCGGGTGCCATGTAGCGCGGCGTCCCCACGACATCGAATCCCGCCGCGGCCTGGTCGCGCTCGAGCTTGAACCCGGCGCCGAAGTCCATGAGGACGATGCCGCCGTCCCGCCGGCGCATGACGTTGCGCGCTTTGACGTCGCGATGGAGGAAGCCGGCGTTGTGCACCGCCACGAGGGCGCGGCACAGGTCCTGGCCGATGACCGCGGCTTCGCGATCGTTGCGCAGCCCGTTTGCCTTCATCACCGCGTCGAGGGTCTCGCCCGGCACGAACTCCATGCACAGGCCGACCCGCCCGCCGTGCGACTCGACGCCAAGGACCCGCACCACGTTGTCGTGACGGATCCGGGCAAGCGCGCGGCCCTCGTGCAGCACTCGCTCGCGCAGCTTCTCGTCGGCGACCTGGCGATGGAGGATCTTGATCGCGATCTCGAGCTGCAGATCCGGATCGAAGGCCCGGTGGACGCTGCCGTAGCTGCCTTGGCCGATCTGTTCGAGGAGCTGATAGCGGCCCCAGGTGTCGCCGAGCGGCTCGGGCGCCGGCGCGGCCAGCCAGGCGGCGGGATGGGCGGTGACGGTGTCCGCATTCGCGTCCACGAACTGGCGGGCCTCGCGATGGTGGTCGCCAATCTCGGCGATGACCCGCAGCCACTTCAGCTCGTCACGGCCCTCGACCGACGACGACTCGCGATCGAGCGCCTCCCAGTCGACATCGAGCCGATCGGCCACCGCCTCGACGGCCTCGTTCAAGGGGTCCACTGTCATGGGCGGCCTCGTGCCGCGCGCCCGGGCCGTACAAACGGGCGCCTGGCGTCGTTGTTATGAGGTGTGGAGGGAATGCGCCGTCCACGCAGACCTGGAGACGTCCGATGAAACCCCACATCAAGATCGTCTGTTGCACCATGCTCATCGTCGCGGCCCTGCTGTCTGCCGGCTGTTACGTGACGCAAGACGCCAAGGGCCAGTGGTGGGCCTGTGAAGACTACGCCACCGCCAATGGAACGTTGACAGGCTGCACCCCGATCGACTGGCCGCTCAATGCCTTCCTGCCGTGACCGGTGCCGCGTGGCCACCGGCGGACACAAAGACTCGCCGAATTAGACGGCTATGGACAGCGGTTTTCCGCGCCGCGCAAGCGCGAGTGCAATTCCGCCGCGACTTCTATGGTTGAGCTGGCGCGAGACGGGCTGCTATACTTGAATGTTCTTCACCCTCGAAACAGCCATTCAGTCGCAGCCCTATTTCCATGATTTCAGTCAGCAACGTCTCGATGCGGTACGGGTCGAAGGTCCTCTTCGAGGACGTCACCACCGCGTTCTATCCCGGCCGGCGGTACGGTCTGACCGGTCCCAACGGCGCCGGCAAGTCCACCTTCATGAAGCTGCTCACCGGTGAACTCCCGCCGCAGCGGGGCACGGTGACGCGGCCGGCCAAGATCGGCGTCCTCGAGCAGGACCAGTTCGCCTACGACCAGTACCGCGTCATCGACACGGTGATCATGGGCAACACGCGGCTCTGGGAGGCGCTCCAGGAGCGCGATTTCCTGTATGCGAAGCCCGATCTGACCGATGCCGATGGGATGCGCCTCGGGACGCTCGAGGGCATCGTCGGCGAGGAGGACGGCTACACCGCCGAGAGCGACGCGGCGATTCTGCTGCAGGGGCTGGACATTCCGGAAGCGCTGCACGAGCGGCCGATGAGCGAAATCCAGAGCGGCCAGAAAGTGCGGGTGCTCCTCGCGCAAGCGCTGTTCGGCGCACCGCAGGCACTGCTGCTCGACGAGCCGACCAACCACCTCGATCTCGAGTCGATCCACTGGCTGCGCGAGTTTCTCGTCCGTTACGACGGCACGCTGATCGCGATCTCGCACGATCGCCATTTCCTCAACTCGGTGTGCACGCACATCGCCGACATCGACTACGAGACGATCATCACCTACACCGGCGGCTACGACGAGATGGTGGTCGCCAAGACCCAGATTCGCGGCCAGGTCGAGTCGCAGAACGCGCAGCGCGAGAAGAAGATCGCGCAGCTCAACGACTTCATCGCCCGGTTTTCGGCCGGCACGCGATCGAGCCAGGTGCAGTCGCGGCGGAAGGAAGTCGAACGGCTGCAGACGACCGAGCTGGCGCGCTCGAACATCCAGCGGCCCTACATCCGCTTCGCGATGAACCGGCCGTCGGGCCGGATGGCGCTCGAGTTCAGCGCGGTCACGAAGGCGTACGGCGACCACCGGGTCATCGACGGGTTCAGCGCGGTGGTCAATCGCGGCGACAAGATCGTCATCGTCGGCAGGAACGGCGTTGGCAAGACGACGCTGCTCAAGGCGCTGATGTCCGACGCGCCGGACCGGCCCGCGAGTCCCGGCGATCTCGACGCGGGCACGACCCGCTGGGGTCACGAGGCGTCGATCGGCTACTTCCCGCAGGACCACGCCGGCCAGATCACCAAGGGCATGACCGCGGTCGAGTGGCTGCACCAGTTCGATCCCGAGGCGTCGCGGCAGGACATCCACGGGCTGCTGGGGCAGATGCTGTTCAGCGGCGAAGAGGGGCTCAAGCCGACCGCCGCGCTGTCCGGCGGCGAGACGGCGCGGCTGCTGTTCTGCCGGATCATGCTGCTCAAGCCGAATGTGCTCATCCTCGACGAGCCCACCAATCACCTGGATCTCGAATCGATCAACGCGCTCAACATCGCGCTGCAGAAGATTCGAGGGGACGGTGCTGCTCGTCACGCACGATCAGGATCTGATGGAAGAGGTCGGCACCCGGGTGTGGCACCTCGATCACGGCACGATCACCGACCACAAGGGGACTTACGAGGAATACGCCGGGGCGCTCATTTAGGGCTCGCTCTCGCGAGCAGGGCTCGCATCGCGCCGCAACCTTCGCATCGGCGCTCGCGAGCGGGGCTGCTCGCTCACGCTCGCAGCAGGTCGGGGGGAGGGGGTCAGGTCGATGAATCGTGAACGGGCGGCGAGTCACGCCCGTTCACGATTCACGACCTGACCCCTCCCGCCCCCTCACGCTCATGCCTGAGCCCGACCTGACCCCTTCCCCGACCCGCGTATCGCCCTGCCCCAGCCGTGGCGTCGAGGTCGCACTCGAAGCCGGGGCCGGCGTCAGCCAGGACCTGTCGGACCGTCTCGGCCGTCATCCCGGCCGATTCGAGCGATTCGCGAAGCTGCCGCAGGATCTTGTAAAAGCGGCGGTAGAGGATCTTCGCCTCGCCTTTGACCATCGCCGCGATTGCGGCAACGGTGATGCCGTCTACAAACCGCCACGACAACAGCCGCCGGTCGGTACTCCGACAACGTGTCGAGCGCGCCCGCCAGGACTCGCTGAAGCTCGCTCGCCAGGTGCTCCTGCTCGCGAAGAGACGCGCCACCCGGATCCGAACCGTGCGCCGCGATCGATTCGAGCACCGAGACGTCAACGAAGTGACGGCGGGTACGGACCGGCAGCGTGTGCGCCAGCGTCGCGGCGAGCGTAGCAGCCGACAGGGTGCCGGCCAGCTTGAGCGACTCGGCCGCCGCGTCGAGCGTCCAGCCGTCGCGTGACATCATCCGCTCCAGCTCAACCGCCTCGGCCCCCGCACGCCGGGCGGCAGACGACGGCCGCCATCGGCCCCATTCCTTGTTACGGCGGTCGAAGACCAGGTTGCGCGCGATCGTGACCAGATACGTGCCGATCCGGGCGCGTCCCCGGAAACTGCGCAACACCCGGCCATCATGCTCGAGCAGCCGAACCCAGAGGTCGGACTGGAGGTCTTCGGCTTCTCCTGCCGACAGTCGGCACGTTCGGGTCACCGCCGCGACCGCCGCGGCGACTTCCGCGACATAACGCTCGGACGCGAGCCCGCCTTTCGCCACGAGCCGCAGCGCCGGGGCGCCGGCTGCCGGGCGGTTGGTAACGGGACGGGGATGAAGTTGACGACAAGCAACGGCCATAACGCCTCCGGTATGCGGTTCCTCTGCTCTTCACTGAGGAACAACGACGGAGACGCCGAACTTGAACAGGTCAGGCCGTCAGGGCCCGGTGGCTTCGTCGAGCAGCTTGCGGCTGACCAGCGCGTGCCACGCCCAGATCCAGATGACCGCGGCGTAGAAGCCGAGGACGATGGTGGGCGAGGCGCGGCCCGAGGCGATCGCGGCGAAGGCGATGAAGAACCCGATGCCGCTGGCCACCGAGTAGGCCACCCAGCGGCGCTCTCCGAGCGACGCAAAGCGTCGGGCGAAGACGAAGCACGCGGCAATCAGCGCGTAGAAGCCGATGCCGCCGAACACGAAGTGCATGAGCCCGGCCGTGCTCATCCCCGTGCCTTCTGCCGGCGTGCCGGGCGGAAATCCCTGGCCCGGATCCGCCGGGAACACGCCGGCGCCGAGCAGGCCGATGCCGTACAGTCCGAGGAGCAGTGGTCCCCAGGTGCCAGCCTTGCCCGGCCGGAGCGCTCGCCGGACGCCGATCGCGCCGGCAATCACCAGCGCGCCGCTCACAAGGAAATTGGCGGTCTGAACCCAGCCCCACTCGCCGTTGCTGAGAAGACTCAGCGCGTGGCGCCGCACATCGAACCCTTCACGGGTCACCGCTTGCGCGAGGCCGACAACGACGTACAGCGGACCGGCGGCGACGCCGCACGCGAGCAGCGTTCTGACGTTCATGGCCGCTCGGACTGCGAGACGACGCGCGACGAGATCGCCGAGCTGGTCGAGCCCGGAACCGACGCCCTCTTCGTAGCCCATGCCGAGGTGCTGCTGCCTCATCGCGACCGAACCGAACAGCGTGTGGATGGTCAGCGTTGTCTTTCCGCCTCGCTCCTCGAACGTGACCGTCACGATCATCGTCTCGGCGTCAGGCGACTCGAACGCGTTGTCGAACACGATCTTCCGGTTCGGGACGATCTCGAGATAGGTGCCGCCGAACGGCTGGTCCTGGACGCCGCCGGGGCCGGTCATCGCGAACCGGTAGCGGCCGCCGACCCGGAAGTCGACCTCGCAGAGCGTGAGCGGCCAGTCTTTCGGCCCGAACCACTGGGTGAGCTGCGCCGGGTCGCTGTAGGCCTCGAAGAGCAGGCGGGCTGGCGCGTCGAAGATCCGGGTGATGACGAATTCGCGATCGGCCGCGGGTTCAGCGGCGGTTCCTGGTCCGGCGCGCATGCCGCGCCTCCTTTCGTTTGAGCTGCTGCACGTGGTCGTCGAGCCGGTCGAGGCTCTCGGCCCAGAACCGGCGGTAGTCGCCGAGCCACTGCGCCGCGGTCGCGAGCGGCGCGGCGTTCAGCTGCACCGGGCGGAACTGCGCGTCCCGGCTGCGCGACACGAGTCCGGCCCGCTCGAGAACCTGCAGGTGTTTCGAGATCGTCGGCTGGCTCAGCGCGAACGGTTCGACGATCTCGTTGACGGTGGCGCTGCCGGTGGCGAGCCGGGCGAGGATGGCGCGGCGGGTGGCATCGGACAGGGCGGCAAAGATGCGATCGAGTTGGACCGGGGATGGCTGCTCCATGGCTGAACTGCTATATAGCCATATATCTATATTAATCACGGACGCGGCGTCAAGTCAGCTCGCCGCCGCCGGGTGACATCGTGATCGGGCGTCACGTGAGCGGTGCGCCTTGCCGAACGCGGCGTCGAACCGTTCGCGCTGCTCGTGACTGCCGAGCACCAGCAGCACCGCGCCCGCCGGCAGGATCGTCTCGGACGTGAGCGTTCCGCCGAGCGCGGTGCCCTGCTGGATCGCGACGACCGAGAGGCCCGTCCTGGAGCCGATCCCCGACTCGCTCAACGGACGCCCGGCCAGCGCCGCCGGCACCGGGACGAAGAACAGCTCGACGCCTTCGCCGAGCAGGACCAGTGGATGACCACGCAACGCCGACACCACGGCTTCGATACCCAGCGTCGTGTAGCTCAGGACGAAGTCGGCGCCGGCGCGGTGGATGGCCTCGAGGTTCCGCTCGTGCGTGACCCGGCTCACGATGCGCAGGTCCTTGTTCAATCGCCGGCAGTAGACCGCAAGGTAGATGTTCACCGCATCGTCATTGGTCGTCAGCAGGACCGAGCGCGCCTGGAGAATGCCGGCGCGGTCGAGCAGGTGACGGTCGGCCGCGTCGCCGGCAAAGACGTTGTCCACTTCGCCGGCGAGCGGAGCGAGGGCGGCTTCCGTGCGATCGATGGCGTGCACCGCCAGGCCTTTCCTCTTGAGCGCACGCGCGGCGGCGTGACCGACTTTCCCGGCCCCGATCAGGAGCACCGGCGCCGACCGGTCGTCGTCGTTCGGCAGCAGCGCGTTCAGCGCGGCGACTTGAGGTGCAGTCCCCGCCACCACCAGCACGTTGTCGGCGCTGATGAGCGTGTCCGGATACGCCGGACGAAGTTTCCCGCGCTCCCAGAAGCCCACCAGGCTGAGCCCGGTCTGTTGACGAAGGTGCGTGTCGCGCACGCTCTTGCCGACATACGGCGTGTCGCGCGCGGGCAGCTCCGCGATCTGCAGCTGGCGGAACTCGCCGACGACGTGCGCCTCGCGGCGGCCTGCATCCACGCGATTCGCCAGGTAATCGCCCAACTGGTGTTTGAGCGCGAGCACCGAGGTCGCGCCGCTCAGTCGCAGGATGTCGACCGAGTCCTGCTCCTCGACGATGGCGGCGATCGGCACGTCCGGCGCCACTTCGCGAACCGTCAGCGTGATGTTGGTGTTGGTGGTGTCTTCACAGTTCGCGAGGACCAGCTGGGCCTTCGCGGCGGCGGCCCGCTCGTAGGTGAGCGCGGCTGTCGTTCTCGCCGGCCAGCACCTGGATGCCGTCGCCATAGAGCTGTCCGGCGCGGTTCGGATCGGGTTCGATGACCACGTACGGGATGCCCTCGGCGGTGAGCCGCTCGGCGAGCCCGGCGGCGATGGCGTCGTACTCCGCGATGATGACGTGACCGGTCATGCGTCGCGTGAACTTCGCGCGGCGCCCGCAGCCGGACCCGGGCTTCGAGCCACGGCGCATAGAACAGCCGGATGAACAGAAAGGGCAGCATCACCAGCAGGAACACGACGCCCGACAACAGGACGACGATGCTGAACACGCCGGCCGATATCGCTCGTGAACGTGATGTCGCCGAAGCCGAGCGTGGTCATCACGACGAGCGTCCAGTAGAAGCCGGTCACCCAGGAATGCGGCTCGTTCTCGACGCTGAGTTTGATGACGTGAAAGAGGAACGCGTAGACGCTGACGAGGGCGACGAGGAAAGCGAAGTACTTGAAGAGCGCGCCGAGATTGGCGCGCGCCTCGCGGTCCGACGTCAGATAGGCGAGCTGGCTGGTGATGAATTTCATCGCGCGGGGGGAGAATTCGCGAGTCGCGCCGTTAGCCCTGCGATCCGCTGATGACTCGCAGGTAGGCGCGCCACGGCCCGACTTCGTCCGAGTACTGCCGCGCCAGGACCCGCGAGCACTGCACGACGTGATCGAGATCGTGCGCGACCCACGTCGCCAGCAACTGGCGCAGCGTGACGGGGCCGAGCTCCGGGTGGCACCCGGCGCGATCGAGGTCATGGTCCGTCAGGCTGAGCGCCACCAGGGCCTTTAGGTTGTCGCGGCGCAGCGAGGCGAACGTGTCAAGAAGGGCGCCCAGCGTCTGGTCCTGCGACGCGGCAAACTGCGCGAAGCGATCGAACTTCTCGAAGGGTCGGGTATCGCCATGCTCGAGGATGAGTTTGGCGCGGGGCATCCAGTCGGTGTGCTCGCCGTGAATCAGGTGGCCGATGACGTCGAAGGGGCTCCAGGTGGCGCCGCCCTCGTGCGCGGTCACCCAGTCGTCCGGGAGTCCGCGCAGCAGCGCGTCGAGGGTGGCCGGCGTGCGTGACAGGATGGCAACCGCGTCATCCACGGCAAACGCGCGGCGCGTGCGGTCGAGTTCTGCGGACATAGTGGCGCTGGCACTATACGTCGGACGCGCGGCCGCGGACCAACCTGGTACGGCACGTGCTTTAACCCTGTATCCACCGACGCAGCTGTTCCATCCCTAGCGCGTCCATACCGGCCGATGGCGCACATCGGTCCGAGGAGCGACCTCATGACCCTGAGCGACCGGCGCTTTGTCACGGCAACGTCCCTTGCCGCAGCTGGACTACTCATCGCGGTATCGAGGCTCCGCAGTCATACCTCAGCCACGTCGGCGCTGGCGGCACGCCGAGCCGCGCTCAGGGCGTATCTTCGCGATCATCTGTCCGGCGCGGACGCCGCGATCACCGTGCTCGGCCGGCTGAAGGCCACCTATGCCAGCCGCCGCGAAGGACGGCTGTTCGACGCCCTCTACGACGAGTTCGTCGACGAGCGCGCGATCGTGAAGGAGCTGCTGATCGCGCTCGGCGCGTCACCCGGATCGTTGAAGCGGCTCGCGACCCACGTGGCCGGGTCGGCGCTGGCGATGGTGTCCGGCGGCGCGCGCGGCGAGATCGGCCTGTTCCGAACGCTCGAGGCCCTGGCGGTTGGCGTGCAGGGCAAGCGGTGCATGTGGCGAGCGGCGCAGGAGGTCAGACCTGCGCTGCGATCGCCAGGCCGCGACTTCGCCGATCTCGAGTCGCGAGCGCTCGATCAGTGGGAGGCGATCGACTACTGCCGCCGCTCGCTCGTCGCGCATACGCTCGCGGTCTGAGTCGTTCCGTTCGAGACGATCGCCGATCGCTAGCAACCGCGTCCACCACGAAGGGAGACGACCCGCATGGCATCTATCCGCGAAGAACGAATGCTCGAAATGGATTCGGCAAAAGCCTGGTCCGCTGTCCGGCTGGTGGGCGAGGCGCATCGGCTGTTTGCGCCTGTGCTGGTTGACGGCTCGCTCGACGGCGACACGCGCACCGTGCGCTTCGCGAACGGCATGACCGTCCGCGAACGCATTCTTGACGTGGACGACGACCACCGGCGCGTCGCCTACACGGCGCTCGGCGCGGACGGCATCACCTATCACCACGCCGAGATGGAGATCGACGATCTCGCGCCCGGCCGCTGCGTCTTCGTGTGGACGACCGACGTGCTCCCGGATCAGGTGGCCAGGATGATCGCGCCGCTGATGGCACAGGGCGCTGATGCGCTGAAGACGAATCTCGAAAGGGTCCCTAATATTCCTTGACAGGCATATTCCTTTACTGGCATATTCAAACCCGTGATCGAAACGTTCGCCGCGCTTGCCGAGCCCAACCGCTTCCGCATCGTCGAGCTCCTGCGCTCCGGGCCGCGCCCGGTCAACGAGATTGGCGAGCGGCTGCAGCTCAATCAGCCGCAGGTGTCGAAGCACTTGCGCGTGCTGAAGGAGTCGGGCCTCGTGGACGTCCAGCCGCGCGCTCAGCAGCGGCTCTACGAGCTGCGCGCACAACCTCTTCGCCAGCTTCACGGTTGGCTCGAACGCTACCGGCAGCTCTGGGACGCGCGCTTCGAGGAACTGGACGAGCTCATCGAAGAACTCACCCGTAAGGAGACCCCACATGGCCGTAAACGAAAGAATTGAGCCTGCCGTGAAGAGAGCCCTGACGTTCGAGCGGGCCTCGGACCGGGAGCTCGTCATGTCGCGCACGTTCAACGCGCCGCCGCGGATCGTGTTCGACGCCTGGACCAAGCCGGAGTATGTCAGCCGGTGGTGGGCCCCCACCTCGATGGGCGCGGCGATGATCAGCTGCGAAGCCGACGTCACCGTTGGCGGCGAATATCGCTACGTGCTGCGGGCGTCCAACGGCCATGAGTTCGGCTTCTCGGGCACTTACACCGAGATCGCGCCGCCATCGCGGCTGGTCTACACGTCGTTTTTCGAGCCGGACGGCGCGCCTCGGACGAGCGACGCCGATGCGGTCGTCGTCACTGTCACCTTCGAGGAGCGCGACGGGAAGACCTTCATGTTCGCGCGCGAAGTCTATCCATCGAAGGAGATCCTCGACGCTGCCGTCGCGACCGGCATGGAGCGCGGCGTCCACGTGACGATGGATCAGCTCGACGAGCTCGTGTCGTCGTTGCGTTGACCGCGACAGCGTGGTGAAGGATGGCCAAGAAGAAGACCGCGGCGCCGACCACGATCGGCGAGTACATCGCCGGCTTTCCGAAGCCGGTCCAGACCATTCTCCGGCGCGTGCGCAGCAGCCTGCGCAAGGGGCTGCCCGCCGCTGAGGAAACAATCGCCTACCGGATTCCGGCCTTCAAGGTCGGCGGCCGCACCGTGATCTACTTCGCCGGGTGGAAGGCGCACTACTCGATCTACCCGGCGAACGAACGGCTCGTCTCGGCCTTCCGCGCCGAGCTCGAGCCGTACGAAGTGAATGGCAAGGGCACGGTTCGGTTTCCGCTGTCCGAGCCGGTTCCGGCGAAGCTGCTCGAGCGTATCGCGCGGTTTCGCGCAAAGGCAGCCGGTCACGAGAAGGGTCGCGGCCCGCAAATAAAGTTTCGCAGTTTCGAGGTTCCGGCGTTCCGGAGTTCCGAAGTTCGGGTATCGAGCCTCGGAACTCCGGAACCTCGGAACCTCCGGAACTCCGATCGCTCCTACTCCAGCTTGTCCGGATTGACGACGGCGTAGACGGCGAGGATGCGCTCGCCGTCGGTGGCGATCGAAAGCGTCGCCGTCAGGCGATCGCCGTCGCGGAAGCACAACCCCGGCTCGCCGTTGACCGTCGTCAGCTGGATCCGGCGATTGTGGACCCAGAACTTCTCGCGGATACCCAGGACCAGCCGCGCGATCCGCTCGGCGCCGACGATGGGTCGCGGCGCCGCGCCCACTCTGCCGCCGCCATCCGCCGTCCACGACGCGTCGGGCGCAAAGAGCGCGAGGAGCGCCTGTTCGTCGCGCGCCTCCATCGCCGCGGTAAAACGCTGCAGCATCGCGGTCTTGGCCGCCTCGCTCACCTCGAAGCGCTTGTGCTCGCCGCGGACCCGTTCGCGGGCGCGGTGAACGACCTGGCGGCACGCCGCCTCGCTGCGCTCGATGACCCCGGCAATCGCGGGATAACCGACGTCGAACACGTCGTGGAGCAGGAACGCCGCGCGCTCGTCGGGCGACAGCCGTTCGAGCAGCGTCAGGAACGCCATCGACAGGTCATCGGCGAGCTCGAGGTGACGGTCGGGCGCCGGCGCTCCGACAATCGGTTCGGGCAGCCAGGGGCCGGTGTAGGCCTCGCGCTCGGTCTTCAGCCGCCGGAGCCGGTCGATCGCCATCCGGGTCGTCGTCGTGACCAGCCATGCCTCCGGGTTCTCGATCGACGCGCGGTCGTGCTGATGCCAGCGGATGTAGGCCTCCTGCACGATGTCCTCGGCTTCGGCCCGCGACCCGAGCATGCGATAGGCGAGCCCGAACAGGCGACGCCGCGCGGTTTCGAAGGCTGCGGCTGAGGTTTCCGTCTGCTGCACGGCTTCTATTCTCCTCAACGTAGACGAGCGAGACGCGCGATTGTGACAGGCCGGCGGTCGGTCATCGGTCCTCGGTCCACGGCCCACGGTTCAGAGTCCAGCTCACGTGACCGTAGACCGTAGACCGTAGACCGTGGACGGTATTGACGTCAGCGTTGAAATCGCGGCATGTACTCAGACGCGCCGTGGCCAAGAAACCGCAAATCCTGCCGGAGTTCGACGAGCATCGCGACCGTCATTGGCGGCGCGAAGGCACCGGCGTCGTCGAGTCGGCGATTGCCGCCGAGCGGTTCATCGAGCAGGTCGGGTTTGCCGCCTGCCTGACCGACAGCCGCCGGCCCGGTCCGTCGCTGTACATCGCGGTGTGCGGCCGCCGCGATGCGGTGATGCCCCGCAACGTCCAGAAGGATCCCGAGGCCTCGCTCACCTGGACGATCAAGGACGAGCTGATGGGCCGCGGGCGCGTGTACTACGCCAAGCTCGCGCGCGGCAAAGCGATGTTCCTCGCGCCGCGGATGATTCCTTACTATCACGCGATCTGGGGCGTGAAGAAAGCTGACGAACCGAAGCGGCTGAGCGCGTCGGCACGCGCGATTCTGCGCGTGCTGCGCCGGGAGTGGGAGATGAGCACCGCCGACCTGCGGCGTGAATCGCGCATCAGCAGCCGCCCGCGCTTCTCGGCCGCGATGGACGAACTGCAGGCGGCGATGATCGTGATTCCCGCCGCCGCTTACTACAAGCCGACGTTCACCTACGTCTGGACGCTTGGCGTCGCGCGCTTTCCCGAGGCGCTGAGGAAACGCGTCGCCCGTGAGGCCGCGCTGCGCGAGATCGCGCGCTCGTTCCTGACCGGCGCCGGGATGACGATTCCCGGCGAGTTGGCGCGCGTCACGGGGCTGAGCCGGCCGGAGGCCGGTCGTGGCAATCGCGCGCTGGTCGCCGAAGGCTTCGCGATGATGCCCGCGGCTGGCGTGTATCACCTGAACTCGCAACCGGCAGCGTTGGAACCGAACGAGCCTTTCGATGCCGGCGAGATGTTCCATCGCGTGCACGAATGGAGCGAGCCCTGATGACGACGCGCGGACGGTTGCTGTTGCTCCCGGTGCTCGTCGCGACACTCATTGGCGGTCGAGAGCGTCGGGACGCGACAGCCGGCAGTGACGATGCAGGTTCAGATGGCCCCGGCTGCGGTGGTGGTCGACGGTGTGACGGAGCTCGCTTACGAGCTTCATGTTGCCAACGTGTCTGCGGAGACGATCGATCTGCGGCGGCTGGATGTGTTTGGTGGCACGGCCACGGCGCTTGCGACGTTCGACGCCGAGGCGTTACGACCGCGCGTCGGCCGGACTGATGGTGCCGCTGCGGCGAGCCGTCTCACGCTGCCGGCCGGCGCCGAGGCGACGATTTACGTCGAGCTGACGCGTCCATCGGCCGCGGACGGGCCGCGCTCTTTGAGACATCGACTCGCGTTTGCGCGCACCGCGTCGGCCGGCGCGCGAGACGACGTCATGGAAGGAGGCGCCGTCGAAGTGCGCCTCGACGCGTCGCTCGTCCTGGCGGCGCCTGTCCGCGGCGGGCCGTGGGCGGCCGTTCACAACGCCGCATGGGAGCGGGGTCACCGGCGCGTCTTCTATACCGTCGGCGATCGCCGCCGGATTCCCGGCCGCTATGCGATCGATTGGATCAAGCTCGATGCCGACGGCCGCACGTCGCGCGGTGATGGCGACCTCGTCGCCAGCGCGCTCGGCTACGGCGAAGACGTGCTGGCCGTGGCGGACGCGGTCGTCGCTGCCGCTCGCGACGATGTCACGGAGGTGGAGCGAGTGTCGGCGCGCCGCAAGCACCCGGCCGAGGATGCCAGCGGCAACTTCGTGGCGCTCGACGTCGGTCAGGGGCGATACGTGTTCTACGAGCACCTGAAACCGGGCAGCGTTCGGGTCAAGACCGGCGAGCGCGTTCGCCGCGGGCAAACGGTCGCCGCCCTCGGATTCACCGGCGATTCCACCGGGCCGCATCTTCACCTGCACGTCGCCGACGCGCCATCTCCTCTCGGGGCCGAGGGCCTGCCGTTCGTCATCGATCGCTTCGAGCTGTTGGGCCGGTATCCAGACATCGCGGAGATGGGCAAGGCGCGGTGGAAAGACGCGGCGGGCCCAACGCGGCGCGAACGCGAGCGTCCAGGCTCGAACGTCGTGGTCTCTTTCGAGCAATGACCACCTGAATGCCAGCTGAATAACGCATTCAGGGCCGATTCAGTGGGCTGGTGCCACGCTCGGCGTCATGTTCAACCTGATTGCGACCCTCGGTACTGGGACTGGCGTTGACCGGTCTCCCGTCGCAGGCGCCCGCGGACGTCGCCGGCACCTGGAACATCTCCCTCCAGGGGCATCAGATCGCGCTCGTGCTGGAACAGCAGGACGCCGCGGTCACTGGCACGCTGATGATGATGAACGTCGACGTCCCGATGACGGGCACGTTCAAGAGCGCAGCGCTGTCGCTGTCGGGTAGCAGCGAACAGGATGCGTGGGGCCATCTGAGCGGCAAGGTGTCGGTGGACGCGACGCTCGGCGAGGACGGCATCCTGACCGGCACACTCGCCACCGGCCGCGAGGGAAGATCGAGTTCAAGGCCGAACGGCTGAAGCGACGCCCGAAGTAGGAGGGCGCATGTTCCTGCCGCGACGGCACCTCTCGCGCCGCGCCGTCCTGAAAGGACTCGGGGCGACGGTCGCGCTTCCGTACCTCGACGCGATGCAGCCGGCGGGAACGCCGACGGCACCCGCCGTCCCACCGAACCTCGTGTGCATCGAGATGGTGCACGGCGCCGCAGGCAGCGCGCCGTGGGGCATCCAGCGCCACCTGTGGGCGCCGGCCGGAGAAGGGACGGCGTTCGACTTGTCGGGCACGAGCCTGCGCTCGTTGATTCCGTACCAGCACCTCCTCACGATTGTCAGCAATACCGACGTCGAGAACGCCGAGCCGTTCGAGGCGCGCGAGATTGGCGGCGATCACTTCCGTTCGAGCGCGGTGTTCCTGACCCAGTCGCATCCGAAGCGAACCGCCGGCGCCGACGTCGAGGCCGGGACGTCGCTCGATCAGATCTACGCGAAGCGCTTCGGGCAGGACACGCCGCTGCCGTCGGTGCAGCACTGCATCGAGCACGGCGACCAGGGCGGTGGGTGCGGCTCCGGCTACTCGTGCGCCTACGTGGACACGATCAGCTGGGCCACTCCGACCAGGCCACTCCCGATGCTGCGCGACCCGCGTGCGGTCTTCGATCAACTGTTCGGCGTCCTCGGTCACGGTGCGACCGGCGACGAACGGCAGCGCGACCGCCGGGCGCGCGCCAGCGTCCTCGACTGGATTGGCGAATCGATGCAGCGCCTCGCCCGCGATCTCGGGGCCGCCGATCGGGCCAGGCTCGACGACTACCTGTCGAGCGTTCGCGAGGTGGAGCGCCGCATCCAGACGATCGAAGCACGCAGCGCATCAGGCGAGCCGCGCGAGATTCCCGACGCGCCGGGCGCGGTGCCCGATTCGTTTTCAGCGCATGTGCGGATGCTGTTCGACCTTCAGGCGCTGGCACTGGCGGCGGGCGTCACGCGAGTGATCGCCTTCAAGCTCGGGCGCGACGCCTCGAACCGCGTCTATCCCGAGAGTGGCTTCGGCGGCGCCTTTCACATCGCCTCGCATCACGGCGAGCGCGAGTCGAACCTCCTCGACTTCGCGAAGTTGAACGCCTACCACGTCGGCATGCTGCCGTATTTCCTCGAGCGCCTGTCGTCGCTGTCCGATGCCGCCGGACCGCTGCTCGACAACACCGTCGTGCTCTACGGGTCGCCGATGGGCGACTCGCACATGCACACCCATCAGAGCGTCCCGTTCTTCCTCGCCGGCCGCGCCGGCGGCCGGCTCAAAGGCGGCCGCCACCTGCGCGCGCCGCGCGGCACGCCGCTCGCCAACGTCATGCTGTCGCTCCTGCACACGCTCGGCGTGTCGGACCTCGAAGCGTTTGGCGACAGCACCGCAGCGTTCGATTCTGGGCGGGTAGGGCTGGTAGGGCTGGTAGGGCGGGTAGGCGGGTAGGGCAGGTCGGTCCACTTTCCTCATCTGCCCGACCTTCCCCTGCCCCACTTTGCCCCACTCGCCCCACTCGCCCCACCTGCCCAACTCGCCCCACCTGCCCCGTTGGTACGCCACATGCTTTGATTCATACCGAGGTTCCATGCATCACCAACACAGCCACACCGAACTTGGTTCGGCGATCGACACATTGGAACGCTGCACGGCGCTCAGCGGCGCCGCGCTGCTCCTCGCGGCAGGCGCCCGCCGTCCGACAGCCATGAAGCTGTGCGTCGCCGCCGCGATGGCGACGCCGCTTGCCTACCGCGGATTCACCGGGCGATGGCCGCTGGCCACCGGCCGCCGCGTCAGCGAGCTCGACGATACCAGGGCCGCGCTCAGCGGTTCGCGCGGCATCCACGTTCGCGAATCGATTCGCGTCGAGCGCCCGCTCGGTGAGATCTATCGCTTCTGGCGCCGGCTCGAGAACCTGCCGACGTTCATGTCGCACCTCGAGCGTGTGACCGAGCACGGCAACGGCCATTCGCACTGGGTCGCGAAAGGTCCGGCTGGCCTGCGCGTCGAATGGGACGCGGACGTCATCAACGAAATCGAGAACAGCGTCCTCGCGTGGCGGTCCCGGCCAGGTTCCGACATTGCGGTCGCCGGTTCGGTGCATTTCGATCCGGTCCGCGGTGGGCGAAGCACGCAAGTCACCGTGCATTTGCAGTACGAGCCGCCAGCGGGACGCGCCGGGGCTTTTTTTGCCTCGCTCTTTGGCGCCGAGCCGTCCCAGGCCATTCGCGAAGACCTCCGCGCGCTGAAACACGTATTCGAGGCCGGCGAGGTGCCCGCGCGCCGCCGCCGATCGCTCGGGAGCCGAATGATGAAAGCGGTCCGCTACTACGGGAAGGAAGACATTCGCGTCGAGCAGGTACCGGATCCGGTGCTGCTGAATCCCCGCGACGCCATCGTCAGGATCACCGCGACCGCCATCTGCGGATCGGATCTCCACATCTACGGCGGCTTTATCCCGACGATGGAGCACGGCGACATTCTCGGCCACGAATTCATGGGCGAGGTCGTCGACGTCGGGCGCGACAACACCCGGCTCCGCGTCGGCGATCGCGTGGTCGTGCCGTTCACCATCGCGTGCGGCCGCTGTTTCTTCTGCAAGGAACAGCTGTGGTCGCTCTGCGATAACTCGAATCCGAACGCGTGGATGCTCGAGAAGCTCACCGGCTTTTCCGGATCTGGGTTGTTCGGCTACTCACACATGTACGGCGGCTACCCTGGTGGCCAGGCCGAATACGCGCGCGTGCCGTTTGCCGACGTCGGTCCGATCAAGGTTCCGTCGTCGCTGAGCGACGAGCAGGTGCTGTTCCTCTCCGACATTTTTCCCACCGGCTACATGGCCGCGGAAAACTGCGGCATCAAGCTGGGCGACACCATCGCGGTCTGGGGATGCGGCCCGGTGGGGCAGTTCGCGATCCGGAGCGCCTATATGCTCGGCGCGGAACGGGTGATCGCGATCGACCGATTCCCCGAGCGCCTCCGGCTCGCCACGAGTGGAGGTGCCGAGGTGTTGAACTACGAAGACACCGACATCCTCGATGCGCTCCGGGCGTCAACCGGCGGACAGGGGCCGGATGCCTGTATCGACGCGGTGGGGCTCGAGGCGCACGGCACCACGCTCGACGCCTGGTACGACCGCGTCAAGACCGCAACCTACCTCTCGACCGACCGCTCGCATGCGCTCCGCCAGGCGATCACCGCGTGCCGAAAGGGTGGCACCGTGTCGATCCCGGGCGTCTACGGCGGCTGGCTCGACAAGTTTCCGCTCGGCGCCGCCTTCGCCAAGGGCCTGACCCTGAAGATGGGCCAGACCCACATGCACAAGTACATGCCGCTCCTGCTCGATCGGATCGAGCGCGGGCGAGATCGACCCCTCGTTCATCATCACCCACCGCGTCACGCTCGACGAGGCGCCGGCGATGTACCGGACCTTCCGCGACAAGGAGGACGGCTGCGTCAAGGTCGTGATGAAACCGTCACTTCACTGAATTCATTTCGTTCACCAGGAGAGAGTCATGGCCGATTTGACAACACTGCACGATGCCTTTATCGACGAGCTTCGCGACACCTACGATGCCGAGAAACAGCTGACCAAGGCGCTGCCGAAACTCGCGAAGGCCGCCACCTCGGCTGATCTCCGCGATGCCTTCGAGGCGCACCTCGAGGAGACCCGCGGCCAGATCGAACGCCTGGAGCAGGTGTTCGAAGCGCTCGGCGAGAAGGCGCGCGGCAAGCACTGCGAGGGCATTGCCGGCATCATCGAAGAAGGCAAGTCGATCATGGAGGAAGACTTCGACGAGACGACCATGGACGCGTGCCTGATAGCCGCCGGGCAGCGCGCCGAACACTACGAGATGGCGGCGTACGGCACGCTCGTCGCCTGGGCGCAGGCGATGGGCCACAATGAGGCCGCGGCGCTGCTTCAGGAAACGCTCGAGGAAGAAAAGGCCGCGGACGAGAAGCTGACGACGATTGCCGAGAGCGGGATCAATCAGGATGCGGCCGAAGCCGCGCATCCGGAGGATGATGACGAGGAAGAAAGCGACGACGCAGACCTCGTCGCAGGTCCTGGCGCCGCGGCGGCCCTCGACCACGAAGGCCGGCAAGCGGTCGATCCGCCGCTGAGGTGCTGGCGGCCGAACAACAGCGGCCACCCCGTCCGGCTCGACAGGGGCGGGGTGGCCATTTGCCACTGCGGCTCTCATGACCAAACGATCGCCTGTCCGCTACGCCGTTGTCGGTCTTGGCCACATTGCCCAGGTCGCGGTGCTTCCCGCCTTTGCCCATGCGCGGCGCAACTCGCGGCTGGTCGGGATCGTCAGCGGCGACAAGGCCAAGCGGCGTGAGATCACGAAGCAGTACTCGCTCGAAAACGCCTGGTCGTACGAGGAATACGAACAGTGTCTCGAGCAGGTGGACGCGGTGTACATCGCGCTGCCGAACTCGCTGCACGCCGAATACACCATCCGGGCAGCGAAGGCCGGCGTCCACGTGCTGTGCGAGAAGCCGATGGCGGTGACCGTGGCGGAGTGCGAGCGGATGATCGAGGCCTGCCGCGCCAACCTGGTCAAGCTGATGATTGCCTACCGGCTGCACTTCGAGGAGATCAATCTCGCCGCAATCGATCTGGTCCGTCGCGGCAAGATCGGCGAGCCGAAGTATTTCAACTCGTCCTTCTCGATGACGGTGCGTCGCGGCGACATCCGGACCGAAGCGCGCCACCGGCGGCGGGACCCTCTACGACATCGGCGTCTACTGCATCAACGCTGCCCGCTATCTGTTCCGCGCCGAGCCGACCGAGGTCATGGCGATTTCGGTCAACAGCGGCGTGAAGGCGCTGGCCGAGGTTGACGAGTCCACCGCGGCGATCCTCCGCTTCGAGGGGGAGCGGGTCGCGACCTTCGTCACCAGCTTCAATGCCGACGATGTGGCAGCGTTCCGGATCGTGGGAACGAAGGGGCACCTGCACGTCAATCCCGCATACGAGTATGCCGAAGGGCTCGGATACACGCTGAGCATCGGCGGCAAGAAGCGGCGCAAGCGCATCGGCAAGCGCGACCAGTTCGCGGCCGAACTGCTGCACTTCTCGGAGTGCATCCAGAAGGATCGCGATCCCGAGCCGTCGGGCGAGGAAGGGCTGCAGGACGTCCGCATCGTCCAGGCGTTGTACGAATCAGCCGAGACCGGCAAAGCGGTGGCGATTCGACCCCATCGGGAGGCGAAGCGGCCTACGGGCCGGCAACGAATCTCGAAGCCTGGAATCCGCAAGCCGCGCCTGGTGAAGGTGCAGAGCGCCAGCAGGTAGCGTATCTTTCTGTTCTGAAGCTCAGCCATGCCCGATGTTACACGGTGCTTTCACGTCTGACATCCCGCGTTCACGTCCCGTCGCTAGCGTGGCGGCATGGACTTGGCTCCCTTTCGTCGATCATCCGCGCGCCACGTTGGTGCCGCCGCTTGCGTGATGGTGCTCGCAGTGACCGGCGGCTGCGGCCGCGGCAGCGGCGAGGCCCAGCTGACCGGTGAAATTCTCGCCGACGGTCGATACGGTGTTTCCGCTGACCGCCGCCGTCACCGAGGCGTTCTTGAAGCGGCATCCCGAGGTGAAGATCAACGTCGGCATCTCGGGCACGGGCGGCGGCTTCGACAAGTTCTGCCGCGGCGCCATCGATCTGCAGAACGCGTCGCGGCCGATCAGCGACGACGAGCGGACGGCGTGCGCCGGCGGCAATGTCGACTTCCTGGAAATGCCGGTCGCTTACGACGCGCTCACCGTGGTCGTGCACCCGTCGAACACGTGGGCCGCGTCGATGACGATCGACGAGCTGCGGCGACTCTGGGAGCCGAAGGCGCAGGGGAAAATCATGCGGTGGTCCGACGTCCGGGCCGACTGGCCGGCCGAGCCGATCACGCTCTTCGGTCCCGGCCCGGCCTCCGGGACGTTCGATTACTTCACCGAGGCGGTCGTCGGGACGGCGCGCGCGTCGCGACCCGATTACATGGCGAGCGAGGACGACACGGTGATCGTCAAAGGTGTCGCGAGCGATCCGCACGCGCTCGGCTACCTGGGGTATGGCTACGCGCATCAGCAGGCATCGATCTTGAAAATCGTTGCCATCGACGCGGCGTCCGGCCCGGTCGCGCGCGGCCCGGTGCTGCCGTCGCCCGACACGGTTCGCCGCGGCCTGTATCGACCGCTGTCGCGGACCCTGTTCGTCTATGTCAGCGCGAAGAGCGCCCAGAGGCCGGAAGTCGCGCGGTTCGTCGACTTCTACATCAACCAGGACGAGGCCATCGTCACGGACGTCGGCGGCATTCCGATGAGCGCCCGGGCCTACGAGCTCGTGCGCCAGCGCGTCCTGCGTCGAGCGGCGGGCACGATCTTCGCCGAGAGCGGCGCCGCCGGTAAGAACCTCGAGCTCGTCCTCAGCGAGGCGCGCTGACCGCGCTTCGCTCAGACCGCCCAGTCGCCCTTGCGAAACAGCGTCAACGCGATATCGACGTTGCGCCGCAGGGCGGTCTTGATCGCCGGCCAGTTCTTCTCGCTCTTCACGAGCGTCTTCCACGAGAACAAGTGCTTCGGTTTGTGGAAGTCGCTGTTCGCCACGTACGGGTAGTGCTTGAGGCTGGTGACCGAGAACAGATCGTCGCGGTTGGCCGCTTCCCACAGGTCCACCAGCTCGCCGAGCGTCTTGCGGTTGTCCCACAGATAGCACGTGCTGATCTCGATCCGGCGCGTCGTCCGGTGATGCGGATGGCAGGCGATGCTGATCGCGTCCTGCTTGCGGATTTCGCGCAGGATGTCGTCGGCGCGCTGGTCTGCGCTGATGTAGTTGCGGATGTCGAGGGCGATGACGTGCGAGTTCTTCTTGCCGTTCAGGCGATTCTGCGTGATCTCGGCGCCCGGGATGACGAGCATGCCGTACTTGTCCATCGCCCGCTTGGCCTCGCTGCGCACATCGGCGAGGTAGGCTTCGAACTGCTCCTCGCGGATGCCAAAGGCGCGCCGGCCGAGGGTGGCGATCCGGCCGATCCGCGCGAGCAGATCGCGCTTCATCAGGATGTGATCGGTGATGGCGATCACGTCGAACTTGCGGGTGCTGCCGTACAGATCGACGACCTCACGAACCGTCAGGGCGCCGTCGCTCCAGCGGGTGTGGACGTGGAAATCACAGAGCAGAAAAGGCTCGTATCCCGGCATCAGGTCCTCACATCCACGTGCGAGGTGTCCTTGGGCCGGTGGTAAAGCACTTCGGAGACGAAGTTGCGGATGTAGAGGCGGAACACGGCGCCGCGCCCCATCGCACGATAGCGGCGGGCGGACGTGTAGAGCCAGCATTCATAGGCAAGACTGACGTTGCCGTCGGCGAGGAGCCGCCGGCCGACGTTCGTGTCCTCGCCGTGAAACTCGATGCGCTGATCGAACCCGCCGATGCGTTCGAGCGCGTCGCGGCGGACGGCGAAGTTGCCGCCGTAAAAGATGGTGCCGACACCCAGCAGGTGCTTGACGAGGACCTGGGTGGCCGGCGCGAGCGTGACATCGTAGAGGCGAATCAGGCTGCGACCGATCACGTCCCAGTCGTAGAACCGATACGGCCCTGAAATGGCGACGAGACTGGGATCACCGGCGAAGCGGTGCTCGATGCGCTCGAGCCAGGTCAGAGGGGCGCGACAGTCGGCATCGAGATAGACGATGACGTCGCCCGTGGCGTGGCGCCGCCCGGTTTCGCGCGCGACGACCAGGCCCTTCTTCGGTTCGTGAACGATGACGACGCCCCCGACCTCGCGTGCGGCGTCGCCGGTGCCGTCGGTGCTCGCGTTGTCGACGACGATCAGCTGGTCTGGCGGACGGCTTTGCGCCAGCACCGAGTGCAGGCACGCCGGCAGCCATCGACGCTCGTTGTGAGCGCAGACGACGACGCTGATGGTGATTGGACCGCTATCCAGGCTCTCACGAGAATTCTTACGTTGTGAGCCCGCATAGCGGTCCAAGGCGCGCGGAGCGCGCCAAAAAGATGCTGTCAAACCAGCCAAGGGCTTTTCTGGAATATCAGGGGCAGAGCCCTTGGCTGGTTCACCCAAACGTGGGTCCACGTTACCCGCGGCAGGTGTCGCGGCTGCGACAGCGGTGTCAATTCGACGCTACCGCGACGGCATCGGGCCCGCGACCGGCGGAGCCGCGTTGCGAAGCTCGGTCGGCGCAGACCGGAACAACTACGGTCGAGCTGGCGTCTGACGCACGTCACCACGGTGTGACGCGCCATGCCTCTGTCCGTCTAAGGGATTAGCATGCGCGGAACGCGCGTCGTTCCGCGTCGGACGGACCTACTGCCAATGAACACTTCGAAGCCACGTGCGCTCACGCTCATCGCCCTCATGGCGATCGTGGGCGGATGTCGAACCGCTGCGCCCCCCATCCGATTCGCGCCGCCAGGAACCGACGTCGCTCGCCTGCGAAGCGAGTTTCCGCTCAGCGAGGCCGAACGCCTCGCGCTCACACCGGAGACGGTCCGCGCGCTGACGCAGGACCAGCTCGATCAGATCTACGCGCGGCTCGATGCCGGGCCGCTTCCCGACGGACCGTTCCGCGGCGATCTGTTTTTTCCGCGCGACCGCGATGGCCGGGCGCGCATTCGCGATCTCGCCGATCCGTCGCCGAACATCGCCGGACCGGTCGCGGCGATGAGCGCCGAGCAACTCGGGCGGGTCTTCTGGCGCGGCAAGGTCTTCTTTCGCGCCGAGGGCGTGGTCCGCAATCGCATCGAGGACCTGCTGATTCTCCGGCCGATCATCGAGGAGTCCGACACGATTCCCCGGCTGACGTTCGACGGCCAGACTACCTGGCTGCTGTTTCCCGCGCGGCTGTCGTGCAGTGAGAGCCGCTTCGACGCGCCGCGGCGCTCGACCGTCGTGGACTACGCGCAGACGGCGCAGATCGAGGGCTACCGCGACGTGCCCGATCGGCTCGCCGGCCCTGGGGCGCTGAACATTTTCGACGAAGTACGAATCGTTCGCCGCGGCTTCTATCTTGGCCGCTCGTACTTCGGGAAGCGCTTCGCGCTCAACTTCACGCTGCTCGACCCGGCAACCGGAACAGGAGCCACGGTCGGCGAGGTGCAAGCCGACTGTGCAGGCGGGAGGTACGCGATGACCCGCCCTGCGGTCGCGCTCCTTGCGGTCGCCATCGCGACCACCGTCGCGTGCTCGCGCCCTGAGGCGAGGCCCGGCACCGTGCAGGACGAGGCGATGCGCGCCGGCCTCACCGCCGAGCACTTCGTCCGCAAGACCGACGATTACTTCCGCGACATGGACGACAACCTCGTCAACGGCAAGCGGCCCGTGTTCACGCAGCCGGAGATCGAGGGGCGCAACATGTGGATGGTGTGGACCGGAGGCAACGATCGGCTCTGGGACCGGCTCACTATCGACAGCATCGGCAGCTTCGATCTGCTGAAGACGATCTCGTCGCATCAGCGTTCGTATTACGGCCGGCACAACCGGTGGCGCTACCTCGGGCTCGTCAACGAGCCGTGCTTCACCGAAGCGACCGGTCCGGATCCGAATCGCTTCGGGCTGTGGCTCGACGTGCGCGATCCGAAGTGTCCGCCCGATCCATTTGCCGATCCCACGGCTATCCTGGCGCGCGCGATCGGCGCGCGCGGGAACCGTCGTGCCGGTCGGCTCCTACTACGGCGAGCCGACCGGCGTTGTCGGCCTGCGGCTGTTTCCGAATCCGGATTTCGACGAGGACGCGCGCCGCAACGCTGGAACGCGGAACGGTTCTACAACGACCCGGTGTACTACTCGGACCGTGAGTTCGATCCGGCCCTACCGCGTCGGGATGTCGTGCGCGTTCTGCCACGTCGGCCCGAATCCGATCCGGCCGCCCGCCGATCCGGAGAACCCGGAATGGCGACATCTGAGCTCGAACGTCGGGGCGCAGTATTTCTGGTGGGACCGCGTCTTCAACTGGCAAGGCGATCGGAACGCCGCCAGCATCTTCTATCAGGCGCTGCACGTGTCGCGGCCCGGCACGCTCGACACCTCGCTCGTCTCGACCGACAACATCAACAACCCGCGGACGATGAACGCGGTGTATTACCTCGGTCCGCGCATGGGGCTGGCGAAGCGATGGGGCAAGGAGACGATGGCCGGCGGCGGAGCTGCTCAACAAGCAGTTCAACGAGTTCGTGCCGCCGGACGATCCGCTCGCGCAGTTCTTCACCCCGCCGAGCACGACCTGGACGCCGCGCGTGCTGAAGGACGGCTCCGATTCGGTCGGCGCGCTCGGCGCGCTCAATCGCGTCTACATCAACATCGGCGTGTTCAGCGAGGAATGGCTGCTGCACTTCCGCGCGCTGCTCGGCGGCGAGCCGATTACGCCGATTCCGCTCGAGACCATCCAGAAGAACTCGGTCTACTGGCGCGCGACCGAGAAGCAGACGCCGTACATGGCGCGGTTCTTCCTCGCCGGCACCGATCCCGCACTACCTGAAGGACGCGCCCGACGGCGCGAAGTACCTGATCGAGACAGCCGCGAGACGATCGATCGCGGCAAGGCGGTGTTCGCGGAGCGTTGCGCGCGTTGTCACTCGAGCAAGCTGCCGCCGCTGCCCGCCGGTCTCGATCTCGAGAACGCCAACGGCCCCGCCTACCTGAACGCGTGGAACGCGTACTGGGAATGGACGAAGACCGACGCCTTCAAGGCGCTCGATGCGCCAGCTGGTGATGCAGGACGATTTCCTGGCGGGGAACTACCTTTCCACCGAGCTGCGCGTCCCGATCACGCTGCTGGGCATCAACGCCTGCAGCCCGATCGCCACCAACGCCATTCGCAACAACATCTGGGACAACTTCTCGTCCGAGTCGTACAAGACGCTGCCGTCGGCCGGCACGATCAAGATCCGCCATCCGATCACCGGGCAGGAGATGGACTACCCGCTGCCGGCGGGCGGCCGCGGCTACATCCGGCCCGGCCTCGCTCGTCAGCCTCTGGTCGACCGCGCCGTTCCTCCAGAACAACACCGTCGGCCCGTTCGAGTGGAGCCCGTCGGTCGAGGCGCGGATGCGATCGTTCGACGCACTCGATCGAGCAGATGCTGTGGCCCGAGAAGCGCGAGAAGGATCCGCTGTTCGCCAGCCAGAGCGGGCCCGGCGTCGGCATCATCGACCGCATGACCGTCGACAGCTATCTCGAGATACCCGAGGACCTACCTGTCACCGCCGCTGCGGCCGCTGGTCCGTCTGGCCCGCCGGATGTTTCCGTTCATCGGCGGCGAGGGCTCGGCGGTGCGGGTCGGCCCGTTTCCGAAGGGCATGCCGATCGGCCTCATCACCAACATCGATCTGCTGGGCGACGAGCTGCCCGAGGACCAGCGCGAGGAGCATCGCCGCAAGCTGATCGCGCCTGGTCAAGCGCGCGCTGCAAGCGAGCTGAAGGGCAATCCGGACTTCGGCGCGCGCTGACCGGCCTGGCCGACGACATGTTCGCGGTCAGCAAATGCAAGGATCTCGTCGTCAACAAAGGGCACTATTTCGGCACCGAGCTACTTCACCGAGGAGCCCGGACTGAGCGACGCCGACAAGCGGGCGTTGATCGCGTATCTGAAGGGCATGTAGGGCAGGTAGGGCTGGTGGGGCGGGTAGGCGGGTAGGGGCGGGTAGGCGCGTGAGCGTCGCTGAATGAATCGTCGAGACTTCATCAAGTCTGTCGCGGCTGTCGGCGTGGCTGGGCCCGGAATCCTGGCCGAGCAGCCCGGCGGCGATCCCGACTACGTCGTCGTGGGCTCGGGCGCGGGCGGTGGAACCGTGGCGGCGCGGCTCGCCGAAGGCGGGTTACTCGGTGCTCGTGCTCGAGGCCGGCGGCGATCCGCGATCGCCCGAGCCGGCCGACTACGACGTCCCGGCCTTTCATCCCTTCGCCACCGAGAACCCGGCGATGCGCTGGGACTTCTTCGTCCGTCACTACGCCGATCGCGCGCAGCAGGCACGCGATCCGAAGTTCGTCGCCGAACAGGACGGCGTCTGGTATCCGCGTGCCGGCACGCTCGGCGGCTGCACCGCGCACAACGCGATGATCTTCATCTGTCCGAGCAACCTCGGACTGGGATCAGCATTGCCGATCTCACCGGCGATCCGTCCTGGCGTGGGCCGGCGATGTGGCGGTACTTCCAGCGCCTGGAGAACTGCCGTCATCGGCCGGTGCGAGCGCTTCTGGCGGCACGTTCGGGCTCGACACAGCCGGCACGGCTGGTCGGGCTGGCTCCCGACCGAGCGGCCGCGGCCGAAAGATGCCATCGCCGACGACCAGGTCAGGGCGGTCATCGCGAAGTCGGTCGAGCGATACGCTGACGAGTTCGGCGCGCCGTCGATCGAGCGGCTCGAGAGCGCTGAGCGATCCCAACGACTGGCGCGTGGTCGAAACCGACGAGGTCGGCGCCCGCTACACGCCGCTGACCACCGACGAACCATCAGCGCGTCGGGTCGCGCGAGCGATCTGCTCGCGGTGTCGCAGCAATACCCGGATCGGCTGCGCATCGAGCTCAACGCGCTGGCGACGCGCGTGGTCTTCGACGACGGAAATCGCGCCATGGGCGTTGAGTATCAGAAGGGCGATCGGCTCTACGCCGCGCATCCCGGCGCGCAATCATCAGCGCGGCGAGCTGCGGACGGTTCGGGCGCGGCGGGAAGTGATTCTCGCGGGCGGCGCGTTCAACACCCCGCAGCTCCTGATGCTGTCCGGGCATCGGCGATCCCGACGTGCTTGCGAAGAGCGGCATCACGACGCGGGTGCCGCTGCGCGGTGTCGGGCCGCAATCTGCAGGATCGCTACGAAGTGCCGGTCGTCAATGCGGATGCAGCGGCCGTGGGAGATGCTCGACGGCGCGACATTCACGACCACGGATCCGCAGTATCGCGCCTGGGAGGACCAGCCGCGACGGCGTCTACACGACGAACGGCGCGCTGCTCTGCGTCGTGCAGCGGTCGACGGTCGGCCGGCCGGTGCCGGATCTGTTCTGCTACGCCGTGCTGGCCGACTTCCGCGGCTATCGCCCCGGCTACTCGGAGATCATTCGCAAGCGGCACGACTGCCTGACCTGGATCGTGCTCAAAGCGCGCACCAACAACCGCGCCGGGTCGGTGACGATCACGTCGCCGGATCCGCGCGTGCGGCCGGCGATCGATTTCCGTTATTTCGAGGAGGGCAGCGATGCCGGCGGCGACGACCTGCAGTCGGTGGTCGAGGGCATCAAGCTGGTGCGGCGGATGTCGGCGGGGATGAAGCCGGTCGCTCGTGGCGGCCGAAGAATTGCCTGGCGATGCGGTCGTCAGCGACGACGATCTCCGGCGCTTCGTGCGCGATCACGCGTGGGGGCATCACGCCTCGTGCACCTGCGCGATCGGCCCCGAGGCTCGCGGCGGCGTGCTCACCGAGCGACTTCAAGGTGCACCGGACCGAAGGGCTCCGCGTCGTCGACGCCTCGGTCTTCCCGCGCGCGCCGGGCCTCTTCATCGTCAGCGCGATCTACATGATTGCCGAGAAGGCGGCGGACGTCATCGCCGCGGCTGCGCGCCGCGCAAGCCCGTGACCGGTGAGTTCAGTGAATCGAACGGCATGCGACTGCGCGGGAGTCTGACATGCAGGAGACAAAGAGCAGCGGCGAGCTACAGGAACACATGTTGTGGACCTACTATGGCCTCCGCGTCGGTCTGGCCGCGATTGGAATCGCCCTGCCAATCCTCGTGCTGCTGGCCGGCGGCGCCCTGCACAACGTCTGGCTGGAGCCCTCGCTGAGCGCGTATTACCACACGGCACCCAAGCAGCAGTGGTTCACCACACGAGACATCCTCGTCGGCGGGCTCCTGGCCGCGAGTGCCTGCCTGTACCTTGCTAAAAAGGCTTCAGCAACAAGGAGAACATCGCCCTCAACCTCGCAGGAGTCTTCGCCGTGTTCGTCGCCCTCCTGCCGGTCGCAGCCCCTGATGAGGCCAGCGGGCTCATCTCGAAACTCCACGGGACAAGCGCGGTGCTGTTCTTCCTCTGCATTGCGTACGTCAGCCTGGCCCGCTCTCGAGATACGCTCCACCTCTTCAAGGACGCCGCGCGACGGAGCTGGTACGAGCGACTGTACACGTTGACCGGCCTGGTCATGATTGTTTCCCCGGCTGCGGCGGTCGTTCTCTCGTTCGCTCTGGAGCCGACGTCAAGGCTGAGGAGCGTCACGTTCTGGGTCGAGACGCTCGGGGTCTGGTCATTTGCCGCGTATTGGATCATCAAGACCGGCGAAATGCGCCGAGAGCAGTGCCGAGCGGCTCGCTTTGGACGCCGAACTGAAGCGCGACGTCGTGCCGGCCGACGCCGGCATCGCGACCGATGGAAGCCGCGCCCAGGCACCGACAAAGCCCGGGGTCGAACGAATCGTCCCGGCAGACCCGGCAAAAACGCCGTAACGTCTGCCCCTCCTCTCCACCAGCATCTGCGCACCGGCTCTGCGAAATTGGCCGACCGGGACAAGGCGGTCATCGGAGGCACGAACAGGAAAGAGTAGCCGACACTCGCCCGTGCCTCCGCCGAGGCTCGGCGCGAGAAACAGGGGCACGCACGCCGCCGCCGTGTAGGATTCTCCGGTTGACTGCGCAGGTGCCACGCGACCTGGAGATCGCGCCCGTCGAGGCCTATACGCCGGCCGAGCGGGCGTTCGAACGGCGGCGCCGCACGCTCGGACTCTTCCTGGCGCCCGCGCTGTTCATCATCGTCCTCGCATTGCCGACGAACCTCGAGCCGCAAGCCCACAAGATGGCGGCCACGATGACGCTGGTCGTCGTGTTGTGGATGACGGAAGCCATTCCGCTCGCGGTCACCGCGCTCATCGGTCCGGGTGTGGCCGTCGCCCTGCAGATTGCTCCGGTGCGGCAGGCCTACGCGCCGTTTGCCGACCCCATCATCTTTCTCGTGCTCGGCGGCTTCGTGATTGCGCGAGCGATGCTGGTTCACGGCGTGGACCGGCGCGTCGTGTACCGCGCGCTGTCGATCCCCGGCTTGGGCTCCAGCGCCCTCCGCGTCCTGATCGTGTACGGCGCGCTCTGCGTCGCCATCTCGATGTGGGTGAGCAACACCGCGACCACGGCGATGATGTTCCCGATCGGGTTGTCAGTGGTCGCGCACATGCGGCAGTCCGAGCAAGCGAAACCGGCCGAGGTCTATCGCTTCGCGATGGCGATGATGCTGCTGACGGCGTTCGCGGCCTCGATTGGCGGGATGGGGACCCCGGTCGGCACGGCCACGAATCTGATCGGCATCGGGATGCTCGATCGGATGGCCGGGGCCCGCGTCACGTTCGCCGCCTGGACCATCCTGGCAATGCCGATGGTCGTGATCCTGTTCGTGGCGCTCATCCTGCTCTTTCGATCCGCGGCCGGTCCGGGCCTGATGTCGGAGGGCAGTGTCGAGTTCGTGCGGCACGAACTGGCGCGCATGGGACCGACGACGAGGGCGCAACGGAATGTGTTTGCCGTGTTCGCGTTGACCGTCGTGTTGTGGGCCGCGCCGGGCGCCATCGCCCTGATCGGCGTCGACGAGACGGCATTCGGGCGGATGTACGCGGCATCGGTGCCGGAATCGGTGGCGGCGATCCTCGGCGCTGCGCTGCTGTTCGTGCTGCCGGTGGACTGGCGCTCGCGCACGTTCACGCTGACCTGGGACGACGCGGCGAAAATCGACTGGGGCGTCTTACTGCTGTTTGGCGGCGGGCTGGCAATGGGCGAACTGGTGTTTCAGACCGGCCTCGCGAAGGCGATGGGCGAGTTCGTCACCTCGTGGCTGCCGGCGCAGAACACGCTGGCATTGACCGTCGTCTTCACTGCGGCCGCGATCGTTCTCTCCGAAACGACGTCGAATACGGCGTCGGCCAACATGATCGTCCCGATCACGATAGCCGTGGCCCAGGCCGCCGGCGTCCGACCGATCGAGCCGGCGCTGGGCGCTGCGCTCGGCGCCAGCATGGGCTTCATGATGCCGATCTCGACGCCGCCGAACGCGATCGTCTACAGCTCGGGCTACGTCCCGATCGGCCAGATGATCCGTCACGGCTTCCTGCTCGACATCATCGGCTTCGTCGTCATCGTGACCGGAGTGCTGACGATCTGCCCGCTCTTGTTCTGAGCTCTGCAGGTCCACGGTCCACAGTCGACGGTCCACGGTAAAGGTCTACAGCCGACAGTGATCGTTGACTGTAACGCAACCGTCAGACCGTTGACCGTCGACGTGACCGTCTGAGAGTCAAGCGTCATTACGGCTGAGTCCGTGCGGCCGTGCTTGCACGCCTCGAACCCGAGCAGTTATCGTGCGCGCACATCAGTGGCGCGACGCGAGCCCCCCGCGCAACGTACGCACAGGTGAGCAGGGGAGGTTCGTGTGAATCGCACTCATCGCCGCCGGCGCGCCGCTGCGGGCACGGTCGTTGCCGCCACCGTTCTAGGCATCAGCATTTTCGCCACCATCCTACGGCCTGACTTCATCGAAGAGCCTGTCGTGTCGGGATTGACCAACCCGACGGCGATGGCGTTTGCGCCGGACGGACGTCTCTTCGTCTGTCAGCAGGGCGGCCAGCTGCGTGTGATCGACGACGGCGTTCTGCTGCCGACGCCGTTCACGACGGTAACGGTCAACCAGTCCGGCGAACGCGGGCTGCTCGGCGTCGCCTTCGATCCGCAATTCGCGACCAACAACTTCGTCTACGTCTACTACACGGCGACGACGCCGACGATTCACAACCGCGTGAGCCGCTTCACGGCCAACGGCAACGTCGCGGCTCGCCGGCGAAACGATCCTCCTCGAGCTCAATACCCTGTCGGGGGCGACCAATCACAACGGCGGCGCCATGCACTTCGGCCCGGATGGCCGGCTTTACATCGCGGTCGGCGACAACGCGTTCGGCGACAACGCACAGATGCTGACCAACCTGCTCGGCAAGATGCTCCGCATCAACAAGGACGGGTCGATCCCGGCCGACAACCCGTTCGTCACCCAGCCCATCGACGTCAACGACGCGATCTGGGCGATCGGCCTGCGCAATCCGTTTACGTTCGCGTTCGAGCCCGGGTCCAACCGGATGTTCATCAACGATGTAGGGCAGAACACCTGGGAGGAGATCAACGAAGGCGTCGCGGGCGCGAACTACGGCTGGCCGGCGACCGAAGGACCGACGACCAACCCTGCCTACCGATCGCCGATCTACTCGTATCCGCACAGCAACGGCACTGTGACCGGTTGCGCGATCACCGGGGGCACGTTCTACAGCGGCGTGACGCAGATCTTTCCGGCCAGCTACGCCGGCGACTATTTCTTCGCCGATTACTGCAGCGGCTGGATCAACCAGTTGAACGAAGCGCACACGCGCGTCACGCCAACCTTTGCCACCGAGGTCGCGGCCTTCCCGGTGGATCTGAAGGCCGGCCCGGACGGCGCGCTGTATTACCTGTCGCGCGTCAGCGGCGGCTCGACCGGCGTTGTCCGGCGCATCGTGTTCACCGGATCGCAGGCGCCGACAATCAGCACGCACCCGCAGAACGTCACGACCGCCGTCGGGCAGTCCGCGACATTCACGGTCGTCGCATCTGGCTCGACCCCGCTCTCGTATCAATGGCAGAGGAACGGCACCGCAATCTCCGGGGCGAACTCGTCGACCTACACGCTGTCGAACGTCGCGGCCAGCGACAGCGGCAGCCAGTTCCGCGTCGTCGTCTCGAACGCACTTGGGTCGATCACGAGCGACCCGGCGACGCTGACCGTCACTGGGAACGGCGCGCCGGTCCCGACGATCCTCACGCCGGCGGCGTCATTCAAATACACCGCGGGGACCGTGCTGAACTTTTCCGGCTCGGCCACGGATCCGGAACAGGGGACGCTACTCCCCAGTGCGCTGACCTGGGTGGTCGATTTCCATCACGATACGCACACCCATCCTGTCATCCAGTCTGCGACTGGAGCAGGCGGGAGCTTCCTGATATCGGACACCGGTGAAACATCGGCGAACGTCTGGTTCAGAATCCATCTGACCGCGACGGACGCCGCCGGACAGTCGGCGAAAACCTTCCTCGACGTCCATCCGGTGACGACGCAGATCACGCTGACGACGAGCCCCTCCGGGTTCCAGTTGACGCTCGACGGTCAGCCAATCGCGACGCCGGTGACGTTCGCGGCTGTCGTGGGTATGCAGCGGCAGATTGGCGCGCCGAGTCCGCAGACCCGGCAAAGCGGCAGCTACGAGTTCCGGTCGTGGTCCGACGGCGGCGCGCAGACCCACACGTTCGTCACGGCGTCGGCACCGACGACCTTCAGCGCGACCTATCGCAAAGCCCGGCGGTGACATTCGAACCCTGGCGGTAGCTGGTACCGTCAAAGGCCTCATGACCTTCGACCAGCTTCGCCAGGACCTTCGCCACGCCGTCCGCAGCCTGCTCCGCTCGCCGGCGTTCACCGCGGTCACGATCCTGACGCTGGCGCTGGGCATTGGCGCCAATACCGCGATCTTTTCGATCGTGAACGGCGTCATCCTCCGGCCGCTCGGCTATCCGAAGCCCGAGCAGCTGATGTACCTGACGACGCAGTTTCCGGCATTCGGCTTCGAACAGTTCTGGGTGTCGCCGCCGGAGTATTTCGAGTTTCGCGAGATCAACCAGTCGTTCGCGTCGGTTGGCGCGTTCACGACCGGCGAGGTCAATCTGACCGCGGGCGATCGGCCGCTCCGGGTACGGTCGGCGTCGGTCAACGACGACCTCATGAACGCGCTTGGCGTCCAGCCGGCGATCGGCCGGCTGTTCAGCAAGGGCGAGACCGATCTCGTCGGCCCGCCGCCGACGCCCGGAGCGCCGCCGATTCCGCTGCCGCCGTTCGTGCTCCTGTCGCACGAGTTGTGGCAGTCGGCGTTCGGCGGCCAGGACATCGTCGGCCAGACGGTCGAGGTCAACGGGCTGCCCCGCGAGGTGATCGGCATCATGCCGCCGGGGGCGGACGTGATGGACAACCGCACCGAGATCTGGCTGCCGCTGGGCCTGAATCCCGGCAATCGCCAGAATCGCGGCAACCATTTCCTGTATCTGATCGGACGCCTGAAGGACGGAGTCACGCCGCAGGCGGCGCAGACCGAGTTGGCGGCGCTGATTCAGAACTGGGGCGAGCGGGTTGGCGTGAAGAATCACGTCTTCGCTCCGCCCAGCAAGAACGCCGACGGCACGGCGAATCCAGGATCGGGGCACATCCTGCAGATGGAGCCGGTGCAGGAGGAGATCGTCGGCGGCGCGAGCCGCGCGATCTGGGTTCTGCAGGCGGCGGTCGGCTTTGTCTTGCTGATCGCATGCGCCAACCTGGCCAACCTGCTCCTCGCCCGCGCCGAGCACCGGCATCGCGAGTTCGCGGTCCGGACCGCACTCGGTGCCGGCCGTGGCCGGCTCCTCCGCCAGTTCATGACCGAGGGCGTCCTGCTCTCGATCGTCGGCGGCCTGCTCGGCCTCGTGCTCGCGCGCGCCGGCGTGCAGGCGCTCATCCGCGTCTACCCGACGAGCCTGCCGCGCACGACCGAGGTCACGGTCGATCCGCTCGTCCTGCTCTTCACATTCGGCGTGTCGATCGCGACCGGTCTGGTGTTCGGGCTGGCGCCGCTGATGCACACGCGTATGTCCGGACTGATGACCGCGTTGAAGGAAGGCGGCGCGAAGGGCGCGACCGGCGCGGCGCGCCACCACGTGCGCCGCGGTCTGGTGATGGCCGAGGTCGCTCTCGCGGTGATGCTGGTGATCGGCGCCGGCCTCATGCTCCGCACCGTTGCCAATCTCACGAACGTGGACGCCGGCTTCGATCGCGCGCGGCTGGTGACGTTTTCGATGGCGCTCCCGACCGCGGACTATCCGCAGCCGCTGGCGCGGGCACAGATGTATCAGCGGCTCCTCGGCAAGATCCGGGCGATGCCCGGCGTGCAGGGCGCGACCGCGATGTCGGGGCTGCCGCCGAATCGCCCGCTCAACGCCAACGACACCGACATCGACAACTACACGGCGCCGCCGGAAGGCCCGTTCGAGAACGTCGACTACTACCAGAACGTGATGACCGACTACTTCGAGACGATGGGCATGCCGATCGTGCAGGGCCGGGCGTTCCAATCGAGCGACGCGGCATCATCGGGAATGGTCGCGGTGGTCAACGAGACCCTGGTCAACACGTTCTGGAAGGGCCAGAACCCGATCGGGCAGCGGCTTCGTCCGTGCTGTGGCGACAAGGTCCCGTGGTTCACCGTGGTCGGCGTCGCGAAGGACGTCAAGCAGGGCGGCGTCGATCAGCGAGACCGGCACCGAGTTCTATTTCCTCGTGGACCAGACCGCGCAGGTGCCGCCGCCGCTCGGCCAGGCGCCGGGCACGATGAACGTCGTCCTGCGGACCACACTCGAACCGGCGGCGCTGCGGCAGTCGATCGAGCGGGCGGTGCGCGAGGCGGATCCGTCGGTACCGATCGTCCGTCTGCGCGACATGAACGGCGTGTTCGAGGAATCGATCCGGCGGCCGCGCCTGCTCGCGCAGCTGCTCGGCGGCTTTGCCGGGCTGGCGCTGCTGCTCGCGGCGATCGGCACCTACGGCGTTCTGTCGTACATGGTCGCCGAGCGTCGCCGGGAGATCGGCATTCGCATGGCGCTCGGCGCGGATCAGTCGAGCGTGCTCGCGCAGGTGTTGCGTCAGGGCCTCGTGCTGACGTCGGTGGGTATTGCCGTCGGTCTCGCTGGCGCGTTTGCACTGAACCAGCTGATCCGGTCGCTGCTCTTCGGCGTGCAGCCGACGGATCCGATGACGCTTGGCGGCGTCGTCGCGACGATCACGCTCGTCGCCGCGGTTGCCTGCTGGCTGCCGGCCTGGCGGGCGTCGCGGATGGACCCCAACATCGTCCTCAGGCAGGAGTAGCGGGGTAGAGTTAGCGTGCCGTGGCTGAGCGGGTCGAGAAAAGGAGTCGGGTCTATTCAAAAAACTGCGTACACAATTTTTTGAAATGACCCGGCCTCTTGTTGCGCTGACGCTCTGCCTCGCGATCGGGGCGTCGTGCTCGTCTCGCGTCGATCGCGGCACGCTGCCCGCCGAGCTGAGCGATGAAGCGTTCTGGCGGCTCAGCACATCGCTCTCGGAGCCTCCCGGCGCGTTCCGCCATTCCGACAACCTGGTCTCGAACGAGCTCCTCTTCGTCCACGCCGTCCAGCGCCTGCGGCCGCGCGGCGGCGTCTACGTCGGTGTCGGGCCCGAGCAGAACTTCAGTTACATCGCGCGCATCCAGCCGGCGATGGCGTTCATCATCGACATCCGGCAGGAAAATCGGAATCTGCACCTGCTCTACAAGGCGCTGTTCGAATCCTCGCGCGACCGCGTCGAGTTCGTGTCGCGGCTGTTCTCGCGCGAGCCGGCCGGCCCTGACGCCGCGTCATCGGTGCAGGATCTGTTTGCGGCGCCTCGCCGTCGCTCCGCCGTCGTCGTCGCTCCTCACGGCGACGACCCAGCTGGTTCGCGACCGTCTGCTCGGCACGCATAAGCTGCCGCTGTCGGCAGAGGATCTCGCGTCGATCGACTACGTCCTGAACGCGTTCTTCACGCACGGTCCGGCCATCGACTACGGGTCGACGCGGCCGCAGAGCGATCCGCATCCGTCGTATCAGACCCTGATGAGCGCCCGAGACCTCGGCGGGCAGAGCCGGAGCTTTCTCGCCAGCGAGGCGGCCTTCAGCTTCGTGAAGCAGATGCAGGAGAAGAATCTGATCGTTCCCGTGGTCGGCGACTTCGGCGGCGCCGGCGTCATCGATCGCGTCGGCGCCTACGTCGGCGAGCACCGTGCCACGATCTCGGCCTTCTACAGTTCAAACGTCGAGGTGTATCTCAGCAACCAGCAGATGAACGCGTACTGCCGGAGCCTGGCCCACCTGCCCATCGACGAGCGCACGACGTTCATCTCCAGCAAATGGCTGCGGCCGTTCACGATCAAAGTCAAAGGTTGTTCACCGCGGACGACACTGACCTGGGATCCGGAGCACAAGTGATGAGCCGTGCGCCGGAGTGCGGTTTGCATGAACCCTTTGCGGAGGGTCCAGGATGGCCAAGTACCGGAAAGGCCGCGTCCAAGAACGTCGAATCGACGATGCGCCGCCGCAAGAAGGGCACATTGAAGAGCAGCTCGGGACGCCGGGTGAAAAGCCGCAAGCAGGCGATTGCGATTGCGTTGAACGAAGCGCGCGAGAAGGGCGCGAAAGTCCCGCCAGCCAGCGCAGCCGCAAGGGGGCGAAGAAAGCGAAGAAGGCGAGAATTAACGTCGTCGTCTGACCATCGTCGCGACTAGACGGTCAAGGGCACCGCCCGGGTCGGTGGTGCGCCCGGTGTGGACCGGCGACATCTGGATCACCGTACTGCGCGGCGAGACCAGCCAGCGAAAGCGGGCGCGCGGCGGCAGCAGGCCGATCGGGCCGGCGCTGTCACCGCCGGCGCAGACCGTGCTGATGCTGGCGAGGCCGGCCTCGATCGCCTCGAGATCGAGCGACGGGTCGAGCGCGAGGAGCATGTCGCGGTCGATTTCGATGCGGGCTTCCAGGAACTCCGCGTCAACGCACGACAGGATGACGCCGACGTTGACCTGCTCGCCGCGCTCCACTCGCGGCACGACTCGCACGATCGCATAGTCGTAGGTGTAGTCAGCGGCCACCGATCGCCTCCTCCAGGAATGGCCGCGGGCCCTCGAGGCGATCGACGAGGTAGCGCACGTACGACTCGCGCGCCCGGGCGAGATTGACGTCTGCGCCGGTCGCCGCCAGCCAGCTCTCCGGAATCTCGTTCACGATGGTCGAGACGGCATCGGCGGTCAGCGTCGCGCTGAGAGTCTCGTCGACTGCCTGCAGCTCGGTCGCGAAGCGCCGGAGCACGTGGTCCTTGATCATCGGAAACGGATCGCGCGGCCGGGCGCCTTCGGTGGGCCAGCCGGGCGCATGGTGAAAGTAGAGCGTCGCGCCGTGATCGATCAGCCAGACCCGGCGATGCCACATCAGCATGTTGGTGTTGCGGACGGTGCGGTCGACGTTGGTCACGTAGGCGTCGAACCAGACGATGCGTGACGCCAGGTCGGCATCCATCCGTTGAACGATCGGATCGTAGGTGACCGAGCCCGGCAGGTAGTCGATCGCGATATTCACGCCGGCGCTGTCGAGAATCAGCGCGTGGATCTCGGGATCGGGCTCGGTCCGCGCCAGCTCGGGGTTCAGGTCCGCGAAGACCAGCTCGGGCACCGGCAGCCCCAGCACCCGCGCGATTTCGCCCGAGACGAGCTCCGCGATCAGCGCCTTTGCGCCCTGGCCGGCGCCGCGAAACTTCAGCACGTACATGCCATCGTCGGAGGCTTCGACGATGGCCGGGAGTGAGCCGCCTTCGCGCAGCGGCGTCACGTAGCGGGTGATGGTGACGGTTCGGAGCGGCACCGCTTCGACTGTCTATTTCTTCGGAGCGGCGTAGTGGAGCGAACAGCCGTACGGCTCGCTCGTGGGCACCGAGACCGGCTTCTTCTGGCTCAACTCGGTGAGCGCTTGATCGACGTAGTTCCTGGCGTTGGCCAGCGAGTTCGCTTCGACGCGCGGCTGATCGTCAACGGCGCCGAGGTAGACGAGGCGTCCGCCCGGATCGACGATCGCCATGTGCAGCGCCGTGAGCGCGCCGTAGGCGCGCCCGACGGTCCCTTCGCTGTCGAGGAGCAGGGCCGTCGTCGTGATCTTGCGCTCGGCGAGATAGGCCAGCGATTCCTGGGCGGTGAGATAACTCGGCGTGTCCTTGCCCGACGAGTTGACGAGCAGCCACACCACGCCGCGATCCATCCAGGTCTTCTGGAGTTTCTGCATGGCGCCCGTGCGGTAGTGCTTCATCACGTACGAGCAGCTCTGCGCGTGCCACTCGAGCACGACCGTCTTTCCCTTGTAATCGGCGAGCGATCGCACGGCGCCGGTGGCGTCGGTGACGCTGAATGGCGGCGCCGGTTGACCGACGGCGGGCGCAGCTGGCTGCGCCGCCCACACCCCGACCAGCAGAACCGTGACGAGCGCGAACGTGGACATGGCTCCTACTTTACCCATCCGACGCGGACCGATCGATGCGCTGAAGAATAGCGCGAACGGGCCGGCAGCTGAGCCGTGAACCAGCATCGCTCGCAGTACAGTGAGAACGCGAGCTGCGGTGCGTGCCTGTATCGATTCGCCTCGCGAGGAGCGTGTGATGCCAGCGATCACGACGAAAGACGGGACAGAGATCTACTACAAGGACTGGGGAAGCGGGCCGCCGGTCGTGTTCAGTCATGGCTGGCCATTGACCGCCGACGCCTGGGATCCGCAGATGGTGTTCCTCGCGGCGCATGGCCTCCGCTGCATCGCGCACGATCGCCGCGGGCACGGTCGATCGAGCCAGCCGTACAGACGGCAACGAGATGAACACCTATGCCGACGATCTCGCGTCGTTGACGACGGCGCTCGACCTCCGCGGCGCCGTGCACGTCGGTCATTCGACGGGCGGTGGGGAAGTGGCGCGCTACATCGGCCGCCACGGCACGTCGCGTGTCGCCAAGGCGGTGCTGATCGGCGCGGTGCCGCCGCTCATGCTGAAGACGCCGAGCAATCCGGACGGGTTGCCAATCGAAACCTTCGATGCGATTCGCGCGGGCGTCACCGCCGACCGGTCGCAGTTCTTCAAGGACCTCACGACCCCGTTCTACGGCGCGAACCGGCCGGGCGCAAAAGTGTCGCAGGGCGTGCGCGATTCGTTCTGGTTCCAGGGCATGCAAGCCGGTCACAAGAACGCGCTCGACTGCATCAAGGCCTTCTCGGAGACCGACTTCACCGAGGACTTGCGCAGGTTCGACGTCCCGACGCTGATCATGCACGGAGACGACGACCAGATCGTGCCGATCGGCGCGTCGGCTCTGGCATCGGCGAAGCTGATTACAGGCGCGACGCTGAAGGTCTATCCGGGCCTCAGCCACGGCCTCTGCACGATCAACGCGGATCAGGTCAACGCCGACCTGCTCGCGTTCATCCGGCAGGCCTGACGGGAGCGGACTACTTCTTCCGCGAGAACGTGATCGGCACCGAGCCACGCGCTTGCGTGAACGTGCCGGCAACCGCGGTCGCGTCGGCGTTGACCGTCCCGGAAAACGCGGCGCCGATGCTCTTGAACTCGAGCGTCAGCGCCGTGCCGTTCTGGACGATGCGGCTGGCGGGAATCGTCAGCGAGCCCTGATCGAGATTGACGAGGCGCGCGGTGGCGCCGTTGTCGACGTTGGCAAGGCTCAGCTCGATCCGCATCCCGCCCAGTGCCGCTCTCGATCGTTGCGCTCCATGTGCCTTCGAGCGCGGCGGCAATCGGCGGCTGCGGTGCGGCGGTCTCCATCCTGGGATCACCGGTCCGGGTCATCGTGAACGGCGCGGTGCCTCCGGCCGCCGTCATGTCGCCGGTGATCGTGGTGCCGTCCGCCGACAGGGTGCCGGTCAGGGGTTGATCGGATCGGACATGAAAGGCGATTGCGACGCCGTCGACGACGATCTTCTGCATCGGCAGGCCGTGAATCTTCTCGGCGGGCAGGTCGATCGTGCCGACGAGTTCGCCCTTCGCGTTCCGCTGGAAATCGGCCTCGAACGGTACGACCATCTCGGGGGCGTGAATCGTTCCCGTCCAGTGCCCGGTCGGATCCGCGGGCTTCTGGGCGGCGACGACCGAGACCAACGACAGACACAGAATGCTGCAACTGAAGACACGTCGGACCTGCATGGCGAACTCCTTTGGTAGACGAGAGCGTTAAAAATCGCGGCGTTCGAGCTTGAGCGCCGCGAGGTAGAGCATCAGCGCGGACAGCGAAGTCGTAATGGCCAGGCCGATCCACGGCACGCCATTCCCGCGGAAGTAGTCTTCGCCGCTCATGACGCGAAAGATGCCGAAGCGGGCGAAGTCGCTGGAGACCTGCTCGCACAGGCCGATCACAATCGCTGCGCACAGGGCAATCAACGTCGGGCGCCAGGGATCGGTCCAGAACGTGGACAGCAGAAATGCCAGGCTGAAGAACACCGAGCCGGCGACGAAGAACAGGACGCTGTGCACCAGCGCGGGCCCGACGCCGTAGTGCTCACCGACGGCTGGAGACACAGCGACGATTACCAGCGACGGCACCAGCGCCATGACCGCGAGCTGCGCCAGGCCGGTGGCGGCGCGGACGACGATGAGTCGCCGCCGCGAGACCGGCAGCGACAGGGTGAACAACGTGGCGTCCCTCGAGGTCTGCGACAAGATGCCAATCCCGCCGAGGATCGCCGCAAACATCGTCCAGGTATTGGCAAGGTTCTGGCGGAACCACTCCGACCAGATGTAGCCGCGATACTCGCGCGACAGGGCCGCGATCTCGAGAATTCTTCGGCCGAGTTCGCTGTTGCTGTCGATGGCGGCGGGCAGAACCGGCGCCACCGCCGAGACTTGCCGGTATGCCGAACGAGCGACAGCGCGGACAACGTCAGCAGGATCAATCCGATGGTGAAGCGCCAGCGTGATTCACGCCATGACCGGTACCAGAGCATGTCAGTCCTCGCCGATGGCGGTTTCGAGAAAGATGTCCTTGAGGGACACCGGGGTCGTGGCGACGGACGCGGCGCCGAGCGCCAGCGCCTGCTGGCGCACGTGCTCGTCGCCGGCGCTCGACACGACGGTGATCACGCGGCCGTCGCGGCGCACGCGGACGATGCCGTCGCCGTGGAATCCTTGTGACGGCGCCGCGCCGTCGAAGACGATCTGGATGCGACAGAACCGGGCGCGCAGGTCGTCGAGCTCGCCGCTGACCACGACGGTGCCGCGATTGATGATGGCGATGCGATCGGCGATCTGCTCGACGTCAGCGAGCTGATGCGACGAGAAGAACACGGTCATCCGCTCGCCGCCGACGTGCGACACGAGCGCCTGCAGGACCTCTTCGGTGACCGCCGGATCGAGTCCGGACGTCGGCTCGTCGAGGACGAGGAGCTCGGCGCCGCGCGAGAGCGCGAGCAGGAGCGCGAGCTTCGTCCGCATCCCGCGCGACAACGCCTTGATCCGGCGGCTCCCGGGCAGGTCGAACTGCCGCAGATAGCGGTCTTCGAGGTCGCGCCGCCACGTCGGATAGAACGACGCCGTGAAGCGGATGACCTCGTCCACCGTCATGTAGTCGTAGAGCTCTTTCTCTTCGCTGACGAAGCCGATCCGGCGGCGGAGCGCGACCGCGGCTGCGGCATCCGTGGCGTCGGCCCCGAGCACGCGCACCGACCCGCTGCTGGCGCGGGCGAAGCCGAGCAGGACCTTGATGGTGGTGGTCTTGCCGGCGCCGTTCCGGCCGAGGAAGCCGAAGAGGGAACCCACCGGCACCTGCAGGCTCAGGCCGCGAAGCGCTTCGACCTCGCCGTAGTGCTTGCGGAGGTCGGTCGTATCGATCGCGTAATCGTCGGTCATGGTGCGTTCCCGCCTTTCCGAAGGCCGGCCAGTTCCGCCTCGAACAGGCGTCGAATCTCTTCGTCGGTCAGCCCGCGCGCCCGGAGCCGCTCGATCGCCGCCGAGACGATGGGCTGGGCGGTGCGGACCGCATCGGTCTGCTTCTGCCGCCGGTGCTGCCCGGCGACGAAGGCGCCGGCGCCGTGGCGCAGCTCGATCACGCCGTCGTGCTCGAGTTCGCGGTAGGCCTTGGCGACGGTGTTCGGGTTGATCACGAGCTCCTCGGCGAGCGGCCTGATGCCCGGCAGCTGGTCGCCCGGTGCGAGCGCCCCGGTTTCGACGGCATGTTTGATCTGCTCCATGAGCTGGAGGTAGATGGGCACACCGAGCGACGGGTTGGGGCGAAACAACATCAACTGTACTACTGAACTAATACAGTAAGACTGTCGATGAGAAGTGACGTCACTGTCAAGCGGAAAGTTCCAGAACCCAGAGACCCCGAAACGTCGAAACCCAGGAACCGCGAAACCTCATATGCTTGATTAGTCAACTAATGACATGTAAGCTAATGATCAGTGAAGCGCAAGCCGTTCCAGTCGCCCGCCCAGGAGGCGGTGGTCGCGTTGATGCGGACGGCGGATGTGGTCCGCCGCCAGATGGCCCGCGTCATCGAAGCGCACGGGGTCACGCTGCAGCAGTACAACGTCCTGCGCATCCTCCGCGGCGGCGGCAGCGAGGGCGTGCCGACGCTCGAGGTGGCGGCCCGCATGATCGAAGAGACGCCCGGTATTACCCGCCTCCTCGATCGGCTCGAAGCCAAGGGATGGGTGCGGCGCGAGCGCTGCCCGCACGACCGGCGGCAGCACCTGTGCTGGATCACGAAGGACGGCGGCGCGCTCGTCGCCCGGCTCGACGCGCCGGTGCTCGCGGCCAGCGACAGCAGCCTCAAGGGGCTCAAGGCTCAGGAGCGCATCGTGCTCGGCCGCCTGCTCGCGGCGATTTGCGCCGCGCACGAACCGCCGCCCGGCCCGGCCGACGCTTCACGCGACTGAAAGGGTGAGGGAATCATGTCCGTACGACCGATCAAGCAGCAGTTGGGCACGCAGGCGACGCTGGAAGGCGCCGGCGTGAAGTTGCAGCGCGCGTTTGGCTTCGGCAATACGACGGAGTTCGATCCGTTCCTGTTGTTCGACGACTTTCGCAACGACAATCCGGCCGACTATCTCGCGGGCTTTCCGTGGCATCCGCATCGCGGCATCGAGACGATCACCTACGTGCTGGCCGGTTCGGTCGACCACGGCGACAGTCTCGGCAATCGCGGCAGCCTCGAAGCCGGCGACGTCCAGTGGATGACCGCGGGGCGCGGCATCATGCACCAGGAGATGCCGCGCGGCGATACCGCCGGCCGCATGCACGGCTTCCAGTTGTGGTCCAACCTGCCGGCGTCGCTCAAGATGACCGCGCCGCGCTACCAGGACATCAAGGCCGCCGATGTGCCGGAGGTCGTCGACGACGACGGCACGCGCGTCCGGATCGTGGTGGGCGAGTTCTGGGGCAGGAAGGGGCCGGTGGACGGCGTCGCGTCCGATCCGCGCTATCTCGACGTCTCGGTGCCGCCCGGCCGGCGGAAGCGGCTGGCCGTCGATCGCTCGAACCACGCCTTCGCCTACGTCTTTGCCGGCTCGGGCACGTTCCGCGACGCGTCGGCGCCGCAAGGCGTGCTGACCGAGCAGGTGGACGGCGCGACCACGCGTTCGCTGCCCGACGAGAGCGAGAACCGCTCGCTCGTGCTATTCGATCAAGGCGACGAAGTGGTCGTGCAGGCCGGCGATCAGGGCATCCGCTTCCTGCTCGTGTCCGGCAAGCCGATCGAAGAACCGGTGGCGTGGTACGGGCCGATCGTGATGAACACGAAACAGGAACTGCAGCAGGCGCTCGCCGAGCTGAGGAATGGGACGTTTATTCGGTAATTCCGGAACGAGTCCGAGCCAGGCGCTCCCGAGGAGCACCTGGCCCGGTTTCAGCTAGAAATTCATTCGTGCGCCGAGGAAGAAGCGGCGCGGGTCGAGGTAGCGCAGAGGCTGACCGAAGGCGATGCCGCCCGAGCCGGCCACGAGATCCTGATCGCGGGTCGAGTCCTGATTGTTGAGGACGTTGAAGATGTCCACGAAGAATTCAGGACGGATCTTGCCGAACTCGCGGCTGTACTTCACCCGCAGGTCGAACTGTCCCCACGACGGATTGTCGAGCGTGCCGACCGCCGTCGGGTCGAGCCACTGGAACGGGATACCGGCGTAGGTGAAGGAGTTCTGTGGCGTCACCTGAATCGGCAGGTTGCGGCCCGACGCCAGGTAGGTCCGGCTGGCGATCGTGCCCGAGTTCCACCGGTAACCGCCGCCGAGCTCGAGGCCGCTGGTGAAGACGTACGACCCGCTCAGCTTGAAGAGGTGTTCGATGCTGCCGGGCTGACGGCCTTGCTGGTTCGGCGCGCGCGGATCCAGTTCGAGCACGTCGCCCTGGAAGTCGGCGTTCGAATCCGAGTTCGTGTTGCCGGTCGCGTGGTTGTAGTTGTAGCTGGCGATCGCCTGCCACTGGTTGCTGAAACGCTTGCGCAGGTTCAGCTCGAGGCCGTGGTAGTTGCGTTCGCCGCCTTCGAGCGTGGCGATGATGAAGTTGGCGCCCGGGTTGGTCTCGAACCCGAAGTAGTCGAGGCCGAGGAAGAGCGAGTCCGGATGGTCGATTGGCCCGGGGTAGTCGGTGGTCCCCGACGTCGTCGTCGCGTAGAGCGCGGCGTCGTAGTCTTCGAGGACGTCGCGCGTCGGACGATAGTTGTAGGTCGTCTCGAAGCTCATGTTGCGGCCGAGGTCGGCCGAGTAACCCAGCTGCAGGTCGTCGGTGTACGGCGTCTGGGTCGTCGGCGCGAAGAACCCGTCGAGCACGGCGCCGCCGCGCACGCGGTAGGTGACCCACTGGTTGATGCCGTTGGCGACGAAGACCTGCTCCTCACGCGTGCGCCCGGTCAGCGAGCCGGCAAACGCGGTCATGTTGGTGCGGACCGGATCGTAGTAGCGGCCCCAGTACGCCGAGGCCTTCTGCCGGCCATTGCCGAGCACGTCGAAGACCGCGCTCAACCGCGGCGCGAACTCCCAGTCAAAGGTCATGGATGTTGGCGCCGGTCGTGGCGAAGTGCTCCCACCGCTCGGTGCGCACACCGGCGTTGATGGTGACCCGGCCCAGCGGGAACGAGTCCTGGATGAAGAAGCTCGTGCCCTTCGACACGAATTCCTGCGGACCGTCGGCCGACTGGAACGTCCTGCCGTAATTGACCGCGCTGTGCGGGTTGCCGGTGGTGTTGTTGTACAGGGCAGAGGCGCCGAACTCCGCCGCCGAGATCGTGCCGTCGCCGTTGGTGTCGAACGCCGAGTAGAAGGCGGCGCGATTCGGCAGGCCGTTGATCGTTCGGATGAACCCGCCGTAGTCGCTGACGTTGCTGACGCGGAAGGTCTTGCTGCCGCTCAGCGAGTCGACATCGATCTGGTTAGCCGTGAAGCCCGACAAGCCGTTCGCCAGCGAGGTGTAGGTCGACTTGGTGTCGCCGATCGTCAACGAGTTGATGAAGCGGGTGTTCTCCTGGTACTCGATGCCGCCCTTGACCGAATGGCGGCCGAGCATCCACTGCAGCGGCGCCGCGGAAGCCGTCGACATCGCGCTCGTCGATGGTGTCGGTGCCCAGGCCGCCGCGCTGCTCGTCGTTCAGCGTGCGGGCGTCGGTGCTGCGGTAAAGGATGGTGTTCGACGATTCGCGGATCTTCGACAGATCCGAGAGCTCGCCGTTGTGGCGGTTGTAGCCCACTTCCAATAAGCGCGTTGCCCCAAATCCGCGAGTAATTCAGGTTCCACCGGTTGCCGCCCTGGTCGCGGACGCGGTCGCGGGCATTGGTGATCGTGCGCTCGATGCGGCCGGTGATGTCGGTCGGGTCGTTGAGGAACGTGAAGCTGATCGTGTCGTGCGCGCTGGGTGCCACCGTGCTCTTGAAATAACCTTGCTTCTGGTTGTTCTCGGGCGTGCGGATCAGCTCCAGCGTATCGAGCGTCGTCACCGCATCCTCACGGTGCAGGTAGCGATAGCTGCCAAAGGCCCAGGCCTTGTCGCGCCACACCGGGCCTCCCACGGTGAAGGCCGTGTCGTAGGTCGAGAAGTCCTGTGACGCCGAATTCTTGTTGTCGGCCTGCAGGTCGGCGTTCTGGAAGAAGTAATTCCCCGAGCCGTGGTAGCTGTTGTTGCCGGTTTTGGTGATCACATTGGACAGCAGCCCGGGGGTCCCGACGTACTCGGCCGGGATGCCACCGGTGATCACCTTCTGCTCCTGGATGATCTCGGTGTTGAGGTTGGCGCCGAACGTCCCGGCCTGCGGGTCGGTGACGTTGATGCCGTCGATGTAGTAAGCGTTGTCGGTGGAAACACCGACGTTGCCGCCGACGTCGCTGTAGTTGATGCCCGACTTCGACGCCGGGTTGCCGGGCAGCTGTGGGTCGTCGGGCAAGACGCCCGGCACGATCTGCAGGTAGCTCTGATACGAGCGTCCCGTCGGGAGCGACTCGGTGAGCTGCAGCGTGATGTCGGTGGCCTGCGTCGCGCTCGTCGTATCGACGATGGGCGAGTCGGCCGTGACCTGCACCTGTTCGGCCAGTCCACTGACCGGGAGCGTGACGCGCAGCGTCGTGATCTGCCCGGAGCGCACGAGCACGTTTTCGAATCGCTGGGTCACGAAACCTGAAAGGGTCGTCGTGACGATGTAACGTGCCGACGGTTCGAGCCCGACGAGCAGCGCTTCGCCATTCGCGTTGGTCACGGCACTGCGCTTGGTCACGCCGTCAGTGCTTTCCGCGGTGACGTCTGCGCCAGGGACGGGCAGGTTCCCCTGGTCGAGGACGATGGCTTGGACGGTACCGGTGTTGGTGACCTGCGCCGCGGCGGGACCGGCCGCTGCGACGCTGGCGAGCAGGCACAGCAACGAAGAAGGGTCTGTACATAGGTTTTCCTCAGAGAAGAGCGACCCCGGCGATGTCTCCATCATCGCCGTTTGTCACACATATGACGGAGTTTAGCCCTCAAAATAGGGCTTTCGTCACAAATTCGACACAAGTTCAGGGATGGCGTGCGCAACTGATGCGACCCGCCGGCCGGGACCGCCGGAAGGCCGCCAAGGCCAGGAGAGGTGAGGGGTAGAGCGCGGGCGGGCGGGGGAGGACCCTAGTAAGGCACGCTGATCAGCCGATCGCCGCTGCGCATGTCTTCTTCGAGCAGCGCGAGCAGGGCCCGCGAAATCGGTCCGGGCTTTCCGTCGCCGATCACCTGATCGTCCCACTGGACGATCGACGCGACCTTGATCGAGCTGCCGAAGAGGAGCATCTCGCGCGCCGAGCGCGCGCCCTCGACCGTGATATGGCCGACCTGCACGTCGGCAATGACGCCGCGATCCTTCAGGACCCGCGCGAGTTCCAGCACGCGGAGCGACGTGCAGCCGGACAGGATGTGGTCGAACTTCGGATGCCGCAGCGCCCCGTCGGCGGTGATGAAGGCGACGTTCATGTTCGAGCTCTCGCCGACGTGACCGTCGTGATCGATGAACACGCCGTTGTCGAAGCCCTTCTCCTTGGCTTCCATCTGCATCAACACGTTCGGCAGGTAGTTCGTCGTCTTGGTGATCGCGTAGAGCGGCGGCTTGATCGGATACGTGGTCGTCATGACCCGGAGACCGTCGGTGTACCACCGCTCCGGGTAGGCCAGCCCGGCAAAGACCATGACGAAGAAGCCGGGGGCGGCGTTGGGCACCGGACTCAGCTCGAGGCTGCCAGGCCCGGACGACAGCCAGTAGCGAATCGACCCGTCACGATGCCCGCTCGCGGCCGTCGTCTTGACGATGATGTCGCGCATCTCGTCGCGCGAGCCAGGCAGTGTCAGCTTCGACCGTTCCGCTGACGCCGCGAATCGATCGAGGTGCGCTTCGAGGTCGTAGAGCTTGCCGTTGACGAGGCCCGCGGTGTCGAAGATGCCGTGTCCGCGATGGACCATGTGATCGTCGAACGGAATCACCATCAGCGCGGGATCGGTGACGATCCCGCCGAGTTGACTCGAGTAGAAGGCCCAGTACTTCACGGGCTGGCGCGAACGGAGCGCGCTCAGTTGCGCGATCACGTCGGTCGCGCTCAAAACCGGCAGAGTAGTTTGGGGAACTGACATCCGGCTCACTCTAGCACGGCCGCAGACCCGCCCCCGTTGAGCGCCGCGACGGAGCTGACCAGCTTGACGGAGCTCGCCGACGAGTCGAATACTGGCGATCCAACCTTCAATTCAGGAGTCGCGCCGCGCGACTGCTGCTCTCGAGGAAGTCAACAGATGTCAGCACAGCAGAACAAAGCCACGATCGCGAAAGTGAACGACGCGTTTCGGCAGAACAACACGGAAGCGTTTCTGGCGGCCTGTACCGACAACGTCGTGTGGACGATGGTCGGTGATTCGGCCGTGAAGGGGAAGGAAGGGATTCGGAAGTGGATGGCCTCGATGCCCGGCGAGGCGCCGAAGTTCACCATCAAGCAGACCGTTGCGGAAGGCGACTACGTGACGTGCATCGGCGAGATGACGATGAAGGACAAGGACGGTCGCGTGGGCCCGTACAGCTTCTGCGACGTCTACCGGTTCGAGGGCGACAAAATCGCCGAGCTGAACGCGTTCGTGGTCAAGCTGAAGACCGCCGAGGTCTAGCCCACCAGTTCAGTCGCGGTTGTCCCCCGCCGCGCTGAACTGCTGCTCCAGCCGCTGCTGCACCTGCAGCAGGTGATCCGACACCGTTCCCCGCGCCTTGCCGCTGACGATGTTCCGGGTCACCCCGCCGAAGAGTCCATCGAACATATCGATGCGCGAGCGATTGAGATACGCGACGTAGATCGCCGGATTCGGGCCGGACGTGTCGCGCAAGAGCACCGTGAGTCCGAGCGACGCGTCGAAATAGTGCGTGCCGTAGATCTGCTTCGAGGCGACGGCATAATCGGCGGGCGACTCGGCGGCGGTGTGCGCGATCGCCAGATGGGTGACGCTGACCACGTGGCGCGAGGCGACCTTCTCTTTCGACCAGTAGATGACATCGCTGATGCCAGGCGCCGGGCTGCCGTCGAAGTCGAGCACGTGCCGGCCCAGCCCCTGGAACTGCGGCCAGCCGCTCTTGTCCCCGGCCACCAGCTCGCGAAGTTCGTGACGGGTGTCGACCACGCCTGACTGGTCGGCGTACCGCATCGACGCGCCGGCGCCGCTGCGCAGGTAGGTGCCGACGTAGTCCAACAGGATCTGCCGCATCAGCGCGTTGGCCTGGTCGCGGGCGTCGGTGCGGCGCCAGTCGATCCCGGTGCGGAACCGGGTGATGGCCTCGGCCGACAGGCGCAGGCCGCAATCCCCGATCGCGCAGCTCCGCAGGAGACGGACGTCGGCGTCGTCCAGGACGACCGCCGCCACGTCGCTCGGCACGGGCGGGTTGCTGAAGGTTCCGACCTGGAGGACGGCGTCGCTCTTCTTGAAGGTCGCGATGTCGCGGAGCTTCTCGATGTAGTACTCGGGGGTGATGCGGACGCGGACGACGCCAAGGGTCCCGACCTCGCGGCGGTTGGCCGACTCCAGCGTTCGGGCGACGACGCGGCCGGCCTTGATGCGCGACAAATCGGCAGCGTTGACGCCGAAGGTCTGGCCCAGGAACGCCGGGGCGGAGGCGGACTCGTGCGCCGTGACCTGGAGGACGAACAGGGCGGCGAAACCGGCGACGGCGGTGGCGATACTCTTAATCATTTAAGAGTTACTTTGGCGAACCTTACCAGCATCCGCCCGCCCCGTCAATGAATGAATTAAAAGTTTGGCTGAGCCCGGGCTACGCCCGGCCGGCGAAGGCGCGGGTCTCGGTGTGCACCTTCACCTTCTCGCCTTCCTCGATGAAGAGCGGCACCCGGATTTCGAGGCCGGTTTCGAGCGTCGCGGGCTTGGTGACGCCGCCGCTGGCGGTGTTGCCGCGGACGGCCGGTTCGGTGGTCCGCACGACCAGCTCGACATGCGGCGGCAGCTGGACGCCGATCGCGCGTCCGTTGAAGCGGTGGATCTGGACCGCCAGGTTGTCGCCCAGCATCTGGGAATCCTCGCCGAGCGTGTCGGCGCCCAGGGTGAGCGTCTCGAAGCTCTCCTGATCCATGAAGTGATAGCCGTCGCCGTCGCCGTACAGGAAGGTCGCTGGAACGACGTCGAGATCGGGCTCCTTGAACTTGTCGCCGGCCTTGAAGGTCTTGTCGAAGACGGCGCGGGTGAGGAGGTTGCGCATCTTGATCCGCACCAGCGTCTGCCCGCCACGGGCGGTCGGCTTCGACACCTCGACGTCGAGGCACACATACGGCGCCTCCTCGAACTCGAAAAACGACTTCCGCTTGACCTCGAGCGCCTCGATCAACCCGGCCATGTATCTCCCCCTACCCGCCCTACCTGCCCACCAGCCCTACTTGCCCTAAGATCATACCCCCCGTGAAACGCCCTGCCCGCCGTCCCTCGTCTACCGCCGCCGTGACGACGACCATCGAGGCGCAAACTGCTGCCGCCATTGCCGCGCTCGAGCGCGTCGCTACCAGGCGCACACGCGACGGGATGGCGCGCTACGCGATCCCATCGGACCGCGCCCTTGGCGTCCCGGTGGGCACCGTGATGAAGATGGGCAAGGCCCTGGCGCCGAACCACGCGCTGGCGCAGGCACTCTGGGACACCGGGATCTACGAAGCGCGATTGATGGCGTCGTTTGTTGACGACCCGGCGAAGGTCACCTCGGCACAGATGGATCGCTGGTGTCGCGAGTTCGACAACTGGGCGGTCTGCGACACCGTCTGTTTCAAGCTCTTCGATCGCGTGCCGCACGCCTGGTCGAAGGTCGAGCCGTGGTCGCGGCTGCGCGGCGAGACCAGCCGGCGCGCGGCGTTCGTCCTGCTCGCGTGTCTGGCGCTGCACGACAAGGAGGCCAAGGACGCGGCGTTTCTCCGAACCCTGCCGCTCATCGAGCGCGGTGCGGCCGACGAACGGAACTTCGTGAAGAAGGCGGTCAACTGGGCGCTGCGCGCCATCGGCGGACGGAACGCCGCTTTGAACGCCGCGGCGATTGGGGTGGCGCGACGGCTCGCGGAATCAGCAGATGCCGCGCCGCGGTGGGTGGGAAAAGACGCGTTGCGCGGGCTCACCAGCCCGGCCATGACGCGCCGGTTGAGTGGCCGGCGCGGCAAGGACGGGCGCTAGCCCGTCGTTACTGCTTCTCGAACACCGCCGTGATGTCCATGTTTCCCTGAGCCGACGTGACCGCCACCGCACTGGTCAGGGTCTTGCCGTCCGTCGAGAGCGTCATCCGGTCGGTGAACGACATGCCGATGGCTTCCACGTTCGACATCACCTCGAGGACGTTCTTGACCCACTTTGCCGATCCGCTGACGCTCGCGCCCTGGACCATGAAGGTCATGGCCGATCCGTCGGTCTTGTAGCTGCGCGTGGTGGTCTGTTCGCCCAGCGGGCTCACCTGCACCTCGTCGATTGTCATCGACGGCTCGGCATGCACGATTTTCCGGGTCATGGACGTGGGTGGCGGCAGCGCCCCGAAGTTGCTCTTCTCGAGATTCAGCTTCCACTCACCCGAGAAGTTGGGCTTGTCGCCCGGCTGGGCGCTGACGAGCAATGCCAGAGCCAGGACCGAACCGATGACGTGCATCACGGGATAGTCTCCTTTGGGCTGTCAACAGCGCGTTAACCTCATTGAGACGGCAGCGCACGCCCAAAGTTCCGGTACGACGGTATATGGTAGGGCGGGTGGGGCAGGGTAGGGCAGGTCGGGCGGGTAGCGGTCGCGTTGCTGGTGGCGTCGGCCGTGGCGCTGAGCGGCACCGATCTCGCCGCGCACGGCGTCTCCGCACGCGACAAGGCGTTCATGGAGGAAGGCGGGTTGCTGGCCTTTCTCTATCTCGGCGCCAAGCACATGGTCACGGGCTACGACCACCTGCTGTTTCTCCTCGGCGTCATCTTCTTCCTGTACCGCCTTCGCGATGTCGGTGCTTACGTGACGTTGTTTGCCGTCGGTCACAGCGTCACGCTCCTCTACGGTGTTCTCAGCGGCACTCACGTCAACGCGTATCTTATCGACGCCATCATCGGTCTCTCGGTCGTCTATAAGGCGATGGAGAATCTCGGCGCTTTCCGGCGCTGGTTCGGGGTTCAGCCGAACACGAAGGCCGCGGTGCTGATCTTCGGCTTCTTCCACGGCTTCGGCCTGGCGACGAAGATGCAGGATTTCGCCCTGCCGCGCGAAGGGTTGGTCGGCAAGATCGTGGCGTTCAACGCCGGGGTCGAGATCGGTCAGCTGCTCGCGCTTGGCGCGATTCTGATCGCGATGGCCTACTGGCGCCGCTCACCGCGCTTCGAGCGGCAGGCCTTTGCGAGCAACGTCGTCATCATGACGTGCGGGTTCCTGCTGATGGGCTATCAGCTGACCGGCTACTTCCTCGAGTGACGCGATCCCGATGACCGATCCTCGCCTCGAATCACTCCCCTCGTCGGCGCGGCTGCTCCGTGCGACGCTCGTCGCCCTTGCGGTGGCGGGACTGCTGCTCGTGACGGTCGTGATGCCCGCCGAATTCGGCCGCGATCCGCTCGGTGCCGGGCGGGCGCTGGGGCTCTATCGGCCGGCCGCAGATGCGGCGGCCGAATCGACGGCGATGACCGCGGCCGCTGTGGAGTCGGGGAGTCCGCTCGTCACGAGCCCGTCACCGTTCCGCAGCGACGAGATGACGGTGACGCTCAAGTCGGGCGAGGGGATCGAGGTGAAGGCGGCGATGAGCGCCGGCGAGCGGATCGTGTTCTCGTGGACCGCAACGGGCGGCGAGGGTGTGGACGTCGACATGCACGGCGAGGCCACCGGCGGAGCGGAAGGGCAGTCCACGAGCTACGAGAAGGGCGAGTATCAGAAAGCCGGCCACGGCGCGTTCACCGCACCTTTTGCCGGCAATCACGGCTGGTTCTGGCAGAATCTGAATGATGATCCGGTGACGGTGACGGTCAAGGTGAGTGGCTTCTACCAGAAGCTGTTTCGGCCGTGACGAAGGAGACGAGGCGATGAAACGACGAGCGATGGTGGGGATGGGCGCTGCGGTCGCGGCGGCCCTGGTGATCGCGATGATCCCGGTCGCGGCTCACCCCGGACACGATCACAAGGTGCTGGGCACGGTCGTCACCGTGGCCGCGGATCGTCTGGTGGTGAAGGACCGCGAGGGCAAGGACATCACGATCACGCTCAACGCCGCCACCAAGGTCATCAAGGACAAGAAGCCGGTGCGGCTCGACGAGGTCAAGCCCGGCGTCCGTGTCGTCGTCACTGCCGCCACCAACGAGCAGAAGGTGACCATCGGCAAGCTGATCGACCTCGGTACCGCCCGGCCGACGAAGTAGGCCGCCCCGCCTTCTGCCGTGGCTTCGAGCGGCCTCGCCGAGGCGCCGCCCGCCGGATCGCCGGTTCCCGGGCCGCGGCTGATCTCGATCGACGCGCTGAGAGGCGCCGTGATGATCATCATGGCGCTCGATCACGTCCGCGACTTCGTGCACGCGGGGGCGATGACGTTCTCGCCCGAGGATCTCGCGCGGACGACCCCTCTCCTCTTCTTCACTCGCTGGGTCACGCACGTCTGCGCGCCCACGTTCTTCCTGCTCGCGGGGTTCGGCGCTTTCTTCCGTCTGCAACGGACCGGGTCGAAGAACGAGCTGTCGTGGTTCCTGCTGACGCGGGGGCTGTGGCTGATCCTGATCGAACTGACGCTGATGCGGCTGGCGATGAACTTCACGTTCTCGACGGCGTATCCGCTGCTGCTCCTGATTCTGTGGGCGCTGGGGCTCGCGATGATGGCGCTGGCGGCGCTCATTCATCTGCCGCCACGAGTGCTGGCCGTGGTGAGCCTCGCGATCATCGCGTCGCACAACCTGCTCGACGGCGTCCAGGCGCGGCAGCTCGGCGACTACGCGCCGCTCTGGAACATCCTGCATCAGCAGGGCGTGTTCCGGCTCGCCGGGATGGTCGTCGTCGTCGCCTATCCGGTGCTGCCGTGGATTGGCGTGATGGCTGCTGGTTTCTGTGCGGGTGAGCTCTTCTGGCTCGAGCCGGCGCAACGGCGGCGGGTGTTCGTGACGATTGGCGTCGCGTGTCTCGCGCTGTTTGTCGTGCTGCGCGCGATCAACGGCTACGGCGATCCGGCGCCGTGGTCGATGCAGTCCACCGTGCCGATGACCGTCGTGTCGTTCTTCCGCGCGACCAAATACCCGCCGTCGCTCGACTTTCTGTTGATGACGCTCGGCCCGGCGTTTCTCGCTCTTGCAGCCCTCGACGGCCGATCGACGACTTCGTTGCCAAGGAGTCGCCCTCGCAGGACGTGCTCGACTCGTTCCTGACGGTGCCGGCGCGCGCACCGAGCACTACGAGATCGCCGCCTACGAAGGCCTGGTCACGATGGCCGACGCGATGGGTGAAACCGAGGTCGTGCAGCTGCTGACCGAGAACCTTGAGCAAGAGAAGGCCGCCCTCGAGAAGCTGCAGACGATCGGGGAGCGGGCTGGCAAAGGAAGGCGCCAAGCAGCAGGTCCGCGCTTGATCCTGCGCTGTCCGGTCGGCGACGGGGCCGCTTCAGCGGCTCTGTCGCCGACTTCCAAGCTCGAGAAGGGACGGTTCGTGGCTAGACGGGTACTCGTTGTCAGCACCGTCGAGCACGGTGAGGACGTCTTGCACGCCCACGTAGGACCAGCCGACGAGATAGAGGTCGTCGTCCCAGTGGTCCGGCAGGGAGCCCTCGAGCTGGCTCGCCAACGACCAGAAGGCGTTCGGCCATGCTGAGAGGGTTGCGCAGCGCACCGCCCAGGAGCTTCCCGGCGAGACCGTCGAGGCGGTCGCCGGAGAGGCCGACGTGGGTCTGGCGGTCCCGCGACACGCTCGCCACGTTCCCGGCCGACGAGATCGTCGTCGCGGTCCACCCCGAGTGACGAGGAGGGGCTCGTCGAGTCGCTCGCGACGGACAGTGCCCCGCAGCGATCGGTCGAGGGAGTGCCCGTCAGCTACGTCGTGATCCCCGACTAGGACCACAAACCCTGAGCACGAGCACGGCTGATTCCGCACTCGCACGCCCGACGATCCGTGA
>CAWJEO010000020.1:0-314129 GCA_963841895.1 uncultured Acidobacteriota bacterium
GGCAATCACCTCGCGGATCGACGTCTCGCCGGCCAGCAGCGCGCAAATCCGGTCGAGGCCGAGCGCCAACCCGCCGTGCGGTGGCGTGCCGTACTCCAGCGACTCGAGGAAGAAGCCGAACCGATCCCGCGCCTCCTCGTCCGACATGCCAAGCAGGCGGAAGACCTTGGCCTGGGTCTCGCGGTCATGGATACGGATGCTGCCGCCGCCAAGCTCCCAGCCGTTGAGGATCACGTCATAGGCCTTGGCGAGCACCTTGCCCGGATCGGATTCGAGAATCGGCAAATCGTCCTCGCGCGGCGCCGTGAAGGGATGGTTCACCGAGTCCCAGCGGCGTTCGTCCGCGTTCCAGTCGAACAGCGGGAAGTCGGTGATCCAGAGCAATTCCCATCGTCCTTCGGGAATCAGGTTCTGCTTCTTCGCGACAGCGAGCCGGAGCTGGCCGAGGACCTTCGAGATCGAGTCGCCCGCTCCCGAGGCGAGCACCAGCAGGTCGTCAGCCGGCCGCGCCCGACGCGGTGAGCACCGCGCGAATGCCCTCTTCGCCGATCGCCTTCGCCGACGACTGCACGCCCTCGCCGCTCGCTCGCGCCCAGACCAGTCCGGCCGCGCCGAACTGCTTGGCCTGCTCGCCGAGCTCGTCGAGCTCACGCCGCGAGAACTTCGCCGCGCCGGGGATCACGAACCCGCGGACAGTGCCGCCATGCTCGACGGCCTCGCGGAAAATCCCGAACGGCGAGGCGGCGAACAGCGGGCCGAAGTCCTGGATCTCGAGCCCGAACCGGAGATCCGGCTTGTCGGCACCGTACTTCGCGATCGCCTCGGCGTACGGCATCCGCCGGAACGGCCGCGGCACGTCGACGCCGATGACCTTGAACGCCGCCGCCAGTGCGCCTTCGACAATCTCGAAGACGGTTTCCGGCCGCGCAAACGACATTTCGAGATCCACTTGGGTGAACTCGAGCTGTCGATCGGCGCGTTGATCCTCGTCTCGGAAGCAGCGCGCGAACTGCACGTAGCGATCCATGCCCGCGATCATCAGGATCTGCTTGAAGATCTGCGGCGACTGCGGCAGCGCGAAGAACTCGCCGGGATGGACGCGGCTCGGCACCAGAAAGTCGCGCGCCCCTTCGGGGGTCGATTTCGTCAGGATCGGCGTCTCGATCTCGAGAAAGCCCTGCTCGTTGAAATAGTTGCGGAGCGCCAGCGTAATGTCGTGGCGCAGCGCGATGTTGGTCTGCAGTCGCGGCCGCGCGAAGATCCAGGTAGCGATACTTGAGGCGAATCTCCTCGGAGACGTTGGTGTCCTCCGAGATCGGAAACGGCGGCGTCCGCGCCTCGTTGAGGACGCGCACATCGGTCGCGCGCACCTCGACCTCGCCGGTCGGCACGTTTGCGTTCGTCGTCTCCGGCGAGCGGCGCTCGACGTGTCCGAGAATCGCCACGACATACTCCGAGCGCAGCCGCTTGGCGCGCTCGATCAGCCCCTCGTCGCCCTCGACGACCACCTGCGTATGGCCGTGGCGATCGCGGATGTCGAGAAAGATCAACGAGCCGAGATCGCGCACGCGATGCACCCAGCCAAGCAGGACGACGCCGGCGCCGACGTCGGTGGCGCGCAGGGCGCCGCAAGTGTGAGTGCGAGCGAGTGAGCCGAGCTGTTCAGACATGGTCTGATGCTTGAAGGGATCAGGGATCAGGGATCAGGGATCAGGGATCAGCGAGGGTTCGAAGGTAGTCGGCAACGTCGGCCTGCGGGCGCGACGTCTGCTCGCCGGTCTTCAGGTCCTTGATCGCCACGTCCCCTCGGGCCGCTTCGTCGTCGCCGACCACGGCGACGAATCGGATGCCGCGGCTGTCGGCATACTTGAACTGTTTGCCGATCTTGTCCGCCTCGGGATAGACGTCGACGCGCACGCCCTGCGCGCGGAGCGCTCCCGCTAGTCTTATCGCATCCGCGGTCCTATCGGCATTCCAGATGGTGACCATCACGTCGGCAGGACGCGAGACGACCGCCGGCGGGAACATGTTCCGCTCGCCCATCACGACGAGGATGCGCTCGAGGCCGAGCGAGATGCCGCAGGCCGGCACCTGGCTGCCGAGGAACATGCCGATGAGCTCGTCGTAACGGCCGCCGCCGCCGAGGCTGCCGGCGAGGTCGGGCACCGCAATCTCGAAGATCGATCCCGTGTAGTACGACAGCCCGCGCGCGAGCCCGGGATCGAGACGGAGGCGGGGCGCCGGCCGACGTGGCCCCGCACAGCCGCACGATGTCGCCGCAGCTCGGCCAGCGCCGCCGCGCCGCGCTCGTGGCCGCGAATGAGCGAGCCGAGGCGGGCAAGCGCGTCGGCGTTGAACCCGGCCGGATCGGCGGCCGCTCGGGTGGCCGCTTCGTCGATGGTGGCAAACAGCTCGAGGAGCAGCGTTCCGGCGTCGACCGGTGACGCCGCGCTGCTCGAACTCGCGCGCGACACCGTCGCGGCCGATCTTGTCGAGCTTGTCGATCGCGACCAGCGCGTCGCCGTGCCGCTCGGCCGGCACGCCGGCTGACTCGAGCATCCCCGCCAGCAACAGCCGGTGATTCAAGCCGAATCGTAAAGCTGGGGAAGCCAAGCCGCTCGAGGACATCGGCGGCGGCGCTGAGCATCTCGGTCTCGACCACCATCGACTTCGACCCGATGGCGTCGACGTCGCACTGGTAGAACTCGCGGAAGCGGCCTTTCTGCGGCCGATCGGCGCGCCAGACCGGCTGCACCTGATAGCGCTTGAAGAACTTCGGCAGCGACGCGCGGTACTCCGCGACGACGCGCGCCAGCGGAACGGTGAGGTCGTAGCGCAGCGCCAGATCCGCCTCGCCCGACTTCCCTTCGTCGCCCCGCTTGAGGATGCGGAAAATCAGCCGATCGCCTTCCTCGCCGTACTTGCCCATCAGCGTTTCGATGTTCTCGGCCGCCGGCGTCTCCAGCGGCTCGAAGCCGTAGCGCTGATACACGTCGGCAATCACGCCAATCACGTACTGACGGCGGCGGACGTCTTCTGGCAGGAAGTCGCGCATCCCGCGCGCGGGGTGGGTGTTCATGTCGTCGCTTGTCAGTTACAAGTTACAAGTTCAAAGTTCCAAGTGAGGGCCGCAGCTGCATGGCGCACCCGCTCAGGCATTTCGCGGCTGGCACCCAACTTTGCACTTGTAACTTGTAACTTGTAACGTAAATCTTTGGCAGCGTCACGCCGCGCTGCGCCTGGTACTTCCCCTGCTTGTCCTTGTAGGACACTTCGCACTGTTCGTCGCTCTGGAAGAACAGCACCTGGGCGATGCCTTCGTTGGCGTAGATCTTCGCGGGGAGCGGCGTCGTGTTCGAGATCTCGATGGTGACGTGCCCTTCCCACTCCGGCTCGAACGGCGTCACGTTGACGATGATGCCGCAGCGGGCGTAGGTCGACTTGCCGAGGCAGATGGTCAGGACGTCGCGCGGGATCCGGAAGTACTCGATGGTCCGGGCCAGCGCGAACGAGTTCGGGGGCACGATGCAGCAGTCCGACTTGATGTCGACGAACGAGCGCGGATCGAACTTCTTGGGATCGACCACCATGTTGAACACGTTGGTGAACACCTTGAACTCGTCCGCCACCCGGATGTCGTAGCCGTACGACGACAAGCCGTACGACACCACGCCGTCGCGGATCTGGCGATCTTCGAACGGCTCGATCATGCCGTGTTCCAACGCCTGTTTGCGGATCCAGCGGTCGCTTTTGATCGCCATCGTTATCGTCTCAACAGCATTCCCAGTCACGGTCAGCACGACGCTGATCAAAATGCCCGTCGTGATCGGGATATACACCGTGACCTGATCACGGCGAATGACAATGTCGCCGGGCAGCCGCCCCAGCGGCAGGCCGAGCCACACCAGCGCCGCCGATGAGGGCGATGAGCAACCCGACGCCGACGAGCAGAGGTCCCCAGGCCATCAGGATGCGCGGCCGCCGCGCCTCAGTGCAGTTCCATGCCCCGGAAGAAGTAGCCAAGCTCGAAGGCCGCGGTTTCGGGCGCATCGGAGCCGTGCGTGGCGTTGTTGTCGATCGACGCGCCGAACTCCTTGCGGAGCGTGCCGGGGTTGGCTTTCGCCGGGTCGGTGGCGCCCATCAGCGCCCGCCACTTCCCGATCGCCTCCGGCGCCTCGAGACACATCACGATGCAGGGTCCGGACGACATGAAATCGGTGAGCCCGCCGAAGAATGGCCGGGCCCGATGGACGTCGTAGAAGCCTTCGGCGTCGCGCTTTGACAAGTGCGTCATCCGCAGGGCGGACGACGCGAAATCCTTCCGCTTCGATCCGGGCCAGAATCCGGCCCGCATATCCCTTCTTCACGGCATCCGGCTTGATGATGGCAAACGTGCGTTCCATAAGCGTTCGATTATAGCTCGGCCTTTGGGAGCGACCGGGCCGGGTAGCAGCCCAGCACCTTGACGAAACGGGTGCGCGCGGCCAGGCCGGCCAGCGCGGCCTGCATCCGCGGCTCGCTCACGTGCCCTTCGACGTCGATATAGAAGACGTATTCCCACGGGCTTCCCAGGCGCGGCCGCGACTCGAGCTTGGTCATGCTGATGCCTTCGTCGGCGATGACATTCAGGCTGCGGGCGAGCGCGCCATGGTCGTGGGTGGTCGCGAGCACCAGCGACACCTTCGCGGCGATCCGCGGATCGCAGTCCACGGGTTCCGCCGAAACGATCACGAACCGGGTGTAGTTGACCGCCTGGTTGGCGATGCCGCGACGCAGCACGTGCAGGCCGAAGTGCGCGGCCGCTTCCTCGCTGGCGATGGCCGCTTGCGCCGGATCGTTGAGCTCACGGACGCGCCCGGCCGCGAGCGCGGTATTGGCGGCTGACGTCGCCTCACAGGCGGGCAGGCTGCTGAGAAACTCGCTGCACTGCGCGAGCGCCTGCGGATGCGAGTGGATCTGGCGGAGCGTCTCGAGCGGGACGTCGGCCACGCCGACGAGGCAGTGCCTGATGTCAACGATCTCCTCGCCAACGAGCGCGAGGTTGTAGCGCAGGAGCAGGTCGTAGGCCTCGTACACCGATCCCGCCGTCGTGTTCTCGATCGGCAGCACGCCGCGGTCGGCATGCCCATCGACGACCGCCTCGAGCATCTGCCGGAACGTCGGATACGCCTTCAGCGCCACCGCCCGGCTCGACACGCCGTAGTGCTGACAGGCAGCCTGATGACCGTACGCGCCTTCGGTGCCCTGATACGCGACGCGAAGTTCTCGATCGGAGGCCGTCGGCGGCTGCAGCGCATCGTGCTGGCGGCGCACCGAGTCGTCCAGGATCTCGCGGAAGAGCCGGCGCACGAACGCGGGGTCGAGACCGACGCGCTCGCCAAACGCCGAGCGGTGCTGCAGGAGCGCCGTTTCCCGATCGATGTCGCGCACGGGCCCGTCGCCGTCGACCTTGACCGCGGCGATTTGCCGCGCGAGCCGCGCCCGCTCGCCCAGTGCCGACACCAGCACGGCATCGATGTCGTCGAGTCGCTTTCGGAGATTGGTGAGAGTGTCGTCGGTCATTTCGAGGTTCCTAAGTTCCGAGGCTTCGGTTTCGAGGTTCTGAGTTCGAGGTTCCGCCCCAAAACAAAACCGCCGCCCGCGTCGGTTTGACGGGGGCGGCGGCTCAAGTCTCGTTACTGTGCGTGCGAGCCTACACCGCGCCCCTCATGTCGCTAAAGTGCGTAAAAAAGCGATAGACGGGCCGGGTGCAGGGCATCGGCGGTTTCGGCATTTCGGAACTTCGGGTTCCGAGATTCTACCCTATCAGCTCTTTGACGGCCGCGCCCATGTCGGCCGGGCTCTTCACGACCCGGACGCCGGCCGCGGTCAGCGCCGCCATCTTTTCCGCAGCGGTGCCCTTACCGCCCGCGATGATGGCACCGGCGTGACCCATCCGTCGTCCCGGCGGCGCGGTCTGGCCCGCGATGAAGCCGACCAGCGGCTTCTTGAAGTTGTCCTTGATCCAATCGGCTGCCTCTTCCTCGGCCGATCCGCCGATCTCGCCGATCATGATCACCGCGTCGGTGTCGCCGTCGGCGGCGAACAGCTTCAGCGCGTCGATATACATCGTCCCGATCAGCGGATCGCCGCCGATGCCGATGCACGTCGACTGGCCCATGCCCTGCCGCGTCAACTGATCGATCGCTTCGTAGGTGAGCGTGCCGCTCTTCGAGACGATGCCGATCCGCCCTTCGCGGCAGATGTTCGCCGGGATGATTCCCGCCTTGCCCTTGCCCGGCGAGATGATGCCCGGGCAGTTGGGTCCGATGAGCCGCGTCTGCCGGATGCTTCTTGAGCGTCGTCATGACGCTGAGCATGTCGACGACAGGGATGCCCTCGGTGATGCAGACGACGAGCTGGACGCCAGCGTCGGCGGCCTCCATGATCGCGTCGGCCGCAAACGGCGGCGGGACGAAGATCACCGACGCGTTGGCGCCCGTTTCCTTCACCGCATCGGCCACCGTGTTGAAGACCGGCCAGCCTTCGTGCGTCGTACCGCCCTTGCCGGGCGTCACGCCGCCCACCACCTTGGTGTGATACGCCGCGGCGGCTTTGGCGTGGAATGTGCCTTCGCGCCCGGTCAGGCCCTGGACGATCAGGCGGGTGTTCTGGTCGAGCAGGACGGCCATTACCGTCCCCCCGCGAGCGCCACGACCTTGTCGGCGGCCTCGTTCATCGCATCCGCCGTCGCAAAGTTCAATCCACTGTCGGCGAGCATCTTCTTCCCTTCCTCGACGTTCGTGCCCTTCATGCGGATGACGATGGGCACTGGCACGCCAAGTTCCTTCACCGCCGCGATGACGCCCGCGGCCAGGACGTCACAGCGGAGGATGCCGCCGAAGATGTTGATGAACACCGCCTTCACGTTCTTGTCGGACATCAGGATCTTGAATGCGTTCCGAATCTGCTCGGCATTGGCCCCGCCGCCCACGTCCAGGAAGTTCGCCGGCTCCCCGCCCGCCAGCTTGATGATGTCCATCGTCGCCATCGCGAGACCGGCGCCGTTGACCATGCAGCCGATGTTGCCGTCGAGGCGGATGTAGTTGAGCGAGAACTTCGAGGCTTCGACCTCGAGCGGATCTTCTTCCGACGGGTCGCGCAGATCGCGGATGTCGCTGATGGCGGAAGAGCGCGTTGTCGTCGAAGTTCATCTTCGCGTCGAGCGCGAGCAGGTCACCCGCCTTCGTGACAATCAGCGGGTTGATCTCGAGCAGCGAGGCATCAGTGGCGATGAAGGCCTTGTAGAGCGCCAGCATCATCTTCGTCGCCTTGCCGATCTGCGCGTCGGCGAGGCCGACCGCAAATGCCAGCTTGCGCGCCTGGTACGGCATGAGGCCAACGGCCGGATCCACGAACTCCTTGTGAATCTTCTCCGGCGTCTTCGCCGCGACTTCTTCGATGTCGACGCCGCCTTCGGCGCTCACCATCATCACCGGCATCTGCGACGCGCGGTCGATGAGCATACTCAGGTACAGCTCGCGCTCGATGGCCAGGCCTTCTTCGATCAGCAGCCGCCCGACGACCTGGCCGCTCGGTCCGGTCTGGTAGGTGACGAGCGTCTTGCCGATGAGTTCGGCGGCGACCTTCTCGGCCTCGCCCGGACTCTTCACGACCTTGACGCCGCCGGCCTTGCCGCGGCCGCCGGCATGAATCTGCGCCTTGACGACCACAACGCCGCCGCCCAGCCGCTGTGCGACTTCACCGGCCTCCTGCGCCGAGAACGCCACTTCGCCGCGCGGAACCGGCACGCCGTAGCGCGCCAGAATCGCCTTCCCTTGATACTCGTGGATTTTCATGACGATGCGGGATCCCGCGGTCACACCTTGATCACGTCGACCAGCTCCTTGACGGAGCCGGCAGACTTGTGGAGCGCGGCGCGCTCCGCGTCGGTGAGCGTGATCTCGATGATCTGCTCGACGCCGCGCGCGCCCAGCTTCACCGGCACGCCGACGAACAGGTCGTTGATGCCATATTCGCCCTGGAGGAAGACGGAGCACGGCATGATCTTCTTCTGGTCCTTGAGGATCGCCTCGACCATCGCCGCCGCGGACGCGCCTGGGGCGTACCACGCGCTCGTCCCGACCAGCTTCGTAATCTCGGCGCCGCCGTTCGCGGTGCGCGTGCAGATCTCATCGAGCTTCGCCTGCGACAGCTGGCCCATCGCCACCAGCTCGGTCAGCGGAATGCCGGCAACCGTTGACAGTCGCGGCAGCGGCACCATCGTGTCGCCGTGCCCGCCGAGCACGAAGCAGGTCACGTCGGCCGGCGAGACCTTGAGTTCCATCGACACGAACGTGCGCATGCGCGCCGAGTCGAGCACGCCGGCCATGCCGATCACGCGCTCGCGCGGGAACTTGCTCAGCCGATAGACCGCCTGGGACATGGCGTCGAGCGGATTGGCGACCGGGACGATGATGCAGTTCGGCGAGTGCTTGACGATTTCCGCCGTGACGTCCTGCATGATCTTGTAGTTGACGGCGAGCAGATCGTCGCGGCTCATGCCCGGCTTGCGCGGGACGCCCGAGGTGATCACGACGACGTCCGAGTTCGCGCTCTCGGCAAAATCTTTCGTGCCAACGCCGACGACGCGGGACGCCGACCCTTCGATCGGGCACGACTGATAAATGTCGAGCGCCACACCAGCTGCCTTGGTGTCGGCGATGTCGACGACGACGACGTCGGCCAGTTCCTTCTGCGCGACCGCGCGCGCCACGGTGGCACCAACGTTGCCTGCGCCACCGACCACCGTTACTTTTCGGTTCATGCCCTTTGCCTGTCCTTCCGCGCTCGTTCGTTGATGATTGCTCTTCTCGCGTGCCGCGCTCTCGCGTTAGGGCAGATCGCCATGCGACCTTGCCAACGGTCCACACATTCTGTGGAAAACCTTGTGGAAAACCACGGTGTCAACGCCGCGTAACGGCGTCGCAGCGGCCGAAATAAGCGAGTTGCACCAAACGTGGTGCGTCACAGCTCGCGAGGCTCCGCTCGATCGTATTGCCGTGGCTGCGCCTCGCTCGCGGCTGTGTCGCCTTGCCCCCGCCTCCGGCGGGAGAACGTCTTGAAGTCCATCGATTAACACGCGGCCTTCAAGACGTTCGCCGGCCACTCCACATGTGCGGTCCCGAGTCACGGCACAAGTATGGAATCATACACCTTGATGAAAATCATCGTCGCCGATGACCTCCCGGCCTCCGCTCTCGACCTTCTTCGTCGTGACTCGTGGGCAGATCGACGCGCGGAGCGGACGGTCGCCCGAGGAATTGCGCACCGATGTCGCCGACGCCGACGCAATCGTCGTCCGCAGCGCCACGAAAGTGACGCGCGAGGTCATCGCGGCGGCGCCGCGCTTGCGGGCCATCGCCCGCGCCGGCACCGGCGTCGACAACGTTGACGTCGCTGCCGCCACCGAGCGCGGGATCGTGGTGATGAACGCGCCGGGCGCCAACAGCATCAGCGTTGCCGAGCTGACAATGGCGCTCGTGCTGGCACTTGCCCGAAAGATTCCCGCCGCCGACGCCTCCATGAAAGTCCGGCAAGTGGGACAAGAAAAGTTTTCTCGGCGAAGAAGTGCGCGGCAAGGTGCTTGGCCTGGCGGGACTCGGACGCATCGGCCAGGAAGTCGCGCGACGCGCCCGCGCCTTCGAGATGGAAATGATCGCGCACGATCCGTTTATCAGCGCGCATGTGGCGCGCGATTTGCGCATCGAGCTGGTGACGCTCGACGAGCCTGTGTCAGCGCGCGGACTATCTTGTCGCTCCACATGCCAGTCGACTGCGGATACGCGACACCTCTTCAATGCCGACGCGGCTGGCGGCGTGCAAGCGTGGCATTCGAATTGATCAATACGGCGCGCGGTGAGTTGATCGACGAGGGCTGCGCTCGCCGACGCCATCGAGTCGGGTCAGATCGGCGGCGCCGCGCTCGACGTCTATCAGAAGGAGCCGACCGTCGATCACCGCCTGCAGAAGCTGCCGCAGGTGATCGCATCGCCGCACATTGCCGCGTCGACGCGCGAGGGACAGGAACTGGTCGGCATCGAGACGGCGAGCGCGCTCGTCGATTATCTCGACCGGCGTGATCCGCAACGCGGTCAACGTCCCGTCGGTGCCGCCCGAGGAGTACCAGCGCATTCAGCCGTTCGTCGACGTCGGCCGGCGGCTCGGGTCGCTGGTGGGTCAGATGGGCGCCGCGCGCATCGAGGGCGTCAGCGTCCGCTACTACGGATCGCGTCTGTCAGGCGCGTCGAATCCCCTGATCGTCAGCGCCGTGCTCGAAGGGCTGCTGCACGTCGATCCTCTCGATGCCGGTCACGCCGGTGAACGCGCGATCGATTGCCGCCGAGCGCGGCATCGAGGTCAGCGAGTCGCAGAGCGCGCGGCCGCGCGGCTACACGAGTCTCGCTCTCGGTCAAGCTGCATTCGAGCGATGGCGAGCGCTGGGTGGAGGGCACCGTCGTCAGGGCGAGCCGCGGCTCGTCCTCCTGAACGGCGTCCAGGTCGAGGCGCCGCTCGACGGCACGCTGCTGCTCATGATGAACAACGATCAGCCCGGCGTGATCGGCGCGGTCGGGACGGCGCTCGGGCGGGCAGGGCGTCAACATCGCGAATTTCGCGCTCGGCCGCAACGAAAACGGCGCGGTGGGCGTGGTCAGCGTCGACGATGCGGATGGCAAGTGTTGTCGAGCCAGTTGCTCGACGAGATTCGGGCCCTGCCTTCGATCAAGCACGCCTGGGCGGTGCGCGGGTCTGCCGACGGATCCGTCAGCGGAGGCGGATGACGAATCGCGCGCCTGACGCGTCGAGTCAGCGTCACGGCATCAGTCGTCCACCGCCGCCACGGTATAGCCGCCGATGCTGTCGCCGGCCTTCACGAGATGGACGGTCGTGCCGTCGGAGAGCACGGCCGTCTTGACGTCCCCGTCGGGCCCGGCGTGGTCGCGATGCCGGACAATGAGTACGGTGGCCTGACGACTGCCGGCGCAGCCGGCGGCGGATCGGCAGGCTGATCGCCGCCGCGGCGCACCGGCAGCCGTCGCCGCCGGCGAATTGCGCCTGCGCTCGACGTGCCGAAGACGAACGGATTGCGGCGCACGGTCGGGGCGCTCGTCGTTGCGTTGAGTTTCAGTCGGAGCGTTTCGGTAAAGGCGACCGGTGGCGGTCTTTGACGACGCTGCTGCGTCTTGCCGCGCGCGGCGCCTGGCGCGTCTGTAGTTGCGCGACCGGCGGCGACAGCAGCGAGGCGGCGAGCCAGCCGATGGTCAGGCACGCCGCGGCCCGACAGGGCGACGGTTTCGGAGCCATCAAGCGGACCACTATTTTATCACCGGTCCGCGTAGACGTCCTCTGACGCCGCGAGATCGCGCGCTCACCCGTAACGCGTGCTAGAATTCACCGTGCCAGTCGTTCCAGTCACGCGGTTACCGTTTGCGTTGACTGAAACCTCTGTCCTCGGAATCATCCCCGCCCGCTATCAGTCGTCCCGGCTTCCTGGAAAAGCGCTCGTCGATCTTGCCGGCCGTCCGATGATCGAGCACGTCTATCGTCGCGCGGCCGCGGCGCGTTCGCTCGACGCGGTCGATCGTCGCGACCGACGACGACCGCATCGCCGAGCGGTCGATCGCGTTCGGCGGCGTCGCCTGCATGACGAGCCCGACCCACGCCTCGGGCACCGACCGGCTCGCGGAGGTCGCCGCGGCCGCGCCGTGCGGTCTCCTCGTCAACATTCAAGGCGATGAGCCCCTGCTCGACCCGGCCGTCATTGATGCCGCCGTGCTGCCGCTCATGCACGACGCCTCGATCGCGATGGGCACTGCCGCGCGGCGCCTGCGGAACGAACAGGAGCTGACCAACCCGGAGATGGTCAAGGTCGTCTGCGATGCGGCCGGCTTTGCCCTGTATTTTTCACGCGCGCCGATTCCGCACGGCCGCGACGGCTCGCCGCTCGCGCTGGCGCGGATTCACGTCGGTTTGTACGTCTACCGACGCGACGCGCTGCTGCGGCTCGCCGCCTCGCGCCGAGCCCGCTCGAACGAACCGAAGCGCTGGAACAGCTGCGCGCGCTCGAACACGGCATCCGCATCAAGGTCGTCGATACCGAGTTCCAATCGCACGAAGTGAATACCCCCGAAGACCTCGCGCACGTCAGACAACTCATGCTCGCCAGCACGCACGGGTAAAGCCATGGATCGCACACCTTCGCCACGTTCCGGATCTGACAGACAAACGGCCGACGAAATACATCTTCGTCACCGGCGGCGTCGTCTCGTCGCTCGGCAAGGGCCTCGCGGCCGCCTCGATCGGCGCGCTGCTCGAAGGTCACGGCTACAGCGTGACCCTGCAGAAGTTCGACCCATACATCAACGTCGATCCGGGCACGATGAGCCCGTACCAGCACGGCGAGGTGTACGTGACCGACGACGGCGCCGAGACCGATCTCGACCTCGGGCACTACGAGCGCTTCACCAACATGCGCGCCTCGCGCAACAACAACTGGACCACCGGCAAGATCTACATGTCGGTGCTCCAGAAGGAGCGGCGCGGCGACTACCTCGGGCGCACCGTGCAGGTGATTCCGCACATCACCAACGAGATCAAGGACTGCATCCGCGCCGTCGGCCGCGATGTCGACATCGTGCTCGTCGAGATCGGCGGCACGGTCGGCGACATCGAGAGCCTGCCCTTCCTCGAAGCCATCCGCCAGTTCCGCCAGGACGTCGGCCGCGACCACACGCTCTACATCCACCTGACGCTGGTGCCCTACATCGCCTCAGCCGGCGAGCTCAAGACCAAGCCGACGCAGCACAGCGTGCGCGACCTGCGCTCGATCGGCATCCAGCCCGACATCCTGCTCTGCCGCACCGATCGCCCGCTCGAGCGCGATCTCAAGCAGAAGATCGGACTGTTCTGCGACGTCAACGAAGAAGCGGTCATCACCGCGCGCGACGTCGACAGCATCTACGAAGTGCCGCTCGTGCTGCAGGCCGAAGGCCTGGACACCGTCGTGCTCAAGCTGCTCGGCCTGCCGCTCACCGAAGCGCACATGGAGCCCTGGGAGGAGCTGGTCAAGCGAATCAAGCAGCCCGACGACGAGCTCACGATTCACGTCGTCGGCAAGTACACCGGCTACGAGGACTCCTACAAGTCGCTCAACGAGGCGCTGTTCCACGGCGGCTTCGCCAACCGGCTGCGCATCAACATCCAGTGGGTCGAATCGGAGGCGCTCGAACAGGAAGGCGGCGACGCGCCTGCTCGAAGGCGCGCACGGCATTCTCGTTCCAGGCGGCTTCGGCTCTCGCGGCACGCGCGGCATGATGAAGGCGGCCGAGTTCGCGCGCCAGCATCAGGTGCCCTACTTCGGGATCTGTTACGGCTTCCAGTGGGCGACCGTCGAGTTCGCGCGCAACGTGTGTATGCCTCGAGGGCGCCGATTCCACCGAAGTCGACGAAGCGGCGCCGCACCGCGTGATCTACAAGCTGCGCGATCTGCTCGGCGTCGACGACCTGGGCGGGACGATGCGGCTCGGCAAGTACGAGTGCGATCTCGCTCCCGGATCGCTGGCCCGCCAGATCTACGGCCAGGACGTGATCTGGGAGCGTCACCGCCATCGCTTCGAGTTCAACTGCCTCTACGAGCCGGCGCTCAAGGAGAAAGGGCATGCGGATCTCGGGCCGCTCCACCGACGGCAAGTTCGTCGAGATCGCCGAGCTGCCGAGCCATCCGTGGTTCGTCGCGGTGCAGTTCCATCCCGAGTTCCAGTCGCGCCCGCTGAAGCCGCATCCGCTGTTCGCGAGCTTCGTCGCGGCCGCGCAGCAGCCAGAAGAGCGGAGCCCGACGACGCCACCGCCGGCGTGACCCACGCCTGATGCGAGCCGTCAGCGCGGTTGCAGGTCGGCGCCGCTCACCATCGGCACCGGCCATCCGCTCGCCGTTCATCGCCGGCCCGTGCGTCATCGAGAGCGAGGCACACGCTGTCGCCACCGCCACGGCGCTGGCGGAGATCGCCGCGCGGCTGCGGGTGCCGCTGATCTTCAAGGCGTCGTACGACAAGGCCAATCGCACCTCACTGTCGTCGTTCCGCGGCCCGGGTCTCGACGCCGGCCTCGACGATGCTGGCTCGAAGTCAAGGCGGTGACCGGGCTGCCCGATTCTCACCGATATTCATGAGGCCGTCGCACGCCGCCGCCGGCTGCCGCCGTCGTGGACGTCCTGCAGATTCCCGGCGTTCCTCTGCCGGCAGACCGATCTGCTCGTCGCCGCCGCACGAAACCGGCAAACCGGTCAACGTCAAGAAGGGCCAGTTTCTCGCGCCGCGCGACATGCGCCATGTCGTCGGCAAGCTCGAAGCCGCGGGCGCCGCGCGGCATCCTGCTGACCGAGCGCGGGTCGAGCTTCGGCTACAACAATCTCGTCGTCGACATGCGGGCGCTGCCGATGATGCGCGAGCTGGGCCATCCGGTGGTCTTCGACGTCACCCACAGCCTGCAGCTTCCGGGCGCCGGCGATGGCGTGACAAGCGGTCTGGCCGAGTACATCGATCCACTGGCAGGGCGGGTGTCGCCGCCGGCGTCGATGCCGTCTTTCTCGAAGTCCACGAAGAGCCGGCGCGGGCGAAAAGCGACGCCGCCAACGCGCTCGAGCTCGGAATCGGCTCCCGGCGCTCCTCCAGCGGCTGGTCGAGCTTGATAGGATCGTCAAGGCGCATGCCTGACCTGTCACTGGCCCGCAAAGTCCTGCACACCGAGTCCGCGGCGATCCTCGCGCTCGTCGATCGGCTCGATGAGCGATTCGTCCAGGCCGTCCATCTCCTGCGCGACTGCAAGGGCCGCGTCGTCCTCACGGGCATGGGCAAGTCCGGAATCGTCTGCCGGAAGATCGCCGCGACGCTCTCGAGCACCGGGTACCGCGGCCATCTTTCTGCATCCGGCCGAAGCGATTCACGGCGACCTCGGCGTCGTCCGCGGGGACGATGTCGTCGATCGCGTTGTCCTACAGCGGCGAGACCGACGAGCTCGTGCGCATCCTCGAACCGTTGAAGCGACTGGGAGCGAGCCTGATCGTGCTGACCGGATCGGCCCGGTCGACGCTGGCCCAGACCGCCGACGTCGCGCTCGATTGCCGGGTGTCGGAAGAAGCCTGCCCGATGAATCTCGTTCCGACCGCCAGCACCACGGCCATGCTCGCGCTGGGCGACGCGCTCGCCATGACCGTGCTCGTCGAGAAGGGATTTCAGCCCGACGACTTCGCGAACCTGCATCCCGGCGGGAAGCTTGGCAAGCGGCTGATGCGCGTCGAGACCCTGATGACACAGGGTGATCGCATCCCGCTGGTGCAACTCGAAACGCCGATGCCGCAGGTCATCTACGAGATGTCGCGCAAGGGGCTGGGGATGACCTGCGTCGTCGACGAGCACGGCGGACTCCTCGGCATCATCACCGACGGCGACCTGCGGCGGAAGATGGCCGAGTCGGCGAACGTCCTGGAACTGCTGGCTGCCGCGGTCATGACGCCGCGACCCGTCACCATCAAGCGGACGACGCTCGCGGCCGAGGCGCTGCACCTTCTCGAAGAACGCAAAATCACGTCGATTGTCGTGATCGGCGAGGAACGCCGGGTCGAGGGGGTCGTGCATCTCCACGATCTGTGGCCAACGCAGCTGGTCTGACGCTGCTGCCACTGCCCGACGCGAGAACAATCGACGCATGGACTACTTGCCTTTCATCGGTGCGCTGCTGGCCCTGCTGGCGGGCCTCGCCATCGGCAAGGCCTGGGAGCGCTACAAGCTGCGCGACGGCAAGTGGATCGATCGGCGGCGCGCGCGCGATTCGCACCACTACGTCCTCGGGCTGCAACTTCCTCGTCGCCAACCAGATCGACATCGCGATCGAAGAGCTGAGCCAGGCGGCGCGGGTTGACGCGGATGCGGTCGAGATCCATCTGATCCTCGGCAACATCTATCGCGAGCGCGGCCAGGTCGCACGCGCCATCCAGATCCATCAAGGCCTGCTCCAGCGGCCCAAGCTGACGCGCACCGAGCACGCCTACATCCTTTTGTGCCTCGGACTCGACTTCAAGCGCGGCGGCTTCGTCGATCGCGCACTCGAAGCGTTCAACGAGGTGCTGCGGCTCGATCCGCGCAATCAGTACGCGCTGCTCTACCTGCAGAAGCTCCACGAGGAGCAGCATCAATGGGACGATGCCTATCGGATCCGCGAACAGCTGGTGGACGTTGAGCGGGCCCGACACCCATCCGCGCAGCCAGGCGGTGCTCGCGTTCCTCGAGAACGAGCGCGGCCTCGAGGCGCTCAAGGGCGGGCGCCTGGACGACGCGGCGCGGCGGTTCGAGTCGGCCATCAATCTGGACCCGGCGACGACGCCGGCCTACCTGAACCTTGGCGACGTGCGGTTGAAGCAGGGCGATACCGCAGCGGCCGTGGCCGCCTGGGAGCGTCTCCTCGAGGTCTCACCCGAGCGCGCCTACCTGGCGTTCGATCGCCTCGAACGGGTGCATGCGGCGGCCGGTCCCGAGCGCTTCGAGCACCGCTGCCGCGCCCTGATCGCCGCGAACCCGCTGGATTGGCGCGCGCGGCTCGCGCTCGGCAGGCATCTCGACCAGCGAGGCGAAACGAGCCCCGCATTCTCGGTTCTCCTCGACGCGCTCGCGCACAACCCGCATGGCCTCACCGTCCACCAGGCGCTCTGGGGCGTCATGCTGCGCGAAGGCCTCGATCGCAGCCACGTTCAACGCTACATCGAGGCCGCGCGCGAAGCGGTGTTCTTCCTCGATCCTCATGTCTGCTGAAGTGCCGGTATCGCTCGACCGAGCTGCTCTGGCAATGCCCGCACTGCCACGAGTGGAACACGTTCGTCGAGGAGCGGATCGCCCCGGCGCAGGAAGTCGTCGAGATGTAGCGGCGCGCGCGTTACGCGGTCAGGCGCGTGATCCCGCGTGCGATGAGCTCGGGCGGCGGCACGCGCGGACAAGGTAAAGGCAAAGAAGGGACCGAACGTCTCGGCCGCCAGCATGCTGGTGAAGTAGAGACCAGGCCGCGTCGACTGCATCGCGTCGTCCAGCACCGGGCTGCCATTCTGGGTGGCGATGTGCTCGAGGAGGTCGCCGGAGCGCATGAACGGGACGCGCGCGAGCGCGGGCTTGTAGCCGGTGGCCAGGAAGATCCGATCGACCGTCACCGCATCACCGGTGTTGAGACTCGACGCGCACCGCACCCGCATCAGTCGACGTCGAGACGAATCTCCGTGCGTGGCCGCATCGTGACGCCACCGGCGTCGAGCCGCGGCGCGAGCCATGGCTCCAGCTTGAGCCGGCCCTCGACCCAGAGACGCCGGGCCAGCGCCTCGCGCTCTTCCCGCGTCAGGCGGCGGAACCATCCCGGCTCCGCGACGAAGCAATCGACGACCGCCTGCGTCCAGTCCCAATAGGACTCGGCAAACTGCGGCGTGTCGTGACGGTATGACACGTCGACGCTCGCCGCGCCGTTCTCGCTCAGGAGTGCGGCCCACTCGAAGGCACTCTGACGGCCGCCCACAATCAGGCAGCGCTTGCCGTTGAACGCCTCGAGGCGCACGGCGTCGCACGTGTGAGCGAACGTGCCCTCGGGCAGCCGTGACGCGAGATCCGCCGGTATGTTGGCGAAATACTTGAAACCCGACCGCGACGACGGCCTGTTCGGCCGACACTCGCGTCCCGTCGTCGAGCGTCGCGACAAAGCCGCGCGGCGAAGACGGCGCCCCGTCGAGCCGGACGACCGCAGCCGGGACTACGTCGAGGTGCGCCTGCCTGGTGAACCAGTCGACATAGTCGAGATAGGCTTTGAGGGGAAACGGCTTGACGGTCTCGCGCGACACGTTGTGCTCGGCGAGAAACCGTTCGATCGTCCACTCGCCGGCGGCGTCGAGGTGCCACTCGACCCCCGACCGCAGGTACATGCCCGTCGGCATGTGCGCCTTCCAGAACGACATCGGGTGTCCGACAATGAGCGGTTCGATGCCCAGGCGCCTCGCGTACGCGCCAATCGCGAGCCCGAACGGCCCGGCGCCGATGATGAGCAGCGGGGTGTGACGATCCATGCGACTACGGATTCTGACCGCGCCCGAATTCAGCGTTCAGCCGGGCCATCAGCTGATCGACGGCGGCATCGGTTTGGGCGTGCGTCCCGTCGGTGTGGATGACGTAGTCCGCACGCCGGACCTTGTCGGCGATCGGCAACTGCGCGGCGAGGCGTCGTTCGGCGTCGCTGCGCGCGAGAGTATCCCGCGCCATGACCCGCGCGATCTGCGTCTCTGGCGCGCAGGCGACGACAATGACCGTGTCGAACTCTTTCTCGCGGCCGGTCTCGAAGAGGAGCGGGATGTCGGCGACGGCAAACGCCGTCGCGTCGGGCAGCGCGCGAAAGAACTCGCGAATCCGCTCGCGCACCGCGGGATGGACGATGGCCTCGAGATCGTGACGGGCGCGGGCGTCGCGAAACACGATGTCTCCGAGGCGGGCGCGGTCGAGCGTGCCGTCCGGCTTCAGGATCTCGGCGCCGAATCGCGCCACGATCGCCGCGAGCCCCGGCGTGCCTGGCGCCACCACTTCGCGCGCGACCACATCGGCATCGACCAGCGGGACGCCGGCGCGCACGAATCGACGGGCGACATAACTCTTCCCGGTCGCGATCCCGCCGGTGAGCGCGATTCGACGCATGCGTAGTGATGCTAACCGAGTGCCGGCTGGCGGAAATGCGGCCGTCTATCGTGACGAGTCGGGGCCGGTCATGCCGCCACCCCGCCGGCGCGCAATTCAGCCGCCGTAATGGTATTGCGCAGGACCATCGCGATCGTCAGCGGCCCGACCCCACCGGGGACGGGAGTGAGCGCGCCGGCCACCTCGTCGACATCCGGATGGACATCGCCGATGAGCACGCTGCCCTTCTGCGCGAAGCTGCGCTGCTTCGGGCTGTCCGCGGCGAAGAAGCGCGACACCTCCGCGGCGTCCGTCAGGACGTTGATCCCAACGTCGACAACGGTGGCCCCGGGCTTGACGAAGTCGCGAGTGACGAATCCTGGGCGGCCAACGCGCGGCGACGAGAATATCGGCGTCGGCAGCGATCTGCGGCAAGTCTCGCGTCCGCGAGTGACAGATGGTGACGGTGGCGTCGCGGTGCAGCAGCAGGAGGGCCATGGGCTTCCCGACGATGTCGCTCCGGCCGATCACCACCGCGTGGCGGCCGGCAATCGCGATCTGTTCACGCTCGAGCAGCTCGATGCAGCCGAGCGGCGTGCACGCGACCAGCGTCGGCCGCTTCTGCACGAGCCGGCCGACGTTCTCCGGGTGAAATCCGTCGACGTCTTTCGCCGGGGAAATGGCATTCGAAGATGCGGCGCTCCGCGTCCGCGCCCATGCCCGGCGGCAACGGGGACTGCACCAGGATCGCGTCGGTCGCCTCATCGTCGTTGAGCCGTTGCACGACGCGCCGGCACTCGTCGATGGTCGCGTGCTCGTCGACGCGGATGAGCTCGGCGCGGCAGCCGGCCTCGGCGACGGCCTTCAGCTTGTTGCGGACGTAGATCTCGGATTCGGGGCGCTCGCCCGCGAGGACGACGCCGAGGCCCGGCGGACGGCCGTGTCGCGCCGCGAATCGCCGCGGCCCGCGGCGCCAGCTCCGCGCGCAATCCGTGCCGCGCAGCCGCCGCTCCGTCGAGTCGTCGCGCGCCCACGGCTATTTCCACCACGCCGCCGCGGAATCGGACTTGGTCCTCACGCGAGCCGGAACTTTCGCTGCCTCCTCGAGCGCCTTCAGCTGCGCGACGTTGCCGAGCACGACGAGCTGGTCGCCAGGATGCAGGATGTCGTTGGGTTCCGGGTTGAACGTCATATTGCCCTCAGCGCGTTTGATGGCCACAACGACGACGCCAAACGCCTGCCGGAAGTTGGCTTCCCGCAGCGTCCGGCCGACGAAGGTGGCGTCGGACCCGATTTCAATCTGTTCGGCCGAGAGGTCGAGCCGGTCGGAGCTGGTCGCCAAACGCATGAAGTCGACTACCGCTGGCCGGAGCGCCGTCGCGGCAATCTGGATCGGCCCCGAGCGTATACGGCGAAATCACGCGATCGGCGCCGGCGCGACGCAGCTTCGCTTCCGCGTCTTCGTTCTCGACCCGCGCAATGATGAAGAGATCGGGCCGGAGCACGCGAGCGCTCAGCACCGCGTAGACGTTCTCCGCATCGGTCCCGACCGCCGCGATGAGGCCGCGGGCGCGATGGATGCCCACTCGCACGAGCACGTCTTCGCGGCTGGCGTCGGCTTCGACCGCGAGGCCGCCGTGCTCGAGCACCGTCTGCACCCGCTCCGGAATCCGATCGATGACCACGTACGGCACGTTCTGACGGCGGAACTCGTCGGCGATGATGCTGCCGATGCGTCCGTAGCCGCAGATGATGAAGTGGTCGTGGATCTCGTGCAGCATGCGCGTGAATCGGCGCCGCTCGAGGTGGGCATGGAGCCCGCCCTCCACGACCAGCGCCATGACCGTGGACGCCGTATAGAAGAGCGTCGCCACACCGCCGAGCAGCACGACCGTCGTCCAGGCTTCACCGAGACGCGACATCGGGTGGACCTCGCGGTACCCGACCGTCGTGACCGAAATGATCGTCATGTAGAACGCGTCCCACGCGCTCCACCCTTCGATCTCGATGTAGCCCAGCGTGCCCGACGAGCGTGACGATCACGAACAGGGCCACGGCCAGGCCAGGCCCCCTGGCCCAGCTCCACCGCCCGCCCGCGCCGCTGGCCTCCCGGCGACTCTCTTGAGCGATTTACTTCTCTCCCGAAACCTTCTGCAGCACCTTGCCGATGACGTAGATGATGACGCCCACGGCGAGGACCTGGAGCCCGAACGTGTCCGATGACTCCGCGTTGACGTGAATGCCCATGAAGCGCTCGGTCAACTCGTTCAGCTCGCTCCACTTCGCGGTCGTCTCGTTGGTCACGCCCAGCTCGGTGAGCAGGCCGAGGAGGAACATGCAGACGCCGTTGAAGAGCGTCAGCAGTCCGAAGACGGTGACGAAGTTGGAGAAGCTCTGCATCGCCGACCGGCGCTCGAGCTCCTGCCGGTTCGCCAGCGGGCTGTTCGTCCGGCCGTAGAACCAATAGATCACGAAGCCGATGTTCAGCCACACGAGGAACCGGACCCAGGTGATGACCGGGAGGCTCAGCATCAGGTAGGCACACGACAGAATGCCGAGCACCGGGAAGATCGGACCGCCGGGAACCCGGAAGGGCCGGTGCGCATCCGGGCGCTTGATGCGCAGCATCAGAACGGCCGCGCACACGACCACGAAGGCGAACAGCGTGCCGATGCTCGTCATCTCGCCGACGACCTGGATCTGGGTCACACCGGCGACCAGCGCGACGATGACGCAGGTGATGATGGTCGTGATGTAGGGCGTCCCGAACTTCGGGTGGACCTTGCTGATGCCGCCCGGCAGCAGCCCGTCGCGGCTCATCGCGAAGAAGATGCGCGGCTGGCTCATGAGCATGACGAGGAGCACGGAGGTGATCCCGGCGACGGCGCCGGCCGACACCAGATACGACGCCCAGTCCTGCCCGATCACGGTCAGCGCATACGCGACCGGAGCGTTCAGGAATCGCACGGACTCTTCCGGCGACACCATCGCGACGCCCGGCAGGCTCTCGGCCGCGGTGCGGAACTGAATCACCGGAACGATGCCGGTCAGAATCAGGGCGACCACGAGGTAGAGAATGGTGCAGACCACGAGCGACGCGATGATGCCGATGGGCAGATCGCGCTTCGGGTTCTTCGCCTCTTCGGCGGTGGTCGATACGGCGTCGAAGCCGATGTAGGCGAAGAACACGACCGCCCCGGCGGCCATGATGCCGGACCACCCGTAGGGGGCGAACGGCGTCCAGTTCTCGGGCTTGACGAACGTCGCCCCCGCGGCGATGAAGAACAGCACGGCCACCAGCTTGATGGCCACCATGATCGCGTTGGCGCGGGCCGACTCGCGGACCCCGATCACCAGCAGCACCATGATCACGAGCACGATCAGGACCGCCAGCAGGTTGATGATGCCAATCGGCGGCGCCGCCGACAGCGCGGTCGGCAGCACGATCCCGACGCCCGACAGCAGCCGCTGCATGTAGCCGCTCCACCCGATGGCGACGGTCATCGACCCGACGGCGTATTCGAGGATCAGGTCCCAGCCGATCATCCAGGCGACCAGCTCGCCCAGCGTGGCGTAGGCGTAGGTATAAGCGCTGCCGGCGACCGGAATCATCGAGGCGAACTCGGCGTAGCAGAGGGCCGCGAACGCACACGCCAGGCCAGCCGCGAGATACGACATCGTGATCGCCGGTCCGGCCTGGTTGGCCGCCGCGGTGCCGGTGAGCACGAAAATGCCCGTGCCGATGATGGCGCCAATCCCCAGCAGCGTCAGATCCCAGGCACTGAGACTGCGCTTGAGCGCCTTGCCGCCGTGTTCGGCATCGCCGACGAGCTGCTCGATCGACTTGACCTTGAATAGATTCGAATCCATTCCGCCTCCGGTTGGACCTGCGCGACCTGACGAACCCGACCCGCCTTACCTGTCCGTGGCTTGAGCCGGCTGATTATAGGTCAGCGCGCCGCCGAAGCTGGTGGGGTCAGGTCGTGAATGATGAATTCGAGGGCTGATTCACGATTCATGACCTGACCCCTGCCCCGCCAGCGTTGACCGCGTGACGGCTGGAGACCCGCCGTCAGGCAAGCGCGGCGAGATATTGCCGGACGCGCCGCTCGGGATCGTCCGAGAGCAGATCGGTGATGACCGCGACCGAGGCCGCGCCGGCGGCGATGACCGCGGGCGCGGTGTCGAGCGTGATGCCGCCGATCGCGACGACCGGCCGGCCCACTGCGCCGGCGCGACGGCTCGCCTCGGCGACGGCCTCGAGTCCAACCGCGTCGTAGCCGGTCGCCTTCGTCGCCGTGCCGTAGGTCGGTCCAATCGCGAGATAGGAAATCGGCTCGCGCAGGGCCGCATCGATCTGCTCGACCGTGTGGGTGGAGAGGCCGACGATCGCGTCCGGTCCGGTGATTCGGCGGACGTCGGTCGGGGTGAGATCGTCCTGGCCGACGTGGACGTGTCCGGCGCCCCACCAGCCGGGCAATGTCGGGCCGATCGTTGACCACCAGAACCGCCCCGGCAGCGGGCGGCGTCTTCGGCGACCGCCTGGGCGAGTTGCAGGAACGCTCCGCCTGGGAGCGCCTTCGCTCGCAGTTGCAGCAGCCGGGCCCCGCCGGCGAGAAACGCGCGCGCCAGGGCGTGCGGCTGCCAACCGCGCGCGGCGCACACCTCGACATCGACAATGGCGTAGAGCGGCGAGAGCGCGATCGTCACGACGCCGGGACGGTCGTCAGGCGCTTTCGGCGAGCGAGGTCGCGCGCGGCTTGGGCTGGTAGCGCTCCATGAAGTGCGTGCTCAGCCGGCCGGCGATGAAGTCGGCGTCGTTCAGGATCTTCAGGTGCAGCGGAATGGTCGTCCGAATCCCTTCGATGACCGCCATCTCGAGCGTCCGCTTCATCCGCGCCACCGCTTCCTGTCGATCGCGGCCGTGCGCGATCACCTTGGCAATCATCGAGTCGTAGTACGGCGAGATTGTGCACTCGGAGTGCGCCGCGGTATCGACTCGCACGCCGGGACCACCTGGAAAGCTGAACGCGTGGATGACGCCGGGCGAGGGCACGAACGTCTCCGGATCCTCGGCGTTGACCCGGCATTCGATGGCGTGCCCGGTGAACGTCACCTCGCTCTGCTTGAGCGACAGCCGCTCGCCGGCGGCGATCCGCAACTGCTCCTTGACGATGTCGATCCCCGTCACCATCTCGGTCACCGGGTGCTCGACCTGGATGCGGGTATTGACTTCCATGAAAAAGAAGTTGCCCTTCTCGTCCATCAGGAACTCGAAGGTGCCGGCATTCGTGTACTGGACGGCGCGGGCGGCGTCGGCGACGAGGCTGCCCATCTTGCGGCGGATCTTGTCGGTGACCGCCACCGACGGCGACTCCTCGAGCAGCTTCTGGTGCCGGCGCTGGATCGAACACTCGCGCTCGCCGAGATGAATCACGTTGCCGTGGTGATCGCCGATGACCTGAAACTCGATGTGACGCGGCGACTCCAGATACTTCTCGATATAGACGTCGCCGACGCCGAATGCCGCCTCGGCTTCGCGCTGCGCGGTCTTGTAGGCGTGCGGGAGGTCGCCCGGGGTCTTGACGATGCGCATGCCGCGACCGCCGCCGCCGGCAACCGCCTTGATGATGACCGGGTAGCCGATGTCCTTCGCGACCTTGAGCCCCTTCTCCTCGCTGTCGATCGGGCCGTCGCTCCCCGGCAGCATCGGGACGCCGGCTTTCTTCATCGCCCGCCGCGCCTTCGCCTTGTCGCCGAGCAGGCGGATCACGTTGGGGTCGGGCCCGATGAAGCGGATGTGGCAGGCCTCGCAGACTTCCGCGAGGTAGGCGCTCTCCGACAGGAACCCGTAGCCGGGGTGAATCGCGTCGGCGCCGGTGATCTCGGCGGCGCTGATGATGGCCGGCACGTTGAGATAGCTGTCGGTGCTCCGCGCCGGGCCGATGCAGATGTCTTCGTCGGCAAAGCGCACGTGGAGCGAGTTTTCGTCAGCTTCCGAGTAGACCGCGACGGTCTTGATGCCGAGCTCGCGGCAGGCGAAGATCACCCGCAGCGCGATCTCGCCGCGGTTGGCGACCAGGATTTTCTTGAACATCACTTCAACCGGATCGCGAACAGCCGCTCGCCGTACTGCACCGCCTGCCCGTTCTCGACGTAGACGTTGACGATCTCGCCGTCGTATTCGGAGTCAATCTCGTTCATCAGTTTCATCGCTTCGATGATGCAGAGCACCTGGCCCTTGCTCACGCGTGTCGCCGACCGAGACGAAGGTCTTCGCCCCGGGCTCCGGCGCGCGGTAGAAGGTGCCGACGATCGGCGACTTGACGATCGCCAGCTCGGTGCCTTCCTCGGGTGCTTCGGCGACCGCGGTTGGCGACGGGCCGGCGCGCGAGGTCTGTCGCCGGCTGCGCCACGATCATCGGCGGCCCCTGCGCGTGCGGCATGGCCGACATCATCGGCGTGGGCGTGGGTGACCGCGCCGCTTTTGACCCGCAGCTTCACCCCGTCGTAGTCGAGCTCGAATTCGGTGACGTCCTGCTCGCGAAGAAACTCGATCAGACGTTTGATCTCGTCCAGCGTCATGCGTTCTCTCGGCAGCAAAGCCGTTCTGGGGCCCCGACTGCCGGGGCGCGACATCTTCCCACGTTCGCCGGCCGCGCCCGCGCGCGGTGAGGCTTCAGGAAGCTGTCGGGACGCGGGGCACGTCGGTCAGCCATTCCGCGCCGTCCTCCGTCACCAGCACGTCGTCCTCGATCCGTACGCCGCCCCAGCCCGGGAGATACGCCCCGGGCTCGAGCGTCAACACCATCCCTGCACTCAAGCGGCGGTTCCGTGTGACCGGCGCGACGCTTCGAGACCCGGGGCGCCTCGTGAATCTCGAGGCCCAGCCCGTGGCCGGTCCCGTGCGTGAACGCGTCCGCCAACCCCGCCCGGCCCAGCGACGTCCCGGGCGGCCTCGTCGACGGCCTCCGGTTCTGCGCCAGGCCGCACCGCGCCAAACGCCGCCGCCTGCGCCTCGATCACCTGCTCGATCAGCCGTTGCGCCTGTGGCGATGCGCGTCCGGCGATGACTGTACGCGTCAAGTCCGTGCAGTAGCCGTCGAGCACACCGCCGAAATCCAACACCACCAGGTCGCCGGGTTCAATCTGCCGCTGGCTAGCGCGGGCGTGCGGCAGGGCGGCGTTCGGTCCGCCGGCGACGATGGTATCAAAGGCCGGCCGTTCGAAGCCGGCCCGGCGCAGGGCCGCCTCGATCTCGGCCGCCACGTCGGCCTCGGTCCGTCCCGCTAAAACATTTGAAAGTATACACTTAGCGACACTCGAAAGTCTTCGCGGCGCCGTCCCGGAGGCGTCCGACTTCCCACTGATCCTTCACCACCCGGAGCCCATCCACAATCCCGTCAGCATCGGAGAGACCGCCCGTCCATCCCTGCTTTCGCCAGCGCCGAGATCAGGAATTGGTGACGCCGAACGGAGATGTGGCTCGACTCGAAACCGACCGCCAGGCCGGCGAGCGGCGTGAGCGTCGTCACGAGCGTCTGGTCGTAACTCGCGCCCGTCGGCAGTTCGATCGCGCGAACCGCCGGACAATCGCGGGCACGGTCGGCCAGCGACTGTGCATAGCGACCGTCGCCGATCAGGAACAGCTCGGCGCGGGTGGCGACGAGCGCCGCGGCTGACGCGAAGAAGCCGGTGAGGTACGCGATGTTGGGGAGACTCGTCACGACGACGGCGTCCAACGCCGCGCGCGTCCAACGCGCCGCTCAACGCCGTCAGGCGCGCGGCAAGAATGTCGGGCGGTGCGATTTGCATCAGGGCGGGGATGTTGCGGCCCGATCGCGCGCGAGGGCATCGAGCCAGGCTTCGAGATCGGCGATGACCGCGGCATCAATCGTAGCCGCGACCCAGTCGACCGCCGTCGACTGCTCCTCGACGGGCACGGCTCCCGGGCAGGCGCCGGGAACGAGCTCGTGGCCGACGCGGGCGCGCAGGTCCCGCTCGAGCCGGCCGAGGGCATCATCCCCGGCAGCGGCGTTCCGACCGCGCTCGCGCCGCCATCGGCGGCGCAAGAGCGCCGTGGGATCGCGTCAACAGCAGTTCGATGACGGGTGGCGGCTGTTGATCGGGATGGCCGAGTGAGACGAGCACCGCATCGAAGTCGACGCGCGCAGGCGGCGCGGCGCCGGCGCCGAAGCGACCGGTCGGTGAGACTTCCGACGTCGGCGGCGAGTCCGCCGGCGGAAAGCGCTGCGATCGCGGCCTCGAGACTTTTGTCGTTGCGCGCGAGCGCCAGGGCCCGGCGGTAGAACTGCAACGCGTCGGCGACCCGCCCCTGCCGGTCGTAAATCTCGGCCAGTTCGCGAGTCGCCGCGAGATTGTCGGGGGCGGCGTTCACGACCGTGAGGTACGCGTCGGCCGCTTCGTCCCAACGCGCCAGGGCGACGAGCGCGCGGCCGAGGATCAGCCGCGCCGTCAGATACCCCGGGTGCCTGTCGAGACCCGTGCGGCAGCACGCAACCGCGTCGGCATGACGGCCCGCGCGGCAATATTCCTCGGCCAGCTGTGCGAAGACGAAAGGAGCCGGGTCCGACTGGACCCGTCGCTGAAGTTCCGAGAGCACGGCTGTGGGGTTCTTGCAAGAGGTGCGGCGCGAACCGTCCCGTGATTGGGCCGGCCCTTCGACAGAGCGTAGCCCAATCCCGCGCGAGCGGGACGGTCTCACCGAGCCGGGGCCCTGAACGGGCCCCGGCTCGCGTGGTTCATGGCGCGACGACGGTGATCGGTGACCCGCGCGAGCGACGTGCGCCCGAGGCTGTCCTTGACCTGCATGCTCACCTGGTATGACCCGCGGCCGTGTAGCGATGGGTGACCACGGGTGACGTTACCCGCCTGATCCCACCCGACGGTTCCGGTTCCGAAGTTGAAGCTGTATTCGACAATCGGCGACGCACCTGGCGGCTGCCCGCGCCGTCGAACTGGACGAGCGTTCCCGTCGTGACTACCGGTCGTCGGCGAAAACGTCAGCACTGCCTGCAGCGAGCCCACCTGGCTGACCGTCACGCGTCTGCGTGGCGGTCGCCTGGTTGCCAGCGTCGTCGGTGACCGTCAGCGTCACGGTGTAAGTGCCCGGCGGTCGGAGAACGCCTGGCGGATGGTCACGCCGCTGCCGGTTCGGCCGGAGCCGAAGTTCCAGTCGTAGGACACGATGCGTGCGTCCCGCGGAGCCGCGCGCGAGGCTTCAGCGGTGAAGAAAATCTGCTGGTTCACCGCCGCGCGCTGACGGCGAGAACGTGAACGACGCCGTCGGCGCGGCTGCCCTGGCCGACATTGAACCGGCTGCGCGGACGTCGCCGACGCGCCGCGCGGGTCGGTGACCGTCAGCTTGCACCTGAGAACGTGCCGACATGGCGGAACTGATGGGTCGCGAAGATCCCGCTCGCCGGTCGTGCCGTCGCCGAAGTCCCAGACGTAGTGCAGAGTTGCACGCACGGCGCAAACTGCGGCACGCCATTCGTCTCTGGTCGTCGGTCGTGGACGCGTCGAACACGACGTTGGTCAGCGATCGCCGGGCTGCCGGGCGAGAAGGTGAACTTCGGCTGCGGCAGTCGACCGGCGGCAGCGGCGGCTGGATGATGCCCGGCATCACCAGCCGAAGATCCACGGTACGCGCGATTTCGCCGCGGTAGTCGGTCCCGACCGGCTCGACCGCGAAGGTCACGACAGTGCACTGGCTTCGACCTGCGAGGCGGCGCGGCGGCGCCGTGTAGGTCACGCGCGCGCGGCCGTCGTCCCCGGTGACGACGGTCTTGGTCGACAGCGTCCCGAAGTCCTGCGACCACGCCGATCCACTACGGTCTGGATCCGCAGCGTCAGCGCGCGGGCGGGCCGGCCGTCGCCGTTGGTCGCCTCGATCTGGATCAGCGGCCTGCGACAAGCCGTCCTGCAGGATGCTGTCGGGAATCGCCTGCAGCGACACGCGCAGCGCCAGCTCGGACGGCCCCGCCAGACTCGGCATCGGCGTGTCCTTCACCGTGCAGGCGGCACTCGCGGCAAGCATCGCCAGAAGACTAAGTCGACTCAACACTCTCATGGTCATGCTCCGAATGCGGGACAGCGCCTACGAGGGGTCGCCAAAGTCCGAGAAGTTGACGCTGATCGATCCCGTGACCGACACTTCGTTGCCGGCCTGATCGCGGCCGTAGAAAGTGACTTCAGCGATGGTGCTGATGACGTTCTGCGCGCCGCCGTTCACCAGGTTCTGAGCGGCGGTTCGAGCTTGGCCTGAATGCGCACGAGATCGAAGCCGGCCGAGGCCGTCCCGCTGCCGGGCACGGTCAGGGTGAACGCGCCGTCGAATCCCCACGGGACGTCCACGCCCTGGGTGTTGCGGCCGTCGGCGCGGCGGTAGGTCACGCGGTAGCGCGTGATGGTGACGTCGTTGAGCGCAGACGGTGCGTTGGGCGAGCCCGGCGAGCCAGGATTGCGCAGCCCGAGCCGGAGCGTTCACGCGGCCGAGGTCGGCGAAAATCGTGGGCGTGCGCGTCTGCCCGCGACCCGACGAGCGGTGACGACGTCGGATGACAGGATGCTGCCGAACGTGTTCGGAGTCGCACCCGACGCGCCCTCGAGCGAATCGATGATCGAGATACACCGGCGACTGGCCGGTCCGGGCCACCTCGCCGCACGAGCGTCGCGGCGAGGCGACCGCCACGCCGACGAGCGCGGCGCGCGGCGCACGCGATTGAACGTTACTGAAGTCAGGTCTCATCGCAGCCCTCGTCAGCCTTTCGTGATGCGCGGAGTGATGAAGATGAGCAGCTCGCGGCTCTCGTCGCTCATCGTGTCGCGTTTGAACAGCCAGCCAAGCAGCGGCACGCGGTGCATCAGCGGCACGCGGTCGTTCGACGCCTGCTCGAGGCTGACGTAGATGCCGCCAATGACCGTCGTCTCGCCGTCGGCGACGAGCACCGTCGTGACCGCGCGCTGCGTGTCGATCGGCGGAATGCCGTTCACGGCGCGGCTGAAGTCCGGCGTCGCGTTCTCGAGGAAGACGCGCATGATGACGGTGTTCGAGGCGGTGATCTGCGGCGTCACGCGCAGCGTCAGCGCCGCGTCCTTGAAGCTCACGGTGACCGTGTTGTTGGCGACGGTCTGAATCGGAATCTGCACGCCCTGCGTCATCTCGGCCTCGACGTTGTTCTGCGTCGAGACGCGCGGCGTGGACAGCAGGCGGCCGCGGCCCGTGGACTCGAGGGCCGACAGCGCGACGTCGAGATTGAACGCGCCGTTGATGGCGCCGAGCGCGATGCCCACCGCGCTGGACGGCGCCGGGGCGCGCAAATCGACGCCGGTGCTGGTGCCGCCGGGACCGGTCGTGCCGCCGAGGTCGCCGCGGATCGCGCCGTTGTTCGGGAACGCGAGCGGCGGCGTATTGCCGAGCGCCGGGTCGACGCGGCCGTTGAAGCCCCACTCGACGCCGATCGCGCGCGCGAAGTCGCGCGTGGTCTGGACGATGCGCGCTTCGATCTCGACCTGCGGCTGCGGGCGATCGAGCGTGCGCGACGAGCTCGGCGGCGGCGTCAGCCGCTCCTGCAGGTCGCGCACGATGAGCGTGTTGGTGCGCGTGTCGACCTGCACTTCGCCGCGCGACGACAGCGCGCTGCGCGTGAGGATCGAGCACCAGCTCGGGCGCCTTGGCGTAGCTGAGCGGCAGCGTCAGGACGCCAAGCTCGCCCGCGAGCGCCTTGGCGTCGGTGAGCTTGCGCCGCTCTTCTTCCTCCTGCGCGAGCACGTCGAGCGGCGCGATGCGGACGACCGTTCCGTCAACCGCGTAGCCGAGCTTGTTCGCCTTGAGGATGATGTCGAGCGCCTGATCCCACGGCACGTCGCGCAGCGAGACGTCGACCGTGCCGTTGATGCGTCGGATCGATGACGATGTTGAGGCCGCTGATCTCCGCGAAGTTGCGGAGCACCGCGCGCAGGTCGGCGCCCTGGAAGTCGAGCGTGACCGGCTCGCCGGTGAATCGCTGCGCGGGCTGTCCCGGCGCCGGCTGGTCCGGACGCTGCCGGCGCTGGCGCCGGCTGCTGCGGCACGGCTGCGCGGCGCGAGGCGGGCAGCGCCGGGCGCGTGCTGCGGCGGCGCGCATCGAGCGTCAGGTGCGCGGCCGGCGTAGCGTCGCCACGGCGCGCAACGACGGCGTCGCGGCAGTTCGAGCAGCTTCCGCCGGACTCGTCGCGCCGGAGCTCGCCAGCCTCGGGCGCGAGCGGAGGCGGACAGCGCGTCGTGCGGCACGACCGCGCGATCGACTTCGACGAAGATCACGTTGCGCGAGCTGCGCACGCGGTGCGTGGCGGCATGCGCGAGACTGACGCGGACGCGCGCCACCGGCGCGCCGTCGCCGGCGACCGCTTCTTCCACGTCGACATTCGCGACCGGCGGGAGCGGACCGAGGACGCCGCCCATCTGCCCGCCGCTGAACGTTGCGCAGGTCGACGAGCACCGTCAGCGGATCGGGCTGGCTCGTGACGTACGCCACCGGCTCGCTGGCCTCGATGAGCACCGTGCTGCGCGTGCCGTCGAGCCGCGTCGAGACCGCACGCAGCTCCGCACGAGCCGGCGCTTCCGGCGCCCGCGTCTCCAGGCTGCCATCGGCCGCGACGGTCGCCGCGACCGCGACGGCCAGGGCGAGCGCGGCGAACGGTTCGTGCTGAACGGACCGTGAACTCCATCACTTGACCTCTCCACGAAGGAATTTGCGCACTTCGCGCTGCTTCTCCAGCGACAGCGGGTCGTTGACTTCCTGCAGCAGCACGACCGACTGCGCCGTAATCGTCCGGACGTTGCCGTCCATGAGCCGATCGCCCGGACGGATCGAATAGGTGCGGCCGCTGGGCGCGCGCGATCATGGCGACCCACGCGCCGCGGCTCTGCACGATGCCGCGCACGACGACCTCTTCGACGAGGATGCCGCCGATCCCATCGGCGCGCAGGCCGTGCGCGGCTGCCCTTCTGGCCGGTCGGCGCCGCGGTTGACGAGGCTGACGAACGGATCGCGGCGGCCTTCCGGCGCGTAGGCGTAGTTCGACGGCGGCGTCGGCGGCGCGTCGGCCGGATTCGCCGGCTTGGCCGTCGTCGGCGCGGCCGGGGCCGGCGCGGCCGGCGGCGGTCGGCGGCTGTTCCGCGGCTGCGTGCGCACGCCGGCCAGCAACGGCCAGCAAGAGGAGCAGCAGCAAGGAGTCTCATGCGGTTTTCTTCGTCGCCTTCTTGGCAGCCTTCCTTTGGTCGGCTGGCGCGGCGTCAGCGGCCGGCGGATCGAGCAGCACGAACGTCGTCGCCGTGCAGGTGACGCGCGATCGTTGCCGTCGCTCGGCCCTTTCGGTCTTGCCTCGAATCGACAGGCCGCTGACGTTGATGATTCGCGGGAACTTGCTGACGCGATCGAGGAACATGCCGAGGTTGTGATACGTGCCTTCGAGCTCGAGGCTGATCGGCCACTCGGCGTGCAGCTCGCGGGTGGTGATCGCCTGCGGCTTGAAGCCGCGGATCGTCAGGTTCGACTGGACCGCCAGCGTGTGGACGCGGCGCAGCAGGTCGGCCGCGTCCTTCTCCTCCGGCAGAATCGGCCGCAGGCCGTCGAGCCGCGATTGCGAGGTCTGCGACTTCCTTGCGGAACTCGGGCAGCTGCCGCGCGGTCGCCAGACCCTTGTCGATCCGCGCGCGCACCTGCGTCGAGCTCGCCCGTCTGCGTCGCGAGGCGCGCCTGCGCCGGCATGTCGAGGAAGTAGTAGAACGCGCCGCGCCGAGCCGGCGGCGAGCGCGACGAACACCGCGAGCTGCGCCTTCCACGGCAGCTTGCTGAGGGACAGACTAGCCAACTTTCCCTCCCTTGGCGCCTTCTTCCGCCCTTGGCCGGCGCCGGCGCCGGCTGGTCGATGCCCGCCATCTGGAACGTGCCCTTGATCGTGAATTCGATCAGCTCGGGGCCGTCCTTGTCGCCGACGACCACGCTCGACACGATCTCCACCGGGCGCTTGAAGTAGCGCGTCGCCTCGAGGTTGCCGACGAAGTCGGACAGCGCCGTCAGCGTCGTGCAGCGGCCGTTGATCGTGACGTCGTAGCCTTCCTGCTTGACGCTGGTCAGCCAGGTCATCTCGGGGAGCGAGCGGCTGATCTGGTCGATCATGTGGACCGGCGCGTTCTGGCCCTTGCGCAGTTCGTCGATGAGCGCCACGCGCTGCTGCAGCTCTGCGCGCTGCGCCTCGAAGTCGGCGCACCTGCTTCAGCACCTCGGCGAGGCGCTGTTTCTTCGCGCCGCGCCGCGTCGATGTCGGTGGCCAGCTGCGCTTCGGCCTGACGGTTGGCCCAGAAGCGCCAGCCGACGCCGGCGCGGTGAGCACGAGCAGCAGGCTGCCGGCCAGCGGTGACCTTCTGGCCGATGTCGAACGGTCTTGCCGGCGGCTTTCGCCGCGCGCCGCTCGCCGGCGATGAGGTTGATGCGAATCATCGGTCCCCCGCTCGACGAAGGGCGAGGCCGACCGCCACGGCGGCCACCGGCGCCATCTCTTCGACGGTCGACGCCCAGGCGCGCGGCGTCGAATGTCACCTGCTTGAACGGATCGAAGCGCTCGACCTGCGTATGGAACCGCTCGTGCAGCGCCTCGGCGAAGCCCTCGACGCGCGACGCGCCGCCGCTCAGCACGATGCGATCGATGTGCTCGGCCGACGCCGTCGCCTTGAAGAAATCGAACGTCTTCTCCACTTCGAGCAGCACGTTGTCGGTCATCGCCTTGCAGCACCGGCCGCGCGTCGTCGTAGGTGACGTGCTCGACGCTCTGCGCCTCGCTTCAGCTGTTCGGCAGCCTCGAACGGCAGGTTGAGCTCCTTCTGCACCGCCTCGGTGAAGGCGTTGCCGCCCATCGAGACGTCGCGGGTGAAGACCGACTGCGCGCCGGAGAGGATGTTGATGTTGACCGCGCTCGCCCCGGCGTTGAGCAGCACGACGACGGCGTTGGGCGGCAGGCCGTAGTTGGCTTCGTAGGCGTTCTGCAGCGCGAAGGCGTCGACGTCGACGACGACCGGCGTCCGGCCGGCCTGGGTGATCACGCTGGTGTAGTCGGCGATCTTGTCCTTCTTGGCGGCGACCAGCAGCACTTCCATCGTGCCTTGGGTGTTCGGGCCCGGTGCCGGGGTCGATGATTTCGTAATCGAGATTGACGTCCTGGATGTCGAAGGGGATGTACTGCTCGGCTTCCCAGTAGATCGACTCGGACAGCTCCTGCTCGCTCATGAGCGGCAGCGTGATCTTCTTGACGATGACCGCGTTGCCCGAGAGCGAGGCGGCGACCTCCTTGGTCTTGAACTGCTTGCCGGAGAAGACCCGGCGCACCGCGTCGGCCACCGCCCCCGAGTCGATGATGGCGCCGTCGACGATGCTGTCGGCGGGCACTGGCTCGACGCCGAAAGCGCCGCGACCCGATAGCCTTTGCCGGCGGACTTCAGCTCGACGGCCTTGACGGCGCTCGATCCGATGTCCAACCCTACGAGGCTTTTGTTGCGACCAAACAGCACGATGGCAGTCTCCTGAACGCTTCCCGATCCGCAAACCCGATACCAGCTCGGCTGTCGCGGCTGAAAATCACCAAAATCGGCGGTGTACTACACGAAATTGCGGCGGCGTTGCCCAGCCGAGTGGCGCCACCAGCCGAATTACAATTTTGAAATCGCTCTGACAAATCTGTCTGGATGTCGGTTCCGGCGTCGCGCACGCTCGATCACCGGTTCCTGATGGGCTTATCGGCAACGATACAGAACTGTATGCAGTGGTGAATCGCCGGGCAGGACGGTTGACGTTTCGCCGCTATCTCGTCGTATCATTTGGGTTTGCCGTCATCCGAGAAGAGAGCGCAAGGATCCAGTCGCATGCGTACGTACGTCGCTACCCCGAAGACCATCGTCCACCGCTGGCACGTCATCGACGCCCAGGGCAAGGCCCTTGGGCGGGTCGCCACGCCGGCAGCCCGGCTGCTGCAGGGCAAGCACAAAGCCACCTACACCCCGTTCCTCGACACGGGCGATCACGTCGTGATCGTCAACGTCGGCCACGGTCAAGCTGACCGGCCGCAAGGAAGAACAGAAGATCTACCGGCAGCACAGCGGCTACGCCGGCGGCTTGCGCGAGGAGCGCGCCAGCGTGGTCCGTCAGCGCCAGCCCGCCCGGCTGCTCGAGCACGCGGTTCGCGGCATGCTCCCGAAGAGCAAGCTGGGCGACGCGATGTATCGCAAGCTCAAGGTCTACGCGGGCGAGGACCATCCGCACGAGGCCCAGCAACCCACTCCGTACGAGGTCGCATAACTTGGCAGCAACGCAGTTCTACGCAACCGGGCGCCGCAAGGAATCGACGGCGCGAGTGTTCCTCCGGCCCGGCATCGGGCACGATCACGCGTCAACCGTCGTGAGTTCAGCAACTACTTCCCGTCCGAAGCGCTGCGCGTGCAGGTCAAGCAGCCGCTCGCTCCTCACCGAGACCGGCGACAAGTTCGACGTGCTCTGCACGGTGGCCGGCGGCGGCGTGACCGGACAGGCCGGCGCGATTCGTCTGGGCATTGCCCGCGCGCTGTGCGAAGTGAGCGCCGACAACCGTCCGCGCCTGAAGAAGGAAGGGCTGCTCACGCGCGATGCCCGCGCGAAGGAGCGCAAGAAGTACGGCATGGCCGGCGCCCGTAAACGGTTCCAGTTCAGTAAACGCTAGACATTCATGGAGGTAGCTTGACCCCGCTCGCGATGAAAGACCTGCTCGAAGCAGGCGTCCACTTCGGCCATCAGACCAAGCGCTGGAACCCGAAGATGAAGCCATTCATCTTCGGTGAGCGCTCCGGCATCTACATCCTTGACCTCGGCAAGACGGTCAAGCTGTTCAAGGAGGCCGAAGACTTCGTCCGTCAGCTCGCCGCTGAAGGCAAGACCGTGCTCTTCGTCGGCACCAAGCGGCAGGCGCAGGACGTCATCGCGGAGGAAGCCGCGCGCTCGGGCATGTACTACGTCAACGAGCGCTGGCTGGGCGGGCTGCTGACCAACTTCACGACCATTCAGCGCAGCATCGCGCGCCTCCGCGACCTCGAAGCGATGGCCACCGACGGCCGCTACGAGTTCATGCCGAAGAAGGAAATCGCGCGCGCGGAAAAGGAGAAGCGCAAGCTGCAGAAGAACCTCGAAGGCATCCGCAACATGGGCCGGCTGCCCGACGCGCTCTTCGTCGTCGACACGCGCAAGGAAAAGATCGCGGTGGACGAAGCGCGGAAGCTGAAGATTCCGGTCGTCGGCATCGTCGACACCAACTGCGATCCCGAAGAAGTGGACTTACGCGATTCCCGGCAACGACGATGCGCTGCGCGCCATCCGGCTGTTTGCGGCGCGCATGGCCGACGCGGTCCTCGACGGCCGCGGCGAACGCGAATCGGTCGATGGCGGACCAGGCGCTCGCCGACGCCGAAGCGGCGGCAGCCGACAAGGCGAGCCGCACGGTGCGTCCGGCGGACCTGCGGCGGCCGCAGCGTCCGAGCGAGACCCCAGTTCCGCAGGCGTAAGACGAACGGGACACATCCTCGTTCGAAGCGCCGGCTGGATTCGGCCGGCTTCCGGGCACAGACCGCTTCTCATGTACAGGCCGCGTTCTTCTTCAATCGGAGAACGGTAGATGGCAATTACGGCGGAACAGGTGAAGCAACTGCGCGACAAGACCGGCGCAGGGATGATGGACTGCAAGACCGCGCTGACCGAGGCCGGCGGCGACCTCGAGAAGGCGGTCGGACCTCCTTCGTAAGAAGGGCCTCGCGTCAGCGGCCAAGCGCGCCGGCCGCGCCACCAAGGACGGCATGATCGGCCACTACATCCACCTGGGCGGCAAGGTCGGCGTGATCGTCGAGGTCAACTGCGAGACCGACTTCGTCGCCCGCACCGACGACTTCCAGACGCTCGCGAAGGAACTGGCGATGCACATCGCCGCCGCGGCGCCGGTCTACGTCAAGCGCGAGGACATTCCCGCCGAGGCGCTCGAGAAGGAAAAGGAGATCTACCGCGCGCAGTTCGCCGGCTCCGGCAAGCCGGCCAACGTCATCGACAAGATCGTCGAAGGCAAGCTCGAAAGCTACTACGCGCAGGTGTGCCTGATGGACCAGCCCTCGGTCCGCGATCAGGACGTCACGATCAAGCAGATGGTCGCCAACGCGGTCGCGAAGACCGGCGAGAACGTCACGATCTCGCGCTTCGCCCGCTTCAAGCTGGGCGAGACGGCGGAATAGGACAGATGCACGGTGCGCCGGTGGGTGCGAGGTGCGCCATGCCCGCACCTGCGCTCCACGCATGCGGGCAGCCACCGTACCGGCGTACCCTGCGCACCAGTGCACCTGTCGCACCCGTGTCCCTGTATAATCATGAGTCGCACATGTCCCCGGGCGACTCGACCGTTCCCTCCTACTCGCGCATCCTCCTGAAACTGTCCGGCGAAGCCCTCATGGGCGAGCAGAACTACGGGATCGACCCCGCGGTCGCCAACCGCATCGCCGAAGACATCTCCGAAATTCAAAGCCTCGGCATCCAGGCGTCGATCGTCATCGGCGGCGGCAACATCTTCCGCGGCCTGGCCGCCAGCGCGCGCGGGATGGACCGCTCGACCGCCGACTACATGGGGATGCTGGCCACGGTCATCAACGCCCTCGCGCTCCAGGACGCGCTCGAGAAGCGATCGGTCGCGACCCGCGTGCTGACCGCGATCGAAATGCGCTCGGTCGCCGAGCCGTTCATCCGCCGCCGCGCGATCCGCCACCTCGAAAAGGGCCGCGTCGTCGTCTTCGCCGCCGGGCACCGGCAACCCGTACTTCACGACCGACACCGCCGCCGCGCTGCGGGCCATGGAAGTCCGGGCCGAGGTCATTCTCAAGGCGACCAAGGTGGACGGCATCTACACCGCCGACCCGGTGAAACATCCCGAGGCGACGCGCTACGATCGCGTCACGTATCTGCAGGTGCTGCAGGAGCGGCTGCAGGTCATGGACGCCACCGCGATTTCGTTGTGCATGGACAACAAGCTGCCGATCATCGTCTTCAACCTGCGCGTGCCGGGCAATATCCGTCGCGTCGTCATGGGCGAAACCGTCGGGACGATGGTTACGGCGTGAAAACCGTGAGTTTCCAGTTGCCAGTTACCAGTTCAAAGGGCCTCTCAGTGCCATATTCGGCAAGCGCGCCCTTTGAACTGGCAACTGGAAACTGACAACTGAGCGACTCAGATCTTACGAGGGTCAGCTATGGATGTCTCCGACCTCAAGGGGCTGTTCGTCGAAGTGAAGAAGCGGATGGATGGTCAGCTCGAGTTCGTGCGGAAGGAGCTCGCCGGCGTGCGCACCGGACGTGCGTCCACGGGGCTGCTGGACACCGTGCACGTCGAAGCCTACGGCTCGAAGATGCCACTGAATCAGGTGGCGTCGCTCTCGGTTCCCGAGCCGACGCTGATCGTCGCCCAGCCGTTCGATCCGTCGCTGATGGCGTCGATCGAAAAGGCCATCCGCGTCGTCCGACCTCGGCCTCAATCCGGCGAACGACGGCAAGGTGATTCGCATTCCGATTCCCGCCCTGACCGAAGAGCGGCGCAAGGACCTGTCGCGCCACGTCCACAAGATGACCGAAGAGGGCCGCAATCACGTCCGGGTCGTCCGGCGCGACGCGAACGACAAGCTGAAGAAGATGCTCAAGGAGCATCAGATCTCGGAAGACGACGAGAAGCGCGCGCTCGACGAGGTGCAGAAGATCACCGATCAGCACATCAAGATGATCGACGAGCTGCAGCAGAAGAAGGACCAGGAACTGCTTGGGATAAGTAAGCTGACCGTGTCTTCTTTCACTCACCTCTGAATGCGCTCGCATGCGCGCTGCGGCGCCGGCCCGTTCGATCCCGCGCGAGAAGCATTTTCTCTGCCCGTCCTGCAGCCTGCCGCTGCTGGCCCGCTACGACCTGGACGCGGCGCGCGCCTGGAAGCGCGAGTCGCTCGTCAGGCCGCGAGCCGACCATGTGGCGGTATCGCGAGCTGATGCCGCTCCTGCCCGGCGAACGAGCCGGTGACGCTCGGTGAAGGGTTCACGCCGCTGATCCATGCGACGCGGCTCGGGCGCGACGCTCGGCCTCGACCGCCTGTTCATCAAGGACGAGTCGCTGAACCCGACCAACTCGTTCAAGGCGCGCGGCCTGTCGGCCGCGATTACCCGGGCCAGGGGCCTCGACGCCGACACGTGGCGATTCCGACCGCCGGCAACGCCGGCAACGCCGCCGCCGCCTATGCCGCGGCGGCCGGCATGGCGTGCCAGGTGTTCATCCCGAAGGACGCCAAGCAGCCCTTCATCGACGAATGCCGCCTGTACGGCGCCGACGGTGACGCTCGTCGACGGTCTGATTACCGACGCCGGGCGGCTCGCGACCGAGCAGCGGCACGCCGCACGGCTGGTACGACGTGGCCACGCTCAGAGAGCCGGGCCGCATCGAGGGCAAGAAGACCATGGGCTACGAGCTGGCCGAGCAGCTGCGAGTGGACGCTGCCCGACTGGATCGTCTATCCCACCGGCGGCGGCACCGGCATCATCGGCATGTGGAAGGCGTTCGACGAGATGCAGGCCATCGGCTGGATCGCACGGCCCGCAGCGTCCGCGCATGGTCTCGGTGCAGGCGGAAGGCTGCGCGCCGATCGTGCGCGCCTTCACGACGGGAAGGCGACCAAGGCGGACCGTGGGAGAACGCCACACCGTCGCCGACGGCCTGCGCGTCCCGCGCGCGATCGGCGACTTTCTGATCCTGCAGGCGGTCCGCGACAGCGCAGGGCACCGCCGTCGCGGTTTCCGACGAGGAGATGGTGCGCGACATGCTGCGAGATCGGCACGATCGGCGTGTCGGCCGCGCCCGAAGGCGCGGCGTCGCTGTCTGCCATCAAGCGTCTGGTCGCGGAAAGACGCATCGGCCGCGACGAAACCGTCGTCCTGTTCAATACGGGCGGGGCACTGAAATACCTCGACCTGCTGCGCTGACGCGCCGATCAGATTGGCGACGTCGATGTGATGGTCGGACCGTGACATCGACCGTCACGAGATCGTCACTTCGCAATCGGCGTCAGTCGCCGAGCGCCACGCCAATGGCGCGCGCGGTCTTCAGCAGGTCGTAGTCGAGCGGCACCGTCTTGGTCTTCCCGACGACATCCGCCAGCGGGATCGGGACGATGTCGGGCGGGTTGTTGGCGACCATCCGGCCGAAGACGCCGCGCGTCAGCAGCTCCACGGCCTTGCCGCCGAACCGCGTGGCCAGGACGCGATCGAAGGCGGTCGGCGCGCCGCCGCGTTGCAGATGGCCGAGGACGACCGACCGCGTCTCCTTGCCGGTCTTCTCCTGCAGCGCCGCGCGCGACCACGGCCCCTACACCTCCGAGGCGCTCGACGTGGCCGCCCTTGGCGCGCTCCAGCAGCGTGAATTCCCCACCGACCGGCTTTGCGCCTTCGGCGGCGACGACGATGCTGAAACGCGCGCCGAAACTTCTCGCGTTCGCGGAGCCGCTGCGCGATCTTGTCGAGGTCGTAGGGAATCTCGGGGATGAGAATGACGTCGGCGCCGCCGGCCACGCCCGCATGGAGCGCAATCCACCCGGCGTAGCGCCCCATCACCTCGACGACCATGATCCGACGATGCGCTTCGGCGGTCGTATGCAGACGATCGATCGCGTCGGCGGCGAACGACACCGCTGTGTCGAAGCCGAAACAACTGGTCGTGCCCCAGATGTCGTTGTCGATGGTCTTGGGGACGCCGACGACCGGAATCCCCATCAGATAGAACTGGTGGGCGATCTGCAGCGTGCCGTCGCCGCCGATGACGACCAGGGCGTCGAGCTTCATCTTGCTGGAAGGTGGCGACCACGCGCTCCGAGTAGTCGGCGTGCGGCGTTCTCGGCGTCGACCGGGTAGTCGAACGGGTTCCCCCGGTTCGTCGTTCCGAGGATCGTGCCCCCCAGCCGGAGGATGCCGGTGACGTGCTGCGGCGTCAGGACACGCGTGCGCGACGGGTCGAGCAGGCCGTCGAAGCTGTCTTCGAGGCCGATCGACCTCGATTCCGGCGTTGGAAGCGGCCTTGACGACGGCCCGGATCACCGCATTGAGACCGGGCGCATCGCCGCCGCCGGTCAAGACGCCAATGCGTCCGACATTCGACATCGGTCCGGACTATAGCACCCGCATATTTTGCCGATAGAACGTAGGAACAGCAGAACTAGTTGTGCTATAGTGGGCACGCTTCCGCGTTCTCGAGGCAACTCCCAGCCCTCGAAAACAAAAACGTAGCCGCAGGTCTATGAGCCAGCTGCTCTGAGTGAGAGAAGGACTGTACTGATGAAGCTGACCAAAACAACTGGCCTGGTGGCGGTCGCGCTGTTGGCCCTCTGTGCGCCGCTGAAGCGGCCGCGCAGGCGCCCGCGCTGACCGTCGTCCGTCAACGGGCCGACGCGTGAGATGGATTGGACGGCCGTGCCGGAGCGACGGCCTACGAACTCGAGTGACCGGGAGCCTCATCGCGGATGTGAACCTGCCGACCTCGTCAAATCGTGGTGAACGCGCCGGCGGGCACCTACAACCTCCGCGTCCGCGGAACCGCGGCGGGCCACGGCGGGCCCCTTCTCCAACACGGTCTCCGTCACCGTCGGCGGCGCCCCGGCTCCGGCGCCCTGCCAGCCGACGGCGCCGAGCACGCCACGGCGTCCGTCAACGGCGGCGTCGTCACCGTCAACTGGGGCGCGGTGCCCGGGGCGACCGGCTACGCGGTGCAATTCCGCCGCTTCGCCGGCGGCACCGAGCTCGTCGCAGCCGACGCGCAGAACGCCGTACGTCCAGTTCGTCGGCATGGTCGGCACCTTCTACGTGCGCGTCGTCGCCGTGACGCCCTGCGGCAACGCCGACGTCGACCGGAAGTCGCCTTCACGATCACTACGCTCGTCGGCAACCTCCCGCGCACACCCGATCCGGCGCCCGGGCACGCTTCTGCCGAAGCCGACCTACGGACAGGACGTCGTCATCGCGATGGCGCAGCAGTACGGCTTCGATCTCCGCAACTCCTGCGAAGAGACCGGCGGCAACCACGTCTTCATGTTCCGCGTCGTCAACGCCCTCCGTCAGCGCGACAGCCGCTGGGGCATGAATCAGAAGCGCGGCAACCAGGGACTGTCACAGGACATCGCCACCTACAACCCGACGAGCCTTCCCGATGCGCAGGCGCAGCAGATCTACCTGTGGGACATGATCGGCGGACACTGCGGCGGCAACCCGACCTGGAACTGGGGCGACGTGACTGCGGCCACCTGGCAGGGCGGCGCAGATAAGTGGCAGCGGCTGCGCCAACCGCTAGTGCGCGCTGTGGTACATCCCGCAGCAGTATTTCCAGCTCGGGTTCCAATAAACCGGAACGCCTGCTGTCGCATGACGCGGGGCCTCGGCTCGTCGGGTGATCCTGGCGGCCTGGGGCCCTTCACTTTTCCGGCGCTCTCCGAGTACAACGGAAATCAATGTCACCGCATTCATCCTCGGCTGCCGATTCTGCTCGTCGTGTCTGCGCTCGCGCTGCTGGCCGCACTCGCGGCGTGCCGAGCTGACCCCGGCGTGGTCGGTTGAAGAACTGACGCCTTTTCATCGCTGGTCGTCCGCGGGCAGGTGCGCGGCGTCACCACGCAGTGGGATCCCGCCGTCAACGCGTCTGTATACCTACACGACGATCGACGTCGTCCGAGACGTGGAAGGGTGAGCTGTCGACATCCGACCATCGTCGTCAAGACGCTCGGCGGCCGACTCGCAGACATCGAGCTGAACATCGACGGCCAGCCAACGTTCAGACGCGGCGAGGAGCTGCTGGTCTGTGGCTGGAGGTCAGGCCGCGCGACGGCACGCTCTACCCCGCCGGTCTCTGGCAGGGCGTCTGGCGCGCGACATCGCGACGCTCAGGGCCAACTGGTCGCCGAGCGTACCCGTCCCGGCGGAAACCGCTGATCGATCGCGCATCAGTGGCGGTCGTGCAGCGACCGCGGCAGCGTCATCGACCGTCGCCGGCGAGCCTTCGTCGACCGCACCACCCGAACTGGCGGGCGTCGCGTCGTTCGCGTTCCTGCCGCCATCGGAAGGCGGCCCCGGCCGCTGGCATGAAGGCGACGCGGCGACGCCGGTGTTCGTCGACTATTCGTCGCCGACCGCAGGTCTCGGCGGCGGACTCGCCGAACTCGATGCGGCGCATCGGCGCAATGGAACGCGTCCGGGATGAACCTGCCAGCTGCAGCGCGGGTTCGGGCGCGCTCCCCGCTGCGCCGCGACCTTTGAGGGCGACGGGCGCATCTCGGTCACCTTCAACGATCCATGCGGCGAGGTCAGCGATGCCGGGTCGGTCGTCGGCATCGGCGGCGCCTACATGACCCCGGTCGTCCGCGTCGTCAGCGGCGTCGTCGTTCGCCAAGATTATCCAGGGCGTCGTGGTCCTGAACAACAGCGCCGGCGCGCTCACCTTTCTGTCGCAGCGCGGCTGCTTCCAGGACGCGCTGACCCACAACCTCGGACATGCGATCGGGCTGGGCCACTCGGCGGTGGCCGGGGCGATGATGCAACCCGATCCGCTGCCCGGCTGCACGGCGGGGCCGTCGCCGCTGGCCGCCGACGATCTTGCCGGCATCCGCGCGATCTATCCGGCCGGCAGCACCAACGCCGCGCCAGGCCCGCCGTCAGGGCTCAACTCGCTGGTCAACGGAACGACGGTGAACCTGTCGTGGGTTGCGCCCGCGATCGGCGGCGGCGATTGCCAGTTACGTGATCGAGGCCGGATCTGCGCCGGGTCTCACGAACCTCGCGAACGTCCCGACGAATTCGACCGCGACCAGCCGCCGGCTTTGTCGGCGTGCCTCCCGGCGCGTATTACGTCCGCGTTCGCGCGACGAAATGCGATGGGCACCAGCGCGCCATCGAACGAGATTCAGCTGTCGGTCGGCTGCAACGTTCCGCTGCCACCGACGGCGCTCGCCTTTACCAAAGTCGGCAGCCAGGTCACGTTCACGTGGACCGCGCCGGCCGGGCCCGCGCCCGAGGGCTACACCTTTGTCGTCGGGTAGCGCTCCCGGGCTCGAAAACCTGCTGATCGTCAATCAAGGGCCGCAAACGACGCTGACGGCCACCGGCCCGCCGGGCGTCTACTACGTGCGGGTGAAGAGCCGGAGCGGCTGTGGTTTGAGCGCTGGCTCGAACGAGGTGATCGTCACGCTGCCGTGACCGATACGTCTAAGCTGATCGCCTGACCCGAGACCGCGCCCTGCTCGCCGGCGTCCTGATCGCGGGTGCGCTGCTCTCCTGGTCCGGCGCACTCACGACGGCCGCGATCGCTTCCTATGTGATCGGCTGTGTCGGCCTCGTCGCCGTGTTCGAGCGACTGCGTCCGACATTCGAGCCACGCGGTCTCGCTGCTGACGACGATCCTGGTCTTTGCCGCGACGTCGCTCGTCTGGTCGATGACCCGGGCAGGAGGCCTGTCTGAAACGGTCGCGTTCACACTCGTCGCGCTCGGCGCCTTGCTGCTGTGCTCGACTGGCGCGGACAGGCGCCGCTCCAGACGTTCGGCTGGATCGCGATCGCGGCCCTTCCGTTTATCGTCCGCGCTCTGCCGATCGAGCAGCCAATGCCGACCCGCTGCTGGATCGGATCCGCTGTTCTCATCCGATCGCGGGCTGCTCGCCCTTACTCCGGTCGCGTATATCGGGTCGGTTGGCCTGCTGCTGTCGCTGCGGCGGCGCTCCAGCGAATCGATCGCTCCCCCGCTTGTCGTTCTCGCGTGGTTCGTCGCGGCGTATGTCACGCCCGCCTACGGCAGTCGACGGGCGCTTCGCGCACGGACTCAGCGCGGCGCTTGCCGTCCTTGCCCCGGGCCTCGCCACGGCCATCGACAGTGCGCGCCAGCGGCCATGGCTGGCGACGGCCGCCGCGATCCTCGGCGCCGTCGTCTGGAACTACTGGCTGATGGTCCAGTACACGGTCGGCACCGTCCCGAAGGACGCACCGGTGAGCTTCAGCGACATGGTGCGCCAGCAGGCGGACGTGCACACACGGCCGCCGTATGTCTACCCGTTTGCGCTCCCGGCGAACGCCTGGTTTGCGTGGCGTGAGGGCCTGCCCATCGATCGATACGAGATCCTCGCGTCCGAGCCGCGCCGCACCGAGCTCGACCTCACGCTCGACCGTCGCGCGGCGCCGTTCCTGCTCAGCGGATGGGAAGCGTTCGGCGCCGAGGGCAGCGATTCGCAAGCCTGGACCCGCGAACGCGAGGCGACGTTGGCGGTCCCGCTTGCGTTGTCGCCGGGCCGACCGGTCGACGTGTCTATCACGGCGCGCGCACGCCTCGAGGAGCCGGCGGTCAGCGCCACCATCGGCGTGGTCATCAACGGCCGCGAAATCGGCCGCGTCACGGTGCCGCCGTTGGCGCCCGTCGAAGTCGCGCTTCGGGTCGGGCCAGACGTTGGCTCGCTGTGGCGCGCGGGCTACAATCGGGTGACTTTCGTCAGCCACGGCGTCGCTCGGCTCGATCCGTCGGACTCGCGCCCGCCGGGGCCGCTGGCGCGACGGCTCGGCGACCGCGCGTGGCCGGTTGCCATCCATCGTCTTCGCATCGCCGTCGCGAACGCCCCGTAGGGTCAACATTGACGTCATGAGATACCTCCGTATTGGCCGCACCCGTGAGCTCTTCTGGGCGGTCTGAGGCGCACGCTGCGCTAGTGTCCAGCGATCGAACGCCGTCCCCGCCGCGCACGTCCACGAGCCGCCCGCTCGTGTCGGTCGTGGTCCCCGTGTTCAACAGCGCCGAGCTGATCCCGGAGTGCCAGTCGGCTGCTATCAGCGGTGCTCGACACCATGGCCGGCGGCGCCGAAGTCATTTACGTGGACGACGGCTCGACCGATTCGACGCTCGACGCGCTGCACGAGGTGCAGCGTCGCGATCCGCGGGTGCGTATCGTCGAGCTCGCGGCAAACTTCGGCCAGCACGCGGCATTCACCGCAGGCTTCGACCAGGCACGCGGGCGTTATCTCGTCACGCTCGACGCCGACCTCCAGTGCGATCCGGCCGACATCCCGCGACTGATCGAGCCGCTGACCCGCGGATTCGACCTGGTCAGCGGCATTCGCCGCGACCGGCAGGATCCGACGGCGCGCCGCATGTTCTCGAGGGCGACGACCGCGCTGGTGACCCGGCTGGCGGGCGTACCGCTCACCGACATCGGCTGCCCGCTCAACGCGTTCACCGATGATGTGGCGCGAAGCCTCTCAGCGTTTGGTGAACTGCGCCGATTCTTGAAGCCACTGGCGGTTCGTGTCGCGCGGCGCGTGACCGAAGTCGACGTCGCAGCACCGGCCCCGGCCCGTCAGACGGCGGGCATCGTCTTACAGCGCCACGGCCCTGGTCCGTCTGTTCATGGACTTCTTCGTCAACGCGGTGGGCGACGTCTTTGCGTGGGTGTTTCTCGTCGCGCTGGGACTCGCGGCTCTGCTGACCGTCATGACCGTTGCGACGACGATCGCGGCGGCCGCCGGCGCGATGCGGCCGCTGGTGCCGTTCATTGCTGGCTCGCTGACGGTGTCCGCCGTGCTGGTGTCGCTGGTCGGGCTCGCTGGCGACTACGTTCAGCGGATCTACCGCCAAAGCTCGGGTCGTCCGTTCTTCCTGGTGCGCCGCGTGCACGAACCGATCGCTTCCGAACCGGCGCTCGAGGCTCCCGGAGTTCGGCGTTGAACGTGTCGCGGGTGGCGCCGGGCGAGCTCGCGCGAATCGAGCCGCTGGTCGAGGCGTACCCCTTCAAGCCGTTCCGGCACTACCGCGTCCTGTCTCGCAAACAACAGACCGCGGTGATGCTCGACGAGATCCGTCAGACGCTCGAACATCGATCGGGCGTCGTCCTCGAGGCAGGCGATGGGCCGGATCGCGCGCTGGCGGTGGCGCGTGGCCTCGACTGGGACTCGCAGTTCTTTGGCGTGCCGATGGGCCGCATCGAGTACGTCGTCGCGTCAAACCCGGCGTTATTGCCATCGCTGTTAGGGGCGACACTCGACGCGCTCTCGGCGCTCGGCGTTCGTCACGTCAGCCGCCCGCGTCGACGTCGCCGACATCCCGGCGATGGGCGGGCTCGAAGGTCACGGCTTCCGCCTGATGGATGCGCTCGTCACCTACACGACCCGTCCGGGAAAGGAACCTCCCAACGCCGTGCGCGAGGTGGGCACCATTCGCCCGTTTCGCGAGGCGGACGGACCCGGCGCTCGTCGAGATCGCCGAAGTCGCCTACCGTGGCTTTCGCGGACGGTTCCATCTCGACTCGCGTCTCGATCCATCGCGCTGCGATGCGTTCTACATCGAGTGGGCGCGGCAGTGCGTCGCGGGCACGATGGCAGACATGATCTTCGTGTCAGAAGGCACGGACGGGCGCGTCCTCGGGTTCCTCGCGTTTCGTCAGCGAGAGCCAGTCTCGAGCGTCGGCGGAACGCCGGTCTTCGGCGGCGGCCTCGGGGCGTGCCGTCCGGACGTTCCTGGCGCGTATGCCGGGCTGATTCGTGCGGGGACGATCTGGGCCCATGAGCGCGGCGGCGTGGCCGAGTGTCAGACTCAGAACTACAATTTCCCGACGGTCCGCATCTACGAAGCGGTCGGCGCCCACTACGTCCGTGCGGAGTACACGCTTCACCATTGGCTGGGATCAAATGCCGAACGCTGAGCTATAATTGGGGTTTCTCGGTCGGGCGGCTAGCTCAGTTGGGAGAGCGCTGCGTTCGCAACGCAGAGGTCGGGAGTTCGAGCCTCCTGCCGTCCACCAACCTTCGCTCGCAGTCGCGCGAAGGTGGGCGGTTTCCTGCCGACCTTTCGCGCTACGGCTGACAAGCCCGTGCAACGCCTTGTGACGCCGCAGCGGTCAGTGGCCCTGCAATCCTGATCCGCCGCTCAAGACACGCCACAGCCCGGCGACGCTCACGAGTGCCCACGTGCCTTCGAGCAGGATGAATCCGAGCTGCCAATCGTGCACGGCCACGGCGGTCAGCACCGCCGATCCGATCAGGTTCATCAACTGATACGACACGCTCGAGGTCGCCAGCCGTCCGAGCTGGCTGCCGGCAAACGGCAACAGAATCAGAAAGGCGCCGACGATGGAGATCGCTTGAATCATCGCGATGCCAGTGTGTCAGCGGCACCACGAAGAGTCGAGGGGCGGCGCAAGACCGTCACGAACGACTACGAATCGAGGACGATCCGGACCTTGGCAGTGAGTTCGGCAGCCGAGTACGGCTTGCCGAGGAGATGCGTCCCCCGATCGAGGACGCCGTGACGCTCGATCGCATCTTCCGTATAACCGGACATGAACAGGACGCGCATGTCCGGGAAGCGCGTCCACACCTCCTCCGCGAGCTCGCGGCCGCTCATAGCGGGCATGACAACGTCGGTCAGAACGAGATCGATCCCCAGGCCGTGCGCCTCGAGCACGCGAAGGGCATCCGGTCCGTCGGCCGCCGTCCTCACACTGTAGCCCGCGCGCTCGAGGAGACGTTTGGTCAGTGTCCTCACCCCGGCATCGTCGTCCACGACCAGGATGCACTCCGCGCCCCTCGAGGTTGCCGGCATCTTCTCGGCGGCCGGTTGCTCGGGCTCGTCGGTCATCGGTAGAAAGATCGTAAACGTCGTTCCGCGTCCGACATCGCTCGTCACGCAGATCTCGCCACCGCTCTGCTTCACGATCCCGTGGACGGTCGCCAATCCCAGGCCCGTGCCCTTGCCAGGTTCCTTGGTCGTGAAAAACGGCTCGAAGAGCCGCTGCTGCGTCTCGGGATCGATGCCGACACCGGTGTCGCTCATCGCCAGCACGGCGTAGCGGCCCGGCGGCAGCCGATGCGGCGAGCGGTGGTGTTCCTCGACCGCGTGTAATCGCGTCTCGATGCGCAGGGTGCCGCCCTTGCGGCATCGCGTCGCGGCCGTTCATCGCCAGGTTCAGGATCACCTGGTGCAGCTGCCCGGCATCCACGCGAACCGGTGACAGGTCGTTGGCCAGCGCAACCTCGACGCGGACATCGTCGCCCAGCACGCGCTGCAGCAACGACTCGGCCTCGCGCACGAGCGCATTCAGGCTGACGACCGTCGGATGCAGGACCTGCTTGCGGCTGAACGCCAGGAGCTGCCGCGTGAGTTGCGCCGCGCGACCGCCGGCCGCCTGAATGCCACCGAGGTGTTCGCGGAGCGGCGAATCCTGGGGCAACTCGCCAAGCGCGAGCTCCGCGAGGCCGTTGATCACGGTCAGCACGTTGTTGAAGTCGTGCGCGAGGCCGGCGGCCAGGCGGCCGACGCTCTCCATCTTCTGCGCCTCTCGCGCCTGCTCTTCCGCCGCCTTCCGATCGGTCACGTCACGGGCCACGCCAACGATGCGCTCCACGTGCCCCTCACTGTGCCGGACCGGGAATGCGCGTTCGCGGATCCAGCGCACGGCGCCGTCCGGACGCAGAATGCGGTATTCCTCATCGTACTCGCCGCGCAGTTGATCGGTCAGTGCCGAGCCGACGACGCGCTCGCGATCGTCGGGGTGGATCGCGTCGGCCCAGCTGCTCGGCGCCGCGTAGACGCTGGCACGCGTACGTCCCCACACCGTTTCGTAGGCGGGGCTGACATACAGGAGCTGCGTCTTGCGCGCGTCGGTGATCCAGAACACTTCCTGGATGGTCTCGGCAAGCTCGCGAAAGCGCTCCTCGCTCGCGCGCAGGGCGCGTTCGGCGGCGCCGCGGCGTTCATCCTGCCGTTGCGCCTCGAGGCCGAATGAAATGTCCGCCGCAAGCTGAGAGAGCAGCCCGACCTCCGACTCGTCGAAAAAGTCGGGGTCCGGCGCGTACAGGTTGAAGGTGCCGATGGTTTCGGACCCGCGCGAGAGCGGCAACGACGCCATCGCGCGATAACCGCGCGCGAGCTGCATGCTTTGCCCAGTGCGCGGCACGTGGATCGCTGCTGATGTCGTTGCAGATCGACGGCTGGCCGGTCGTGAACGCTTCGAACGTGTGCGCGCAGCCATCAGGCGAACCCTGCAGGTCGAGGAACGTCCGCATGACCTCGAGCGTATCTGGACCCGCGCCGGCGTGCGCGACGAGCGCCAGGCGCCGCGAGACGTCCTCGCGCAGCCCGATCCAGGCGAGAAGAAACCCTCCTTCATCGACGGCAATCCGGCAGGCGCCCTCGAACAGCGCCGCGGCGTCGCGTTCGCGGACGATCAGCTGGTTGATGTCGCTCAGCACCGCGTAGGTTCGATTGAGTTGCCGGATGTGATGTTCGGACTGCGTTCGCTCGGTCACGTCGACGTGACACCCGATCATCCGCGCGGGCGTGCCGGTCGCGTCGCGATACAGCTCGCCGCGCGAATACATCCAGCGCCACGATCCGTCCTTGTGCCGCATCCGGAACTCGACTTCGTGCGGTGCCTGCCGGGTGGGCCAGATACCATTCGAGGCGAGCCAGCGTCGGCGGACGATCGTCTGGATGGAGGCGGTCGCGCCATTCCGCGAAGTCGTTGCCGATCTCGTGTTCCTCGAAGCCGAGCTGACGCTTCCACTCGCGCGAAAAGACGGTGGACCCGGAACGGAGATCCCAGTCCCAGATCCCGACGTTCGACGCCTGCACCGCAAGCCGCAGCCGCTCGCTGCTTTCGCGCAGCTCCGCTTCACGCACCTTGCGATCGGTGACGTCGTGCGTGATCCCCAGCATCGCGGTGACCCGTCCCGCGTCGTCGCGCAGCGGCGTCGCGTGCGTGGCGAGGCAGCGGCGCGCGCCCTTGAGGCCGATGATCTCGAATTCGAGCGTCGCGGATTCGCCGCTGAAGACCCGTCGCGTGAGCGCGCGGAACGTTTCCCTGCTGCTCGGGTACGACCAGCGCGTCGACGAAGTGATTGCGAACCTGATCCAGCGAGTCGGCCTCGATCATCCGGAGGCCGGCAGGATTCATTTCGAGGAGCGCGCCCTCTTCGGAGACCAGCTTGACGCACTCGGGTTCCGCTTCGAAGATGGCGCGCCAACGCGCCTCGCGTGCCGCCAGCTCGCGATTGGCGTGCTCGAGTTGCTGCGCCCTGTCGTCCGTGTCCTTCGCGGAGGATGCGGAAATGGGTCCGGGGGTGGGTTGCTGGTCGTCCAGCTTGTGTGGCACCGAGCGCTCCACGCTCATACTCGCCGCAGCCGCCATCGTTGGCAAGGCGACGACGGGCACCGAGGTATTCATGAGCTGAGCTTAGGGCGCGCGGCTCTCTCGCGGACTTCACTGACAGAGCAAGGAATACAAGCGGTCGCCCACGCCCCGGCGGGGCGAGCGAGCCGGACGTGGGTGCCCCGGCTGGACCACCAGGCAATCTTGGGAATGCGAATCCGGAGCACGACGTCGGACCGGACGGCCGGCGCGACAGCGGCGGCAGCTGGCAGTGGCCGGCGGCCGGTCGCGAAGCCGCGCTGACAGGTCAAGCCATTCGTCGGCCGATCTGGCCCTGATTCAGGCGTCGCTGTCTCGTCGTCACGGCTGCATTCTGACGCTGTGCAACGGCTCCTGCGACCGTTGCCGCGGCGTTCGTTGCGTGCAAACGACGGATAATGATGTGGAGATGCCGCGGGACTTTCAGGGCCCGGCAGGCGTCAAACTAGTTATGAAGACGAGCGCAACCGCCGTCGCCTTCGTCGGGCTGGCCCTGACGGCCGCCCTGTCAGGACAATCGGCGCCGACCGGGACGGCAGAAGAACTCGCGGGCCGCATCCAGCAGCGGTACGACACGATCCGCGACTTCGAGGGCACGTTCGTCCAGAGCTACGAAGGTGGCGTGCTACGCGTGAAGACGACCGAGAGCGGCACCGTCGCCATCAAGCGGCCGGGACGAATGCGCTGGGTCTACACCAAGCCCGAGCGCAAGGAGTTCGTCTCGGACGGCTTGCGGATCTACTCCTACATGCCCGCCGACAAGCAGGTCATCGTCGGACCGATGCCGGCGCAGGCGCAGACCACGCCGGCGCTGTTTCTGGCGGGCCGCGGCCACCTCGTGCGCGACTTCACGGCGAGCTTCACAGAACTGCCCGCAACGGCAGCGGGACTCCGCGGACTGAAGCTGGTCCCGAAGCGCCCCGACCCCGAACTCGAGTGGCTGATTCTGGGCGTCGACCCCGGCACCTACCAGATCCGCTACCTGGTCGCGGCCGACGGCCAGGGCGGCCGCTCGACCTTTACCTTCAGCAACTTGAAGGAAAACCGCAATCTGTCCGATAAACTCTTCGCGTTTCAGATTCCGCGGGGTGTGGACGTCATCACCAACGGAACGCCGGCAAAGTAGCGGAGGTCCCAGCTCCTTGACACGCTCCCTCATTCTCGTTGCGAGCCTCGCCCTCGCGGTCGCTGGTTGCGCCACGAATGCCGCGCTCCGCGCCGGCCAGGTCGCGGAAAGCCAGCAGGACTACGACCGCGCGGTCGTCGAGTACACCAAGGTCGTTCAGGCGCGGCCCGACGACCGGAACGCCCGCGCCGCCGCTCGAGCAAGTCAAGCTCCGCGCCGCCCAGGACCACTTCACGCCGCGCCCGCCGGCTCTCGTCGATTGGCAAGCTCGAAGACGCGCTGGTCGAATATCAGCATCGCGGCGGAGCTCAATCCGACGAACGGCACCATTCAGGACGAGATGCGCAGCGTTCGCAGCCAACTGCGCACGAAGGTCGCGGTCAACGAGGATGGCAAGACCAGGCTCGAAACGCTGATCGCGGAAAGCCTCGACGCGCCCGCTGCCCGGCACCGAGCTGCCGGACGACGTCGTGATGCCCGACACGCTGATGTTCCGCGACGCCAGCAGCCGCGATGTGTTCCTCGCGATCGGCAAGTTCGCCAACGTCAGCGTCGTGTTCGATCCGACGTTTCGCGATCAGCCGATCACGATCGACCTGCGCAAGGCCAAGCTCGCCGACGCGCTGACCTCGGTCGCCGGCGCCACGCGCAACTTCTGGCGGACGAACAGTCAGCGGACGGTCACGGTCGTCCCCGACACGCCGGCCAAGCGGCGCGAGTACGAAGAAGAGATCGTCCGCACGTTCTATCTGAGCAACGCCGATCTCAAGGAAACGATCGACATCCTGCGCATCGTCGTCGACGCCCGGCGAATTTCGCAGGTCTCCGCGACCAACGCGATCGTCATCAAGGACACGCCCGAGCGGATTGCCGCCGCCGTCGCGGATCATCGGCGCGATCGACAAGGCGCGGCCCGAAGTGGTCATCGACGTCGAGCTGCTCGAAGTCGATCGCACGCGGCATGAAGGAGTACGGGCTCCAGATCGCGTCGCCAGGAAGTCCCGGCATCGACGGGCAGGTCGACATCAATCGCGACGGCTTCACGCTGCGCGACCTGCGAAACCTGACGCAGTCGGACGTGTTTCTCACGAACCTGCCCGGCCTCTACTACCGGCTGCTGAAGACCGACAGCGCGACGCGCGTGCTCGCGAACCCGCAGCTGCGGACGTCCGAAGGCATCCCGTCGCAGGCGAGCTTTGGCGAGCGCGTGCCGGTGCCGGTCACGACCTTCGCGCCGATTGCCGCCGGCGGCGTGCAGACGCAGCCGATCACGTCGTTCAACTACGAGAACATCGGCGTCAACATCGACATCACGCCGCGCACGCATCACGACGACGAAGTGTCGCTGGCGGTCAAGATTCAGGTGAGCAGCATCTCGGGCACGGGCTTCGGCGATCTGCCGACGTTCGGCAACCGGGCCATCAGCACCGTCATCCGGCTGAAGGACGGCGAGACGAACATGCTGGCCGGCCTCATCCGCGACGACGAACGCCAGGTCCTGTCCGGCATTCCCGGCCTCAGCGACCTGCCGCGTCGTCGGCCGGCTGTTCGCGCACAACTCGCGCGAGACGCAGGAAACCGACATCATCCTGACGCTGACGCCGCGGATCGTGCGGGTGCTCGATCTCAACGCGGCCGATCTGCAGCCGTTCCGCGTCGGTCGCGACAGCGGCGCGCCGCTCATCGACATCCCGCTGCCGCCGCCGGTCCCGATCCCGCCGCGGCCGCCGGGCGACGTCCCCGAGGGCGTCGCGCAGCCGCCCCGGTCACCGCTGGTGCCGATTCAGCCGCCACCGACGCAACCCACGCAGCCGGTGAAGCCGCCGCCGCCGCCACCGAGCCAGCGAGGTCTCGCAGTCGAGGTTCCTAGGTTCCGAAGTCCGTCCGACTCGCGGTTCTGAGCATTCGACGCGAACCTCGTGAACCTCGTAGCACTGCCCGGAACCTGCGAATTCAGCCTCATCACCCGCGCGACGTGCGCGCCGAGCGCCTGCAGCCGCTCGACCAGCCGCGCGTAGCCGCGCTCGACGACTTCCAACTGATCGACTCGGCTCTGTCCGCTCGCCGCCAGCGCCGCGGCGATCAGCGCCATTCCCGATCGGATGTCGCGGCTGTCGAGTTGCTTGCCCTTCAGCTGCCGCGGGCCGGTGACGATGATGCGGTGCGGATCGCAGAGAAAAAGGTCCGCGCCCATGCCGCTCACCTGCTCGAGCGAATAGAGGCGCAGCTCGTACAGCCAGTCGTGAACCAGCGTCGCACCCGCCGCCTGCGTCGCCAGCGCGGTGACCAGGCTGACCAGGTCGCTCGGAAATCCCGGCCACAGGCCGGTCGTGATGCGTCCGGCGTTGATCAGTGTCCGCGGCTCGGCGCGGAAGAGGCTCCCGTCGTGCTCACAGTGGACATTCATCTTCTTCAGGACCGAACAGATCACCTCCATGTCCTCCGGGTCGCGTTCCGCCAATCTCGACTTCGCCACCCGTGATGGCGGTCACGACCGCCCAGCTGCCGGCTTCGATGTAGTCGCCCCACAACGTGCGGGTCGCGCCGTGCAGGCGCGCGACGCCTTCGACGGTGATCGTCGGGCTCCCCGCGCCTTGGACGCCGGCGCCCATGCCGGCAAGAAACTCGCACAGCTCGACGACGTGCGGCTCGCAGGCGGCATGGCGGATCTCGGTCCGGCCCGGCGCTGCGGCCGCGGCGAGTAGCGCCGTTTCCGTGCCGGTTACCGACGCTTCGTCGAGGTAGTACGACGCCGGCTTGCAATCCCTCGGGCGCTTCGAGCACATGACCGGGACCGTCCTGCAAGCGCACGCCCATGTGCGCGAGCGCCTCGAGATGCGTGCGAATCGTGCGGCGGGCCGGGAAATCGCCGCCCGGCGGCGCGATGACCGCCCGGCCGCGCCGCGCGAGGAGCGGCCCCATGAGCAGGACCGAGCCGCGCAGCCGGCCAACGAGCGCGCGGTCGGGCTCGTCCTTCGTGACCGTCGCGCAGCGAATCTTCAGCGTCGTCGTGCCGATGCCCTCGACCTCGGCGCCGAGATCGAGGAGCAGGCGGCACATCACCTCGACGTCGGCAATGCGCGGGACGTTGGTCAGGACGCATTCGTCTTCGGTCAGCAGGCACGCGGCGATCAGCGGCAGCGCGGCGTTCTTGTTGCCTTCGACGTCCAGCCGGCCGCGCAGCCGCGTGCCCGCCTTCGATCACGAGTGTCGACATGGGTGCCTACTGTACGCTTGATTCACCGTCGAACAGATCGCGCAATGCCGGCGTTGGTGGAAAGCCGACGAACACCGGCTCCGGCACGATGGCGATTCCAAACGTCTGACGAACCGCCGATTTGATCGCTCCCGCAAGCGCGAGCACGTCTCGTGCGGTCGCGCCGTCACCCGCGACAATCGCTTGCGCCTGCAAAGGCGAGACGCCAGACCGCGCCGCGCGCGTGTGCCCTTCGAAAAGCCGGCGTGCTCGATCAGCCACGCCGCCGGAATCTTCACGCATCCGCGCCGGCCGTGTAGTGCGGCAGCTCCGGGTGGCGTCTCGACAAGAGCATCGAAATGCCGCTTCGAGACGACCGGATTGACGAAGAACGAGCCGACGCTGCGATTCGCCGCGTTGCCGGGCTCGATCACCATCCCTTTGCGGCGCCGGATACTCAGGATCGCGTCACGAACCTGGGCCAGCGACGGGTCGCGTTCGCCGATGCGATCGAAGTGCGAGACCACGTCAGCGTAGGAAACGTCGGCGCGACCGGGCGTCAACCGGAACGACGACCTGCGTGACGACGAAGCGCTCGCGATCCTCCCGCTTGAAACGGCTGGCGCGGTAGCCAAACTCGCAGTCGCTGTTCGAGAGCGAGACGTGGCTCAGCGTCTGACGATCGACGACATCGACCGAGGCGATCGTGGCCGACACATCCTGCCCGTAGGCGCCGACGTTCTGCACCGGGGTGCCGCCGACCTGGCCGGGAATCCCGGAGAGGCATTCGAGTCCGGCCAGCCCGCGTTCGACGGTCGCGGCCACCAGCGGATCCCATGGCTCCCCAGCGCCAGCCTGCACGAGCGAGCCGTCGGCGTCGGTCTCGACGCTCACGCCGCGAATGTCGACGCGGAGCACCAGCCCGTCGAACCCTTCGTCGGCGATCACGACGTTGCTGCCGCCGCCAAGGATGTGCACCGCCGCCTGCCGCTCTCGAGCCCACGCTAACGCGTCCCGCACCGACGCCGCGTCAGTCGGCGCGCCAGAACCACCGCGCCCGCCCGCCAATGCCGAGCGTGCACCACTCAGCGAGCGACACGTCCGCGTCGGCAGTCATGCGCGGCCGTCCGCGTCGGCCACGCGGAGCAACGGGCGCTCGCGCGCAATCAGCGCGGCTGCGGCTTCCTGCCGCGTGCACCACGCGAACTCGATGGCGTCACCGGGCGCCAGTTGTCCGGCCACCGGCAGATCCGCGGCGATCACCGAGGCAATCTTCGGATAACCGCCGGCGGTCTGCCGATCGGCCATCAAGAGGATCGGCTCGCCCGGCGGCGGGCACTTGAATCGCGCCAAATGCCAGCGGCTCCGAGATGGGCTCGTCGTTCCGCGATGCGCGCGAGCGGTGGCCCTTCCAGGCGATACCCCATCCGGTTCGACCGCGGCGAAACGCGAAACTTGACGCTCGTCAAGGTCGCCCGCGCCTCCTCCGAGAACCAATCCGCCTGCGGCCCGGCAAGACCCGCACGCGCGCCCGGCTGGCTGATGGCAACGTCGTGTACGGCGCTCGGCGCAGCGTCGCCGCGTCCGGCGTACGGGATGCATTCGAGGCGATCGCCGGCAATGAGCGGCCGGCCATTGACGCCGCCCATCGCGCTCACGAGGTGCGTCGCGCGACTTCCGAGGAGAACCGGCGTCTGCAACCCTCCTGCGATGGCGAGATAGGCACGCGCACCGGCGTGGCGGCGGCCGAACTGCAGGCGCGCTCCCGCGGCCAAGCCCGACCGCCGTTGCGTGCGGCACCGCCTGGCCGTTGGCGGTGACGTCGAACTCCGCGCCGCAGATGGCGATCAGCGCGGCGGCGTTGAACACGAGCTCAGGTCCAATCAGGGTGATTTCGATCGCGGCCGCATCCGGCGCATTGCCGACGAGCAGGTTCGCGAGGCGGTGCGAGTAGGTGTCCATCGGCCCCGCGACCGGGACGCCTAACGCCTGATGTCCCCAGCGGCCGAGATCCTGCACGGTCGAGAGCAGGCCGGGACGCCGGACGAGAATGACGCCGTCGCTCACAGCGTGACCGGCACGAATCGGACGAGATCGCCAGGCTGCAGCAGGCTTGCCGGCGTGCGGGACGGGTCGAACATGACCGCCGCGGTCCGGCCGATGATCTGCCATCCGCCCGGCGTCGCGATGGGATACACGCCAGTCTGTTCACCGGCAATGCCGACCGAGTCCGGCAGGAACACGATCGCGCGGCACCCGCCGGCGCGGCGCGGCAATGCGGCTGTCGACGCGCCCCATGTACGAAAACCCGGGCACGAATCCGAGCATGTAGACGCGGTAGGTCCGCGCCGCGTGCCACTCGATCACGTTGTCGGGCGAGCAAGAGGCCCACTCGGCAACAGCCTCGACGTCCGGCCCTGCCTCTCCACCGTATTGCACCGGGATCTCGATCGGCTGCCGCGTCGGCCTCGTGCCGGTCGTGTCCAACGCGCTCGGCTTCTTCGACCACGACCCGTTCGAGCGCGCCAAGGTCGGTCAGCAACGGATCGAAGTGCACGCCGACCGAACAGTACGACGGCACGATGTCGCGCACGACCCGTCCAAGCCGTGACTGCAGCCGCTCGGCCACGCCGGATGGCCCGCTCGTTCACCTCCGGATCCACGACGTGTTCCCACTCGACCAGGAGGAGTGTGTCGCCCGACCACCTGAGCTTCACGCGAGCGCCTCGAGCAGCTTGCCGTGAATGCCGCCAAATCCGCCGTTCGACATGACCACGATGAGGTCCCGGGGCCGCGCTTCGGCGGCGACCTCGCGGACAATCGTTTCGACGTCCGGCAGGTGCCGCGCCGCGCCGCCCGCGCGCCGCACATCCGCCACGAGCTGGTCTTCGGAGAGCCGCTCGTCTGCGGGCAGCGTCGAGCGAAACACGGACGCGATCACGACCTCATCGGCAGCCGCGAACGCCCGTGCAAAGTCGTCTTGAAACACGCGGCGGCAGGACGACGCCGATCGCGGCTCGAAGATCGCCCAGATGCGTTGACCGGGTTGGGCCGCCCGCAGCGCCGCGAGCGTTTCGGCAACCGCCGTCGGATGATGGGCAAAGTCGTCGTAGACGACGACGTCGCGTGCGGTGCCGACGATCTCGAGCCGCCGCTTGACGCCCGCGAACGCCGCGAGCCCTTCGCGCAGACGATCGATCGCGATGCCGCAGGCGTGTCCGACCGCGATCGCGGCGAGCGCGTTGCGCACGTTGTGGGCGCCAAGGAGCGGCACCGCGAACTCGCCACGGTCGTCGCCGTTGTGACGGAGCAGGAACCTCGTCGATGTCGCCGTCGCGGCGAGCGACCGTCGCCTGCCAGGTCAGTCCATCGGCCAGGCCGAACGTCTCGACCGGACTCTGCGCTCGCGCGGCCAACGCCGCCGCGTCCGGACTGTCGGCCCCGAGCAGGGTCAGCCCGTTCCGCGGCACGAGATTGACGAGCCGCCGGAACGCGAGCCGCACGGCATCGAGATCGTCGTAAATGTCCGCGTGATCGAACTCGATGTTGTTGACGACGGCGATGTGCGGCAGGTATTTGAGGAACTTCGCGGTCTTGTCGAAGAACGCGCTGTCGTATTCGTCGCCTTCGATGACAAACGGCGCTGACGGGTGCGCCCACGCGATAGCTCGAGCCGCCGGTGCCGAAGTTTCGCACGATTCCACCGACGAACACCGTCGGATCGGCGCCGCCATGCGCGAGCAGCCAGCCGGTCAGCGCCGACGTCGTGGTCTTGCCGTGCGTGCCGGCGATGACGACCGCACGCGCCGACCACAGAAAGTGGTCGCGGAGCGCTTCCGGCAGTGACTGGTGGCGGATGCGCCGCTCGAGAACCGCCTCGAGCTCGGGGTTGCCGCGCGAAATGGCATTGCCGACGATCACGAGATCGAGCGATTCATCGATCTGCTCGGCCTTGTAACCCTCGAACACCGGAATGTTTTCCGCCGCCAGAAAGTCGCTCATCGGCGGATACACGTGCTGGTCGGATCCGCGAACCTCGTGACCGCGATGCTTGAACAGCGCCGCAAGGGTCGCCATCGCCGTGCCGCAGATGCCAATCAGATGGACGCGCATCACTCCACCACCGCTTCTTCGATCACGAGCGCCGGCCGCGGCCCGGTCACCACGCGGCCGCGCACGCCGAACGGAATCGTCCAGGTCGCGCCCACCGTGTGGCCCGACGGAAACCCGAACACCACCGGACCGTGAAAGTCTCGGACGAAGTCGGAGATGACGTCGCGGATCGCCGGGTCGCCGCCTGGTTCGTCGCACGACGGCATTTCGCCGAACACGAGACCTGCGGCCCTCCCCAGGACGCCAGCTTGCGCGAGCTGGGTGAGCATGCGATGAATGCGAAACGGCCGCTCGCTGACGTCTTCGAGGAATAACACGCAACCTTCCGGAAAGTCGGGGCTCCACGGCGTCCCCAGCGACGTCACGAGCTGCGTCAACGTCCCGCCGACAACGGTTCCGCTGGCCTCGCCAGAACGCATCGTTTCGAGACCATCGGGCGCCAGCTCACCGGCCGGCTCGGCAGCCGTGACGGCGCGCAGAAAGGACTCGCGATGGTAGCCGCGCTCCCCCGCTGCGAGCCGCCGTTCGACCATCGGGCCATGAACGCACGCCAGACCGTGATTGAGGTGAAAGGTCAGAAGCGCGGTGGTATCGCTGTAGCCGACAAAAATCTTGGCGGCGTCGCGCATGACGCCGGGAATCGAGCAGCGGCAGCATCTGCGCGCTGCCGTATCCGCCGCGAATGGCGACGACAGCCCTGACCGTCGGGTCGCGCCAGGCGTCCATCAGCGAGCGCGGCACGCAGGGCGGCATCGCCGGCCAGAAACCGCTCGCGGGCAAAGACGCGCTCGTCGTAGACCGCCTCGTAGCCGAGTGCCGCGAGCTCGGCCACGCCGGCGTCGAGTTCCTCGCGCTTGAACGGACTGGCCGGCGCCACGAGCGCGATGCGATCGCCCCGGCGGAGCCGCCGGGGCTTGATCCAGTCGCGCGCTGGGCTCACAGAAAGGCCGCCATCTCGGCGGCGATCGCCTGATGTTCGTCGCGGCCGATCACCGACCGCAGCTCGCGGAGCCGCGCCGAGGTCCGGGGGCGATCGCTGGAGAGGAAGCGCTCCTTGGCGCGCCGCAGGCGAAGTAACGCGCTATCCAGACGCGCTGCCGGCAGCTCGCCTGTTTCCGCGGCCCTGATGAGCGCCTCGAGCGTCCTGGCCTGGGTCTCGAAATCACCGCTGCAGATCAGCAGCCCGTCACAGCCGGCCCGAATGGCCTGAACCGCGGCCTGCTGAATCGGCAGCCGTGCGCTGATCGCTTTCATCTCGAGGTCGTCGCTGAGGATCACGCCGTCGTAGCCGAGCTCTTCGCGAAGCAGCCGCTGCACGATGCGCGGCGACAACGTCGCCGGCGCCTCCTCGTCGAGCGCCGGCACGAAGACATGGGCGGTCATGATGAAGGCGACGCCCTCGCGGATAGCGGCGCGGAACGGTTCGAATTCGACCGCGCGCAGCCGATCGGGCGGATGTTCGACGAGCGGGCAGCTCGTGATGCGAGTCGGTGCTGGTATCGCCGTGTCCCGGGAAATGCTTGCCGCACGCGGCCACGCCTTCCCCTTGCAGCGCCCTGATGATCACGGCGCCGAGGCGGGCCACTTCGCCCGCTCGTTCAGCCAGCGCGCGATCGCCAATCACCGGATTCTTCGGGTTGGTGTGGATGTCGAGCACCGGAGCGTAATCGAGCGTGATTCCGGCGGCGGCGAGCTCGCGCGCCAGCGCGCGCCCGAACCGTTCGGCGAGCGCTTCGGACCCCGATCGGCCCAGCACCGCCATCGGCGGCCATTTGGTGAACGGCTCCTTCAGCCGGGCGACGCGGCCGCCCTCCTGATCGACGCTCACCCAGGCCGGCGCGCTGCGCCCGAGCGCTTCGATCTCGGCGGCGAGCTCCACGACCTGTTCGGGCGCCTCGATGTTGCGGCTGAAGAGGATGCCGCCCCCGAGGTCGAACTCGCGCGCCAACGCGCGGAACTCCGGCGTGAGCGTCGTGCCCGGAAAGCTGCCGATGAGAAGCTGGCCGATGTCGCGTGCGGTTGAAAGAGGCATGGGCGAATCTGGAAGTTGAACTGCGAAAATTATAATGTGCCCGTGCGCATCACGGCTTCCGCTCCGACCCGAATCGATCTCGCGGGTGGCACCATCGACATCTGGCCGCTCTATCTCTTCCACTCCGGCGCGCAAACGCTCAACGCCGCAATCAGCCTCCGCGCGCACGTCCGCCTCGAGCCGCGACCCGAGGGCGGCGTCGAAATGGTGTCCGAGGACACCGGCCGCTCCGTAACGGCCGCCGTCTGCCGCGGCGATTGCCGCGGACGACAGCCTGCCGCTTCTCGCCCGCCTGACCGCAGCATTCAACGCCGAAGGGCTGACGATGACGACGCGCGGCGAATCGCCCGCTGGGGCCGGCATTGCCGGATCGTCGGCGCTGAACGTGGCCGTGTGCGGCGCGCTGGCCAGGTGGACGGGCTCCTCGGCAGACCCGGAGTCGCTCCTCACCACGGCGATGAATGTCGAGGCCCAGGCGATCAAGGTGCCGACCGGCTTGCAGGACTATCGCCCGGCGATGTACGGCGGGATTGCGGCGCTCGAGCTCGGCGCGCATGGCTTGACCCGGGTTCCGCTCGATCTCGACCCTCGCGAACTCGAGAGCGCGAATCGTGCTGTGCTACACCGGCGCGCCGCGGAACTCGGGAACGAACAACTGGGACATCATGAAGCGCCACATCGACGGCGATGCGCACGTGTTCGACTGCTTCGAGCGCATCCGCGATACCGCGGCCACCATGCGACGTGCGCTCGAACGCGGCGACTGGGATGCCACCGCCGCGGCCCTACGCGAGGAATGGATCAACCGCAAGCGACTGGCGCCGGGCGTTTCGACGCCGCTCATCGACGACCTGATCGCGCGCGCGATTGGTGCCGGCGCCCAGGCGGCGAAGGTCTGCGGCGCGGGCGGCGGCGGCTGCCTGTTCTGCCTGGCGCCGCCGGCCGCAGTGCCGGCGGTGCGCGACGCGCTGGCCACGGCTGGCGCGCGTCTGCTCGACTTCCGGATCGAAACCACCGGCCTTCTGGTCGAGGTCGCGTAGCGGACATGCCGCTCGACAACCTGGCGATCGCCCGCGTCCTCGGCGAAATCGCCGATCTGCTCGAATTGAAGGGCGAGAACCCGTTCAAGATCCGGGCGTACCGCAACGCCGCGGACCTCGTCGGCCACCATCCGGACCAGGTCGCCGGCCGGCCGGAAGACGAGCTCCGCGGCTGGCCCGGGATCGGCCGCGATCTGGCGCTGCGGCTGCGAGAGATCAGCGAGACCGGGTCGTGCGGCATTCACCGCGACCTGCTCGGTGAGTTCCCGCCAACGCTCCTCGACATCCTTCGCCTGCAGGGCGTGGGCCCGAAGACGGTCGCCCTGCTCTATCGCGAGCTGCGCATCGCCTCGCTCGACGACCTCGAGGCGGCGGCGCGGGCCGGGCGGCTGCGCGGTGTCAAAGGCATGGGCGCGCGGAAGGAAGAGCTGCTCCTGAAGTCGCTCGAAGAACGGAAACAGCACGTCAACAGGCATCTCCTCGCCGACGCCGCCGAAGTGGCGGCCCGGATCGTGGAGCACCTGCGAGCGCACAGCGCGGGCGTCACTTACGACATCGTGGGCAGCCTGCGTCGCGGCGCCGAAACCTGCGGCGATATCGACATCCTGGCGTGCGGGCCGGCGGGGAACGCCTCGGCCTCGGAGGTGATGGCGGCTTTCACCACGTATCCACTCGTCGAGCGGATCCTGGGCGGCGGCGACACCAAGTCGAGCGTGCTCATTCGCGATGGCTATCAGGCCGACCTGCGACTCGTCGCCGCCGATAGCCGCGGCGCCGCCCTCCAGTACTTCACGGGGTCGAAGGCCCACAACATCGCCCTGCGCGATCGAGCGCTCGAACGAAGTCTGAAGCTGAACGAGTACGGGCTGTACCGTGCCGCCGACGAGGTGAGGCTCGCCGGCGAGACCGAGGAAGAGATCTACGAAGCGCTGGGACTGGCCTGGGTACCGCCGGAGCTCCGCGAGCATCGTGGCGAGCTGGATGCCGCGGTCGAGCGGCGCCTGCCGACGCTGATCGACGCCGCAGATCTCCGCGGCGACGTGCACATGCACACGACCGAGACGGACGGCAAGGACGATCTCGAGGCCATGGTCCTCGCCGCACGCGAGGCCGGACTCGAATACATCGCGATCACCGATCACAGCAAGGCGCTCGCCATGGCGAACGGGCTCGACGAGCATCGCGCCCTCGCTCATGCGGCGAAGATCCGTGCCCTCGGCGCCCGGATTGACGGGATTCGAGTGCTGGCCGGGATCGAATGCGACATTCTGGCCGACGGCTCGATGGACCTTGCGGCCGACTGCCTCGCCGAACTCGACATCGTCGTCGCGTCGGTGCACTCGGCGATGCGACAGGACGAGGGCGAGATGACCGCCCGATTGATCAAGGCGATCGAGCATCCGTGGGTCGACATCATCGCCCATCCGACCAGCCGGATGCTGCTGCGGCGGGAGCCGGCGCGCATGGACATCGGGCAGGTGGTCGCCGCCGCCGCCGCACACGGCGTCGCGCTGGAGATCAACTCACAGGTCTATCGTCTCGACCTCTCGGACGTCAACGCCCGTCTGGCGCGCGAGCGCGGCGTCAAGCTGGTGATTTCGAGCGACGCCCATTCTCGAGCCGCGCTGGCGACCACCCGCTGGGGGGTGCTGACGGCACGCCGAGCCTGGGCGACGCACGCACGACGTCCTCAACACGCTGCCGTTCGACGACTTCCGCCGCGCCCTGCGGCGTCATCGGAGCCGTGCCGCATGACTGACATCCTGGACGAGATCAAGCAGCTCTATTACCGCGCCACGGCGAGCACCATCGAGCGCGACTTCGATCGCGCCATCGATCTCGATCAAGTCGATGCCGGCCGAAGACGAGCGCGAGCGGGCCGCCGTGTTCATGGAAGGCCTGGCCGAGATGAAAAAGCAGTGGGCGCCGGCCGGCGGTGGCAAGAGCCGGCCGAAGAAAGCCGCTCCAAAGCGATCGTCTAGCCGATGACCAGCTTCTTGCGCGCCGCGATCCGCAGCGGCTCGGGGATGTTGCGATCGGTCGAGAGCCGCTTCATGTCGCCATCGTTGAGGCGGGAGAGAAGGTTCAACGAGATCGCGACCGGGGTCTTCGCGTTCTTCACCAGCGCCAGGACCACGAGGTAGTTCTTCATCCAGGCGCGGTTCCGCGAGATCGTCCGGAGCACGTCCTCGGCCACGCTACCCATCCGCGCGAACGCCTCGACCTCGGACTCGGTCAACCTCGGGCTGCTCAACACCGACAGCGACACGAGCTTGTTGGGATCGCGAACCAGGACGGCGCGCATCTCGCGCGTGCCTTTCATCGCCGCCTTGACCTTCTGCGGAACCGTCATGCTCGCCAGCTTCTCGAACAGGCTCTGCTGTTCGTCCTCCGACGCGCCTTCGGGGCCATAGTCGGTGTCGTCGTCGTCCAATAGCGGCGACGCGGCCTCGGCCGCCGGCGTCGAGGCTATCGCGACGCCCCGACTGGTGAAGAACGATCGGAGTTCGTCCGGCACTTCGCTGCGGGCGAGCAACGCGCCCAAGGCCTCCGCAGGCATTCTGGCGATCGTACGCTCCGCGCTCTCACGCACCTCGTCGTCGGCATCGCCGGTGAGGACCATGAGAATCAAGAGCTGTTCGAGCGGTCGCGGCGCGAATTCGCCCTGCGCCGCAGTCATCCGGACATCGCGCGGCGCCTCGCCGCGCCGGAAGAAGTCCACGAGGGGGGAGTTCAGCGACGGATCCATGGAGAGATCCTAGCCGACGCCGCACCGGCCAACGCACGAGGCACAACGCACAAGGCACGAGGAACCGCACCAGGCACGACGAACGAGGAACCGCACGAGGAGTTACCTCGTCTCGATCAGCCAGTCCTGATAGGACTCGCGCTCGATCCGGGCGTCCAGTGCCGTGCCGGGCGCGCCCAGGGACTTTCCGGCGCGGCCGTTGATGCTGAAGTGCACAGCCCCGGCGTTGTTGCCAACGAGCGTGATGTCGCTGCTCAACTCGACGCGCAGCGTCTCGCCGGGCTCGACGACCCGAGCAATCACCGGTTGTCCGCCAGCGGCGATGGCGAGCTCGGTCCGCGCCGAGATCGACAGCATCATCATCACCGGGCTCTGTTCGTAGAGAATCAGCGATGCATCGCCGACCGATTTCTGCACCGGCGCGGCCGGCGCGAGCACGCGCTTCGGCACGTCAGCGCCGCGGGCGCTCTGCGCGAAGTAGAACACCCCGGCAACCAGAGGAATCGTCGTCCCGACGAGGCCGAGCAAGGCACGCAGTCGTCCCCGGCGCGGTGCGGTTGCGAGATTCAGCATCGCCGCGTTTGGCACATCGTCCGGATGGAGGGTCAGGAATTCCTGCAACGTGGCCTCCGGATCGAGGCCGACTTCCGCCGCGTAGCCACGGACGATCGCACGGCGATAGATGCCACCGGGCAATTGCGCGATGCGATTCTTTTCGAGTGCGTCGAACGCGCTGACGGAATGTTTCGTCGCGTCCGCGATGTGGCGCAGCGAGACGCCAGCGCGCTCGCGCGCGGCCTTGAGGTTGGCGCCGAAGTCCGGTTTGCCTGGCTGGGTCATCGGCCCAAGTGACGTTCGCCGGATTGGCCGAATGCCAGAACTTCCAAATCTTTCAAAGTTAGAACTAGTGCCATCTTAGGAAACGGCCTCAGAGCTGTCAAACTCAATTCGCAGAGATTTCGTGAGCATTTGCACGGCTGCAGCAAGGTCCGGGACTTGCTGTGGGGGCACGAAAGCGCCAATTGCGGCAATTCCGGATACTCCGGTCGCGGCCACCTCGGTCACGTTGTCGACGGTCACTCCGCCCACCGCCACGACCGCGGCGGCCGCCAACCGCCTGCACAATCTCGCGGAGTCCGGGCAGCCCTAACGCCGCGGGCCGCCCTGGTTTCGACGCTGTCTCGAAGACACTGCCCGCCAGGACGTAGTCGGCGTCTGCGGAGGCCAGCGCCGCGAGTGCACTGTGGACCGACCGCCCGATGAGCGCGTGCGGCGCCAGCGAGCGGGCCAGCGACGCCGGGAGGCCATCCTCGCGCAGATGCACGCCGTCAGCCTGCGTCGCCAGCGCGACGTCCAGTCGGTCGTTCACGATGACCCTGGTCCGGGTGCCGCGGGCGAGCGCGACCACGCGGCGCGACGACGTCGGCCAGCATCGCGGTCTCGATGCCCCGCTCGCGAATCTGGACGAGGTCAACGCCGCCGGCGATGGCGCCCTTCACCTGCTCGGCAAGCGCGTCGGGCCAGTTGCCCGGCTGTCGCTCCCAGCGCGGCGGCGAGGCGCCGCGCGATCGGTGATGAGGCAGAGAAGACGGCGGCAACGCCGTCAACTGACGTGGCCGTCGCCGACCCGCGAGGGTTCGTCGGGCAGGCCGTCCGAACGACGGCGGGTCAGGAACAGATCAGCGAGCTCGCCGAGAGCGGCGAGCACGTTCACCAGGCCAAGGCCTGAGACGGCGCCGCGCACGAAGTTGTTGGTCAACACTTCGCGCATCACGGGAATGGCTTCGCCGAAGTAATTCCGGTCCCAGAACGTCGACCACGGAATCAAAATCAGGAGCAAACCTGCCTCGAGCAGGAGGGCGACAAACAGCAGACGTCTGAACAGAGCGAATTACCCTTTGGCCTGAAGTTTCGAGAGGCGCAGGATCCGGTACGCCACGTCGCGATAGCCGCCCGCTTCGGCTTCGAGCTCGACGAACACGGCAAGGGCACGGGCGTGCTGCCCGGCCTTCTCCAGCGTCTCAGCGAAATCGTACAGGAGAGCGCGGCCCGCTGTCGCGTTCGGCGCCGGTGACTTCGGCGGCGCGCTCGTACCAGGAGATGGCCTTGTCGACCTCGTGGCGTTCGAGATGCAGTTCGGCAAGCTGCGCCGCCGCCTCGAACCGCTGGCGTGGCGAGCTGGCGGCGACTTCGAGCGCCTGAACGGCATCGTCCAGCATGCCGAGCTCGCGGTAGGTCAACGCGAGCCCGTACTGTTCGGCGGCCACTTCGTCGTCGGATCCTGCTGACTCGTCCTCGCGCATCTGCTCGAGGACGTCATCGAGTGCGCCTCCGCTCGCCGCGGGCGCGGCAGCCGGCGCCGCCGGCCGGCCGACAGGCTCTGGCGGCGCGCTGACCGGCGCGAGCTCGTCGTCGTCGATCGCCAGGTCGATCAGCTCGTCGTCGTCCAGCTGCCACGGGTGCTGCCGGGGCGGGCGCGGCGGCCGGCACCGGCGCAGGAGGCTTCGCGGCCGGGGGCGGCGGTTGCACCTTTGGGGCCGCGGGCGGTGGCGTCGCAGCAGGCGGCGCGGGCGGCGGCGCCGGCGCTGGCCGAGCGGCCTTCGCACGCGCTGCCGGCGCGTCGTCGAAGAACACGCCCTCGTTCAGGTCCAGCGTGTCGGTGGCGAGGAACGGGCTGTCGCCGCTCAGGCGATCCGCGATGATCGCGTCGGGATCCGCCTCGCCGAGCATGATGAGCGCCCGGCGGAACCGATCGATGTGATCGGTGTTCCACGGCTCGCGCGCAACGAGGTCTTCGCTGATGATGCGCGCTTCGAGACCGCGTCCGTCCTCGAAGATAGGCGTCCGCCAGCTGCGCCTGCGCCTGCTGCATGCTCGACTCGAGACCGCCATCGACACAGATCTCGACGAGCCGCATGAGGGCGACGACGTGATGCGGGACGCGCGTCACGAACTCGTTCAGCGCCGCGGCCGCGCCCGAGTAGTCGTTCTGGCCGAGGGCCACTTCGGCGATGGCGTCCAGACACGGATACCCGGTTTCCGGCGATTTCTCGGTGAGCCGGCTGCCGAGCGAAATCGCGGCCTCGCGCGCGTCGGGAGCGACCTCAAGCGCCTGGACGACCGCCGCACGGCCTTCGAAGTCGTTACCCGACACGAGTTCGATCTCGGCGAGGGTCAGCCACAGCGGCGCGCGCCGGCCGCAGGTCTCTGGCGTCAGATACTCGCGTGCGCGGTCGAACTGCTGGCGCGCGAAGTACGCGATCGCCAGGTCAGCGCGAACCTGCACGTCCTTCGGATCGATCGTCGCGATCTCGGCGAGGACATCGAGCACGTCGTCGGTACGGCCGGCCTGTTCGAGCGCCGTTGACAATGCGCTTCAACTCGGCGGCGCCGCTCGCGACACCGCGCGCCTTGTCGAGTGCGCCGGCATCGAGGTAACCATCAAGGAGCCGCTTCCGGATGATCGCCGGCGGTCGGATCGAGCGCGATATGCGGATTCAAAGGCGGCGAGCGCGAGGCCGCTGTTGCCCTGCTTTTCGTAGCCGAGGGCGACCTCGCGGAACTCGTGGAGCGCGGTGGCGGTGTCGCCGATTTCGACCGCGGCCTGCGCGGCGCCAAGTCGCGCCTCGAGATCTTCGGGATCGAGCGTGCCGATGCGGATGCTGATTTCCGCCGCGCCCTTTGGTGTCGCCGGCGGCGCGCCGGCGATCGGCCACCGTGCGAAATGCGGCCTTGGCGTCGGCAAGCAGTCCCTGCTTGGCGGCGATCTCGCCCGACTTCAGCAGCGCCGACTCCTGGTCCGGCTTGAACTTGAGAATCTTCTTGTAGAGAGCGGCGGCCTTTGGATAGAAGCCCTCGCCCGCCAGGTGGTCGGCGATGCGCGTGTACTGCGCGATGCCTTTGTCGAGCTGATTGGCGCGGACGTAGAGGTCGCCGAGCGCGTTGGCGCTGTTCCAGTCGCGCGGCTGGGCCTCGACGACCTTCACGTACTCGGCAATGGCGGCGTCAATCTTGCCGAGGCGGAGGGCCTTCTCCGCCGATTTCAGCGCGGCGTCACGATCGAACGGCGGCATCAGCAGACCTCGCTGTCGAGTGTGTCGAAGAGCGTCGGGGGCCGGAACGATCGGCGATGAGCGACAGAATAGCCATGGCGCGCCACCGCGGCCAGATGGTCTGCGGTGGCATACCCCTTGTGACGATCGAAGCCGTAGCGCGGATCGCTCGTGTGCAGTTGATCCATCAAACGGTCCCGTGTGACCTTGGCCACGATCGATGCCGCCGCGATCGCTGCGCACTGCCGATCGCCCTTCACGACGCCGCGTTGCGCCATGGGGAGCGACGGAATGCGAAACGCATCGACGAGCACCGCGTCTGGAAGGGGCGCCAGCGCGAGCACGGCACGCTGCATCGCCTTCAGCGTGGCCTGGTGAATGTTGATCGCATCAATCTCCTCGGGCGTCGCCGCCGCAACCGCCCAACTTACCGCCTTCGTCACGATCACCTCGTAGAGCCGATCGCGGCCCTGCGCGGTGAGCGCTTTCGAGTCGGCCAGACCCGGAATGTGCCGTCCCGGATCGAGCACGACCGCGCCGGCCATCACCGGCCCGGCCAGGCACCCACGTCCAACTTCGTCAACACCGGCGACACAAACAAAGCCGTATCGCCGCAGCGCGTTCTCGATCGTCCGCCGGGCGGTGACTTTCTTCATGCCATCCGCCTTCGCTCGCCCGCATCAGGCGAGCTACGGCGCGACCGCGCCGAAGCGGCCTTGGCCGCGAGGCGGGCCCTACGCACTCGCACCCTATGCACTCTGGCACCAGCACCCAGTCACCCCAGGCACCTTGGCACCCTCAGGCACCCTCACTCTACGTAACGCGCTTCACTTCCTTCATACGCGCCGCCTTGCCCTTCAGATCCCGGAGGAAGTAGAGCTTGGCACGGCGCACTTTGGCGGAGCGGACCACGTCGACCTTCTGGATGATCGGCGAGTGCATCGGGAAGATGCGCTCGACGCCCTGGCCGAACGACACCTTGCGCACCGTGAACGACGCGCGCACGCCGCCGCGGCGCAGGTTGATGATCACGCCCTCGAACACCTGGATGCGCTCTTTGTCGCCTTCCTTGACGCGCACGTGCACGCGGACCGTATCCCCGGCCTTCATCCGCGGCCGCTCCGTCAATTGTCCCTTTTCCAGCAGTTCGATCGCGCCCATGATCATTCGCTCCCTTTCTTCTCGTCCCGTTCACGCGAGCGCATCAGCCCGCGCAACCACGATCGTTCTTCGTCATCGAGCGACGCGTCGGCCACCAGCTCGGGCCGCCGCTCCAGCGTCAGGCGCAATGCCTCGTGCCGCCGCCAGCGCCGAATCTCGCCGTGATGCCCGGACAACAGCACGTCCGGCACCGCGAACCCCCTGAAGTCTGCCGGCCGCGTATAGTGCGGGTGATCCAGCAGCCCTCGCGTGAACGAATCCTCGTCCACCGATTGCTCATCTCCGACGACGCCCTTCACCTGGCGTCCCACCGCGTCGACGATCGCCAGCGCCGGCACTTCCCCGCCCGAGAGCACGTAATCGCCGATCGACACGTCCTCGGTGGCGAGATGCGCGCGGACGCGCTCGTCAATCCCTTCGTAACGGCCGCAGAGAATCACCACGTGATTCAGTTGCGCCAGCCGTCGTGCATCAGCCTGCGTGAACGGCCGGCCCGCCGGCGACATCAGCAGCACCGCGTCCGGCGCCCCGCGAGCCTCACGAATCGCATCGACCGCACGGAACAGCGGTTCCGGCTTCAAGACCATCCCCGGCCCGCCGCCAAACGGCACGTCGTCTACCGTTCGATGGCGATCGCTCGTGTGGTCCCGCAGATCGTGGACCGCGATGTCCAGCAACCCACTTGCCCTGGCTCGCCCGATGACGCCTTCGACGAGCCCCGCTTCGACCATGCGCGGGAAGATCGTGACGATATCGAACTTCATCGCCTGCCGCGTCCGGCCGTCGCGGCTGCCGTCTCGCCCAGGCCGCGGCGCGTCGTCAGCCGCGCCATTCACCGTTGACCTCCAGCAGCCCGTCGGGTGGCGTCACCACGATTCGCCGCGCGTCAACGTCGATCCGGCACATCTCCTGGGCCAGCGGCACCAGCACTTCGGCTCGCGGGCCCGCGAACGACCAACCGCGTGGCCGCCCCATCGCCCTGCACCTCGGAGACCGTGCCGAGGCGCTCACCGCTCGCGGTCACGACCTCGCAACCGATGAGCTGGTGATGGTAATACTGCCCTTCCGGCAGCGGCTCCTGCTCGCTCGCCGGCACCTTCACCTCGGTACCCGGCGAACCGCTCGGCCTCGCTGATCGAGCCCACTCCAGCTAATCCGAGTATCGGCCTTCCCTGGTGGAACCTTACCGCGGTGACGTCCAGCGCCTCGATGGGCCCACCGGCCTTGCGGCCGTAGAGCCGAGCGCCGACCTTGAATCGCAGATCCGGGAAGTCCGTCAGCGAATTGAGAATAACTTCGCCACGGTTCCCGTGCGTCCGGGCGACGATACCGACCAGGACCATGTCGTCCCAGTCGGCGGCATCACTACCGGCCGCTGGCATCTCGAATGTCGAGCGTGACGCGCGCGCCGTCGGCTTCCGCCGCCGTCGCGAGCAGCGTGCGCACGGCCGCGGCCGTTCGCCCCTGACGCCCGATCACGCGGCCGAGATCGCCCGAGGCGACCTGCAGCTCGACGACCGTCATGCCGCGGCGCTCGCTCTGCCCGACGCGCACCGCGTCGGGATCATCGGCCAGCGCCCTGGCAATCGTCTCGACTACCGCCTTGAGGTCTGCCACGACGCTACGCCTGCGGCGCCGTCGGGCTCGGCGGTCACGGCCGCCGCCACCGCGCCGCGATCGCGAGTCAGGTGCCGCGCGAGCAGCGTCCGGACCGAATCCGACGGCCGCGCGCCCCGCTTGACCCAGTGCTCGACGCGGCCCTTGTCGATTTCGACCGTGGCCGGCTTGGTGCGCGGGTTGTACGTGCCGAGGATCTCGACGAAGCTGCCTTCGCGCGAGGTCGCGCCCTTCGGTCACCACGACCCGATAGTAGGGCCGCTTCTTCGAACCCGTCCGACGCATGCGTATCGACAACATTTCGTTTTCTCCGCTGTCAGTTTCCAGTTACCAGTTCAAAGGGCCCTCAGTTCCGATTGAGCACGACGCCCTTTGAACTGACAACTGGCCACTGGAAACTGACGCGTTACTTCATCAGACTGAATGGGCCCTTCTTCTTTTTCTTCTTCGGCGGGGCGGCGATCTGTTGCCCGGTCATCTCGCCCACCATCTTCAGCATCCGCTGCATCTCGTTGAACTGCTTCAGCAGCCGGTTCACATCCTCGACCGCGGTGCCGCTGCCGCGCGCGATGCGCTTGCGGCGGCTGCCGTCGATGACATCGGCGCGCTTCCGCTCTTCCGGCGTCATCGAGTTGATCATCGCCTCGATGCGGCGCAACTGCCGTTCGTCCGGCTTGTTCTCGGCGAGTTGTTTCAGGTTCCCCATGCCGGGGAGCAGGCCCATGATGTGCTCGAGCGGGCCCATCTTGCGCAGGGTCTTGAGCTGATCGCGGAAATCCTCGAGCGAGAAGCCGCCCTTCCGGATTTTCTCTTCGAGCTTCTCCGCCTCGCTCTCGTCGATGGCCTCTTCGGCCTTTTCGATGAGCGAGAGCACGTCGCCCATGCCGAGCATGCGCGAGACGAAACGATCGGCGTGGAATGCTTCGATGTCCTCGATCCGCTCGCCAGCGCCAACGAACGCAATCGGGACGCCGACGACGGAAACCACCGACAGCGCGGCGCCACCGCGGGCATCGCCATCGATCTTGGTCAGGACCACGCCGGACACGCCGACCTGGCGATTGAATTCGCCGGCGCTCTTGATCGCGTCCTGCCCGGTCATCGCGTCGGCGACGTACAGCAGATCGACCGGGTTGACGGCGTCCTTGATCGCCACCAGCTCGCCCATCAGCTCGTCGTCGATGTGCAGCCGGCCGGCGGTGTCGACGATGACGACGTCGTTGCCGGTGTTGCGGGCCGCTGCCATCGCGCTCTTGGCGCGGGCGACCGGGTCCATCTCGCCCTCCGGGTCGTGCACGCGCACGCCCGCCTTCTCGCCCATCACCGCCAGCTGTTGAATGGCGGCCGGGCGCCGGACGTCGGTCGAGACGAGGAGCGGGTGGCGTCCCTGCTTCTGCAGCCACCGTCCGAGCTTGGCTGAGGTCGTGGTCTTGCCGGACCCCTGAAGGCCGAGCATGAGGATCACGCGCGGACGCGCCGAGGAATCCTGCAGCCCGCCTTTGGCGTCGCCAAAGAGCGCCAGCAGCTCGTCGCGAACGATCTTCACGACCTGCTGTGTCGGCGTCAGGCTCTTCAGGACGGCCTGATCCATCGCCCGATCGCGCACGCGATCGATGAAGGCTTTGACGACCTGGAAGTTGACGTCCGCCTCGAGCAGCGCCATCCGGATTTCACGGAGGGCGGTCTCGACGGTGGCTTCCGTCAGCCGGGTCTCGCCTTTAAGCGACTGGAAGACGTCCTGGAGGCGGGTGCTGAGCGCGTCGAACATGAACGGGTCATCCCATCGGCGGAGGGCTCTGGACCCTCTCAACCGTCTTCGGGCAAACCCTTATCTTAGTTGGGGTTCTGGGTGAGGTCAACGACGCCAGACGGCGTCGTTGACGTTCGGCCTGCAGCTGCTCGGCTTCCGGTCTCGGCCGGAGCTCGCGGACGCCCAAACCGCGTCAGCTCACCACTTCAGCTGCACTCCCAGCCGGATCATCCGGCCCTGCAGCACGCTCGCCGGCAGCAGATACGCGGCCGTGTCGAAGCGGGTCGAGCGGAACTGCGCGTAGGTGTTCGCATTGAACACGTTGAAGATATCGACCTGCCCCTCGAGCCGGTAGCTGCCGATCTGCAATCGCTTCGCGAGGCTCAAATCGAGCTGCCTCAGTCGCGGCAGGAACTCCGTGCCCGGCGCCACCAGCGGCACCTCGATGTTCGCCGACACAAGTCGCGGCACCCGTGGTCGGGAACACGAGCTGACCCGCCGGGCATGGCGCCGGACAGTTGGCCGGATAGCGAGTCGTGTTGGTCAGGAACCAGTTCGTCCCACCGGGCTGCCCGTGTCGCCGTAGCCCGGACCGCTGATCTTGTTTTGGGATGGTCCACCCGGACCGGGCCCGGTCGTCGTCGTCAGGCCGAGCGGCCGGCCGGCCAGATCCTGCCACGTGCCGCTGACCGACATGCCCCACGGCAGCGGGTAAGTGCCCGACAGCTTGAATGTCGGCCGGTAGGGAATGTCGTTCTCCGAATCGTCGCAGAAGAGCAGCATGTTCGGGTCGTCAGGCTCGTCGCAGATGTTCCGCATGTTGCGCTCGGTGACGAACCCGCCGAAGAGCATTGCGCCGCCAGGGAGGCGCGTGTTCATCGTGAAGTCGTAGGCGTTGTAGACATGGCTGCGGCCGTCGGAGTTGGTGTCGAAATTCTCGACGCGCGTCACCGCCGCCGCGGACACGTCATACACCGTGAACGGCTGACCCGTCATCGGATGGAACAGGTTGAAGGGCGTGTAGTCAGCCTGCGTCCGCAGCAGGTTGTCGGTGATGCGGAGACGATGGAACGAGCGGCGGTACCAGTTGGCGCTCACCGACACGCGCGGCAGCAGCTCGTGCTGGACGCCGGCGGTCGTCTCGACGTTGTAGACCCGCTTGAAGTCGGGATCCACGGTATTCAGGCGGGCCGTCCCGAACGTCGATGGCAGCTGCGCGAAGTTGATTTCGCACCCGGGCGCCAGATACACGCAGCCCAGTTCTCCCTGCGCGATGTCATCGGTGTTGAGGTCGGTCCAGCTGAGCGCCTGCGTCAACGCCTGCAGCGGGTTGTAGCGGTTGGCGAAGAACGTCGTGCGCGATTCGTTGTAGCGGTTGAGGCCGAACTTGAGCGCGGTCTTGGCGTTCCCGAACAAGTCATAGACCACGCCGAAGCGCGGCGCGAGGTCCTTCCAGATCGGCATCTGGATCGGTTCGAACCGTCGGGCGCCGATGAAGCGGCCCGCGGGCGACTCCTGGGCGGCCACTTCCGAGTTCAGGTATTCCCAGCGCACCCGTAGTTGAGCGTCAGGCGGTTCAGGGACCACGAATCCTGGGCGTAGATGCCGACGTCGGCAATCAGCCGGTCCCTGTAGCGGAGCGGCGTGTTGTAGACCAGCACCTGACTCGGGGCGCCATTCGTATACCGCTGCTGCAGGTCGGCGTTGGTGTCGCGCGTGTTCTCGTAGGGGCCCCAGTTCCACTGCACACCGGTCTTGATGTTGTGTGCGCCCGTGACATAGGAGACCGACCCGCCGAGATTGTAGCGGTCGGGGTAGCGGCCGCCCTGGCCGCCGCCGAGCCGCCCCACAGCGTCGTGCGATTGATATCGAACCGGCTGGCTCCGGCATACCACGCCGCCGTGCCCCGGTCCTGGTTGATGCCCTCCTGGTTCACGATCACGTACTGTTCGTAGTTCATCGAGAACCCGGCCTCGACGAGGAGCTGGCTGGTGAGCGGGCTGCTCCACTTGACGACCGCGTCGTTGTACAACGGCGACGTCCAGATCTGCGACGCCGTCAGCATATCGGTCACGTTCCCGGCGGTGATCCCGTGACCGCGGAACTTGTCGATCTCGTCGAAGTAGGCGCTGATCTTGTTGCGCGGGCTCGCCTGCCATGTCAGGCGCACGCACGGCGCTCTTGATCTGCTGATCGTCCACGCCCTGTGGACAGGCAATCGCTCCGGTGACGCACTCGTTGATGTTGCGCCCGCCGGCACGTCGTAAGTTCCTGACTTGAAGTCGTGTACGCCCCAGTGGCGGGCCGAGCCGTAGAACCAGAGCCGGTCACGAAGGATGGGGCCGCCAATCCCGAAGTTGAAGTCCCACACCTTGCTGATCGTGTCGACGTTGTTCAGACTGAGCCGCGCAGGTCGTCGTCCAGATTGTTCGCCTGCCACGAGCCGTCGATCCAGGCACCAAAGAACGACCCGTGGAACTCGTTGCCGCCGTCGCGCGGGACGATGTTGACGCGGACGCCGCCCGGCGACACGTCGGCGCCGGCCCCGGCCGTCTGGTACGTCATCTCCTGGATGAACGCGTTGTTGATGTACTGCTGCACCGCGCCGTCGCCGTCCAGCCCGTTGATCATCATCCCGTCCACCTGGACGATGTTGTTGGCGGAGGTGAGGCCGCGCGTGGACATGTAGGTCTGTTGCATCGCGCGCGAGCCGCCGACGTCGGGCTGGTTCAATTGGACCCCCGGCACGAGCTGCGCCATCGAGTAGATGCTGCGTCCCGTCGGCAGCGCATCAAGTGCCTCGCGATCGAGCACCTGCACGCGCGCCGTGCTGGCCACGTCGACGATCGGCGACGCGCCGGTCACCGTCACGGTCTCCTCGAGCACGCCGATGCGCATATCGACGTTGAGCGTGGCCGTGAAGTCGGTCGGCAGCTCGATGCCGTCGCGAACGAACGTGTTGAAGCCAGCCAGCGTGAACGCCACCCTGTACAAGCCCGGGCGCAGATCGACGATGGTGAACTGGCCGCGCTCATTCGTCGTCGCGCTGCGGACCTTTTCGATCAGTACGGGACTCGACGCCTCGACGGTGACGCCCGGGAGAACCGCTCCGGAAGCGTCTCGGACGGTTCCTGCGATAGCACTCTGGGCAGAAACCCGATCCGGAATAGCAGCCAGACAAGCAAGCGCGAGCACCAGAGTGGATGCCGCGGGGAAGCACCTTCGCGTCATAGCTCAGCTCCTTCTGGAGAGCAACACAAGCCACACCGACGTGTCGACCAGCGGGCTCGGACCAGCCCTCGATCGACGATGGATCGACGCCTGACGTGCGAAAACGAAATGAGCTTAACGAATGAGGCGGAGTGGGAGAACTGTAGTGCGGCGCTCGACGGGAATCAACGAGTGATCGGGGGGCCCGGGATGGGGATCAGCAGCGATGGGGGATCCATCAAACGGAGTCGAGACGATGCCCCAGCTTGTCCTTCTTGGTTTTCAGGTACTTGCGGGTGTGCTCGGAGGCCGGGACTTCGAGCGCCAGCCACTCCAGGACCGACAGCCCATAACCCTCGACCGCCACCATCTTGCGGGGGTTGTTGCTGAGCAGCCGCATCGACCGGACGCCGAGCGCGCGGAGGATCTGCACGCCAATGCCGTAGTCGCGCTGATCGGCCTTGAACCCGAGGCGCTCGTTCGCCTCGACCGTATCAAGCCCCTGATCCTGGAGCTCGTACGCCCGCAGCTTGTTCGAGAGTCCGATGCCGCGACCTTCCTGGTTGAGATACAGCAGCACCCCCCGGCCCTCGTCGGCGATCCGCCGCATCGCGGTCTCGAGCTGGACGCCGCAGTCGCAGCGCGCCGAGTGGAAGACGTCGCCGGTCAGGCACTTGGAGTGGACGCGGACCATGACGCGCTCACCGTCGCCGACCTCGCCGAAGACGAGGGCGACGTGGGTTTCCTTGTCGATCAGGCTTTCGAATCCGTGGAGGCGGAACTCGCCGAACTCCGTCGGCAGGATCGGCGACGCGACCTTACGGACGAGGCTCTCAGTCCGCATCCGGTAGCGGATCAGATCGGCCACCGTGATCATCAGCAGCTTGTGCTTGCGGGCGAAGCGCGTCAGCTCGGGCACGCGCGCCATCGAGCCGTCCTTGCTCATGATCTCGCAGATGACGCCGGCCGGGTACAGCCCGGCAATGCGGGCCAGATCGACCGCCGCCTCGGTCTGACCGGCACGCACCAACACCCCGCCGTCGCGCGCGCGCAGCGGGAACATGTGCCCTGGCCGGGCAAGATCGCCCGGCAGGGTCGCCGGATCGATGGCGGCCTTGATCGTCATCGCGCGATCCGATGCCGAAATCCCGGTGCTGACGCCTTTCCGCGCTTCAATCGACACCGTAAACGCGGTATGGAGCGGCGTCGTGTTCTTGTCGACCTGCAGCGGAATCTCGAGCTGGTCGAGCCGTTCGCCGGTCATCGGCATGCAGATGAGGCCGCGGCCGTGCGTCGCCATGAAGTTGATGACGTCCGGAGTCACCTTCTCCGCGGCGATGGTGAGGTCGCCCTCGTTCTCGCGATCCTCGTCGTCTACGACAATGACGATCTCGCCGCGCGCGAAGGCCTCGACGGCGTCTTCGATCTGGGCAAACGGCCCGCGCGACCGCGCTCCCTTGGCAATCTTCAGTTTTGGCGGCATGACCGTTCCAGTCACAAGACTACTGCGTTGAGGAGTCGCTCAGCTCCATCGTGCGCACGACGTACTTCCCAATCATGTCGCACTCCAGATTCACGCGATCGCCGACTTTCAGGTCGCCGAGCGTCGTGGCCTTCCACGTGAACGGCACGATCTGCACGTCGAAGCGGGTCGCGCCCAGGCCGGCGACCGTGAGGCTGACGCCATCGACGGTTACCGAGCCCTTGCGGATGAAATACCGCGCCAGCTCTGCCGGAAAGCTGACGGTGAGCCAGCGGCTGCCGGCGTCCGGCCGGACTTGCTCGATGGTTCCCACCCCGTCAACGTGGCCGAGCACGAGATGCCCGCCGAGCCGGCCTCCAAGCGGCACCGCCCGCTCGAGATTGACGCGCTGGTCGCGTCCCATCGCGCCGAGCGTCGTGATGCGCGCCGTCTCCGGGCCAACGTCCGCGTGGACCTCGCCCGCTTCCAACAGAATCGCGGTCAAGCAGACGCCGTTGACACAAAGGCTGTCGCCAACCGTCAGCTCCGTCGTCAGGTCCGTACGAATCCGGATGCGCAGACCATCGGCCACTCGCTTGGCCTCCGCGAGCGTTCCGGTCGCTTCAACGATGCCGCTGAACATCAGCCTCTATCCAGGTATCCGCGCCGCGCGGTTCCGCAGTAACCGGCACCAGCGATCCGACGTCCCAGGCGGCAGTGTCTATCCATTTGATGCCGGCCGGGCCCAACACGTGTGGCGCCACGACGAGATGAAGTCGATCCACGAGCCCCGCTTGAACCAGCGACAATTGCAGCGTCGGCCCGCCCTCGACCAGCAGGCTCGACACATCCCAGGCGACGAGCGCGCGCACGCCATCCAGCAGCGACGCGGCGTGCACGACGTGTGCCCCCGCGTCTCGAAGCGCGGCAGCGCGACTTCCCGCGTTCGCGTCCTCAGGTCCGGCCACCATTATGACCGGCCCCGCGGCGAGCGTCGAAAACAGTCGGGCGGTCGGCGGCGTTCGCAGGCGTCGATCGAACACCACGCGCACGAGCGGTCTGACCCGCTCGCATTCGCGCGCGGTCAGCAGCGGATCGTCGACGAGCGCCGTTCCCGATCCGACCGCGACCGCGTCAACCGCGGCCCGCAACAGGTGCGTGCGGCGGTTCGCCTCGCGTGAGGTGATCGCCGTCTGCTGGCCGGGCCCCGCGGCCACGCGGGCATCCAGGCTGGTCGCTGCTTTCAGCACGACCAGCGGCCGGCCGGCCGTCTTCATGGTCACGAACGGCTGATTGAGGCGAGCTGCCGCCCGCTCCTCCACTCCACCATCGACCGTCACGCCGGCGCGCTCGAGGACGGCGAAGCCGCCGCCGCTCACGCGCGGATCCGGGTCCCGCATCGCGGCAACCACTCGCGTCACGCCGGCCTCGAGAATCCGATCGGTGCAGGGGCCGGTCCGCCCATGATGGCAGCACGGCTCGAGCGTCACATACAACGTCCCGCCGCGGGCGCGCTCGCCGGCCTCCTCGAGCGCGTGCACTTCGGCATGTGCCTCCCCCGCACGCTGGTGCCAGCCGTGGCCCACCACAATGCCATCCGCCGAAACGACGACGCACCCGACCATCGGATTCGGCGTGGTCCGGCCGGCGCCGCGGGCGGCATGGAACAGCGCCCGCCGCATCATGGCAAGGTCGAACGCTGTTACCACTTTTCCTGGAACAGCGCGTCGACGTAGTCGCGGGGCGAGAACGGCAGCAGATCGTCGATCCCCTCGCCGACGCCGACGTAGCGGATGGGAACTTTCAGGTCGTGCGCGATGGCCACGGCGACGCCGCCCTTGGCCGTGCCGTCCAGCTTGGTGAGGACGATGCCGTTGACCCCGGCAACGCTCGTGAACTCGCGCGCCTGCGCGACGCCGTTCTGGCCGACTGTGGCATCGAGGACCAGGAGCACTTCATGCGGCGCACCGGTGACCTCGCGCTCTGCGATCCGGCGGATCTTGTCCAGCTCCTGCATCAGGTTGGTGCGCGTGTGCAGCCGGCCGGCCGTATCGACGAGGACGCAGTCGCGGCGCCTCGATTTTCCGGCGGCGATGGCGTCGAACACGACAGCCGCGGGATCCGAGCCTTCGCGAGCCCGCACGATATCGACGCCGGCACGATCGGCCCACACCTGCAACTGATCGACCGCCGCGGCGCGAAAGGTATCGGCCGCGCAGATCAACGGACTTCCGCCCTGGGTCTTGATCTGATTCGCGAGCTTTCCCACGGTGGTCGTTTTGCCGGTGCCGTTGACGCCGACGACCAGCATCACGTGCGGTGCGCTGCCGTTGGGCACCGGCCGTTCGGCATCAGTGAAGATGCGAAGGATCTCCTGCTTCACCAGATCGCGCAAACTCTCACCGCGGCGGGCCCGGGTGCGCACGGCCTCGACGATGTCGTCGGTGGCGGCCACCCCAACGTCGGCCATGATCAGCAGTTCCTCGAGCGCTTCGAGCGTGTCGACGTCGACGGCGCGCGTTCGCTGCTCTGGGGTATCGGCGCGCTCGACAAGCGCCTCGAAGCGCTGCGTGAACTGCTGCGCCGTCCGCGCGAGGCCCTGCTTGAGTTTGTCGAAAAGACCCATTGCTGCTGATTGTACAGGGCTCCCTTCGGGAGCAGGGCTCGCTCACGCGAGCAGGGCGGCCATCGCTCCGCTCGGCCGCAGGGCTCGCTTCGCGAGCACTCCCGAGGGACGGAACGCTTGCTCGGCGCCACCCGAGGCCAGCGCTCGAGCGGAGCGACGGGCGCCCTGCTCGCGAAGCGAGCCCCGCGCCCGAGCGAAGCGAGGGGCGCCCTCTCACGTCTCTTGCCTCTGTCGTCGTCCCATCAGCTCAAAGACGGCACTTCGCGGATCGCGGCCGCCGCGGAGGACTTCGGCCATCTGCGCCGCGATGGGCAATTCGACGTTCGCGCGCGCGCCGAGCGCCAGCGCCGCGCCGGTGGTCCGCACGCCTTCGGCCACCATCTTCGTGCTGGCAACGATCTCGGCGAGGCCGCGTCCTTGCGCCAGCTGCACGCCAACGTGACGATTGCGGCTCAACTGACCCGTGCACGTGAGCACCAGATCGCCGAGACCGGCAAGGCCGGCGAGGGTCTCGCGCTGTCCGCCGAGGGCGACCGAGAGCCGCGTCATCTCGGCGAGACCGCGAGTGATGAGCGCCGCCAGGGCATTGTGCCCGAGGCCCAGGGCGTCGACGACACCCGCAGCGATCGCGATCACGTTCTTCAGCGCGCCGCCAATCTCGACGCCGACCACATCGGCACTGCCGTACAGCCGGAACGTCGCCGATCGGAACTCCGCCTGGACGTGCTCGACGGCTTCATTTCGGCCCGACGCCACGACCACCGCCGTCGGCAGCTCGCGCACCAGCTCCAACGCGAAACTCGGCCCTGACATCACGGCGAGTTCGCCCACGTGCGCCCACTCTGCCGCGATGACTTCCGACATGCGCTGCAGCGACTGCTCCTCGAGCCCCTTGGTCGCGCTGACAACAAGGGCATCCGGCGACACGGCGGCAGCGGCATCGCGCAGCACCGCGCGAAGCCCATGCGACGGCACAGCGACGACCACCACGCGGGCGCCGTTCAGCGCCCCCGTCAGGCTCGACACCGGCTGCAGCGACGCCGGGAACGTCACGTCTGGCAGATAGACAGGGTTCGCGCGCCGCGTGCTCATCTCTTGCACGAGCGACGGGTCGCGGCCCCAGAGCCGCACGTCGTGACCGATGCGGCCGAGATGAATCGCCAGCGCCGTGCCCCAGCTGCCGGCGCCGATGATGGCTACCTGTTGAATGACGGCCTCCGCGTCACGCCTTCTGCCCCAACCGACGCTCGGTGCCCTGCCGCAGCCGCCCGAGATTCGTGCGGTGGCGCTCGATGACCAGCGCCGCGGCCACCACGCTCCCGACAATCACCGGCGCCGGCGCGCTCGTCGTCCAGATAAACGTCGGCAGCACCGCGGTCGCGATGATCGAGCCGAGAGAGACGTAGCGCGTCATCCAGACCGTGGCAATGAAGATCGACGCCGCCATCGCGGTCGCAATCGGCGCCAGCATCCAGAAGACGCCGCACGCGGTCGCCACGCCTTTCCCGCCGCGAAACCGCAGCCACACCGGAAAGACATGCCCGAGGATCGCGGCCACACCGGCCGAGACCGGACCGATCGCGTCGGGCCCGATCCGTGACGCGAGCACGACACTGCGCGGCGCCCTTCGCCACATCGACCAGGACGACCAGGATCGCCATCCTCAGACCGCCGGCGCGATACATGTTCGTCGCACCGACGTTCCCGCTGCCGACCCGACGAAGATCGATGCCCTTGATGTGATTGGCGACCAGGTAGCCGAGCGGCAAGGACCCGACACCGTAGCCCATGAGAATGGGAACCAGCGCGTCCATGCTCTAGTGTCGAGGCTCCGCCTCAAGTGGCGAGCGCATTCTCACAGTATACGTGGAGCCTTTCGAGGTGACCCGGCTCTCGTAGAGCGTCACGCGATCGACGCGCGACCGGGTTGGCTCGGGCGTCACGCGAGCGAGCGCGCCGGCCCAATCAACGCCGCGCCCGGGATCTTTGACGCGCGCGATGGTGAGGTGCGGCGAATACGGGCGGGTCTCCTGGTTCGGAACGATCGGAGTCGATGCGCTCGTTGACGAGGCGTGCCAACAGACGCATTGGCTCGAGGTCGCTCGTCGCACCCAGCCAGACCACGCGCGGGGACCGTCCCGGTGGAAAGGTGCCGAGCGTGCTCAGTTCGAGATCGAACGGCGACAGGCTGAACGCTGGCCGAAGCGCCTCTTCGATCAGCGCCGCCTGCGCATCGGGCACCGAACCGATGAAGCGGAGCGTGATATGCGCCGCGTCGTCGCCGACCCACACGAGTCGCGGTGGCGTCCGAAAAACGAGGCGCGCCTGCAGTTCTTCGCGGGCCCGGCGGAACGCACGCCGCGTATCGTCGGCGATATCGACGGCGACGAATAGGCGCATGATGTGTCTAGCCTTGTCAGTTTCCAGTTACCAGTTCCCAGTTCAAAGGAGCCCTCAGTGCCACTTCAGGCAACCTGCTCTTTGAACTGTCAACTGGAAACTGGAAACTGACCGGTCTTTCTTACTTCTGGACCCAGTCCGCGTTCGGCGGGGATCGCAGGACGGTCCGCCTCACCATGTCGAGCGCGGTGAAGGCGGCGAACATCTTGATCAATTCACGGTTTCCCGGAAACTTGAATGTTCGCACCGTGGTTGACGACTCGATCGCGATCGCGATGCAGACCATGCCGACCGGTTTGGCCTCGGTGCCGCCGGACGGGCCGGCGATTCCTGTGATCCCGACACCGACACTCACCTGCGCCTGCTGCCGGATCGCCATGGCCATCGCCTCAGCGACCGGTTCACTCACCGCTCCATGTGACTCGAGCGATGGCCTCCGGCACACCGAGTCGGGAGACTTTCGCCGCGTTGCTGTAGACCACGACGCTTTGATCGACGTACGCGGACGAGCCTGGCACGTCCGTCAGACGAGACGTGGCCAGCCCGCCCGTACACGACTCCGCGAGGGCGATCGTCAGACCGCGTTCGCGCAGCAATGCGCCGACCACCTCCTCGAGGCTTCGGCCATCGGTGCTGAACACATCGTGCGGCAGCACCTCGAGAACTTCGCCCACCGCGCGATCGAGGAGGTCGCTCAGCTCGCGGTCGTCGTTTCCCCTGGCTGACAGGTGCAACTCGATCTGCCCGGGAGCCGCGAGAATCGTGGTCTCCACGGGAGTCGCCCACTGCCGCCAGGTGCTGTAGACAGGCTGAGTGAGCTCTTCCACTCTTGATTCGCTGCGGCCGGCGATCTTCAGCACTCGACGCGCCACCCGAGCCCCGGCCGCACGCGCCCGCAAGTGCTGCTCCACGACTTGCTGAAGCATCGGCTTCATCTCGCGGGGAGGGCCCGGAAAGAGCGCCACGCCCTTGTCGCCTGTTTCGATCCACAAGCCGGGCGCGGTACCGTTCGGGTTCGGCAGCACCGTCGCGCCGCGCGGAACCATCGCCTGACGGCGGTTGATCTCCGGCATCTTCCAGCCGCGCTGTTCGAAGCGGCGGCGAATGGCGTCGGTAATGGTCGTGTCCTCGCTCAACGGCAGGGCCAGGTGCTCCGCGACCACTTCACGCGTGAGGTCGTCCTCCGTCGGCCCAAGGCCGCCGGTGAGGATCACGAGATCGACGCGAGCCAGCGCATGCGCGAACTGGGCGAGAAGCTCTGCCCGATCGTCGCCAACGATGGCTTTGAAGACGACGTCGATCCCGATTGCGTTGAGGCTCTCAGTGATCGCGAGCGAGTTCGTGTCGACGCGGGATGGCGTCAGCATCTCGCTGCCGATGGCCAGGATCGCCGCCGCGGCGAAACGGGCGCTGTCATGCCAGCACGCCGGGCAGAACGCCAATGAGTCCGCGCATGATCAGGTTGCCGTACACCGCGGCCATCGCATCGTCGAGCATGATGCCGGCGCCGCCGTGCAGGTGCTCGAGGCGGCCCGCCGGGAACGGCTTGACGACGTCGAGGACGCGAAACACGAAAAAGCCGACGACGGCGCCGATCGGGTTGACGTCGAGAAAGGCCAGGGTCACGAGCATGCCGAGCACTTCGTCGATGACGACCGGACCGGGATCCTTCCCGAGCAGCCGCTCGACCACGCCCGCCGACCACAACCCCGCGACGAGCGCCAAGACAATCGCCGCAGCTTCAACGGTCGCACTGCCGCTGAGCCGAACCGCGCCGTAAACCAGCAGTCCAGCCATCGAGCCGAACGTGCCGGGCGCGACCGGGACGAATCCGACGTACGCGGCTGTCGCGATGAATTTGGCGACCGCGTCTATCACTCAGGTTTCATCGCTTTCGACGACGCGGGTGCCGGCTATGCGATCGTGGAGAGCCCGGCCGTCGGCCGAGAAGAAAACCGGCAGGTAGCCGATGCCAAGCGAGATCACCGTCGCGAGGCATCCGACGGCGCGGAGTACCGCGCCCGCCGTATCGACCCTGTGCCCGTCGTCGCCCATCACCCGGATGCCGGTGAGCATTTTGCCTATCGTTTGACCACCGGCGGTGGTGAACGCAATCAGGTAGCCGCCGTCGAGGATCAGCAGGAAGGCGATCAACGGAATCAGCGGCAAGGTCCTGACCTCGTTGACCTGCAACCCGGCGATCGCAAGCGTGAAATACAGCACGCCCGCATTGATGGCGCCGAGCAGCACCGTATCGACCAGCAGCGCAGTTGCGCGAGCCAACACGCCGGCCGATCGCAGTTCGGTCGCCAGGCGGGGCCGGCCCGCCGGGGTGTCAACGGCGACGGGCTCACCCGACACCGGGTCGAGCTCGAGCGAGGGGTCGTCGCGGCGCGGCGTCACCCGCGTGCGACTGCGTCCGCGGGGCACGTCCGGGGTCGCGCGCCGGACCGACAGCGGCGGCCGAACCGGACGCGGCGCCGTAATCAGCGGGACATCGTCCACGTCGTGGCCGGGGGGGCGAAGAGCGGCAGCTCACCCCTCGCGGCCTCGCCAGCTTCGGCCGCTGGGCTTTCGACGATCTCAGGGGCGGCCGATGCGGCCGACGTGAGCGGCGGTTCGGGACGCAGTCGCTCAACCGGCGGCGCTGACCGTGCCGTAGACGCCGGTCGCGAGACCACGGTCGCCTCGGGCTCGGCGCTCACGCCGATCAGGCGATCGAGATCGAGCCCGGCTGACGGGCGCGCCGGCGGCTCCGCGGGTTCACCAAGACTGAGGTCGGCCAGGGGACCGGCGGCACTGTCACGCGGCTGCAACGGCAACTCGGCCGATGGCTCAACTGCGACCGAGAGCGAAAAGTCGTACCCGCAATTACGGCAGCGGTCGCTCGTCTCGAAGCCGAGGTAACCGCACTTTGGACACTTCATTCGGGCGGACTACCTGTCGTGGCCGACGAGCGCTCGGGCTGTTCGGCGGCGGCCACGGCGAGCAAATCCCGATGAATGCGGGTGCGAAGCGCCGTGGCTTCCGCGTGGAGCGAATCGCCGATCGGAATCTTGTCGAGCTGCTCGATGGCATCGTGCAGGCGGCCGGTGTCGACCAGCGATCGGCCGCGCGCGAGCACCGCTTCGCTCGCCGCAGGGATCGGCAGCGCATCGGGCGTCGTGTACCGAAACAGCCGTGCCCGTCGGCGGCGCCGCCGTCGTCAACCAGCTTGCCGGATCGAGAGGCGTCAGCCCCAGGAAACCCACGGCGACGACGCCGATCGCGGCGGCGATGAGAAGGACCGCCACCACCCACCCGCGGCGGCGCTGACCGATCTGGACCGCGGAGGCGTCGCTGCGTCCGCGGTGCGGTCGGTGACACGCGGCGGCGACGTGGCGGCGCGGTCTGGCCGGCGCCGAGCCTGTCGATTCGATCGAGGAGCCCCTGCGCGTCCTCGCGGGACGCGCCGCGATCGAGGGCGTCGGCGATCAGGCGGCGGGCGCCCTCGACATCGCCCTGCTGGAACGCCTCGATGCCCTGCTGAAGGACGACCTCGGTCTCGCGCTGCTGCTCGGCTTGGGCGCTCCGCGCCCGCTCGATGTAGGCGCGGGCCCGATCGTGATGGCGATCGAGAAAGAGGACACGCGTCCAGAGGTTGATGGCGTGCTCGTACTGACTGCTGAAGTATTCGTCGAGGCCAGCGAGGAGCAGTTGTTCGATTCGCGCGTCACGCTCGGCGTCGCTGAGCGGTTCGCTCGAGAGGGCCTCGGGTCGAATCTGCGAATCGTGAGTGGCCAAAATGCTGTTGCCTGACGGCGACGATTATAGCTCCCGGCGGCCGCCTCGGGACAGCCCTGAGCTTGTCGAAGGGCGCGGGCCGAGCAAGGCGCAGCAAAAAGAAAGGCCGGAACGCATGGAGACGTTCCGGCCCGATCCCGTCGGCAACGCCGACGGCCATTCCGCGCCGAAGGCGCAGCCCGCGCGGCCGCTTAGAAGCGATAGATCAACGAGAAGCGGAACCGGCGCGGCGCCAGGATACGACCCGCGCGCGCTCGCCTTGCCGAAGTTGTCCACCGCGGTCGCGCAGGCCGCCGTGCTGGTCGTGCCCGCACCACGCGACGTTGTTGTTGATGATCTTCTCCTGGTTGTTGCCCAGGTTGAAGATCTCCGATCTTGAAGCCAGCCTGGTGCGTGCCGCCGATCCGCCAGGTCGCCTTCGGCGGCGAAGTCGATGAAGTTCTCGAGCCCTTCGAGCTGGAAGGCGCCGCGCTCCTCGTAGAAATACGTCGACGTCTGGCCCGAGTTGGTCGTCGTCCCCGGGCGCAGCACGTTGACGCTGCGCTGCCGCTCGTAGCGCCGCTTCGAGATGAACTCGGTCAGCGCGCCGACGGTGAGGTTGACCGGGCCGATCGGGCGGACGTACGCCGCGTTCAGCTTGAGGTTGTGCGGACGGTCGTGAATCGGGCGACCGGTCTTGTTCGCGCCGTCGTTGACGTCGGCGCACGGAATCGATGCCGCCGCTGCCGATCGTCGGATCGACCGTGGTCCGGCACTGGGCGTCGAGGAAGTCGCCAAGCGTCGATGAAGTTCTCGACGAAGTGGTTGCCTTCGGTTTGCGAATACGTGTAGCTGCCCTGCGCGTTCCAGTTGTTGGAGAAGCGCTTCTCGAGGGTGAACTGCACGCCCTGGTAGTCGCGCTCGGCCGGCTCGTAGTTGACGACCTGTGCGGTGGATCGAGCCGTCGGCGTTGAACGTCAGGACGTCGTCAATCAGGTTGTCCCAGGTGCGGTCGATGTAGCGCGATACCCGTGCCCATGTCGCGGCCGAACTGGCGCTGGAAGCCGATGGTGAACTCGTCCATGTGGTACGGCTTCAGGTCGGTGTTCGGCACGAAGTCGGCGCCGCCGACCCGGACACGACTCGGTGAACACGTACTGCGCTGCCGTTCCAGCGTGAACAGGTCGTAGTTCTCCTGCTGCGGCACCGCCGCGAACGAGTCCGAGAAGCCCTGGATGATGCTCGCGTGATAGCGGCCGTAGCTGCCGGTCACGAGCGTCTTGCCGTCGCCCGAGACGTCGTAGCTGGCGGCCATGCGCGGCGCGAACACGTTGGTGTCCACCGTCTGCGTGCCGATGTCGCTGCTGCCCGTCTGACTTCTCCCAGCGCAGCCCGGCCTCGACGAAGAAGCGGTTGGTCACCTGGAACTTGTCGCGGGCGAAGAGCGCGTAGTTGTCGCCGTTCGAGATCGATGGACCGGTCTCGTAGTCGAGCCGGTAGAGCGGCGTGACCGTGGCCGGTGCGCCTGGTCGTAGTTCTCGGCGTCGTAGAGCTGGCCGTTGGGATACTTGAACTCGGCCGCCGATTCGACGTTCTGGAAGTCGAAGCCGACCTTGATGTCGTGGCTCCGGCCGCCCGGCGTCAGGAACCAGTTGCTCGCGAGGTTGAACTGCTGGCGCGGGCGATCCGTGAAGCCGTCGAACGTCGCGCCGTTGTAGTACTTGCGTCGCGACTCGTTGAAAATCGGCGCGTTGGCCAGGCGGCCGCTCGCCTCGTAGGTCGTGACGAACGAGCTGGCCGCTGTAGTCGGCGAACGCGGCCTCGATCGACCAGTTGTCCTTGAGCACGCCGCTGTACTGCGCCGCATAGTTCTTCGCGGTCTGGTTCTGCAGCGGTCAGCGCCGCGCGCTCGCCGGACGGCGCCCCAGTAGTCGTCCACGAAGCCGTCGGTGGGCGACCGGTAGTACTTGACCCACACCGTCTGACCTTCGGCAACCTGGACCGTGCCGCGACCGTTGAAGAACTTGTTCTCGGTCGTCTGCTGGTAATCCTCCGGGATCTGGCCGACGGTCTGCCGCTGCGGCGTCGTGTTCTTCGAGTACTCGTAGGCGCCGAAGAACCAGGCGCGATCGCGACAGATCGGGCCGCCACCCGTGAAGGTGTACACCGGGTTCACCTTGTCGAACTTGACGCGCGCCAGCGAGGCGTTGTTGATCTCGTTGACGGTGTTGTTCTGCGCGTCCCAGTTGTCATTCAGGAAGATGTACTTTGCCGAGCCCTCGAACCTGTTGGTGCCCGACTTGGTGATGACGTTGACGATGGCGCCCTGGGCGCGGCCGTATTCCGCCGAGACGCCCGAGGTGTAGATCGACACTTCCTGAATCGCTTCGAAGTTCAGGTTCGTGCCGAACGTGCCCGTCGTCGGGTCGGTCGTGTCGACCGAGTCGATGATGAACAGGTTGTTGCTGGTCAGCGCGCCGAGGGCGTTGACGTTGCCGGTGCCGACGACGCCGGGCGCGGCGCCAATGAGCGCCTGGTAGCTGCGGCCCACCGGGAGCTTCTCGAACTCCTCGCGGCGGACGCGGGTGTTGGCGGCGGTGTTGGTCGCGTCGACAATCGGAGTCTGGCCCACGACCTCAATCGTGTCGGTCAGGGCGCCGAGCTTCATGCCGAACGCAACGCTGTGTTCTTGTCGGTCTCGACCAGGTTGTCGGCCGCCTGCGCCGTTTCGAACCCTTGCAGCGTCGCGACGACGCGGTACAGTCCAATCGGCACTGCGGGGAACGTGTAGCGACCGTTTTCGTCGCTGACCGTCGACCGCGAGAAGCCGCGATCCTGACTGGTCATCGTGACGGTCACGCCCGGCAACGCACCACCGGTTGCGTCCTTGATATCGCCGCTGATGGTGCCGGTCTGCGCGGGCTGCGCAAACGCGGGGGTCGCCAGAGCCGTCAACAGCGCGACCAGCAGGCCTCTGGACAGAATCCTGAGCATATCGATTCCTCTCTCTTGAGAACGGGGGCTATGTTCTCCGGGTGGATCCGGACGGTACGCCCGTACCGTCGCCAGCCAGGCGTCGTTCGTCACGCCTGACAGGAGATTCGTAACCAGATAACAAGATTGGTACCACAACCGGGACCAGCTTGATTGTGCAGTTTTGGCCTGATTTGGCCCGGGACGACCGCAGTTCGTCCCTAGCTCAAGCATTGTGAATTCAATCGGCCGTATGAAGAGCTACGGTTACATGGACAGGTGCGATGGGTGCGCCAGGTGCGACGGGTGCGGCAGGTGCGGTGCGGTGCACGGGTGCGTCAGGTGCAGGTGCGACAGGTGCACCGGTGCGGTGCCACTGGTTCGTGCGCAAACTCAGGCGGCGCGAGCTTCTGCTAGCATCGCACCTGCGCACCCTGGGCACCTGCGCACCTGTCGCACCGCGCCGCACCGCGCACTCGCACCTGACGCACCCGATCGCACCTGACGCACCCGTCGCACCCGGTAGCCCCATGCCCGTCATCGAATGCATCCCGAACGTCAGCGAAGGCCAACGCCCTGAAGTCGTCGAGCAGCTCACCGCGGCGATTCGCGGCACCGAGGGTGTGCGCCTGCTCGACGTGCAGTCGGATGCGACTCACCACCGGTCGGTTCTGACCTTCGTCGGCGATCGGCAGCCGATTCGTGACGCGGTACTGCGGCTCTACGAAGCGGCGATCGCGGCGATCGATCTCCGGAACCATCGCGGCGAGCATCCGCGGCTCGGCGCCGTCGACGTCTGCCCGTTCGTCCCGATCGAGGGCGTCACGCTGCAAGACTGCGCGGCGCTCGCGCGCGAGGTCGGGAGCGAGGTCGCGTCGCGCTTCGACCTGCCGGTGTTCCTGTATGAGGACGCCGCGACGAGCCCGGCCCGGCGGAATCTCGAGGACATCCGTCGCGGCGAGTTCGAAGGACTCTCGACCAAGCTCCAGCAGCCCGAATGGAAACCGGATTTCGGGCCGGCAGCGCCGCACCCCTCGGCCGGCGCGACCGTGATTGGCGCGCGGATGCCGCTCATCGCCTACAACATCAACCTCGCGACCGATCGCCTCGACGTCGCCAAGAAGATCGCCGCCGCCATCCGCATGAGCAGCGGCGGCTACCGCTTCGTCAAAGCCATGGGCCTCGCCCTCGAAGACCGCGGCATCGTCCAGGTCTCGATGAACCTGACCAACTACGAGAAGACGCCGATCTTCCGCGTGTTCGAAACCGTGAAGCGCGAAGCCGCGCGCTACGGCGTCAGTGTTCTGGAAAGCGAGATCGTCGGACTGGTGCCCTCAGCGGCGCTCACACAGACGGCCGAGTTCTATCTGCAGCTCGAAGGCTTCCGCGCTGAACAGGTCCTCGAGTCGCGCTTGCGCCAGTAGAGGCCGTGCCGGCGACGGCGGGATCATTCCCGCGCGGGTCCAATGCCGTACGCCTTCATCTTCTTGTAGAGATTGCTCCGCTCGACGCCGAGGATCTCCGCCGTGCGCGAGATGTTGCCGCCTTGCGCGGCCAGGGCCTGCAGGATGTAGTTGCGCTCGAACTGCTCGCGCGCGTCGTGGAGGGTCAGCGTCGATGCCGCCGCCGGCGTGGCCACCGCGACCGCGTCGTGACTCAGGAACGCCAGATCCTGCGCGGTGATCGTGTCGCCCGGCACCATGATCATGAGCCGCTCGATGACGTTCCGCAGCTCGCGGACGTTCCCCGGCCACGGATAGTGCTGGAGCCGGGCCCTCGCTTCCGGCGCCACCCGCTTCGGCCGCCGGCCGTACTCCGCCGCCATCAACGCCATGAAGTGATCGGCGAGGAGCGGGATGTCGTCCTGCCGATCGCGCAGCGGCGGCACGAAGATCGGGATCACGTTGAGGCGGAAGTAGAGATCCTCGCGAAACGCGCCGGCTCGGATCTCCGACGGCAGATCCTTGTTGGTTGCGGCCAGCACGCGCACGTCGACCGTGATCCGCTGCGTGCCGCCGACGCGCTCCATGACCTGCTCCTGCAGCACCCGCAGCACCTTGGCCTGCGTTTTCAGGCTCATGTCGCCGATTTCGTCGAGGAAGATCGTGCCGGTCGTGGCCTGCTCGAAGCGCCCCGGCTTGTCGGCGACGGCGCCGGTAAACGCGCCCTTCATGTGCCCGAACAGCTCCGACTCGATCAGCTCTTCGGGAATCGCCGCACAGTTGACCTCGACGAACGGACGCGTTCCGGCGCCGGCTGAGCTGATGCACGGTGCGCGCGACGAGTTCCTTGCCCGTGCCATTCTCGCCGTAGACCAGCACGCGGCCGTTGGTCGGCGCGGCCGTCTCGACCTGCTCGCGCAGCTGCCGCATCGCCAGGCTCTCGCCCACCATGACGAGCTGACGATCGACCCGCGCCCGCAGCGCCCGGTTCTCGGTCTCGAGGTCGCGCTGTCGCAGCGCGTTGCGCACGACGAGCACCGTCTTCTCGAGCGACAGCGGCTTCTCGACGAAGTCGAAGGCGCCCATCTTGATCGCCCGGACCGCCGACTCGATGTTGCCATGGCCCGAGATCATCACGACTTGCGCGTCCACTTTGCGCTCGCGCAGGCGCTGCAGCGTGACGAGGCCATCGACACCCGGCAGCCAGACGTCGAGCACGATGACGTCATACGCCGCGCGGGTCGCCCGATCGAGGCACTCTTCCCCGCTCGCGGCCGCCTCGACGTCGAACCCCTCGTCGCGGAGCACGCCGCTCAGCGACGAACGGACGCCCGGCTCGTCATCGACAATCAGAATGGATGCCACGAAGATTCACTCGTCCGCCGTCACACCGGCAACTCGATCGTAAATCGAGTGCCGCGCGGCAGGTTCGCGGCCACATCGATGGTGCCGCCGTGCTCGACGACGATGCGCCGGACGATGGCGAGGCCGAGACCGCTGCCGCGTCCCTTGGTCGAGTAGTACGGCAGGAACAGCTTCTCCCGATCCTCGGGCGGAATCCCGTGGCCATCGTCGGCGACCGTGATCCGCACCAGGTTGTTCGACGGATCGTGTGCCGTCTCGAGGACGATCGTGCCGCGCCGGTCGGTCGCTTCGACCGCGTTGTCGACGAGATTGATGATGACGCGGCGCATCTGCTCGGGATCGACGCGCACTTGCGGCAGCGCCTCGGCGAACTGGCGCTCGAAGCGAACGTCGGTGAGCAGGCCGTCGTAGAGCACCAGCGTGTCCGCGAGCAGCTGGTGCAAATCGGTGACGACCGCCCGCGGCGCCGGCATGCGCGCGAACTGCGAGAACTCGTCGACGAGATTCTTGAGCGATTCCACCTCGCCGATGATCGTCGTCGTGCACTCCTGCACGAAGTCGGAGAGCGGTTGGTCGAGCGATGACAGCTTCCGGCGCATCCGCTCGGCGGAGAGCTGAATCGGCGTCAGCGGGTTCTTGATTTCGTGCGCCAACCGCCGCGCCACCTCGCGCCACGCCGCGACCTTCTGCGTCCGAATGAGCGGCGTCACATCGTCGAGCACCAGCACCGTGCCTTCGTAGTCGCCGTCGGCGCCGGCCAGCCGCGTCACCGCGGCCGCGACGTGCACGTTCGTGCCCCTCGCGAACCACCGCGACTTCCTGCGCGAAGGCGTCGGACCGGGCCCGAGCCGCCTGATCGAGCACGCTGTTGATCGCCTGCAGATCGCCGCGGCCGAAACACGTCAACGGCGGGCCGGCCGACGCTGTCGGCGCCGATCTCGAGCAGTCGCATCGCGGCGGGGTTGATCGTGCCGATTCGCCCGGCCGGATCGATCGACACCACGCCGGTTGCGACCCGCTCGAGAATCGTCTCGATGTATCGGCGCCGGCCTTCGACCTCCTGGTTCTTGCGCTCGAGATCGATCGCGGCGCGCTCGAGCCGGCGCCGGCTCGACGCCAGTTCGGCGGCCATCGTGTTGAACGCTTCGATCATCGATCCGAACTCATCGGCCGCTTCGTGCTCGATGCGCTGGTCATAGCGGCCCTGCCCGATTTCTCTTGCCGCGACCGACAGCAGCTGCGCCGGCCGGGTGATGCGTTTCGCCAGGTACAGCCCCATCCAGGTCGAGCTGACGAGAATGAGCAGCGTCACCATCACGAAGAAGCCCAGATAGACAGCGGCCAGCGGCTGGCTGAGCACCCGCAGCTGCGTGTAGTCCTCGTACGCCTTGGTCATGCGCCGCGACAGGTCGGCGAGATCGCCCGGAGAGGTAGTCGCTGGCGACGACCACGCCGGTCACCTGCCGCGCGCTGTTGCGAATGACGCTGGCGGCGCGCATCAGATCGCCGCCGCCGCGCACTTCCTCGAACTCCGGCTCGAGCTGCGCGCCCGAGGCGACGCGCGAGGCGAGCCGGTCGGCGGAGGCGCGCGGCCACTCGCGCGGCAGCGATGGCGTCGTCACGTCGACGAGCGGCTCGACGTCGAACGCCGTCCGCCCGGCAGCGGTTTCGCGCGGTAGACCTGAACGATCGCGATCCGCCGCTCGTTGACGTCCCGGGTGAGCTGCTCGCGGACGCTGCGCGGAGGTCGGTCGAGGTCAGATCCGCGGTCGTCGAGGGCCGCGGCCAGCCGCGCCGGCGTGTTCGACCACCGCCTGCTGGCGCTCTGCGGTAGTAGTCGGCCGCGAGCTGACTGGCCGACGACAGCACCTCTTCGACCGGCTCGTTGAACCACTGCCCCATCGCTCGAAGGACAACGTTGCTGCCGACGAGGAGGACGAGCAGCGCCGGCACCAGCGTCATGCCGAGGAGGACGAACACCAGCTTGGCGCGGAAGCGGGCGAACGGAATGGCGCGCCGCCGCTCGACGAGCAGCTTGATGATGTTGCGCGCGAGGACGAAGACCAGCGCCAGCAGCATCATCACGTCGATCGCCGACAGCGCGTAGAGCACGACCTCGGTGAGGAAGTCGGGCGACAGCCGCGACGTCCGCTCCGCGACCACGAGGATCGCGATGAGCACGCCGACGAGGACGGCGATGCCGGCGAGAATGAGTCGGGGTTGTCGCGGAACGGGCGGCGTGGCGGGGGCACGCCCGGCGGGGGCACGCCCGGCGCGGGCGGTGGCGGCGAAGCAGCAGCGGTCGCGGGACGCGCCATCACATGACCGGGCGGGCTCAGTCTTTGGCGTTCAGCAAATCCTTGAGCTCGCTCATGAACTCGCCGATGTCGCGGAAGTGCCGATAGACCGAGGCAAATCGCACGTAGGCCACTTTATCGAGCCGCTTCAGTTCGTGCATCACGAAAGCGCCGACCTCGGCCGTCGCAATCTCCTTCTCCGGCCGCTCCTGCAGCATCGCCTCGACCCGGTCGGCGACGTCCTCGATCGCCGCGACGCTCACCGGCCGCTTCTCACACGCCTTGAGCAGACCGGCCACCAGCTTCTGCCGCTCGAAGCGTTCCCGCGTGCCGTCCTTCTTGACGACCATATACGGGATCTCGTCGATGCGCTCGTAGCTGGTGAATCGCTTCTGGCATTCGTCGTTGAGACACTGCCGCCGCCGGCGGATGACGTCGCCTTCCTTGCTCTCGCGCGAATCGACGACCTTGTCGCCAAGGTTGCCGCAGTAAGGACATTTCACGAAGTCACCTCACGGGCGTTACCGCCGGGGCCGCCGCTCGGGCCGGCCGACGCATCCTGTCGCGCCGTCGACGACAGCTCGCGCAGCCGCGACAGGTTCATCCCGTCGCGGGCCAGAAACCACAAGCCGAGCAGCGTCACCGGGGCGAAGTTCATCGCGTGCTGGAGAATGGCCGCGCCAATCGCGGCGTCGTTGTCGGCCCCGTAGAACGACGTCACGCCGAGCCTGAACGCCTCGTGGGTGCCGCCGACACCGCCCGGCGTCGGCAAGCGCGACGCCGACGACGAGCATCGCGGTGATCGAGAAACGAGCCGGTGAACGGCAGCGCGATCGAGAACGCGCGAGCGACCGCCCAGATCTGCGCGGCGATGGTGAGCCACAACACCAGCGACCAGCCCAGCGCCAGCCCGAGCCGCGATGGCCGCCGCACCACGGCCAGCCCCTGCGCGAACGTCCGCGCGAAGCCGGCCACGGCGTGCGCCAGCCGCGCCGGAAGGACGCGCTCGGCCTTCAGCACCAGCCCGTGCAGCCGCTCGGGATGCCCGGCCATGACGAACATCGCGACCAGAATCCCGACGCCGACCGGCACCATCACGAGACCGCCGAGGCGCACGGCCTGGTACAGCCGCGGCGCCGCGGTGGCGGCATCGCCGGCAAAGAACAGGAAAAAGACGCCGAGCAGTAACAGCACGGCCACGAGATCGAGAATCCGCTCGAGGATGATGGTCGCGAACGCCGCGGTCGGCGGCAGCTGCTCCTGCTTGGCGAGCAGGTACGGCCGCACCACTTCGCCGGCACGAGCCGGCAGGACGAACGACGCCGCAAAGCCGATGACGGTGGTCCGGAACGCGACCCAGAATCGAGTCTTCCCCAGCGGCTCGAGCAGGTACTGCCAGCGCTCGGCGCGCACGAAATACGTCGACGGCGGTCAGCGCCAGCGTCAGCGCCAGCATGTCCGGCCGCGCCGACTGCATCTCGGTCCAGACGCGGGCGAGATCGGCGTTGCGGAGAAAAATGGCCAGCAAGCCGACCGCCAGCCCGACCACGAGAACCGTGCGAAGAACAGCGCGCAATCCGGCTCCAGTCTACATGAGGTAACCTAGGCGCCTTCTCGTCAGAACCGCACCTTCCACGATGTCCAGCGCTCCTGTTCTCCCGCCGCTTCTTGAAACCACGCTCGATGGACTGACGCTCGTCCGGCGAGGCAAGGTCCGCGACCTCTATGCCTGCGACGACGGCCTCGTCATGGTGGCCACCGATCGCATCTCGGCCTTCGACTACGTGCTCGGGCTCGGGCATTCCCGACAAGGGCCGCGTCCTGACGCAGCTGTCGGCATTCTGGTTCGACGCGCACGCGTCACATCGTCGACAACCACGTGCGCTCGACCGACGCCCGCCGACTACCCCGCCGTGGCGCAGACCGCACACCGCGCTTCTCGACGGGCGCTCGATGTTCGTGCGCAAGACGACGCCGCTGCCGATCGAGTGCGTGGCCCGCGGCTATCTGTCGGGCTCGGGCTGGAAAGACTACAAGGCGACCGGCGAGGTGTGCGGGATTCCGCTGCCGGCCGGCCTGGTCGAATCGGACCGTCTGCCGGAGCCGATCTTCACGCCGGCGACGAAGGCCGACATCCGGCCACGATCTGAACATCTCGGAAGCCGACGCCGCCGCGCTCGTCGGCCGCGAACTGCTCGACCGCCTCAAGCAGCTGACGCTGGCGCTCTACCAGTTCGGCGTCGACCACGCCGAGTCGCGCGGCATCATCCTCGCCGACACGAAGTACGAGTTCGGGCTGACCGACGGCGGCGAGCTGCTGCTGATCGACGAGGTGATGACGCCCGACTCGTCGCGCTACTGGCCGAAGGACACCTATCGGCCGGGCGGCGCGCAACCCAGCTTCGACAAGCAGTTCGTGCGCGACTATCTCGAGTCGATCCAGTGGAACAAGCAGCCGCCCGTGCCGTCGCTGCCCGACGACGTCGTCGCGCGGACCCGCGACAAGTATCTCGACGCCTTTCGCCGGCTGACCGACCGCGAGCTGGAGACCGCCCGTGCGTGAGCGCCTGCAGCAGCTGGTCGAGGAGATGATCGACAAAGGCATCCGCTACGAGGACGCCCGGCGCGAGTTCGACAAGCACTTCATCTCCCGCGTCGTGTCCACCTGCGACGGCAACCTCGGCCAGGCCGCCAAGGCGCTGGGGGTCCACCGCAACACGCTCACGCGGAAGATTCGCGACCTGAAACTCCGCGTCGCTCGCTGACGGCTCCGCCTCCGCGCAAAGGCTACGGCGGACGAGCCGCCCGCCGGCGGCGCGTGGCGCGGCCAACTCGCGGCGCCGGTGCGCTTGACACGGCGCCACGCGGACTCCATATCATTAGCAGTCGTCCAGGTCGAGTGCTAGCATCACAGAGCATGTGACTGCTAGCACTGTCCGAGGCCGAGCCGGAAGCGGCTCAGCCCGGTCGGGTCGGCTGCGGGACGCGCCTATTTCGTTCACCGTTTGACGTATCACCAACCACTAAACCGAGAGCGACCTGGAGTGCACCAGACATGGCACTGAGACCGCTGCATGACCGTATCCTCGTTGAACGCCTCGAGGAAGAAGAACAGAAAGTCGGGGGCATCATCATTCCCGATTCCGCCAAGGAAAAGCCTCAGCAGGGCAAAGTCATCGCCGTTGGCGCCGGCAAGGCCGACAAGGACGGCAAGCGCATCCCGCTGGATGTGAAGGACGGCGACACCATCCTCTTCGGCAAGTATTCCGGCCAGGAGATCAAGGTCGACGGCAACGAATACCTCATCATGCGTGAGGACGAAGTCCTCGCCGTTGTCACGAAATAAGTTCATCAGGTAGAGGCGGGTCTTCAGACCCGCCGTAGGAGAGACACAGCAATGGCGAAGCAGATCATCTACGGCGAGCAGTCGCGCCAGGCGATCCTTCGTGGCGTTAATCAGCTGGCTGACGCCGTGAAGGTGACGCTGGGCCCCAAGGGCCGCAATGTCGTCCTCGACAAGAAGTTCGGATCGCCCACGATCACCAAGGACGGCGTGACCGTGGCCAAGGAAATCGACCTCAAGGACCCGCTCGAGAACATGGGCGCCCAGATGGTGCGCGAGGTCGCGAGCAAGACGTCGGACACCGCCGGTGACGGCACGACGACGGCGACCGTGCTGGCGCAGGCGATCTATCGCGAAGGCGCCAAGAACGTCGTCGCCGGCGCCAACCCGATGGAGCTGAAGCGCGGCATCGAGAAGGCGGTCGAGGTCATCACCGAAGAAATCAAGAAGATGGCCAAGCCGGTCAAGGGCAACATGATCGCCCAGGTCGGCACGATCTCGGCGAACAGCGACGAGACGATCGGCAAGATCATCGCGGAAGCGATGGAGAAGGTCGGCAAGGACGGCGTCATCACCGTCGAAGAGGCGAAGACCCTCGAGACGACGCTGGACGTGGTCGAGGGCATGCAGTTCGACCGCGGCTACCTGTCGCCCTACTTCGTGACGGATCCGGAGCGCATGGAAGTCGTGCTCGAGAACCCGGTCATCCTGATCCACGAGAAGAAGGTCAGCTCGATGAAGGACCTGCTGCCGGTCCTCGAGCAGGTCGCCCGCATGGGCCGCCCGCTGCTCATCATCGCGGAAGACGTCGAGGGCGAGGCGCTCGCCACGCTCGTCGTCAACAAGCTGCGTGGCACGCTGCAGGCCGCGGCCGTCAAGGCCCCGGGCTTCGGTGACCGCCGCAAGGCCATGCTCGAGGACATCGCGACGCTGACCGGCGGCCGTGCGATCACGGAAGACCTCGGCATCAAGCTCGAGAACATCAAGATGGAAGACCTCGGCAAGGCCAAGAAGGTCACCATCGACAAGGACAACACGACGATCGTCGAGGGCGCGGGCAACGCCAAGGACATCGAAGGTCGCGTGAAGCAGATCCGCGTCCAGGTCGAAGAGACCAGCTCGGACTACGACCGCGAGAAGCTCCAGGAGCGGCTGGCGAAGCTGGTCGGCGGCGTCGCCGTCATCAAGGTCGGTGCGGCCACCGAGACCGAGATGAAGGAAAAGAAGGCGCGCGTCGAGGACGCGATGCACGCGACCAAGGCGGCGGTTGAAGAGGGCATCGTCCCGGGCGGCGGCGTGGCGCTGCTGCGCGCGGGCAAGGCGCTCGACAACCTGAAGCTCGAAGGCGATCAGAAGGTCGGCGCGGCCATCATCCGTCGCGCGATCGAAGAGCCGATGCGCTGGATCGTGGCCAATGCGGGCGGCGAAGGCTCAATCGTGGTCGCGCGGGTGAAGGAAGCCAAGTCTGCGGACGAGGGCTTCAACGCCGCAACGGACACCTTTGAGGATCTGGTCAAGGCCGGCGTCATCGACCCGGCCAAGGTCGTGCGCAATGCCCTGCAGAACGCCTCGTCGATCGCGTCGCTCCTCCTCACGACCGAGGCGATTGTCGCCGAGATCCCCGAGGAGAAGAAGGACGCGCCGGCGATGCCGGGCGGCGGCGGCATGGGCGGCATGTACTGAGTTCCGAGACGGAACACAAGAACAAAGGAACAAGAGAACCAGGAACGGTCAATGCCGGAACTCCGGAACTCCGGAACGGTTACTGGAACAACTCGAGCATTCAAGGCCCGGTGGCGCAAATCCACCGGGCTTTTTTTATGTCATCCATCCATTTTTCCGGGTTGCGAAATCCCTCCCTCTGGTCCCTAATTCCCTCGATTCCAGATCGCCAGATCTCCAGATTCCTGATCTCCAGATCTCTTTACGCTCCGAAGGAGCCCGACATGATTCGCGTTCGTGCGCTCGCGCTCGTTCTGGCGGCGGTCCTCGCCGCCTGGTCGCCGGTCGCGGCCAGAAAGTCCGTCGATCTCGATTCCGCCACCGTCGCCGACCTCAACGCGGCGTTCAAGGCCGGCACGCTGACGTCGGAGCGGCTGGTCCAGCTCTCGATCGCGCGGATCGAGGCCTACGATCGCAAGGGGCCCAACCTTCGCGCGGTTCTGACGCTGAATCCGAAGGCACTCGACACCGCACGCGCGCTCGACGCGGAGCGCAAGGGCAAGGGCCCGCGCTCGCCGCTGCACGGCATTCCCATCGTCCTCAAGGACAACTACGACACCTTCGACCTGCCGACCACTGGCGGCTCGGTCCTGCTCGAAGGCTCGCTCCCGCCAGATGACGCCTTCGTGGTGAAGAAGCTCCGCGACGCCGGCGCGATCATCCTGGCGAAGGTCAACCTGTCGGAGTTCGCTTCCGGCGGCGCGTTCAGCTCACTCGGCGGCCAGACGCGCAACCCACACGATCCCACCCGCTCGCCATCGGGCTCGTCGGGCGGGACCGGCGTCGTCCATCGCCGCCGGCTACTCGACGATCGGCCTCGGCACCGACACCGGCGGCTCGATTCGCGGGCCGTCGACCGCCAACGGCATCGTCGGCCTCAAGCCCACGCATGGGCTGCTCAGCCGCGACGGCATCATCCCGCTCGCGCTGAGCTTCGACACCGGCGGCCCGATGGCTCGCAGCGTCTACGACGTGCGCGGCGCCTCGGGGTCATGACCGGCATCGATCCGGCCGATGCCGCGACGAAGAAGAGCGAAGGGCGATTCGAGAGCGACTACACGAAGTTCCTGCAAGGCCGATGCGCTGAAAGGCGCGCGGATTGGCATCGCGCGCGACTTCCTCGGCGCGGATCCCGACGTCGACTGGGTGGTGGACGCCGCCCTCGAGGCCATGAAGAAGGCCGGCGCGACGCTCGTCGACGTGCGCTATCCGCAAGTGGCTGCTCGACGCCAAGGAGGAGTTCTACAGCGCCATCCGCCGTCCCGAATTCACCGTCCAGATCGAGGACTACCTGGCGACGCCTCGGACCGAAATACCCGAAGACGATCGCAGAATTGATTGAACGCGCGGAGCAGTTCACGGCGCACGCGCGCCGACGGCGCCGGTCCCAATCCGAGCGCGGTGGAGCCTTGTTCAAGCGGGAAGCTCGAGAGCGGCACGATGGACGGACTATCGCTACACCACCGTCCGCGATCACGGACTGCCGCTGGTGCGCGCCGTGGTCGAGGGCTGCTGACGCCCAACGGCTCGACGCGATCGTGTATCCGACCTCGTCGCGACGTCCCGGTCTCATCGCCGACCCCGGCGTCAGCGCCGCCGCGAGCCTGGCGCGATCCTTGGGGCAAGGGGCTCGGGCCACGAACATCGCCAACCTCACCGGGTTTCCCGATCTGATCGTTCCGGCGGGATTCACCGGCGATCAGCTGCCCGTCGGCCTGTCGTTCTTCGGGCCCGCGTTCAGCGAAGGCGAAGCTGCTGGCGCTCGGCTACAGCTTCGAACAGGCGACGCAGGCGCGGCGGCGGCCGGTGACGACGCCGGCGCTCGCCGGCGAGACGCGATCAACATCCCGTGAGCATTCGTCACAGCGTCGGTCACTGATCACGAGACGCGAACTGCAGGTCGAAACCTCGAAACCTCGGAACTTCAGTTCTTCGCTGGCGTAACGGATAATGTGCTGATGCGCTATCTCGTGTTGTTGTTCGCTGTGTCGACGACGCTGGCGCCGCTGCGCCGCCGAGGCGCAGACACCAGCCGCAAGGAACGCCGCGCCTGACGCTCCCACCGGTGACGGTCACGGCGCAAAAGGAGCCGGCCGATCGGCAGAACGTGCCGATCAGTGTGACCGCGGTGCCCGAAAGAAACGCTGTGGGACGCCAAGGTCACCGCGGTCAGCGAAGCGTCGGTTTACGCGCCGAACGTCTGGTTCAACGAATTCTCGGTCCGCAAGCTCAGCAACGCGTTCTTCCGCGGCATCGGTTCGAGCCCGAACAATCCCGGCGTCACGACCTACATCGATGGCGTTCCGCAGCTGAACGCCAACTCGTCGAACATCGAGTTCAGCGGCGTCGGTCAAGTCGAGTTCGTGCGCGGCGCGCAGAGCACACTGTTCGGACGCAATACGCTCGGCGGCGTCATCAACATCGCCAGCGAGCGGCCATCGCTGACCGGCTGGACCGGCAACGTCGTCGCGCCATTTGGCGACTACTCCACGCGCGAGGTGCGGGCCGCCGTCTCCGGGCCGATCAACGATCGGCTGGCGGTCGGCGCCTCAGGGGGGCCGCTCGGATCGCGACGGCTTCACCGTCAACACGCTCAGCGGCAACAGCCTCGACTCGCGCGAGGCGACCTTCGGCAAAGCGCAGGTGCTGTTCGTTCCGAGCCGCGCGTTCGAAGCGCGCGTGATCGTGTCCGGCGAGCGCGTCGCGCGACGGCGACTACGCCTTGAGCGATCTCGACGGCCTCGCGCGAGCGACCGTTCGAGACGGCGCGCGACTTCGAGGGCCGCCAGAATCGCGACCTCTTCAACACCACGTCGGCCACCCGCTACGAGAGGGCCCAGCGTTCTCGGTCACGACGACGACCGGATTCGTGAACTGGAAGACCGAGGACACGACCGACCTCGACTACTCGCCGCTGCCCGCCGCGCGCCGCAACAACAACGAAGAGGATTTCCAGTTCACGCAGGAAGTCCGCCTCGCCTCCGCGGCCGCCGCGCCGATCGCCCTGTCGTCGACGGCCTCTCTCAAGTGGCAGGCCGGCGTCTTCTTCTTCTCGCAGAACTACGATCAGTCGGCCGTGAACAGCCTCGCGCCGTTCGTGCTGTCGCCGCAGATTCCCATTCGCGGTCGACTCAGACCTCGCCGCTCGCCGAGCTCGAGGATCGCGGCATCGGCCTCTACGGCCAGGGCACCGTGACCTTGAACGAGCGGCTCGACGTGACCGCGGGCGCGCGCTTCGATCGCGAGAGCAAGGACGCGCTGCTCGAGTCGTTCCTGACACCGGCGATCTTTCCCGGCAGCACGGTCGACGCGAGCGAGGACTTCTCGAACGTCTCGCCGCAGTTCGCCGTCGCCTATCGCGTCTCACGCCGACCAGATGGTCTACGTCTCGGCCGGCAGCGGCTTCAAGGCCGGCGGGTTCAATCCCGCGTCGCCGCCGGGGAGCGAAGGCTACGGCGAGGAACACACCTGGAACTTCGAGGGCGGCTGGAAGTCCGTCGTCGCTGGGCGGGCGGCTGGTCGCCAACGCCGCGGTGTTCTTCATCGACTGGGACGACCTGCAGCTGAATCTGCCGAACCCGTTCGTGCCGGCCCAGTTCTACATCGCCAACGTGGACGGCGCGCGCAGCCGCGGCGTCGAGTTCGAAGCTCACCGGCGCGGCCGAGCGAAGGCATCGACGTGTTCGGATGCGTTCGGCTACACGCGCGCGACGTTCAAGGACGGCACGATTTCGAGCGGCCTGGACGTGACCGAGAATCGGCTGCCGAACACGCCGAGTTCACCTTCACGTGCCGGCGACGCAGGTGTCGCGGCCGGTCACCGAGCGGTCAGCGTCTACGGCCGCGGCGAGATGGCGTCCTACGGATCGGTTTTTCTATGACGACTTGAACCGCGCGTCGCAGGATGCGTACGCCCTGGCCAACTTCCGCGTCGGCGCGCGCAGCCGGCTGGTGTTCGGCGAGTTCTGGATCAAGAACGCGTTCGACACGCACTACATTCCGCTCGCGTTCCCCTACTCCACGCAATCGGGCTTCATCGGTGAAAGCGGGAGACCGAGGACACTCGGAGTGAGCGTCGGCGTGACTTTCTGAGCTGAACGCCTGTCAGTTTTCAGTTTCAAGTTACCAGTTCAAAGGGCGCTCAGCTCGGCATGTGCGCACCCGAGGCCCTTTGAACTGGCAACTGGTAACTGTGAACTGACGGTCGCCTCCGCTCTACTTCTCGGCCTTCCCTCTTTCAATCCGTCCGAACATGTGGCCGCCGCCGCGGCCGGCGTGCGCCCATGTCCCGGCATACAGATCGCCGTAGAAGAACACGCGCGCCGTGAACGTGCCCATGCCGGGAATCGAGGCATCGGTCATCAGGATGATCGGCGTGTCATCGGCAAACGTCATGCGCACGACGATCGGCAGCGGTCACGCCCGATTCGCCGATCTTGGCGTTGAAGCGCCACTGATCCGGGCCCGACCTTCTCAACGTTGTAGAGATCGTAGCGGTCGGGCGTCGCCGCGCGATCTTCGCGGCCGCGAATCGTGAACCGGCCGACCAGCGCCGCGCCGTTCATCTTTTCGGCGAACTCCCGCTCGACTGCCGGCAGCGTCGCCGGATCGATGGCGCATCCCATGCCCGTCTTCGCCACGAGCCATCCGGCGGCGAAGACCACGAGGAGCGCGATCGACCAGATGCCGAGCGTTTCATCCACGATCCTGCCCTGCGCCATAAGTCGACGCCTGCGGTGTTGCGCGGTAATATGCGGTGCATCCTCATGAGCACGTCAAATGTCCAGGGCCGACGGCCGACGCTGGCGGCGTCCCGCATCGACCGCGCGGTCCGCCCGTGGATCGTCGCGGGCGTCATCACCGGCGCGCGCTGATCGCCCTTGACCTCCTGGTTTCGTGGCGCCAGTCGGCGCTCTTCATGGTCGGGGTGTTCGCCGGGCTGGTGCTCTACCACGCGGCGTTCGGGTTCACGTCGTCGTGGCGGGTCTTGGTCAGCGACCGGCGCGGCGCCGGGCTCCGCGCGCAGATGCTGATGCTGGCGGTGACGTGCGTCGATGTTCTTCCCGCTGCTGGCGTCGGGCTGCCGTTCGGACAGCCGCTCCGCGGATTCGGTCTCCCCCGCCGGCGTGGCGGTTGTCGCCGGCGCCTTCATCTTCGGGATCGGGATGCAACTCGGCGGCGGCTGCGCCTCCGGCACGCTCTTCACCGTCGGCGGCGGCAGCGCCGCATGCTCGTCGACGCTCGTTGTTCTTCATCGTCGGCTCGGTGTGGGCACGGCACATGCGCCGTGGTGGGCCGCGCAACCCGCGTGGGGATCGATCTCGCTGCTCACGACGTTCGGTGTGGTGACGCGCTCGCATCAGCCTCGCCGCTTTCGCCGCCATCGCGGCGCTGACGGTCTGGCTCGAACGGCGCCGTACACGGGACGCTGGTCGAGGCTCCCGAGCAATTCGTCATCGCCGTGGCTGCGCGGGCCATGGCCGCTCTGGTCGCCGGCGCCGTCGGCCTCGCCGTCGTCAACATCGCGACGCTCGCTCCTGGCCGGCCGGCCCTGGGGCGTCACGTCGGCGTTCGCGCTGTGGGGTGCGAAGGTCGCGCAAGCGATCGGGATTCCCGTCCGCGTCGTGGCCATACTGGACGGCGCCCGCGCAGAAGGCGGCGCTCGAGGCGAGCGTCCTCACCGACGTGACGTCGGTCATGAATTTCGGGATCATCCTGGGCGCGCTGCTCGCCTCGCTGCTGGCGGGCAGGTTTCTGCCGGCGTGGAGAGTCCCGACGCGATCGCTCGTCGCCGCCATCATCGGCGGACTGCTGCTCGGCTACGGCGCGCGCGTCGCGTTCGGCTGCAACATCGGCGCGTATTTCAGCGGCATCGCCTCGGGCAGCCTGCACGGCTGGATGTGGTTGCCTGCGGCGTTTGCGGGCAGCGCCCTCGGCACTGGATGCGGCCGATGTTCGGGCTCGGCGTCGAACGATACCATCGATCGTCGCTGCTAGACGTAGCCGGCCGCGCGCGCTCAGCCACCGCGCCGCACAACCGGTCGAAAAAGCTTGTCCCAGCCGTCCACGTCGAGTCCGCTCGAAGCATAGGTCTACGGCGCCGGGTTGCGCGCGATATCTAAGAGCCGCGGCGCACGACCGGACCAGTAGGCCCGGGTTGCGCGCGACGAGTCCGCCGCTATCGGAGCCCGGTCGAAAGCTGTCCAGCGAGCCCTTCTATCTGAGCCCGCTCGAACCATCGGTCTATGTCATCGCCTTGGGGATCTTCCTGAGCGCCGGCGCGACGGCCGCGGCGCTTCCGGCGCTTCGCATGCTGCGCGCCGATCCGATATCGGCGCGCTCAGGCACGAGTGACGGCCGACGGATATCCCTACTTCACGAAGCTGCACTCGGAACAACTTCGGCCAGAGCTTGCCGGTAATCAGAAACGTCTTCGTCGCCGCGTCGTAGGCGATGCCGTTCAGCACGTCGACGCCTTCGCGCTCGAGCGGCGACAGCAGCGCCGGCACCTCGATGCGCTGCGTGACGCGGCCGGTGGCCGGATCGATGCGGACGATCAGGTCGCGCATCCAGACGTTGGCGTAGACCGCGCCATCCGCGCACTCGAGCTCGTTCAGCTGCGGCAACGGCTGGCCGTCCATCGTGACGGTGACAGCTCGGGCAATGCCGAAATCGCCGGGCCGACGACACGGTGAGGTTGGCCGATCCATCGCTCATGACGAGCGACTTGCCATCGTGGCAGAGCCCCCAGCCCTCACCGCGGTAGCTGAACTCGCCCTCGCCGCGCGAACGTCCGCAGGTCGTAGCGCAACGCCGCTGCCGTTCTGCCACGACAACTGAATCAGTTCGTCGCCGACCAGCGCGAGCCCTTCGGCGAAGATCGGCGGAGCGCACGTCGACGCGACGGATGACGCGGCCGGTCTCCATCTCCACTTCGCGGAGGCTGGACTTGCCGACCAGCCCCGTGCTCTCGAGCAGCTTGCCGTCGTGCAGGACCAGGCCCTGCGTGAACGCCGCGCGATCGTGCGGATACGCGCGCACGACTTCCACGCGCAAGCGCTCGACAGCCGCCTGTTCCCGTCCAGCCGTCTCGCCCACGATCGTCAGCTTCCGCGACGGCTGCAGCGATCAGAGCGACCGCCGCGCCACGATCCGACGAGTCCATATGAGTCCGTGAGTCGTGCCATCCGTCGCCATCATTTCCGGACCGTCGCCAGAAACTCGCGCAACCTGCGCCCCCCAGATGGCTGGCAGCGTGTGCGTGCCGTGCCCGCGCGTCTGATCGGTGATCGGCAGCAGGATGAACCGGCCGCGCGGCACCTGCTTGATGAGCGCTTCCATCATCGGCAGCTCCGGCGGATTGACGAAGTCGTCGGCTGAATTGATCGCCAGGAGCGGCGCCGTGATCTTCGCGAGATGCGGCGCCGGGTTGTAGTCCTCCGAGGCCCGGAAGTAATAGATCATGTCGTTGGCGTCGGTCGACTTCGTGCGGTTGGCGATTTGATCGGCCAGCCAGCGTCGACCTGCTTGGCCGTCGGGTTCTGCTTCTGCCACTGCAGCGGCACGCTCGTCGCGATCATCAGGAACCCGATGCGCGCTGGCCAGATTGCGCGGCGGTTCGGTGTAGTCGCCGTTCTTCCACGTCGGGTCGGTGACGATCGCGTCGACCAGCATCTTGCGCCACATCCGGTTGCGTCCCGCGATCTCGACCGGATTGCTGGCGAGCGGGACGAGCGCGTCCATGAACGTCGGATACAGGTAGCCCCACAGCCACGAGTGCATGCCGCCCATGGATGTCCCGGTCACGAGATGCAGGTGCGACAGGCCAAGCCCTTCGGTCACGAGCTGTGCTGCAGCCGCACCATGTCGGTGTAGCCGTAGCGCGGAAACTTCATCCGCAGTCCGTCGCTCGGTTTGCTCGATTTCCCGTGCCCGACGTTGTCCGGCAGGATGATGAAGTAGCGCTCGGCGTCGTAGAGCTGGCCCTTGCCGTACAGACGGCTGGCGAATCCTTCACCGACAAACTGCGCTCCGGTCCCGCCGGTGCCATGCAGGATGAGAATCCCGTTGCGGACGACGCCGTCGGCGTCTTTGCGCGGCTGGCCGATCGTCCGGTAATGCAGCTTCAGCTCGGGCAGCGTCTCGCCGCTCTGGAACGTGTAGTTCTTGACGATGAAATCGCGCTCGACGGGAGCCGGGTAGCTTTGCGCGAGACCAGGAGCGGCCGCCCACAGAAGCAGGACCGCAGCCGTGAGGAAATGGAACATTCCGAGATGTTACTGCTACTCGGGACGGCCTCGGGATGACCGGGCTAAAGCCCGGTCCCACTACCCAGAGTGGGATTGTGGGGCTCGGCTTCAGCCGAGCCGGACCAGATTTATCGCAGAGTAAAGGTGAGCTCGATCGTGATGATGACCGGCACCGGCTCGCCCTGCCGCATGCCGGGCACGAACTTCCACTGCCTGCGCCGCCTTCAGCGCTTCCTGATCGAGGCCGAAGATCGAATCGAGTGACCGCGTGATGCGCGCGTCGCCGACGTTGCCGTCGGGCATCACGATGCACTCGACCCACACCATGCCCTGCACTTTGGCGCGCATGGCGTCGGCGGTGTACTGCGGCTTGACCTCGCGGATGCACGCGCGGCACCGTCACGCCGCTGCCGGGACGATACGCTCCGCCTCCGGTGCCGCCGCCAAAGCCTGGCCCGAGGCCGGAACCCTGGCCTGGGCCGATGCCCGATCCCGTTCCGGTTCCCGCACCGCCGCCGGTGCCAGAGCCCTGCGAAACTGTCGACGCGCTCTCAGCGACGATCGCGCCGGCTAGCGGTTGCTCGGCCGCTGCCAGGGTCTTGGCCGGGATGTTGAGGTCCTCGAGGGGCTTGACGTCTTCCACTTTGGGCGGCTCGAGCTTCGGTTCAGGCTGGCCTGACGACGGGAACGGTGATCTTGTCGCGGCCGGGCAATTCCGCCTTCTTCGGCGGGTCCGGCATCTTGTTGCCACCGCCGCCACCGCCGCCGCCCGGCCCAGGCTCGGCAATCCACACGATGCCCTTCAGCGGATCAACCGGCGCGACGACCGCCGCCGGCCGTCCGGGACGTAGGACATCACCATGAAGACGATGACGCCCATGATGATGTGCGACAGCACGGAGGCGCTCGACGCCGACCTTGGACTGCTGATGCTCGAAATTGAAGGAGATGTCGATCGGCCGGTCGGGGCGGACGTGCAGCACGTGCTCAGAGACGGGTGGCTCGCTCAGAGCCGTTCGAACCTGCTGAGCTGTGAGGTCCCGGCGTGTCCTGCATACGCTAAGTGACCGGCGCTGACTTTCATTCTGGAGCTTTACCGTGCCAACCACAAGAGCAAAAGAGACGCCATTACGCGCCCTGCCGTCTCAGCGGGCGATGTACCCACTTCGCGCCCTCACGGTCACACCAGACTTGTCCACTCGTACCTGAATGCTGCGCCACCCGCCGTCCTCAGGAGACGCCGGCGCGCGGCGCATAGCCAATGAGGTACTGCGCTCGCAAGTCCTCGGCAATGGCCTGGAGCGTGGCCTGCAGCCGGGCCGGGTCGGCCAACTGAAACGAACGGCCGCCGCTGATTGTCGCCAGTTCGGCAAACAGGGTGGGCCGCTCCCGCCCAATCGCGACTGGGTACATTAGGACGTCCGAGCGCCGAGCCCGGTCGAGCACGTCGCTTGCCGACGCCGAGCTGTAGCGATCCTCGCCGTCCGACAGGATGACGATCGCCCGCCGCCCGGTCTCGCGGCTCGAGGAGGTCGAGGCTCCGCACGATCGCATCGTTCAGCGCGGTCGTGCTCCACGGGTCCAGCGTCCCCAGCGCGCTTCAGTGCGGCCGTTTTGTCGGTATCGAACGGCGCCAGCACCTCGACGTCACCGGTGATGCTCAAGAGCATCGCCCGATCGTCCGATTTCAGCGACGCCAGGAACGCACGCCCGGCAGTCCGCGCCATCGTCAGCGGCGTTCCTTTCATGCTGAAGCTGCGGTCGATGGCCAGAGCCACCGACGCCGGGAACTCGTCGTCGACGAAGGTCGTGATCGTCTGCGGCGCGCCGTCTTCGAGGACCGTGAAGTCGGCCGCTGTCAAGCCCCGAACCGCGCGTCCGTCAGATCCAATAACTGTCGCAAATACTTCGACTTGCGTGACTCCAGAACGGAACTGCGGGGGCTCGCGCGCGTCAAGCCCAGCCGACGTTAATGCTAGAATCGTCGTCATTACCGCGACACGCGGAGTGAAGGAGCCGAGCATGGGACTTGTCGCTTTCTTCGGGCCAATCGGGCTGCCGGAGATGCTGATCATCCTCGTGATCATCGTGCTGATCTTCGGTGCAAGCCGCCTGCCGGAGATTGGTAAGGGCATTGGCAGCGGAATCAAGAATTTCAAGGCGTCCGTGAAGGATTCGGTGGACACCCCGAAGAACAGCTAGCCGCTCGAAGCGACTGGCAGGGCTTTGCCCTGTCTCCCGGCGGGTCGGTCGCTAGAGCACGACCCGCGCGTCTCCCACTCGTCTCGTCACGCGCTCCCGATCCAGCCATTCGAGCAGCGGGATCGCAAACTTCCTCGTCACCCCGTACCGCTCCTTGAACGTCGACACGTCTACGGTGACGTCGAGCTTGCCCGCTCGACTTTCAGCGCGCGAGTTTCGCTCTTGAGGTCGGCCAGAGCCTGGCTGTGGAAGATCAGCGTGTCGACGCGGGTCAACCGCGTTTGACGAATCAGCAGCGTCGTCATCTTCTCGACGAGCGCCAGCGGCCACTTTCCGTCCGCGGCAATCGTTGCCGCGTCGGGCGGCTTCAGGCCTCCTTTGGCAATACGCGGCCTCGATCCCATCGAACGCCTGCTGTTCGATCGCGCTCAGCTCGAGCCGATGACCGGGCAGCGCCAGTCGATCGCGCACGACCAGCCGCTTTGACTCTGCGAGGTCCTGGAGAGTCAGGATGAAGACGTCGACGTGGGCTCGCGCGAAAACGCGCTCACGCGCTTCCTCGCGCGGAATCCCATCGGCAAGCGGCTGGGCCTTGTGAAAGTCGCGCGACCAGCGCAAGGAGCCTGCTGGACAGGCCTTCAACGATTTCGGCGGACACCAGGCGGCTGCCAGCGATGCGGACCGCACCGCTGCCGGTGAGCGTTGACACCGCAGCGTCGAGCGCGCCCGGCGTCACGCCGGCGCGAGCGATCAGCGAACGAACAGGCAACCCGGCGCCGCCCGCATCCCTGATCATTCGGGTCAGCGCCAACGAGTCGTCGTGTCCTTCAGGCGCCGGGCCGATCGCCGCGAAGCGTGCGGCGGCGGCCGCGATCCGGATGCCAACGCGCGGCGGATCGGGATCGAGAATCTCGCCGCCGCCAATCGTGATCGTTGGGGAATAGGCGCGCAGGATGAATCGATCGCCGCGGGTCAGTGCTGCGGGCGCTTCGAGACGCAGCCGGGCCGGCGCCGAACTGCCCGGCGGCATCTCGGTCATCGATCCGGCGATCGACACGCGTCCCAGCACTTCCATCGTTCCCTGGTGGACGTGAACGCGTGCCCCGTGCTTCAGCGGCTTCGCTCCAGGCAGCAGCTCGATGACGACATCGGCTCGCCGCGTCACGGTGACGCCGTCGGGTGCGCAGAGCGACTGGCCGCGATGGATCGCGGCCACCTCGATCCCGCCAAGATTGACGGCGGTCCGCTGCCCCGTGACCGCTTCGGCGGTGCCACGCGCATGGACCTGCACCCCGCGAACGCGAACCCGCTGCCCGCCCGGCACCAGCTCGAGCTCGTCGTCTGGACGAATCCGTCCGGACACGAGCGTCCCGGTCACCACCGTGCCGAATCCCTGCATCGAGAACGCGCGATCGATCGGCAGCCGCGCCGCGCCGTCGCGTCGCCGATGCTCGACCGCGCGGCCGTAACCGGCCAACACCGCGCGCAGCTCGTCGAGGCCCGCGCCGGTCCGCGCCGAGACCGGCAGAACCGGTGCGTCAGCGAGAAACGAGCCGGCGACCAGCTCGCGGACCTCGAGACGTACGAGATCCAGCGTGTCCTGGTCCACGAGATCGCTTTTCGTCAGGACGACGATTCCGCGACCGACCCGGAGCAGCCGGCAGATCTCGAAGTGCTCGCGCGTCTGTGGCATCACCGACTCGTCGGCGGCAACCACGAGCATCACCGCATCGAGCCCGCCGGCGCCGGCGAGCATGGTGCGCACAAACCGCTCGTGCCCCGGCACGTCGACGAACGCGACGGTCACGTCGCCAATCGCGGCGTGGGCAAAGCCGAGCTCGATCGTGATGCCGCGCTCTTTTTCTTCTTTCAGCCGATCGGGATCCGTACCGGTCAACGCGAGCACAAGCGAGCTCTTGCCGTGATCGATATGACCGGCGGTGCCGACGACGATGTGCGGCATGCGCTATTTCTCGTCCCTGTCTTGCGGGCCCGCTCGTTGCGGCCTGGACGCTGCTTCTTTCGCCGTGCGGCGTCCTTGATCTTGCGCCGTTGCTCCGGCGTGCCCAGGCGCTGCTCCTTCTTCGGCCGCGCCTGGCTGCGGCTGGCGCCGCGCCGCCGTTCGTCGGCGCGCACCGCCTCGAGCACCTCGTCGATGCCGAGGTCGATCTGACGGCGCTCGAGGTCGACCCGGATCACCTGCACGACCACCTTGTCGCCGAGGCGGTACTTCTTGCGCGTGTTCTCGCCGAACAGCGTGTGACTCTGCTCGCTGTAGCGATAGTAATCGTCGGCCAGCGTCGAGACGTGGACCAGGCCCTCGACGTAGTGCTCGACGAGCTCGACGAACAGCCCGAACGAGGCGACGCCAGTCACGTAGCCCTCGAAGACGTCGCCGACCTTGTCGGCCATGAAACGGACTTTCTTCCACTGAAGAATCTCGCGCTCGGCCTCAGCGGCCCGCCGCTCCATCTCGGAGGTATGACGGCCGGCTTCCGGCAGGTCATCGTCCAGCTCGTCGCGCCGTTCGTCCGACGACCCGACCGCGGCGCAGTTCGCGCAGGGTGCGATGGACGACCAGGTCCGGATACCGGCGGATCGGCGACGTGAAGTGCGTGTAGGTCGGCGCGGCCAGACCGAAATGGCCGACGTTCATCGAGTCGTAGCGCGCCTTCTGCATCGTCCGCAACATCAGGAACGCGATGGGACGCTCTTCGGGTGTGCCCTTGATCCGCTCGACCAGCCGCTGGAAGTGCGACGGACGAATGATTCCCGACGGCGCGCCGAGACTGAACCCGAGCGAGGTCACGAACTCGTCGAACTCGGCGACCTTGAGCGGATCGGGCGGCTCGTGGATGCGGTAGAGCGTCGGCATCTCGTTCTGCTCGAGGTGAGCGGCCACCGTTTCGTTGGCGAGCAGCATGAACTCTTCGATCAGCCGATGCGCGATGTTCCGCTCGCGCGCCACGATGTCTTCGATCAGTCCCTCGTCGTCGAGCAGCACTTTGGGTTCGGGGAGGTCGAAGTCAACCGAGCCGCGCCGGTGCCGCCGCGCGTGAAGGACGTGAAAGAGCTCCCCCATCAGCTCGAACGTCGGCACCAGGCTCTCGTACCGCGCCGACCGTCGCCGGATCCTTGTCGGTCAGAATGGCGTTCACCTCGGTGTAGGTCATCCGCTCGGTGCTGCGGATGATGCCGTCGTGCATCTCGTAACGGACGACCTCACCTCGCCGATCCACCTCCATCAGACACGACTGCACGAGCCGATCGACGTGCGGGCGGAGGCTGCACAAGCCGGTCGCGAGCCCCTCCGGAAACATGTGAATGGCGCGCTCGGGAAAGTAGACCGACGTGCCGCGCTCGTAGGCCGCCTGATCGAGCGCCGTCCCTTCCGTGACGTAGTGCGACACGTCGGCGATGTGGACCCCCAGCCAGATATGGCCGTTCGCCAGGCGTTCGATCGAGATCGCGTCGTCGAAATCGCGGGCATCCTCGCCGTCGATCGTGACGACGATGCGATCGCGAAAATCGGTCCGGCCCTTGAGATCGCGTTCCTTGATCGACGTGCCGAGGCGGCGCGCTTCCTCGATCGCTTCCGGTGGGTGCTCGTCCGGAATGCCGTACTTCTGCAGGATGATCTCGGTATCGACGCCTGGCTCGTCGATCCCGCCGAGCACACGCACGATCCGCCCCAGCGGGCCACGCGACGGCGTCGGCCAGCGCGTAATCTCGACGGTCACCATGTCACCAGGCTCAGCGTCCTTGGCGTCGCCGCGCGGAATCTGGACGTCGGCCACCAGCCGGCGATCGAACGGCAACACAAAGCCAAGCCCCGCATCGTCCACATCGAACCGTCCGACCACGGTCTGAGCACGACGCTCGAGAACCTGGACGATCCGGCCTTCGGCCCGACCGTCGGCGCGGTGCCGCTCGATGCGAACGACGACGCGATCGCCGTGCAGCGCCTCGGCGACATTGGGGGCGGCAATGAAGATGTCGCCCTGCAGGCCGTCGGGCGCCCGCTCGGGTGTGACGAAGCCGAAGCCGGAGGGATGGCCTTCGAGACGGCCGACCACGAGGTCCATGCGATCGGCAAGGCCGTAGCGATTGCCACGGACGAGGACAAGCGAGCCGTCGGCAACGAGCGAGCGCAAGTGTCGCTTCACGGCGACCCGTTCGTCTCGAGGAACCCGAAGGAGCTTCAACAGCTCACGCGCGGTCGCCGGATGGTGGACCTGCTCGCGCAGCTGTCCGGAGGAGCTCATCGCGTGAGGGCATACACAGATTCTAGGTGCCTAAGGTGCCTGGGGTGCCTTGGTGCCGGGGTGCTGGTGCCAAGGGTGCTTGATGGTGCGCCGGGTGCTTGGGTGCTTGGATGCTTGGGTGCTGCTCAGGGCGCTGCTCCACGGGACGGGCCTGCTAACAGGACCTGTATGTCACCGACGTTGGTGTCGGTGCGACCGAGTCGGATGAGGTCGCCGAGGCTGTCGAAGAACGGGTACGAGTCGTTGTTGTCGAGAGCGGCTTCGGGCGACGCCGCTTTCGCGGCGGCGCGGCTGAGCGTCGAACGATCGACGATGGCCCCGGCGGCGTCGGTTGGCCCGTCGATGCCATCGGTGCCGACGCTGGCCACCATCAGCTCGCGATCGATCGTCGAGAGCCGTCGCGCCAGCGCCAGGACGAACTCCTGATTACGACCGCCCCGACCCGAGCCGGTGACGCGGACGGTGGTTTCGCCGGCCGAGACCACGCACACCCGGCCCTCGTGCATCGCCAGCAGTTTCCACGCCTCGTCCAGCCACCGACCGGCCGCTGTCCGCGCCTCGCCGGTGACAGCGTCGCTGACGACAACCGCACGAAAGCCTTGCGTCTCGGCCTCGCTCGCCGGCCGCTTCGAGCGCGTCGCGCCGAGTCGCAATGACGTGCCCGGTGGCTCGCGCCATCTCGAGCGAGCCGGCCTTGGGCGTCTCCGGCAGCGCACCGGCAACGCCTGCCGCGATCCTCGCCCTCACGCTCGTGGGGTGATCGTCGTTGCCAAAACGTGCGAGGGCGTCCGCCGCATCCGCCCATGTCGACGGATCCGGAACGCCCGGACCCGACCCGATCACTGACAGGTCGTCTCCGACGACATCCGACACGGCGAGCGTCAAGGTCGCGCCGCGGCACGCGCGGGCGAGCAACCCGCCCTTGATCGCGGACAGGTGCTTGCGGACGGTGTTGAGCGCGTGAATGTCTGCGCCTTCGAGCATCATCCGCTCGATGGTGCGGCGCTTATCGGAGAGTGAAATGTCCGCCGCTGGCACGGCGGCCACGGCCGACGCGCCGCCAGAAAGGAGCAGCAAAAGCGTCTCTGTCGATGCCACGTGGGTCGCCATCGTCAGCGCCGCCTGCCCGGCGGCGACGCTGCGGTCGTCGGGAAACGGATGGCTCCCTTCGAACCACGTCACGCGCGGCGAGAGATCGTTCGGGCGGTGGGTCCCGATCGCGATGACATCAACGATCGGCAGTGTCGGATCTTGCGACCAGGGCGGCGGCCATTGTCCCCGCGGCTTTGCCGGCAGCGACAACGTGCAGCGGACGACGCAAGTTGAGGAATGTGTGAAGAGGCGACGGATGGCGGTTGTGACCGCGTGACCGGCGCTCGCACCGAGAATGCCCGCTCGCACGATGGCGTGCAGAGCGTGTCTGAGCGGGAGGCCCGTCGGGGTCAGTGCGCCTTGTGCGGGTCGGACCAGTCCGACAACCGCGTCACGAGATCGAACTCGCGCAGAAGCTTGGCGACCACCTGGTCGGCGTCAGCCTTGGTGGACAAGGCATCGACCTGCGCGATGACCTTCACGAGCGCCGATTCCACGCTGTCGATCGCCTGCGAAGAAAAGTACTCGCGGTGCTGTTGCAGACAGCGCTGATGCTTGATGAATTCTTCGCGGTAGAACTCGGTGATCGGAGACGTGGGGGACGGACCTTGACGAGTAATCAGGAATCGCTGCATACGGTTCCAGAGGCCCTTCGGAAAAACGCAGGAGACCAATCCAGTGTAGGAGTCGTCCCTGATGCGTGTCAACGGAAAAGCCCATGAAATGGGGCTTCGCGGCGCTTTCCTGTTGAACGGTCATTCAAGAAGAGGTTCCGTCACCGGGCCATGCGCGACGCGATCGCACCCGCCGCCGCCCCGACCAGCAGGCCGGCGCCGAGCAGCAAGAGCACGTCCGACGCCGGGAGAAACGCGAACGCGCCGACGCGAACGATCCCCGTGATCGCTGCTTCGGCCTGGGTCCGCAGCGTCGAATAGAGCGCCCACAGCGACAGCACCGCAACCAGCGGCGCCAAGGCCGCCGAGCAGCGTTCCCTCGGCCACGAATGGGCCGCGCACGAAGGCCGACGGCGCGCCGACCAGCTGCATGATGTCGAGCTCGGCGTGCCGCGATTCAAGCGACAACCGCACCACGGCGGCAACCGTGAACGCCGCGCCGAGCACCAGCACGGCCGCGACGATCAGGCCGCCGACGCGAATCGACGCGACCGCGGCAAGCAGCCGCGCCAGCCATTGACGGTCGTAGCGGACGTCGGCCACGCCCGGACGATCGGTCAAGCGATGCGGCCAGTGCCGCCGCCGCGTCCGCCGGCGCCCGGCTCCGAGCGCAGCCGCACTTCGAGCGACGATGGAAACGGGTTGTCGCCGCGAGGCGATGTCGGCCAGCTCGGGAAAATCCTGACGAAACCGCTCGAGCGCGCTCTCCTTCGACACGTACTCCACGGCCGCAACCGCCGACTGCTGCTGCAATTCGCCCGTGAGCGCCGCGCGGCCCGCTTCGTCGAGGCTTTCATCGAGATACACCGACATCTCGGCGGCTTGCGCCCACTGCTCGGCGACGCGCTGCAGGTTGAAGGAGATCAACAGGAACACGCCGAGGGTCAGAAAGGCGATCGCAATCGTGACGATCGAGACCACCGCCGATCGTCCGCCGCGCCGCATGCTGACAAGCGCCTCGCGAAAGGCGTAGCTGAGCGCGCGCATCACGACGCCTCCGGTGGCGCGGCTCCAGGCGCACCGTGCAGGCGGCCGTGCTCGAGGTGCACCGTCCGCCGATTGACCCACTTGATCAGTTCGCGATCGTGGGTCGCGACGAGCACCGTGGTCCCGCTCGCGTTGATGTCGCGGAACAGGTTCATGATCTCCAGCGACAGGTCGGGATCGAGGTTGCCGGTGGGTTCGTCAGCCAAGACGAGCTGCGGCTCGTTGACCAGCGCCCGCGCAATCGCGACCCGTTGCTGCTCACCGCCGGAGAGCTCGGGTGGAAATGCGTTGAGCCGGTGCTGGAGCCCCACCCACTTCAGGACCTGATAGGTGCGACGCCGCTGCTGCTCGATCGGCGTGCCCAGCACCTGCAGCGCAAAGCTGACGTTCTCGAAGACCGTCTTGGTCGGAATGAGCTTGAAGTCCTGGAAGACGAACCCGACGGTGCGGCGGTAGGCCTGCACCTCGCGGCGCGACATCCGCACGAGGTTGCGGCCGTTGACGATGGCCGTGCCCTCGGTGGGTCGATCCTGCAGCAGGAGCAGCCGCAGCAGCGTACTCTTGCCGGCCCCGCTCGGTCCGGTCAGGAACACGAACTCGCCCTTGCCGATGCTGAGCGTGAGGTCTCGCAGCGCGTAGAGGCCGCGACCGTAGGCTTTGCCCAGACCGTGCGTCTCGATCACCGACGGTATTGTAAGGGACGCGCGGGCGCGCGCAGTCCTACGCGTCCAACTCCTGCTTGAGCAGTTCGTTGACGACCTTCGGGTTGGCCTTGCCCTTGAACGCCTTCATCACCGCGCCCACCAGGAATCCGAACGCGTTGTTGCGGCCCTTGCGGACCTGCGCAACCGCGTCGGGGTTGGCGGCAATCGCCTCGCGCACGGCAGCGCGCAGCGCCTCGGCGTCGCCGATCTGGGCGAGGCCCTCCGCGGCAACGATGTCTTCCGCGGGGCGGCCGGTGTCGTACATCTTGGCGAAGACATCCTTCCCGACCGTGCTGCTGATCACACCGCGGTCGACCAGCCCGATTAACGCCGCGAGTGCCAGCGGCGTGATCGTGACGTCTTCGATCCCGAGTCCGCGCTCCTTCATCGTCCGCAGGATCTCGCCCATGATCCAGTTGCTCGCGGCTTTGGCGTTCCCGGCGGCGCGAGCGGTGGCTTCGAAGTAGTCGGCCAGCCCGCGCGTCTGGGTCAGCAGATCGGCGTCATAGGCCGGCAGTCCGTACTCGCTGACGAACCGGTTGCGCCTCGCCTCCGGCAATTCGGGCAGCGCCGCCGCCAGCGCATCGCGGCGCGCGCGATCGATGACGAGAGGCGGCAGATCAGGCTCGGGAAAATAGCGGTAATCGTGGGCCTCTTCCTTGCTCCGCATGGAATAGGTGCGGCCCTGCGCCGAATCGAAGAGACGGGTCTCCTGCACCACGCGACCGCCGTGTTCGACGACGTCGATCTGCCGTTCGATCTCGTACTCGAGCGCCTTCTGCAGATAGCGAAACGAGTTGACGTTCTTGACCTCGGCCTTGGTCCCGAGCGTCGTTTCGCCGACGCGGCGAATCGAGACGTTGGCGTCGCAGCGCAGGCTGCCCTCTTCCATGTTGCCGTCGTTGACCCCGAGCCAGACCAGCAACTGTCGCAGCGTCTCGAAGAACATCGCCGCTTCGGCCGGCGAGCGCAGCTCGGGCTCGGTGACGATCTCGATCAGCGGGACGCCGGCGCGATTGAAGTCGAGATAGGTCCGTCGTTCTGAATCGGCGAACCCCTCGTGGAGCGACTTCCCCGCATCCTCTTCCATGTGGATGCGCGTCAGGTTGACGTGGCGCACCACGCCGTCAACGGCAATCTCGACACCCCCGCCGCGGGCAAGCGGCAGCTCGTACTGCGAGATCTGATACCCCTTCGGCAGGTCGGGATAGAAATAGTTCTTCCGCGCGAAGACCGATCGCTCCTGCACCTCGCAGCCGAGTGCCAGCGCCGCGCGAATGGCGGCGTCGACCGCGGCGCGATTCAGGACCGGCAGGGCGCCGGGGAATCCAAGGCAGACGGGACAGACGTGAGAATTCGGCGGCGCGCCGAACGTCGTGGGGCAACCGCAGAAGATCTTGGTCGCCGTCGCCAGCTGCGCGTGAATCTCGAGGCCGATGACCGGCTCGTACCTGCACCATGGCGAGGTTCCGGGGTTCCTGGGTTCCGAGGTTCCGGGTTCAGACCTCGAACCTGGAACTGGAACCTTGAAGCGTCAGACGTTCGGCCCTGCAGCAACGACCGCCGGATCGACGTCCGCCGTAAACGTCTTGAAGTTCTCGACGAACATCGCGGCGAGCTTGGCCGCCTGCGCGTCGTACGCGGCCTTGTCCTGCCAGGTGCTGCGCGGATCGAGCACCTCGGCGGCGACGCCGGGGCACGACGTCGGCATGTCGAGGTTGAAGACCGGATGGCGCTGGTACGACACGTTGTCGAGTGCGCCCGAGAGCGCCGCCGTGATCATGGCGCGCGTGTACGCGATCTTCATCCGCGATCCGACCCCGAACGGCCCGCCCGTCCAGCCGGTGTTCACCAGCCACACCCGCGACTTGTAACGGGCGATGCGCTCGCCCAGGCCGCGCGCGTAGACGTTCGGATTGAGCGGCAGGAACGGCGCGCCGAAGCAGGTGCTGAACGTCGCGCTCGGGTCCTTCACGCCCTTCTCGGTCCCCGCCACTTTCGCGGTGTAGCCGGACAGGAAGTGGTACATCGCCCCTTCAGCCGACAGTCGCGCGATCGGCGGCAGGACACCGAAGGCGTCCGCGGTCAGCATCACGATGTTGGCGGGATGACCGCCAGCGCCGGACGGCACCGCGTTGTCGATGAAGTCGATCGGATACGCCCCGCGCGTGTTTTCGGTCAGCGACGCGTCGTCGAGGTCCAGCGCCCGCGTCTCCGGGTCGATGACGACGTTCTCCAGGACCGTCCCGAACCGGCGCGTCGTCTCGTAGATCTGCGGTTCGGCCTCGGCCGAGAGCCGGATCATCTTCGCGTAGCAGCCGCCTTCGAAATTGAAGATGCCCTGATCGCTCCAGCCGTGCTCGTCGTCGCCAATCAGCTGCCGATCGGGGTCGGACGACAGCGTCGTCTTGCCCGTTCCGGAGAGCCCGAAGAAGAGCGCCGTATCGCCGCCCTTGCCGACGTTCGCCGAGCAGTGCATCGACAGCACGCCCTTCAGCGGCAGGAGGTAGTTGAGCACCGTGAAGATGCTCTTCTTGTTTTCGCCGGCGTAGCTCGTCCCCGCAATCAGCACTTCGCGGGTGCCGAAGTTCACGACGATGGCGACGTCCGAGCGGGTGCCGTGGCGCGCGGGGTCGGCCCGGAAACTGGGAGCGGTGATGACGGTGTACTGCGGCGAGAAACTCGCCAGGTCCGCGGCTGGCGGAACGATGAACAGGTTGCGGACGAACAGGTTCTGCCAGGCGAGCTCCTGGATGAAGCGCACCGGCAGCCGGTAGGTCGGGATCGGCGCCGGCATACAGGTCCTGGACGTAGAGTTCACGCGTCGACAGGTGCGCCAGCATGTCGCGCTTCAGCGTCTCGAACAGCGTCGCCTCGATCGGGCGGTTCACTTTCCCCCACGCGACGTGCGTCTCGCTCGAGGGTTCCTTGACCACGAACTTGTCGTTCGGCGAGCGGCCGGTGTGGGCGCCGGTGCGGCAGACGAGCGGGCCGTCGGCCGCCAGTTCGCCTTCGCGCCGGGCAAGCGCGTGCTCGTAGAGGAGAGGCGTCGAGAGGTTCCAGTGCACGGGGCCGGAGGTGTGCACGCCCTGCTGATCCAGTCCGCGCGCGGGCCCCGCGTGAGTCGTTGACATCGAAAAAGCTCCTGAAAGGTGCTGGGGGCCGTCCCGGTCGGGCGCAAAGCATCGTGCTGCGCACCCGGCCGGGCCGTGATGCCGGACACACGCCGCGGCTGGTCTAACCCCTCAATTCGCTCATGTTACCTATCCATCCGCCCGGACTGCCGTCCGTTCGCGACCAAGTTCCGCCGGCTCACGAGCGAATTGATTGTTCCCTCAGAGTGAACGGTAGGGTGGCACCCTCCCGGCACTCCGGACTCACCGGACACCCTGAATCGCTCATCGTACCGGCTCGATTCTCGCTAAGTCAATATGGCGGGCGGTTTTGTGGCGAGCCTGCTACAATCCGGTCATCCGGTAAACACCGTCAGGCCACGCCCACGTAACTCATGTCAGGACGACCGATCGAAGTCGACCCCCGCGCCCCGGGACGTCCCGGCGAAGCGACCGGCACGCCAGCCTCCGCGCTGGCCGCCGAGATCAAATCGCTGGTCGCCGCCGGCGATCGTGATGCGGCGCGGGAACGCTTCGGCGCGCTGGTGGCACTCCTGCAGCGGCGCGGCCTCCGTATCGCCTATCACTACCTGCGCGATGCGGCCGATGCGGACGAGGCCGTCCAGGACGCATTCGTCAAGGTGTTCCTGCACATCGAGCAGTACCGCGAGGAACTGTCCTTCGATGTCTGGTTCATGCGGATTCTCGTCAATGCGTGCCTCGACCGGCTGAAGAGCCGGACCCGGCAGCAGCGGTGGCTGGCGAGCCCGCTGGACGAAGGTCACGAGGCGCGGCCGGTCGAACAGGCCGCCGGCGCCGAGCCGTCGACCGAGCACCAGTTGCTGGTGCGCGAACGCTGGCAGCAGGTGCTGGACGCCGTGGCGGAGTTGCCGGACCGGCAGCGGCTGGTCTTCACGCTCTCGCATCTCGACGAACAGTCGGCGGCGGAAATCAGTGCGGCGACCGGGATGAGCCCGGCGACGGTGCGAGTGCACCTCTTCCGGGCAATCCGGAAGCTGCGCGCGATTGCTGGGAGAACAGGGATGAGCGTTCGGGAACCGCACGTGCCCCTCGACCGCCTCACGGCGCTGGCTCTCGTGGGCCGCGCCCCGGAGGGCGAACCGGATCGCTCTGCGCTCGCGCACGTGACCCATTGCGCGCAGTGCGCCGACGAGCTCGCCCGGCTGACCGCGGTCTCCGACGAATGGCGTGAAGCGGCCGTGGCCGAGGTCGACGCGATCTTCGACGCCGCAAGCCTCGACACCCAGCGTTCCCGCATCCTCGACCGGCTGGCGCATCTCGGCCAGGTCGCGCGCGTGCTGCAGTTCCCGACTCGCGTACTCGCGAAATCGTGATGCCGGTCGCCACGGGCAGCCGCCGCTGGATCAGCGTCGCCGCCGCCGCCGGGCTGATCATCGGACTGGTCGCCGGACAGCTGCTCCAGTTCGCGCCGCTCGACCGGACGATCGCCCGCGATCAGGTCACCATGCAGGCCCCCGGCCGGGCCAGCGCCCCGACGATTCTGCCGGCCGCAGCCTCGGCGCCGCTTCTCAGCGACGACGAGCTGCTCGACGAAATCGAGGCGGCGGTTCAGCTGCGGCGCGCTCAGTCGCTGCGCGCGCTCGATGCGCTGACGCCGACGGCCAGCGAGTTCCGCGACTGGTCGCTCGGACATTAGCGTAGTGCCGCCCGTCATCTTCCGGAAGGGTCTCGACCTCAAGCACGAAGTCGCCGGCGTCCTCGCTGAGAGCTACCACAGCGCGCTCGTCCAGCAGATCAAGGCCGACGATTACCGCTATCAGTCGGGCCGGCTCACGCTCCATCTCGCGCGCGAGTTCGGGTTCTGCTACGGCGTCGATCGGGCGGTGGACTACGCGTATCAGGCCCGCAAGCGTTTTCCCGATCGGCGGGTCTTCCTGACCGGCGAGATCATCCACAACCCGCACGTCAACGATCAGCTGCGCGCGCAGGGGATCCGTTTTCTGACCGACCCCAACGAAGACGCCGCGGCGGTCGGCGAAAACGACGTCGTCATCCTGCCGGCATTCGGCGTGACGGTCCAGGAGCTGCGGCGCCTGTCCGCAGCCGGCTGCACGCTGGTCGACACCACCTGCGGCTCGGTGCTGAACGTCTGGAAGAACGTCTCGCGCTACGCGAAGGACGGCTACACGTCGGTCATTCACGGCAAGTACTGGCACGAGGAGACGCAGGCCACTGCCTCGCAGGCCCTGCAGGCCGCGAACGGCCATTACCTCGTCGTCCTCGACAAGGCCGAAGCGGCGCTCGTCTGCGACTACATCCGGGAGTCGGCGAGGCAACCGACGGCCGCCGGCGCGCGTTCCTCGAGCGTTTTGCCGAAGCCAGTTCCGCTGGTTTCGATCCCGACGTCCATCTCCAGCGGATCGGGTGCGCGAACCAGACAACGATGTTGAGCACGGAATCGCTGGAAGTCGGCGAGATGTTTCGCGCGGCGATGCGGGAGCGCTACGGTGAGGCGGAACTCGGCGATCGCTTCCGCGCGTTCGACACGATCTGCAGTGCGACCCAAGACCGGCAGGATGCCGTCGTCCGGCTGCTCGAGGAGGTGCCGATCGACCTCATGGTGGTCATCGGCGGCTACAACAGCAGCAATACCTGTAACCTGGCGAAGATCTGCGCCCGCAAGGTGCCGACGTACCACATCGCGGATCCCGACGGTCTGTTGTCGGCTGACGAGGTCCGGCACCGCGCGGTCGACACCCACGAGGAAATCGTGACCCGCGGCTGGCTGGCCGACTCCGGACCGGTCCGGGTCGGGCTCACCTCCGGCGCCTCGACGCCGGACAACCTCGTCGAGATCGCGGTTCGGACGCTCGAGAAATTCACCGCCGCTTGACCAGCAGCGGGCCCGATCGGCGCGCGCGCTAATCCGTCGTCCCGGGCTCGATCGTGATTTTGACGGTCTGCCCGGTGTGATCCTTGAGCCACTGATGCAGCGGCGAGCCGGGTCGAACCATCAGCGCGGTGTCCTGGGCGACCGAGAAGTAGCCCTCGTTCCTCTCGGTCTCGTTGGCACTGAGCTGCCCGCGGAGTTCGGCGCCATCCTGCGCTCCGATACCGAGTGTCGCAACCAGCGTCGCCGCCGCCACAAACAGGATCAACCGCATGTCTGGCCCTCCTGCCGCTGCCCAGTGCACGTCGCGTGCCGTAGATGTGGCTGTCAGATGCGGCCGAAGTCAGGCGGTGTCGAGCGTTTTCTGGCGCCTTCTGGGCCGGGCGTCAGACACGGACGGTCAGCTGGACTGCCGTTTGTCGGCAGGGCGTGCAGTCTGAACCCCTTCCGTAAACAGGCGCTCCAGCGGCGTCGTAACCCTTTCGAACCGCAACATGAAAATGTCCCGTAAGTTGTTTATTTGTCTCACGTTGTCTTTGCTACCCCTCCTGTGGCCAGAGGCCGCGCATGCCCAGCGGTTCCGGTGGTGGATGGACGATCGATTCCAGCGCGAGCTGGCCATCACGCCGGACCAGACGTCCCGCATCGACGCGATCTTCCAGGCCGCCCAGCCCGCGCTGCGGGCGCAGCAGCGCGCCCTCTCGAAGCTCGAGGACGAGCTCTCGAAGATGGTGCTCGAAGCGAACGTGCAGGACTCCGAGGTCGAGCACTTCGTCGGGAAAGTCGAGGCGGCGCGGGCCGACCTCGGCAAGAGCCGGACGATGATGATCTTCCGGATGCGACGGATCCTGACGACCGAGCAGCACGTGAAGTTGCAGAAGCTGTTCGAGCAGAACGAGAAAGACCGCCGCGGCAAGGGTCACGGCGAGTAGGACGAGGCGTTTTTCTACCGGATTCCATCAATGAAGAAGCATTCTCGAAGTGTCGCCGCAATTGCGGCCGTGCTCGCCTGGTCCGTCACCGCGTCGGCGCAGCCGCCCGCCGATGGCCCGCAGACCCAGGATTCGCTCGGTCCGCGACGCGCTGTCCCGCTACCAGGCCGGCCTCGAAGCCATCAAGAACAGCTCGGGGACGCAGGAGCCGGCCGGCGGCCGGTCAGGCGGGACGCCCGATTCGCGACGTCCGGATGAGCGACGTCGTCGCCCTCGCGCTCGAGAAGAACCTCGACATCGCGGTCGAGCGCATCAGCCCGAGCACGGTCGATCTGCAGATCGCCGGCTTCAAGAACACCTACCTGCCGGTCGCCACCTCGACGATCGGGCATGCGCGACAATCACGCAATTGCCCCGCGACCAGCTGCAGGGCGGCCAGCGCGTCTCGGTCAACACGACGACCTACAACGCCGGCCTGACCCAGAACATGAAGTGGTGGGGCGGCAACGTCAACCTGCAGTGGAACAACAACAAGCAGGACTCGTCGAGCACGTTCGTCACGTTCAACCCGACGTTCACCAGCGGTCTGACGCGCGACCTACACGCAGCCGCTGCTGCGCGGGCTGGTCATCGACCAGACGCGGCAGCAGCTGCGAGATCACGCAGATCAACCGCGAAATCTCCGAGGAACAGCTGCGCGCGACGGTGACGCAGACGCTGGCCAACGTCCGGAACGCGTACTGGGATCTGGTCTTCTCGCGCAACGCCGACCGACGTCGCCCAGCGCGCGCTGCAGCTCGCCGACAAGCTCGTCGAGGACAACCGCGCCCGCGTCGAAGTCGGCACGCTCGCGCCGCTCGACATCGTCCAGGCCGAGGCGGAAGCCGCGACTCGGCGGCAGGCGCTCGCCCTCGCCGAAGCGACCATGCAGACCGCGGAGCTCGCGCTCAAGCGCTATATCGTGAGCGGCACCGAAGATCCGCTGTGGCGTCAGGAGCTGCGGCCGATCGATCTGCCGTCGCTCGAACCGGCCCCGACCGACATCGAGGGCGCCGTCCGCCACGCCCTCGAGCGCCGGACCGACCTGGTCACGGCGCGCAAGAACCTCCAGAGCTCCGACGTCTCGCTGCGCTACTTCCGCAACAACATGCTGCCTGAAGTCGATCTCGTCGGCCAGCTACGGCAGCCAGGGCATCGGCGGTACGCAGATCACGCGCGCCGGCCTCGGCTCGTCGACCATCGTCAGCACGGTTCCCGGCGGCTACAACGACGCGCTGCGCCTGCTGACCAATCGCGACTACCCGAACTGGAACGTGCAGGCGACGGTCAGCTACAACCTGTTCGGCAGCCAGGCGGACGCCCAGTTCGCGCGGGCGCGCTTGCAGAAGACGCAGTCGCAGGCGCGCCTGCGCGCGCTCGAACTGCAGGTCGCGACCGAAGTCACCAACGCCGCGCTCTCGGTGCAGAGCAACTTGAAGCGGGTCGAGGCGGCCGTGGCCGCGCGCGAGCTCGCCGAGAAGCGGCTCGAGGCGGAACAGAGCAAGTTCGAGGTGGGCATGACCACCAACTTCTTCGTCGTCCAGGCGCAGCGCGACCTGCGCGATGCGCAGAACACCGAGCTGCGCGCCCTCGCGGACTACCGGAAATCGCTGGTGGTTTTCGAGCGCGTGCAGGAAGCGCCCGGTGGCGGCGGAGGCGGCGGATTGTCCGCCACCACCGGCGGCCGGCGGTCAGTAGTACTCTTACGCGACTTTTATGCGCAAATTGCTCATCGTGGGGATCGTGGTCGCGGCCGGAGCCGCGATCTATTTCGGCTTCATCAGGCGCGACACCGGCGGCTGCCGCCGAACAGGGTCAGAACGCTCAAGCAGGTCAGCGCGGTCAAAGCGGTCGGGCGCGGCGGCAATCCGGGTGGAGGTCCTGGCGGCGGCGGTTTCGGCGGCGGGGGCTTTGGCGGCCCCGGCGGCGGCGGCGGTTTCCGGCCCCCGATGACCGTCGAAGTGGCCAAGGTTCAGCGCGGCAAAATTTCGTCGTTTTTGACCGTCGTTGGCAATCTGGTTGGCGATCAGCACGGTCGAAGTCGTGCCGCGAACCGGCGGCCGGGTCACGTCGATCAGCGTCAAGCTCGGCGATCGCGTGCGCCGTAATCAGGTGGTCGCCAAGATCGAGGATCGCGAGATCGTCGAACAGGTGAACCAGGCCGAGGCCTCGCACAAGGTCGCGGAAGCGACGATTCGCCAGCGGCAGGCCGACCTCGAGCTCGCGAAGACCAGCGTCGAACGCTCGCGCAACCTGTATGGCCGCCAGCTCCTGCCCAAGCAGACGCTCGACGACGCCGAGGCGCGCTACAGCGCCGCGCAGGCGCAGGTCGATCTCGCCTACGCGCAGCTCGCGCAGTCGGCCTCACGGCTGGAGGAGCTGCGAATCAACCTCGGCAACACCAACGTCGTGTCGCCCGTTGACGGCTTCGTCGCCAAGCGCAACGTCGACCCGGGTGCGTGGGTCTCCAACCAGGCCGGCGTCGCGTCGGTCGTCGACATCTCCTCGCTCCGACTGGTCGCCAACGTCGTCGAGAAGGACCTTCGGATGGTGAGCGCCGGCGACCCCGCGGTCGTCGAGGTCGACGCGTTTCCCGGCGAGAAGTTCAACGGCAAGATCGCGCGCGTCTCTCCGATCCTCGATCCCGCGACGCGCACCGCGCCGATGGAGATCGAGATTCCCAACGCCAGACTTCCGGCTCAAGCCCGGCATGTATGCCAAGGTCACCCTCGAGGTCGAATCGAAGGAGAACGTCCTGCTCGATTCCGAAGGTGGCGCTGGTCGACTCCGAAGGCCAGCGCGGCGATTTACCAGGCCAACGGTGAAAGCCGCGCCGCGTTCAAGCCGGTCAAGATCGGCATCGAGGATGCCGAGCGCGTCGGAGATTCTCGAAGGCCTCACGGAAGGCGAAATGGTCGTATCCACCGGCGCCGGCGCGTTGCGCCGCAACGACCAGCTCGTGACCGCCGGCGGCAACGCCGGCCCGGGTGGTCCGAGTCCTGGCCGCGGCGGGCCAGGCCAGGGCGGCCAGGGGCGAGGGCGGCCGCGGGCGGCGAAGGTGGTCGCGGCGGCCAGGGCGCCCCGGGGCAAGGGACGCCAAAGTAGCAGCGCCAGCAGTCAGAGCATCGTCTCGAAGTTGAAACGCAGAGCGAACGAGCACTGAGGCCAGGCGGTCGGGCCAACGGAGCCGGAGTCGTCGATGAGTATTCCGCGTCTAGCCATTCATCGTCCCGTGACGATGTTCATGATCAGCTTCGTGGTGATTCTGCTGGGAGCGATTTCGCTCACCCGCTTGCCGGTCGATCTGATGCCGGAAAGCGAGTTCCCCAGCATCACCGTTCGCGTCAACTACTCCGGCGTCGGGCCGCTCGAGATCGAGGAACTGGTCACGCGGCCGATCGAACAGGCGGTGTCGGCGATCGCCGGCCTCGAGCAGGTCAACTCGACCTCGTCCGAAGGCAACAGCCAGGTCCGGCTGCAGTTCGCGTGGGGCACCGACCTCAACGAAGCGGCCGACGAAGTGCGCACCCGCGTCGATCGCGTCCGCGGCCGCATGCCCGAGGATGCCGACGCGCCCACGGTCTTCAAGTTCGACTCGAACTCGATGCCGATCATGGGCATCGGCGTCGAAGGCGACTACGACCCGGTCACGCTGCGCGAGCTCGCGACCAACGACCTGTCGCCGCGCCTCGAGCGCGTCGAGGGCGTCGCCGCGGTCACGATCGACGGCGGCTTGCGCCGCCAGATTCACGTCGACCTCTCGCGCGAGAAGATCACCGGCCTGAACCTCTCGGTCGATCGCGTCACGCAGGTGCTCCGCAGCGAGAACCAGAACATCCCGCTCGGCGAAGTCGACGACGCCGACCGCCGCTTCCTGCTCCGCAGCCCCGGCCAGTTCACCAGCATCGACGACATCCGCAACCTGATCATCACCTCGACGCGCGGACGAAGGCGTGCCGGTGTACCTCAAGGACATCGCCAACGTCAGCGACTCGACCGAGGATCGCCGCTCGGTCACGCGCATCAACGGGCGTCCCGGCATCCGCATGCGCGTCACCAAGCAGTCGGGCAAGAACACGGTGCAGGTCGCCGAGGGCGTGCGCGCCGAGATCGAGCGCATCAACCGCGAAGTGCCGACGCGTGCGGCTGGCGGTGCTCGACGATCAGTCGAAGTTCATCGAGCGCTCGATCAACAGCGTCAAGGAGCACGCGGCGATCGGCGGCTTCCTGGTCGTCCTGATCATCTTCCTGTTCCTCCGCGACGTCCGCTCGACGCTCATCATCTGCACGTCGATTCCGATTTCGGTCATCGGCACGTTCGCCCTGCTCTACTTCGGCGGCTACACGCTCAACACCCTCACCTTCGGCGGTCTTGCCCTCGGCATCGGCATGATCGTCGACGCGGCGATCGTCGTGCTCGAGAACACCTATCGGCACCTCGAGATGGGCAAGGACCGGATGACCGCGGCCGATCGACGGCAGCGAAGAGGTCTGGTCGGCGATTCTGGCGTCGACGCTGACGCACATCGCCGTCTTCGTGCCCGATGCTCTTCCTGACCGGCGTGGCGAGCATCACGTTCGGCTCGCTGGCCGCCGTCGTGTCGTTCTCGCTGGCGATGTCGCTCTTCGTCGCGGTGACGATCGTCCCGGTGCTGTGCTCGCGGTTCCTCAATCCGCCGCATCACAACGACGCAGCGCCAGGGGATGCTCGGCGCCCTGTATCGCTTCAGCGAGCGTGTCGCTGGACGGCATCGACAACGCCTACGCCCGAGCTGCTGCACGTCGCGCTCGCGCACCGGCCGACGGTGTTCGCCACCGGCATCGTGCTCTTCGTGCTGGCGCTCTATCTCGGCCGGTTCATCGGCGTCGAGCTGCAGCCGACGACCGACGAAGGCGAAGTCACGGTCGACGCCGAACTGGCGGTCGGCACCCGCGTCGAGATCACCGAGGCCGTGCTGCATCCGCCTCGAGGAAGCCATCAAGGCGAGCGTGCCCGAAGCGACGATGCTCATCACGTCAGCCGGCGGCGGCGGTGGTGGCGGCGGCGGCTTCGGCGGCGGCTCGGGGCATCGCGGCAATGTCAACGTCCGCCTGATCCCGAAGGACGAACGGCTGCGGTCGAGCGAAGAGATCGCGATGACGCTGCGGCGTGAGCTCTCCGGCATTCCCGGCGTCATCGTGCGGGCCCGGCCCTCGGGCGGCCAGCAGATGCGCGGCATGCCCGGCGGCAACCAGGGCGGCGACGGCAGCCGCTTCTCGGTCGAGATTCGCGGTCACGAGCTCGACATCTCGAAGCGCGTCGCCGCAGGACGTGAAGACGCTGCTCGACTCGACGCCCGGCATCGCCGATTCGCGCGTCGGCCGCGAAGAAGGCCGTCCGGAAATCGCCGTCCGCGTCGATCGCGACAAGGCCGCGCTGCTCGGCCTCAGCGTGACCGGCGTCGCCAACACGATCCGCACCAACCTCGCCGGCACCCAGGCCGCGATGTTCCGCGAGGCCGGCAACGAATACCCGATCGTCGTCCGGCTCCGCCAGGAGGATCGCGGCGAGATCGGCTCGGTCGGCGACGTCCTGCTGTCGACGCCGCAGGGCCAGGTGCTGCCGGCGAAGAACGTCATGGTCACGGCCCGCGAGCAGGGTCCGGTCCAGATCGAGCGGAAGAACCAGGAGCGCATCCAGCGCGTGAACGCCGAAGTCGAAACGACGCTGAGCGAAGGCGTCGACCGCCGTCCAGGCACGGCTGCCCGAGATTCAGGTGCCGCAGGGCTTCTCGGTCGGATTCGGCAACGAAGTCGAGGAGCAGGCCAAGTCGTTCCGCGAGCTGCAGCTCGTGCTCGTCCTCGCCATCCTGCTCGTCTACACGGTGATGGCGTCGCAGTACGAGTCGCTGCGCGATCCGTTCATCATCATGTTCTCGATTCCGCTGGCCGCGATCGGCGTGGTCGGCGCGCTGCTCCTGACCAAGACGCCGTTCAGCATGCAGGCCTACATCGGCATCATCATGCTGGCCGGCATCGTCGTCAGCAACGCCATCCTGCTGGTCGACTACGCCAACACCCTCCGGCACCGCGACAAGATGGGCATCCGCGACGGCGATCGAGCTGGCCGGGTCGTCACCGCCTGCGCCCGATTCTGATGACGTCGGTCTGCACGATGCTCGGCCTCGTGCCGATGTCGCTCGGGATCGGCGAAGGCTCGGAGCTCCAGGTGCCGCTCGCCCGCGTCGTCATCGGCGGCCTGCTGACCTCGACGATGATCACGCTGGTCTTCGTGCCGGCGATGTACACGCTGTTCGAAGAGGGCTGGCGCGGGATCTTCAAGAAGCGGCGCCAGGCGCCAGCGCCGGCCGGCCACTGAGATTTCGAGCTGATCTCGAGGCCAGGCTCAAGCCTGGCCCTACGACCTGCACGAGGGCCGAGGCTACCGCTCGGCCCTTTCGTCTTTGCCTCGAACGCATCGCGCAGCTGCGCGATCGATAGCCCGGTCCCGGGATCGATCCAGTCCGGCTGCGATCTCGGCGAGCGGCTCGAGGACGAACAGCCGCTCCCGAAAACGCGGGTGCGGCACGCGCAGGCCAGGCTCGTCGATCACCTGCCGCTGCCATAAAGGATCAGATCGAGATCGAGCGTGCGCGGCGCGCCTGGATACGGCCGCGCGCGGCCGCGCTCGCGTTCGATCAGCAGCAGGACGGTCGAGCAACTGCCCGCGGCGACAGCGCGGTCTCCCCCACCACTGGCGCCGTTCAGGAACGGTCCTGCGGTCGCCGACGCCGACCGGCGCGGTTTCGTGCCAGCGACGAGACGGCGAGAGGTCGGTGAGCGTAGTCGCCGAGGCGCGCGGACAGCGAAGGCGACGTGGGCCTGGCGGTCGCCGAGGTTGCTGCCGACGGCGATGGCGACCTTACTCAATCCAGCGCGTGTCGATGACCTTGCCGCGGCGCTCGTTGATCGGCAGGGCGCGTACCGATGATGTCGGTGCGGCCCTCGGCGGCCTGCTCGAACAGCCGCTTGTGCTCGAGCATCTCGCCGAGCACGACGCCGAGCATGCCCTTGTGGCGGGCGTTGGTCACCGTGTCAATGCGATCGCGCCACTTGGTGACGAACGCCTGATTCGAGCGGCGCGTCGTTGCCGGCCAGTTCGTGCACCGCGTCGCTGGCCCTTTCGCGACGGCTTGACGTCCGGGCGCGCCGGATCGGCCGGAATCGCCAGGCCGACGTCGAGCAGCGCGTGCTGGAGCCACGAGACGTGGGTTTCTTCGCGGTTGATGACGTACTGATACGCGTTGTTGACGTCGTAGTCGGACACGTACCGCGCCGCCGACTCGTGCTGCATCAGCAGCGCCAGCCGTTCGAGGTAGAACTCGCGGAGAAGGTGTTGCAGCTCAGGTTGGTTCACGCCTTCTGCTTTTCCTTGCAGGTGATGCAGACCCGCGTCCACGGAATCGCGTTCAGGCGCGCCTCGGCGATCGGTTCGCCGCAATCGCGGCAGATGCCGAAGGTGCCTTTCTCGATCCGCTGCAGCGCCTCGTCGATGGCCTGCAGGATCTTGGCGTCGGTCTGCTTGAGCCGGAGGTGGATGTGGACCTCGTTGTTACCGGACGCCTGATCGGCCATGTCGCCCTGACGCCCATTGTTGTGCTCCATGGTCGTCTGGATCGGGCGCAGGCCGGCGGTCTGCTCGAGCTCCGCGCGCTTCTGCAGAAGCGCGTCCCGGTAGGTCGACACGTTCATCACTGCTCCACAGCCGGGCCCACGCGGGCCAAGCTAAGCAGTGATCATAGCATTTTTGTGCAGGCGCTACTCGGCGCGCAGCGTCGCCAGCGGCTTGCGCTGCAGCACTTCCCACGACGAGACAACGCCGACGGCAGCGACCAGCACGCGCGCTCACGACGCACGCCGATGGCGCTGACGAGTGGCAGCGGCGACCACGGGATCTCGAGCGCGAACCGGCTGATGCCCCAGGTCAGCGCAATCGCGCCGACCGAACCGATCGTGCCCGGCCAGCGCGCCGAGCATGCCGTACTCCACCAGCAGCACGCTCGCGATCATGCGCCGCGTCGCGCCCAGCGTCTTGAAGATCGCGGCCTCGTAGATGCGCCGGAACTTCGTCATCGCCACCGCGCCAATCAGAATCAGCAGGCCGCTCAGCACGACCAGACTGCCCGACGACGCGTCACGGCCAGCGTCACGTTGTCGACGACCGTGCGGATGGTCGTCGAGCATCTCGCGGCCGTCGATCACCGAGACGTTGGGAAATGCGAGCACGATCTGCCCCTGCAGCTTCGCTCGCGCGCCGCTGGTCCTCGGGCCCGCGGAAGAACGAGATGAAGCCATGCGGCGCCTGATCGAGCACGCCCGGCCGGAACACGAACATGAAGCCGCCGGCGCGGCTGTCGGACCATTCGACGCGCCGCACGCTGGACACGCGCGCCTCGACGACCCGGCCCATGACGTCGAACCGCACCGTGTCGCCGACGTTGATGAGGAAGCGCTCGCGCAAGCTCTCTTCGATGGACACCTCGGCGTTGCGGCCGGCGTCGCGTCCCAGAAACGCGCCGGCGACCACCGTTTCGTTCGACTGCGAGCGCGCGGCCGGTAGGTCACGGTGTATTCACGCGCCAGCGAGCCGCGGCCACGCACGTCTTCGTAGTTCTCGAGCGACACTTCCTGCCCCTCGACGCCGGTCACCCGCGCCCGCAGCACCGGAATCAGCCGCGGCGGCCGCGCGTCCCGCGCTGCTTCCACTCGTCCAGGATCCGCATCATCGCCGGCGACCTGGTCCTGCTGCACGTCGAGCAGGAACATGTCGGGCATGTCCGGCGACAGGTTGAAGGTGAACTCCTTGATCAGGTTCTCCTGCAGCGAGCGCACGCCGACGATGAAGAAGCTGCCGAGGCCGACGGCCAGCAGGACGATCCGCGCCTGGCTGCCGGGCCGGCTCAGCTGCAGCACCGCGTGGCGCAGCGGGAACCAGCGCGTCTGCGACAACGGCCTGATGGCGCGTGATGAGCGCGGTGCCGGCCAGATGCAGGACAAGAGCGGCGCGCGGCAAAGCCGATCGCGACGACGCGCGCCGACGCGAAGCGAGCCGGCCTGCCACACGGTCAGACCGACCAGACCCGAGCGACCACGCCGAGCGTGACGGCAATCTGGACGGGGTCGCCGCTTGCGGCCCGTGGCTTCGTCCCGCAGCAGCAGCGACGGCTTGACGTGCCGGATGTCGAGCAGCGGCACGAGCGAGAACAGCACGGACACGAGCAGGCCGATGCCGAATCCCTGCAGCACCGCCGGCGCCGGTCAGCGAGTAGTCGACGACGACGCCGGGCGTCGCGGCGGCAGCCAGCGTCGACGGAATCGCCGCGATGGCGATGCCGGCCAGCAGCACGCCGAACACGCTGCCGGCCAGGCCGAGCGCGACGACCTGCGCCATGTAGATCGTCAGCAGCTGCCCCGAGCGTCCGCCGACGCACTTCAGGATCGCGATGCTGCGGATCTTCTGCTGGACGAACACGCGCGTCACGCTCGACACGCCGATGCCGCCGAGGATCACGATCACCAGGCCGACCAGGCTCAGATAGTTCTCGGCGCGCGCGAAGTCTTCGCCGATGTCGTCTTCGGTGGCCTTGTACGAGCGCACGCGCGCGAAGGTGTTGGCGAAGTCGCGGCGCAGGCTCGCGACCAGGCATCGAGCTTGCGCGTCGGGCACCTTGACCAGCCGCTGGAACGAGGCGCGGCTGCCGAAGCCGAGGAGCCCGGTCTGCTCGAGGGCCTCGCGGCTGATGAACACCCGCGGCCCGAGGCTGAACGCGCCGAGCCGCCGGCCCGGTTCCGCTTCGATGACGCCGCGAATCGTGAAGCGCTTCGTGCCGATCAGGAGCGCGTCGCCGACCGCCAGATTCAGCTGCGCCAGCAGCTCCGGGCGGGCGAGCACGCCGAAGTCCTCGAGCAGCGCGTAGTCGTAGCGCTGGCCGTTCGCGAGCTTGAGCTCGCCGTAGAACGGAAACCCGGCTTCGACCGCCCGCAGTTCGACCATGCGGGTCATGGCCGCCGGTCTGCTCGGCGCCGCGGACCATCGTCGCGACCTCGACCGAGAGGTGGCTGGCCGCGTCGGCACTCGGCGAGCCGCTAGTCGATGATGGCGGTCGACGCTCTCGTCGAACGCCCGATTGCTGGTGATGATCGCGTCGGCCGTGATGAGCGCCCGCGCTTCGCCGGCGAAGACCTGCCGGACGCTTTGGATGACCGAGCGGATCGCGACGATCGCGCCGACGCCGATGGACAGGCAGAGAAAGAAGAACAGCAGGCGCCGCCACGACGCGCGCATCTCGCGGATCGTCATCGCGACGACGAACGTCATCGCGCCCGCTCCGCCGGCGGCCAGGTCGTCGCGTCGTCGACCGGGCGGCCGTCGCGGAGCGTCAGCCGGGCGTCGGCGATCGCCGCGACCGACGGGTCGTGCGTGACGAGCACGAGCGTCGCCTTGCGCGTCTTACGGACCTGCAGCAGCAGATCGAGGATGTGCCGGCCGTTGGTGGAATCGAGATTGCCGGTCGGCTCGTCGGCGAGGATGAGCGGCGGGTCGTTGGCCAGCGCACGCGCGATGGCGATGCGCTGCTGCTCGCCGCCCGACAACTGCGACGGATAGTGGTGACCGCGATCGTGCAGGCCGACTTCGTCGAGCAGCGCCTGCGCGCGCGTCCGCGCGTCGCGCCGGCCGGCGATTTCCATCGGCACGAGGATGTTCTCCAGCGCGGTCAGCGACGGCACCAGATGGAAGAACTGGAAGACGAAGCCGACCTTTTCGCCGCGCAGCCGCGCCAGGCTGTCTTCGTCGAGGCGGGTGATGTCGACGCCGTCGATCAGGACGTTGCCCGCTCGTCGGCGAATCGAGGCCGGCGATGAGCCCGAGCAGCGTGGACTTGCCGCTGCCCGACGGGCCGATGATGGCCAGGCACTGCCCCGCCGGCACGGTCATCGTGAGCGGATGCAGAATGGTGAGCGGGTGGCCGCCGCTCTGAACGGTCTTGCTGACGTCACGCAGCTCGATCATCGTGTGGTGGTCGTTCGGAGGCTGCGCGAGTTCAGGTTCGAGCGCACGCCAGACGAGATCGGCGACGATCGCGGCGCCTCGCGCGTTCGGATGGATCCCATCGGCCTGGTTCAGCGCGGGGTTGCCGGCCACGCCGTCGAGCAGGAACGGCAGCAAGCGGACTTTGTACTTCTCGGCCAGCGCCGGAGTAGACCGCCACGGAACCGGGTCGTGTAGTCGGCGCCAAAGTTCGGCGGCGCTTCCATGCCGGCCAGGATCGACGCGGAGCCCCTTCTCCTGGGCGTGCTCGATGATCGTCGCAAGGTTCTGCTCCAGTTGTTCGGGCGGCAGTCCGCGCAACCCGTCGTTGCCGCCGAGCGCCACGACCAGGGCCTTCGGCTCGCCCTCCGCCATCGCGTACTCGAGTCGCCGCAGTCCGCCCGCCGAGGTGTCGCCCGACACGCCCGCGTTCGACGACGAGGTAGCGCTCGCCCGCCGTGTCCAGGCGCTGCTGAATCACGCGACGGGAAAACTCTGTTCGAGCGGCAGGCCGAGACCGGCGGTCAGGCTGTCGCCGAGGACGATGATGCGGGGGGCGTTCTCGAGATCCTTGCGGCGCGGCGGCCGCGGCCGCGAGGCCGGCGCGGCTTCAGGGGCGCGGCGCCGTCACCGGCCGGTTTGCCCGCCGCGCGATCGCGCTCGGGATCGCGGAATGCTGCAGCCGATCAGAAGCGGAAAAACGAGGAGGACACTCGCCAAGAATTGCCCGCGGCACCACTGCCTTCATTATACGTGTCGGGTGCGAAGGCCAGTTTCCTTTGAGTCTGCGTTCACGCCTGGACGAACAGCACGACCGCGGTGGCATTGTCCGTCGTCGGCGCGTCAATCGCGGCGCGCACGACGTGCTTCGCCGCAAGGTCCGGCCCATCCGCCTCGAGAAGCTCGCGTCAGGCCCTCGGGTCGACAACGCCGTGCACGCCGTCGCTGGTGAACAGCCAGTGCTCGTGCCGCACGAGGCTCACTTCCGTGATCGTCGGCGACAGCTCGGGCTTCATCCCGATGCCGCGGGTCAGCGCATGACGCATCGGATGGTGCGGCCGCCGCGCCGGCGCCAGAGCCATCATCACGTTGAGCCACGTATCGTCCTGCGTCATCTGCTGCAGCCGCGCGCCGCCGCACGCGTAGGCGCGGCTGTCGCCGACGTGCGCGATGACGATGCGATCGCCCTCGATGAGACCTGCGACGACCGTCGTGCCCATCCCCGCATGGCGCGGATTCCGGCGGCCGGCGTCGAGCACCTCGCGGTTCGCGATCCGGAGGGCGACGCCAGACCGGTTGGCCGCCGAACGATTCGCGCGCGATCCAGCGGGTACGGCCAGGTCAGATCGCTGCCAGCGGCCGAGTCGCGGATGAACGACGTAATCGCGTCGCAGGCCATGCCGCGACGCCACTTCCCCGGCGCTGTGCCCTCCCATGCCGTCGGCAACGAGCAACAGACCCAGATCGAGGTCGACGAAGCTGAGACATCCTCGTTCGTCGGGCCGCGGCCCCGTCTCCGACCACCCTCCTGCGGAAAGCCGCATCCCTAACAGAGTGCCATAAAGCTCAGGTGGATACTTGGTATACTTTCGCCGTGGTCAGTACGCCACTGCAGCCCGTCATGGCCCGGGCCGCCGCGCATCTGGAGCGCGGGCAGGCCCAGGCCGCCGCCGACCTCGTGCTCGGCCGCTGCTCGAAACGTCCCTGAAGCGGGTCGACGAGCTGGCTATCCGCGCCGCGCTGAGCCGAGGCCCTGCTCCTGCAGGGCGACGTCGCCCAGGCCCAGCCCGACCCTCGGGCGGCCGCCGGACGCGTTCCGCGAGCCGCTGCCGCCCGTTCTGCTCTCGACGCTGTGGCGGCTCCACGGCCGCGTCGCCTATGCGCGCAGGCGATCAGTCGCGCGCGATCGCCCTGCAGGGCCGCGCCCTGAAACAGGCGGACACCGCCCACGACTCGCGGTCGATCGGCCTCGCCCACTACGAGCTGGCGCTCTGCTACACCAAGGTTGGCGACACGGCGATTGTCCGCGAGCACGTGACCGAGGCCGCTGCCGCCCTGCACGCCGCCGGCGACCGACGGCACCTGGCGATGGTCCACTCGCTGTCGGGCACGATGCTCGCCCAGGCCGGGCGCTACGACGAGGCCTCGGCCGCCCTGCGGCTGGCCGAACAGCAGGCCGACGCGCGCTCAGCGCCAACGACGTGCTCGCGAGCATCTGCATCAACCAGGCCAACGTCGCGCTGATCCAGCACCGCTACGATCAGGCGCTGGCGCTGGCCGAGCGCGCCGTCGACGCTCGTCGAGGCGCTCGGGCCGCTCGCGGTGACCGCCGTGGCTCTCGGCACGCTCGGTCAGATCTGCGTGCGCATGGGCGATCTCGCGCGCGCCGACGCGATGCTTCACCGCGCGCTCGAAGCGCGCAGCTGCGGTGCGCTTCCACGAGACGACCGGCGCCGTCTACGACACGCTCGCGCAGATGTCGCTGATGCGCGGCGACTACGAGAGCGCTTCCGAGTATCTGCAGCGCGCCGCCGATGCCTACGGCGCTTACGGCCGGCAGACCAGCAAGTGGTACGAGTGGTCGGTCCGCGTCATCAGCGCGCGACTCGCGATTCGCCGCGGCTACGCCCGACGCGGCGCTCGACGATCGCCGACGAAATCGTGCGGCACGCCCGATGCGCCCCCCGCCGAGGTCCTGCAGGGCGAACTGATCGGCATCGAGGCGCTGCTCGCCGCCGAGCGCATCGACGAGGCCGAGGCACGCCTCACGCGGGTCGAGTCCACGCATCGATCCGCGATCCACACCCGGGCGCGTGGGGCGAGTTCCTTCGGCTGCGCGGCGATCTCCGCCGGCGGCAGTCGCGGGCCAGCGAGGCGTATCACGACATCGCGCAGAGCGCGAGCGTGTTCGATCTCGTCGGCGAGCGCTATCAGGCGGGCGTCAGTCAGCTGGCGCTCGGCCGTCTGGCCGCCCGCGCCGGCGCGCGCTCCGCCGCGGAACGTCACTGCCAGCAGGCGGCCGACATCTTCGAGTCGCTCGGCGCCACGCGCGATCTCGCAGGCCGCACGCGAGGCGCTGCCAGCCACCCAGCAACTCGGGCACCGGCGAATACGTCGGTTCGCCCGGCGGATGCCGACGACGCGCTGATCCGGCGGCTGGTGGACGCGGCGATCCTGCCGCAGCTCCTCGCGCGCGAGCTGGCTGCGGCACTCGATCGAGGCGATCGCCGCCGACGCCGCCGTGGTGTTCGTCGAGCCGTCGGGCCGGGAGATCTGCGCTGCTCGCTCACGCCGGCGTCGATGCCGACGGCGCCCGCACCGTCGCACGCCTCGCGCTGCAGGGCGGCGCCTACGGCACCGGCAGCCGTCGTCGTCGAACGGATCGGGCGGGAGACGTGACGGCCGCGCGTCTCGTCGCGTCGCGACGCAGCGGCCGCTGGGGCACCACCTGGCGCGGCGCGTGCGGATGATGGCGGCGGTCGCGCGCCAGGGATTCGAGCTGTGCGGCGCGCGCGAGCGGCCGGCCAAGCCGGCCGACACGACGGCGGAACGGTCGCTCGAGCCGCTCCTGCCTGGGTTCGTCTGCGCGTCAGCGGCGATGCACACGCGTCGCCGACCAGATCCAGCGGCTGCAGGGCAACGACCTCACGGTGCTGATCACTGGCGAGAGCGGCACGGGCAAGGAGCTGATCGCGCGGGCCATTCACGTCGGATCGCTCCGCAGCAAGGCCGTGTTCCTGCCCTACAACTGCACGACGACGACGCGGGAGCTGGCCGACAGTCAGCTGTTCGGTCATCGCCGCGGGCTCGTTCACCGGCGCGCATTGCCGATCAGCCCGGTCTCGTGCGCACGGCGTCGGGCGGCACGCTGTTCATGGACGAAATCGGCGACCTGCCGATCGACGTCCAGCCCAAGCTGCTGCGCTTCCTCGAGCAGGGCGAGATCATGCCGATCGGCGAGACGCGCCCGCAGCGCGTCGACGTCCGCGCCCTCGCCGCCACCAATGCGGACCTCGAGCAGCGCGTCGCCGAAGGCAAGTTCCGCGAGGACCTCTACTACCGCCTCAGCGTGATTCGCATCCACGTCCCGCCGCTTCGCCAGCGGCGCGAGGAGATCCCCCACCTCAGCACGTTCTTCCTGCGCGAGGCGTGCGAGCGCCTGGCCAAGCCGGAAGTCCAATTGAGTTCGAGCGCGCTCCAGGTGTTTGCACAGTATTGGTGGCCGGGCAACGTTCGCCAGCTGCGAAACGAGGTACAACGGGCGGTGGCGCTGGCGCCGGCGGGCGGGACCGTCGAACCCGAGCATCTCTCTGACGAATTGGCCGCGGCAGAGTCGCAAACGTCGTCCCCCGGCCGCCGCGCGATTCGGGAAACTGGCGCTCGGACCCGGCCAGACGCTGGCCTCGCTGGTCGATGACGTGGAGCGCGACCTGATTCGCGAAGCGGTCGCGAATCACAAGGGCAACATCTCAGAAACGGCGCGAGCGCTGGGGCTGACCCGACGCGGGCTTTACCTGAAGCTCAGGCGACTCGGCCTCGAAGTCGGCGGCAATCTGAATACTTACTATCCAAACACAGCCATTGGTGGATACTAAGTATCCACATCGATTGCAGTTTTGTCATTGCATTAATAGTCTCTAAAGTCGTTATAAAGTCCTTCTAATATCAGATTTGTCATCCATGCACGACGATATGTGCAGAGTCGGCGCGGAACTTGGATATAGAGCGGGCATGGCAACTCGACTTTCTCCGGTCCCGAACACCCCACAGCGCGTCCGCAACCCGACAGCCGTCGTCGTTGCCGGCCCGACTGACCTGGAAGGATGCGTCGGGTGCCGTGCGGTTCACGTCGGTCACCACCCGCGACATCAGCGAGGCCGGCGCCTTCGTCGAGGCGGACAACGCCGCGGCGATTCCGCTCTACCGCATCGTGCACCTGCAGCTGGAGCGCGGCGCGCGCGAGCTCAATGGCCTTCCGGAGCGGCTGCGCGAAGGCCGGGTGCTGTCGGCGGTGTGGCGTGTTGGCCCGACGCCGGGCGTCACGTGGAACGCCCGCCGGCTATGCGCTGCGCTTCCTGGTCGATCCCGGCGTGCGAACAGCGGCAGTCGCGCCGTCGATGGCGGTCGCCAGCTGACATTCCGACATGTCGCGATCTCAGGATGATTGGCGATCGTCAGCGATCACGCAGGTTCGCTTAGATCACCAGATCGCCAGATCGCCAGATCACCAGATCTCAGCGCCAGCTCGTTTTCGCCAGTAGCGCGCCAGTCCCAGCCACAACTGATCGAACGGCCGCGGCCGCTTCCGTCGACTTCGCATCTTCCTCCGACAGCACCCGACGGGCGTCGGCGCGCATGTCCTCGATGAACCGGCGGATGCGCTCTTCGTCGGTCCCTCCGCGCGAGCGTGGCTCGGACGAATGCGGCCTGTCGCGCCAGCACGCCCCGGAACTGGCGCAGGTGTTCGGCCGGCTCGTCGACAACGCCGAAGTGCGTGAGGACGAGCGACGACGGCCGCCAGCTCTCGATAGATCGCGAGGCTCTTCTCCCAGAGCTCGAGATCGATGTCGGGCGGCGGCGTCGGCGCCTTGATGTAGCCGCTTCGGCGACGCGAATGCCGGCGGTGTCGCCGACGAACGCTTGCCGGTCCCGGGATCGAGGTAGCTCACGTGGTGCGAGGCGTGTCCCGGCGTGTACGCGACCTCGAGTGTGCGGCCGGCGACGTCGAGCCGTTCGCCGCCGCTCAGCACCTTCAGTCCGATCCGCCGGCACCGGCCGGAACTCGCCCCAGAAGCGATCCATGTTCGGCGCCGTAGAGCCGCGTCGCGCTCGCCAGCAGCTTCGACGGATCGACCATGTGCGGCGCGCCGCGCTCGTGCACGTAGAGCAACCGCGCGCGGCAGCCGCGCGAGCAGCGTGCCAGTCGCGCCGGCATGATCGAGATGGATGTGCGTCAGCAGGATCGCCTGCACGTCGTCGAGCCGCAGCTCGTGGTCGTGCAGCCCGCTCTCGAGTGCCGGCAGGCAGGACGTCGGCCCGGGATCGATCGAGCGTCAGCCCGGACGGCCCCTGCAGCACCGCCGTCCCGATCACATGCCGAAGACCGAGAAAGTGGAGATCGATGAAATGCATGGCGTCAGGTGACTCAGGTGCCGAGGTGCCAGAGTGCCAAGGTGCCAGTGTGCTCACGTGCCGGGGTGCTCACGTGCCAGGGCAGCTATCGAGCACGATGGCACGAGAGCACCGTGGCACCCTGGCACTCTGGCACCTTCGGTCAATCGTGATACGACAGCGTCGCGGACTGATTGCTGATAGCGGCCGTCCGGGCCGGGGCGTGAAGACGCGACACCCATCGAGGTTGCCGCCGTAGACGTGCAGCGTCACCGACGGTCGCGTCGGCCGCGCGTTGGCGAGCACGTGATAGTCGGTCGGCGGAATCAGGCGGCCCGCACTGCCGACGCCGGCCGTGAGCGGCCCGCCGATCGCCGCCACGCGGAACGCCTCGCCGTCGGCCTGCACGTCGTACTGCGTCACGCTCATCTCGCCTTCGACGACGCCTTCGACACACCAGAGCCCGCCGTGATCGTGGACCGCCGTGCCCTGCCCCGGTCCCCAGGTCATCACCACCGCGGTATAGCGGTTCGCGGGATCCTGATACAGCAGCCGGCGCGCATAGCAGTCCGGTCGCGGCACCCGGAACCGTTCGTCGAGCATCGAGCGCCGGATCGGCCCAGCAGATCTTCGAGATCCGCCTTGACCCGCGCGGTGATCGCCTCGACCGATCCGGCCTCGACGGCCGCGTTCAGCCGATCAACGAGTTCCTTGAGTCCCTCGGCCATTGCTGTCCCCGTTCTTCAGATGCTCTTCGAACAGCTTGAGGATGCGCTTGTATTCGTCGGCCCAGCTCGTCTCCTCGACGAAGCCGTGATCTTCGACGGGATACACCGCCATCTCCCAGTTCTCTTTGCGGAGCTCGATCAGGCGCTGCGCGAGCCGCACCGAGTCCTGGAAGTGCACGTTGACGTCGACCATGCCGTGACAGATCAGCAGCGCGCCCTTTGAGCCCTTCGGCGAAGTAGATCGGCGAGCTCTTGCGATACGCCTCGATGTCGGCCTGCGGCTCGTTGAGGATGTTCGACGTGTACTGATGATTGTAGTGCGCCCAGTCGGTCACCGGTCGCAGCGCGGCGCCGGCGGCGAACACATCCGGCGTCGTGAACATCGCCATCAGCGTGATGAAGCCGCCGTAGCTCCCGCCGTAGACGCCGATCCGCTTCGGCTGCACTTTCTGCGCATCGACGAGGTACTTCGCGCCGTCGACGACGTCCTGCAGATCCTTGCCGCCCATCCAGCGATAGATGGCCGTCCGCCAGTCGCGGCCGTAGCCCGCGCTCGCGCGATAGTCGGGATCGAGCACCACATAACCGCGCGATGCGAGCAGGTGATGGAACATGTACTCGCGGTAGTACGACGACCAGTAGTTGTGCGCGTTCTGCAGATAGCCGGCGCCGTGCACGAAGACCACTGCCGGACTCGACGGGTGCCGTTTGGCGCCGACCATCTCCGGCGTGTACAGCCGCGCGTAGACGTCGACGCCGTCGCGCGTCTTGTAGGTCACCAGCTGCGGCTCGACCCATTTGAACGATCGCCAATCGGCCGACGAGCTCGTCGTCACCTGCCGCGCTTCGGCGCTGGCCTTGTTCGGCATGACGAACACCTCGGGCGGCCGCGTTCGCCGACGAGAACACCGTCCGAACGTCGAGTTGTCCGGTGAAATCGTCGCCGTTCCAGCCGCCGGTCGTCGTCGTCAATCTGGTGCGCGGTGCCGCCGCTCACGCTCAGCGCGTACAGGTGACGTTCGCCAGGATGCTGCTCGTTGGACTGAAGGTAGAACGTCGCGCCGTCGGGCGACAGTTCGACGGAGTCGATCTCGAACCGCCCGGTCGTGAGCTGCTTGCGCGCGGGCTGGTCGGCTGTCGCGTCGACGGTGTAGAGATGCATCCAGCCGTCGTGCTCGGCGAGATACCACACGCGACGGTTGTCTGGCAGCCAGCCAAGCCCTCCGCTGACGTTGGTGGACGGGCCGATGTCCCGCACCCACGCGTCGTCGTGGGCGGCGTCGAGGACCTTCGTTTTTCCGGTCGCGGGATCGACGCTCACGAGCCAGCGGTCGGTGTTATCGACCGCGCGCACGGACGCGACGACGATGACGGCCGTCGGGCGACGGCAGGAGCGTGCCCCAGCGAATCTCGCGCTTCGACGCCGATGGTGATGCCGATGCCGCCGGCGGGCGATGGCGGTGCGTTCAGCGCGTCTTCGCCGGTCAGCGGCTTGGGAATGGCGACCGGCTCGGACACGCCGTCGAGGCCTGCCCACACAGCCTCGCCGGTCTTGAGATTCAGAATCGCCAGCCGGCGTCGCTCCTGCGCGTCGCCGACCTTGTTTCTCGCCGGGATCTCTTCGGTGTACGCCGACTCGCTGACATATCGCGGCACCTGCGCGTTGCGCGCCTGTGCGCGATCGGCGACGACGAGGAAGACGAAGCTCTCGTCGCCGGACAGCACCGCGTCGACCACCGCCTGCCGTTCGCCGAGCTCGAACTTCGGGAGCGCGCGCGCCTGATCGCGCGCCTCGCGCCGCTTGCGGCGGGCCGCTTCCTGCTCGACCCAGTCGAGCAGCTCCCTTTCCTCCTGACGCATGACGCGCTGGCTGTCGGTCGGCCGCGGGTCGCTGCGTCGTGCCGACACGTCGGTCAGCTGCACCAGCGTGCCCTGGCCTGCGGCGTCGCCGGCCGGCACGATGAACACGTTGTTGTCGCGCACGAACGTGACGTGCGTGCCGCCGCGCACCCAGCGCGGATTCGACTCGCCGCCGGTGGTTCGCGTGATCTCACGTCGCGTCTTCGCGCCACCGTGTCGATCACGATCACGTCACCGCGATCGGCGCCGAGGATGCGGCGGCGTTGCGCATCCCAGTTGCCGTTGGCAAGCGGCGCGGCAAGCCGCTCGTCGTCGGACAGGCGGCGGGGCTGCCCGCCATCGCGCCCGACCACCCAGGTCGCCGCCTCGTCTTCGTTCGGGCATGCGCCATTCGAAATAGAGCTCGCGCGAATCGCCCGACCAGCGCAGGTCCGATGGCGGATAGCCGACAAGCGCCGGACCGCGCATGATGCTGTCGACGGTCAGCGCAAACCGGCTCGCAGGAGGCGCCTGCTGCGCAATCGCCACGCTGCCGCACAGGCTCAACGCCACAAGACACAAGAACTTCGCGCATCGAGCAAAAGTCTAATGCACGCTGGCGGAGCGCTACTTTCTGTAGGCGGCGTACAACCGCTGATCGCGAATCACGCCTTCCTTGATGGCACTCTGACGAAGCGTGCCCTCGAGCACGAATCCGGCCTTCTCGAGGACGCGGATGCTCGCCGCGTTGTCGGCGAACGGCAGGGCAAAGATGCGCGTCAGGTCCAGGCGTCGAAAGCCCTCGGCCGTCACTTCGCGCACCGCTTCGGTGACGATGCCGCGATTCCAGTACGATCTCGCCCAGCCAGTAGCCCAGTTCGGCAGAGACCCGCTCGACATCGGTCATCAGCTCGAACCCGATGCCGCCAACCACCCGGCTGTCGACCTCGATCGCCCACACGGTTGGCACGGCAAGTTCGGCGACGCGGCCGAGAAAGAACCGCGCGTCCGTGTCGGTATAGGGCGACGGAAAGCGGTCGCGGAGATTCAGCCAGATCTTGCGGTTGTTGGCGTGTTCGACGATGGAGGCAGCGTCTGAGGGACGGAAATCACGGACAACCGACCGGGTGAGCTCGAGACGCACGGCTCCAAGGAATCATGGTCCGTGGCGCGAATCAAGCGAGAAACGAGATGACGAAGGGAGGACGGCCTCCCTTCGTCGAGGCAGGTCTAGCGACAGATGTATCGTCAGCGGTTCGGTGAGCCGTGTCGTGACCGTGGTCCCGCGCGGCAGCGACACCTCGCGCCCGCGAGTGGCCAGCACGACGCCGGTCCCGCCGCCGCCGCCGACGGCGGATCCGATTGCGGCGCCCTTCTTACCGCCGGCGATTGCGCCCACGACGGCCCCTGCACCCGCGCCGATGCCGATCTTCACCGCATCGGCCTTCTTCGTGCCCGGCGCGACGCGGTTGATCGACGCCGTCTGCACACGGTAACGAGTGCCATCGACGCGCAGCGCGTTGAACCGAACGCCAATCCGCGCCCGGCCCTTCACGCGTCCCGACCGCTCGGCCTGCGACACGTATCCGCTCACCGCGGATCCGGCCGGAACGACCGTCGTGCCATCGATGACGATCGGCGCGTGCGAGTGTGGCCTGAACCGGCTGCTCGACGTGGCTGCTGCGCGACGACACGCCAGTGCCCATCACCAGCGTCAGTCGGCGTGCCGGCCGGCAGCGTGATCCGCTGCAGCGCCGCAGTTCCCGGCTCGATCGACCGGTCCGGATCGATGACCGTCGCGGCCGGCATGGGAAGTGTGGCAGCGGCGTAAGGTTCGGCCGCCGAAGCGACGCCTCCCGGCCCTCCGCCAGATGCTGTTGCCACGACCGCGGCAAGTAGTACGGCTCCGCTCAGGTTGCGCATGGCGCTCTCCTTTGCTGCCGCCACGATGTGGCGGCCCGATAGCGGTCATCTGTGCAAGCGGCTCGGCCACCGTCAGCTGCGGCAGGCAGAGCGCAAGAAATCCTCAGGAAATCCAGTGGGTTTGCGGTCGAGCTGACCTCCGATAGTGGGCGCCGGCTCATCCCTGGGCTTGTCACCGAGACGTGTGGGGTTAGCTCGGGCATGCGAGGAGCGTGGGTTACGATGAGCGTTTGTGGCTCGGAGACTTGGGAGAGAACTGATGCTGCGTGCGCTTCACGTCGTTCGGCGTCGTCGTTTGCATTTCACTTGGGGGGTGTTCGCGCGAACCCGCGGCCGCGCCAGCGGCGACGACAGCGCCGAAACCGCTCGTCTCGGGCATCGATCGCGCGTCGTTCGATACCGCGACACGGCCACAGGACGACCTGTTCAAGCACGTCAACGGCGGCTGGCTCGCCAAGACCGAAATCCCGGCCGACAAGTCGTCCTGGGGCTCGTTCGACATGCTGGTCGACAAGTCGCAGACCGACCTGCGCGCGATCGTCGAAGGCGCGGCCAAGGCGGCGAACAAGGCGCCCGGCTCCGACGCGCAGAAGATTGGCGACTTCTTCGACAGCTTCATGGACGAAGCGCGCGTCGAGCAGGTCGGCCTGACGCCGCTCCAATCCGAGCTGGCGGCCATCGATCGCATGCAGACCAAGACCGACCTGGCTCGCTACTTCGGGCGGGCGTTCAAGTTGAACTCATCAACCCGCTGGTTGGCTTCGTCGAAGGCGACGCGCAGCAGCCGGATCGCGAAATCCTGTACGTCGTTCAGGGCGGGCTCGGCCTGCCCGATCGCGACTACTACTTGAAGGACGACCCGAAGCTCAAGGAGTACCGCGAGAAGTACCAGGCGTTCCTCACCGAGATTCTGACGCTCGCCAAACACGATGCACCGGACGCCACCGCGAAGGAGATCTTCGCGCTCGAAACGCGACTGGCCCGCGCCCATTGGACCAACGTCGAGAGCCGTGACGCGGTCAAGACCTACAACAAGCGCACGCTGGCCGACCTTCCGAAGGAGTTCCCCGGGTTCGACTGGGCCGGCCTGGACTTCCGAGCTCGGCATCGCGCAAGGCGCCCGCCCTCGTCATCTCTCAGCCCAGTTACGTGAAGGCGTTCGCCGCGACCGTGAACGAAGTGCCCGGTCGATCGGTGGAAGCCGTATCTGCGCGCGTCGCTGCTGAACGGCTTCGCGCCGTACCTGAGCAAGCCGTTCGTCGACGCCGAATTCGGGTTCTATCGGCAAGACGCTTCGCGGCGTCGCCGAGAACGAGCCGCGCTGGAAGCGCGCGGTCAACACCATCAACGGCAACCTCGGCGAGATGCTCGGCAAGCTGTACGTCGAGAAGCACTTCACGCCCGCAGGCGAAGGCGCGGATGGAACAGCTCGTCGAGAACATGCGCGCGCGCGTTCCGCGAAGGCATCAACGGGCTCGAGTGGATGGGCCCGGAGACGAAGAAGCAGGCGCAGGAGAAGCTCGCCAAGTTCCGGCCGAAGATCGGCTATCCGAGCAAGTGGCGCGACTACTCACGCGTCACGATTGCCCGGGACGATCTCGTCGGCAACGTCACGCGCGCCTTCATCGCCGAAAGCGAATACCGTCTCGGCCGCGTCGGCAAGCCCGATCGATCCCGAGGAGTGGGGCATGACGCCGCAGACGGTCAACGCGTACTACAACCCGGTGCGGAACGAGATCGTCTTCCCCGCCGCCATCCTGCAGCCGCCCTTCTTCAACCTCGAGGCGGACGATGCCACGAACTACGGCGCGATCGGCGGCGTGATCGGCCACGAGATGGGCCATGGCTTCGACGATCAGGGCCGTCGCTTCGACGCCAACGGCGTCCTGCGCGACTGGTGGGCGCCGAAAGACGCCGAGGAGTACATGAAGCGCGCCAAGCTCCTCGTCGAGCAGTACAACAAGTACGAGCCGCTGCCCGGGCTGCACGTCAACGGCGAGCTGACGCTCGGCGAGAACATCGGCGATCTCACCGGCGTCGTCATCGCGCACCGCGCCTATCAGTTCGCGCTCAAGGGCCAGCCGGCGCCGGTCGTCGACGGCTTCACCGGCGATCAGCGCTTCTTCTTCGGCTGGGCGCAGGCGTGGCGCGGCAAGGCGCGCGACGATGCGATGCGGCAGCAGGTGCTGACCAACCCGCACGCGCCGGAGCATGTATCGAGGCGAACGGGCCGCTGCGAAACGTGCCGGAGTTCTATTCGAGGTTCGAGGTCAAGGAAGGCGACAAGATGTTCCTTGCCCCGGCGGAGCGAACAAAGATCTGGTGAGTGAGACACTGTCAGGTTCAGCGAGTGGCACGCACCGAACGTGTCGCACTGGCGGATGTCGCCGGTCTGCAGGCCGCGGCGCAGCCACTGCTGCCGCTGCTCGGACGAGCCGTGCGTGAAGCTCTCCGGCACCACGTAGCCCTGCGACTGCTTCTGAAGCCGGTCGTCGCCGATCGCGGCGGCCGCGCGCAGCCCTTCTTCGACGTCCCCTCATCGAGCCAGTCGCGCCGGGCGGCGTGATTGCCCCAGACGCCGGCGTAGCAGTCGGCCTGCAGTTCCTGGCGCACGGAGAGCGCGTTGCCCTCGGCTTCGGACGCGCGCGCCCGCATCTGGTTGACGCGGCTCGAAGTCCCGAGCAGCGTCTGGACGTGATGGCCGATCTCGTGGGCGATGACGTAGGCCTGAGCGAAGTCGCCTGGCGCGCCGAAGCGTTGATCCAGCTCGCGGAAGAACGAGAGGTCGAGGTAGAGCTTGTGATCGCCCGGACAGTAGAACGGCCCGACGGCTGACGAGGCGAGGCCGCAGGCCGACCGCACCGACCCTTCGAACAGCACCAGCACCGGCTCCTCGTAGCGTCGAGCCGTTCTCGCGCGAAGATCTGCCGTCCAGGTGTCTTCGGTGTCGGCCGAGGACCGCCGAGACCATCTGCGCCTGCGGATCGTCGGCCGGCGGCGGCCCGGCCGGCCGTTCGTCGCCGGCGCGTCTGCGGCATCTGCTGCAGCAGCTCGAGCGGGTTCTGGCCGGTGATGAACGAGATGATGAGGACGAGGATCAGCATCCCGATGCCACCTCCGCCGATCATCCCGGCGCCGCCGATGCCGCGACGGTCTTCGATATTGGTGCTGCGACGGCCGGATTCCCAGCGCATGAGCTGTCTCCCCCTCCCAAAGTCGGGAGAGATAGCAAAGTTCATGCACAACGGTTCCGGCGGCCGCGTCAGCTGACGAGTCGTGGAGCGGAATCTACGGCATCGCAAACGTCATACTGACCGGCATCGAGAAGACGCCGGGCCGTCGTCTTGGCCTTCGCGCCCGGGTCGAACCGCAGCCAGATGGGAAATGTGCCGTTATAGGTGATGGTCTGGTGCCGGGTGACGAGACTGGACGCAGGAGTGCTGAAAAATCAGTTTAGGGAGCGACAGATCGTCGATCGCGTAATACGATGTGGGCGCGCGCTGTCAACCGCCAGTCCGATGCGATGTTCAGTTAAGTGTCGGCCGAGCTGCTTGTGCCTTGGAGCTCAGCTGCGTGTGATCTGAGCGTTGGTCGATGAAGTGCTGCGAGAAAGTCGTGCGAGTCGCTGGGCTGATGACCGGGTGGGTCGCTCGTCGATCCCAGAGAGGCGCTGCAGGCCAGCTGTAGGTGTTCAGGATCCGCAGCGAGCTGCTGTTGTGGACAGTCGATTCAGTGCTGGTGTGGATGGAATGGATGAACGATCTGGGACGGGAGGTGTCACGAAGAACCGAGAAGGTTGCGAATCAGGACATCGCGCGGAGCTTCTTTGGTCGGGTCGTGGAGCGGGCGGAGGCTCGATGCCCGACGAGCAGACGATCGATGGCTCGCGATCGAAGCTGGGAAACAGAAGAGTTGCAGCGGAGAAGGCGGGACGACGGCGACGGCAGCAATTGCGGGCAGGAACGAAAGAACGACACGCACGCTCAAGACAGACCGGATGAACGGTTGATCGCCAGGCGAGCGGCGCCGGACGCGCCTGGCGTATGGTCCTCCTGTTGATCGAGCATCGCCACGGCCTCATTGCCGTCGCATGAAGACGACGGCGTTGGGACCGCGGAGCGCGAGGCGTCGTGGATGGCCGCCAGTGGACGAGCGCCGGGCCGTCGTCGCACGTCGGGACGACAGGCGTATGACGTGCGCGAATAGATGAGCGCGAGTTGGGGACGACCCGCACGTGACGCAGCACGTGCGCGCGGGGCGGCAGCGCCATCGACTGCGCACCACCCGCCATGCGGGCGATGCCATGAGTCAGCACGCGCGGCCGCGCATCGAGTCGGAGCGGATGGCTGAAAAGGAGCGCCTGGATCCGCAAGGGAAAGCGGGGAGGGTTGTCAGGTCGATTGGCTGATTCGTGTTCGCGAGGCCGCCTTCAACCTGTTTCGACTGCCCAAGCGCTGCCGCGACGACATGACGAAGCTGACGTGAGTCTGCTCGGTCGCTTCGGCTCGATCGCACGAGCGCACCGAGCTGCCCGCGTGGTCCGATGGCGACTGCAAGATGTAAAGCGGATAAAGATCGCCTGAGCGCGGTCAGGAAGCTCCTAGGCTGACACGACGTTCGTGCTATCAGCAGGCCACCGATGGTCCAGCGACGGAGGCCCTCAGCCATCGCGAGATAATCACTGCGCGCATGACGTCGATCGTTCCCCTGGAGGCTGCGCTCCAAGCGCTGTTGCCAACCGACCGCCTCGTCGGCCCCGCACCGCAGGCGCTGATCGACGCCGCGCACGCCTGGTCGGCGGCGGTGTGGGCCGAAGCCATTCACCAGGGGCCAGTGGCGCTCACACCGGAGGTCATCGCCCGCGGGCTCGATCTGGCCGGACGCCCGGTATTCATCTGTGGCGCTCACAGGAGCGGGACCACTTTGGTCCGGGACCTTCTGGACGCCCACCCGTCACTGAGCGTGCTGCCTGCGGAGGGCACGTTCTACACGAACCTCGCCACGCATCTGGCGAAACGGACCGCCGACGAGCGCTTACCATGGCTCGCCAGCGAATGGCTCCGCCGGCTCGCTAACCCAATCAATCGCCCGCCATACTGGCTGCTCGGGCGGACCGACGACACCGCATCGCCCTACGTGACGTTCGCAAGAACGCTCGCCGCATGGTGGACCGTCGTCAAGCGGCAGCTGGCCGGTTCGCACCAGTCGTGGCCACTCGTGGCGGTCTCGCTCGCCTATGCCACGGCAACCGGCCGGCTCGTCGAGGGTGGAGCCAAGCGATGGGTCGAAAAGACGCCGGCCAATGAGCCATTCATCGATCGGCTTGTCGCCGAGTTTCAGGGGGCGACGATTGTCCAGGTGATCCGCCATCCGTTCGCGGTGCTCGCCTCGCGCAAGCAGCTGGAAGTCGCGGTCGCCCATCGCTTCGGGCAGTTTCATCGGGCACTCGATGATCTCGCCCGCTCGTTTCGCGTGGCGATAGAGCGCTCCTCGCGCGCGGATGGATATTGCCTGGTTCGATATGAAGATCTCGTGACCGACCCGTCCGGGGTGACGCACGCGCTGGCCGACGCCCTGGGCATCGACTGGAGCCCGTTGTTGCTGCAACCGACCGTCTGCGGGCTGCCTGCGTCCACGAACAGCGCTGCTTTCGCCCGCGTTGAGCGTGGCGTCATCATCCCGCCCCCGGACCGGACTGGCGAGCTGACGACGTCTGAACGCGAGGCAATCGCGGTCGCGCTCGGCGACGACGCGGCCGCGCTCGGCTACGAGCTGCCGGCGGTCGGGGCGGTCCGGGGCCGGCTGTGATCCTTGACCCGCGCGATTCGCCGTTCACCGTAGTCGTCCCACGGCGAGCGCGCCATGGATCCCGCAACCCGATGACCGCGCCGCTGCCGCCGCACCTCCACGTCCTCGAACACGAAGCCGTGCACGTAATCCGCGAAGCTGTGGCTCAGTGCGAGCGGCTTGCGCTGCTCTTCTCAGGCGGCAAAGACTCCAGCGTCCTCGACTGGCTGGCGCGGAAGGCCTGCTACCCGGGCGGGTTGGCGATTCCGCTGCTGCACATCGACACCGGCCACAACTTCCCCGAAACGCTCGCGTTCCGCGACTCGTTCGCGGCGCGTCTCGGCTGTCCGCTTGAAATCCGGCGGGTGCAAGATTCGAATCGACCTCGGCCGGGTTCGCGATGAAGAAGGGCCAACCGCCAGCCGCAATCGGCTGCAAACGGTCACGCTGCTCGACGCGATCGCCGTGCTGCGGCTCGACGCCGTCTTCGGCGGGGCCGTCGCGACGAAGAGAAAGCGCGCGCCAAGGAACGCGTCTACTCCCACCGCAACCAGTTCGGACAGTGGGATCCACGACTCCAGCGGCCAGAGCTCTGGAATCTCTTCAATGCCCGCAAGCATCCCGGCGAGCACTTTCGCATCTTCCCGCTGTCGAACTGGACCGAACTGGACATCTGGGAGTACATCGCCGCCGAGGAGATTCCGGTCCCGAGTCTCTACTTCGCGGCCCCGCGCGCGGTCTTCGCACGCGACGGCCTGTTACTCGCCCACACGCCGTACTCCATCCCGCTTCCGGACGAGGGCGTCACCGAACGGCTGGTGCGATTCCGGACGGTCGGCGACGCGACCTGCACTGGAGCAATCGAGTCGGCCGCGACCACGACGGCTGCGGTCATCGACGAAATCCGCGCCTCGCGCCTCTCCGAGCGGGGCAGCCGCTATGACGACCTGCGATCCGACGCGGCGATGGAAGATCGCAAGCGCGAGGGCTACTTCTGATGGACCTTCTGCGCGTCGCCACCGCAGGAAGCGTCGACGATGGAAAGAGCACGCTAATCGGCCGGCTGCTCTACGAAACCGGCAGCATCTACGTCGATCAGCTGCAGCAGATCGAGAACGCCTCGCGCCGGCGCGGCGACGATCGCGCCAACCTGGCCCTGATTGCCGACGGCCTTCGCGCCGAGCGCGAACAGGACATCACGATCGACGTCGCCCATAAATACTTCTCAGACTGCCCGCCGCAAGTTCATCATTGCCGACACGCCGGGCCACGTGCAGTACACGCGCAACATGGTGACCGGCGCTTCGACCGCCGACGTCGCCGTTGTACTCGTTGACGTCACCAAGGGTGCGACGACGCAGTCGCGGCGTCATGCGTTCATCGCCTCGCTTCTCGGCATTCCGCACATCATCGTCGTCGTCAACAAGATGGATCTCGTCGGTTATGACGTCGCAGCCTACGACCGCGTCGTCGCAGACGTGTCTGTGTTCGCCGGCAAGCTGACGATTCAGGACGTCTCGTTCGTCCCGGTCTCGGCCCTCGAGGGCGACAATGTGGTGTCGAGCTCGCCCCGCATGCCGTGGTACCAGGGCGGGCCGCTTCTGCACCGGCTCGAAACCGTGAAGGCTGGGCGCCCGCCGGAACACCATCGACTTCCGCTTTCCGGTTCAACACGTCGTCAGGACGCACGGATCCCGCGGCTACGGGGTACGGCGACGAGCGGATCGCTGGCCGACGGCGCAGAGATTGTCGTGCTGCCCTCTGGAATCGAGACGCGCCTTCGCAGCATCGAGACGTTCGACGGACCCCGCAGTCACGTCCACGGAGGCGACGCCGTCGTCCTCACGACGGCCGACGAGGTCGACATCAGCCGGGGCGACATGATCGTCCCCGGCGGAACCGGCCCGCCGTCGCCAGCCGTCTCGACGCTTACGTCTGCTGGATGGCACAGGCGCCGCTGGCGCGCGGCTCGACGTATCTCCTACTCCATACGACGCAGCAGGTTCGCGCCGTCGTCGAGCGCATCGACTACCGGGTGGACGTCGATACGCTTCACCGAGCGGCTGCCGATGCGCTCTCGCTGAACGAGATCGGCCGCGTCGAGATCGCGACGAGCCGGCTGCTGGCGTTCGACCCGTACCGCATCAACTCGGCGACGGGCAGTTTCGTCCTGGTGGATCTGCAGACCAACGAAACCGTCGCGGCCGGAATGATTCGCGGCGAGGCACGCGGGCCCGGGCAGCAGCGCGCCGGCGCAGCGACAGCAAAGACCAAGGAACACCTGGGGTCCGGACGGGGGTGTCTCGCGCCGAACGCGAATCGCGTCAGGGTCACTCGGCCGCCGTTGTCTGGCTCACTGGCCTTTCCGGCGCCGGCAAGACGACCATCGGGCGCCTTGTCGAGCGCCGCCTCTTCGATCGCGGCTGTCAGACGCTGATGCTGGACGGCGACCTGATCCGGAAGGGCTTGTGCAGCGACCTGGGCTTCTCGCCGGACGATCGCACCGAGAACATCCGGCGCGCCGGCGAGGTTGCCGCGCTCGTTTTCGCGCAAGGCGCGATCGTGGTGTGCGCGTTCATTTCGCCCTATCGCCGGGACCGCGAGACCGTGCGCGCGCTGCTGCCCCACGGCCGGTTCCTCGAGATCTTCGTCAACGCCGATCCGGGCACCTGTCGCGCGCGCGACCCCAAGCAGCTGTATGCGCGCGCCCACGCCGGCGAGATCCCGCAATTCACGGGCGTCTCGGCACCGTACGCACCGCCGATCGCCGCGGAGCTCGTCGTCGACACAACAGTGTTGTCAGCAGAGCAGGCCGCCGACGCGATCATCGTGCTGCTCGAGGAGCGCACGTTCCTGTCCCGACTGGGCTAAAGAACCGCGTCCTTTGTCTCACGCGACAGCAGCAGACCGATCAGCGACAGCAGGGTCGAGGCCGACAGGTAGTAGCCGACGAACTGCAAGCCGTAATTCGTCGCCAGCCACGTCGCTGCGTAGGGTGCCAGCGAGGCGCCGAAGACTCCCGCCAGGTTATACGTGATGGAACTGCCGGTGTAGCGGACCGAGGTCGGAAACAGTTCAGCGAGCACCGTTCCCAGCGGTCCATACGCGCAGCCCACGAGCCCCATGCCGATTGCCAGGGTCAACGCGGCCCCGCCCATCCCGCTGTCAGCATCGATGCCATGAACAGGCCGAACACCATGGTCGCGACGTTCACGGCGATCAGCAGCGGGCGGCGGCCGCGCTCGGCGCGCACGGCGGCCCACGGAATGGTCGCGCCGAAGAAGAACACTCCGAACAACTGGATGTAGAGAAACTGCTCGCGGGTGTAGCCCAGCGCGGTGGTTCCCCAGCCGAGCGTAAACACCGTCATCAAGTAGAAGTTGACGAACACCGAGAGCGAAATCAGGACACCGATGACCAGCGCACTTGCCGTGCGACCAGAAGACGTTGAACATCGGCAGCCGTACCCGTTCGCGACGTGCCATCGCCGTCGCGAAAACCGGCGTCTCGGTGATCGACAGCCGCATGTACAGCCCGAGAATCACCAGGACGGCGCTCGACAAAAAGGGCACGCGCCAGCCCCAGGCGAAGAACTGCGCGTCGGTCAGCCAGCGGGACAACGCCAGAAAGATGGCGCCGGAGAAGAAGAAGCCCACTGGGGCGCCCAGCTGCGGGAACATCCCGTACCAGGCGCGCTTTCCCGGCGGCGCATTCTCGGTCGCCAGGAGTACGGCACCGCCCCACTCGCCGCCGAGTCCGAGGCCCTGACCGAACCGGCACAGCGCCAGCAGGATCGGCGCGGCAATCCCGATGCTCGCGTAGGACGGCAGCAGCCCAATCAGCAACCGTCGACACGCCCATCGTCATCAGCGCCGCGACCAGCGTCGCCTTGCGCCCGATGCGATCGCCGAAGTGACCGAAGAGCGCGGACCCGACCGGGCGCGCCACGAACGCTATCGCGAAGGTCGCCAGCGACGTGAGCGTCGCCGTGGCCGGATCGGCTGCCGGGAAAAACAGCGCCGGGAACACCAGCACCGCAGCGGTGGCGTAGATGTAGAAATCGAAGAATTCGATCGCCGTGCCGACGAGGCTCGCCAGCAGCACCTGCCGCGGCGAGTTCAGTGGCTTTGGGCTGCCGTCGGCAACCAACTCGTGGGCGACCTTCGAGGCGGTGGACATCGCGACGCATTCTAGTGCCTTGGCCATAGCCACGTTCGGGACCGGAGCCACCAGGAGCAACGCTGTGATACCGTCACGCGGCGATGGCGACGACGGAGTCGGCGATTCAGGCCGAGATCGAAGCGAGCCGCGACCGGTTCAGGACGCCCTACTACCTGATCGACGAAACGCCGCTGCTGAAGAACCTGGAGCGCGTGGCCGCCCTCCGCGAGCGAACCGGAGTGCGCTCGGTCCTGGCGCTGAAATGCTTCGCAACGTGGGCGGTGTTCGATCTGATGCGGCCCTATCTGGACGGCACAACGTCGAGCTCACCTTACGAGGCCAGGCTCGGCCACGATAAGTTCGGCAAGGAAGTCCACGCCTACAGCGTCGCCTTTTCTGACGAGGAGATTGACGCGGTACGTCCAATTGCCTCGAAGATCATCTTCAATTCGGTCGGACAGCTGCGGCGCTTTCGCGATCGCGTGGCCGGTGTGCCGCTCGGGCTGCGAGTGAACCCCGGCGTGAGCTACTCGCGCTACGACCTCGCCGACCCGGCGCGTACGCACTCCCGGCTCGGGGTCACCGACGTCGCCGAGCTCGAAGAGGTCGCCGGCAGCATCAGCGGCGTGATGTTCCATTGCAACTGCGAGAACGGCGACCTCGACGCGCTCAAACGCATTCTCGATCACATCGCCACGACGTTCGGCCCACTCCTCGACCAGTTGGAGTGGGTCAGCCTCGGCGGCGGGATCTCGTTCACCGGCGACAGCTACCCCTTCGACGCCTTCTGCGACACGCTGGCGACGTTTGCGAGGCGGTTCAGCATCCAGATCTATCTGGAACCGGGGTCGGCGGTCGTCGCCCGATCGGGGTTTCTCGTCACGCAGGTGCTCGACATCGTGAACAACGGCGTCGACGTGGCGATCGTGGACGCCGGCCAGGAAGCCCACATGCTCGACTTCCTGATCTACGGCATGCAGAGCCGAATCGAAGGCCTGAACGGCGGTGGGCCGCACACGTACACGATTGCCGGACGATCGTGCCTCGCCGGCGACACGTTTGGCACCTTCGGATTCCACGAGCCGCTGAAAGTCGGCAGCCTGCTGGCGCTCGCCGACGCCGCCGACTACACCATCGTCAAGAAGAACTGGTTCAACGGTCTGGCGATGCCTTCAATCGTCGTCCGGCGGCTGAGCGGCGAGCTCGAGCTGATTCGCAGTTTCGATTACGACGAGTATCTGAACAGCCAGTCGTGAAGACGGCTGCCGTCACAGGGGACGCCGGTTCGCCGCGTGCTCGACGATCCGCCGCACCATCTGGCCGAAGCTGAGGCCACGCGCGCGCCCGCCGGCGATGACGACCGACTGGAGATCCAGCTCGGGATTGGCGTTGGCGTCGAGAATCTGCGGCTCGTCACCCAGCATGCGCAGGTCGAACCGCGCGAAGTCGCGAAGGCCGAGCGCCAGGAACGCCCCGACGCCGACCGCTTCGATCGCGCGCCTGCCAGTCGGGACGGTCGGCGGGCGCCGGACACGGCATCGAGATCTCGCGGTAGCCTCGCGACTCGCGATCGATCTTCCAGGCTTGGGTGTGGAGCCGGTCGCGCGGATCCGCGAACGACGTGTAGACGATTTCGCTCGGCGGCAGGGCCTCCGGCGATTCGTTGCCCCACACCGCGACCTGAAACTCGCGCGTGTCGAGGAACGGTTCGACGAGCGCCTGGTCGCTATGAGCCTCGCGCAGATAGGCGACGCGCGCCTCCAGCTCGGTTGGCGACGTGACCACCGCGTCGCGATCGATCCCGACGCTGGCGTGCTGGTTGAGGCCCTTGACGATTGCCGGGAAGTGGCTCCAGCCGTCGACGGCGCGATGATCGCCGAACACCTGCCACGGCAGCGTCGGCAGGCCGGCGGCGCGCAGGGTCTCCTTGATGCGGGCGCGGTTTTGTGTGGCGCGGAGAGCGGCGGGATCGGCGCCGGTGTAGGCGAAACCGCGGCGCTCGAGCTCGTCGGCGACCTCGGCATCGCTCCACGGCCGGCCGCACAGTTCCTCGCCGCCGTTCCAGACAACCCACTCGCGCGGATCGAACGGGTCGAGAAAGCTCAAGTCGTCGAAGAACTTGAAGGAGTGGTACGCGATGCCCTCAGCTGCCAGGGCCTCGAGCAGAGCGTCCCACGTCTCGTCGGCGTACTGTTTGTCGAGGTCGGGCCAATCCGGATTCTCGTTGGTGATGGCGATGACCTTCGCGATCGGCCGCGTGCTCATGCCACCAACGGGTCCTCTGAGGCGAGCATCGGCAATTCCTGGACATGCCACGGCAAACCCTGCCGCGCGACTTCCGCGAGGAAGGGCTCGGACGGCAACTGCTCGACGTTGAACACTCCGTCACCGCGCCAGAACCCACGAAGCATCATCATCGCGCCGGTCATCGCCGGCACACCGGTCGTGTAGGCGACGGCGTGGGCGCCCACCTCCCGATATGTCTCGGCGTGATCGCAGACGTTGTAAATCATGACGCGCTTCTCGAGCCCGTCCTTCACGCCCTGCAGGATAACGCCAATCGAGGTCCGTCCCGTGTAGTTCGCCGCGAGCGACGACGGCTCGGGCAGGAGCGCCTTCAGAAACTGGAGCGGGATGATGTCGACGCCTTCGTAGCGGACCGGGTCGATGCGCGTCAGGCCGACGTTCTGCAGGACGCGCAGATGAGTGATGTATTCGTCCGAAAAGGTCATCCAGAAGCGGATGCGCTTCAGCCCGCGGAGGTGCAGAACCAGCGATTCTTCCTCCTCGTGATAAATCAGGAACGCTCGACGCGGGCCGACCATGGGAAAATCAATGGTCCGCGAGACGCTCAGCGGATCGATCTCGATCCAGCGTCCCTCCTCCCAGTACCGTCCCTTCTGCGTCACCTCGCGGATGTTGATCTCGGGATTGAAGTTGGTCGCAAACGCCCGGCCATGGTCGCCGGCGTTGCAGTCGATGATGTCGGCGAAGTGAATCTCGTCGAAAAGCCGCTCCTGAGCGTAGGCGCAGTAGATGCTGATGACGCCGGGGTCGAAGCCGCAGCCCAGGACCGCCATGATGCCCTTCGCCCGAAAACGCTCCTGGTAGGCCCATTGCCACGTGTAGCTGAACTTCGCCTCGTCGCGGGGCTCGTAGTTGGCGGTGTCGAGATAGTCGACGCCCGTCGCCAGACAGGCGTCCATGATCGGGAGATCCTGGTAAGGCAGCGCCAGGTTGACGACAACGTCCGGCCCTACGCGCTCGATCAGCGACACGACCTGTGACACATCGTCAGCGTCGACTTGCGAAATGTCGATTGGGAGTCGGGCAGGCCTTCTGCACCGCCTCGCATTTGGCCAACGTGCGCGAGGCAAGGTGGATCGTGCGGAAAACGTCGCGGTTCATCGCGCACTTATGTGCGGTGACGCTGCCCGCGCCGCCGGCCCCGATGATCAGCACACTCGACATGTCACACCTCTCCCCACCAGTGAGTGTCGCGTCATCGAGAAACGTTGCGTTCGGCAGCGCCGACCCGCGGCCGGCCCCGGCCGAAGGCACGGCGAACCATCCGATCGAGAAAGTCGGAATACGACAGACCGGCAGCCTCCAGCGCCTGGCAGTACCCCGAGCCTGGCGTGATGTCGGGATTGGGATTGGCCTCGAGCACGAACGGACGATCGTCGCGGTCGAGGCGAAAGTCGACGCGGGCGTAATCCCGCATGCCGAGAAGCTGGTAGACCTCGCGCGCGAGATCCAGCATCTGCTGACGCGGGCCATCGCTGACGACCGGCGCGAACTGGGCTCGGGTGCCAGCGTATTCTTCCGAGCCCGGAACCCACTTGGCGGCGTAGCAGACGATTCTCGGTTCGACCGTGAACTCGATCTCTTCAAGGACGAGCGGCTCGCCGTCGTGCATGGCGACGGTGAATTCCCGCCCGTCGACGAAGCTCTCGGCCATGACCGGCGCTTGAAACTCGTCGAACATCGCCTGCAACCGTTGATCGAACGCCTCGTCTCCGGCGACGACGTTGTCTGCGGTGATGCCGAGCGACGCGTCTTCGGCCGCGAGCTTGAGCATCGCCGGGTAGGTGCGGGGCCGCGGCCCGCGAGCGTCCAGCGTATGCAGCGTAAACGCCGGGGTCGGAATGCCGGCGCCCGCCAAGCAGTCGCTTGCAGAGCGGCTTGTTCAGCGCCATCGCGAGCGTCACGGGCCCTGACCCCGTATAGGGCAAATGCAAGAGTTCGAGCAGGCTTGCGACGCCAGGTTCCGCGGCGCTATCGCCGCGATACCCCTCACACAGGTTGAAGACAACGTCCGGCCCGAGAGCGGTGAGCTTCTCCACGAACGGCGCGATGCCGTCGCTGACACACACCGCCGCCGTTCGGTGGCCCGCGCCCTGAAGCGCCGCGCCGATCGCCGCCACGCTGTCGACGATGGCGTTGACGTCGATCCGACTCGAATCGGCGCTTTGATCGTAGATGAGAGCGATCGAGAGCGTTGGCATCAGGTGGGGACAGCCCGAACTCGCGGCATTATACGAGCCCGTTCAACGCCCTTCGCGACAGCGGCGACACAAAAGCGGCGTCACCGTCACTAGTACATGCCTGACGGTTCCTTCCACGATGACTGAAATGGTCGACTGGCGTAGACCGCACGCGGATCGCTGTTGCGGGTCGTGCTCGGCTGAGCTACCCTGCCTGCCATTCCCGCCAGCTACCCGCGTCAGTCGATCGGCCCGTTCCCGCCAACAGGCGACGAATCGCAAGGCCCCCGATCAGAAGGAGTGTTGTGGCATCGATCAGCCCTCGGTCGTTAGCGTTTCGCAAGCGGTTCTTTCCCGGCGTCTCGGCAAAAGAATGGAACGATTGGCGTTGGCAGCTCCGGCACAGTTTCAAGAATCTCGCCCAGCTCGAACGCGTCCTGCACCTGTCGGATCGCGAGCGGGCGGCACTCGCTGAAGACCGCAAGCTGCCGACTCAGGTCACCCCGTACTACGCGAGCCTCCTCGATCCCGACAATCCCCAGGCCCCGCTCCGCCGGACGATGGTGATGACCACCGATGAATTCGTCCACAGCCCGGGCGAAGCCGACGACCCGCTCGGCGAAGACGGCCACCTGAAAGTGCCCGGCCTGGTCCACCGCTATCCCGATCGCGTGCTCTTCCTCGTCACGCCGCTTTGCCCGGTGTACTGCCGCTACTGCACGCGGTCACGCATGGTCGGCGATCCGGTCGGCCACAGCCTTGGCGTCAAGCAGTGGAGCGCCGCGCTCGACTACATCGCCGCAACGCCGAAGATCCGCGACGTCCTCCTCTCCGGCGGCGATCCGTTGCTCCTGACCGACGACAAACTGGAATGGCTGGTGTCCCGGCTGCGCGCCATCAAGCACGTCGAGCTGATTCGCATCGGGAGCAAGGTCCCGGCGGCGCTGCCGCAGCGGATCACGCCGGCGTTGACCCGGATGCTGAAGAAATACCACCCGTTCTGGATGAGCATCCACTTCATGCATCCCGACGAGTTGACGCCCGAAGTCGCTCGCGGCTGCACGATGCTCGCCAACGCCGGGATTCCGCTCGGCAGCCAGACCGTGATGGTGGCCGGCGTCAACGACAACGTCGAGACCATGACGCGCCTGATGCACGGGCTCATCCAGATTCGGGTCAAGCCGTACTACCTGTTTCAGTGCGATCCGGTCAGCGGCACCGCGCATTTCCGGACTCCGGTCAGCCGCAGTCTCGCCATCGCCCGCGGGCTGCGCGGTCACACGTCGGGCTATGCCAACCCGACCTTCGCGATCGATGCGCCCGGCGGCGGCGGCAAGGTCCCGCTGCTTCCCGACGCGCCGCTCAATCGCGACGGCGACGCCGTGCTGCTCCAGTCGTTCGATCGATCGGTCTACCGCTATCCGGATCCGGTGCGGTAATGCGGATTGGCTTCACCTACGACCTGCGCGACGACTTCCCGGCGCAGGGGCTGACCGACGACGAGGCCGCGGAGTGTGAAAGCCAGGACACGGTCGAGGCGATCGCCGACACGATCGCGTCGCTTGGGCACCACATCGACTGCATCGGCCATCTGAAGACGCTCGCGGCGAGGCTGGTCGCCGGCGACCGATGGGATCTCGTCTTCAATATCGCCGAGGGAACTTCCGGCCTCTCGCGCGAGTCGCAGGTACCCGCGCTCCTCGATGCCTACGATATTCCTTACACGTTCTCTGACCCGCTGACGCTCGGGCTGTCGCTCCACAAAGGCATGGCCAAGCGGGTCGTCCGCGACTGCGGCGTGGCGACGCCGCCGTTTGTCGTTGTCGAAAACGTTCGTGACCTGCGCGCGCTGCCGCTGCCCTTCCCGGTTTTTGCCAAGCCGGTCGCCGAAGGATCCAGCAAGGGCATCAGCCGGCGATCGATCGCGGAGACACCTGAAGCGCTGGCCGCGATCTGCGAAACGTTGCTCGAGAGTTATCAGCAGCCGGTGCTCGTCGAGGAGTATCTCCCGGGCCGCGAGTTCACGGTCGGCATCGTCGGCTCGGGAGCTCGTGCCCGGTCGCTGGGGGCGATGGAAATCAGTCTCACCGATCTCGCCGAGCCGGGCGTCTACTCTCGCCACAACAAGGTTCACTACAAAGGCCGCGTCTCGTACTCGCTCGTCGAGCCACGCGTGCAGGATGACGCCGCCGCAGTGGCGCTGGCGGCGTGGCATGCCCTGGGCTGTCGTGACGGCGGCCGCGTGGATCTCCGGTGCGATCGCCACGGCGTCATCAACTTCATGGAAGTGAATCCTCTGCCAGGTCTCGACCCGATTACGGGAGACCTGGTCGTCCTGTGCAGGTTGCACGACATCCCCTACCGGACGCTCCTCCAGACGATCGTCGAGTCGGCGTGCGAGCGGCTCGCCACGTCTCGCCAGGCGTCGCCGGCCAGCAACTGACGGGCATGCCGATGTTGTTCGTCCCTAGCGCGCTGTCGTTGGCGAGACCGTCCCGCCGGGTCGTCTCCGCGTACTTCGGCGGGCTGACGTTCCTGCTGACGCTCTGTGATCCCACCGGCATCATCTGGCTCCCGGTTCAGTTCACGCTGAAGGACTCACTGTCGTTTGGGCCGCAGGCGCTCGCGATCTTCGAAGCCATCGTCCTGGTTCCGGCGTCGCTGGGGTTCGTCTGGGGATGGATTCGCGACCAGTGGACGGCCTGGCCATTCGGTGACCGCGGCTATCTGATCCTCGGCAGCGCGCTCGCAGTCTGCGTCTATCTCTACCTCGGACGATCCGACGCGATCTCGTACGTGTGGCTGCTCGCCGGTTTGCTCGTCGCCTCGTTGGTGTTCGAGATCATGCTCGCCGTGGCCGAGGCGATGATGACGACGGTTGGCCAATCGTTCGGAATGACCGGGCGACTCAGCGCCGCCGACGAGCTGGCGCAGGTCACCGGCGAGGTCGTCGCGCTTGTCGCAGGAGGGTTCCTGGTTCAGCATTTCACGGGGCAGGTTGCGTTCCTCGCCGCGGCGGTCGCCGTGGCGGCGCTGCTGCCTCTTGCGATCCTGTGCCCGCCGTCGGTGTCAGCGGGACTCGTGGCGCCGCCGCTCACGACGACGCCGGACGAGGCGCCCGCACGCGTCGCGCTCCGCGATCGCAATCTCTGGCTCGTTGTCGGCCTGCTGGCTGTCTGGAACTTCTCGCCCGGCTGGAGCACGCCGCTCCTCTACTACCTCACCTCGGATATCGGGTTGTCGCCGGAGCTCTACGGCATCTACCGGGCCGTCAACTTCGCGTCGATGGCCAGCGCCGCGGTGCTCTACGTCTATCTCTGTCAGCGGCAGCCGATTGGACGAATCCTCCGGTGGTCGATCGGCGCGAGCCTGCCGGTGGGGGCGCCATTGCTCTTCGTCACCGACCCGTTCCAGGCGATTGCGGTTGGCGCCGCCGCCGGTCTCTTGATTGGCCTCGCCAACGTCGCGCTCTTCGACCTGGCGCGCCGCTCATGCCCGCGCCCCATTGCCGGCACCGGAATGGCGCTGGCGTTCTCGGCCTGGGCGCTCTCGAGTGCCGTCGGCGACGTCGCCGGCGCGTGGGTCTACGAGAACGTCGGCCTGACTGCGTGTCTCAGCGCCGACGCCGCGACCAATGCCGTCGTCCTGGTGCTTCTGGCGCGGATGCCGCGATTGATTCGCGAGAGCCAGGACCTCTGATCCATCCGCGCCGCGCATCGGTAGGTGCCGGGCCGGCCAGATCAACAATCCGTCACCATAGCGGCCTCCGCGCGTTAGACTGCGGCTAGATCCGCGGACACGAGGAGGGTAGGCGATGCCGCTGACCTATCGCCGCGACGACTCACGACGGATGGTGACGGTGACAGCCGTCGGCGAGATCACGCTGACCGAGGCGATCGAGATGCTCGATCGGCGAGTCATGGACGGCACGTGGTGGTACAGCTTGCTCTACGACGGCCGCCAGCGCACCGGCACGATGGATGCCCAGGAGGTGCGGATCCTGGTCGAGCTCACGCGATCGCTGTCGAGTCGCCACGGGCTTTCCGGACCGATGGCGCTGGTACGCGACGACGCTGGCGGCTACAGTACGGGGCGGGCGTTCGGAACCCTCACCGAGGACCTCAGCCCGCGCGTTGCCGTTTTTCGCACGATGGAAGAAGCCGAGCAGTGGCTCGACGGGCCGGTCACGACCTGACGAGCCTCCCCACCCCGACACCTGCCATCGAGACCTGGCACTTTCGTCAGGCAGACGGGTCTGGCGGCGTCAACTCCTTGTACATGATGGTCGTGGGCTCCAGCGCCGGCGTAAGCGAGCCGCGTGCGAATCGTGGAATGACTCCCACCTCGATATAGCCCAGAGAGCGATACAGCGATTCAGCGTGGCTTCCGGTCCACGTATCGAGTGTGAGCAGCGTCCGTCGCTCGGCCTGCGCCATCGCTTCGAGCCCCACCATCAGCGCCCGCGCGATTCCGCGACGCCGCGCATCAGGGTGGACGAGCAGCTTGGCGACCTCAGCGCGGTGCTGCTGATTCGGCGGCCACGCGAGCTCGAGCTGCACTGTCCCGACGATGCGGGCGCCATCGCGTGCCAGCATCACGTGGCGGACGTGCGCGCGGACTCCGGGGAGCACGTTGTCTACCCAGAACGCGCGCGCCTCCTCGACGGAGAACGGGGCGACAAAGCTGACGCCGGCGCCGTCGTAGACAACGGCGCGGAGGATCTCCGCCAGCATGTCGAGGTCGCGTTCCAGCACGGGCGAGCCGTCAGGTTCTGGCCGCCACACCTCGATGCGGGCCTCCGCGGGCAGACTCGCCGACCCGGTCACGGCCGCACCATGGCAATCACGTCAATACAAGCGCACCAGCCGCAGACGCTGCAGCCGCGCAAAGTCCTCGTCCAGTGACCATATGAGCGCATCCAGTTCGCTCGCCAGCGCGCTATCAACAGGTCACCCATGCCGAAGCGCTGCCCGGCTGCAGACGCGCGATCGATCCATGCGTTCATGATTCGCCCCGTGTCGTCGGTCGGGTAGAGAAGGGTAGCGACTACATGCACAGCGAAGCGGCACGATATCCCGCCTCGATGGGTCAGATCAGCAGCGCCTTGGGCTCCGGCATCTCGATCGACACGCGGCCGCACTTCTCCCTCGGCGAAGTGATCGATCAGTCCGCGGACCCACTTACCTTTTCGGCTTGCGCGGCGCGCGGCTCTTCGCCGCGGCAATCTCCTTGCGGAGCGCGTCAGCGTCCCTGCTGTTGGGATCGTCGGCCGCGACGGCGTCGAGATCGCGGAGCGCCGCGTCGTAATCCTCGGCATCGACTAGCGAGCGGGCCCGGCGCAGCAGGTACTCCACGCGAATACGCACAACGGCTTGCCCGGCGACGAGGTTGCCGGGCTCCAACCGGAGGACCTCGCGATAGAGCGTGAGCGCTTGCGCGAGGTCGCCGCTGGACCGGACCGACTCCGCTCGCTGGAGCATGCGCGAAACGGCTGCTGCATCAACGGCCTTCGGCGCGGCCGTGCGCGCCCGGTCGTCGGAGCGTCCGCCGTTGAGCGAGGAGTCGGGGACCGTCGCCTTGCCGACGGCGGGTGGCGGCGCTGATGCCTGGCGTTCAGCGGCGGCCGGCTCGATCGGCGGAGCCGAAACCGGGAGCGGCGACGCCGTTGGCGCGCGCGCAAGGGCAGCCGGCGCTGGGCTGGTACTCGCAGCGGTTGCCGCCGGGCCGGGCCCGCTCGGCGGCGCCGTCCCAACGGCGCCTTCAGGCCCCAGTGCGATCCGCGCCGCAGACGCGGCCCACACCAACCCCGCGATGAACGTGACAATCGCCGCACCGCCAGCGAAGGCCCCGATCCGGCCACGCCTTGCCGGTAGACGTGAACCCGGCGGCGGGGCCGACGCCAGTGCGCTCGCCGTGTTCCAGGCGGTAGTCTCCCAGGGCCGCAGCGGTTGCTCACCGACATCGGTGAGATCGACGGGGACGGACGCCGCCTGATTGCCGGTCTTCCACGGTTTTGTCTGGACGGCTTCGACGACGGCCGTCCTGGGCGGCACCTTGACACGTGCCGGGACGAGTGACGGCGGACTCACGCCCAGCGGAGGCGACACTGTCGGCACCGGTCGCGTGGCCCAGGGCGGCGGTGCGCTGATCGACGGGGCTTCGCCGCGGATCGCCTCGAGCAGATCCAGGGCATCGGCGAATCCGGGATCCATGAGAAGCGCATCCTCGCACGCTGCGATCGCGGCGTCGGAATCGCCCGCTTCCTTGGCCTGCCGAGCGCGATCGATATGCTGCTGAATTTGCTCGGCGCGTCGCCGCGCGAGGTCGGCCGGGTCGGTGCGACGCCGCGCCCGCGCCCGCTCCACCTGGCGCGGCGCATGCACCGTCAGGTCATGTCCCGTTCGTTCGAGCGCCGTCCGCGCGTCGCGAACCGCCGCTTCGAATTCGGCCATCTTCTGATAGCGACGCGCCGGATCTCTCCGCATCGCCGTCTCGACGACTGGGACGATGGACAGATCGCGGCCCTGCACGAGTTCGGCAAGCGGCGTGGGTTGACCCGCAATCACGCGGTGCATGACCGCATGCGGCGTTTCCCCCGCAAATGCCTCATGGTAGGACAGCAGCTCGTAGAGCACCGTGCCCAGGGCGAAGATGTCGCTTCGCGCGTCGATGGTGCCGCCTTGAATCTGTTCCGGCGACATATAGCCCGGCGTGCCGATGACGGAGCTCATCTTCGTCGACACGCCGCCCACCAGCCGGGCGATGCCGAAATCCACGACTCTGATGGTGCCGTGCTGATCCAGCATCAGGTTCGATGGCTTGATATCGCGGTGGATGATGCCCTCGCTGTGCGCGTATCCAAGCGCGCTGCAGATCTGCTCGGTCCACAGCAACTTCTGGATGACCGGGATCGGCGCGGCGCGGCGGATGAGCGATGCCAGCGTCTCGCCGCTGACGTACTCCATGACGATGAAGGGCGCGTCGTCTGCCTCGCCGTAGTCGTGAATCGTGACGATGTGCGGGTGGGACAGGCCCCCCGAAGCGTGCGCCTCCTGCGCGAAGCGGGCGCGGAATTCGTCGCTCGCGAAGTCAGCGTGCAGCAGCTTGACGGCGACGAGCCGGTCGATGAGCGGGTCGCGAGCCAGGTAAATCGCACCCATCCCGCCCCGGCCCAGGCACTGCTTGACCTCGTAGCGCGCGATGAACGCGGGAGCGGCCATGGGGAGTTCAGCCTGGGTAACTCTACCCTACTCACGTGCACGGTGACAGGTGCGACGGGTGCGGTGTGCGCAGGTGTGATGCACGGGTGGGCAGGTGCGGTCTGTACGCTGTCCTATAGTCCCCGGCGGAACGAATGGCACTTCACCCCAACACCCGCCTCGGCGCCGACGAGGTTGTCGCCCCTCTTTGTGCCGGCGGCATGGGTGAGGAGTACGCGTGCCCGTGACACCACGCTCGGGCGTGCCGTGGCCATCAGATCCTGCCCGACATTGGCGGCCGCCGGCGCCGAACGCGAGGCCCGCTTCGAGCGCGAGGCGCATGTCCTGGCATCACTTAAACGAGATCCGCGCCGGTTCGATAGATCGCTCATTTATCAAACAGGAACCGGGGCCGGGGATCGAACCCGGACGTCCTTGCGGACTCAGGATTTTAAGTCCTGTGCGTCTGCCAGTTCCGCCACCCCGGCGTCCGAAACTTGGCTCGATCGCGCAGAACGAGCGCGGGCGACTCAGTCCAGCCGCGCCTCGAAAGTGATCCGCACCTTTGGCGATGAGCGGGACGGCGTAGGACAGCATCGAATGCTCGAGGTTGAAAGGCCTGGCGCGCCCCTCCCATCCTTCACTCTTGCTCACCTTGTCGATCACCGCGCCGTCCTTGTCGAGGAACTCCAGCGTGAAGCGGACGACCCAGTCGTCCACGGTCGGGTTTTCCGCCATGAACCTTGCTCGGAGCGTGGTGCTCGCTTCGGACTCGTTGGCGCCCGCGACCCGGCCAAGCAGATTGCCCGGCGTCCCTCCGCGCCCGTAACCCTTCCCAAGGTCTGAGAATTCGACACTTTCCACCCGGACCGGACCGACGGTCACATTCAATGTCTGCGCCCGACCGGTCTGGAAATCAACCGTCCGCTCGCCGCGCACGGTCTTCTCCTGCGCGCCGGCGCCAAATGTCATGAGGGTGAGCACACCGACCACCGCAACCGCGAGACTGCTCTTCATAGCACTTAGTAGATTAGCAGGAGACCGGGAGATCGCGGGGTCAGGGGTCAGGGGTCAGGGCCGAGGACACTGTCCCCGACCCCGTGACCCGCGGCGAGACCGTCAGACGCGTTTCAGCTTCCACCGCCCGCGCTTGAAGAGGATCGCGCTCACGACGGCAACCGTCGAGAAGGCGATCGTGACCGCCAGATAGACGCCCAGTCGGTCCCAGTCCCAGATAGAGCGCCAGCAGGCACGCCAGCGGGATCTCCCAGCACCAGAAGCAGCCGACGTTGATCCACGTCGGCGTCCACGTATCGCCCGCGCCGTTGAACGACTGCGTCAGCACCATGCCGTAGGCGTAGAACACGAACCCCAGGCTGACGATGCGCAGGCAGTTCGACGGCATGTGCCGCCACCTCCGGATCGCTCGTGTAGATGCCGACGATCGACGGCGTGAATGTCACGAAGACGAGACTGATCGCGCCGAGGAACATCATGTTGTAGAAGCCGGCCGTCCACACGGCCTGCTCCGCACGCTCGGGCTTCCCGGCGCCCAGCCCCTGGCCGACCATCGTCGCCGCGGCGTTCGCCAGGCCCCACGACGGCAGCAGCGCGAACAGGATCGTCCGGATCCCGATCGTGTAGCCGGCCAGCGCCGGGCTGCCGAACGAGGAGATCACGCGCACCAGCCCGATCCAGCTCGTCGTGTTGACGAGGATCTGGAAGAGCGCCGTACCCGACAGCCGGCACACCGTCCACATCACGCGGGGCGCGAGTGTGCAGGTGGCGCAGCCCGATCGAGATCCGGCCGCGGCCCGACGCCAGCACCGCCAGCTGGATCAGCACCGCCGTCGACCGGCCCGTCGTCGTCGCCACTGCGGCGCCGACGACGCCGAGCTCCGGGAACGGTCCGAGCCCGAAGATCAGGCACGGATCGAGCACGAGGTTGATGCCGTTCGCGATCCAGAGCACGCGCATCGCGATCGCCGCGTCGCCAGCGGCGCGGAAGATCGCGTTGTTCAGGAACAGCAGCACGATCGCGGCGTTGCCGCCGAGCATGATGACGGCGAACGTCGCGTTGCGCGCCGAGCACCGCCTCGTCTGCGCCCATCAACGCGAGCAGACGACGGGCGTTCAGCGCGCCGAAGATGCCCATCACCGCCGACACCACGAGGCCGAGCGCGATGACCTGCACGGCCGCGACCGCCGCGCCATCCGGGTCCTTCTCGCCGATGCGGCGCGCCACGATCGCCGTCGCGCCGATGCACAGCCCCATCGCGACCGAGTAGACGATGGCCAGCAGCGACTCGGTGAGGCCGACCGTCGCCACCGCCGCGGCGCCGAGCTGCGACACGAAGAACACGTCGACGACCGCGAACAGCGATTCCATGCACATTTCCATCACCATCGGAATCGCGAGGACAACGATGGCGTGGCCGACGTGGCCGTCGGTGAAGTCGCGGTTCGATCCGCGCAGGCCTTCGCGCAGCAGGCTCCACAGCTGCCGCGGCGATAACGAACGAGGTGAGACGAGTGGCGTGGCGTCCATGAAAACCAGCCTGCAACGGGCCTCAAACCTGGCCGGCTCTCGATCCGGCCCAGGGACTGGAGAGTGGCTTCTTAACGGGAACTTAGAGCGTGAACCGCGCCGAATCGATCCGGCGAGATCGATCGGCGCACGAGGTAATCCCGGTGCCGACAGTGGATGTCGGCATCGACGGCACGAAGAGGAGTGGCTGCCGTTTCATCGGGATCTGCTCTAAAGGCAGGGTGATTCTACGCGAAGTGGCGGCCGGTCCGGTCAATGCACGACGCCCTCGGCCGCGCCCAGTGCCCGCGACACCATCGCCGTGAGCCGCGCTTCCTCGACGGCAATGGGGCCCGCGCTGGCGGTGCCCATCACCATCTCGAGATGCAGGATCGACTCCGCCTTCATACGGGCTGACGATCCAGCTGAAGCCGCGAAGCGACACCGGCGGCGGATCGCCACCAGGGTTCTTCTCGCGCTCGATCGCGAGGAGCATCTCCGTGAGCAGCATTCGCACGTCGGCGTCGGTCCACTGATCGGCGGCGGCCGGCATGGCGACGCGGTGGGTCGCGGCATGCTGCGGTTCCGCGGACCCAGACATCAACTTCAATCGGCGTGGCTGACATGACTCTCCGTCCCCTTCTCAGTCGTCACTCGCGCGCGAAGAGCGTCCGGGTCGGTTGTCGGCGCGTCGCAGACGAAGTCGTGACACACGTACGCCGTGGGCTGCCCATCCCTGGTCGCCATCGTCGCGATCCACGGCAGCTGTTGTGCGACCGCGGCCTGCGGCGTCGCCGGGCTCGAGCAGGATGAACGTCGCAAACGGCCGGTAATCCACTTGCGCCGCCGTCCACAACGCCTTCGTCGCCGCGTCTGCCCGCGGACCGATGACGACGATCTGCTCTGGCGCGGCCAGCAGACGCGACAGCGCGGCAGCGAGCATGGGCAGGCCGCGTCCCTGCGATGACAGTCGCCCGCCGAACGCGGCGAACACCTCGCGCGCCCTGGTGAGATAGCTGGCGTCGCCGGTCAGGTGGCCAAGCGTGAGCAGGTTCCAGGCCCCGATCGCGCTCGCCGACGGCTCGGCGCCGTCGTATTCCTCTTTCATCCGAACGAGCACCGAAGCATCGGTGCCGGTCGTGCTGAACCACCCGTGGCCAATCGGATCCCAGAAGAGGGCGTCCTGACGTGACTGCAGCTCGATCGCCCACGCCAGCCAGGCGGCATCGCCGCTGGACTGGAAGAGCTCGAGCACGCCGAAGATCAGGCACGCGTAGTCTTCCGCATAGCCGTCAATCGCGGTCGAGCCATTGCGGAAGCGGCGGCGCAGGATTCGGCGCTCGCCGTCCCACAGCGTGTCGCGGGCGAACGCCGCGGCGCGCGTCGCGGTGCGGAGATGACGCGCGCCGGGATCGTCGTGGGCGTCCTGACCGAGAGCGCCGCCGCCCGCGAGGCACGCTGCCGGCGCGGGCGAAGGCCGCGATCATCAAGCCATTCCAGCCGGCGAGGATCTTGTCGTCGAGATGTGGACGCGGGCGCGTCGCTTCGCGCGTTGAAGAGCGCGAGCCGCGCGCGCGTCAGCGCCGCGGCCACGTCGCCAGGCTCGCGACCGAGATCGGTCGCGATGTCGGCAATGCCGCGAGCGGTGTAGAGCAGGTTCTTGCCGGTGAACTCGCTTTGCGGATCGAACGGCGCGTTGCCATCCGGCAGGAGGCCGTAACGCCGCTCGAAGGCGGCGCTGTCCTCGCCGAGCAGATCGCGCACCTCGGCGAGCGGCCAGATGTAAAACGCGCCTTCCATCTTCCGCGCCGCGGCATCCGCTGCGTGTTCCGGCGGAACGCTGTCGGCGTCCTCGGCCGAATAGAAGCCGCCCTCAGGCGCGGTCATTTCACGCGCCACGTACTGCAGCGTGTCTTCGGCAATCTGCGCGTAGAACGGATCGCCCGAGACCTGCGCCGCTTCGAGATACGCCAGCACCAGCTGCGCCTGGTCGTACAGCATCTTCTCGAAGTGCGGCACCCGCCAGTTGCCGTCGACCGAGTAGCGATGGAACCCGCCGCCGATGTGGTCGCGCATCCCGCCGAGAGCCATCGCCCACAGCGTCGCAAGCACCATGTCGCGGGCGATCTGATCGCCCGGTGCGCGCGTGCTCGCGCAGCAGGAAGAGCAGCTCGCTTGGCCGCGGAAACTTCGGCGCATCGCCGAACCCGCCGCGCCGCGTGTCGAAGCGTCGCGCTTGAACTGCTGCACCGTCGACGCCAGCGCCGCCTCTCCCGGCGCCTCCTGAGATCCGTCCCGGGCGCCGGCCGCAATGTCTGCGAGCTTCTGGGTGATCTCGCCCGCCGACCCGATCAACTGCGGGCGCTCCTCGCGCCACGCCCGAGCAATCTCGCGGAGCACGTCGCGCAAAGCCCGGCCTGCCCCACTGGCCCTGTGGTGGGTAATAGGTGCCGCCGTAGAACGGCTGCAGCTGCGGCGTCAGCCACACGCTCATCGGCCATCCGCCGGAACCGGTCGTGGCCTGCACGAACATCATGTAGACGCGATCGACGTCGGGGCGCTCTTCGCGATCGACCTTGATCGGCACGAAGTCGCGATTGAGCATCTCCGCGATCTCGTGGTTTTCGAACGACTCGTGCTCCATCACGTGACACCAATGGCACGTGGAGTAGCCGATGGAGAGAAAGATCGGTTTGTCGCCGTCGCGCGCCGCGCGAAACGCGTCCTCGCCCCACGGAAACCAGTCAACAGGATTGGCGGCATGCTGGAGCAGATACGGACTCTGCTCGCCGGCGAGGCGATTCATTGCTACTGATTGTATCCGTGGCACGAGGCACGAGGCACGAGCCACGTTCCTCGTTCCTTGTTCCTCGAGCCGCGTCCGGTCCTTCGTGCTGAGTTCTGAGTGCGGTCCAGTGTGCGGTGTGCGGTGTGCGGGTGCGAGTGCGGTGTGCCGTGGACTGTAGACCGTAGACCGTAGACCTGCCGTGAGCTGTGGGGCCGTCGACCGTGGACCGTCGAGCCGTCGACCGTGTCGAAGCGCCGATCGCCGAGAGCCGAGAGCTACCGTACTGCCGGGACGGCCGCGCTGCTGCCGGCCAGTTCCGGATGGCGGGCGGCGGCCGAGCGGAGACGAGCGTAGGCGGCGGTCATCTCTACGCCGTACAGCAGGATCACCGCGCTCATGTAGACCCAGAACAGGAACACGACGACCGCGGCGATCGAGCCGTGCACCTTGTTCCACGCGGCGAGGTCGCGCGCGTACCAGGAGAACGCCGACAGCGCGCCGCGCCACAAGAGGCCGGTGACGATCGCGCCCGGCCAGACGTGACGGAACCGCATGTCCGTGTTCGGGATGAAGTAGAACAACAACCCGACGCAGATGATGAGGAGCACGGTCGCGCCGTAAGCCGCGCTGACCTGGCTCAACCACGTCAGCCACGACGATCGCTGCACCACGTCCCAGAACCAGTTGGTCTCCGCGACCCGCGCAAGACTGGCGAGGACCAGCGCGATGATGAAGATCGCGCCCGCCGACACCATCATCAGGAACGACACCAGCCGGTGCATCAGGAAGCTGCGGCGCCGTTCGACGCCCCACGCGTGGTCGATCGCCGACGAGACGGCGTTGAAGACGCCGAGCGACGCCCAGGTCAGGGCGAGCAGGCCGCCGACGCCGAGGCGAACCGTCTGCCCGCGAAACGCGTCGAGCTGCCCGGTCATGAAGTCGAACTGGCGCGGGAAATAGCGGAAGACGAACCTGACGACGGCGTCGCGGTCGGCCTCGTCCGCGGTCACCATGCCGAGAATCGACAGGACGAGCAGGAGGAACGGAAAGAGCGACAGCAGCGCGTAGTACGCGATCGACGCGGCGTGGGTGAGCCCGTCACTGTTGTAGAGCTCGCCCACGCCGCGCCACGCCGCCAGGGACATCAGCCGGAGGCTTCGCAGCGTCCGCGTCGGCATGGTCGGCAGACGACTCCCGCAAAGCGTCGCCCGCCTTGCGGAGCGTCACGCGAAACGAGCTCACCTCACGCGGATCGGGGCCACCCGGACTGTCTTGCCACGGAGTTCCGCGACACTCTGCCGTACCTGGTCGGCTGCCGACAACAGGCGTTCGGCCTCCTGCATCAACGAGCCGAAGTTGCCTTCGGCCTGCTCGCGCCAGCGGCCGCCCGCTTTCGGTGAAGTACACGTAGCTCGTCAACACGCCTGCGAGCGCGCCGAGCACGCCGCCGGCCATCAGAATTTGTCGCTCGTTCACGTTCCCTCCACTTCGCGCGAGACCAGCTCGGGATCTTCGGCTGCCTCACGCGCCGCCCGCGCCGCGCGGGCCGGGTCGTCGATGTTGTGACGGCGCATCTTGCTGTAGAGCGTCGGCCGGTACAGGCCGAGGATGTGCGCCGCTTCCTGCTTGTTCCAGTTGGTGCGCTGTAGCGTCTGGACGATCGCCATCTTCTCGATCTCCGCCAGCGTGTGGTGCGGCGGAATCGCGAATTCGGGGTTGACGCTGGCCTCGTCGCGGATCGGCTCGGGCAGGTCCGCAGGGCAGAATCTCCTGCCCTTTCGCCACGAGCACCGCCCGCTCGATCGCGTTCTCGAGCTCGCGGACGTTGCCCGGCCAGCGGTTACGGATGAGCAGGTGGTACGCCGGCGCGGCGATGCCCTTCACGCTCTTGCGGTAGCGCTCGTTGAACTTGTCGATGAAGTGCGTGCACAGAAGCGGGACGTCCTCGGTTCGTTCCCGCAGCGGCGCCACGCGCACCGTGATGGTGTTGATGCGGAAATACAGATCTTCACGAAGCCGGCCATCCCGGAGCGCGGTGTCGAGATCGACGTTCGTCGCGCAAATCAGCCGGAAATCGACCTTGACGGTGCGCTCGCTGCCGACCGGACGATACTCGCGCTCCTGCAGCACGCGCAGCAGCTTGGTCTGCAGGAACGACGGCATCTCGCCAATTTCATCGAGCATCAGCGATCCGCCGCTCGCCAGCTCGAGCAGACCGACTTTGTCCTGCAGCGCGCCGGTGAACGCGCCCTTCTTGTAGCCGAAGAGCTCGGATTCGATCAGGTCCTTGGGAATCGCGGCGCAATTGATCTTGATGAACGGTCCCTGCGCTCGCAGGCTCCGGATGTGCAGCGCATTGGCGATGAGCTCCTTGCCGGTGCCGTTCTCGCCCTGAATCAGGATGTTGGCGTCGCTTGCCGCCACCGCCTCGACCAGCTCGAAGAGCTCGCGCATCTTCTTGCTCTTGCCGATGATGTTCGAGAACGAGTACTGGCTGCGGACCTGCTCCTTCAACTGCTCGTGCTGCCGCCGCTCGTCGTGGAGGGCGAGCGCCCGCTCGAGGATCGTCGTGATGCCCGACGGATCGAGATCGGATTTTTCGATGAAGAAGAAGGCGCCGGCCTGCCCGGCTTCGAGCGCGCGCTTGATGGTGCCCTGACCGCTGATGACGATGACTTCGGGCGTGGGATCGATCGCCTTCATCTTCTTGAGGAGATCGATGCCGTCGGTGTCAGGAAGCAAGAGGTCGAGCAGCACGACGTCCGGTCGCCAGGACGTGAAGAGCTCCTCGCCGCGCGCGCCATGGCTCGCGGCGCGGACCTCGTAGCCCTGAGCCACCGGCGCCTGCTCGATGACCATCTTGAGCCAATCGGTCACCATCGGCTCGTCGTCGATGACGAGCACCCGGTGTCGCTGACGTCGTCCCGTCTCGTGGGGATACACTCGTCCTCTGCCCACCTCGGCCGAGACGCCTGAATCGACGCCTGGTCAAGGTCGTAGTGTTTGATTCCAATACACAGTGTAGCTGCGATTAGCGTCCGTGCCCACTGAGTTGCACGGATTGCACAGATTTACTCGGACGGGTTCAGAGGCCGACGGCGAACGGCGCCGGGCGCCCGGGCAGAAAGGCCAGAGGGGGATGTCCAGCCTCTTTGACCGGCGCCCGGCGCCGAGGTCAGATGGGTCGGCGGCCCTGGATCACGCGGATGAGCACGATGGCGATGGCCAGCACGAGCAGGATGTGGATGAATCCGCCGAGGGTATACGAGCTCACCATTCCCAGCAGCCACAGAACAATGAGCAGCACGAGAATCGTCGTCAACATATGCGTTGCTCCTAAGTGATGGATGAGGTCACGGTCGCTGGACTACACGCTGGGGACCGACGAGGGGAACCGGTCTGCCGGCGCCTCGTAGGCGGTCGAGCGTTCCTGGGCCGACGACACCCGATCTGAGAGCTGACTGGTCAGCCGCTGCACGCGCTCGCGCCCCTGCTCTTTCAGGGTGTTCGCGCTCTCGCGCAGGGTCTGCGTGGTCTCGCCCACCCTGTCCGCGAGGGCGTTGTACTGTTCGCCAAGCTGCTGCCGCATCTCCTGCCCGCTCTTTGGCGCAAACAGCAGTGCGACGCCCGCGCCGATGAAGGCGCCTGTCATCATTCCCAGCACGAAGCTGGCTCCGGACTGCTCTTCTCGATACATGGTCCGATTCCTCCTCACGTGTCGCGCGAGATCCGCGAGCCTCTCGCTCGCGGCGGCGCTCCACGCGTTGGCCGCCGTCGGCTGACTCATCTCTCACGCTCCAGCCATTGACCTGCATTGCAGGGTCCGTGCCTCTTCTGGACCGCCTGTGATGTCGCGGATTTCATCCAGCTCCTCGACGCGCGACTCAACTGAGAAAGGGCTTACCGGTTCTGGCTAAGCCGTTCCACAGGCACCTCGACGCGAGAGCGGTAAATCCGAAGCTCAGCAGCCTCGATTACTCGCTCGATTTCAGCCGCGAGGACCGCGGGGTCGCACGGCTTCACGATGATCGCGTCGAACCCACAGTCGCGCGCGTGGTCCAGTTGCCGCGCGTGCGAGTAGCCAGTGGCGGCGATGAGCGGGATGCTATGAGTGTCAGCGGACTCGCGCAGTCTGACGGCTGCCTCGAATCCGGTGATGCCGGGGAGTTCGAGATCGAGCACGATGGCGTCGGGATGCTCGCGGTGCGCGAGATCAACAGCATCCAGGCCGTTCTCAGCCGTGATCACGTCGTAGCCCAGCGAGCGCAAATACAGCCCCCAGATTTCGAGCGCGTCCGGATAATCATCGACAAGAAGAATCTGCTTCGCCACCACGATGTCCTGCTTCGGCGCGCCTCAACCGCGCCTACTGACGCTTTACGGCTTCAAGGCCTGTGCCAGCGCAAGAACCGCTCGAGACCCGTGTGATACGCTCGACCTTTGATTCCCACCGGCTCGAGGACCTGTCGCCGACAGTGCCGCTTCGAGCGGTCGAAAGACGCGGTCCGACGGCACAACCGGCAATCATTGGCATGTCTGTTGATATCAGCGAAATCCTGCATGTGCTGGCGCACGAGTTGCGAACGCCCGTCGGAATCGCCCATGGCTACGTCCGACTGCTGCTCGAGGAGCGTTTGCATCAGGAATCCGATCGTCGGCGCGCGCTCGAGCAGATGCAGAAGGCACTCGGCCGCCTCAGCGATCTCAGTCACGAGAGCTCGCGACTCGCAACGTGGTTCGAGCAGGATGTCAACGCGCTCGGCGCCGTGGCGGCGGCGAGCGTCATGGCGCAGGTCGCCGACGCGGACTACGACGCACCGGTGGCCTTCGACGTCGGCGCGCTTTCCGACGCAGCGACGATTCGCACGTCCGACGTCGAGCGACTGGCAGGTGCTCTTATCAGTGTGGTCAGAGCGACGGCGCGGGAACTCCGCGGCGCGGAATGCACGGTGTCGGCGCGGCTTGCCGACCAACGCTTCGCTCGATGTGCTCATCGGACCGGGCGATCGGATCGCGGCACTTGGCGACGGACGTGGCACAGCGGAGGCGGGTCCCCTGGCACTCGAGCGCGGCGGTCTCGGCCTCTCACTCATCGAGGCCGCCATCGTGCTAGACGCGCACGGCGCGGAACGCTGGACGATCAACCAATCGAGACAGACGGCGGGGTTTCGAATCCCCTTAGCGGAAAGGTCACACCCGTGACGCCTGCGAGGCTTGCGCTGGTCGACGATGACCAGCAGTTCGTGGAATACCTGGAGACGCTGCTGCGATCGCGCGGCTACGAAGTCCAGCCGTTCACCAGCGGCAGCGATCTGCTGCAGACGCTGCACGGTGACGCGCCGCCCCGACGTGGTCCTGCTGGACGTGTCGATGCCGGGGATGGACGGGCTCGAAACGTTGAAGGCCGTGCGTCTCGCGCACCCCAACGTGCAGGTGATCATGCTGTCGGGCCGGCAAGCCCCGGCACGATCGTCGACGCGATGCGGCAGGGCGCGCTCGACTACGTCGTCAAGCCCGACGATCCCGATGGTCTCGGCGAGGCCGCGCTCGAAGCGGCGATCCGGAACGCGGTCGAGCGAACCGTGTTGAGCAGCGAAGTCGAACGCCTCCGGACCCAGGTCGGCCAGGACCCGGAAGGCACGCCGTTCTGGGGTCCCGGCTCGGCGATGAAGCACGTCATGGCCATGGTCGAACGCGTGGCCGACAGCGACGTGGGCGTGCTGCTCCGCGGCGAAAGCGGTGTCGGCAAGGAAGTGATCGCCCGCGAACTGCACCGGCGGTCGGGGCGCCGGCTGAAGCCGTTCGTCAAGGTGAACGCCGCGGCGCTGCCATCCGAGCTCCTCGAGAGCGAGCTCTTCGGCCACGAGCGCGGCGCGTTCACCGGCGCGCAGGCGGCTCGCATCGGCAAGTTCGAGTTCGCGAATCACGGCACGCTCATGCTCGACGAGATTGGCGAGATGCCGGCGGGGCTCCAGGCCAAGCTGCTGCACGTCCTGCAGGACAGCGAGTTCACCAAGCTCGGAAGCAACCGGCCGATCACGGTCGACGTGCGCATCATCGCCGCCACCAATCGCGACCTCGAAGCGATGATGCGCGCCGGCTCGTTCCGCGAAGACCTCTATTACCGGCTGCAGGTCATCGAGCTGCACGTTCCGCCACTGCGCGAGCGGCGCGAGGAGATTCCGCAGCTCATCGAGTTTTTCCTCGTGAAGTACTCGGAGCGCTACGGCCGGCCGCTGCGGCGTCCGTCGGACACGCTGCGCGACGCGCTGTTCGAGTATTCGTGGCCGGGCAACGTCCGCGAGCTCGAGAACGTCATCAAGCGCTTCGTGATTCTGCAGGATGAAGGACTCGTCCTCGCCGAACTGAAGCGCTCGCGCGCGAACGCCGAATCGACGCCGCCTCGCCCCGCGGCACCACCGCCGCCCGCCGCCCAGGTGGCGCCGCCGGCCATGGTGTCGCCGCCGCCCGCGGCCGTTGCTCCCACGGCACCCGCGCCAGTCTCGCAGCCCGCACCCGCACCAGCACCCGCGGCTGCTGCAGTGGCGGAGGCCGCGACGGTTGAAGAAGAGGCACCGGTCGAAGCACCGTTGCCGGACGGTCCGGTGAGCTTGCCCGAGCTCGCTCGGGAAGCCGCGATGCGAGCCGAGCGCATCGCCATCCAACAGGCGCTCGATCGGTTCCGCTGGAATCGGCGCAAGGCCGCCGACTATCTCGGCGTCAGCTACAAGACGCTGCTCAACAAGATGAAGGAGTGCGGGATCAGCGAAGGCGCCTAAACGGCAGGCTCGGGCGCGAGTGGCAGGCAGACCGTGAACGTCGCGCCGAGCCCCGCCCCGCGGCTCGATGCCTGAACCGCGCCACCGTGGAGCTCGACGAGTTCCTTGACGACCACCAGACCAAGGCCGAGGCCGACCCGCTTGGCCAACGTCGGTCCCTGGAAGAAGCGATCGAACAGGTTCGGTAGAGGTGTCGGCATCATGCCTTCACCCGTGTCAGCAACGCGAAGGTATGCCGAGTCGGCGTCGCTGCTCAGGCTCACCATCACCTCGCCTCCGGCCGGCGTGAACTTCACAGCGTTCGAAATCAGGTTCGCGATGATCTGCTGAAGACGGCTCGCATCGCCGAGCACCGAGAGCGGCGCCCCGAGCCACTGTCGCCAGCCCAGCACGACCTCCTTCGCTTCGGCGAGCGGCCGCAGCACGAGGACCGCGCTCTCGGCGACCTTGCCGAGGTCAACCGGTCGCGCGCGATGACCAGCCGGCCATGAAGCATGTGAGAGACGTCGAGCAGGTCGGTGATCAGTCTGGCCTGTGCGCGCGCGTTCCGCTCGATCGCCTGGAGCCCGCGAGTCACTTGCTCCGGCGAGAGCCGCCCAGCGCGGATGAGTTGCACCCAGCCGAGAATCGCGTTGAGCGGGGTGCGAAGCTCGTGCGAGACCGTGGCGAGAAAGCGATCCTTCAGCTCGTTGGCGCGCTCGGCGGCCGCCAGCGCGTCCTGCGCATGCTCGAGCGCCTCGGCGCGTGCGTCCAGCGCCTTGCGCAGCCGCTCGCGCGCCGACTCGTCGTTTCCGGACGTCTCTTCCTCACCCTCGACGTTTCGCATCGATTTTCACAAGTTCTTCAATTCAAGATCAATACCCTTCTCGGTCATTCCCCCGTTGGGTAGACCGCTGCCCAGTTCGTGCACTTTTCCCCCGCGGAGCCTGGCATGTCGGTTGCTAATCCGAGTGGCAGTTGCTGCCAACGGCAGCGACGAGTGTTCAAAGGCTTCGATTTCGTCCGTCTCAGACCCGCACTAGTCACCCGCCCTGCGCGCTGCCAGCGACACGGTCGTCTGGCGGCGCCCCGCCTCTGTACGGCTCGCGTCTTGGCCAATCAGCGGGACCGCGGCTGTGGCAGAATTTAGGGGCATGTCCGTCCCCCCGAAGCCCGTCATTACCGCGGTTGTCTCAGCGATAGGAAAAGCGCCGGCTCAGGCGGACGACGACAAGATGGTCTGCGAGCGGTGTGGCGCGGAGATGTATCGCATGCACGCCGTCTGGCGCTGCCCGGCCTGCCGATTCAAGACCGATTGCTGTGGCTGGTAACGCCCGGCCCAGCCTCCGTTGACGATCGCCGCCAAACCGATCGTCTGCAACTCACGCCTCCGCTGACCGCCTCATGGACCGCTTCGAGTCACACATCGTCCCGTCGAGCGACGAGTTCAAAGCCAATCACGCGCGCATGACCGCGCTCGTGCGGGAATACCGCGACCGGCTGGCGGGCGTCCGCCAGGGTGGCGGACCGAAGTACGTCCAGCGCCATCGCGAGCAGGGCAAGCTCCCGGCGCGCGAGCGCATCGAGAAGCTGCTCGATCCCGGCTCGCCGTTCCTCGAACTGTCACCGCTCGCCGCGTGGGACATGTACGACGGCGATGCGCCAGCGGCCGGCATGATCACGGGCATCGGGCGCGTCTCGGGCCGCGACGTGTTGATCGTCGCCAACGACGCGACGGTCAAGGGCGGCACCTATTACCCGATGACGGTGAAGAAGCATCTCCGCGCGCAGGAGATCGCGCTGCAGAATCGCTTGCCGTGTGTCTACCTCGTCGATTCGGGAGGCGCCTTCCTGCCGCTCCAGGCGGACGTGTTCCCCGACCGCGAGCACTTCGGGCGCATCTTCTACAACCAGGCGCGCATGTCGGCGGAGCGGATTCCCCAGATTGCGGTCGTGATGGGCTCGTGCACGGCCGGCGGCGCCTACGTCCCGGCGATGTCCGACGAGACCATCATCGTCCGCAACACCGGGACGATCTTTCTCGGTGGTCCGCCCCTCGTCAAAGCGGCGACGGGTGAGGAAGTGACGGCCGAGGAGTTGGGCGGCGCCGACGTGCACACCCGGCTGTCCGGCGTCGCCGACTACCTGGCGGAAGACGACGAACATGCGCTGCATCAGGCGCGCACGATCGTGGAGGCGCTGAATACGGTGAAGCGGCTGCCCCCCGACATGGCGGCACCGGAGGATCCCGCCTACGATCCGGCGGAGATCTACGGGGTCGTCAGCGCCGACCTCCGCAAGCCGTATGACGTCCGCGAGGTGCTCGCGCGCATCGTCGACGGATCGCGCTTCGAGGAATTCAAGGAGCGATACGCGCCGACGATCGTCTGCGCGTTCGCGCGCGTCCACGGCTTTCTCGTCGGATTCCTCGCCAATAACGGCGTGCTGTTCTCGGAATCGGCGCTCAAGGCCACGCACTTCATCGAGCTCTGCAACATGCGGGGCATCCCGCTGGTGTTCCTCCAGAACATCACCGGCTTCATGGTCGGGCGGCAGTACGAGCGCGGCGGGATCGCGAAAGACGGAGCCAAGATGGTGCACGCGGTCGCCAATTCCGTCGTGCCCAAGTTCACGGTGATCATCGGCGGGTCGTTCGGCGCAGGGAACTACGGGATGTGCGGCCGCGCCTACGAACCGCGGCTGCTCTGGATGTGGCCGAACGCGCGCATCTCGGTCATGGGCGGCGAGCAGGCCGCGGGCGTGCTCACGACCGTGAAGCGCGATCAACTGCTGCGCGAGGGCAAGCCGTTCCCGCCCGACGAGGAAGCGGCAATCCGCCAGCCCATTCTCGACAAGTACGAGAACGAGGGCTCGCCCTATTACTCCACCGCGCGGCTGTGGGACGACGGCATGCTGGACCCGGCGGAGACGCGGACAGCGCTCGCGCTGGGCGTGTCGGCCGCGTATAACGCTCCGATACCGCCGGCTGCGATTCGGCGTCTTCAGGATGTGATGAGTGATTTCAATACCTTCGAACCAGGCGCGACGGGGCGGTCGAGCGGCTCACGCTGAATCGGCCCGACGTCAGAAACGCGTTCAACGAAGACGTCATCCGCGAGCTGACCGAGTGGGCGCGGGCCGCGGCGCGCGGATGCCTCGCTGCGCGTGGTCGTGCTCGACGGCGGCGGGCAGCGTGTTCAGCGCCGGCGCCGACGCCAACTGGATGGCGAAGATGATCGGCTACTCGCGCGAGGACAATCTTGCCGATGCCGGGCGCATGGCCGACATGTTCTTCGCGCTCGACACGCTGCCCGCGGCGGTCGTCGGCCGGATCCACGGGGCGGCGCTGGGCGGCGGCGCGGGACTCGTCGCCATCTGCGACATCGCGGTTGCCGAGGAAGCGACGGTGTTCGGGTTCACCGAAACCAAGCTCGGCATTCTCCCCGCGGTGATCTCACCTTACGTGCTGCCGAAGATCGGGCCGTCGGCGGCCCGCGAGCTCTTCCTGACCGGCATGCGTTTTCCGGCGGTGCGCGCCAAGGAGATCGGTCTGGTCCACGCCGTCGTTCCGGCGGCGGAGCTCGACGCGCGGTGCAGCGCTACGTCAACGAATTGCTCGGCGCGTCGCCGACTGGCATTGCGGCCTCGAAGCGACTCATCCCGCAGGTCTGGGGCCGCTCACCTGCCGACGCAAAAACCATCACGGCGGAAGCGATCGCGGCGCAGCGCGTCTCGCCCGAAGGCCAGGACGGATTACGGGCGTTTCTCGACAAGCGCGCGCCGGGCTGGGCGCCGCCACGATGATCCGTCGGCTGCTGATCGCCAACCGCGGCGAGATCGCGGTCCGCATCATTCGCGCCTGCCGCGAGCTCGGCATCGAAACCGTCGCGGTCTATTCCGACGCCGACGCGCAGGCGCCGCACGTGCTGGCGGCCGACGTGGCCGCACACCTCGGCGGTCCATCGCCGGGCGACAGCTATCTCAACGTCGAACGTTTGTTGAGCGCCGCGCACGCGCATCGGGCCGACGCGATTCATCCGGGCTACGGGTTCCTGTCCGAACGCGCCGCACTTTGCCCGCGCCTGTCGCGACGCCGGCATCGTGTTCGTCGGGCCGCCGCCCGAGGCCATCGAGCGCATGGGTTCGAAGATCGGCGCGCGCCAGTTGATGCAGGCAGCAGGCGTGCCGGTCGTGCCCGGTGAAACGCCGGCCGATCAGTCCGATGCCTCGCTCGAGGCTGCGGCGGCGCGTATCGGATTCCCGGCGCTCATCAAGCCGTCGGCCGGCGGCGGCGGCATCGGCATGAAGGTCGCTGCGCACCAGGCTTCCGAAGTCCTGCCGGCTGTCGAGCAGGCGCGGCGCGAGGCCGTGTCGGCGTTCGGCGACGGCACGCTGTACATCGAGCGACTCGTCGAGCGGCCGCGCCACGTCGAGATCCAGGTGTTCGCCGACGCGCACGGCAACACCGTGCACGTGTTCGAGCGCGAGTGTTCGGTGCAGCGCCGGCATCAGAAGGTGATCGAGGAAAGCCCCTGCCCGGTCCTGACACCCGCGGTCCGGCAGCAGATGGGCGACGCCGCGGTTGCGGCGGCGCGGGCCGTCGGGCTACGTCAACGCCGGCACGGTGGAGTTCCTGCTCGAGGGCAGCGGCGATGAGGCCCGCTTCTTCTTCCTCGAGATGAACACGCGGCTCCAGGTCGAACATCCGGTGACCGAGCTCGTCGCCGGCGTCGATCTCGTCCGCGCGCAGTTACTCGTCGCTGGCGGCGAGCCGCTGCCGTGGTCGCAGGACACCCTCGCACAGCGCGGCCACGCGATTGAATGCCGGATCTACGCCGAGGATCCGGCCCAGGCCTTCATGCCGCAAGCCGGGCCCCTTCTCATGTACCGCGAACCGCGCGGCCCTGGTGTTCGAGTGGACGCCGGCGTGCGCGAGGGCGGCGAGGTCTCGGTGTATTACGACCCGATGCTGGCGAAGCTCATCGTCTCCGCCGAAACGCGCGAGGCGGCCATCGGCAGAGCCATCGAGGCCCTCCGCCAGTACGTCGTGCTGGGCATCCGCACGAACATTCCGTTCCTGCTCGGCATCCTGCAGCATCCCGCGTTCAAGGCCGGCGCGATTGACACGTCGTTCCTCGATCGCGAGCGGGGCGCGCTGTTGCCGGACGTGTCCGAACCGCTGCCCGCTGCCGCGTTTGCGGCCGCAGCGCTCGCGAACGACAGCGGCGACGAGTCGCGACCTGCTGGTGACGGACGGTCGGCCAGCCGCGGCCGCGATCCCTTCGACACGATCGGGAGGTGGGGACTCTGATGCCCGCGATCGTTCGACTCGGCGACCGAGCCCTCACCGTCACACGTCGACAACGAGCGCGTCACGGTTGACGATGCCACGTTCACGGTCACGCCGATCGATCGCGGCATCTATCGCCTGTCGCGCGACGGCCGGCACTGGACGGTGGCCGTTGCCGGCCCGTCCACCGCCGGTGGATCTGGATCGACGGACGCGTCGAGGTGCTCGAGGTCAGCGACGCCGCCGACCGCGGGCGAACGAGGCGGCGCACCGCCAGCCACGAACTGACGGCGCCGATGCCGGCCACGGTGACACGAGTGGTCGTCGCCCCGCACACCGCGGTCAAGGCCGGCGACGTGCTGCTCATGCTCGAGGCCATGAAGATGGAGCTCGCCGTCCGCGCGCCGCAGGACGGCACCGTCGGGGCGATTCACTGCAAGGCCGGCGATCTGGTGCAGCCCGGCGTGCCGCTCCTGGAGTTCGCATGAGCACGCCGCTGCCGTCGCGGGTTCGCATCGTCGAAGTCGGGCCCCGCGACGGGCTTCAGAACGAAACCGCACTCGTCGAGACGGCGCAGAAGATCGCCTTCGTCGATGCCCTGAGCGCCGCCGGCCATGGCGCGATCGAAGTGACCGCGTTCGTGTCGCCAAAGTGGGTGCCGCAGATGGGCGACGCCGCCGCCGTCATGGCCGGCATCACGCGACGGCCGGGCGTGCGCTACAGCGCGCTGGTGCCGAATCGCGCCGGGTTGGATCGGGCCATGGCCAGCGGCGTCACGGATGTTGCGATCTTCGCCGCCGCATCCGAGATCATTCAGCCGCCGCAACATCAACGCGTCGATCGACGAGTCGTTCGTCGACCTATCGCGACGTCACGACGGCGGCGCTCGCGGCGGGCCTCAGCGTGCGCGCCTACTTGTCCACGAGCTTCGGGTGTCCGTTCGAGGGCGACGTGCCGGTGGCGCGCGTCGTCGCGCTGAGCGAGCGGCTGTTGGAACTGGGGGCATACGAAGTCGCGGTCAGCGACACGATCGGCATCGCGCATCCGGGACAGGTCGTCCGCGTCCTCGAGCCGCTCCTCGCGCGCCTTCCCGCGCGATCGGATCGCGCTGCACTTCCACGATACGCGCGGCACCGCGCTCGCCAACGTGCTCGCGGCCTTACCGTTCGGAATCACCACGTTCGACAGTTCCGCCGGCGGGCTCGGCGGCTGCCCGTACGCGCCGGGAGCCGCCGGCAATCTCGCGACGGAAGATCTCGTCTACATGCTCGACGGGCTGGGGATCGAGATCAGGCGTGTCGCTCGAGGGGGTCGTCGCGGCGTCGCTCGGGATCGAGGCCGTCATCGGCCATCGCCTGCCCTCTCGTTACGTGCAGGCCCATCGGGCCGCGCTGGTCGGCGCGCGACGACGCGCACGGAATAGCCGCTCTCGGAGGAACGCGCGTCACGAGACTCAGCTCGCAGAGGTCCGCGCAACCGACTCGACGATCCGCTCGAGCTCTTCCCAGTTCACCGGCTTCACGAGGTGATAGTCGAAGCCGGCATCCGCGGCGCGGGTGCGGACCTCCTTGCCCGCCCAGCCCGTGAGCGCGACGAGCACCATGTCGTTGCCGTACGGGCCGCGTCCGCAACTGGCGCGCGACTTCGTAGCCATCGATGCCTGGCAGGCCGAGGTCGAGGACGACGCAATCGGGCAGGAACGCATCGGCGGTGTTCAACGCGCTCCTCGCCGTCGGTGGAGATCTCCGTCTCGAAGCCTTTGCTTTGCAGCAACAGGCTGAGCGGCTCCGACGAATCGGCGTTGTCATCCACCAGAAGCACGCGATGCCGGGCTGGCGTCATCCGCTCATCATACCCGGTGGGGATGAGTTCGATCCAGCGACACGCCTCAACTGTCGAGCCGCCGCGTGTCGGTTTTACGACGCGCGGCTGGGCAACTTCTTCCTCAATTGCGGGGATCCGCTACTCAACGGTAGACGCCGGACGCGGCCTTCACAGTTCTGGACACGCGGCGTCTCGTCGTGGCATGCAGCTTGAAGTGATGGCCAGTGTTACTGGCTGCCGCAGAGGCCGCCGTGCAAGGAGGCTTTATCGTGAGACGGGTGCATAACGGACTTCTCGGTGTGACTGCGGCGCTGGCATTCGCCGTGGCCGGCGTGGCGTGCGACAACACCGCGCGCGGCGCGAAGCAGGACGCAATCGAAGCCCAGCAGAAGGCCGATGAAAAGGCCGCCGAGGCCAAGGCCGAGGCAGCTGAGGAAGCGGCCGACGCGAAGGCTGCGGGGCGCGACGTCGCGAACGATGCCAAGCGCGCGGCGGGCGAGGCCGGCGCGGCCATCGACGCGGCCACCGAAACCATCGACGTGAAGACGGCGCTCATGGCGGATTCGACCGTCGACGCGAGCGACATCAACGTCGACACCTTCCACGAGACCAAGACCGTGGTCCTGAAGGGCTCGGTGCCGACGGCGGCACAGAAGACCGAAGCGGCGCGCATTGCCAGCCGCGAGGCCACCGGCTACAAGGTGGACAACCAGCTCGTGGTGAAGCCGAAGTCGTAAGCGCTGACACGGCCGCATCCCAGCCGGCCGGACACTCGATTCGAGCCCGTCGACAGCCCGGTATACTGGCGTCGATGGGTTCGATCGATCTCGCGCAGCCAGCGGCCCGGCCGCGCGGCTCCGAGTTCGTCTTCGCGCGGCTCCGCTACGATTCAGGCGACTGGGACTACAACCCGAAGGTCGCCGCCAACGTCCTCAACTCGATCGTCGAATACACCAACATCAAGGTCTACGGCGAGGAAGTGGTGATCACCGCCGACTCCGACGAGCTCGGCGGCTTTCCCTTTCTCTTCATGACCGGGCACAAGCTGGTTCGCTTCAGCGCCAAGGAGCGCGAGCGACTCGCCGCCTACGTGCGACAAGGCGGGCTGCTCTTCTCGGACGACTGCAATCACGACGTCGCCGGGCTCTATGCGGTGTCGTTCGAGCAGGAGATGCGGACCATCTTTCCCTGGCCCGCGCACCCTCGACAAGCTGCCGAACACGCATCCGCTCTATCGCGCCTTCTTCGAGTTTCCCGATGGGCCGCCGCAGACCGCGCACGAGCTGAACGGCTGGGGCGACGACCTCGTGCACGACTACCTTCGCGGCGTTCGAGCACGACGGCCGGCTCGGCGTCATCTACTCGAACAAGGACTACGGCTGCGAGTGGGACTACGACTGGCGCAACAAGCGTTTTCAGCGCGACGACAACACCCGGTTCGGCGTCAACATCGTCGCCTACGCGATGACGAGCTGAGGCCCCCACCATCCGCTCGCCGCTGGCATGCAAGTTGAACTGATCAGCAGCAGAGGAGTACCTCATGGTTGTCCCGCACGAATTACATCACAATCGTTTCTTCGAGTCCTGGCCTGCGATCGCCAGTCCTTGGTGTGGCAGCGGCCTGTGACAACACCGCGCGCGGCGTGAAACAGGACGCGCAGCAGGCGGAAGCCGACACGCGCGACGAGCGCGCGGAAGCGACGGCCAAGGCGCGCGAGGTCGGTAGCGACGTGGCGCACGCCGCACGACGCGCCGCCGATGCGGCGGCTGAAGCCGGCGAAGAGCTCGCCGAGCGTGCGAGCGCGGCCACTGAAGACGATCGACGTGAAGGCGTCGCTCATGGCCGATCCGTCGGTGGACGCGACCGGATCGACGTCGACACCGACTACCGCACGCGCACGGTGACGTTGAACGGCTACGTGCCGTCAGAAACCGAGCGCGACATGGCCGGGGTGATCGCCAAGGCGCGCGCTGAGGGCTATACGGTCGTGAACAACCTCACCGTGCGACCGCGAGGAGCTGAGCGATTCGGTTCCGGGGTTCCGGTCCGTTCCGAGGTTCGCTCGAGTTCGTTGCCGCTCGAACCCGGAACTCGGAACCGGACGAAACCGGACCGCTACAGCTGACGTCGAATCAGCTGTACGCCGCACCCACCATGATCCGCGCGATGCGCAGCCATGGCGACCCGTGTGAGGGGTGGTTGATCTGGACCGGCTGCCCCTTGGCATCGCCGGTCGTCCCGAACATCTCCCACGATTCCTTGCCGGAAACCGCGTTCAGGTTGGCCCAGAAGTCGGTGGTGATGGCGTTGTAGGTCACGTCGCTGACCATCCGCGTCTTCTTGCCGTTCTTGACTTCCCAGAACGCGTCGCCGCCGAACTGGCCGTTGTAGCGCTGCTGATCGATCGAGTAGCTGCCGCGTCCGTCGATGAGCACGCCGTCCTTGGTGTCGGCGATGATCTCTTCCGGCGTCGGCGATCCCGGCGGCCCGGGCTCGACGTGAACGTTCGGCATGCGCAGGAACGGATAGTTGCGCCACGACGTCGCGAACGTGCAGCCGCGCGACTGCTTCTCGCCGATGTAGTGCGCGGTCTCGCGATTGGTCTGCAGTCCGACGAGGATGCCCTCGCGCACCAGCGGCCACTGCTGCGACTTCACGCCGTCATCGTCATAGCCCACGGTGCACATGCCGCCCGGCATCGTGCGGTCGGCGGTGACGTTGAACAGCTTCGATCCGTACTTCAGCTTGCCGAGGTCGCTGATCTTCACGAAGCTCGTGCCGGCGTAGTTGGCCTCGTAGCCGACGATGCGATCGAGCTCGGTGGCGTGGGCGACGATTTCGTGAATCGTCAGCATCGCGTGCGACGGCGTGATGATCAGATCCTTGAGGCCGACGCCGACCGGCGGCGCCGTGCAGTGCTCGGCCGCCTCGGCGGCGATGCGCTCGACGTTCTCGAGCATCCTGGCGCTCGGTCGCCACCTCGAAGCCGCCGGTCTTGGGCGGCGTCGAGAACGTGCGCTGCTTGACCACGTTGCCCTTGCGCGCCGTGATGCTGAAGCTCGGGAACGTCCGCCAGATCTCCTGCTCGATGTAGGAGCCTTCGGAGGTGGCCAGGTACTTCCACTCGAAGTCGAAGCCGATCTGCGACTGCACCCGCATCACGTCGGGCTGCTTGAGCGCGGCCTCGTTGATCTTCATCAGGAACGAGATCTTCTCGTCGAGCGAGACCGTGTCGGGATCGACCTTGACCGGCACGGCCCAGTAGTCCACGTAGGCCTCGGTCGGCGCCAGCTGCACTTCGAACTTCTTCGACACCGCGCTGGCCTTCGCGACCTCGGTCGCCTGCGCGGTGATCTTCTTGATCTCGTCCTCGGTGGTGAACGGGCTGCTGGCAAAGCCCCAGACGCCGCTGTGGATCACGCGGACGCCGAAGCCGGCGCTCTCTTCGCGCGCCGCCACCAGCCGCCAAATCCGCCGCCGCCGGTGACGATGCGATCGCGCACGCCAATCGCGTCGCTGACATTGCGGCGTGAAGCGGATGTCGCGCGTAGCGAGCAGCCCAGGCGCTTGGCCTCGCTCGAGGGCGATGTCGGCCAAGCCCTTGAACTTCGACTCCATCACGCGCGCCCGCGGCGACTGCGCGATCAGATCGCCCATCAGGTCGCTGGCATAGAGCGCCACGCCCGTCGCGCCGAGCGTCTTCACGAAATCACGTCGTTTCATCGATTCCTCGATGTAGCTGCCGGTTTCGACCGGCCGGCAATGGTCCGCCACACCCGGACGCCCGTCTCAAGACCGGCCGCTCATGGCTTCAGACAGCCGGCGAGATCGAGGTCATCGTGAAGTCCTCGATCTTCATCGCCGGCACGAGCGCCGTGCCCGGGTTGTCGTACGCCTCGCCGGTGTGCATCGGCACCGGCCGGCCCAGCATCGAGATGTTGTTGAAGCCGACCGCCGGCGATTCGTTCCAGCGGAAGTTCTGCACCGGCGCGACGATCTCGCCGTTCTCGATCAGGAACAGCCCGTCGCGCGTCATGCCGGTGTTGAGCAGCGTCTGGTTGTCCACGCCGCGGATGTACCAGAAGAAGCTGACCAGCAGGCCGCGCTTGGTCGACTTGATCATCTCCTCGACCGTCGCCGTGCCGCCTTCCATCACCAGGCTCATGCCCGGTCTGCGTGCCGGTCGGCTCCTTCTTCTGCCGCTGCGCCCAGTAGCGGTCGTAGAACAGGTTCTTGACGACGCCCTTCTCGACCCAGGTGATCGGCTTGGCGGCGAGGCCGTCCTGGCCGACCGGCGTCTGCCGCAGGATCGGGTTGCCGATCTCGCTGCGCAGCGTGAAGTTGTCGCCGAACACCTTCTCGCCGAGGCGGGTCGTGCCGCGCTCCTTGCCGCTCATGAAGCTGCGGCCTTCTTCGGCGCCGCGCGCGTTGAGCGAGCCGAGCATCAGCGACAGGAAGCGCGCCGCCGGCCGCGGCTCGAGGATGACGGTGTAGTTGCCGGGCTCGATCGCCTTCGGCTTGCGCGACTTCAGGCCCTTGTCGGCCGCGACCTCGGTCAGCTGCGCGGCGTTGATGTTGCGGACGTCCTTGACGCCGGTCGTGCCCGCCCAGCCCGAGCCGGTCTGGTCGGGCGTGCGGCAGGTGAGGATGAAGCTCGCCTCGGCGTAGCGGAAGTAGCCGAACAGCCCTTCCGAGTTGGCGATCGCGTCGGTCCAGTGCAGCTTCGGAATGTAGCCGGAGCCCAGCACGCCCTTCTTCTCGCAGATTTCGGTGCTGGCCTTGACCATCGCCGCGCGCTCGGCCGGACCGAAGTTCTCGGTCGCCGGCAGCACCGCGTCGATCTCGACGTAGTTCTGCGGCGGCTTCACCGGCGGCATCAGCTCGGGGTTGTCCGGCTTGCGCTTGGCCAGCTCCTGCACCTGCTCGATCATCCGCTTCAGCGACGCATCGTCGAACTGGTGCGTCGTCGCCGACGCGGTCTTCTGTCCGTAGAACACCGTCACCGAGACTTCCTGATCGTGCTCGATCAGGTTGGCGGTGATGCTGGAGTTGGCAAACCGCGTCGCCGACCGCTCGCCGCCGGAGAAGCGGACTTCGACGGCGTCGGCCTTGCACATGTTCAGGACTTTGTCGGTGATCTGCTTGACCTGATCGCGTGAGTAACTCATTTCGTGTTCCCTGGTCACGGTCTACGGTCGACGGTCTACGGCCTGACGGTCGACTGCCGAACGTTCTGCCGTGGACCGTGGACTCGACTGTGACCGGTCTCGTCTACGAAAACGCCGCGCCGACCATCACCCGGCGGATGAGAATCGGCGACGATCCGTGCGACGGGCGATTCGACTGCACCGGCTGTCCCTTCGCGTCGCCGCCCATGCCGTGGTGCTCCCACGACTCCGGCGGCCCGACGGCGTCGAGGTTGGCCCAGAAGTCGGTGGTGATCGCGTTGTAGGTGAAGTCGGTCACCATCCGCGTCTTCTTGCCGTTCCGGATCTCCCAGAACGCATCGCCGCCGAACTGGCCGTTGTAGCGCTGCTGGTCGATGCTGAAGCTGCCCTGCCCTTCCACCAGCACGCCGTCCTTGACGTCGGCGATCATCTGGTCGACGTTCGGCGAGCCCTTCGGGCCCGGCTTCCATCTGGATGTTCGGCATCCGCAGGAACGGATAGTTGCGCCAGTGATTGGCGAACGTGCAGCCGCGCGAGAAGTCGTCTCGCCGATGTAATGCGCGGTCTCGCGATTGGTCTGCAGGCCGACGAGGATGCCGTCGCGGATGATCGGCCACTTCTGCGCCTCGACGCCGTCATCGTCGTAGCCCACGGTCGACGCGCCGCCCGGGATGCGTGCGGTCCGCCGTGATGTTCAGCAGCTTCGAGCCGTACTTCAGCTTGCCGAGATCCTTCAGCGTGACGAAGCTCGTGCCCGCGTAGTTGGCTTCGTAGCCGACGATGCGATCGAGCTCGGTCGGGATGCGCGATGATCTCGTGAATCGTCAGCGCCGAGTGCGACGGCATCAGGATCAGATCCTTCAGACCCGCTGCCAACCGGCTTGGCCATCGCGTGCTCGACCGCTTCGGCGGCGACGCGCTCGGCGTTGCCCGGCAGATCCTTCTCGAGCACGAATTCCCAGCCGCGCGTCTGCGTCCCCGGGTTGTAGGTGCGCGTCTTGACGACGCCGTCCTTGCGCGCCGTCGCGCTCATGCTGCAGGCGGTGTAGTAGAACACCTGCTCGATGAACGACCCTTCGCTCGTCGCGAGGAACTTCCATTCGTAGTTGAAGTTCGCCGCGGCGTTGCGCGAACGGCACGTCCGGGTTCTTCTGCATGCGCGTCGGTCGCGTCGACGAGCAGGTCGATCCGCTCTTCGAGCGGCACGCGTCCACGGGTCGATCTTGATCGGCGTCTGCCAGAACGTGTCGTAGGCCTTGACCGGCGCGAGCCGCACGTCGAACTTCTTGGCCATCGCGCTGGCCTTGGCGACGTCGGTGGCGATGCCGACGACGCGCTTGATTTCTGCGGGCTCGACGATCGGGCTGCTGGCAAAGCCCCAGACGCCGCTGTGGATGACGCGGACGCCGAAGCCGAAGGTGTCCTCGTCGCCGAACTGCCCGAAGCCGATGTTGCCGGCCCTGGTGAGCCGGCCGTTGCGGACCGCGATGCCGGTCGAGCTGTTGCGCGTGAAGCGGATGTCCGCATAGGTGCAGCCGAGGCGCTTGGCCTCGCGCAGCGCGTCCTCCGACCAGGTGCGGTACTTCGGGTCCTTGACCGGCAGGGAACGGACTGGCCTGCCGCGCGGTGAGCAGCGAGGGCGCCAGCCCAGACCGATCGCGCCCAGGCCGACCGTCTTTGCAAACTCTCGCCGCGTGTGCATCGGAGTTAGCTTAGCAGGCTGCGGGCTAACGCGCGCCCGATCGCCGTCGCACCCACCACTCGCCCGCCAGGCACGCGGAAACGGGATCACCCACCACAGCGAACGGAACGGATGGGTTTCTTGCGGGCACGTGCTCGACCTGAACTGCGCTGCGGATCGCAGTCTGCGAGCGTGCTTCCTCTCCGGGTTCGTACGAGCGCGCGCCGTGGCGGCCAGCGTTGCGCGAAGCCCGGGTCCGTCGGCGCGGAGCGGTCATGAGCATCGTTCGCGACGAGCAACGGGAGCGACGCGGACACGGACTCTTCGCACCGTGAGCGTGCGCGGTCACCTCGCAGCGCCCTTCCCTTTCGCGTCGATCGTGCCGCGCTGACCACGCCCGGCCGGGCCGTCGGCCACAATCGGACTGGTGTCACGTTCGTCGCCACAACGCAGCTCCGCGCCCGCGCCCGCAGGTCGCTCCAATGGCACATCCAACCCGTGCCACCGCAGCGTGACGTCTGCCGTGTCTCCGGGTGCCAGCAGCGTCGGCTCCACCCCAGTTCGAGGCGCGGGCCCGCGGCCAGCGCCGCATCGTTGACCAGCTGACCCAGAACGTCGTAAACCGACCATCGTCGCGCGCGCGCCAGGCGTCGAGGGCCCGGAAACACGATCCGTCCCCGGCCCATTGCGCGCGACACGATGACGGGTTGGTTGTCAGCGCCGCCAGGGTCTTCATTCCGGCGCGCCGCTGCCGAACGTGACGACTCCGTGACGCTGAGCGGACCAACGGCTTGCGGCGACGTGAGCTCACGACTGGCGGCGATCGCCGGCAGCAGCCGAGTACCGGCCCTTCAGGACGGCGGTCGAACAACAGCACGACTGAGCCGCCGCCGACACGCGGCTGAATCGCTCCAGCAGCACGACCTCGTTCGTCGTTCAGCGCATGAGGCGCGGCGATCACCACGAGGCGCGCCCGCGCGAGGCCGGCAGCGGTCAAGCGCGCGCTGCGCCGGCGTGCGCGACCGGGACCGACGGCGCCAGCCGCGTGCCGCCCTGCAGGGCAAAGCGCGAATCGCCGCTCGATCGCCCGGCGGACGAATGTGCCCGACCACGACGCTTCGGCCTCGTGAGATCAGCACCGGCATGGGCTCGGTGCGAACAACGGCGCCCGACGTCGGCCACGTTGTCGATCGCTGCCGCTCCCCGTCGAGTCACGCTGACCGAAATCCGCAGCCGGCGCGCGCCCGCGGCGAGCGGGACCCACGGCACGTCAACGGCCGCGTCTTCTCCAGCGCCGCTGGCTGGTCGTCCATTGGTGTTCGGCGGATCCGACGACGATGTCCTCGTCGATCACGTCGATCCGCGACGTGCCGGCCACATCCACGCCGCGAAGGTGGACGCGAACGATTGCTGCGGCCGCCAGACCCGCGGTCAGCGGCCGCATCGATCCTGCGCGATCGACGACGTTCGGCGCGAGTGGCGCCGCGACCGATACGCCGCCGAGCATCGCGCCCGGTCCGGGATCGCGTTCGGCACTGGCCCGTCCCCGATCAGCACGCACGCGCCACCGTCCGGGCAGGCTGAGGCGCGAACATCGTCGACGCGCTGCACCGTGACGTCGAAGTCAGAGGTCAGCTGATCGCGCGGAGCGTCTCGGCTGACGTCATCGCCTTCTCGCGTCTGGTGCCGCTCGCGTCCGGGCAGATCGAGCGTGGGCCGATCGATGACGCTCAGCCGAACCGGCTGCGTGACGGGCCGCGACGCGTCCACGCCGGATCCGCGACGCCCCGATCGCGATCGCCACGGCGATGAGCGCGGAGCACGCGCGCGAGCGTCACCGCCGCCCCTCCTTCGCCGGAGACGACCACCAGCCCGGGTCAGCGGATCGTCCGCGATTGCGCCGCGCGGCGGCGCGGCTCAGGCGGACGCGGATCACGGTCGGTCAACAGTCGCTGCGCGTCACGCGCGGCGCCGACGCGAGCGGGCCGCTCGCTCGCCGTTGACATCGTCAGCGCGGCGCGCCGAAGCTCCGCTGACGCCGGATCGACCGCCAGCAGCGCGCCGCCAGCGCGGCGTCCAGCGGTGTCATGGCGAATGCGCGTCGGCCAGCGCCAGCAGAACCTCACGCGCCGCCGCGGCAACGCGATCGGGTTCGATGGCTGGCGACGTCGCGGCCACTCGCCTTCGCATCCTTGCGATCGCCGGTGAGCCGTCGTCCCGGATCGATGCGGGCCCGTTCGGGCAACGTCCGGAGCAGATAGCGCCTCCGGTCGAACGCGCGCTGCAGCGCGCGAAGCGCCGCCCGTTCAAACACGAGCGCCTGCGCGGTATCGCCCGCGTTGAGACGCGCTTCGGCGCGCGACATCTCGCGGATCGCCGCGAGCAGATCGACTTGCGACTGGTTTTCGCCGCGCCCTTCGGCGAGCTCGTGGCCGGCTTCAGCTTCGGCGACTTCGTCCTCGACTTGGCCGCCGGTCATGAAGACGAACTCCGCCTTGACCATGCGCTGCTCGATAGCGAGCAGCCGCGACTGTTCCAGCAGTCCGCTGGCGGCAGCTTCACCCGAGCCGCTTCCAGCCGCTCGGTCTTGACGATCAGCATCTGCTGGCTGAGCGCCTGGCGATCGCGTTCTTCAGGCAGCGGCAAACCCGGTTGACGCGACGCCGCCGACTCGGCCGACTTCGATCAAGGAACGTCTCCGACGTTGCAGGATCGGCGCCCGGCTTCCGGTCGCGGGCGATGGCGCGGTACACGAGCGTATCGCCGTCCTCCAGCTTCAGGCTCGAGCAGGGCCAGCGTGGCGTGTGCCTTCCATGAGGTGCCACTCGCGACCTGGAGACGGACCGGGACGTCACCTTCCTCGAACGTGAACGCTTCTCCGGAGCCCGCCACCCGCGTGTAGCGCAGGATCACGCTGTCCAGTCCGACGTCGTCTTCCGCATCGATCTCGACTGCGTACTGACCGGTCGCATCGGGCACGATCGAGATCCTTGCCAGGCTGCGCGATCCGCACGAGGGGGCGTCGATCCGCGTCGACACGAATCTGCAGCAAGCGACCGCCGGTCGCGGCGTTCGCCGCGCGAACGAGCAGGATGCGCGAGTCGCGCGCGACGAACTCGTGCCGCCACTCGTTCGGCCCTTGCTCGAAGGCGAGAGGCGCTCGACCCGGCTCGATCACGTGCACGGTCCCCGACGTCCCTGGACGTCGCCAGCACAACGCGCGTACCTTCGAGCACCGCGACGTCGGTTGGATTGATGAAGGATTCGGGTGACCGGCCCGCGTAGTCCGGTGGTTCGAGCGGTCACGCGGAGATCGCCGGGCGAGAGCGGTGCGCTCGCGGCCTGTTGCGTTGCGAGCGTGCTGAGCCTCGCTCAGCGGGATCGAACCCGGGTCTGTCGCCATCAACAACGCCGTCGCGATGACACTCGCCGCTGCCAGCGCGTGCGTTGACGGCAAGCGGCTGCACCGCCTGCGGCCGCACGGTCGCCAACCGTTCGGCTGCGTGTTGCCAGAGCGCGGCGCTCACCACTCGATGCAGATGACGGTTGCCGGACGCCTGCTCGGCCGCAGTGACAACGACGTTGTCGAGGCCGCCGGCGCGCGCCTCGAGCGCGGCAGCGACGCGCGTCAGCGTCCAACGGCGCATCCAGATGATTGACGCCGCGATCGACAACGGCGACGAACCCAAGACCTGCCGCCACCCGCGCCGACCGTGTCGGCACTCCGGTCATCGTCAATCCGACGAGAACCGTCGCGGCAGCGGCGCTCGCGACGACGGCCGCCATGGCGATCGACGCGGCCTTGAAACGGCGCGCGATCGGCTCGAGCGCGCGCTGAAACGTCGCGGCGTCGGCGAGGCGCGTCTCAGGCAACGCGTGCCTCGTTTTCGACCGTCGGCGCCATGCGCTTCTACGGCGGCGCCGCGCGATCGACGCATCCACCACTCGACTCCCAACAGCGCCAGAACCATCAGCCACAGCCAACGCGCATCACCTTCGTTGCCGGGGGTGACGTCCGGCGGAAGGCCGAGCGGGCGGCCGGGACCAGGCCGCCAACGTCGCCGGCGCAATCCGCCGCGGTCTCGGCGTCCTCGAGCGGGTCGCTCCAGGCGGTGCTGCACGACGCGCGCGATGACGTGCACGGCCGCCGGATCGCTGCCCCGGACCGGCGCCCGCACCACCAGTCGGCCATCTCGCGCGCCGCCCGTCAGGTCGGCGAGTGCCCCGAGCGTGCGCCGCATCCACCCCGGCGGGGCTGCCGGAACGGGCGCGGCCGGGGTTCCCGTCGAATTCGATCTCCAGCAATCGGTCGCTGCCGCGCGGGAGACGGACCCCTTCGGCCAACACGGCGTCACGCGCAGCGGTTGCCGCCGCCAGATCATCCGCGCCCGCGCGCACGCGTGACCAGCGACGGCACCGGCCCTCTCTCGCTCTGAAACACGATTCGCGTCGCCTCGTCTGTGGCCGTCGCGACGACCGCGCGCGTCGACGCGCCGTCGCCAATATCCACAACCGACGAGAGCGTCAAGCGCCGGGCGTCAACCGGGTCCGGCGTCGGCAGGAATCGGACGCCGATCCACGGCGGCACGCGCGCGATGTCTGCCGACGGTCACCGCGCCCGCACGCAGATCGCCAACGATGACGATCTCGCGAGATGATGGCGGCTGCGTTGACGAGCCACAATCTGCGTCGACGAGCGAATCCGCGACGCCGATCGTTCGCCCCGATCACCGTAGCCGTGAACGCCGACGATCGCTCGCTCTCGATGATCGCTGCCGTGTCCGCGGCGTCAGATCAGCTGCCGCGCGCCGCAGGTGAATCGACGGCGCGGCTCGTGCGCGCGGTCCATGCGCGCTGGCGGGCTGACGATACGAGGGCCGGCGCCGCGAGCGCTGCCACGGCTGCCGCAGATCACCGCCACCCGAACGAGCAAGCAGCGGCACGTCGGAGAGGACGCGACGCCGGAGCGCCGCGAGCGCGGTTGGGCGAAGGAAGCGCAGCGACGGAAAGGGCAGCTCGCGGACGCGGTGCCGCGCGAGCAGGTGGACGAGAATCGGCAGCGCCACGGCCGCCAAGCCCCACCAGGCCCACGGCTGCAGCCAGTACGACGCGACATGGTTAGGCTCGGCCCCTGTCGGCCGATCAGAAAGCGCCGCAACGCCGGCTCGAGCGGCTCGTCGGCGAGCAGACGCAGGTAGTCGAGCCCGTCACCTTCGACCGCCTGCCGCACGCGCCGGAGGAACCCCTCGACGTTGCGCGCGTAGTCGGCCGCCACGCCATCCGGGCTCGTCACCAGGCGTGCACCGCGTTTCGAGATCGACGAACTCGATCGCGCCGCCGCGAGGAAGCGTCAGCTCCTGCCGCGCCATGATCTGAATGACGACGACATCGTGGCCCATGCGCGCCAGCCGCCGAATCTCGACGAGCGCCGCTTCGTCCTCGTAGAGGTCGCTGACCACGACGATCAGCCCGCGGCGCCGGAGCAAGCCGCCGGCGCGGCGGAGTGCGGCGGCGACGCCGGCCGCTCCGGTCGACGTCAAGCGCGCGAGCGCCGCGAGGTGGAGGTGAAGGTGGTGGCGGCCGCTCCTCGCGCGGCAGGTACTGCGATGCGCGCCGACTCGTCGCCGGGCATCGCCAGGAGCCCGGCCGCATCACCCTGATCGATCACCAGCGCGGCGAGCACCGCCGCAGCCGCCCGCGCGCGATCGAACTTCGTCGGCGCGTCTTCGGGAAACGCCATCGACCGGCTGCAATCGACGACGAAGAGCGCGCCGAGGTTCGTCGTCTCGCGGAACTGGCGCGAGTACAGCCGATCGGTGCGCGCAAACGCCTTCCAATCGACGTACTTCAGATCATCGCCGGGCCGGTAATGGCGGTACTGGCTGAACTCCGCGCTGAACCCGTGGAACGGACTGCGATGCAGTCCCTGGCGCAGACCCTCGACCGTCGCCCGCGTCAGCAGCTCGAGATCGCGCAGCGCCGACAACTCGGCCGGCGATACGACGTGGTGACGGTGGGTGGTCGCGACCATCACGGAACCGGCTCATCGCACGACGTGGTCGACGAGCCGAGCGACGAGCGCCTCGGCGTCGATGCCTTCCGCCTCGGCCTGGAAGTTGACGAGCAGGCGATGGCGCAGCACCGGTGCGGCAACGGCGCGAATGTCGTCGAGCGAGACCGCGGGCCGGCCGTGGAGCACCGCCCGGGCCTTTCCGGCCAGCAGCAGCGACTGGCCGGCGCGTGGCCCCGCGCCCCAGCGGACCCATTGCTGCACGAACTCAGGGACCGGCGCATCGCCATTCGGGCGGCTCGATCGCACGAGCCGGGTCGCGAAGTCGATGACGTTCTCGGCGGCGGGAATCTCGCGGACCAGCAGCCGCGCCCGTTCGATCTCCTCGCCCGTCGCGACCGCGTTGACCACCGGCTCGATCGCGGTCGTCGTCTGCGCCAGAATCGCGCGCTCTTCGGCGGCGCTCGGATAGTCGATGACGATGTTCAGCATGAAGCGATCGAGCTGCGCTTCGGGGAGCGGATAGGTGCCCTCCTGCTCGATCGGGTTCTGCGTGGCGAGGACGAACAACGGCCGATCGAGGGAATGCCGGACGCCGCCGACCGTGACCTGGTACTCCTGCATCGCTTCGAGCAGCGCCGACTGCGTCTTCGGCGGCGTGCGATTGATCTCGTCGGCGAGGATGATGTTGGCGAAGACGGGGCCCGGGATGAAGCGAATCGCGCGCGATCCGGTCGAGCGATCCTCTTCGATCACTTCGGTGCCGATGATGTCCGACGGCATCAGGTCGGGCGTGAACTGGATCCGGCTGAACTTGAGGTGAACGGCCTCGGCCAGCGTCTTGATCAGGAGCGTCTTTGCCAGGCCAGGGACGCCGCGCAGCAGACAGTGCCCGCCGGCGAGAAAGCCGGTCAGAATCTCGGCGATCACCTCCTGCTGGCCGATGATCACGCGGCCCAGTTCGCGCTGCAGTGCGCCGGTCAGGGCGGCGGCCTCTTTCAGGCTGAGCGGCTCGAGGCCGGCGACGGAAGGAGTCATTCCCCTCAATTCTAGTGTCGTCCCGCGTCCTAGTCGTTTGGCTGATCACACGGGCCCCGCGCAAGCCCTACGCTGATCCTCATGAGCATCCTTTCCGATCTTTCAAACGAACTGGCCGCCGCCATCGATCGCGCGGCGCAGTCCGTCGTTCAGGTCCAGGGCCATCGCCGTCCCGCCGCCGGCGTCGTGTTCGGCCCGGATCTGGTTGCCGCGCCGGCGCGAGCCATCGCTGACGAGACCGCGGTCGTCCGCCTCCCGAACGGCCAGACCGTCGAAGGCGCCGTGCTTGGGCACACGCTCTCGATGGGACTGGCCGTGGTCCGCGTGCCCGAGCTGGGGCTGACGCCGCTCGCCGCGGCGGCCGAACCGAAGGTGGGCCACCTCGCGATCGCCATCGGGCGCACGTGGAGCGGCGGCGTGATGGCCACCGTCACGAACGTCGCCGTCGTCGGCGGACCACTCCGAACCGGCCGCACCTCACAACTGGACCGCGTGATCCGGATCGCGCAATCGCCGCACGGCGCGTTGACCGGCGGGGCGCTCGTGAACGGCGAGGGTCAGGCGCTCGGGCTCATCACCGGTTCCGAGATTCGCGGAACAACGGTCGTCGTCCCGGCGTCGTTGGCGTTTCATGCCGCCGGACAGCTGGCGGCGCACGGCGGCACGCGCCAGGGATTCATCGGCGTGGGCTCGTCCACCGTGGCCGTGCCGGAACGGCAACGTGGCGGCCGGGCGCAGGAATACGGTCTGCTCGTGACGGGCGTCGTCGCCGAGAGTCCCGCCGACTCGGCCGGGGTGCTGGTCGGCGACATCATCGTCGGCTTCGAAGGCCAGCCCGTGGAGGAGCCTGAAGTCCTCGTCACGCTGTTGCGCGGCAACCGTATCGGCACCGCGGTCACAGTCACGATTCTGCGCGGCGTCAAGGTTCAGGACATCGCGATAACGGTGGGCGAACGGCCGCGACGCGAGCGTGGACGGCGATAAGCTGACCAGGTGGGCGCTTTCGTGCGCGTGTTTCTGGTCGCCGCGACGGCTGACGGACCTCTCAGCGCTTCGAGCCTTGGCGACCAGAGCCGGGCTCGAGATCGCCGGCGAAGGGCTCGAGGCGCAGATTCAGTCGGGCGCGATTCGCATTCCGGCCGGCGTCGACGCGGTGCTGATGAGTCCGCGCAGCGCGGCAACGTCGCCTGCGGTGGACGGCCACACCGATGCCGGCGATCGCGAGCGGCTGGTCGAGCAGCTCACGCCGCGCGAGCGGACCGTGCTCGCGCTCGTCGCCGACGGGCTCGGCAATCGCGAGATCGGCGCACGAGCTCGACATCAGCGAGCACACGGTCAAGTTTCACCTGGCGTCCATCTTCGGCAAGCTGGGCGCCTCGTCGCGGACCGAGGCGGTCCGCCGCGGACTGCGGCTCGGACTGATCGAAATCTGACGCACGCCTCATCGGGACTACGCGGATGAAGTATCGGCGCAACGCGATTGCCACACGGCCTACACGCCGAGCATCGATCTCCTCGACAGCTATTCGCGCGCGGTGACCGGCGCGACCGCGCGCATCGCGCCGCGGTCGTCAACGTCGACGTCCAAACGGCGCCGGATCGGGGTTCGTCTTCACGCCCGACGGTCTGATCCTCACCAACAGCCACGTCGTCAACGGCGCGTCCACGGTGCGGACCACGCTGCTCGACGGGCGGCGGCTCGAGGCCGATGTGATCGGCGACGATCCGGACACGGATCTCGCGGTCCTGCGCGTATCGGCGAACGATCTCCGGCACCGCGCCGCTCGGCGACTCGTCGCTGCTGCTGCCCGGTCAGCTGGTGATCGCGATCGGCAACCCGTTCGGCTTCCAGCACACGGTGACGGCCGGCGTCGTCAGCGCGCTCGGGCGCGGCCTGCGCGCGCGCACCGGGCGGCTTGATGGAGAACCTGATTCAGACCGACGCCGCGCTCAATCCAGGCAACTCGGGCGGACCGCTGGTGACGAGCGCGGGGTCGGTGGTGGGCGTCAACACCGCCGTCATCCGCGGCGGCCAGGGCATCGCGTTCGCCGTGCCGATCAATACCGCGCGCGCCGTCGATCGCCGCGCTCCTGCGCGACGGCCGGGTGCGACGCGCGGTGCTCGGCGTCTCGGCGCAAACGGCCGACATCCCGCGCCGCATCGTCCACGATCACGCGCTGCCCTACGATCGCGGCGTGCTCGTCACCGAAGTTCAGAAGGATCGCCGGCCGACGCCGCCGGACTGACGCCGGGCGACATGCTGATCGACATCGGCGGCGACACCGATCAATTCGATCGACGCGCTGCACCGCGAGCTGACCGGCGATCGCGTCGGTCAGCCGGTGCCACTGCGCATCCTGCGGCGTGGCGCGCCGCGCCGCGTGATCGTCGTTCCCGTCGATCCGCGAGGAGAAGGACACGGCGCGTAACGTTCACGGCCGCGAACGACGCGACACGACCCACGCGTAGAGCATCGCCATCGCCACCGCCGCGAAGCCACCCCAGAACGAGACCGGCAGGAGATACGACGCGTTGGTTCCGTCGGTCACGATCAGATAGAGCCACTCGTCAAGGGCCAGCGCGAGCCCCACGCCGAACACCGCTACTGCCGGGACGCTCCAGGCGATGGGTGTGCGGCAGCAGAACCGCCGGAATCCCGCCGAGCGTGAGCAGAATCAGTCCCGTGAACAGGTGATGGATGTCGTAGCCGGCGACGTTGAGGTCGGTATTCGGGCGAAATGTGCAGATACGCGCGCATCGCCGCGAAGGTCAGCCCCATCGCGGCGATGAGCACCAGCGCCCGGCTCATCGCGAGTGGCCCGCTACTCGTTCAGCGCCGCGACCGGATCGGTGCGCGCCGCCCGGCGCGCCGGGAGCAGGCACGCCGTGCATCGCGACGACGAGCAGCACGGCCGCGACGGCGCCGATGACGCGCGGATCCATCGCCCCGATCTCGTAGAGCTGCGACTGCAGCGTCCGGCGCAGGAGATACGCGCCGACCAATCCGAACCCCGCGCCCAACCCGACAATCGCCGCTCCCTCGCCGAGCACCATGCGGAAGATGCTGGCGTGCTCGGCACCGAGCGCCATGCGGATGCCGATCTCGCGCCGCCGCTGGCTGACCTGATACGCCAGCATCCCGTAGATGCCGATCGCGGCGAGCAGCAGCGCGACCGCCGCAAACCCGATGGCGAGCAGCATCGGGGTTCGCCGATCGACGAGCGATAAGCGACACGCGCTCTTCCATCGTGCGCACGCCGTAGAACGGCAGTTCGGCGTCCACGCCACGGACTTCCTGGCGAATCGCGTTGGTGACCGACGTCGGTTCCTGCGCCGTACGCACGGCGAGCGTCAGCGTCCGTACCGTGGCCTGCGCGAGCGGGAGGTAGTACGCACCCACGGTCCTGAAGCCCGGACCGTCGACCAGGCCGTCGAGGCGCACGTTTTCGATCACGCCAACGACGGTCATCCACTCCTCGCGTGGCGGCGGCTTCAACCCTGCCGACGCGTCCTGCGGAAAATACATCAGGCGGCCGATCGGACTCTGCCCGGGCCAGAACTTCCGCGCCAGCTGCTCGTCCACGATGATCGCGGGCGGCGCCGCGGCAGTGTCGCGGGCGTCGAAGAATCGGCCCTCCTTGAGCTCGGTCCGCATCGCCTCGAAGTAGCCGGGGCTGACGCGCACCTGACTGGGCGAGATCAACGACTCGCCGGGCGCGGCCTGATAGCCTTCGGCGAAGATGACCGAATCGCTGTGGTCGCCCGAGATGGGCAGCGTCGAGGTCCATCCCGCATCGACCACGCCGGGAATCGTTCGGACGCGCTCGAGGAGGCGCTCGGTCGCCGAGTGCACGGCCGGCGTGTCGGCGTAGCGCGCGACCGGAAGGCTGACACTGCCGGTCAGCAGTCGCGCCGCGTCGAAGCCCGGGTCTACCGCCAGCACGCGCTGAAAGCTCGCGAGCAGCAGACCCGCGCCGACGAGCAGCACCAGCGCGAACGCCACCTGACTGGTGACGAGACGCGCGACGGACGAGGCGCGTCCGCCGCGACGGCGTCCCGCCGCGTCCCTCTTCGCGAACGATCTGCGCGAGGCTGGCACGCCGCAGCGCGATCACCGGGAACAGGCCGACGAGGACGCCGACCGCGAGAATCAGCAGGAGCGTGAAGGCGATCGCCTGCGCGTCGAGGACGATCTCGGTACCGCGCGGCAACCGATCGAAGCCCAGCGCCGTTCCCGCGGTGAGCGCCCAGCGGCCGAGCAGGATACCGAGGATGCCGCCGATCAGCGCCATCAGGATCGTCTCGGTGAAGATCTGGCGCGACAGGCGCTGGAGGCTGGCGCCGAGCGCGTGCCGGGTCGCCAGCTCGCGAGCCCGCGCGCCGGCCCGGACCGAGACGAGGTTCGCCACGTTCACGCAGCCGATGATGAGCACCGACAGCACGCCGCCCCAGAGCAAATAGAGCGTCCGGCTCGATTCTGCGACCAGATCCTCCTGAAACGACCTCGTGACGGTGCGAAAGCCGGCGTTGATCAGCACCTGCTTGAGTTGCGGAAAGCGCTCGAGATTCGCCGCATTGATCGCATCGATTTGCGCCTGGGCCTGGTCGAGGCTGCGGCCTGGTTTCAGACGGCCGATCTGTTGCCAGTTGTTGCTGTGCCGCTGCGCGTCGGAGCGCTGCTCCGGCGTGAACGCGACCGGCGTCCACAACTGCACGTCCGGACTGACGAAGCGGAACGAGCCTGACAGTACGCCAACGACCGTATACGGCACGCCATTGATTCGAAGATCGCGGCCGAGCGCGTCGTCGCGTCCGCCGAACAGCCGCTGCCACAGGCCCTCACTCAGGACGACCTTCTTGTCGACGCCCACCTCCGCGTCCTTGTCCGTGAACAGCTGGCCGCGGAGCGGCTCGGCGCGCAGGACCCGGAAGAGGGACGGCGTCACTTGCATGCTCGTCACGCGCTCGACCTCGCCCGTCGCCTGGCCGCCAAGCGTGACGCCGGCCCCGCGATACATCGCGAGGCTCTCGTAGGCATCCACCTGCGCGAGCCGGTCGAAGTAGTCGGGAACGCCGTTGGACGAGCGCATGATGCCCGCCCCGGGGTAGGCGTTGAAGACAGTCGCAAGGCGCTCAGGCTCCGCGAACGGCAGCGGTTTGAGCAGGATCGAATGGACGACGGCGAAGATGGCCGTATTGGCGGCGACGCACAGGGCCAGGGTGGCGATCGCCGTCACGCTGAACCCACGGTCCTTCCAAAGCAGGCGAACCGCGAAGCGGAGATCGTGCAGCAGGCGATCCACGAGGGACCTCAGTGGCTAAGGCGCGGAGAGCACACGGCTGTGCCGGCCGCAGATTTGCTCGAAGGCACCGCAGTGGGTCGGGTCACGAAACCGATCGACGCCGTACCCGCACATCAGCGCGATGGGGTGCTTCAGTGCCATACGGTTCCAGAGGTCTTCGAGTTGCACGGCGGCCGCGAAGTCGCCGCGCGCCGCGAGGACGTCAACCGCTTCGCCATACACGCGGATCAGCCGGCGCCGGCCGGGAAGCGCCTCGATCGCCCCGCCGACGATCGAGCGGAACACATCGGCGGAAGGCGCGCCGTCAATCATCAACGCATCGACCACAGCTTCTGCTTCGAGCACTTGCAAGGCGCCGCTGTCGCGGAGACTGGCTGACATGAGGCCGCGGGCCGCCAGGTGCGCATCGAGACCCGCGATGTGACCCGACGTCAGCAGAGCAATCACCGGCTGGCCGGCCAGGATGCCGTCGGCGACGAAGTCGCCAATGACCCGCGGAAACGCGGAGTCTGATTCGACGAAGTGCACGGCGTGTCCGGGTCCGTTGAGGGCCCAGGAGAAAAGGGGTATATCGGGCGGGCGGTCGTCAAAAAATCGACGCATGACCCAGAGGTGTCCGCATTGTCGCACACTCATCCCTGACTCGTCCTCGACCCAGGCCGCAGGGCGGCGCCCAACAACTGGGGAATGCGGCGCTGACGGCGGAAACTTCGTTACCGCGCCTGGTGTGTCCTTTGCTACTCTCAATCTGATCCATACGGCAAGTTGTCGGTCGTTCCCGGGAGGCAGCGCATGAGATACCGCGGTTCATCCCGCCGGCACCGTTTGGCGGTTCTGATGGGCCTGATGATCACGGGCTTCTGGTGGCCGGCGACCGCCGCCGCCCAGACCCAGGAGCCGACTCGGAGCGCCGACTTCCTGTTCGGGCGTCCCTCCGGCTCGATTGCCATTCGCGGCAGCTGGAACATCGCCGGCGCCGGCAGCGATCTCTTCGACTTCGTCACCGAGCAGCTCACCGTCGACAAGAGCGATTTCAATGGACCTGGCATCGGCGGCGACTTCGCGTGGTCGCTCACGCCAAGGCTCGATACGGAGTTCGGGGTGTTCTTCGCGCGCTCCTCGCAGGCTTCCGAGTATCGTGACTTCGTCGACAACGACTTCCTGCCGATTACGCAATCGACCTCGCTCAAGACCATCCAGATCATGGCGAGCCTGCGCTACGCATTGAGTCCGCGGGGCCGGGACCTGAGCCGCTTTGCGTGGGTGCCCGCCAAGGTCGTGCCGTATGTCGGCGCCGGCGGCGGGACGATCTACTACGAGTTCCGCCAGTCAGGCGACTTCGTCGACTTTCAGGACCTTTCGGTCTTTACGGATGTTTTCCGCTCCAACGGCTGGGCCCCGAGCGTCCATGCATTTGGCGGCGTGGACATTCGGCTGTATCGTGCTCTGTACACGAGCGTCGAGGGGCGCTACACCAAGGCGTCAGGCAAGCTGGGCACCGACTTCATCGACTTCGATCCCATCGACCTGTCGGGCTTCCGGCTGTCGGCGGGCATCAATCTGATGTTCTGATTCGGGAACCGTCGAACGGAGTGACACACATGACGAGAACCATGGTCACGCTGGCGTTGGGCCTGACGATTGGAGCCCTCGCGCCCACGAGTGCGGTCGCGGATCAGGCCGCGCCCCGCCCGGCCGAGAACCTCTGGGATCTGTGGGCCGGCTGCTGGACGCTCACCGACGAAACCACCGACGATGGCTCGGCGACGATAGCGCGGCTGCTGGGCCTCCCGGCGCCAAAGACAAAGGGCCCGGAGCCCGCCATGGTCTGTGTCACGACCGACGGCGCCCGGACCGCAACCCTGGCGACAACGCTTGGCGATCGACCGGCACTGACAGAGACCGTGATCGCCGACGGCGCGCAACATCCGCTCGCTGACGCCGACTGCAAAGGCTGGCAGCGCGCCGAGTGGTCCACGCTGGGGCCGCGTCTCTTTGCCAGTGCCGAGACGGCCTGCGGCACGCAGTCGCCGCGTAAGGTCTCGGGCCTCTCGATGATGATTGCCGGTCCGACCTGGATCGACATCCAGATGGTCGAAGCCGACGGCCAGAAGAGCATCCGGGTGCGCCGCTACCGCCGCGCCGCCGATGCACCTGGCGCGCGCCGGCCAGCGTCGTCCAGGCCGTTACTGTCGCGGCTCACGTTCCCGGAAGTGAAAGAAGCGAGCGCTAAAGTCGCGCCCGAGGCGATGCAGGCATCGCTCCTCGAGCTCAAAGGCGGGTTCGATCTGAACAGCAAGCGTCTGATCGAGCTCGCCGACGCGGGCGTCTCGCGCGGCACCATCGATCTGATGGTCGCGCTCTCGTTTCCACAGAAGTTCGTCGTCGATCGGCCGTCGTCGTCCGGCTGGAGCTCGAGCGTCGGTGGCGGTGGTGGCGGCGGCGGTTCCTGGGGGTTCGACGACTTCGACCAGTCGTGGCCCTTCTACGCCAGCCCCTATCTGTTCACGTCGTACTACGCCCCGTTCGGCTACAACTACTGGGGGTATTACGACAACCGCTACTTCACCGGCCCGGGCTTCGTGATCATCAACCCGAATCCGCGGCAGCGGCGGCGGCGTCAGCAACCCTGAACCCAGCGGCACGGGCCGCGTTGTCGACGGACTGGGCTACACGCGCGTTCGCCGCAACGTCCCGGAGCCGTCCAACAACGGGAGCGGCATCAGCGGCTTCAGCACGGCATCGTCGAGTGGGTCGTCGAGCGGCTCCGGTTCTTCCGGATCGAACAGCGGCGTCAGCTCATCCGGCTACTCGGGTGGCAGCAGCGGCAGCAGCAGTGGAGGCGGCGAACGCACAGCTCAGCCGCGTCCGCCGGGCGGCAACTGACCCCTCGCCCCTCAGGGCTTCTTCACGAACGTCAGCACGTGCTGACGGGGCAGACTTGAATCGGCCGAGGCGAGCACGAACCCTTCGTGCTCGACCTCGAGCTTGGCCTGTGCGACCGTCATCTTGTGCGACGGGATAATCGGGATCGACGGGTCTTCTCCCTTGTATTCGATCAGCACGAGCCGTCCGGACGGCTTGAGCGCCGTCCGGATGTGCCCGAGCACGGTCTGGGGCTCACCCAGCTCGTGATACACGTCCACCATCAGCACCATGTCGATCGCGTTCGGCGGCAGCTTCGGATCGGCCGGGTCGCTGAGGATCAGGGTGACGTTCTCGATGCGCTTGCGCGGCTGACGCGCGCACGCAGTAAGTCGAGCATGCCCTGCTGGATGTCGGTCGCGTAGACGCGCCCGGTTTGACCGACGAGCCGCGGCCAGGCGCTCGGTAAAGTAGCCGGACCCGGCACCGACGTCCGCGACGACCTCGCCCGGGCGCGACCTTCAACATGGCGGAGCGCCCGCGACGGCGCTTCTTCCGCCTCGCGCTCCGCCGCGCTCGAGCCATGGCGCGCCGGCGACCCCCATCGGCCACGCATACTCCCGCCCGCTGACCGGATGCCGGCCGGGGCTTCTCTGCGCCGCAACGAGCACAGCGGCGGCGGCCACGATCGCCGTCAGGCCGAGGGTCACGACGACGCGCGTAGTCATGGCAGGAGGTTTCATTCGCGAGCTTTGATAACATGGGCCCGATCATTTTCACGAGTAGGAGTTTCCACATGACCGGTCCCCTTCCCATCGGCGCCGACGCCCCGGATTTCGAAGCGACCACCACCGAAGGTCCGATTCGCTTTCACGAGTGGCTCGGGAATTCGTGGGGCATTCTGTTTTCGCACCCCAAGGATTTCACGCCGGTGTGCACGACGGAGCTGGGCTACATGGCCCGCATCAAGCCGGACTTCGACAAGCGCAACGTCAAGATCATGGGGCTGAGCGTCGATCCGCTCGACAAGCACGAAGGCTGGTCGAAGGACATCGCCGAAACCCAGGGCCATGCGCCCAACTACCCGATGATTGCCGATTCGGAACTCAAGATCGCGAAGCTCTATGGCATGCTGCCGGCGACCGCCGGCGAATCGTGCGAAGGGCGCACCGCAGCCGACAACGCGACCGTCCGCAACGTCTACGTGATCGGCCCGGACAAAAAGATCAAGCTCGTCATCTCCTACCCGATGAGCACCGGCCGCAACTTCGACGAAGTGCTGCGCGTGATCGACTCGATGCAGCTCACCGCCAAGCACAAGGTCGCGACGCCGGTGAACTGGAAGGATGGCGACGACGTGATCATCCTGCCGGCGGTGACGGAAGCCGAAGCCAAAGAGCGCTATCCGGAGGGGTGGAAGCAGCCGAAACCCTACCTCCGCATCGTCCCGCAACCGCGGTAGGTCGATTCCGATTCTTGAATCACGAGCGGCCGGCTCTCCACAACGTTGGAGAGTTGGCCGCCGTTGGTCCCACCGCACCGTGCATTTGATCCCCGCCAGTCTGCTTCTGCTCACGTCATTCGACTAGCCCACAAGTAATCCGCGTTGGTTGGTACCAACGCGGCCGATTGCCGGCTGATGCGGGCACATGGCGTGCACTGCTCCAGACTCCGGTAACTCCTGCTGGCGTGTCTCGGTTCGAACGCGAGGCGCGGTGGGACCCGACATGGAGGTAAGGCAGTGATACAGCACTCGCGTCGTGCGTGCGTGGGAATCGCGATCGTTCTGCTGGCGCTCACGGCGCCGGTGTTCGGACAGGGCCTGCAGACAGGCGTCATCACCGGAACCATCACGACGAGCGACGGCCTGTCGGTGCCGGGCGCGACGGTCACCGTGACCTCGCCGGCGCTGCAGGGGCCGCGATCGACCGTCACCGATGTCAATGGCAACTACGTCGTCCGCGGTTTGCCGCCGGGCAACTACCAGGTGACGGTCGAGTTGAGTGGCATGGCGACGCGCAACGAGCAGACCGTTGTCGCGCTCGGCCGCACGACCACCGTCGATGCGGTGATGGCGCTTGCTGGCGTCACCGAGGCGGTGACGGTCGCCGCTGACGCCTCGCCGATCGTCAACAACCCGGTCGTCGGCGCGAACATCCGCAAGGAAGAAGTCGACGGCCTGCCGCTCGGCCGGACTCCGCAGAACATCGCCGAGCTCTCGCCCGGATTGACCGACAACACGCCAAACGCCGGACAGCTGTCGATTTCGGGCGGCTTCGCGTTCGACAACGTGTTCCTCGTCGACGGCGTGGACGTCAACGACAACATCTTCGCGACCGCAAACAACCTGTATATCGAGGACGCGGTCGACGAGACGCAGATCCTGACCTCCGGCATCTCGGCGGAATACGGCCGCTTCTCAGGCGGCGTCGTGAACCTCGTGACCAAGCGCGGCGGCGACCGGTTCTCTGGCAGCTACCGCGCCAACTTCACGAACCCGTCGTGGGTGGACGAGACGCCGTTCGAGACCACGGCGCGGCGCGACGATCTGCAGCTGGTGCACGAGGGCACGCTCGGCGGACCGATTCAGCGCCAGCGCCTGTGGTTCTTCCTGTCGGGCCGCACCGAGAGGACGGCGACGCCGTACAACTTCGTCGACACCGGCATTCCCGGCGAGGCGGGGGTGGACGAAAAGCGGTTCGACGGGAAACTCACCGCAACCATCGCCAACAACCACACCATCCAGGGCAGCTTCCTCAACGACGATTTGAAACAGACCGGCGTGCGCGGCATCAACGCGTCGGCGGTCGATCCGGCCGTGCTGATCGATCGCACGATTCCGCAGAAGCTCGGCGTCATCAGCTGGAACGGCGTGCTGTCGTCGCAGCTGTTCGCGACCGCGCAGTTCTCGCAGAAGAAGTACGGGTTCCGCGGCGCCGGCGGTTCGAGCACCGCGATCATCGACTCGCCGTTCCGCACCCGCGGCGGCGGCGGGATTCCGGCGAGCCGTCTCTACAACGCGCCCTACTTCGACGCGACCGATCCCGAGGATCGCAACAACCAGCAGATCACCGGCAGCCTCTCGTACTACCTGGCGTCGCCCAGCGCGGGCAGCCACGACATCAAGGGCGGCGTCGAGCGCTTCCAGTCGCAGTACACCGGCGGCAACTCGCAGACGTCGACCGGTTACGTCTTCTACTCGAACTACGTCGTCGATGCGGCGGGCATCCCGCTCTTCAATCCTGACGGGACCATGACCCCGCGCTTCGTCCCGGGGACCTCGCTCCTTTACAACTGGCTCGCGGCGCGCGGCGCCGGCATCGACATCACGACGACGTCGTTCTACGCCCAGGACCAGTGGGCGGCGACCCGTCAGCTCACCCTCGACCTTGGCATGCGCTACGAGCAGGTGCGCAGCGAAGCGACCGGCAACATCATCGGCGTCGACACCAACACGCTGGTGCCGCGTCTGGCGGCCACGTATGACGTAAACGCCGACGGCAAATGGGTCGCGCAGGCGACTTACGCGCACTATGCCGGCAAGTACTCAGAGGCGCAGTTTGCGAGCAACAGCGACGTCGCGAACCCGAGCCTGGTGATCTACGGCTACACCGGTCCTGCCGGTGAAGGCCTGGGCTTCGCGCCGGGCCTCAACCCGGCGAACTACACCGCCGTCCTTCTGGGGAACTTCCCGACCGCGAACGTCGCGTTCGAGGACAATCTCTCGTCGGCGCTGAACAAGGAGTTCACGTTGTCGTTCGGCGGCGAGATCGGCACCAAGGGCTACGCGAAAGCGACGTATGTGCGGCGCAAGACGAACAACATCATCGACGACTTCATCACCGCCGATCTCGGCAGCACGGTCGTCATCCGCAACGGCGTCAACTTCGGCGAGTACGACAATCTCATCTATCGCAACGCCGACGATGGGCTGTTCCGTGAGTACCAGGCGATGGTGCTCCAGGGCCGCTATCGTCCGAGCTCGAAGTGGAGCATCGCGGCGCACTGGACGGTGCAGATGAAGAACGACGGCAACTTCGAGGGTGAAGCGGCCAATCAGCCCGGCGCGCCCTCGATCTTTGCCGACTATCCCGAGTCGTTCGCGGCCGACCGCAACTTCCCCACCGGCCGGCTCGACGACTTCCAGCGTCACAAGATCCGCGCCTGGACGACCTACCTCCTCGAAGTCGGACGCTTCGGCACGGTCGATCTGTCGGCGCTGTGGCGCTACAACTCGGGTCTCACCTACAGCCTGCGCGCGAACGGTGAAGACCTGAGCGATATCCAACTCGCCCGCGCCGCGGCCGCCGGCTACGTCAACGAGCCGAACGCCGGCACGCAGACGATCTACTTCGGCGAGCGTGGCAGTGAGATCGTTCCACGGCTTTGGCGTCGCGGACTTCAGCGCCGGCTACAGCCTCCCCGTGTTCAAGACCGCGAGGCCGTACGTGAAGTTCGAACTGCTCAACGCGTTCAACAACCAGAAGCTGATCGTCTTCGATACCACGGTCTCCGCCAACTGGGACGGTCCGGTCGACGCCCTGGGCATTCCGACGACCTTCACACAGGGCCCGCGGTTTGGTCAGGCCAACAGCAACGCCAGTTTCCCGAACTGGCGGAGCGGCAACAGCGGCAGCCGGGCGTTCCTGGTCTCCGCCGGGCTGCGCTTCTAACAGGTCGGTTCTGGGGCGGGTGCCGAGGCACCCGCCTCAGCCTTCAGAAGGGCCTGCCTTTTGCTCCAGCCTCAAGATATGAGGCGGAGGCCCAATTCGGTTACCCACTACGACCCCCACCACGAGCAAGCACGGCGGCAGCGCCGGGCCCGGCGGCGTCGGCGCCGGCGCAATGCGGTAAAGGGGCTTGTCATGGGCGCGATGGTGTTGAGCGCCCAGCCGAAGGCCAAGGCCGAGTCGAAGAGCAAGGATTCCTTCGACGCCATTGCCGAGGTCGCGGTCTCGATCGATTCGGTCGCCGCCCTCCCGCCTTATCTCGCCTATGACGATCTGATTGACGAGGCCGCGGCGCTTCACGAGGTTGACCCCGACCTTGTCCATGCGGTGATCGAAGCCGAGTCGGGTTTCAACGCCCTTGCCGAGTCGCCCGCCGGCGCGCAGGGGCTCATGCAGCTGATGCCGGCGCTCCAGGCCGAGCTCGGGGTCACCAACCCGTTCGATGCTCGCCAGAACATCATGGCCGGCGTCCGATACTTGAAGACGCTGCTCGAGCGGCACCACGGCGACGTCTCACTCGCGCTGGCGTCGTACAACGCCGGCCCGACGATCGTCGGGCGCTACAAAGGCGTCCCGCCGTACAAAGAAACGCGGAACTACATCAAGCGCATCAAGGCGTTGCTGGCCGAGCCCGCCGCCGACTGACGGACGAGCTCTACGACAGCCGTGGCCTCGTTCCTGCAAGTTAACCCCTCATGCGCGCGATTGTGGTCGCGCTGCTTGCCTCGACTCTCGCGTCCTGCGCCAGCGTGGAAGCGAGCCGGCAGCCCGTCGATGTCGAAATGCGGAATGTCGACCTTCACCTGAGCGGCGACGTCACGCTGCATGTAAGGCATCTGCGAGGTCGATTCATCGCTTCGAGTGGCGCCGGTATCCCGTACCTGGACGATACCTCGAGCTATCACGTCATGGTGGACGCCGGACAGGTGACGATCGACGTGGCATCGCTCAACGCCCTGCTGACGCGCACTCTGGGACACGGCCAGTCTAACGTTCGCAAGCTGCAGGTCTCCGTTGACGAGAAGGGCCAGCTGAAACAGAGCGGCACGATCGACAAGGCGATCGATCTGCCCTTCAGCGCACGTGGCGAGGTCTCGGCGACGCCCGATGGCCGGATCCGGGTGCACACGCGTGCGGTACGCGGCTACGGCATGCCCGTCACGCCGCTCCTGAAGCTCTTCAGCGTCGAGATGGACGACCTGCTGAACGTTCCTCCCAATCGCGGGGTGACGGTGGACGGCAATGACCTGCTGCTCGATCCTTCCAAGCTGCTGCCGGCCCCGGCGCTGCGCGGGCGGATCACCGATGTCCGCATCGAAGGCCAGGTGCTGGTCCAGACGTTTGGCAATGGCGATGCGCGCCCGCTGTCGCCGCCCGCGGTCGCGCAGAACTACATCTACTGGCGGGGCGGGCAACTGTCGTTCGGCAAGCTGACGATGTCCGACACCGACCTCGAGCTGGTCGACAACGATTCGAAGGATCCGTTCGACTTCTCGGTCGATCACTGGAACGATCAGCTCGTCGCCGGCTTCTCGAAAACCACCACGCGGCGCGGCCTGAAGGCCATCGTGCCCGACTACGACGATCTCTCGAAGCAGCGGCCCCGCAAACGCTGATCGCTCCCGGCGCATTTGCCGCCGGGTCAGCTCTGCGCTACCCTGGAACTTGCTCATGCCCTTCCGGCACCACAAATCGGTCGCCGTCCTCTGCATCGCCATCGCCGTGTTCGCGGTCGTCGTCCCGGCCGTGGCGCTTGGCATGCCCGAGGAGCTGCTCACGCCGGTCTGGATGTACGAGCCGGCGGCGGCAACGGTCAGCATCGCTGACGACTTCGTCGCCGGCCACGAGCAGACCGGCGCCCTTCTCGACCCGTGCATCTCGCGCGGCCCGCCTCGCTCCCACACCGCCTGAAAGTCCCGTTCGACAACTTCGACGAGGTTCGCGGCGCTCCCGGACGAGCGCCGACGGAGGCGCTGTGTCTCTCTCCGAAAGGCTCCGCACGGTCCTGCTCTGTTTCGTCCTCGAGACCGGGGTCATACTCGGCGTGCCCATGCCTCCCGAACGGATCCGGGAGCTGCTGCACCAGATGAATCAGCCCAAGCTCGCGCATGTGTTGCCGGCCGAGGAAGACGGCAGCGAACCGCCTGAGGATCCGCCGGCGCCGTAGCGCGTCGCGGGCTCTCAGGCGCTCAGACCGCTTTGCGGAACGTCAGGTTGATCCGGTAGCGGCCAACCTCCGGATGCTCGCCGTCCGCGAGCGGAAGGACGCCGTGATAACGCAACCGCGCCGGGCCTCCCCAGACAACGACATCGCCGTGGATGAGCGGCACGCGCGTCGTGGGATCGGACCTTCGCATGCCGCCGAACAGGAACACGGCTGGCAGGCCCAGTGACACCGACACGATCGGCGCGCTGAAGTCGCGCTCGTCTTTGTCCTGGTGCAGCGACAGCTTCGCGCCAGGTTCGTAGCGATTGATCAGACACGCATCTGGCGTAAAGCCGTCGAAGCCGCCCCGGCTCGCCGCGCTGTGCGCGAGCTCCGCAAAGCTGTCCGGGAGCGCCGGCCAGCGCTCGCCGGTCTGCGGATCGTGCGCCGAGTATCGATAGCCCGACAAATCCGATACCCACCCGATGTCGCCGCAGTTGGTCATCGCGACGGACATTCGCCGCCCGCCCGGCGTCACCATGTGCCGGAACGGCGCCCGCGCTTCGACTTCGCGGAGCGACTCGAGAAGCCGGTGGGCGATGGGCAACGCGAATCCGCCGAGCAGCACAGCGCCGGAATCGATCGCTCGATCAATCGGCTCGTTGTCAAACAGTCCGTAGGCCATGCTGTCTTCGAATCAACGCCTCACGTCGCGTCGTGAAAAATGATCCCGAGCGTATGGCGACGGCCGGAGCGCAGGCGGCTGACGCCGTGACGAAAGTTCACGCGGTACGTACCACGGGTGCCGCGAACCGGACGGTGCCGCACGGCAAATGCGACCGCATCGCCGCGGCGGAGCGGCACAACCTCTGCCCGCGTCTGCATTCGCGGCCGCTGCTCGGTGAGGACGAACTCGCCGCCGGTGAAATCCTTCTCGGGCTCCGAGAGCAGCACCGCAACCTGAATCGGGAAGACATGCTCGCCGTAGACGTCCTGGTGCAACGCGTTGAAGTCCCCTTCTCCATATTGCAGCAGAAGCGGTGTCGGCCGCGTCTGTCCGGCCTCGTGACAGCAGGCAATGAACTCGGCATGTGCGGCCGGAAAGCGGGCGGCGATCGACATCGCCTCGTGCCACCGGTTCGCAAGGCCCGCCAGCCGGCCGTAGAGCTCTCCCCGAAGGGCCGCGATCGGATCCGGAAGCGGATAGCAGAAGTATTGATACTCGCCTCGGCCGAAGCCATGCCGCGCCATGACGATGCGGCTCCGGAAACGCGAGGGATCGCCGTAGAGGCCGGCAATTGCCGCGCAGTCGTCTGGCGCCAGCAGCCGAGGCAGGTGCGCCCAGCCGTGCGCGTCGAGCTCGGATTCGAGTTGTGGCCAATCGTAGTCGCGGAGGCGTTGCTCGACTGGCGGGGCGATGGCGGAGAGCGTCGGTGGCATGTGGTCCTCGCGGTCTATGAACCACTATGACGCCGCCGTGGCGAATCCGCACTCCGATCCTTGCGGTTAAATCGATTACGCAGAGGAAGAATCGATCCGCAGATTGCGCGGATTTCGCAGATTTCAAAGATCCAACGGCCCCTAAACGCCCGACTGCCCGTCGCGATCACGCAGCACGACACGAGCCTTTCTGAAGCCCTGCTTTTAATCGGCGTAATCTGCGCAATCTGCGGATGATCTGAGCTCTGCGTAATCCTAAAACCAGAAGAGCGCGGCCAGGAAGATTGCGATCATCGACATCGCCATCGCGATCTTCACCGCGGTGCCGATGGCAAATCCGATCCACGCCGCCATCCCGGCCTTGCCGGCGCGCTTGAGATCGCGGTGCGCGCTGAGTTCCCCGAGCACGGCGCCAATGAGCGGGCCGAAAATCAATCCGGGCAGTCCGAAGAACAATCCAAGCAGGGTGCCGAGGCCGGCGCCGACGACCGCGCGCGGGCTGGCCCCCATCTTCTTGGCGCCGAGCGCCGCGGCCACGAAGTCAACGCCATAGCTGACGGCGCCGATGACCGCGATCAAGACCAACGTCCAGACCCCGACGCGCGTGAACCCATCCGCCCACGCTGCCAGCGACAGCCCCGCGACGATCAGGATGGTGCCCGGCAGTGCCGGCAACACCACGCCCACCAACCCGACGCCGACCAGGACGATTCCGAGCGACCAGAGCAGTATCGTCATGGTCGAGCCTGCGACGCTGACGTCGGACGCCCGGTGTCAGCCATCGATCACCTTGCGGACTTTCTGGCACAGCCCGTCCGGGGTGAACGGCTTCTGAAGAAACGCGGTCTCGCTGGACACGCGCCCCTGCCGCGCGATCATATCGTCGGTGTAGCCCGACGTGAACAGCACCTTCAGCGTTGGTTTGCGAGCGAGCAGTCGTCGATAGAGGTCGGGCCCGCTCGAACCGGGCATGATGACGTCGCTGACGAGCAAATCCACGTCGGCGGTGAACACCCCTTCAGCAACCTCGGCATTCGCTGCCTCACGCACTTTGTAGCCTCCACCTTCGAGGATGCGCCTCGACAACTGCCTGACCGCATCGTCGTCTTCTACAATCATGACGAGTTCGGAGCCGCGCGTGGTCTCGGAGGCGGTCGCCGTCTGCACCGACTGCGGTGGCTGATCCGTGGGCGGCAGATACACCTTGAATACCGTTCCGCTTCCTTCTTCGCTATAGGCCCACACGTAGCCGTCGCTCTGGGTGACGATGCCGTAGACGGTTGCGAGACCAAGGCCGGTGCCGCGGCCACGTTCCTTGGTAGTGAAGAACGGCTCGAAGATCCGCCGGCGGGTTTCGGCGCTCATCCCGACGCCGGTGTCGCTCACCGCAATCATCACGTACGGGCCGGGACGGACGACGAGCCGATCGGTGACGTACGAGTCGTTGAGCTCGACCCGTGCGGTCTCGATCGTCAGCAGCCCGCCGTCGGGCATCGCATCACGCGCGTTCACCGCAAGGTTCACGATCACCTGCTCGAGTTGAGATCGATCGGCAAGGACCCGCGGCGACTCCGCGCTGAGCTTCGTGGTGAGCCGGATGTGCTCGCCGATCAGCCGGCGCAGCATCACGCTCGTTTCGTTCACGAGCGCGTTGATGTCGACAACCGTAGGCTCGAGCACCTGGCGGCGGCTGAACGCCAGCAGCTGACGGGTCAGTCCGGCGCCGCGCTTGCCAGCCTGCATGATTTCGTGGGCGTGATGACTCAGGCGCTCGCCCGGCGGCAGGCTGTCGCGCAGCAGCTCCGCGAAGCCGAGAATCGCGGTGAGCAGATTGTTGAAGTCGTGCGCGACGCCGCCGGCGAGCTGACCGACGCCTTCGAACTTCTGCGCCTGCCGCAGTTGTTCTTCGAGCGCCATGCGCCGGGTCACGTCGATGATCACCCCGAGCGCGCGCAACGGCCGGCCCGCGGGATCGTAGAACAGCCGAGCCCGCGCGTCGAACCAGCCAATCCGATCGTCGGGCAGAACGACACGGAACGTCGCCGACACTTCGTCGCGCCGATTGAGCACCGCCCGCTCCACCGTGCCGCGCACGCTGGCCCGATCGTCCGGATGAACCACGTCGAGGAACGCCTGCATCGTGGTCGGCACGTCCTCGGGCGCGCGACCCAGCACTTTGCCGAGGGCGTGCAACGACGTGACCCGATCGGCGTCGACATCAATCTCGCCAATGCCCATCTGGGCCGCCCCAAGCGCGAACTCGGTCCGATCGTTGACGTCGGTGATCGCCCGGCTGACCTGCTGGATCTGGTCGGCCATCCCGTTGAATGCCGCCGAGAGCCGGCCGACTTCGTCGCGCCGCGCGACTGGGACGCGACGCGACCAGTTGCCACCGGCAATCTCGGACGCCGCGCTGGTCAGCGCCTGGAGCGGCGCCGTGATCCGAGAGGTAATGGCCACGACGATGGCGATGAGCGCGACAACCACCGCGAATCCGAACCCGGCGATGCGGGTCAGGAATTCGCCGGCCGGCGCGACGATGTCACCAGCGGGTAGTCGACCCACACCGCCCACGGCGTGTTGGCGATCGGGGCCACGCTGGCGAGCCGTGCCGAGCCGTTCGCGGATGCGTACTGGTGCACGCCGCGGGCGGAGGCCGGGAGCGGTGGTGGCGGCACCACGCGAGCGAGGTTGGTCCATTCAGGCCCCGTCGCGTTCCCCAACATGACATCGGGCTGACCGCCGACAAGTTCGCTCAACCCTCCGGGCACCGTGATCCGCGGCGTGGTCCGAACCTGCAGGAGGGCGGAACGGCGTCTGCCTTCGCTCGGTGGCGTGGGGATGACGACAACGAGGTCCGTAAAGACGACCTTGTCATCGAGCGCCTGGAGCGGACCGACCCCGGCCGCAGCCGGCGCACGGGTTGGCGGCATGCTCTTGCCCGCGTACGGCCCACCGCCCGGCAGTGACACCGACAATAACCGCTGCTCCTCACTCCAAATCTCGAGGAGCCGCGGCACTTCGGCGCGGAGTCCTTCCCAGCGAGCCTTGACCGCCGCCGCGTTGGCTTCGCTGGGATCGTCGAGAAACCGCTGGACCGTGGCGTCGCTCGCGACCGCGCGGACCTGCTCGAGTGATTGCTGGGCGAGTCGCTCGAAGATCCCGCTCAGCTGATCGGCAGCCGCCTGCGCCCGCGCGACGCCCGCGCGGCGATGCGACGCGTCCACCTCGCGAAACGCGAACCAGACAACGCCAATCAGCCCGACCGTCGTGACGAGCGCGATGAGGGCTGGCAACCGCAGCCGCAACGACTCGCGCAGGGAGACCTGCATTCCAGCGACGGACTGGCCGGTCACACGAACCTCGCTTGGGGGGACCGCGACAGGGGCGTGCGACGTAACTGTCCTGTGCGGGCGGGCGTCGATGCGGGTGGGCTCGACGACCGTTGGCGCATGTTACACCGCCCAGGCGGGCACCAGACCCCACCCGCTGGCACGCGAACCGGGCACGACTGGCCGGAGTGGGATGCCGCCCGACCCCGCAGGTCAGCGGCGCGCGAGCAGATCGCGAATCTCGGTCAGCAGGACCTCCTCCTTGGTGGGCGGGGCCGGTGGCGGCGGCGCCTGTTTGCGCACGGTGTTCATGGCCTTGATCACCAGGAAGAGCGCAAACGCGACGATCAGGAAGTTCACGACCGTGTTGATGAGCAGGCCGTAGGCGAAGATCACGGCGCCGGCCTCTTTTGCTGCCGCGACCGACGGGTATGGCCCGGTTGGCGTGCCCTCCTTTAGCAGCAGGTACTGATTCGAAAAATCGGTGCCGCCGCTGGCCAGCCCGATCACCGGCATCATCACGTCGCCCACGAAGCTGGTGACAATCGCGCCGAACGCGGCCCCGATGATGATGCCGACGGCCATGTCGACGACATTGCCGCGCATGGCGAATTCTTTGAACTCCTTCAGCATGCTCTCCTCCTCAGGATGCCGTGGCCGCAGCCGGCGGCGCTCAGTACTTCAACGTGACCGCAACCACAAGTGCGACGTCGTTCTTTTCGGTTGTTGGTGCTGGAGCTTTTCGCCGGCGGTGACGGCGCCATCGGTCTGCACGTCCAGGTCCGGGTTCTTTTCCCAGACCGCGCCGCCGCCGACGTCCGCAGAGAACTTGGTCGCCTCGGTGTCGATGAACTTGTAGCCGATGCCGACGGTTGGAGCGACGAGATAGTCGATGAGTTTGAAGGTGTCGCGAAGGTAATCGAGCTGGCCATACACGAACGTGCGCGTCCTAATGGCGTATTGATCGCGGAAACCGAGCGAGGTGCGATTGACCGTCAGCTCGCCTTCCCGCTCACCGCGGAGGTAGAGGCCGGTCCACTTCAGAACGTGACGCGTCTTGGCATCGCGGGTGATATCGAACGCGAGACTGTAATTGACGGTGTCGCTGTTGCCGTTGGTGAGCGACATCCCGGCCCCGGTGCTCCCCGTCCATATGCCTGGCGGCTCCGCGGGCGGCGGCGGAGGTGGCGGTGGTTGGGCGATGGCGGTACCCGTTGCCAACAACAACCACGCTCCTGCCGTCATGATTAGCGTCGCGACCTGTGATGTGTAGCTGCTCCTTTGCCTGACTCCAATCATCGAATCTCCCCGCGGCCGCCGCGGCCGACCTCGGCCGTGTGCGCGATGCCTCGGCAGAGACTACAGCGTTCTCGATAATGGGTGAGCGATCCCGCCACGGTCGAGCTGGCAGAGCCGTCGTGTCAGACCGCCGCGCGGCGCGCGGGAATCAGGCAGATCCCGCGCTGAAGAGATCGCCGGCGAGGTACTTGAGCCCGGTGTCGACCGCAACCGTCACAACCGACCGGCCGGGCCCGAGCTCGGCCGCGATCTCCAGCGCCGCCGCGACGTTCAACCCGGTGGACGTCCCGGCGAAGATCCCTTCCTCGCGCGCGAGTCGCCGCGCCAGCGCCCGCCCCACCTCCTCGTCAATCGCCCGTGCCTCGTCGTAATCGCCCTTTCCGGTCAGATGCGGCGGGATGCGGCCCGTCGCCGTGCCTTCGACGCGGTGCGCTCCACCACGCCCTTGCGTCAGCGCCGGCGACTCGCTCGGCTCGACCGCGACGATGCGCGCCCGGCTCCCGCCGGCCTTCAGCGCTCGAGACACGCCAACGAGCATGCCACCCGTGCCCACCGCACCACAGAACACGTCGAGCGATTCAAGCTGCTCCAGCAGCTCGACGCCGATCTGCCCGTAGCCGTTGAGCGCGTCGCCGTTGTTGAACTGATCGGTGAAGAACGTGCCCGGCTCCGATTGCAGCGTATGAATCCGTGCCCGGAAGCGATCGAAGAGCGCGGGCGTCACTTTGCCGCCGTCGCTCGGCACCATTTCGACCGCCGCTCCGAACGCGCGCATCGTCTCGATCTTCTCGCGCGCGAAGGCGTCCGACGACAGCGGTGCGAAGTCGTATCCCTTGATCGCGCATACCATCGCGAGCGACGAGCCAGTGCTGCCACCGGTGAACTCGATCACCCGCATTCCGGGCTTCAGGGCGCCCCGCGCCTCCGCCCCTTCGATCATTGCCAGCGCCATCCGGTCCTTGTACGACCCGGTCGGGTTGAAGTACTCGAGCTTCACGAATACTGCAGCGCTACCTTCGGGGACGAGGCGACGGAGACGGACGACAGGTGTGCGGCCAATTGCCGCAAGTACAGAATCGACCACAGCGGGAGAAGGCATGTTGAGAGTATAGATGCCGACTCTCCTGCCTCTGTTACAGGTGTATCTTCACGAGCAGCGGCGATATGGACGGACAAAGCGCACGGCGGCTGTTCGTGCTGGCCAACGCCTTCAAGGAGGGCGACCTGGCGGTCGGTGGCACGACCGACGACCGCATACGGCAGGACGCCCGGCGCCAACTGCTGGCGCACGACGATCGGGGACATCCGGCGCACCGTCTTCGTCGGCGATGCGCTCAGCGAGGCGCTCGAGCGCTCGCGCGATCGACGCGCTGACGGCGACCTCGACGCGCTTACCGTTTCGCGCCTGAAGGACACGCTGCTCGGGCCGGAGGGCCCTGCCTGGGCGCACGCGCATCGTCATGCCCTGCCGAGCGAAGCGATCGCGGGCGTGGCCAAGGTGATGACCACCGACGAACTGTCGTCGCTGGCGCGGTCGCTCGATAACCCGCTCCCCGGCCATGGCGTGGCGATCGGCAGCGCAGCGTCACTTCGGTTCGCGGATTCAGCCAAACAGCCCTGGCGACGACGAAGGAGAAGTGCTCTTCTCGATCCTCGAAGGGCTGTCGTACGGCTGCGGCGACGTCATCTTCGGCCTGAACCCCGCCGCCGACGATCTCGACACCATCATCCGGCTCGAGTCGCTGCTGGAAACGATCGTCACCCGGCTGGAGCTGCCGACGCGTTACTGCGTCCTCTCGGACATCCTCAAGCAGCACGAGGCCGGCAGTCGCACGCGCGTCGACATCGGGTTTCAGAGTCTGGCCGGGACCTCGAAGGCGCTGGTTGGGATGGTCGGCCTCGACGTTGACGCGCTGCTCGACGCCGCAAGGGCCTTCGGTGGTCTGTATTTCGAGACCGGCCAGGGCTCGGCGGTGACCAATGGCGCGGCCGAAGGCGTCGACATGGTGACGCTCGAGTCGCGGGCGTACGGGCTGGCCCGTCATATTCAGCGCGAGTGCCGGGGCGCCGTGGATGATCGTCAACGACGTCGCCGGCTTCATCGGCCCGGAAGTGTTCGCGAACGCCGAGCAGCTCGAGCGCGCCTGTCTCGAAGACACCGTGATGGCCAAGCTGCACGGCCTGACGATGGGCCTCGACGTCTGCGCCACCTTTCATATGGGCATCGCGCCAGCAGCACTCCGCGATCTGACGTTGCGCGTCGCCGAGCGCGCCGCCCCTGCGTACCTGATGGCCGTTGCCGGCAACGCCGATCCGATGCTGGGCTATCTGACGACGTCGTTCCGCGAGCATCCTTCCACGCGCCGGCGGCTTGGCAAACGGATGACGACCTCGATGGAGCAGCGGCTGGCGACGCTCGGGGCGCTCGAGGCCGACGTCGCGCCCCGGCCGGGCATCGCCAGCGTCTCTCACCTGTATGCGCGCGTTTCACAAAGCCGGAGGCGACACGCGATCCGTTGCCTCGATTGAAGAAGAAGGGCGGCGCCGACTCGAGGGATTGCGCGAACGCGGCTTCGATCTCGGAGGACTCGCGTCCGCCGACGCCCACGCGCGGGTCGAGGCGATTTACGCGCATGCCCGCGCGGCGCTCTATGCGACGCTCGACCCGTCAGCGATTCGGGACGCCACGGAAGGAGCCGTGCACGTGCGCTCCATCGCCTCGAGCCGCGACGAGTACCTGGCCCGGCCGCCTGCCGGCGAGCGGCTTCTCGACGATCACGCACGGCTCGTCGGCCGCGCGTTCAGCGGTGAGTCGCCCGACGTTCTGTTCGTGATCTCCGACGGCTTGAATGCGCATGCCGTCAACGAGCAACTGCGGGTCCTGCTGCCGCCGCTGCGCCGCCGTTTGCTCGACAGGGGAACTCGGCTCGCCCGTCACGACGTCATCGTCCAGAACGGGCGCGTTCGGATCGGCTACGAGATTGGCGGACTCGCCCGGAGCCGAGCTCGTAGTTCATCTGATCGGCGAGCGGCCGGGCACCGGTCTCAATACGCTCTCCGCATACCTGACGTACGGCCGGGACGCCGACGGCCGCCCCCATTGGAGGTCCGGTCTCGACCATTCGCTGACCACCGCCATCTGCGGCATCCATCCAAGCGGCAAGCCGCCGCAGGCGGCAGTGGTCGAGATTGCGAGAACGGTCGTCCGCATCCTGGACCAGCGGCGATCGGGCGTTGCGCTCAAGGCGACGCCGGCAGCGCCGGGCGATGCAACCGTCTGACACTCATTCTCGTCTATGAGGAACCCAGGAACCTCGGAACCTCGATTCGGCGAGCACAGGTTACTTATTTCGCGAGCGGATCGGGGCGCACCTGGAAGTGCGCGGCGAGCGGCTTCGAACCCTTGCCGCCCTCGATCAGCCACGGCGTCCGATCGCCGTTGGCGGCCCAGATGCCCCGCCCTTTCCAACCGGTCTTGGGATTGTCGATGCGGCCGTCGAAGCCCTTCGAGTAGAACCCCATCGGATACGGGACGCGCAGGACGACCATGCGGTCGTTCGCATAGGCGATCAACCCGTCGTTGAGGTTGCCCGTCGACATCGGCACGTCGTTGCCGAGTCCGAGCGTGTTGTGCTGATCGACCCAGGTGTAATAGCTGGACTCGGCGCTGTTGTCGCCGATGCCCTGGAAGCCTGGGCCGGGATATTTGTGGAACGACCATCCTTCAGGGCAGTGGTCCCCAGTCGCCTTCGGCCCGTTGAGCGGGCCCTTGCACTTGCGCCGATCGAAGCTGCCGATGTGGCCGCTGCCCATGGACACCCACACCACACCCTTGCTGTCGATGTCGGCACCGCGGGCGGCAAAGCCCGGCAGCGGGACGGTGTAGACCTCGGCAAGCGCGGTTTCCGGCGGGTTCGCGCCCGGCGCGAGGCGCACCACCGCGCCGGGATAACCGAGCGTCGATCCCCAGATCGATCCGTCCACCGGACTCGGCATGACCGCGTAGAACGGTGAGTTGACGCGGTGATCTTTCGTCGGGTCTGGCGGTTGATCGGGCTCGGTGTAGGCATCGCGCCGGCCGTTGCCATTGGTGTCGAGGATGAGCGCCGTCCATCCTTGCGACTTGGCCGCGTCGCCGGTCGCGTCGAACATCTTGGTGTTGAGCCAGCCGACCACAGGACCGCCGCCGCTCGTCCACAGCGTGTCGTTGGCGTCGTAGCCGAACTGCGGATGGTGCGTCGAGTAACACGTCTCGGCGAACGTGTACTTCTTGGTCTTGAGATCGAGCACCGCTACATGCCGGACCGCGCGATCCATCGGGAACGCCTTAGCCGATGGATGATCCGATCCGGCCTTGCACCACGCCGGGTTGTCGGGGCCGCGCACAGACGCGGTGAGCCAGACGCGGCCGTCGCGTCCAAACATCGCGTTGTGGTTGTTGACGCGCGTGTCCCAGATGCGTTCGGCGCCCCAGTACGGCGACGGCAGCAGCGCCTCGAGCGCCGCGGCATGCCCGGGCCCGAGGCTGAGCGGCATCTCGGGATCGCGCACCGGCGCCTTGAACACCGTGGCACTGTTCTCCACCGGATCGAGAATCGGCAGCAAGTCCGAGCTGTATTCGGGTGACCCGAGCAGTGGACCGTTGGCGTTCACGTTCGGGAACCGTCGGTCGCTGGCAATCAGATCATGGAGATAGTGCTTCTCGTCCATCCAGTCGCGGAGCGTGACGACGATGTTCCGCTCGACGCCCTGCGGCCGCGGCGGCTTCGCGAACGGGAGTTCGCCCTTGGCGATCCGGTCCGTCCAGTCGCCGTACAGCGCGAACGACATCTCGCCGAGGTCGTTGAGTTGATTGAGCATCTGCTGGCCGGACTGGCCCGACTGCACGCGACGCTTCCAGGCCTCGGCGCCCGACGCGAAGGTCCCCAGCTCCTTGGGAATCGTGCGCGTCGACAACTGCCCCAGCTGATGACACCCGACGCAGCCGGTGTTCTTCATTGCCGCGATCCATTGGTTCTGCGACAGGCGCTCGGGGATGCTGCTCTTGCCCCCGAACTGATCGGCGGCAGGAATCTTCAGCATCGAGTACCAGTAGATCGCGGGATAGTAGTGCGCCGCGGCAGCCTCGTCTGGCGCGACCTTCGCGGTGATCGCGAGGCGCTGCCCCGGCTTGGCCGTGGCCTTGTCGCTGTCGATCAGACCGTAGCCGCGGGCCCAGACGCTGTACGTCGCACGCGGCAGATCCGGACGACGAACCGGCCGCGATCGTCGGTGACGACGCTCTTGATATAGCGCACGGGCAACTCGCGCGTCTCGGCGATCACCCACACCCCGGCCTCGGGCCCGCTCGGGCCGGAGACGACGCCGCCGATGTCGTCGGGATCGATGGCCACGTCGCTGCCCGGCTGCTGAGCGCGTGGCGCAGTCGCCGCGAGTGCGGCCATCAGCGCGCTTGCGGCGAGCGCAAAGGAATAACGGACGAAAGGGGTGCTCATGGCCATCACTCCAGATGCTGTCTCCGATTCCAGGGCGGCCGGGCACGGCGGCGGTCGCCGAGTGCACCGGCCACCGTCGTCAAGCTCTATGCGAGGGCGCCCTTGAAGAGCACGAGCAAGCGCGACCACGCCCGCTCCGCCTGCTTCTCGTTGTAGACGGCGGAGTCGGGGGGACACCAGCCGTGCGCGGCACCGGCATAGACCTCGATCTCCGCCGGGAAGTTTCGCCGCCGCGAACGCGTCGCGGAGCACGTTCTTGGCCTCGGGCTCCTTCTGATCGTCGTTCTCGGCTACCGCAAACAGGAAATGCGCCTTCATCGTCGGGATCAGCAGGTGCGGGCTGTCGGGATTCTTCGGTGACCAGGCCGCCGCCGTGGAACGAGGCGCCAGCGCCGATGCGATCGGGCGCGGCCGCCGCCGTGCGCATGACGATCGGTCCACCCATGCAGTAACCCGTCGTTCCGATCTTGCGCTTCTTGTCGACGGCCGCCTGGCTGTCGAGAAACGCGACGAACGCCTTGGCGTCGGCGGTGTGCGTCGTGGCGTTCAGGGCTTGCGCCAGCGGCATGACGGCGTTGCGCGTCTCCGGATCGGCGAAGCTCGCGCCCGCCGGTACGACCGGCGCTTTCTTCTGGCGATAGAACGGGTTGACGACCAGCACCGCATATCCGGATTCAGCCAGCCGCTTCCCCATCTGCCGGAAGGCCGGACGCAGGCCGAGGATGTCGGGCCACACGATGACGCCGGCGCTTGCGGCGCCAGGATGGACGAAGTAGCAGTCGGCCACGCCGTCGGGCGTCTTGACCTCGACGTCGGACTCCTTCACGGCTTGAGCGTCGGCCGCGCGCGGCAGCGTCACCAGCAGGCCGGCGCCCATCGAGGCCGCGGCGAACTGGCGGCGCGTCAGTCGGCGGAAAGCGCATGTAGTTGGCCAGGTCGTCCTCATAGTGTTCGTCGCACATGCGCGGGTCTCCTTGTCGAGAGGGTGTCGTTGAGGGCTGAGTATAGCGACGTTGAGCTGCGGAATCGAACACGGCGCGACGGCCGACTCAGCCGCGACGCGAGCATTCACCGCCGCCGGCCCAGCGCCTCGAGCAGATGGCCGCGGTGCGTGCGGCTGACTCTCAACGAGGTGCCGTCGGCCAGGCTGATGCGCTGATCGCCCGAGGTGGCGGGCTCGAGCGATCGGATCGCCGCGACGTTCGCGATCGCCGAGCGATGGACCCGAACGAAATCGGCCGCGGGCAACTGATCGCCGAGCGCCTTCAGCGATTCGCGGACCAGCACGCTTCGCGTGCGAAGGTGCAGCCTGCGCGCAGTAGTCCTCGGCTTCGATCCAGACGATGTCGTCGTGCGGGATCACGACGGTGCGGCCGGCGTCGCGGACGAGCAGCGTTCGCCGCGGCCTCGCCGCGGTCTGCGCCAGCAGGTCGTTGAGCCGGCTGCCGATCCGCGCCTGCGACCGCTCGCGCAGGCGGTGCCGAATCCGCTCGACCACGAGCGCGAATCGCTCATCGCTGAACGGCTTCAGCAGATAGTCGAACGCATGCTGCTCGAACGCCTGGAGCGCGTACTGATCGTAGGCGGTGACGAAGACGATCAGCGCCGTCGAGTCGCGGTCGAGATGTCGGATGACGTCGAACCCGTCCACTTCCGGCATCTGCACGTCGAGAAACAGCACATCGGGCTGCTGCGCGTTGACGACGTCGATGGCCTCCGCGCCGGTCGCGCACGCGGCCGTGACAACGAAATCCGCTTCGCGCGCGACGAGCAGTTCGAGCGTCTGCCGCGCCAGCGGCTCGTCGTCTACGACGACCGCGCGCCAGGGACTGGTCGGTGCGTCGGTCATGCCTGCACGTACGGCAACACCATGGTGGCGCGCACGCCGCCTTCCGCTCGCGGCTCGATGCGCAGGCTCGCGCGATCCCCGTATTCGGCGCTCAGGCGCGCCGACAGATTGCGCAAACCGGTTCCACCGCTCGAGTCGAGCCTCCACTCCGCCGGAAGTCCCACGCCGTCGTCTTCAACGGTGATGTGTGTCTGGCCATCGTTGCGCCAGGCTGCGACCCGCACGAGGCCCGGTTGAACGCGTGGACCGAGGCCATGTTTCAGCGCGTTCTCGACCAGCGGCTGCACCACGAGCAGCGGGACGCGGGCATCGGCCACGTCAGGCGCGACCGAGAGCGCGACGTCGAGGCGATCGGCAAAGCGCGCGCGTTGGATCTCGAGATAGCGTTCGACGACGGCGAGCTCGTCGCCGAGGCGCGACGGCCGATCGCCGACCGCGAGGACGTGGCGGAGGATCTCGCTCAAGCTTGCCGTCAGCCGCACCACGCCGGCCGTGTCCTGCTGCCGCGCCAGTGCGGCGATGCTGTGCAGGCCGTTGAAAAGGAAGTGCGGCTCGAGGTGTCCGCGCAAGGCCTGGAGCCGTGCGGCAGCGAGCTCGGCCTGGAGCTGCGCCTGCGCGGCGGTCCGATCCTGATACCGCTGGAACATCAGCAGCGCCGCGCCCGTGCCCGCGACCGCCGTGTAGATCAACACCATCAGGTGCGCCCGGCCGCGCAGCTGAATCCAATACGTGAGCCAGAACGGCTCCGACTGTCCCGCGAGTGCCGGCGCGATGCTCGAGACGATCAAGGCGATCGTCGCCCACACACCGGCGAAGAGCGGCAGGTGCAGGAGCAGCGCGGCCCAGTGGCGCCGGCCATCGGCGAGCCACGCCCCAGAGACGCGCCACACGAGGATGGTGAACGGGATCCAGACGGCGTAGTAGCTGGCCTGCCACGCGACCGACGCCCGCACGTTGACGCGCTCTCCGGGGATCTGCGCGAGCCACAGCATCTGCGCCGTGTACATGGCGGTGATGAACAGCCAGAAGGCGATCACGGCCAGCCAGTGCCAGCGCGTCACTCGGAGCACGAAGCCAGCTTAGCGCACGGTGCCGGCTCGCCGTCCCCGGGCGCGTGCAGTTCACTGCATCGGCGATGCTGCTCACTGCAATGCCGTTGTGCCGGTGCGGAGACGCCGCCAGGATGGCGCATGCTGAAACTCACTGCCGCCGTTCTCGGTCTTGCCATCACCGCCGCACCGGCGGCGCCGCAGACGCCGCCCACCGGCCAGCGCTTCACGCTGTCGGGCAACATGTTGCGCGGCTACGCCGGGCTGCAGCGCAATCTGCTCGACGCCGCCGAGTTGATGCCCGACGAAGCGGTATATCTGCGGCTGAAAGGCCTGGTGGCGCCAACGACCGCCCGCCAGAATCAGGCCGCGCCACCCCAGAAGCAGGGCGGCGAGCCGCGCGACGTCGTCGATCGGTTCTTCGCCGCCTATCGTGCGCGAGACGTGGACGGCATCGCCGGGCTCATGGCCGCTGACGTGGTCTTCGAGGATCCGATATTTCGTCAGCGTCGCGCCGGGCGCGACGGAATTCGCACTCTGGCGGCCGAGATGCGTTCCGCACTGAGCGACGTCACCATCGACGTGCATTCGATGGTGGTTGCGGGCGACCTCGTCGCAACCGAGCAAACGCTCGGCGGCGTGCTGACTCGCCCCGACGGCGTCAAGCGCCCGATCAAAGTCCGCGGCTCGTCGTTTTTCCGGATTCGCGACGGCCAGATCCAGGCGTGGACCGATTACTTTGACTTTCGAACGTTCACCGAGCAGACCGGCCACGGCATGTAGCGGCTGGATCGCGGCCTCGGCGTCCGTTGATGTGAGGGTTTCCCGCTGGAGAGACGAATGACGCGCTTCCCTTCATGCCTGCGTTGCCTCGCCCTTGTCGCAGTGGTGTCGTTTCCGGCGCCGGCGCTGGCGGAACAGACGGCAAAGCCCACGCCGTGCGAAAGTCCCGAGCACCGGCAATTCGATTTCTGGGTCGGCGAGTGGGACGTCACGACACCGGACGGCAAGCCGGCGGGACGCAACTCGATCACGCGTGAGCTGAAGAACTGTGTGATTCACGAGCACTGGGCCGGTGCGGGCGGGATGAACGGCGAGAGCTTCAACATGTGGGACACCGTCAGGAAGCGTTGGCACCAGACGTGGGTCAACGACAACGGCAACCTGCTCCTCCTCGACGGCGCGTTTCAGAACGGATCGATGCAGCTCACCGGCATGTCGGGGCCGCCCGAACGGCAAGTGATGAACCGGATCACGTGGACGCCCAGCGCGGACGGGACGCTGCGGCAGCATTGGGAGGCGTCGGCCGACGGCGGCAAGACCTGGAAGACGGCGTTCGACGGGACCTACCGGCGCGCGAAAGGTCGGTGAGGCTGGCACGCTGCTAAGCTACGCGGCGTGCCGACATCAACCGCTCCTCCGAGTCCGGCCACTGCGCCGCACGAGTCGCTCGTTCGGGTCATCGGGACCCTCGGCCTCGCCGCCGCGATCATCAACATCACGATCGGCGGCGGTATCTTCCGCCTTCCCGCGAGCGTGGCCGGCTCGCTCGGCGCCGCCGCGCCGCTGGCCTACCTGGTCTGCGCGGTCGCCATGGGCCTCATCGTCCTGTGTATCGCCGACGCGGGAAGCCGGGTGTCGCTGACCGGAGGACCGTACGCGTACGTCGGTACGGCGTTCGGGCCATACGCGGGCTTCCTCTCCGGCGTCCTGCTGTGGATGCTCGGCACGTTTGCGACGGCGGCGGTGTCCACGGTGCTGGCCTCGAGCGTCGGGCTCCTCGTGCCGGCGCTGGCCGGCCGCAGTTCGGAGATTCGCGTCCTCCTCGCCGCCTACGTGTTCTGGACGGTCGTGAACCTGCGCGGCGTCACCCTCGGGACGCGTCTCAATTCGATCGCCACGATCGCCAAGCTCCTTCCCCTGCTGGTCGTCGCGATTGGCGGGGCCTTCTTCATCGACACGGCCAACCTGCAGATCGCGGCGGTACCGCCGGCCGCGGATATCGCGCGCACGTCGCTGCTGCTGATCTTCGCGTTTGCCGGAATCGAGGTCGCGCTGGTGCCGAGCGGCGAGGTCCGCGACAGCGCCAGGACCGTGCCGCGCGCGATTGCGCTCGCGATGCTGGGGATCACCGCGCTCTACATCGCGCTGCAGGTCGTGGCGCAGGGGATCCTTGGGAGCGGCCTCGCGCAGGCGACCGTCTCGCCACTGGCCGATGCCGCGGGCGCGTCGCTCGGCGGCTGGGCCCGATCGCTCCTCCTGTCGGGCGCCACGATCTCGATGTTCGGCTATCTCGGCGGGATGACGCTGTCGATGCCGCGCATGCTCTTCGCGCTTGCTCGCGACGGCTTCTTGCCACGCGCGCTGGCGGCCGTGCATCCGCGACATCGCGCCCCGCAGCTCGCCATCGTGGTGCAATCTGCGATCGCGCTGGTCCTGGCGATTTCAGGCACGTTCGAGAAGCTGGCCATCTTCGCCAACGTCTCGGCGCTTGCCCTCTACCTCGGCTGCGCGCTGGCCGCCTGGCAACTTGCGCGCATGGGCATCGCCGGCGACGGCGCGTCGTTTCGTGTCCCGCTCGGCCGCGTGGTGCCCTGGCTGGCCTGTCTCGTCATCGTGTGGCTGCTGACCGGGCTCACCCGCGACGAATGGCTCGGATTCGGGGCGTGCGTGCTCGTAGGTTCGCTCCTTTATGTCGCCACGCGCAGCCGCCGCGCTGCGCTGACGGCCTCGTGACACCGCGCGAGGCCGACTACGCGCACCGGTGCAGACGATCACCGCGCCGGCGGTTTGCTCATCGGCTCGAACTCGTAGATGCCGCCGTCGGCCATCAACGAGAGGAACAGGTGACCGTCGCGGATCACGTACGATCGGATCGCGCCCCACTGTTTGACGATGTGATCGTGCAGTGATCCATCCGGACACATCGCGCGCGTCAGCGCTAGTGGACCGAGCTCGAGCTGCGACGACGCGGCGGACTTCCACGTCGCGCTCCCGCGGTTGCAATCGACCCGCGCGCTGACCCGCCCATCGGCACCGAACGCGAGCGTGTACTTCGACTTGTCGTCGGGCGTCAGGGTCGCGCCATCGCCGCCCTGGAATCTGACGAGTTGCCAGGTCGTTCCCTGCAGCGCTGCCCCGCTCGGCGCGGATGGTGCCTGGGACGGCTTCTCAGCGCGCCGCTCGAAGACCGCGAGCGGCTTGCCCGCTGCGCCGTGGAGCTCCAGTCGCTGGCCGACGATGCGGAAGCGGGTCGTCCCCTTCAATACCGCGCGAAACCGGCGGTCGGTGTCGCCAGTATCGGGGCAAGCCATCTGCGTCACGGCAAACTGACCGAAGGTGAGCGCGTCGCCTTTCAGGTCGTAGTTACCCGTGAAGCGATTGCAGCCATCCGATCCCGTCACCCGGGTGCCGGCGCCGAACACGAGATGCGCTTCGCGAGAAGTCATCTCGACCGGAGCTGGCGTGCCAGCCAAGCTCGATCGCCCTCCAGTACGTGCCTTCAAGCGGTGGCGCTGAACCAGGCTGGGACGTCGGCGTGGTCGTCTGCGCCGCCGCGTCCGCCGCGATCATCGCAAACGTGAGGCCCAGGGCCACACGCGCGATCTAGCGTGGCCCGACTGGTGATGCTGGTCATGACGAAACTCCCCGAATTGCGCCCAGGGCTCATCGTACACCTCGAAAGTCTCAACCTAGGTTGGAGACGCCGCCGCTCGACCGACGGCTAGGCTCAAGTTACAAGTTACAAGTTACAAGTTCAAAGTTGGAACGTCGGAACGCGACCTCGGAACCTCGGAACATGATAATGTGATGAAACATAACCATTATCATGTCCACCACGATGGTCCAGATCCGCAACGTACCGGACGAGTTCCACCGCCGGCTGAAGGCGCGGGCCGCACTGGAAGGGATGTCGATGTCCGACTACATCCTGCGGGAAGTGGGCAAGGCACTGGATCGGCCAACCCGTCTGGAAGTACTCGAGCGGCTGCACAAGCGCGGTTCCCGCAAGCTCTCGCAGCGTGCGGCGGACATCATTCGGGCTGAGCGCGACGCCCGGTGATCGTGCTGGACGCGTCCGCGGTCGTCGAGCTCCTGCTCGGCACGGCGACGGGAGCGGGAATCGCGAGCCGGATAGCCGATCCGGCCATCGGGCTTCACGTCCCCCACCTCGTGGACGTCGAAGTGACTCAGGCCCTGCGGCGCTTTGTGCGGCTACGCGCTATCAGCAGCGCCGCAGCGGCCGCGGCGCTCGAGGACCTGTCACAGCTTGACCTGCAGCGCCACTCGCACGAGCCGCTGCTCGCGCGCGTCTGGCAGTTACGCGACACCCTGACAGCGTACGACGCCGCGTATGTCTCTCTGGCAGAAGCGCTCGACGCGACGTTGATCACGTGCGACGGCCGCCTGGCGAAAGTCCGCGGAACCCGAGCCCGTGTCGAGCTGATTCGCGCGCACGAGTAGGGCCGGACTCAGCGGCCAGCCGAACCTTCCAGCTGCGCGCGAAGGATCCCGTCACAGCGGAAGTCCAATCGCCATGGCTCCTGCGGCGGTTTGTCGATGATCGCGCTCACCGAGATCGTCGTGAATACGTGGACCTGTCGCCACCAGTCGAAGTCGACCCACGCCCCGCCGACGCGGCGGTAGCTCGTGAAGTTCAGGAACACTGGGCTCGACGACGTCGCGGGAACCCGCGCCGTTGCGACGGCCTTGTCGGGATCACCAAAGGGAGCCGAGCTGAGCGCCGCCGTCAGCACGTTGCACAGCGGGCTTGGCGTCCCGCCGGCGCCGGCGATCTGGACGACCACCTGGTTAGAGGCGCTGCTCGCCCCGAAGGCGTTCTGCGCGATCACCCGCACGTAGTACGTCCCTGGCGGCCCGGAAGCCGTCAGCCCCAGCGACAAGCCGTTGTTGACGACCGCGACGTTGCTGAGGCCCGGGGCCGACCCGGCCTGGACCTGGTAGTTCGAGACTTGACAGCCGGCACCGGACGCCCACGACAAGGTCACAACCGAGCCGCTCACGTTGCTCACCAGATTGATCGGCGCATTCGGTGGCGCGGCGCAGCCAGGATTCGAACCGACGACGAGGGTGACTTCATTCGACGGCAGGCTTTCGCCATCGGCGCCAATCGCGCGAACCCGCACGAAGTAGGTGCCGGCCGGCACCGCGGCTGCTGAAAACGATGGCGAAGTACCGAGGATGACGGTCGCGACGTTGACCAATCCGGGGGCGCTGCCCGCTTCGAGCTTATAGGCGAGGACTGGCCCTGCGACGGAGGCCGTCCACGTCAGGTTGACGGCATTGCCCACGACCTGCGCGACGAGGTTCGTTGGAGCCGAAGGCACGGCACCGAGGGCGACGCTGGCCGCACAGACGAGTCCGGCAGCCAGGGCCCAACCGTACACGCCGCGGAGTGACCGAACGGATCTCATCGTGCCTCCGGGGATGAAGACGACAAGCGGACAGCGGTGAACGAGGCCGCATGTATAGTCCCTCGCCGCCACCGAGCGCAAGCTTTCAGAGGCTGCCGCGGCGAATCCCCGATCTACGACACGGGTGGAGTGGCGTGGTACGCTTCGCGGCGGAGGTCCCGATAACCACGATGGCCGACACGACTCCCGATCTTCCGCCGCACGTCCAGATGATCCAGATGGGCACCGCCTATTGGCTGTCGAGCCTCGTCTACACCGCAGCCAAGTTGGATTTAGCTGGTCTGTTGGCGGATGGCCCGAGGTCTGCCGTTGACCTGGGGGGCTCGACGAAAGCCAATGAGCGCGCGCTCTACCGCTTCATGCGGACGCTGGCGAGCTTCGGCATCCTGACGCTGCGAGACGATGACACGTTCGCGCTCACTGAACTTGGCGCCACGTTGAAGCGCGACGCGCCCGGATCCGCCCGCGCCACCGTTCTGACGCTCGGGGGGCCGATCGTCTGGCAGGCGTTTGGCGAGTTCCAGTACTCGCTCGAGACCGGCAAACCGTCACTGGATAAAACGATCGGGATGGGCTTCTTCGACTATCTCGCGCAGCATCCCGACGAGGCAGCGCTCTTCAGCGAGACGATGGTCGGCATTCACGGCGCCGAGCCACCCGCGGTCGCCGCGGCCTACGACTTTTCGTCGTGCGGCACGATCGTCGACGTCGGCGGCGCCACCGGCAACATGCTGGCGCACATCCTGACCCGGCACCCGCAGCCGAAGGGGGTCCTGTTCGACCGTCCCCACGTGGTCAGCGAGGCGCCGGCGCTTCTGCGCGCCCGCGGCGTGGCCGATCGCGTCACGATCAAAGAAGGCAACTTCTTCGACAGCGTGCCGGAAGGCGGCGACGCCTACATCCTGTCGCACATCATCCACGACTGGACCGAGGCGCAGTGCCACACGATCCTCGGCAACTGCCGCAGGGCGATGAAGAAAGGCGCGAAGCTCCTGATCGTCGAGTTCGTGCTGCCGGAAGGCAACACCCCGCACTTCGGCAAGCTGGTGGACATGGTGATGCTGACGCTGCCGGGCGGCGAAGAGCGCACGGCGCAGGAATACCGGGCCCTCCTCGATGCCGCGGGATTCACGATGACGCGCGTCGTCCCGACCGCGTCTGATGTCAGCGTCGTCGAGGCGGAGCTGAAGTAGTCATCGCCGGCTAAAACAATCCGCGGGCCCGGCGCTGGCGCAGCACTCGTAACCGCAATGCCGACGCTCGTGGAAAGATTCAGCGACCGCCGTGCGGGGATGCGATTGGCTTCGTCAGGAAGCGATCGCGATAGCGCGCGTACAGATCGTCCGGCAACCCGCCGGTTTCGCGCCCGAACACGAGCGCGACGTTACCGTCGCCGAGCGGCGCGTCCCACATCGTGCGCGTGGCGCGCGTCGAGAAGAAGAACGGCTCACCCAGCGTCGGCAGCACGCGCTCGAACGTGTCCCAGTCTGGCCAGAGGCGCAGGTCCACGTCGTCCCAGTAGTCGAGGCCGGCTCGTTTCACCTGCCGATCGTCGAGCGCGAATCCGAGCGGCTCGATCAGATGGAGCGTCGCGCCGACGGCCAGGCAAGTGCGGCCGGCGTTGCCGGTGTTCCAATGAATCTCCGGGTGGACCAGCACGACGTGCATCTGTGGAGGCCCCGTCAACGACGTGTCAGACATTGGTCAGAACCGCTGGCGCCGCCGGTCACATTACCGGTCCCTTCGCCGCGAGGTGGCGTAGGATGCCGCCATGACAAAGGAGGGTGTGATGACGCGACTCTCATTCGTGACATTGATGGCGGTATGGACACTCGGGTCCGGTCGCGATCGCCGAGCAGGCGAAACCCGCCCCCACGTATGAAACCGTGATCCTCAATCAGTGGCGCAACCTGCACAACAAGATTCTGACGATGGCGAAAGACACCACGTTTCCGGACGACAAACTCGGTTGGCGGCCGCACCCTGACTCGCGAACGGTGCTCGAGGAGTTCCGTCACGTCACGATCGGGCTCGAGCTGACCGCAGCCCAGGCGCGCGGCGAGAAGTTCGACTTCGCGGCGCGGGAGAAAGCCGACGCCAGCAAGCCGAAGACACGCGCGTCGATGGTGTCCGAAATGGAAGCCGCCATCGCGGCGTCGTTTCCACTCGTGGAATCCAAGCCGATGCCGCAGTTGATCGGCTGGATCGAGCACCAGGGCGAGCACTACGGCAAGCTGGTCAACGCGTACCGATCGAACGGCATCGTCCCGCCGGTGAGCCGGCCCAAAAGCTGACGAACCCCAGGAGCACGCGGCCATCGTGATGATTGATCTCCCGGCCATGTGAAGCCCGGGCGCCGGGCCCTTCACACGGCCGTTCCCAACCCTTCAACCAGCCGGTCGATGTCGGCTCGCGTCGAGTACACGTAGGCAGAGGCCCGCAGGGCTGCGGTCGTCCCGAATCGCTTGAGCAGGGGCAACGCCGCCATGTCGCCCGCTCGCACCGCGATGCCTCGCTGGTCGAGCGCCTTGGCCAGGGCCGCGGGCGCGTGTCCCTCGATGACAAAGGCGAAGACCGGCACTCTCTGCTCGGGACTCTTCGGGCCAATCAGCCGCAATCGGGGCACCTCGGCGAGTCGCGCCAGACCGTGCCGGACGAGGTCCTGGTCGTGCTTCCACAACGCCTCGCGCCCCAGTGTGCCGATGAAGGTCACAGCGGCGGCCAGGCCAACGGGGCCGGCGACGTCGGGGGTGCCGGCCTGAAACTTCTGCGCGCCGTGTTCGAGGTCGGCGCGCTCGAAGTCGACCTCGTGCGCCATATTGCTGCCGACGTGATACGCCGGCATTGCCTCGAGCAGTTCGCGGCGTCCCCACACGACGCCGGTGCCCATGGGACCAAGCATCTTATGGCCCGAGAACACGTAGAAGTCGCAGCCCAGATCCTGGACGTCGATCGCGACGTGCGGCGCCGACTGCGCCCCGTCGATGACCACGCGCGCGCCGGCCTGGCGCGCGAGCGCGCAGAGCTCTTTCGCGGGATTCACGAGCCCGAGGACGTTCGACACATGGCTGAACGCGACCAGCCGCGTCCGCGCCGACAGCATCTTCTTGAATTCATCGAGCCGGAGCCGTCCCTCGTCGTCGACATCCAGGATGCGAACGGTGGCGCCCGCACCGCGCGCCGCGCGCGTCCAGGGCATGAGGTTGGAGTTGTGCTCGGCGACGGTCAAGACGACCTCGTCGCCCGCCCGCAGATTGGCAGCGCCCCAGGTGCTCGCGACCAGGTTGACGCCTTCGGTCGTACCGCGCACGAACACGATCTCGCTGGGATCCGGCGCGTTGATGAACCGGGCGACGATGCCGCGCGCCTCGGCGAGCCGCCCGGCGGCGCGGCTGGCGAGGTGATGGACCGGCGAGGGATTGGCGTTGTCGGTCGAATAGAACTCGACCAGCGCATCGATCACGGCGCGCGGGCGCAGGGTCGTCGCGGCGCTGTCGAGATACGTCAGCGGCTGGCCGTTGACGCGCTGCCCCAGCGCGGGAAACGCCGCTTGCGTTGCCGAGACCTGCGGCTCGCCGCCCTGCTGGAACCGAACGGCCCCTCCGGCCGCGCAGGTCGACAGAAACTGCCGTCGGTTGCACTGCTGCATCGTCGCTCCTCTGTTGCCGCGGCCTGCGGGGATCCGATGCGTTTCATCTATATACGTAACGTATGTTACATCTATTGATACTTTCGTTTCAATTGGTCGCAAGCTGACCCGTCAGGCCGCGCGCGGGGGCCGGGGCTCACGGGCGGACGAACGGCGGGCCGACAACGGGTTCGAGGGACCAAGGCGGGGTGATGAGAGCGACCGCTAGCTCGCGCGCTTGGTGATCTGCACGCGTACGCCGCTCTTCGGCAGCGGCCCGAGGCCACCGCCGCCCGGGGTGGCGTCCTGTTGAGGGTACGAGAGCTCGTAGTTGCGCGTGAACCAGCCGAACAATGCCGGCATCAACAACTGGACCAGCGCCTCACCGGCACAGCGATGGCCGTCGGGCGGGCCGGCGCCCTGCGGGACGAACGCGCCTGTCGGGAGCGCGTGGACCGTCTCGTCGCCAAGGCGATTCGCCTTGTAGGCGGTGGGATCGGTGAACGTCGTGCCGTCTTGTAGCGTCGCCCAGACCGCACCCGCGCCCTTCCATCCGGCACGGATCGAATAGCCGCCGAACTCGAGGTCCTTCTTCGCGACACCGATGAACGTCACAGGCGCGATCGGATAGCTGCGCAGCACTTCGCGCGAGGCCGACCGAGCGAGATCGAGTGATCGCACCTGATCGAGATCCGGCGCCTTGCCCGCAACGAGCTTGGCATCGGCCTCGGCGCGGATCTTCGCGGCGAGTTCAGGATGCTCGCCGAGCACGGTGAGGATCCAGGCGAAGACTGCGGTCAGACCACCGTGGGCCGCGAAGAAGAAGTGCAGCAGCTCGATCTCGAGCTCGGTCGTCGAGAGCTGCTCGCCATTGGGTCCACGCGCGCTCTTGAGCACGCCGAGCGCGGAGCCCTTGCCGTCCTTCGCAATCTGGTTCTTGAGATAGACCCGCAGGCGATCACGCGCCCGGATCGCCTTGCCGTACGCGGTGAACGGCAGGTTGACCGGCGGTGCGAACGCACCCTTGTTCATGATCGTGAAGTCGTTCGCGCTCTCGACGTTGCTCGTCGCGGGATCGCTCGCCGCGAACAGCACGTCCGCGACGTCGAAGCCAAGCTGAGACAGATCGCGGGCAACCGGCCTCTCGCCCTCACCGACCCACTTGTCGACGAAGCGCTGGATCACTTGGAACACGCCCGGCAGGTAGCCCGTCATCGCCTGATCGGTGAACGCCGTGAGCAGCAGTCGCTTGCGGGTCTGGTGGCGATTGCCGTCGAGGAACGGAACGGCATCGGGATGCAGCAGCTCCTGGAGGAACTTCGGCGAGCCGTTCTGCCGCGTGAAGTTCTCCGAATCCATGAAGAACGAGAACGCCTGCGGGCCGGCAAAGAACACGACCGTGTCGGAGAGAATCCGCGTCTTCCAGATGCTTCCGTGCTGTTTGGTGCGCGAAAGCGTGAACGTGAACGGATCCTTGAGAAAGGTCAGGGCTTCGCCAACGAACGGCGCACCAAGCGATCCTGGGGGTGGCTGATCTCATCGTAATCGTCAACTCGACCCGAAGCGTGCAATACCGGACAGCAAACAGTCAACCTCCCCAGTATTCTGGGGAGACCATGACTCCTGCGCCTTCATCGCGATCAGCCGTATGGGAGTACCAGGCGCTCTACCGGTATCTGGAAAACCGCTTTGCCAACACGGTGGTGCTGACCTTCGCGCAAGTCGAATCGCTGCTGGGGTTCACGCTTCCGGACCTCGCGCGTCTTCGCCCTGACTGGTGGGCCAGTCCTGAGGCAGATGCGGTTCCGTCCTCGCAATCGCGTTCATGGATCGAGGCGAGCCGAACCGCGACGCCCAACCTCCGCGCGCAAAGCGTCACGTTCGAGCGCTTCTCGAACTGAGCGTCGTCAATTCGAGCTCGGCAAGGCAGTCAGCCCAGCTCGACGTCCGGTCGCCTGTTGTTACCTCTCTATCCGGTTCGAGCCCAGCAGCTTCAAGTCGGGAGGGACTCCGGACACTCACATGACGGCGTCCCGCGACGGGCGTTGGGTTGTCGGTTGATCCGACGGATTCACCCACGCGTCAGAGCCCGCTGATGAAGCGCGATGGCGGCTATCCGCGCCGACTCGAACGCGCCCTGCATCCACGAGCTCATGTCCGTCATGTAGTCGCCAGCAAAGTGCACGCGGCCATCGGGTTGCTGCAATGGCGCGAGTGCGTCATGCGCGGCTGACGATTCCGATCGCCAGGATCCGCGGTTCCACGGCACGCGCGCCCACGTCACCGAGAACGCCGTCTCGAACTCTTGTGTGTACTGAGGGTGTATGCGCGTGCCATGTTCGAGAGCCAAACGTTGGATCTCGGCGAACGGCCGCTCGCGCATCGTGCCGCGAAAATCCAGGTAATAGCCGACAATCACGCCTTTCGTCGTGCGTGAAACCGTGTGACGGGTAGATGAACTGCCCCACCTCCTGGTCGGTCCACGATCGGCCGCCATAGATCTCGTCGTCCTGTTCCCAGAACCTTCGCTTGAATTGCAGACCGATCTTGCCCGCACTGTCGTACCGAGCCGCGGCAATCGCCGCCTGCACCGGTTGAGAGAGGTCCTTCTGGATGCCGTTCAACACCGGCAACGGGATCGTGCTGACGCAGTAGTCGGCGTCAACGCGACGTGGTCGACCATTGGCATCGGTGTACATCACCCATACGCCGCGTTCGCTCTGACGGATCTCGCTCACCGCCGCACGGTAGGTGATGCGATTGCCGAGCCGCGCCGCGAGCGCCGCGGGGAGGCGATCCATGCCACCAGCGACCTGCATCATCGTTGGTTGCGACGACCAGTCGGTCTGCACATAGAACGGGGGAATACCGTTGACGAGGTCGGGCAGCGCGACGGCGTAGTCGGACGCCCCTGCGCGTCGAGGCCGCGCCGTGACGAGCCGCGATACTGACCGCGCTCGTCCAGTGCGCCAAGCTCGCGAAGGTAGGCCATCAGCCGGTCGCGATCGTTTGGGGTCAACGGTTGATCGAGCTGCGCCTGCGACAGCGCCTTGCTGAGCAGTTCCGCGATGTGCCCGTCAAAGTCCGCGCGCGCTTCGCGAAGGCGAACGCGACGCCCCGCGAGCGCGCCGCGCGTTTGCGCCAGGTACGCGCTCTCGCAGTCGGGAACGAACACCTCGGTGGCGACTTGTAACTCGCGGCAGTAACTGAGCGTCGTGTGGTGGTGATGCGAGATCCGCATCGGACCCGCATTGAAGTACTGCTCCTGATCGAACGCCGCAGTCTGGCGGGGACCATCCTCTTCGCTGGTGGTGCCCCGGCGAACCGTCAAGACTCGACCACCAGGCCGCGGGCGCGCCTCGAGGACGCGGCAGTCGAATCCCAGTTTGCCGAGCTCGTACGCAACGGTCATTCCGGCCAGTCCCGCCCCGAGAATCACCACACGCACGCCGGCCACCCGCCCGGAGAGATTGAATGGCGTCTGCGAAGGCGCAGCGAGAAGACCCAGACCAGTCATCGCCTCGTAGGCGAGTGAGACGCCGCCGGCGGCTGCGACCCGTTTCAGAAACCGACGCCGTGTGAGAGCCATACGGTGACCTCTCCAGAAACATTACATCGCTCGCCGCGGAGGGCGATGGCAGGTTTCGCTCGCGCGGTCGCCGGCCTCAGGCGAGAACGGTGACGGCCCCCGGTGTAATCGACGCCGTGATGGTCTCGGCGTCGAGGCCACGACGGACCTGATCGTCGATGTGGATCTCGGTCCAGCCCTCGACCTCGACCTGCCGCGCCCGTTCCGTCGGCAGTTCCAGACCGAACGCGCGGCCTTCGATGCGATGTGACAGGTAATCGATCAAAAGAGAACGGTGCGCTTCTCGTGCGGTCACGACCGCGAGCGAGCCATCGCGCGGATCGATGCCGGAGGCCAGCTCCAATTGCGGGCCGATCGATCCAATGTTCATGACTTCAATGAGGAGAAACGATCCCGTGACGCGCCGCCCATCGATGTGAAGCGTCACCTTCTGCGGCTCGAGGTCGACCAGAACCTCTTGAAAGGTCTCGAGCGCCACCCGAAGCCGCGTGTCAGCATCGTCGATGTGATCGACGTGCGGTTGCGCCGCCCTGATCCCCGCAACGATGAGTCCCGCTCCCATCGCTTCGACGAACGCGTGGCTTCCCCACGGTCCACGGGCGGTGCCGACATCAAACGGTGTTCGGGTCGCGCGGTCCCAACGCTGGATCAGTTCAGGGAGCGATCCTTCGATCCCCAGGCTCAACGCGATGTTGTTGGCCGTGCCGAACGGCAGAATGGCGAGCGGAATCGGCCGTCCTGCCAGTGCGACAACCGCGCTCCTCACGGTTCCGTCCCCTCCGGCCGCTACGGCGAGCTCGATAGAGTCATCGATCGTTCCTGCGAACGCCGCGGGATCGTCGGCCACACGCACGACATCGTGGCCAAGACCCTGGATCTGGTCGAGAAGATCATCGGTCGAGAGACCGTCGCCCGCGCCCTCGTTGTACAGCAATGAAATCCGCATCGGCTCCTGGCTGAGGCTCTTCAAGTTTCGGACCGCCCCAGTCGTCGCATAGCTCGAGCACGGCTTGATTTTGGCTACCTGCTTGCAAACGTCCGCAGGATGCGCATCCTCGTGTCGAACGACGACGGCATCTACAGTCCTGGTATTGCGGCGCTTGCGGAAGTCGCCGCTGAGCTGGGAACGGTGAGAATCGTCGCACCAGACGTCGAGCGGTCCTCGGCCGGACACTCGATTACCGCATCACGCCCACTCGCCTATCGTCCTACCAGAATTGGGCGTTTCGAGGCGTATCGAGTCAACGGGACGCCCGCCGATTGCGTCGCTCTCGGGACGCACCACTGGGAGAATGTCGACATCGTCCTCTCGGGGTTCAATCAAGGATTGAACCTCGGCAACTCGATCTGGCATTCGGGCACGCTCGCGGCCGCCAAGCAAGCCGTCCTGCTGGGCATCCGCGGCGTGGCACTCAGCCTGCCCTCCGGGACCGACACCAATTTCGCTGCGTACAAGCCGTGGGCACGGCGCGTCCTCCAGACACTCCACGCCGAATCCGATCTGCGGCTCGTGAACGTGAATTTTCCGCGAGAGCCGCAGGGTCTGTTGTGGACGCGCGCGTCAGTGCGCCAGTACGACGGCCGGATCGTGCCGACTACCGATCCGATGGGCCGAGAGCTCTACTGGTTTACCGTGAAACCCATCGACGCGGCCGAGGAGGGCACGGATCGCTGGGCGGTTGAGCAAGGCTGGATCTCGCTCACACCGCTGCGACTCGACCTGACGGACGAAGATCAACTCCAGGAGGCGCGACGCCGCAATCCGCTCGATGCAGGCGTCGCCGCCGTCGTGTCACGACCAACCTCGTCGACCGAGGCGGCGAAGGCCGTCCGGCACGACGAGGCCGCGCCGCCTATCGACGAGACGGTCGCGGTCGATGGCGGTGCCTCCGCGCAGGATGCAGGCTAGGGGGGTTGGATCAGAAGCGGAAGAGCACGCCCGCACTGGCGCGCCAGTAGGCCAGGTACGGCTCACCAAATCCGCCGGGCGATGCATCTCCGTCACGCGTCCGCAGATATCGAACGTCCGCGACGAATTCGGTCCGCGGTCGACGCCGGAATCAGTACGCCACCACCGACGTTTGCCGCCGCCAGCATCGTCGTTGACGTGAACGCATCAAGCGAATCCTCGTACGACACCCGCACGCTGCCGATCCCACCGGTCAGATAGGGCCGAATCGGCCCTAGCCGGCGTGGCATCGCCCATGTGGCGTTCAGCATGACGCTCGTCGCACGGCCCGTAACAACCAGATCGCTGGACCCCTTCAAGCGCTTCGGATCGCTCGCGATTTCCAACTCGACGCCGATGCTCGACGCGCGCCAGCCGATCGCGCCACCAAACACGGGTTTGCTGCGCCCACTCGTGCCGTCGAGATCGACAAACCCGTGGCTGCCGCCATACGTGAGTCCTGCAAATGGCTTGATGGTCCACTCGGCGCGGGCGAGAGCGGGCAGCATGAGGAGCGCCACGGTGAGGACGGCGACTTTCATCGTCACCGCATTGCCGCGATAAACGCCGCCGCGAACGGCGACACGGCGACGTCGCCGTCGGCGAGAGGGAAGCGGGCGCTGAGGCCGTCGCTGTTGGCGAGCAGAATCAACGTGACGCCGCGCTCCGGCAATTTGAGCAGGAGAGACGAGAACGTGGGCCACAGGCCGTAGTGCCAGATGGCCCTACCGGCAGAGGTCGCTTGCGTAAACCAGCCGAGACCGTACGGCGATCGCTGCCCGCCGGTGAGAACAAACGGCGTCCACGCGCGTGACTGCATTGCGGCCGACAGCAGCACCTGCGCGTCGAGTGCCGCGTCGTACTTGGCAAGGTCCCGCACCGTAGAAATCAGTCCAGCGGCTGCGCCGATGCCACGTGGCGGATATTCACCGAGCACGGGCGACCCGCTGGTGGTCACGTAGGGCTGCGCAAGCCTGCTGATGACCGCGCGATACCGGGCGAGCGCTTCCGCGTCAAAGAGCGCCGCGGCTGCGGCGGTTGGAGCCTCGAGATCCTGGCCTGGCACTGAATCCGTCATCGCCAGCCGATCGAGAATGTGCGTCGCCAGCGCCTGACGAAAAGGTGCGCGCGTGCAGGCATCCACCACTGTCGTCAGCGTGTTGAAGCGATCGCCGTCGTAGGAATAACGCGATCCGGCCGGTGCGTTGGACGCCATCGCCAAGACATGGGCGCACGGTGGCGTTCGCGTCCGGAACCGTGGCGCCGTAATTCCGCATCGGTTGATCGAGATCGAGTGTGCCGCGTTCGACGCATTGCATCAGCAGCGTGGATGCAAACGTCTTGGTGATGGAGGCAATGCGGTAAGGCGTGTCGGGAGCCGGCAGCGATGCGCCGATCGACGTCGGCAAAGCCGAAGCCGCCTTCCCAGATGATGCGTCCGCTGCGCACGACCGCGGCTGAGAGACCAGGGACGAGTGCTTGCGTTCGCAGCGGGTCGAGATAACGGACGAAGAGCGCGAGCCGGCGATCGAAATCATTGGCCTGCGCGGTCACCGTCGGCGGCCTGGCTGTCAGCCACGTGCCGAGGGCGGCAAGGATGACGACAGCGACGGGTCCGCGCATATGTTGCATAGAGGTATATCACAGCTAGCTGGCCTCTTGCCGCACCAGACCGCCGCTCAGGGGTGTTATCTTCTGTCGCGGACACTGGGGTCCTGACCGAACGAGGAGTAGCGCATGAAAACGTGTGGAGCGGTTCTGCTGGGCACGATCCTGCTGGGAAGTGCGACAGCGGAGGCACAATTCATCAAGCCTGAGACGCTGCTGACGGTTGCCGATGTCAGCCGCATCACCAAGGTCCCGGGCGTGAAGACCGTTCCGCAGGATCCGATAAAGGGCGCAAGCGGGGACCTGAATTTCGCCGACGCGAAAGGCGAACTTCTCCTGAGCCTTGCGATGCAGCAGCCGGCCAGCTTCCAGGCCGCCAAGCGCAGGCGGGCGCCGCCGTCGCCGGCGTCGGCGACGAGGCCTACGAATACCCGAAAGACTCCGGGAGGAGGCCTGCCGCCGTTCATCTTGATTTTCCGGCAAGGCCCGTACGGCGTGATGCTGACCAGCTTCTTCGAACCAGGGCAGTCGGCTTCGCGTTCCGCAGGCTCAGCTCAAGGAACTGGCGCTGGTCATCATCGGCCAGCTTCCGAAACAGAAGCCGAAATAAGGGGCGGCCGCGGCCTCGTCTCGATTATTCCGTACGAGCGTCGACACGATTGGCGCGGCGCCCCAAGCCCGCACTGAGGAGAACTTCGGGAGCGCCACGCCTGACGAAAATGCGATCGAAACTGAACCTCTACTTTTTTGCCGCCACGATGATGCGTGTCGCCGACTTCATCTTCGTCTGCGCATCTTCCGTGAAGTGCACAGTCACCCGGCCCTCTTTCATGGTCGCGAGGCCGGCCGCATCCTTCTGCGCGCCGGAAATCTCGGTCTTGTCGGTGTAGGTGAAGACCAGGTCGGCACCGGTCAACGGCTTGATCGTGATCTGTCTTCGCGGTGGAATCAACCGAAACGAGGTCGCCTTCAACCGGTGAACGCAACGGCTGCGGAGCGCGCTCCTGGGCGGGCGCCGGCGGCTGAGCCTGGGTCTGAGGCGTCGGGGGCGGAGTCTGCGCCGACACCGGCGCCGGCGTCGCAAGGACGACCGCCATCGCAGCGGCGACGGCGAGTCCGAGAAGAGTTCTGATACGCACTATGGACCTCCTTGTCCAAGAGAGCTCAGGAATCATCGATAACCGGACGATGCTGTGCTGGCTGGGCAAGCCAGTGAGAAGGAGGGCAAGTCGCGTACCGAAACGTGACTTGCAAAAAGCGGCGATCTTCTGACGCATAACGGCGATGGACGCTGAGTGCCCATCGGATGCGGAAGGGTAAGACCGCGCAATTCTTACTGAACAGCGTCGCCTGAGAGTGCATCACGGCCATTGGCGCTGCTCACTGTCTGTTTGCGCTACACCCCCAGTGTAATTGTTTCGCAATTAGGGTCTTTACGGGATGCCCGCGACCTCAACCGACTGCTACTTTCGGTGTTGCCCAGATGAGGCCGGCTCCCGTCATGTACCAGTCGTCGCATCGCAGCCTGTTGACGTTGTTGTGCCTTCCCGCCATCCTCATCGGTCTTGCCGCCCGGATGGACGCCAGCGAAGCACGGAGCGCCGTCGCGCTTCAAGAGCTGGTGAACGGTCTCAAAGCCCAACTGGGAATCGACGCCGCCGTCTCTGTCGCGATCGTGACGACCAACACGCTGCTGGTCTCGGTGCAGCCTGTCGACGGCGCCCCTGGCACGTTTCAGATGGCGTTCGAGGAGCGGTTTCTGACGGCCTTGGACCAGGACGAGCTGAAGGCGATTGTCGCCCACGAGCTCGGCCATGTCTGGATCTTCACGCACCACCCCTATCTGCAGACCGAGCGTCTTGCCAACACGGTGGCCACACGTGCCGTGCCACGCGCAACCCTCGAACGGGTCTACAGTAAAGTGTGGGAACGCGCAGGGCACCAAGGGCGACCTCGCGCGCTTCCTCGGGCCGGAATAGCCACAACGACGACCTCAGATCTCCCGCCTGAGCAGCCGGACCTCACTGGCGAGCGACTGGCACTCCTTGTCAAGCCTCTTCACCTCCTTCTTGAGCTTCCTGATGTCTTTGCCGTCAGCCTGCGCATTGATCACGAGGTCCGCGACCACGGCCTCGAGCTTCGCGAGGTGCTCCTCCACGGTCCTGCCCATCGTTCCTCCTGGTTGTTGGCGAACCTGACGAAGACAGAATCATGGATTATCCACGACGCGCGCGACACCCGTACCGGAAGACGCATCGGCCGCGCCCATCATGTTTACGGTCCTGTGGCATGCTGAACATCCGGCGTGTTGACCGCCGATGTGGAGGTAACGCATGACGATGACCGAATGGTTTCTGGCAGAGCTCGAGAGCGAAGCGGCCAAATCGCGACGGGTGCTCGAACAAGTGCCAACGGGCAAGCGCGATTGGAAGCCGCACGACCGGTCGATGGAGCTCGGCTACCTGTCGGATCTCGTCGCGAACATTCCGTCGTGGGTCGGCATGGCGATCACGATGAACGAGCTGGATATCGCGCCGAAAGCAGGACCTCAATACAAACCCGCTCCATTGAACACGACCGCAGAGCTCGTTGCGGCCCTCGACAAGGCCGTGGCGCAGGCGCGAGAGGCCCTGAAGAAGACCACCGATGCGCACCTCGAAACCCCCTGGCGCCTCCTCGCGGGTGGCCAGCTCGCGTTCGAGCAGCCGCGTCACCAGGTGATTCGCGATACGTTCCTGCACTCGGCGCATCACCGTGGGCAGATGACGGTGTACCTGCGCCTGCTTGGGTCGAAGGTCCCCTCGGTCTATGGGCCGACGGCCGACGATAAGAGCTTCGGGTGAGATGAGCCGGGCTACCCGCGCTCGCTGAGCAGCGCCTCGAGCAGCTGATAGCTCTGCTCCATGCCCTCGGTCATGCCGGTGGCCACCGCCGCGTCGCGCGCCTCCTTCGAGCCGAAGTCGATCAGCGTGGTCACCGTCGTGATGTTGCCGTCCTCCGCGAACATCACCGACACGATCGCTTCGCTCTGGGGGTGTGCGTTGCCGACGGTCCCAGGGTCGTAGGTCTGGGTGTGCACGAGGCTCGACCTCGGCTGGACCTCGCGAAACATGCCGGCGAAGCCGAACTCGCTGGCGTCTTTGTCACTCCGCCAGCGCCACCGGTAACGGCCGCCGACCCGCACGTCCATCTCGCACACCGGCATCGACCATCCGGGCGGACCGAGAAGCCAGCGCCGTAGCAACGGCGGTTCCGTGTACGCCCCGTACACAAGTGGCCGGGCCGCCCTGAACGACCGCATCACCTTGACCTCGCGATCGCTGGGCAGCGTAACCTGCGCCTTTTGCGTCGTCATCGGCATCTCCCCTCCTTCATGGCTTTCAGCACGTGTCCGCGCTACCGTTTTGGCCGCTTCCGCGCGCGCGTTGACGCGGACGGCCCGCGCTGCAACTCCTGCAGAAGAGCATCGAGCCGCTCGAAGTTCGCCTCCCAGATTGCCCGATACCGTTCGAGCCAGGCATTGGCCTCGGCAAGCGGCTGCCCTTCCAGTCGTCGGGGCCGCCGTTGCGCATCCTGACCAACCGTGATCAGTCCCGCTCGCTCCAGGATTTTCAAGTGCTTGGAAACCGCGGGCTGACTGATCGCAAACGGTTCTGCGAGCTCGGTCACCGACGCTTCGCCTCGTGAGAGACGAGACAAAATCGCCCGCCGCGTCGGATCGGCGAGCGCGAGGAACGTGGCATCGAGGCGTTCGGAGGCACTGCTATTCATAGCCGTTTGGTTCAATAACCATATGGTTATACTAAACCGGACACCGGTGTCAAGGCCCGTCCCGGGCCGCCAGAGAGCCGTGATGTCAGCCGTGAGGGTTCGGCGATCGAGCGATAATCACGCGCTTGGCTGTCAACCGCCTCGTCAGGTTCGCCGTCGTCACCGCAGCTGTCCTGTTTGGATTGTTCGTCCTCGCGGTTGTCGGCACGATGATGTTGGTGTTTTCGATCGGCACGGCAACCGTCACGATGAAAGTCACGGCGACGGTGTTCGACCGCGAGCGTGGGAAACCGGTCGCCGGTTGCCTACTGGCGTTCGAGAAGGGATTTGACGGGCGGGCCGGGTACGGCCGGACGTCCGCGCGCACCGACGCAAGCGGCCAATCGACGCACGAATCGACCCACTCGTATGGCGGCAGCATGTTCTGGCCGTTCGATCGCGATCGCCGGCCCGCGCTCCGGTTCTACATCGGTGAGCCTCCGACCTACACGCGCAAAGGCGAAATAGAGACGTGGGATCTGCGCCTGCAGGTGCGTGAGCCGTGGTTCTCGACTGGCCCGGTGCCGGCTGCGGTGAACGTCGAGCGCGCGATGTCGCGCGACACAAGTTATGTGTTCAAGGAGGGCGACCCGGTCCGGGAAGCCGTCGAATCCACGCCGATCCAAACGGATTCAACCGCCGAACTCGCAAAAGCCACCGTGACCTTCGACAGCGAAGAGCAGCGCCCGGTGTATCGCATTCCGCTCTCGATCTATCTCAGTCCCCAGCAGATCGCGACGTGCCAGGCGCCATCGGTCAGTTAGCAGCGTGAAGGTGGCCGAGGCGTCGAGGCATGACGCCTCGGACCCTGAACTGACGTTACTCGACCTTGATCGCCGCCCGCATCCACGGGTGGAAGCAGCACTGGAACTTGTACGATTGGTTCGGCGGGGCCGGTTCGGGGCGAGCCCTTGAACCTCGATGGTCCCTCCCGGAGGAACGGCATCCTGCACTTCGGGCGGCGTCGCCGGACACTCCGGCGCGCGCGTGGCGCCAATGTTGAACCCGGCAACCGATCCGCCGCCAAAATTGGCGACCCTGGTGAAGGTGTGCGCGCGGCCGCCCTCGTTCTTGACTCGAATCGTCTTGCCTTGATCGACCGAGAGATACGACGGCTCATTCCGCCAGGATGGGTGGCCGACGAAGGCGCTGATCAGCGTCGAAGGAATGAAGGCCCCGAACTCGGCGGCTGACACTTCGCCCTGATGCGGCGCGAGGCCGCACCCACCAGTCGGGTTCCACCCGGGGTCGCCGGGCAGGCAGTCATCCATCATCGAAATTCGATTGTCGTTACTGTTCACCTGAGCCACGACGGGGCGGCTGAGGGAAAGCAGGGAAACCATGACGAGGGTCAACAGCACTGCGGCGGCACTTGCGAGTCGTAGTCGCATATCTCTCTCCTTAAATATGGTGCGAGGTTTGCGCACGCCTGCCATCGGACGATCTCGGTGAGCCCACGAAGGGGTGCTACCGTCGATGGAAGACGCGACACGCGTGCTGGTGGCGCAGGCCAGCGCTCAGTCGAAGCCTAGCGCAGGACTTGTCGAGCGACAAGGGTGGCTATGGGACAATTGGTCGGTCCAAAGCGAGGATCTGATGTCTGCACTCAATCGAACCTTCGTGCTGATGGCGTGTCGTTGGCCGCTACGGTCGCCGTTGCCGCCACGTCTGGCTCCCGAACCAGGCCCAACCCAGTTTGACGCCAAGGCGGCCGCCGCGTATCTCGACGCTCGCGCCGAGTCGTGGACCACCTGGTCGAATGCGCAGCGCGATCGCGGCACGTTCTGCATTTCGTGTCACACGACGTTGCCCTACGCGCTTAGCCCGGCCCGAACTGCGGGTGCCGCTCGGCGAGAGCCAACCGTCACCGCCGAAGCGAAGATTCTCGACAACCTGCTCACCCGCGCGCGCAACTGGCGTGAGATCGAGCCGTTCTATCCCGATCAGACGCGCGGCATTCCCAAGACCAGCGAATCGCGCGCGATCGAAGCGGTGATGAACGCGCTCGTGCTGTCACGCCGGGATGCTCGCGCCGGACATCTCAGCGAAGATACGCGGACCGCGTTCGATGTCATGTGGTCCTTGCAGATGAAGACCGGCCCGAACAACGGTGCATGGACGTGGCTGAACTTCAATTACGAGCCGTGGGAGTCGCCGAATTCGCCGTACTTCGGCGCGTCGTTGGCGGCGATCGCTGTCGGTTCGGCGCCCGGATGGATATGCCGCGTCACCTGACAATTCAGGATCGGTTGAAGGCGTTCGCGGCTATTTCGATCGTCAGCACCCATCGGTTTCTCTGCTTGAATCAGTTCATGGGCCTCTGGGCGTCCGGCCCATTCGCGGTCTGCTCACGACCGAGCAGCGCAAGGCGACGATCGATGCGCGCTTGCCGCTACAACAAGCCGACGGCGGCTGGAGCACGTCGTCGCTCGGAACATACCAACGCGTCGACAAGACGGCGAACGACACCAAGAGTGATGGCTACGCCACGGCCCTCGCCGCGCTTGCCTTGCAGGAAGCCGGAGTCGCCCGAACGATCCGAGGATCGCGAAAGGGCTCGGACTGGCTTCGCCGCAATCAGGAGCCGGCGACGGGATCGGTGGACCGCGACGTCTCTCAACAAGCAGCGCGATCCTGAGACGGAACCCGCAAGTTCATGAATGACGCTGCCACCGCTTATGCGGTGCTGGCCTTCGACGTACGAGAAGAAATGAACGTCAGGCCGCGTACGGTTCCCTTTATGCTGAGTCGTTCGCTAAAAACGACCGGCACGTCGCCAGGTGATCATCCGGATCTGCTTTTCACCGCTGGCCGGACTGACCGTGGACCGCAGCACAAGGTGTTCGCCAGAGAATTCGTACGGGCCTGTACGTAGTCCGCACCGACCTCACCTGCCCGCAAGCTGCCTCGAATGTGATGCGTCACCGTGCGTGCACGCTCGTCGATGTCCCACGTGCCGAAGTAGGCGTAGTAACCGCTGTACGCGTCCCGAATCTCGCTGGCGGATGCGCTCGGCTGCAAATCGCGTCCATCGCTGCTCCACATGGACGCCGCAACCACCGGATGTGGGTCCCGCATGATCTGCACTGACATGTGACCGTCCGGGCTGTAGATGAGGGTGCCCGATGGCTTCTTGCCCATCCAGTCCAGCACTTCGCCGTTCGGCCGGTGGTCCTGGAGCGAAACGAGCTCCCAGACGCCAATCAGAGTTTCGCCGTTCACTCGGCTGCGCCAACTGCTGTGCCGTCGATCAGAGATGTCGCAACACCGCGCTCGCCAACGCCACGCTCGCGACAGCCATCCAGCTCGCAAGCGCATCATTGACCTTTCATCTCACTACCGCTCCGGTGCGGCTGTTCCGGCAGATTCATCGCTCTCGCCAAGCCAGGCCACACGGGAGTTGAACCAAGGAGCGGTCTGAGGAGCGCCACAAGTAGCGGATACCGCGCGTCAATCGCGCGCTCCGCCCATTCTGCGGCTCGATCGAATTCGCCACACATCGCGTGGTACACGGCCATGCCGGCCGGGGCTCCGCACGCCGTGCCAGGCCTGAGCCCATCGAGCAGCGTCTCGGCGCGGCTCGAGGCCCCGGTGCGCACCAGGAGCGCCGCAAGTTGTCCGACTACCGGATGGATCCACGGCGTCAACGCACACGCCCGTTCGCTCAGCGTGAGCGCCTCCGCGAACCGACCTTGCTGTGCGCAGACGGAGCCAAGCGTGCCGACAGCCATGGGGAAGTTCTCATCGAGCTCCAATACCTGGCGCAACTCAGCTTCCGCGTCGTCGAGCCGGCCGGCGTGTCCTGAAACCGACAGCAAGATGGTGGCGGTACAAGAGGTTGATCGGATCCCCCTCGAGGCCCTATCTTCATCTCGTCCAGGGCCTCGTGAAAGCGCCCGAGCGGCATCAGGTAATGGTTGCCGAACCAGAGATGGACGTCGGGACGAGACCCGTTCACCACTCATCGCCACGCGCCAGTGCCGCTCCGCCTCGCGCCAGTCGTAGTGGTCGTAACCCGCCGGCCCAGACGCCAAGCAGCGCGTGCGCTTCTGACAATGACGGTTCGATACGCAACGCCTCGCGAACTGCGGCGCGACCCAGAGGGATGACCTCGCGCGTCGGCTTGATGCCGAGGCTGGCGACCATCGAATAGTACAAGCCCAACGAGAAATGCGCCGCGGCGAATTCCGGATCGAGTGTGACGGCCTGGTCCAAGTAGTCTTTCATTCGTACCAGGGACTCCGCCGATGGTCTGGACCATTGATCCAGAGCCTTGAGGTACATCTCGTAGGCGCGAAGGTTGGGAGTGGACCGGCGCTGCGCCATCGTCTCCGGAGACAGCTTGACTCTGAGCGCGTCGGCGATCGCGTGGGTCACCTCATCCTGCAGCGCGAAGACATCCGTCATCTCGCGGTCGTACGTCTCTGACCAGAGATGAAAACCGTCGGCAACCTTGATGAGCTGCGCGGTGACGCGAATTCGGCTACCGGCCTTTCGCACACTCCCTTCCAGAATGTGATCGACATTGAGCTTCTTGCCGATCTCAGCGAACTCGACGTCTTTTCCGCGGAAAAAGAACGACGACGTGCGGCCAGCCACCTTCAAGCCAGGCAGCTTGGCGAGGACATTGATGATCTCTTCGACCAGCCCGTCGCTGAAATACTCGTTCTCCTTGTCCGCACTCATGTTGGCAAAGGGCAGCACCGCAACCGACGGCACACGAGCGATCGGTTTCGAGGGCTCTGTGACCGGCTGCTCGAGTGCCGCCCGTATTTCGCCCATCGTCTGAAAACGCTGAGCGGGCACTTTCTGCAGACACCGCCGGACGATGCGCTCGAGCGCGGCAGAGGTCTGCAGCGGAGGTGGTTCGTCGCGAACGACGGCGTTCATCATCTGGAGCGCAGACGTTCCGCCAAATGCCCGACTCCCCGAGATCATTTCGTACAGGACGGCACCGAAGCTGAAGACGTCCGACCTCACATCGACCGATCGGCCCTCGGCCTGCTCCGGCGACATGTACGCGGCCGTCCCCACCACGACGCCGTATTTGCGTCTGCGTGACATCGGCATTCGCGCTGTCCAATCTCGCCAGACCGAAATCGAGCAGCTTGGCCGCGCCTTTCGTCGTGATCATCACGTTGCTGGGCTTCAGGTCGCGGTGAAGAATCCCCGCTCGGTGCGCCTCCTCGAGGCCTTCGGTAATCTGGCGCGCGATGCGAAGGAGTTCCTCCTGCGGCAGGCCAGGTGCACCGACAGTGCGGATGCGATCGGCCAGCGTCTGCCCCTCAACGAACTCCAGCACCAGGTAGTCGGCGCCAACATCGTAGATTTGGCAGATGTGCGGATGATTGAGCGCGGCGATCGCGCGCGCTTCCTGTTCGAACCGCCCGCTGTGCTGTTCGGCGAGCCGCTTCACCGCCACGATGCGATTGAGCCGCGTGTCGCGCGCTTTCCACACTTCCCCCATGCCACCCGTGCCGAGGAGGGACAGGATTTCGTAGGGGCCGAGCCAGGCGCCTGCTGTCAGTGCCATGGTGAGGAGGTCAAGCCGAGCCAGTCGAGACGGCTCAAGACCGGACTCTTGTCCTGAGCGACTCTACATCGACGGGAGACTCCAACGCCAACCTTCGCGCGGCTTCGCCTGACGGCAGGTCGGCATCGACGAGCCGGACGTGACCGCGAACGCGCCCGGTAGAGCATCTGGAACGCCGATTGCGCAGAGCCAGGCCGGGCCGCAGACCGACACAGACAACGCAGACCACGCAGATCGGACGAAACGGGCGAGCTCAGCCCCGCCGCAACACAGCCACGGGATCGATCCGAGTCGCGCGCCATGATGGAATCAAGGTCGCGACCAGTCCCACACACACGAGGATTGCGGCCACAACCAGCGCGGTCAGCGGATCCGTCGGAGCCACTCCGACGAGCAGGCGATCGATAGTCCCGGTGAGCATCCAGGCGATCGCGAAGCCCGCGACGATACCGGCGCTCACCAGTCGCACACCCGTGCTTGCCACCCAGGTTACGAGCCGCGATCCGTCTGCGCCCAGGGCCATGCGAATGGCGATCTCCCGCGATCGTTCGCGCACGCGCTGCGAGAGCACACCGTAGACACTGAGCACCGCCAGAAAGATCGCCGCCGACGCAAACACCAGCAGCGTCACCATCGTCTGTCGATCTCGCGCGTAGGTGGCGCCCATCAGGTCCTCGAGCGCGTTCAACCCGTGGGCGGGTTTCTGTGGGTCGACTTCTTTCAGCGCTTGTCGAACGGCCGGCATCATCGCCCGCGGATCGCCGTTCGCGCGAATGACGACATTCAGGATCAGATACGGGCGCTGTGCGTGCGGCATATAGATTTCGGCGAGCGGCTCGCTGCGCGGTCCGCGAAACCTCATGTCGCCGACAACGCCGACAATCTCGTATGGATACGTGCCCGCGGTGCTGTAGTCGACGACGAGCTGACGGCCGACGGCGCGCTCTCCGGGCCAGAGCCGTCGTGCCAGCGTCTCGCTGACCATGATCACAAGAGGCGACGTCGGCTGATCCCGATCGTCAAAAGCGCGCCCATCGGCGATGCGAAGTGTCATCGCCGGGAAATAACCCGGCGTCACCACCCGCACCGACGCTGGAGTCTGCTGTGCGCGATCGGCGGCAATTCCTTCTGGCCAGACGGGGCGCTCGAAGTCGGGACCCAGCGGGCTGGTCGGCACGGTGGTCGCTCCACCAACCGCCGTGACACGTGGAATCGCCGCCAACCGTTCGAACAATGTCCGGTAATACACTCGCACCTTGTCTTGGGTGTTGTACGCCTGGGTATCGAGAAACACCGGCGCGACGAGAACACCGCGAGGATCGAATCCAGGGTCGGTCGCCCGCAGATGCAGATAGCTCCGAACCAACAGCGTCGAACCGGCGAGCAACACGACGGCAAGAGCCACCTGAGCGATCACGATGCCGTCACGCAACGCATGTCGCTGCGCGCTGGCGGTTGTCCGCAGCGCCAGCCCACCTGAAGCCGGAATTGCGCTTGCGCGAGTGCGGCGCCAAGCCTGCGGAAGACCCGAGACAACTGCGGTGAGAATCGTCACGGCAGCAATGAAGAGCAGCGCGCGGTTGTCCAACGACACCTCATCGAGGCGTGGCAGATCGGTGGTGAGGCTCGGCAACAGACGCAAGCCGGCCGTCGCGAGCGCGAGACCCAGCAAGCCTCCGCCACCGGCGAGTAGCACCGATTCCATCAGGAATTCGCGCAGCAATCGCCGCGCCGACGCGCCCAGCGCGAGCCGCACGGTCGTCTCGTCCGCACGATCGAGTCCTCGCATCAGCGACAGGAGCGCGACGTTCGCGCAGGCGACCAACAGGACGAGTCCGACAGCCGCCAGGAGGACCCAGAGCACGGTTGCGGTTTCGCCGACGGTTTCAACGTCCAGCGGCGACAGGCGCACGCCCCACCCGCGATTCGTGTCTGGATACCTCGCACCGAGATCGCGAGCGACGCTGTTCAGCTGATCCTCGGCGTGCGCGATCGAGACGTCTCGATTGAGCCGCGCGAGCCCACCCAAATAATGCTGATCGCGGGGCGAGTCACCGGCGACGCTCCACGGAATCCACAGTCGAACGCCGGGTTCCGGCAGGTCCAGCCCCGGCGGCATAACGCCGACGATCGTGAATGGCCTGCGATCGAGCAGGAGCGACTTCCCCACGGCATCGCTGGCGGAGCCAAACCGATCGCGCCACATCGCGTGCGAGAGGATGACGACCGGATTCGCACCAGTGGGAGCAAGAGCGTTGCTGTAGGTCGCGCTCCTGACTTCCGTGGACGTAAACGTCCGGCCGAGCGCTGGAGAGACACCGACCACTGCGAAGAAGTCGTCGGTGACCTGCGATGTCATCACGGCTTCGGCGTTGCCGTCCACACTGACGGTCCGGCCCATCGAGTAGTAGCCGGCGATCCCGCTGAATGACGACGCACCGCGGCGCCAATCGTCGAGATTGCCGGTCGTGATACCGGTGCGGTCCACTCCAGCGGCCTGGTTACTGTCGAAGATGCGTACGAGTCGATCGGGGGCGGGATAGTGAAGCGGAGACAGGACGATGCCGTTGACGAGCGCGAACAGGATGGCGCTGACGCCGATGCCGACGCCCATTGTGGCCATCGACAGCGCCGTCAGCCCTGGCGATCGCCGAAGGACTCGGGCGGCTTGCACCAGCTCTCGCCACATCTGCTCCAGGGCAAATCCCGTGCGCTCTTCGAGAATCTGCTCGCGCGCCGATTGGATGTTGCCGAGCTCGACGCGCGCGGCCCGGCGAGCCTCGCGCTCGTCCATTCCGCCCTCGATCTTTCGCGCCGCCAGCATCTCGATGTGCGACGCCATCTCTTCAGTTGCCTCGCGATCGAGGTGATCGCGACGAACCAGTTCAGTGAGCCGCCGCCAGAGGCCTCTCATCGCGACTCCCCTTGCGCGCGAAGCACGCGCATCATGGCGGTGACGTTCAGCTCCCACGCCTTCTGGCCTTTCGCGAGACGGCGCCGGCCCGCCGCGGTGATCTTGTAGTACCGCGCGCGCCGGTTGTTGTCCGACACATCCCATTCGGCCTTGACCATGCCCGTCCGTTCGAGCCGTTGCAGGGCCGGATAGAGGGCACCGAGTGTGATGCGGAACACGCCACCGGATGTCTGCTCGATGCGCTGGCCGATGCCGTAACCGTGCAAGGGTCCGAGATCGAGTGTTTTGAGAATGAGCAGGTCGAGTTTTTCGAGGGCCACGCGTGCCTCCTATCTAAATCGATAGGAGTAGTATAGCATCAGCCAATTGGCGGTCATCGACTCAGGGCGCGGCCGAGGACCGCCCAGGCGCCGGGCGGTTTTGGTACGGGGTTTCGAACGTAATGGCTGACAATCGGTCATCGTTTCTGTAGGCCGAGCTCCGCCAGTTGCTCTGTGCCGGCGTGGAGACCGGCGCACTTTAGTACCATCATTCGTAAGCTTGGGATCCGTGAGCATGAGGCAAAGGCGTGAGCGACATTCAGGCATGAGCGACACACATAAGGCGATCGAGGCCATGTGGAAGATCGAGTCCACGCGACTCATCGCAGGGATTGCCCGCGTGACCCGCGACATCGGCACTGCGGAGGAACTCGCTCAGGATGCGCTTGTTGCAGCTCTCGAACGATGGCCGGACGAAGGCATCCCAGAAAAACCTGCCGCGTGGCTGATGACGGCGGCAAAGCGGCGCGCTCTCGACGCTCTGCGCCGTGGCCGGATGCTGGAACGCAAGCATGGAGAGATTGCGCGAGAGTTGGAATTCCAGCAGCAGCGGCTGGGCGAAGCAATGGATCAGGCGTTGGACCAGGTCATTGATGATGATGTCCTTCGCCTCATCTTTACCGCCTGTCATCCGGTGCTGGCCCTCGAGGGGCGCGTTGCGCTGACCCTGCGCCTGGCCTGCGGCCTCACGACGGCCGAGATTGCCCGGTCGTTCCTGGTGCCGGAGAAGACGCTGGGCCAACGCATCTTTCGAGCCAAGAAAACACTGTCCGAGGCTCATGTCCCCTTCGAGACGCCGCGCGGCGACGAGCTGAGACAACGGCTCGCATCCGTGCTGTCGGTGGTCTACTTGATCTTCAACGAGGGATACACCGCAACCGCGGGCGACGAGTGGATGCGGGCAGCGCTCTGTGAGGACGCGCTCCGCCTTGGACGCATGCTGGCGCAGCTGCTGCCCGAAGAGCCCGAGGTGCATGGTCTGCTGGCGCTGATGGAGTTGCAGGCGTCGCGCAGCGCAGCGCGTAGCGGGCCAGCCGGAGAAGCTGTCCTTCTGCCGGAGCAGGACCGTTCGTTGTGGGACCAGGCGCAGATTCAGCGAGGCATGGCGGCACTCGAGCGGGCGCAGCAGCTGGGTGGCGGCGCCCACAGTTACGCCCTGCAGGCGGCGATCGTTGCGTGTCATGCGCGAGCCAACACCGCAGCGGATACCGACTGGGCGAGGGTCGTGCTTCTGTATGACGCCCTGCTTCAGATTAGCCCGTCTCCCATCGTTGGGCTGAACCGCGCGGTCGCCGTCGGAATGGCACACGGGCCAGCCGCCGGACTCCATGCGCTGGACGCTCTCGCGGCCGAGCCTGCGCTGGCCAACTATCATCTGCTCCCGAGCGTCAGGGGAGATCTGCTGGTGAAGCTGGGACGATATGCCGAAGCCCGCGAAGAGCTGCAGCGCGCAATCGCCATGACGGACAACGTTCGGGAGCACGAATTGCTGTCGAGAAAATTAAAGAAAATCTTCGGCCCTTTGTAGAATTCGGGCCAGCCCATTCGTCGACATTGTGAAGGCAGGTCAGACTGGCCTGTCCGACGACCATGACAGGATCGAGGAGAACTGATGCCGCAGTATCTGGTTGCCAATTACCTCCCGGACAACTTCGACCCATCTACAGTCGACGAAGCGATGGTTCACGCAATCGACGTGCTCAACGAAGAGTTGATCGCTGCCGGTGCCAGGCTCTTGGCTGTCGGCCTCGGCGCGACCCAGCCAGGCGAAGTCGCTGCGGGCGCAGCCCAATGGCGAAGTGCTGGTCACCGACGGCCCGTATCTGGAAGCCAAGGAGCACACCGGCGGGTTTTGGATACTGGAAGCCGCTGATATGGACGAGGCGCTGGCGTGGGCCCGCAAGGCTGCCATCGCCTGCCGGGCTAATGGCGAGGTCCGCGAGATCCCGTACAGCAGCCTGGCGACCGGCACACCTCACCGATCGCGCCAGCGAAAGCCGTGAGCCCCCCAGGGCGAACTGGCTCCTCCAGGTCGACAACACCAACCGTCGTGCTCGTAGAACGCGGCCTCGTTTCAACGCCACCCGAGAGAGACTGGTAACCGAGACGAGGCCATCAGCCGCGTTGATTCGGCTACCCGAGTGTGCCTGCACTGTCGCCCGCCGTGGCAAGGATTCTGCTGAAGTCGTCGGCGGTCGAGAAAACGCGACATCCCAAGGAGAATCATCATCATGGCTACGGTTAACCACGCGCCGAACGCCAAAGTCCCGAAGGATCTGCCGGCGAAGAAACCCGTCAATGGCGGGTACGTCATTGACTGGCGAACCGGGGCAGGCGACTCCCTCCCAACGGAGAGTCTCGCATTCAACTACAGCAAGATTAAGGTGTGAGCCACGGAACGAACCCCGGAGGCGGGTCATGGGAGCGAACAACAAGACGCCGCGAATCGTGCGGCGGGATCGCAGTGCCAGCGGCAACCGGGTCGCGGTCAAGGATCTCCGGGCGCGAGACGTGGCGGCCGGCAAGCTCGGTGGCGGCGACGGCTATGTGTTGACGCGGGTCCAACACTCGGCGGGCAGCCCCGATCTGATGCTGGCGTGCGCCGCCGGCAAGACCCTTCCATGAACCTGCGGCGGCGCGGCCCTGGAGTGGCTGGCGGAGACGGGCGGACACGGCGTCAGATGCCGTTGTACCAGGCCCAGCCGTTCTTCGGGTAGCCGCGATCGCCGCCGTCGTCGAGATGCTCGGTCACGATCATCTCGGTCAGGAACTTCATGCTCTTGTAGCCGATCTGGCGCTCCACTCGCAGCCGCAGCGGGGCGCCGTGCGCCACCGGCAGGTCGCGTCCGTTCATGCCGTAGGCCAGCAGGGTCTGCGGATGGAGGGCGTCGAGCAAGTCGATGCTGTCGTACCGGCGGTCGAGCGACTTGAAGGTCACGAACCGCGCCGACGGCTGCAGGCCCGCGGCATCCAGCACGCGACTGAGCGGCACGCCCGTCCACTCGCCGATGGCCGTCCAGCCCTCCTCGCAGGTGTGTTTCGTGATCTGCGTCCGCGACGGCAGCGCTTTCAGATCCTGGAGCGACCACGCCCCAGGCCGCGCCACGGCGCCGCTCACCGACAGTCGCCAGTCGCCGAACCCTCCGGCCTGCCAGCGACGGTAAGTCTCGGCCACCTCGGGGCGTTTCGCCGATGCCGGGTCGATGGTGCCGACGGCTGGGAAGGACGAGAGATCGGCACGGCTGTACTCGCGGACAAGCGATTGGCCCGGAAGCAGCGTGCGGTGCGCGACGTAGGTGAAGTTGTCGGCAAGGCGGAGCACGCTGCCGTAGGTCGGCGGCAGCGGTCGGGAGCAGCCGCCGAGCATCACGCCACCTGCGGCGGCGACACCAGCGGCGAGGGCCTCGCGGCGGGTCACGAGTCTGGACGTCATGTTCGGTCTCCCACAGTCATGGCGCGGACCTGACGCGCGAATCCGGATCGAATCACCATGACGAGATGCGCCGCCGTGAAGAGCGTCAGCCCCGCGAACGCGCCAAAATGCAGCGTGCGCGCCGACTGATGCCCACCGAAGAGATCGAGCAACATCGGGGCCGCGGCGGCCACGGCCGGCGACATCGTCAGGCCAGTCAGGACAAGAAGAGGCGCCACGACGAAGACGACGAGCGCGTAGCTGGCTCGTTGCAGCGGTCCGTAGTCGGGGCCGCCCGAAGGCGTCGGCACCATGCCGCGGAGGTGCTCCCGCAGATCGCGACCGAGCGCCGCGGGCGAGAGCGCCTCGCGCCCGCCGATGAAGTGACGATGGAAGTGTCCCGCGACGACGCCGGCCAGCACGTAGACCAGGCCCGCGGCCACCAGCACCCACGCGGCGAGGAAATGCAGGCTCCGTCCCCACCCGTTCTCATTGAAGATTTCGAACGTGCGCCCGGCCGACACCGGCGCGCCCGGGCCATCCAGGAGCGGCGTTGCTAATGTCCAGCCGCCATGCCGGTAGTTGCGGCTGATCGGCAGCTCCAGGAGTGGCGGAGTCAGGTCGTTGCCTGCCTCGCCCCAATAGAGGCGTGGATGCACCATCAGGATCTCGACGCCGCTGAAGGCCAGCGCCGCCACACTGACGGCGGCCATCCAGTGCGTGAGCCGCACCCACCGCGCATGCCCGGACACCTGACGATCGACCGCGCCGTCATTTCACTTTCGCGCCCGCAGTGCGGATAACGACCCATGTGCCGTTGCGCTTCTCCATGAGATCCATCCACACGTACTCGCCGCTAGCGTCTTTTCCGGCGTTGGTCCTCTTCTCGGTGACACTACCGTGCACCACGGCGACATTGCCCTTCACCTGCACGTCCATCGGTCCCAGTTCGAACGCTTCGAGCCGGTGGACACCGGACTTGAAGTTGCTCAACATTTTCTCCTTCGTGACGACGGCACCGGAGGCCCCGATGCTGGTCCAATCGTCGGCGAAGATCCGATTGAGCTTCTCGATGTCGACGGCCACCATGGCCTGCCCCATGTCCCGTTCGATTTGCTTGAGCGTCTCGACGACGGAGGGATCGTTCCACTGCGTCTGACTGCTGAGCCTGCCGACGCCACGCCGACGCACGCAGCGGCGACGAACGCGCAGGCAATGAGTCTCTTCATCGGTCTGTCTCCTGTTCGTGACACGCACTCGTGACTCCGCGCGCAGAGACGCGCGCATGTTCCGAGTCGCGCCGTGTACCAGCGAACGTGCCACGACCGTCCGGCCCCCGCCAGATCCATTCGGCCGCTTTCGCTCAGGGCCATTCGCGGTGCCTGCCACGCCGAAGCGCTGTGCGCGAAGGGGGTCGCGAATCGCGACTCGCTGGGCTCCGATCCCGTTGTGACAGAATCCGGTCGCTGTGAAGCTCGACGGAGTCGGACGACTGCATCAGCAGGTCTACCGTGCGCTGCTCGGCGAGATCCTCGGAGGGCGACTGAGGTCGGGTGAGCGGGTTCCCTCGACACGCCACGTGGCCAGCCTGTTGAAGGTCTCGCGGAACACCGCGTTGCTGGCCTACGAGCAGCTGCTTGCCGAAGGCTTCATTACCCCGCGATCAGGCGCGGCCGGCACGGTCGTTGCACCTGTTCTCCCACCTGACGGGTACGTCGCCCGGCCGACCAGGCGGGCGGGCTCCACACGCCCCGGACGCCACGGCGTCGCACCGACGCTTGCGGCTGTCGGCGACCGATTTCTGAAGTCCGCCAGAGCGTGCGCCCACGACCTCGGACTGCCCTCTCTCACGTGGGAACTGGCGCCACCGACCATCCGCTACGATTTTCGGCCCGGGCGCGCCTCCTTTGGCGACCTGCCGTATGCGCTCTGGCGTCGACTGTTGAACGCACGGGCCCGGGACGCCAAGATCGTAGACCTCGAATACGGCCCACCCGCTGGACGGCGCGAACTGCGAGAGGCCATCTCCGCCCGCCTGCGCCGTCTGCGCGGACTCGACGCCGATCCCGACAACATCGTGATCGTGAACGGCACGCAACAAGCCTTGGACTTGATCAGCCGCGTGCTCTTGAATCCCGGTGACCGTGTGCTGATGGAGGACCCTCATTACACGGGCGCCCGCTGTGCCTTCATGGCGGCGGGGGCCGAGTTGGTGTTCTCTCCGGTCGACGACAACGGTATTAGGGTCCCGACGACCGGAGGCGGGAGACGCCAGTTCCGCCTGGCGTACGTCACGCCCTCTCATCAATTCCCGACAGGCGCGGTCCTGTCCATGGAACGCCGCCTTCGGCTCATCGCATGGGCCGCGCGCGAGGGCGCCTTCATCGTCGAAGACGACTACGACGGTGAGTACCGCTATGACGGACCTCCGCTGCAGGCGTTGACCGGCATGGATCGCGCGGGCTGTACGATTTACGTGGGTAGCTTCTCCAAGATCCTGTTCCCGGCACTACGACTGGGCTATCTCGTCCTGCCAACGCCGCTGGTGGAACCGATCGTCGCGACGAAGGCCATCGCGGACACCGGCACGCCGGCCTTGGTGCAACTCGCCCTTGCCGATTTCATCGCCGAGGGACACTTCGATCGTCATCTCCGTCGAACGACCGCGTCGAATGCCGCACGGCGACACGCCCTGGCGGCTGCGATCGACGGGCTGTTCGGTGATCGGGCCACCGTCTGTGGCGCGAGTGCGGGACTTCATCTGCTGGTGTGGCTGCGAGGACGACGTGGTGGCGTGATTCGGGACGTCCACGCGAGCGCGGAGCGCGTCGGTGTCGGGCTGTATACGGTCGACCCCTTCTATGCAACGCCACCTGAACGGACCGGCATCCTGCTCGGATTTGCTCCCCTGATGCCGGCGGATATCCGAGAGGGCATTCGGAGGCTGGCTGGGGCGTTGAGATGAGTCGATGCCCCACGGGCTTCAGGCTGGGGCTACCTAGCTTGTTTCCGGTGCACGGCCCTGCGACGAGGAAGCGATACCTGCTGAGATTCCGTCCCTGCTCACGCGGGGCGATGTCTCTCCGACTCTAGGGTGTCCAGCCTTCGCAGGTGGTCCAGCTGTTCGCGCTTGGCCAACAGCCACTCCTTCAGATGAACGTGATTACCTCGGAGCCAGAATTGCCGGGATAGTTTCCTACCAGCAGGTCCAGTTGCGCTTCAAGCGACTCGAACAACTTCAGGGAGCGGCTGCCTTTACGGGCCATGGCACGGCATCGGACGCGAAATCCATCCGGACCACGGTTGGCCAGGTCCACCGCGGGCTGCCCGACGACATGAAGCGACGGTTGACCGATCTCTTCAGTACCGCTATTGCTGTGTCGCTGGGTATAGGGCGACGATATCGACGTTCGTCGTGTGTTTCTCGCTGCAAGGCCACGGGGCGCCTTCTGGCTCGATCGCGAGGTCAACGCCTTCGCTTTGGAACTCAGGACCGCGGGCGAGCAGGTTGGCCAACTGTCGCCGACCTCTCGACCTTCCTGCCGTCATCGCCACGCCTCGAACAAAGCGTCACGTCATCCGGTCATTCCGGTTCTTCAATAATTGGGGAGAGACGGTCCGCCGCAGCGGCGCCTCGACGCGCCGAGACAGCTGAGAGAGACGTGGGCCATCCATAAGGACGTGCTCTCGCCGACGCACTGGCAAGCCGTGGCCACCGAGATGCTGGTCGTTAGCTCAGTCGATCAGCGGCAGTGCGCAGACGCGGAGCGCCTGCTCAACGACGCACTCCCGCTGATCGAGCAGGAAATGGTGCGGCGAATGGCGCACAATCAGCGCCATCGAACGCGGTAAACTGCTACAGGCGTGGAAGAAGCCGGCGCAAGGGGAGGTGTGGCGATCAAAGCTGAAGCGGCCGTAACATTCAACGATGCTCCTTAAGCGTCAATCACACCTTGCCAGCCAGAGCTACGTTTGCGCTCGGGCGGTGACCCACTAAACTCTCGCGATGCCGCCTCCTATACCGTCTTTCCGCACAGGCATCGGTGCCGTCCTGCTTCCCGATAGCGCGGGGACAACCTTCCGCGTCTGGGCGCCGTTCGCCGAGTCCGTAGCAGTGGCCGGGACGTTCAACGACTGGAGCGCGACGGCAACGCCGCTCGCGAGCGAGGGAAATGGGTACTGGTCCGCCGACGTCGCGGCGGCGCGCCCGGGCGACGAGTACCGCTACGTCATGAACGGCGAGCACTGGAGGATCGATCCGCGGGCGCTGGCAGTCACGAATTCGGTCGGGAACGGCCTCGTCGTGGACGCCCGATACGAGTGGAAGCAGCCATTCCAGGCGCCGCCGTGGAACGAAATGGTGATCTACGAGATGCACACGCGGACGTTCCCCGACGATCCCACGAACAACCCCACATTGTTCGACGAATTGGTGTCGCCAGAGAACATGAATTACCTGCGAGAGCTCGGCGTGAACACATTGCTCATCCTGCCGACCGCCGAGTTCCCGGGCGACATCTCGTGGGGATACAACCCGGCGCACATTTACGCGATTGAGAGCTCATACGGAGGCCCCCGCAAGTTCAAAGAATTCGTGGATCGCGCGCACGGCAACGGCTTCGCCGTCCTTCTCGACGTCGTCTACAACCACTTCGGGCCGAATGACATCGAGCACTCGGTGTGGCAGTTCGACGGCTGGCATCAGGAATGGGACGGTCCGACCGGTGGCATTTACTTTTACAACGACTGGCGTGCGCGGACACCATGGGGGAAGAAGAATCGTCCCGATTACGGCCGCGAGGAAGTGCGACGGTTCATCCGCGACAACGCGCTGATGTGGCTTGAGGAATATCGCGTGGACGGCCTTCGGTTCGACATGACGGTGTTCGTCCGCAACGTCGACGGCAGCAACAGCGACGGGCCGGACGATCCGCGCAACCTCGGCGGCGCGGGTTGGAGCTTGCTGCAGTGGGTGAACGACGACATCAACCGATCGCAACCGTGGAAGATCACCATGGCCGAGGATCTCCAGGGCAATCCGTGGGTGACGAAGGAGTCCGGCGCCGGCGGCATGGGATTCGACTCCCAGTGGGATGCGCATTTCGTTCACCCGGTGCGGCGGGCGCTGGTGACGCCCGATGACCGCGCGCGTGACATGGACGCGATCCGCTTTGCGATTGAGCACCGGCCGAACGGCAGCCCCTGGCAGCGCGTCATCTACACCGAATCGCACGACGAAGTTGCCGCCAGCAATGGCAAGCGCCGGGTGCCGGAAGACATCCATCCCGGGCGCGCTGACAGTTGGGAATCGAAGAAGCGGTCAACGCTCGGCGCGGCGATGGTGTTCACCAGCGCCGGCATCCCCATGATCTTCCAAGCGCAGGAGATCCTGGAATGGATTCCGTTCGGCGATCAGCGGACCGACTGGACCAAGTACGACCGGTTTCGCGGCATCTATTACTTGTATCGCGATCTGATCCGCTTACGTCGGAATTGGTTCAACACCAGCCGCGGCCTGCGCGGCAGCAACGTCAAGGTGTTCCACGTTGGCCACGACGACAAGGTGGTCGCCTTTCACCGATGGGACCAGGGTGGCCCCGGAGATGACGTGGTGGTGGTCCTGAACTTTAGCAACCGAGCGTATCCGTCGTACACGATCGGATTCCCGCGATCGGGCGACTGGCGAGTGCGGTTCAACTCGGATTGGAGCGGCTATAGCGAAGACTTCTGGAATACGTTCTCGTACGACACCACGTCAAATGGCGGCGGCATGCATGCGATGCCCTGTTCGGGAAACATCGCGATCGGACCTTATTCAGCAGTCGTGCTGTCGCAGTAAGACGCGGCAAAAGGCTGGTGGCGGCAGTAGGCGAGAACTTGTCGACCAACGCGGCAAGGATGTGCAACCGGAGTTCGATACGAGTAGACCGAGCGAGAATCCGGCCAATCGCCCCCGCATCGGGGCCTAAATCTTCGGCTGGTCGTTTGCGCGGCAGCATATCAGGCAAATCACCGATCTGCTCGCAGGTGCGCTCGGACGTCGGGGATGAGCGAGAGGGCTCGAACCCTTTTGGGTCAGGTTGTCCTTGCCACGCTTACCGAGGCCAGAACAGCCTCTGGCTCCACAAAGGAGTTGCGCTGACATGAATCGCGGTCTGCTGCTTTTAGTTGTGTTCGCATCCTCAGTTGCCGTCGCACCTTCACAGGTCAGTCAGCCCGACTTCCGTCTACAGGTCGTTCCGGCAATCGTGTACAAGGTCGACGATCCAGGAGGCGCTAGAACGTCGTCATTCGTGTTCAATACTGCCGTGATTTGTTCGACGGATTGCGAGCTCACCCCGATATCCGCCCGCGTGGAACTCTTTAGTGCCGGATCTATTGTCGAGAGGCAGGATTGGGCGACTGAAAACCTGGCACAGATCAAGCGGATAAGCTACAGGGTCGAACCGAACACCCCGCTCGCGTCGCCGACGCGTGTGTTTACGCTGCCCGAAGCATTTGACGTTCGCTTTTACTTCCGCCATCCCCAAGCATTGGCGATCGACTCCGCAATTGTCCGGATAACAGTCGCAGATGTGAAGGGCCGTCGGGCAGAGCAGACGTTGAGGATTCCGATTCGATACTACCAACAGAAGACAGCGCTGACCCTTCCCTTTCGTGGCAAGGGCGTTGTTGGGCAGGACTGGATCACGAACGGCGGCCACGGCGGCGTTTGGAATGCTTTTGCGGTAGACATGCGCGGCCTGGATTCCAACTACGCAGCGCAGCTAAACGATGCCAACGAGAATGCATCGGATGCGGGCTGGGACCGCGAGATCCTCGCGCCCGCGGCTGGAACGGTGATTTACGCCCGCAATGACGTACCCACCAACCCGCGTCCGGGAGAGCAGCCTGACGTCAATAGTTGGTACCTGCCGCTCCGTGACCCGGTTATGGCGTATGCCGGCAATTGCGCGATCATCGACCATGGCAACTCCGAGTACAGCGTCATGATGCACCTGCAACCGGGCTCTGTCACCGTAAAAGCCGGGGATCGGGTCCTCACGGGCCAAGTAGTTGGACGGTTGGGGAATTCGGGCGACGCATTCGGACCACACTTGCATTACCAACTTCAGTCAGGCCCAAGGCTGTTTCAGGACCAGTCGTTGCCGTTCAGGTTTCAAAACGTCGATCCTCCGATCTTCCGAGGCAAGCAGTTCGATGCGAAATAGACTGGCGCGCGCCATGGCGATTGGCGGATCTCTAGGAATTCCGCAGGCGGCTTCCGCGAACCGGTACGCAACGTCGCGATTGGTCCTGATTAGTCGCCTAGTGTTAGTAATCCGCCAAGGACCCGCTCGAATCGGTACTATTCAGTGGGGCCGCGGAGGCGAGGGCACACCGGGGGTGGGTCCCTCGGGGATCCGCGCGCCGGATGACGGGGGGGGGTTGACGAAGGCGGCCGGCGGACGCGTCGACATGGGTTCGTCGCGATGGCCGCTGGGTTTGTGCGCACCACACGGAGTCTCTGAAGGGCGATCCTTCGGCTGCGACCGTGCGCGGCTCCGAGCTCATAGAGTCGCGCGCGACGAGGAAGGTGCGCCGGTCTAACGAGCTCGCCGCGATCTACCGTGACCGATGTGAAAGCAGCACTGCGGGCGCTGCGCCCTGTCACAACATTCCTGGACACTCGTATCGAGCAACGTGGCGATAAGGCTTTCGATCGCCAGGCATACCGTCGGATGATTCCCCGTGAGAGCAGCGAGCGGACAGCCAAAGCCTCTCATGGTGTAGTGGTTGTTCGACTGTTCGACCTTCATCGTCGAGCCAAACTGCTGGTTGAGCAGCACGCAAACATCGTTGACTCGCACGGCAAGCGGCGCATCAGGAACCGGTCGTGGGAACGCTGCCGCAAGCCCTCTCCCGGTCTGTCGCATCAACTCTCGGAGTTCTTTCGGTTTGAATCGCGCGGCGGACTGGCGTACCAGTTCGATCAACAACGGAACATAAGCACCCGACAATAGCACTTCGACCTCAGGTGTCAGCGTGAACATCTGAGACGGTCGGGTTGCTCCGGAACGTTGGCCGGCACGCTCGACGATCCCGTCACGCTCCATCCCGGTGAGATGCGCGCGAATGGCCGCGGTGGTCAGCGCTAAGGCGGCCGCCATCTCGTCCGCGGTCAGCGCACCGCGCCTCAGCAGTGCCACGAGGCGTCCACGACTGCTGCTATCGAGAAGTTGGGTTCTCAACATCGGCTAATCCCATGACTCACACCTCAGGATCGTGGCAGTAGCACTATCCGCGCTGGGCGTGCATTTTGCTAGATCCGCAAGATGTTCGTTGCGAATTTTTCGTAACTGGACAGGGCAAAGCGCCGTCAGCCCAGGAAGGATGTGCGCAGTGTTTCGCCTGATCGCCGCGGCCGTAGCAACTTATGTCATGGCGCTGTCGGTGGCGCTGACGAACGGACAACCACAACCAGACGGTCAATCGATTTTCCGGTTCGACACGTTTGGCAGCGAACAATTTTGGACCGATTTCCTGCAGATGCAGCAGGTCATAGAGAAGAAGGTGAGCCCCAAAACGGCGTTGGCCGTTGGATTGAGAGTCGATTCGGAAGCCCTACCATCTTCGGTTATCGACGCGCTGCAGGCCGGTCAGGTGAACCTCGACGATCCCGCGGTGACCGTGCAGTTGATCAAGCTCAACGCCGTCGTCGGAGTCATCGGCAAGGTCGTGGGCGCAAATGACAATCTTGCTACCGTGGGCATCACCTGCGCTCTGTGTCATTCGACCGTTGACGATTCGGTCGCGCCCGGCATCGGCAGACGGCTCGATGGCTGGGCAAATACATCGTTGGACCCGGGAGCGATTATCGCCCTGTCGCCGGCGATCAGCGACAAGGAGACGTATGGCAGTTGGGGACCCGGCAAGTTCGATCCACGCTTCCGCATCTTCGACGGGACGGACGTGCGCGAACGCCACAGCACCACGCTTCCGGTCGTGATCCCGCCAATCTTCGGATTGGATGGCGTGCTCTTTGAGACGTTCAACGCTGACGGTCCGATTTCGTATTGGAACAACTATGTCGCCGTGACGCAGATGGGAGGACACGGCGACTTCAGTGACGATCGTATCAACCTGACCGTCACGCAAACACCACCTGATCTGGTCGCGCCCAAGTTGCCGGCGCTCCTGCAGTATCAACTGAGCCTGCGGACTCCGGCGCCTCCGGAGGGAAGCTTCAATCGCGCGGCCGCAAGACGTGGTGCAGAAGTGTTTGCGGGAGCCGGGGGTTGTGCGACTTGTCATAAGCCGCCGCTGTTCACCGACGTCACGAGCGGCCCGAGCCTGCCGTTCCTCCATGATCCGGACGACATTCCGACCGACGCTGCCTATGCTGAGCGCAGTGCCACCAAGGCGTGGCGAACGACACCTCTCCGTGCACTCTGGCAGCACCCTCCGTATTTTCATGACGGCAGTGCTCCGACTCTGCTTGACGTCGTCAATCGCTACGATTCGCGGTTCATGTTGGGACTGACTAACAGGCAGAAGGAGGATCTCGTCGAGTTTCTGAAGAGCCTTTGACCGGTGTCGGGGCCAAGCACGTATTCACGGCGCCTGTAATTCTGGGCTCAGCACTGCCACGGTTTTTGAGTAGCCAACTCGGAGCCGCAAGCTCGGCGACTGTTGGCGGCTTACTGGGATATCTGCCGTCGCGCCGCCGCAAGCGACGCCCGCCGCAGGCGTGATGCTTGCATCCCATCGCACCAGACTGATCAGTTCAACATTGGAGGGAGACACATGAAGTTATTGATAACGGTCGCCACACTGCAGTAGTTGCGACATGCTGCATACCGCCGCGGGCGCACAGGCACCGCAGACGCCGCCGCAGCCGCCACCGCAGGGAGCACCACAGACACCGCCGCAGACGCCGCCGGGGGCCGCCGCGCCAACGACGCAGGCGGAACAGCAAATAACAATCGTCGGTTGCGTACAGAAGGAATCGGACTACCGCCAGGCGCAGAACAAGGGTCGTGGTGGGCCGGCCGGCACCGGCGTCAGTACAGGGGATGAGTTCGTCCTCACCAACGCGTCGATGGCGACACAGGGCCTCAAGTCTGAAGCCGCGGCGGCTGACTCCGCGTTCGAATTGACCGGAGCGAACGAGGAGAAGGTTAAGGACTTCGTGGGCAAGCGCGTTCAAATCACGGGCAAGCTGAAGGCAGCGGAAGTTGGCGCTGCCGGCCGTCCCACCGGCGGTGCCACCGCGGGCACGCCGCCCTCGGGCGTCGATGTCGCGAGCAAGGATTTGAAACTGCGCGAACTGGAAGTGGCTCGGTTGCTGCGGCGACGGCACATGCACGCCGTAGCGACACCTGCGATTTGTTTCGAGTGACGCGGATGGTTCGCGGCTCGCGCCGCGACCATCCGCGGGGAAAGGGAGGAGAGAGAGGGGGAAGAGAGGATTTGAGGGTCTTCGATTGACGAGTCCTACACGTTTTGGGTATCGATCGCGCTTCGTTGGTCAGGCTCGGTTCGATACTGACCTTTGCGAAGCGTCAGAAAGTTCGCGACGTCTGACCCTCGCCGGGCTACCAACTCGTCAAAAGCGACATCCATGTAGCCTTTGAACGGGGAACCGAATTCTTTGACGCTGCACCCCAAGGCATACCAAAGGTCGGCCAGTTCGTCGTCGCTCAGTGTCTTGAGATAGTCGGCGCGCATCGGGTTTCCTCTGTTTCGGCGACAAACCGGCGGCGACTCTTGAGCGGGCCGGGACTCGAGACCTTGCCAAGAGTGTGACTACGCCTGTTCACGTCGATGCTATTTCGATAAAAGCTGCTCGTCTGGCTTCGTCACCCTCTCAAGAGTTGCGTGCAAAGGAGGTGCCTCGCGGCAGAGCCAAGAGCAGCTTAACCCATCTCGTCGCTGTCGTTCAGCGAGTGGAGTTCGCAGTGCGGCGGCAGAGCTTATCCACACGCAGTGGACAAATCGGTCACCACCTCCACCATCACGACATCGTCCTGCTCGGTGTGACCGTCTGGGCCGGTCCAAATCCCTCTCGCGGACGAACGCACGTAGGCCGTCAACCCGTTGAACACTTTGGCGAGCTCGCGACGAGTGTCAGGAAGAGCGGCCGTGGCGTCCTGCGATGGCGCTCCGCTTGGGAGCGTCGTCGGCAGAAGCAGCTGGATCAACACCACGGCGCGCTCGATGCTGGTCGCGTGCTACCGACGAGAGCCGGACTTGGCTTTCGGCGCGGCAGTCTTCTTCGCCCCGGCGCCGACGGCTGCGGGTTCCTTTTCATCCTCCTCAGGATGGGCAGCGTCCGCCGCGCCTTGGTTGATCCCGCCCTCGGCGAGCCCTGAGAGCTTCTCGTCGGCCGCTTTCTCCTCGTCAAGGGTCTCCTGGAGCAAGTCCGCCGCCTCCGTGTGGCCCATGGCCTTCGCCCACGCGACTAACGTCCCGTAGGCCGCCATTTCGTAGTGCTCCGCGCGCTGCCCGGCGGCAATCAGGCAGGCGTCCATCGTCGTCTCATCGAAGTCCTCTTCCATAATCGACTTGCCCTCTTCGATGATGCCGGCGATGCCGTCGCAGTGCTTCCCGCGCACTTTCTCCTCGAGACTCTCGAACACCTGTTCGAGGCGCTCGATCTGTCCCTGCGTTTCTTCGAGATGCGTCTCGAAGGCCCCACGCAGCTCCGGAGAGGTGGCGGCTTTCGCGAGTTTCGGCAGCGCCTTGGTGAGCTGCCGCTCAGCGTCGTAGGTATCGCGTAGTTCGTCGATGAATGCGTCGTGGAGCGTTCCTGTTTCAGCCATTGGTCGAATCCCTTCAGTGATGACGTGATGAATCGAATGCGCGGGCGATTACACGCGCGGTGGATCGGTCTCCCGAGCGAAGTGGCGGTGTTTGGCGATCGCCGCCACGAACTGATCAGCGGCATGGGGTGAATCGACTGTCACGACGATGAGGCCCGAATCTGACTCGCCGGTCGGAATGCCGCAAGCGTCGAGCAGCTGTGCGTTACGCTAACCGCGAGCGTCGGCACTCGCTCGCAGGTCGCGTATACAGGCCGCCTATCGCGGCCGGATTGGCCCTTTCGAGTTGATGGCCGCTTTAGCGATCGAACCTGCCGGGCTGTGGGGCTTAGTTGTTCTCGCAGCCGTTTCACGAAGGCGTTTCGTTCCCCCGTTCGTCCGCACAGCTTCTCGACCAAGCACCTTTTCTACGACCTCCAATGGGACTTGCTCGAAATGCGTCTGGGCTTTCTGGTTGGCGCCGTTGGTCTTGGCCATGGAGGAAGAGTACCAGCGCCGGCGTGCTACGGGTCACCTCCTTTACGACGTTGCTCTTTCGCATAGCCTGCTCGTAACTGACTCAAATAGCGGCACTTGTACCGGTTGACGGCCCCTCCACCCGACACGTCTTGTTAATGTGGCGCTGCGATACTTGCAGAGCTCTTTACGATGTGCTACGATTCGTCACGTTAGTTTAACGATAGCTTGTTCCAGGAGGGAGGCTGTATGGCGCCACAGAGCAAGAAACAGCCGATGAATTTCAAACACATGGCGCAGGTCGATGTTCCCCAAGGTCGGAATGGAAAGCACAAACAGATTGTGATGAAGATCCTCTCCGATCTCGATCAGGTTCAAAAGGGTGTCGCGCTGAAGGTGCCGTTGGCCCAATTGACGGAAAGCAAGGAAAGGGTCCGGTCTGCGTTGAACCGTGCGACGCGGAAAAGCGGCCGCACCGTCGCCACGGCCAGCGACGATACCTTCCTGTACGTCTGGAACGAAACGTCGTAGCAAACGATTGCGTCGCGCTCTTTCAACAAGTCGAAGGTAGGCAATTGCGCCGATCCCGATTGGGGTCGCAAGGCGTGTTATCTGCTGGCGGAGATTGTCATGAAAACGAATAGTGCCGTCGTTACCGGCGTCGAGACAGAGGACGCCGACTCACTCAAGGCGATCGATACCCTCAATCTGGATTTACGTGAGAGCGAAGAGCGGTATCGCACCTTGTTCGACCTGGTTCCGGTGGCGGTCTATACCATTGATAGCGCCGGTGTGATTCAGACTTTCAATCGCCGCGCCGCAGAGTTGTGGGGACGTGAGCCGGCGTTGGGAGATACCGACGAACGGTTCTGCGGCTCGTACAAACTGTTTCGTCCCGATGGCACCTTCATGCCCCATGCGCAGTGCCCAATGGCAGAAGTCGTGACCGGCAAACTGTCGGCAGTCCGCGATGCGGAGGTGATCATCGAGCGGCCCGATGGCTCGCGGATCACGGTCGTCGTGAATATCAGGCCGCACAAGAATCAGCGTGGAGAAGTGATCGGGGCGATCAACTGCTTTTACGACATCACCCAACGCAAGTTGAACGAGGAAGCCCTGCGCCGGTCCGACCGCAACAAGACTGAGTTCCTGGCCATGCTCGCCCATGAACTCCGGAACCCGCTCGCTCCGATCCTCGTCTCGATCGAAATCCTGCGTCGCGCCCAACAGCTCGACGAGATCCATACGGAGCGCGCTGACGGGCCCGACACGGCATCCCTGGCGGCAGGCGCGGACGTACACCATCGTGTCGACCACGCCTTGGAGGTGCTGACGCGACAAGTCGCGCATATGGTCCGATTGGTGGACGATCTGCTGGATGCGGCTCGCATCAGCCGCGGCAAGATCGAGCTTCGCAGGGAGCGCGTGGACCTGTCCTCGGTGGTCCTCAATGCTGTGGACGCCGTCCGCCCGCTCTGTGAACACCTACAACACGAGTTGACCGTCAGCGTCCCATCGGATCCGGTTTTCTTGAACGCCGACCCCGCTCGACTCGCCCAAATCGTTGGCAACCTCCTGAACAACGCGTGCAAGTTCACCCCGCGCGGCGGGCACATCTGGTTCACGGTGGACCGCGTCGAGTCCTCCCCAGCCGAGCGCCCGGCAGGGACGCCGATTCGAGTTGGCCCGGAAGCCGTGATCCGTGTGCGCGACACTGGCATCGGGATCGCTGCCGACCAAATGGGGCGCGTCTTCAACTTGTTCGCGCAGGTTGACACCTCATTGGAGCGGTCAGTCACCGGGCTCGGGATAGGGCTGTCGCTCGTGAAGACGCTCACGGAAATGCACGGCGGCATCGTGGACGTGAGCAGCCCCGGCGTCGGTCTGGGAAGTGAGTTCATCGTACGACTGCCGATCGCGGCGGAAACCGACAGCCCCACCGCCCGGGCCACGACGACCGAACCGGCAGCAATCCCGCCGCTCCGGATTCTGATCGTCGATGACAATCAGGACTCCGCTGACATGCTCGCCACGCTGCTCACGTTCAGCGGACACGAAACATGTACTGCCAACGACGGTCTCGAGGCGGTCGACGCGGCGGCGAATCTTCAACCCGACGTGATCTTCATGGATATCGGCTTGCCAGTCCTGAACGGGTATGAAGCCGCTCGGAGGATTCGTGAGCTGCAATGCGACAAGAAACCGGTACTAGTGGCCTTGACCGGCCGGGGCCAGGACTCGGATCGTCGTCGCTCCGAGAGTGCGGGTTTCGATGCGCACCTAGTCAAGCCGGTGGACCATAGAGTCCTCGGCAGACTGCTGGTGGAATTGCGCAACGGGACCGCGGCGTGATAATGCAAAGGGTCCCAAGGCATGCCGGATCCGGCGTGACCTCAAGCTCGCGGGGCTGTCATCGCGCGGGGAGGGGACAGGTCGTAAGCCTGTCCCCTCGTTACGCTGACAACGAGTCTGATCACTGACCGGCGCCAACACGATGCGCGATGTCTTGCCTATCGCAGCACGTCGCGGCCACCGTATGTCCCAAAGTCGCGCTCGAGTTCCTCGGCATGTCGGTCGTCACGTGCCCGGGTGCCAATGACGATGCCGCCCTCCTTCAGGCCACGCTCGTAGGCCTTCGCGCGATCCTCCGGAATCCCGGCACCGATGAGTGCCCCAATGATTCCGCCAGTTGCACCGCCCGCCCCGGCGCCCACCAGTGCCGCAGCAATCGGGCCGGCCACCACGAGGCCAAGCCCGGGCACAACGACCGATGTCCCAACGGCGAAGATCGCCGCCAACGCCGCCCCAACGCCCCCGCCGATGGCGCTGCCCTTGCCAAAGCCTTCGGCTGCCTTCGTGCCGCCGGAGAACTCAGCGCCGGGAACGGCATCGCCGAAGTACTTCTGACGCGTGTCGTCGGTCATCAACACGTTGATGTCGTCGCCCTTGTAGCCGTGAGTGTCCGTCAGCCCCTGGTAGGCGCGACTCGCAGCCTCCGGCGTTGCATACAGTCCCGTGACGTAGCCCGAGCCGCGGCCGATCGTCGCCCCTCGCACGCCGTCCGTCTCGTCGAATACATCATTCGTGGCTTGCCGGGCACGACCTTCGGCGTTCTCCCGCTCGCCCTCGCGTTCCAGCTGACGGTTGCCGGTCACCGCCCCCGCCGCGTCTTTTGCCGCGCCCTTGACGCGCTGTCCTAACGCGGAAGCTTCCTCGCCCATCGTGTCGTCCTTCTTCGGATTGTCCATTGCGTGACCCCTTCAGTGAAGAGCGTTGCCCTTGTTGAGAACGCCGCTCGAAAGTTGCCTATGGAGTTCGTCGAGAACCGTCGGCGCTTTGGCAAGCGACGCTACGGCATTGGAGCAGTTCAACTGCGGTGAACCAGGTTCCGATACAGACCGAACGAACTTCTCGTCACCACCAACCCACAATCTGCATGGGCGACGGCAGCGACGCGCCCATCAGAACCCGCAGCCGATTTGGTTCGCGAGAAACCACAAGACGATCACCGAGAACGGTACGCCCAGTAGCCACGCCACTCCGTATTTCACAAGTCCTCCTTGAACGCCGTAAAGCGAGTGAGCAAGGCCGATGCCAGAGTCACCCCCTGGTCGACGTTCAAGTGAGCGGCGATCGCATCAATTCGTTTGTGGTCGGCCAGGAACACGACACTCGGCTCTGGTCGTCGTCGAACTTCAGACGCAAAGAGCGAACATCATCGAGAGCTTCAAGACACGCGCCGGGCTACCACGCCGACCGAGAGGCCTTTACAGGACGAATGTGTCGCACCGCGCTTCTGCTGGTCTCGGCTCGGTTCGATACTGCGTTGCGCAGCGCCAGAAAGTCGGTAATAGACGGGGCCCGCATTTTGCTCCGCAGACCCTATGCACGTTGGACGGGAATTGCGGGCCGCCCGCGAGCTGCATGGGCTGTCTCTCGACGAGCTGTCCGCGCGCACGAAAATCGGTCTTGAACGTCTGCAAGCGATTGAGAACGAAGACGTCGACTCCCTGCCGCCTCTTGTGTACCTTAAGGGTTCCATACACGCATACGCGGCCGAGGTTGGCCTCGATCCCATCGCGACGACCCAGCTGTATCTTCACCGCATAGAGCGGCATGCTCTGGCAGAGTTCAACTCGGAGGACGCGGAGGACGTCTTCGCCGAAGCGCCGCGCTCAGGTGAGGACGACGGGTCGCTGATGGTGACACTGGGACTCCAGGATTGAATCGAGGTTCACCGCACGCCTGGCCCAGGAAAGCGAGTACGAGCAACTACCCCCGAGCGCACTTGGGGGGATGCTGCGAGTTCAGCCACCGACGCGGACCACTTCGACATGGTGGAGGGCGACTTCTGTTGCGCCATGCGGGCGGTGAACGCGGTGAGATCCGCGACCGCGTGCGCGGGCGACCGACTTGGCGCTTGGCCCTTGCCGCTGGAATGACGACAGTCATCGCGCTGTCGGTGTGGGCCATGCTACTGCTCGTCAGCAATCGCAACGAGGTCGCACAGGCACCCCTTACCGTGACGGGTCAAGAACGAAGCGCGGTGGGGGAGACCCCACCTGCAGCGCAATCATCACACCAAGCGAGCTCCAACCCACCAGGGGGGGGAGGACACCGCAAGCGAAGAGCATGAAGGTTAGCGAAGCGCCAGCCGCGAAGCTGACCGGCGAGTGGGCATTCACCAACCAAATCGAATCGTCGCGCGTGCCTGTCTTCAAAGGGATGACCCTTGGTTTCCGCCTCCGACTCGTCCAGGACGGCACCGCGGTGAGCGGCGCCGGCGTCAAGGTCGCCGAGAACGGTCGTCGACTGACACGCCAGCAACAGACACCGATCACCCTGCAAGGGGAACTGGAGGGCAATCGGCTCGAACTCACGTTCAGCGAACGCGGTCGGCGGCGCACCAGTAAAGGTGCCTTGGTAATGAATCTCTTGGACGATAGATCGATGTCAGGGAGGTTCTCGAGTGACGCGGCTGGGTCACGCGGCACGTCGCATGCGCTGCGGATCGTCTCGCGCTGAGCCACCGATCACACTGGGGCCGCGGATCGCAGGACACAGCAGAGCGCCGATCGGCGACCGGGACCACACCCGTCGAGATCCGGCGATCTCATGGCGAATCCCCGAGGGATCCTGCTTTGTCGTCGTCTGACCAACATCTGCGTACCTTCCGACGCAAGCCTCGCTCGCGCAATCCGTCTGTCAACGGCACGTGTTTCGCAGTGCGAACCTCTGAATCGATAAAGAGGTATTTGAATGGCAACAACTGGAACCGCAGGTACGTCGTCGCCGGAACAGGCGACAAAGGGGTCGCAGGTGAGTGGCATCGGCCAAACCGTACGGGACGCGACCTATCAAAAGCTCACAGATCAAAAGACGCGGGCGAGTGACACCCTTGGCAGCGTCGCGCGCGCCGCTCGTGGCATGACAGAGCCACTGCGCGAGGACGGCCAGAGCAGCGTCGCCGACTACGTCGATAAAGCGGCAGAAGGCATCGACCGTTGGGCACAGCAGATCCGTCAGCGGGACATTAACGACACTGTTCGGGCGGTGCACGGCTTCGCGCGCCGGGAACCGGCTGTTTTCCTTGGTCTTGCGTTTGGCGCCGGGGTTTTCCTTGCACGATTCCTCAAGAGTTCGACCGCCGACAGTCATAGTTCGGATGCGGCGTCGAGAGGACAGTGGGACGCCCCAGCTTCGGTCCGTCGCGACTCGACGGTCGGTGGCACCTCCGCCGGCAGACCACCACAGGCGAACCTGGCGGGGGTTAGCGCTGCGACCTTTGGCACCGCTCAGACGAGCCGAACCTCACCTGAATCGGTGTCATCGGACATGCCATCCGCACGAGAGGTGCTGTAGCCATGGCCTATGCGCCCGACGCGCGTCCACTTGGGGATCTGTTTTCTGATCTCATGCGCGATATCACCACCCTGGTCCGCAGCGAGATGGCACTCGCTCGGGCCGAGATGGGCGCGAAGATGTCGCGCGTACGACGTCATATCGGTGCGATTGCAGCGGGCGCCGTTCTCGCGCTCGTCGGACTGTTCACGCTCGCGGCCTTCCTAGTGCTCATCTTGGTGCGCGCTGGAATGCCGGCGTGGGGTTCGGCGCTCATCGTTGGGAGCGCACTGACCGCCATGGGAGCAATGGTCGCCATGCGTGCGCTCACCGCTCTGCGGCAGGAAAGCCTCGCGCCTACCGAAACCATTGACAGCTTGAAGGAGACCACCGCATGGAAAAGCCAAACGAACTGAGCGGCACAGATGGAGGCTATGGCGTTTCTGCGGTGAGGCCTTCGGCCGAGCCCAATACCGATCAGGACATTCGTCAATTAAGAACCGAGATTTCAGAAAACCAGGCGCAGCTGCAAGAAACCGTCGCCGAGATTCAGGAGCGGCTCAGTCCAGCTCATCTCAAAGAACAGGCGACGACTGCAGTGCGAGACGCCACGGTCGGAAAGGTCCAGAACATGATGAATCGCGCAGGGGAAACAGCCGGGCAAATACGACGGACGACGCGACAAGCAGCCGAGAATGTCGCCTCTGGCGTCGGGAATAATCCATTGCCGTATGCGCTAATCGCGGTCGGCGCCGCGTGGCTGCTGTCTAACAGACAGCGCGGGCGCCGGTGGGACAGCGACGAGCCTGAATATGATCGCACCGGGCTCGATAGAGCGGACTACTCGTCCCCGAACAGCGCGCGGCAAATCGGCGTGGGCGACTGGCAAAGGGGCGTGAGGGATCGCGCGCGAGACATTGCATCCACCGCGCGCGGCCGTTTCGAGACGATGCTCCACGACAATCCGCTCGTGCTGGGCGTCGCGGCGATGGCAACTGGCGCGATCGTAGCGGCTGCGCTACCCGCCACGGAGCTGGAACAGCGCTACATGGGTGAAGCCAGCGAAACCATCGTCGAATCGGCGAAGGAGGCGGCGCAGGACGCTGTGGAAGCAGTCGCCGGTACGGGCTCGCAGCAGCCGGTCTAGCGGCGGCCGGTACGGAACGATGTTTCGCACGTTCGCGATTCCGCTGACGTGGACTGAGCTGTTCAAGCGAACGATCCGGGAAACGAGTCACGACAACGTGCTCGGCTTGGCGGCGCAGCTCGCCTATTACTTCCTGCTCGCGCTTGTGCCGGCGATCGTGTCGGTCGCCGCACTCGCGAGCTTGCTTCCCGGCGACACGATGCAGCGCGCGCTCGACGCCTCCAGCGGCGTGTTACCGACGGAGATGGTCCGCATCGTGCGCGAACAGATTCAAAACGTCTCGGGCGGCGCCAATAGCGGGATCTTCACCTTCGGCCTGTTGATGGCCCTTTGGAGCAGCTCTGCGGCGATCGTCAGTATCTGTGACGCCCTCAATCGCGCCTATGACATCGAGGAGGGACGACCGTGGTGGAAGGTGCGCCTCACCGCCATCGTACTCACGATCGGTATCGCCGCCTTCGCTGTCACCGCGTTCGGCCTTGTCATGATTGGGCCGACACTGGCCGAACGGCTCGCCTCACAGTTGGGACTCGCGCCGGCGGTCGCCACTATTTGGAAGCTGGTCCAGTGGCCTGTCGCCTTCGGCCTTATCGCGCTCGGTATTGCATTGCTCAACTACTTTGGTCCAGACGCGGAACAGGATTGGGAGTGGATCACGCCCGGTGCGGTGCTCGCAACCGCGCTCTGGCTCCTGGCCTCCATCGGGTTCAAGGTTTACGTGACCAGGTTTTCAGACTACAACGCGACCTACGGGTCGCTCGGTGGTGTAATCGTCCTCATGCTGTGGCTGTACATTACCGGCATCGCCATACTTACTGGCGCCGAGATGAACGCTGAGATTGAGCACGCCTCGCCGTACGGCAAAGACCCGGGAGAGAAAGTGCCGGGAGAGAAGAAAAAGCTGGGGGCCGCGGCGGCGCGGGCACGGCGAGAATAGACGGCAGAGGATGCGTCGATGAAACGCAAGGCCGCAAGACGCCAGCGGCCCCCCACGTCACTGGAGCAGCTGAGCGCCTACGATGGCGATGACCTACGCGTAGTTATTGAGACGCCGGAAGGCTCTCCGAACAAGCTCGCGTTCGAACCGCGGTTCGGTACGTTCGTGCTCAATCGATGTTCTAGTCCTGATGGACGCCCGGTCTCCGCTGGGTGCATCGTCCCGTCGCGCGTGATTGGCGTCATTGAGGCGGAGCAAACCGAGAACGGAGAGACCGAGCACAACGAGCGAGTTCTGGAGTTGCGGCCACGTCGGCCACCCACCGTTCCATCCAAGACCTGTGCGATCTCAGCGCCGATCTGCTCGCTCAGATCGAGCACTTTTCGTCTGGTACAACGCGGCCAAAGGCAAGCGGTTCGTGGTGAAACGTCGTTCAGGCAGAACCCGGGCAGCCATTCGTCGTGATCTCTGCACAGCGCACCGACAGTCGTCTTTACTGGAATCGGTCTGCCGCTAATCGGTACCTGGGAACTAGGCGATGAATGCTGTCGACTTCCGACAGCGAACCTTTTTCAATCAAAGGCTGATAGTCTCAATCGCCCCGCAGCGTCAACGGCAATAAACCTGCATGTAGCACCGCCGGCCGCGAACTGCGGCAAGACATCAGGGGCCAATCTCCATGTATCACCACGTCAAGAAACTTATGTACACGGTTCGGGTCGATGAGCCGGATCCACGGTTTGGCAACATGCTGCTCGAACAATTCGGCGGTGCCAACGGAGAACTCGCTGCTGCTATGCAGTACTCCATTCAGGGATTGAACTGCGACGACGTCGAGCGCAAAGACCTCCTGATGGATATTGGCACCGAGGAGCTCAGCCATCTGGAGATTGTCGGCGCGCTTGCCCGGCTCCATCTCAAACCCATGAAATTTGATCGCGACGCCGCAGAGGCGGATCCCCTCATCGCCATTGCAGGCGGGGGCGGCGTGAACTTGTACAACTCGATGGGGAGCGCTTGGACGGCCGACTACCTCAAGATCACTGGGGAGCTTGACGTGGATCTGCGCAGCAATATCGCCGCGGAGGCGCGCGCCAAGATCGTGTACGAGCGGTTGATCAACTTCACGCAAGACGCGGGTACCAAGGATGCGTTGCAGTTTCTGATGACACGCGAAATCACACACATGAAGGCGTTCACCGCGGCACTGGAAAGCATGGGCAAACCACGGTTCTCGATCGGTGCGATTCCGCCAACCCCCCAGCTGGTCAATCAGTTTTTCAATGACTCCACCGGCGCCGGCGAAGACGGCGAAATCGACGCACGCGGACCTTGGAATCAAGGCGGCGACTGGCAATTCGTCGAAGCTCCAGCGTTCCAGGACGCACGCGCCGGCCTGAGCGACAGAGTCGCGGCCACGCCGATTGTCGACGACCGAACGATGAACACGGGTAGTGATCCGGCAATGCTGGAGGAGCTGCTGGTTGAAGACCTTCGCGACCTTCTCCACGCCGAGGGCCAGCTGGTGAAGGCGCTCCCGAAGATGGCGAACGCGGCGAAGTCCCCAGTGTTGCGACAGGCGTTTGAGGTGCATCTCGAAGAGACACGCGGGCACGTGGAACGTCTAAAGGAAATCTTCGGACTGCTGAACGTCGACGCGAAGGCCAAACCCTGCAAAGGCATGGCGGGGCTCATCGAGGAAGGGCAGGAGGTCATGGAGGAGGGCGAAGAAAAGGACGTCCGAGCCGCCGACCTCGCGCTGATTGCGGCCGCCCAGAAAGTCGAGCACTACGAGATGTCCGGTTACGGTACCGCGCGGTCGACCGCGGGTCAGATGTCTCGACCTGACGTGGCGGTGCTGTTGAGCAAGACGCTCGCGGAAGAGCAAAACTCCGATTCCCTGCTGACGCAAATTGCACGCGAGCTGATGTCGGAGTCGCTCACCGGCGCGACAAAGGCGCCGAAGCGCGGCAAGAGTCCGATGGGGAAAGAGCCCGAAGAATTGAGTGAAGTCTAGCAAGCCAATTCAAATGCCCGGAGGATTTCATTCCTCCGGGCTTTCACACACTCCTCCTCCGTACTGGGCATTAACCATTCCACCAATTAACCGCTTGACATCGGACAGTGCGGTTATCGGTGCGTGTGCCGCACATGATTACTAGCCTCTCTTCCGAGTCCCTCGATAGCGTTGGTCGGGGGTACGGCCACGCGCTGACCGAATACTCGTCCAGGTACGTCGAGGAGTTTCGCAGGCTCGAGCGAGAGGCACGAGATCAGAAGCGCGGTCTCTGGCGCGAGCCATCGCTATTCAAGGAACAGCACGACCATTTTTTTTTTTTTTTTTTTTTTTTTTTTTTTTTTTTTTAGTTTTAGGATTTTGTAGTTTTTTTTTTTTTTTTTTTTTTTTTTTTTTTTTTTTTTTTTTTTTTTTTTTTTTTTTTTTTTTTTTTTTTTTTTTTTTTTTTTTTTTTTTTTTTTTTTTTTTTTTTTTTTTTTTTTTTTTTTTTTTTTTTTTTTTTTTTTTTTTTTTTTTTTTTTTTTTTTTTTTTTTTTTTTTTTTTTTTTTTCACGGTGGCTGTTATTCTGGCTCAGCACTGTCACGGTTTTTGAGTGGCTAACCTTCGCAACGGAGCTCGGCGACTGTTGGCGGCTTATTACTTGGTATCGCCCGTCGCGCCCGCCGCGAAGCGACGCTCGCCGCAGGCGTGATACTTGCAGCCATCGCACCAGACTGATCAGATCAACAGTTGGAGGGAGACACATGAAGTTATTGATAACGGTCGCCACTACTGCAGTAGTTGCGACCATGCTGCATACCGCCGCGGGCGCACAGGCACCACAGCCCCCGCCGCAGCCGCCACCGCAGGGAGCACCACAGACACCGCCGCAGACCCCGCCGGGGGCCGCCGCGCCAACGACGCAGGCGGAACAGCAAATAACAATCGTCGGTTGCGTACAGAAGGAATCGGACTACCGCCAGGCGCAGAACAAGGGTCGTGGTGGGCCGGCCGGCACCGGCGTCAGTACCAGGGGATGAGTTCGTCCTCACCAACGCGTCGATGGCGACACAGGGCCTCAAGTCTGAAGCCGCGGCGGCTGACTCCGCGTTCGAATTGACCGGAGCGAACGAGGAGAAGGTTAAGGACTTCGTGGGCAAGCGCGTTCAAATCACGGGCAAGCTGAAGGCAGCGGAAGTTGGCGCTGCCGGCCGTCCCACCGGCGGTGCCACCGCGGGCACGCCGCCCTCGGGCGTCGATGTCGCGAGCAAGGATTTGAAACTGCGCGAACTGGAAGTGGTCTCGGTTGCTGCGGCGACCGGCACATGCACGCCGTAGCGACACCTGCGATTTGTTTCGAGTAGTGACGCGGATGGTTCGTCGGCTCGCGCCGCGACCATCCGCGTGTTTTGCCCGCCGCTTTTTCGATAAATGGTTCGCATTCGCGCACGACTCCGCATCGAGGGGGATTCCACGTCCAGGGGCGCGTGCACATCTGAAGGTCTTCGATCGAAGAGTCCTACACGTTTTGGGTATCGATCGCGCTTGCGTTGGTCAGGCTCGCCTCGTTAGAGCAGGCGGATCGTCGTGGCGAATCGAACCAGTGCGCTCCGAAGTCGACGCATTGCTTGGGGCGTTTTTATAGCGGCCTCGAGTGCCCCCGGAATCGCCACGATGATGGTCAGGATCACAGAACGACCCCACGAGCCCGAGACCACACCCGTCATCCAGCGAGCGAATACCCGAGGGACCCACCCCGGTATGGCTTGGCCTGGGGCGTGATCTCGAAGGCAGGCGAGGTATCGCACGCCGGCGGTTCGGTGGCCGCGCTCTGCTGGTAAGCACTTCCCTGAGGCACGGTTCGCACGTACACCGCGGTAGTTCAGCATCAGGCCTACACTCCCGACAGGGGCCCACAACGGCAATGATGAGCCGGCGTCCCAGCGCCGTAGCCCAGCGAAGTCCCGCTCGATCGCCGGGCTCGTATTAGCTGCTTCATCGCCAATAGCGCGCTGTGCGCGAATGTCAGGTCGCGGTTTTGCATGGCTACAAGAGGTGGTCTGCCGCGGTACCTCGGGAGCAGATCCAGATGCCGAAGGTTCGGGTGATGGAGGGTGGATGATGCGAGCATGCAACCTAGTCGCAGGGTTCCTGGTCCTCAGCCTGATTGCGTGCGCAGGGGCGCGCGGGCGCGGACCAGCGATCGGCTCGAGTTCGAGCTCGAAGGTTGCCGACGTAGGCGGTACGATTTCAGGCTTCGTCCGTACCTCCGAGGGCTCGGTGCCGCTCGTCGGTCGGCTGGTCACGGCCATCGAGGTGACCACCGGTGCCAAGTACGAAACCCCCACGGCCAGCAACGGTGGCTACACCATGAAAGTTCCGACCGGGAGATATCGGCTCGAGCTACAGCTGAGGCCTGGCGAGTCGCTGGCCAAGCAACCCGAGGAGACCCAGATCGACACGAGCGATATGGACGCTGGCCGCGATTTTTTTGTGACGTCGAAGCCACCTGCTTAACCTGCACGCACGCATTCCATCTGAGGCTGCTCCCATATGACCAAGAGGAAGCGGCGGATCCCCATCACGGGCGTGGGTCTGCCACGCATCTTCAAGGAATCGCTGTGGGCATGGTGGAACGACAACGCACTGCGGCTCGGGGCATCGTTGTCGTTTTACACGCTCTTCGCAATCGCGCCGGTGTTGCTCGTCGCGATCTTGATCGCTGGCCTGGTGCTTGGCACCACGACGGTCCACGCCGAACTGGTCAGCCAGATGCAAGGTCTAGTCGGCCGCGACGGAGCGCAAGCGGTGCAGGCATTGCTCGAGGGTGCGAGCCGACGCCAATCCGGCGTCTTCGCAACCATCGTTGGCAGCATCACGTTCATGCTGGCCGCCACTGGCGCATTCCTCGAACTGCAGGCCGCGCTCAATGCCATCTGGCGCGTTGCACCCAATCCCGACGCGAACCTCAGCGCCTATGTGTTCGCTCGCCTGCGCTCCTTCGGCATTGTCGTCGCGATCGGCTTTCTGTTGATGGTGTCGCTTGTCGTCAGCGCCGCGCTAGCCGCCGCTAACACGTGGCTCGAAGGCCGCGCGCCGGGATGGCCGCTGCTGTGGCAGGCGGTCGACGTGGCGGTCTCGTTCTTGGTGACGACTGCACTCTTCGCGCTGCTGTTTCGCTTTTTGCCGGACGTGAAACTGGAATGGCGGCATGTGGCGACCGGCTCGGTCGTCACCGCCGTGCTGTTCAGCGCCGGGAAGTATTTGATCGGCCTCTACCTTGGGCAAAGCACGATTGCCTCGTCCTACGGCGCCGCCGCGTCAGTCATGCTCCTCCTGCTGTGGGTCTACTACTCCTCACAGATTCTGCTCTTCGGCGCGGAGTTCACACGAATCTACTCACTCGGCGCTGGCGAGCGGCCGAAGCCCGAGGAGTTTGCGAAACGCGATGCGAACGCGGTGGTGAAGGCTACGTAAGGCCGGTTGCGCGGCTTCGTTGCTCTCGAATCCGTTCGAACTGTCGCTTGAGGGCCTCGAGCTGGTCGTCATCGAACTCTTCAAGATTGATGAGCTGAGGCCGTGCACCCGCCGTACTCCGGATCAGCTCATCGAGCTTGAGCTGCAACGCACGCGTGTCGCGGTTTTGCGTGTTCTGAAGCAGAAATGCGATGAGAAACGTCAACTGGGACGCCGCGGTATTCATCGTCAACTGCCACGTGTCGGAGAAGTTATAGACGGGCCCGAGTATCAACCAGAGCACTGTGAGCGCGACGTTTGCGGCAAAGGTCCACGGAGAACCGACGAACGACGCCGTGGCGTCAGCAACTCGCCTGAATCCATTGATCATGGCTCCTTCTGGAGCAAAAGAAACGCCACGGATATCGGGTGGTCACACAGCGGGAATTGACGGACACCCTGGTACCCCGCGAAAGGGGTCGCCCGAGATGGGGCGCTACGGGGCAACCTGCCGCCTTCGATAGAGCCTTCAGACGTGGCGCAATGAAACGCCGCAGGCATTCCGCCAGCGCCAGCGGCGAGGGCCATAATCGGAGATGTCGGTCGACAGCCGTGGACCTGCTCGACGAGGTCAACATACTGGCAACCGAGCCGGTCCCCGATACCGAACTGATGAAGGGGCTGGTGGAAGGTTTCCTTCATAGGTTGGAGGCAGAGATTGGCAAAAAGAAGGGGACGGCCGCCGGGGAGCAAGAACAAGGGTAGCGATGGGAGCTTCGGCGCCATCGCGCGCAAGATGGAAGCGCTAAACAAGCTAAGGGGCGAGGTAGCCGCGGACTTGCGGAAAATGGCCGATGCGATAGCGTCCGGCGAGAGCCCGATGCCGTGGTTCCAGGGCCAGGGCGTCGCATCCCCCGCGGCAGGGGGCGGGACGACAATCCCCGCGGTGAAGCAGCGCAAGCCGATGTCCAAGGCGGCGCGCGCGAAGATTGCCGCCGCGCAGAGGCTGCGGTGGGCGAAGCAGAAGGGCGCCGCTTTCAGGCGAGGCCGCAAGAGAGGCGGCAAGGATTCGGGCGGGGCCGTCGGAAACGGCTAAACCAAAAAGCCGCCTGGAAAGGCGGCTCTTGTTCTTTAAGAGCGCATAACAAAACCGCCTCGATAAGACGCGCTTAACTAGGACGCCGTAACGTCGGCTTATGGCCGCCGCGCTGTTGCCCAAAGCGTTGTGGGAACTTATCGAACCGCTTCTGCCTCTTCCACCATCGCGGTCGAACGGCGGACGGCCGCGTGTGCCTGATCGTGCCTGCCTGACCGGCATCCTGTTCGTGCTGCGCAGCGGAATACCGTGGCAGATGTTGCCTCAAGAACTGGGCTGTGGTTCTGGCATGACATGTTGGCGACGCCTGCGCGACTGGCAAGCAGAAGGAGTCTGGGATCTGATGTACTTCGCGCTCCTGAACTGGCTCTCCCGCGAAGGCGACATCGATTGGTCCCGAGCGATTGTTGACAGCTGCTCGGTCCGCGCGGTGTACGGTGGTACGCAGACCGGTCCAAATCCCACGGATCGCGCCAAGCAAGGGAGCAAGCGAGATCTGATTTGCGACGCGCGAGGTGTGCCGCTCGCTATCCGGCTGACCGGTGCCAACCGCAATGACGCGCACGAAGGACTGGCGCTGGTCGATGCGGTTCCGCCACTCCAGGGTGAACGTGGACGGCCGCGGTATCGGCCAGATTGTGTGGTGGGTGACCGCGGCTACGATGCGGCGGGAATCCGACACGGGTTACGAACTCGTGGCATTCTGCCACTGCTGGCGATGCGTCGCACGGCACACGGCAGCGGCTTGGGACGGTGGCGGTGGGTCGTCGAACGGACGTTCGCATGGCTGAATCAATTCCGCCGTCTCCGCGTCCGTTACGATAAACGAGCCGACATCCACGAGGCCTTTCTCTCGCTGGCTTGTGCGTTGATCTGTTGGCATGCCCTGCGAAAAAGCTGGATGCCCAGTTAAGCGGGTGGCGCCTTCTTTCCTTTGCCCCGAGCCACTTCATCGCTAGAATCAGTCGCGACGCATGCCGCTGACAGCAGGCGCTCACCTTGGTCCCTACGAGATTCTCGCTGCCATCGGTGCGGGCGGGATGGGCGAGGTCTATCGCGCGCGCGACACGAAGCTAAATCGGGATGTCGCGCTCAAGGTCCTGCCAGAAGCCTTCACCAACGATCCGGACCGCCTCGCTCGCTTCAAGCGCGAAGCACATGTCCTCGCCTCGTTCAATCACCCCAACATCGCGCACATCCACGGGTTCGAGGACGCGGGCCCGGCGTCGGCGCTCGTCATGGAGCTGGTCGACGGTCCGACACTCGCGGAATTGATCCAGAAGCGTCGCGGTCTGCCGCTCGATGAAGTGCTCCCGATCGCCCGACAGATCGCAGAGGCGCTCGAAGCCGCGCATGAGGCCAACATCGTCCATCGCGATCTCAAGCCCGCCAACATCAAGGTACGTCCCGACGGCACGGTCAAGGTGCTGGACTTCGGGCTCGCCAAGGCAGTCAGTCCTGAAACTGCGGCATCATCGGTCGACGCCATGAACTCGCCGACGCTCACCGCGCAGGCGACGCAGCTCGGCATCATTCTCGGCACAGCCGCGTACATCGCGCCGGAACAGGCCAAAGGCAAACACGTCGATCGCCGCGCGGACATCTGGGCGTTCGGCGTCGTGCTCTACGAAATGCTCACAGGCCAGCGTGGGTACGAAGCCGAGGATGTGTCGGACACGCTCGCCGCAGTGCTGACGCGCGACGTGGACTGGAAAGCGCTGCCGACGGGGGTGCCGCCCCGACTGCTCGCGCTGCTGCGCGACTGCCTCGTGCGCGATCCGAGGCAGCGACTCCGTGATATCGGCGACGCACGTCGCGTGCTCGATCAGATCATCGCCGGCGTGCCGGACCCGGCGGCAGTCATCGCGTCGGCGCAATCGCAGACGCGACCCTCGGGTGCTCGAGCGCTGCCATGGGGCGTGGCGGCCGTTGCGCTGGCGGGTGCCGCGGCGCTCACAGTCGTTCACTTCCGCGAGACGCCCCCGACACAGCAAAGTGTCCGATTCCAGGTACCTGCTCCTGAAAAATCTTCGATCGCTGGATTCGCGCTCTCTCCAGACGGGCGGTACCTTGCCTTCGCGACGGTCAGCGGTATGTTCTCGGCCGTGGGCGGAACGTCAAAGCTGTGGGTCCGCCCGATCGATTCGCTCGACGCGCGCGCGGTGCCGGGGACCGAAGGAACCGCCTTTCAGCAAGAACAATTCTTTTGGTCCCCGGACAGCGAGTTCATCGGCTTCGTCACTCAAGACGGGAAACTGAAAAAGGTCTCAGCCAATGGCGGTCCGCCCCAAACACTTGTCTCCGGCGTGGCGCCAAGCACACGTGGCGCCTGGGGCACGGATGGCATCATCCTGCTCGTGGGCAGTTCAGGTGCACCAATCCAGCGCGTCCCCGACATCGGAGGCGCACTTGTCGACGTGACGAAGAAAATCGACGGATAGTCGCGGTTCGAGCCGCAATTCCTCCCCGACGGGCGCCATTTTCTCTACTCCGTGATCGGAGGCAGCTCTGAAGCCAACGGAATCTACGTGGCGTCGCTGGAGGATGCCGCGCAGGCCAAGCGGCTTTTGCCCGACAGCACGGTCACGAGATATGTCCCTTCCGAGGCGCCCGGCCGAAGCGGCTACCTGTTGTTCGTCCGTGAAACGACATTGATGGCGCAACCATTCGATGCGGACACGTTCACATTGACGGGTCAGAGACTTTCCGGTCGCCGAATCCGTCGGCCGATTCTCCGTTTCGCAGAACGGCGCGCTGGCCTACATGGCGGGCGGCCCGACGCCCCGCCAGGAGCTGCTCTGGGTCGATCGGAGCGGCAGGCAGCTCGGCGTTGCGGCTGCGGCGGCAGAGTACCGCGCCGTCCGATTGTCTCCCGACGAGAAGAGCATTGCCTTCAATCGGACCGTGGAGGCGAATCCTGACGTGTGGGTCTTGGATTTGGTGCGAGGCGTGCCTTCCCGCATCACGTTCGATCCCGCGACGGACAATCTTCCAATCTGGTCTCCTGATGGACGTCGAATTCTCTGGCCGTCGCGTCGCAGCGGCAATTTCGACCTATACATCAAAGCCGCGAGCGGGACTGGCCAAGATGAAAAACTCATCACAATGGGCACCGTTACTGGCTGGGCGACCGATTGGTCTCGCGACGGCAAGTTCGTCCTGTATCAGCGGCCCGGAGATAAGACCGGCCAGGACCTCTGGATGGCCCCGCAAAGCACTGGCCCTTCGAGTGAACCACAGACGCCGTTCCCATACCTCGCCTCGCCCTTCAACGAAGCGAACGGGGTGTTCTCGCCGGATGGACACTGGGTCGCGTACGAATCGGACGAGTCCGGCCGGCCGGAAGTCTACGTGCAGGGCTTTCCGGACACGAATCAGAAGGTGCGGATTTCCACCGGCGGCGGTACCGACGCGGCCTGGAGCAAGAACGGCGGGGAACTGTTTTATCTCGCGGCTGATCGAAATCTGATGGCGGTGCCGTACCGCGCGACGGTGACGACCTTCGAGCCCGGCGCGGGCAAGGTGCTGTTTCCCCTTCCTGGGAACGTTGTCCGTCGCAGCTATGCGGTGACCGGCGACGGCCGCCGGTTCCTCATCGGGAAGCCGGTGGATGAAAACATCAGTGAGCCGATAACCATGGTCCTCAACTGGCTCGACGAACTGAAGCAGCCTGTGCCGCGAAATAGAATGTAGCCCACCGATCAAGCCGGCCGCTCGAGGTTTTGATACAGCCTTTAAGTGTTTTTCTCATTGCTTGGGCGCTTTGGGCTCTTCGGCCGACCAGCGGTGTGCGCATGAGGGGCACCAAACATCACGGTGGGGTTCACAGAGTTTCTAACGTGCGTTTGCGAAGCCGGAGCAGCTGTTTCTGGTGGTGCCGTCCGTGCACCAGATGGAGCGTTCTCCACTGTGGCGAAGTAAGCGCACCCAGAATCGGATGGTCGAGCAGCTTGACACGGCGTCCGAAGCGGGCTTCACACTGCGCGATGATCGCATCCATCGCCGCGAGCTTTGCCCAAATCTCGTTTCGCACCTGCTCCACCGGCAGCCCCCTCGGCTGCACTATTGCGGGGGCCTCTCGTCCGGCAGGTAAGTAGCCCAATTCCACGACCATGAAAGTCAGCACGCGTTGGGCCATCGATGGCCTCGTCGCGAGCGGTGCGCCACGGGTCATCACTTTCTCCAATCCTCGGGTCGTTCCGACATAGGTCAGGTACAGGTGTTCCAGCACCTCCGCCGCAGACCACTTTCCCGGGAGATGCCAGCTCAATTGCTCGCTGGACATTCCTTCCGTGGCCGACTCCAGCGATTGTTTCAGCGTGTCCAGACGGGTATCCATGGCACGACGACTCATATGGCGCCCTCACGCGGACGGCAGGTGTCTGAGCTTGTCCGGATTGCGCACGCTGTAGATCGTGCGGATGCGATCGTCTTCGATCTCGAACGCGACGGTCTGCACGTAGCCGTCGGGCGAGTACGCAATCAGGCCTGGCAGACCATTGAGGGGCCGGAAGTGCCACGTCGTTCCTTCGGCCAACCCCTTCGCCGTGGCGCCGACGATGAAGCGCGCAGTGTTCTTCGCTCCCACGATGACGTTCAAGGCGGCCTGGACCTTGCCGCCGCCGTCAGCCACGAGACGTGCGTCCTCGGCCAGCATACTCATCAAGGCGTCGAGATCGCCGGAACGCGTTGCCGCCACGAACGCCGATATGAGCTCCTCGTGTCTCGTGGCCGCGTCGCCGGCGCGATCGCGCGCCACCGATTCGTCACGGGGCCGGGCCTCGCGCACGTGCGTCCGCGCACGCGACGCCAGTTGACGGCACGCGGCTTCGCTCCGGTCCAGTGCCTGAGCCACTTCACTGAACGAGCAGTCGAACACATCGTGCAGGAGAAACGCCGCGCGCTCGAGCGGCGACAGACGATCGAGCGCGAGCAGGAGCGCGATCGACAGGTCTTCTGCCAGCTCTGTCTGCGCATCCGGGGCCAGCGCCTTCGTGTCGACCACCGGCTCCGGCAGCCACGGTCCGACGTATTGCTCGCGCCGGGCGCGTGCCGATTTCAGGGCGTCCAGGCAGATCCTCGTCGTGGCCGTTGTCAGGAACGCCCGCGGCTCCGTCACCTGGTCCCGATCGACGGCATGCCAGCGAAGATACGCATCCTGCACGGCGTCTTCCGCCTCGGCGATCGAACCGAGCATGCGATAGGCCAGGCCACGCAGGTGACGCCGGTGCGGCTCGAAGCTGAGCGCCGGATCCATCATGAGGCACGGCTCGCGTGCGACTGACCCGAGGTCAGAGGCCATTGCCTGGACGTCAGGCTGCCATCGATCGCCACCGGTGCGCCGTAGACGAGGACTCGCGAGCAGATCTTGCCGTGTCCCATCGCGTACTTCACCGTCGGATACATGCGTGCGGTCGTGATCGCAAACGCGAGCGTCACCACGGCGCGTGGCCCCCAACGCCTGACGATCTCGTCGCGGTAGTCGTCTGCCGCGGCATCGTGGGCCAGCGTCGCACGCGTGAACCGCCACGCGAGCGCCACCTCTTCCGGCATGGCCTCCACATCGTCTGTCAGTATGGCCCGCAGGATCTCGGGCCGTACGCCCTGCTGCTCAGCCATCGTGATCCCCAGTTGCGTACACGGGCCACAGTCTTCGGACCGCACGGCGGTAATCCCGGCCGCAAACAGGGCGGCAGGCGGCACGTCGCGACGGTAGCTTCCCAGGCTCGTGGCCAGGGAGAATTTCACTGCGGCCCAGGGACTCAGATCGACGATCTCCTTCAGGTAGCTCGCGTCGTAGTTCCATTTCCGCTCGAACGATTCGATTGTGCGCCGGAACAGCCGCCTCACCATGGTCGCCTCCTGTGTCGATCGGCTCTCAATAAGGAGGACGAGACAGCACGGACCGTTGTGACATCACCTGTGTTCCCGCGGCCCAGGTGGTCCCAGCCATGCGGGTTTAAGAAGCCAGCCCGGCGCGCTGACTCGTGCCGATGTGAGTGATTCGGCGGAACTCAGACGGTGTGCAGCCGAACGCGCGCCTGAAGGCCAGCGTGAAATGGCTGTGGCTCGAGAGGCCAAGATCGAGCGCCAGTGACGTGATGTCTGTGGAGTATGGCAGTTCAACGAGCGCGCGGGCGAGGCGCAGTTGGGTCACGTAGCGCCGCAACGAAATCCCTTCGAAGCGACGAAAAACATCCGTGACATAGGCAGGCGAGGCACCGACGGCGCGACCCACATCGGACAACACCTCGAGCTCGTGCCGTCAGGTACCGGTCTGCACATTACTGCCGTCGCCTCCAGATTGCCGCCCTAGCGAATAGTAGGTATTGCGAAGCGCGCCGCCGATGTCGGTGTCGCGGTCCAGTTGTGGTCGTCGTTCACTGCGGGTCGCTCCCAGCGGGCCGGCGTGATGCTCGGGTATGGCGCGATCGCGACTGACGACATCGAAGAAGGGCTTCGGCGCCTCCGCGCGTGCTTTCGCGATTGAGGAATCTCTCCTCCGAGCCGGCAGGATGCCCGTGTCGTCCATCAGTGTCGGTCGGCAGGACAACGCTGCTCGGCAGGACAACGCTGCTCGGCGACGCCGCGCGTTCACAGTCCGAGCCCGGATTCCCTTCGACAACGCGCCGCTCAAGCGCTGGACGCTGTCCCCGCCGCCAGAGGCGACAACGATGAACAAGGCGATAGAGCACGGCACCTCCATCCGGCTGTAGGCTCCGGTCCAGCGGCCGCGGGATACAGACGAATTCACATTCCATGTCGGCGGCTGCCAGACGAACCGTCGCGTATCCATGACCGCCCATGTCAACGAATGAAAGGTGCGGCGCGAGATCGGGATTGGAGACGCGCCGAGCGGCTTCGACGTCCCCAGTACGTGCGTATTCGAGGCACGAACGGACGCCGTGTCGAAGAAGCATGTTCACCGTTGCCTTCGGACGCTGACCATCTTGCGAATCGACGAGATACAGCGCCCGGAGCGGAAGATCCTTCGGGAGGCTGTGCTCGATTGCTTCGACCAAACCCGGGGACGACACGGAACCCGTCGTGAAGGCGACGCCCAGCGGCTCGAAGGCATTTGGTGGAAGCGACTTCGACGCGTAGCCTGCCCAGAAACTGTGACGATCGCCGGACACCGTCACGAACCCGGTCACGGCGGCGTCGCGCACGACGTCGTAAATTTCGCCGCGTTCTGTATATGCACTACTGAAGTCTCCGCCGCCAAATCCCGCGTACCCAGATCCCGGCCACGGCGGTGCCAGCGCTGATGGCACGTTCTGCGGATCTGCGCGCCAGTCGAGAGTGCCCATCGAGCAGGCCCACACCTTCCATGTGGCGTTGGAGCGCCTCAGGGCATCGAGAAACCATTTCTTCTGTTCCGCGCCGAGAAGCGTCTGGGGGGGCGCTTCCTTGCGGACATTCACCACTCGCGCGCTACCGAACCGTATCTCGCCTGGGGGCTGCCCCCCGTTGTAACCGCGTCCGGCGTCGAGAATTTCAAGCGCTTCCTGAGGAAACAACTCGGGATACGCAGGGCTCGATAGCGCCCGCGCTTCGCGACCGCTCGTCGGCTCCTCGGAACGATACGTGTGCTGATCGGTGATCAGGAGATCCAAGTGCTTCCCCCAACGGAGAGATCGATACGCGGTCAGGCTGCGCATGGCCGCGACGCTGTTGGGGTCAGTAGCCAGGCCGTGCTGGTCGTATGTGGTCACGGGAGCGTTGGTCACGGCCGGAGCGATGAACCGGTCGAGCACCGCGGGTTCGATTGCATGATGCGCGCTGGCTGATATTCGAACCACGCCTGGTTCGCTGCGACCTTGAGCGTTTGGGCTGGTCGCGATTCTCCGCCGAATCGCTGTTGTGCCTGCCATCCCATCCAAGAGAACTCGTGATTGTCCCAGATGTTCACGAAGGGCCACCGCGCTCTCGCGTCCTGAAGGTCCGGGTCGCGCAGGTAGGCGCGGTAAAGCGTTCGATAATCCGCCAGCGAGGCGGCAACGTGAGAGGTTTTCGAGATCCTCTCGCCATCTGGGAAACGAATCGCGTCCCGAAGCCGACGATCGTATCGGCGACCATTGGGACGGTCCTCCGGATAATCGACGACCTCGTAGACAAAGTCGCCGAGGTGCAGGACAAACGCGAGTTGCTCATCAGCCGGCGCGCGCTCGTCCTCGTAGATCATGCGGCGATATGCGTTCTGCGCGCCTTCGCAGATGTTCTGACAGCTGACAAACGCAAATCGGACGGGCAGCGCCTGGTTCGGTTCCGGCGCCGTTCTGGTGCGTCCGATTCGGCTGCCATGACCGTCTGAATCCACGAAGCGGTACCAGTAGGTTCGATTCGGGCGCAACCCGGCAACAAGAACTCGGCACGTGTAGTCTGCCTGTCGAACCGCGCGCGCACTGGTTGTAGCGATTACGCGCGAGAACGCGTCATCTTCAGCGACTTCGACAGTTAAATGAACGGTTTCTTCCGCACCCCACGAGGCGCGAGTCCAGAGCAAGACACTGTTCGAATCGGGATCACCAGAAGCCACGCCCTCCCCGAAGAGGTCGCGGCGTTCGATCCACTTCCGATTCGAGCGCGACGGCTGGCCGACCCATGCGAGGGACGCACCAAGCGATGCCGCGCGCATGACAAATTCGCGTCTCGAGATCTGCGCCATGTGGGCTCTACTTCAGTCCGGCGGTTGTGTGAGCGGCTATCACAAGTTTTCGCTGAATGCCGATTGTTCGGTGGCGCCTAGGGTAATTCTTCGCGGCGCATCTTGACATTCAATTGGCTGGCTTGGCCGACGATCGCGCGACCTCGCGAACCAGCGCGTGTGCAAACTGCAGCATCCAAGTCATGGTCTTGCTGTCAACCTTTGCCGCTGTGTCTTCATGCGTGTGAATTGTGCGGAGAATCGCCGGCGTATGCCCCTGCGCCAAGCCGGAGTCCTGCGGAGCGTTTATCGTCAACCACAGTTGGTGAGCCTCGATCGCCGGAAGGGCGGCAATCGACAGCGTCGGAATTTTTGCGCCGACGAAGGATCGATCGTCACCCGGCGGCATCTGCGGGAATGCGACACAGCTTCTTGCCTCCGCGGCACACACGCTCGTTAGATGGCGGCGCAAGTTGCGACTCTCGTCGCGCTCCGACGGGCCGTAGAGGACCGTGTCACCATAGCCGTTCACGTCGAAGTTGAGCATCGCAATCAGCCCATCCGTCCCATAAGCGTCGAGATATCGCCGCGATCCAATCAGCCCCAGTTCCTCCATGTCAAACCAGATCACCTTTACCTGCCGCGGTAGATCGTCGGCACGCAACGCCTCGGCCAGACGCACTAGGATGACGCTGGACGCGGCATTGTCGACAGCGCCGCGGCTCAACGAGCCATCCGACAGCCGCACCGCATCGTAGTGCGCGCCGACGACAATGGACTCGGTGCCGGTGCCAATCGCCACAATCACGTTGCGTCCCTCCGTGCGCGGCTCGCGAGGGTTTGGTTTATCGAGCGTGAAGAGCTGAACTGAATACGTCAGGTTCCGCGCGCGAAGCATCGCCGTCAGCGCGTTGAACCGGTCGTCGTTGGTTTCTGCCGCTGTCATGCGTCGCAAGTCGTCGAGAGAGTACTCAAACGCCGGCGACTGAACGCCGTGGAGAAAAACGAGAACGACAAGGGCGAGCGGTGGTTTCATGGCCGATCGCAATAGACGTCGTGGCTCATTAGATTCACGTTCTCGCCGTTCGCTACCGATCCTGTCAACCAGTGCGCTGACATCACAACCGCAGGATTGTTGTCGGCTCTCGAGCCAGGTCGCTATCAGGATTTTTCGGTTACCCTTGGCTGCGAGCGTCGGGCTGCTGGACGTCGATTGGCGAGCCGCGGCCGTAGACTCCGTTTCACCCGCGCGCGGCCTTCAAGGCGGGTATCGCCAGACGGCGGAACAGTGCGTTCATTCTGGGACCGATAGACGAGGTCTTCCGTCCAGCCACCACATCAGCAGGCCAAAGAGGGCCCCCGCGACGAACTGCACGACGGCTTCTGCCGGCACCGCGCCGTTCTCTGGTCGCGCCACGGTCTGCTTGACATCCTCGCGCACGAGATCGACCAGCAGCTTGTGCAACAGCCGCTGCAAGGCGGCGCCGCTGCGTTTGCCCACCATGGCGCGGAATACTTCGCGGTACTCGTTCGTGTGACTGAAGATCTCATGGCTGAACCCGAACACGCGATCCTCGACGTTGCGCCCGCGCGACAGCGCATCGCGCTGGTGCGCCTTGAGTGACGCACGGAATTCGTCGAACCCACTCAACAGCAGGTCGTCCTTATTGTCGAAATGCGCGTAGAACGTCGCGCGGCCAACGTTCGCGCGGTCGATGATCTCTTGCACGGTACAGTTCGAAGCCCTTTTCCCGGATGAGCGTCAGCAGTGCCTCTCGAAGGAGCTGCTGCGTACGCTCAACGCGTCGATCTCGTCTTTTCGCCACCGTTGGAACCTCTCGTTCTGGAACAGGCGACCGCCGATTGTTCTATTGCGGACAAACGGCGGCTCCGCGTACTGGTTCTCCTCTTCGGCCTTGGACACGATGTTTCTAAATGATTGTCTGTGTACGACAGAACACATGTCCCGAAGCTGGAGGCAGACACCATGAAAGAACACACGACGACGATTATCGAATCGCGACGGCCATTCGTTCCGGGCATGGGCGTCGACTGGCTGCTGCCGATCTACGATCCCTTCACCAGGCTGCTAAGGCTCGACCAGGCGAGACGGGAACTTCTGCTCCAGGGGGATCTCCGACCAGGTCACCGGATCCTCGATATCGGCTGTGGAACGGGGAGCCTGGTCGTTCTCACGAAGCAATTGTTCCCTGACGTAGAAGTCGTCGGTGTGGATCCCGACGAGAAAGCGCTCAATCGAGCGACGCGAAAGGCACAGCGGGTTGGGGCGAGCATCCAGTTCGATTGTGGGTTCGCGGATGCGCTGGACCATCCGGACGCCTCTTTCGATCGCGTGTTCTCCTCGTTCATGTTCCACCACCTCGAAGGTGACGAGAAGGAACAAACGCTTCGCGAGATTCAGCGCGTGCTGAAACCTGGCGGCAGCCTGCATCTTCTGGACTTCGGTGGGTCGGACTCGGCGAGTCGCGGATTACGTTTCAGTGGCCTGCATTCGCATCACCGGCTGGCCGACAACGACGAGCACACAATCCTCGCCCTCTTGCGAACCGCCGGGTTCAGCGGCGCGCGGAAGACGGCGGAACGCACGGTGCTGAGGCTCATACGAATCGTCTACTACCGTGCGGGGAGGTGAGCCTTCTCCTGCGGCACCATTCCCTCGCGGAATTGCTCTCCGCATACTCACTCAGCGCCACAATATGACATCAGGGGTGTCTGAATGTGGGCGCTAACCATTGCGGCTGCATGTGCAGGCCTGTTCGCCGGTGCGGCCATCTACATCAGCGCCGTCGAGCATCCGGCACGCCTCGCATGTGGTAACGAACTCGCCCTCAAGGAATTCGGGCCCAGCTATCGACGGGCTACGATGATGCAGGCGACGCTTGCCATCGTGGGCTGCGCGGCTGGGCTCTGGGCTGCATGGATTCTGCAGGATCTTCCAGCGACCGTCGGCGCGGTGTGTCTTGGTGCGGTGGTGCCGTTTACTCTCGTCGTGATTCTGCCAACGAACAGCCGATTGCTTGATCCGACCCTTGACCCTCGTAGTCCAGATGCAACCAGACTTCTGGTGCGGTGGGGTCGCCTTCACGCGATACGCAGCGCTCTAAGTGCGCTCGCATTCGGTTTGTTTCTCTGGCAGTTGACTGCTCGTTGAATGGGCGCAGCTCGATCACGATCCGACGAAGCTCGTGCGTAGTCCTTGGCAACCGCAGCTCGTTCAGCTTCGTTTCTCCGCTCCCAGGGCGACAATACAGCACTACCACTTTGGGCCGCACGCAGGTAGAGAACCTTGCTGACGACTTCGTTGGAGAAGGCCCGCGGTGACCGGTGCGGCCGGCAATGCCGCTCACAGAGACCGGTCGGCCGTCGGCTTCGTACCGTTTCTTCCACTTGTAGAACGTCTTCTTAGAGATCCCGAAGTGCCGGCAGGTGTGGGAGACCCGCCTTGAGCCTTCACCCGCGTGTTGGAAGATCTTCAGCCGCCACGCCAGCAACCGTGCCTGCTCTGCCTTGGTCATCGCGTCTCCACTCTAGGGCCGATGCCCCGAGGAGTGCGGATCTGTTACTAGTGCCTAGGGATTTCACAGCTCGTACAGCAGAATCTCAGGTGGATTCGAATCAGGGACCCCCGATTATCCACACTCTAGAAACTCGCCGACCACGTCCGGTCGTCATCCTCCAGCCACTTGTTGATCGACTGATTGTTGTAGAATCGACGCCCCGTTGACGACGACCTGTACCCCCTTCAGCTTCCACCCACCCGCAAACCCGTCGGGCGACTTGTGAATCCGGACGGAGTGAATGTCCGACGTATAAAACGACGTGCGCGGATCCAACACAAACGTATTGGTATCGCCGCGCTCGAAGTCGTCGTGACTCTCATTGTCCAAATCCCAGCTTCGGCCCGCCAACGTCACAGTCACATCGTCATCAGTTCCGGCCCAGGAGACGTCGGCGGTGGTGATCTTGACGGTCAAAGAAGACACCAAAGTCCGATCGGTGATACAGCCGACCCAGAAACGATGATCGTCCTCGAGCCACCGGTTGATGTTGTTCTGATCGCAGACGAGAGCCCCGGCGTGCCAGACGCGGACGCGCTTGAGCTTCCAGCCGCCGGCAAAGCCGTCGGGACTCTTCCGGATCAAGACGCGCTTGATGTCGGCGCGCTGGAGACCGGGCGACCACAGCGCGTAGCCCTCGCGATTGCCACGCTCGCGGTCGTCATGATTGGGGGTGTCGAGTTCCCACTGACGATCGCCGATGTCGAACCAGACGGTGTCGTCGGTCCCAGCCCACTGCTCATCGGCGGTGGTGGTTTCGACAAAGATAGTCGCCCAGCCGATCTGGCCGCGCGTGTAGCCGCAGAGTCGACGGGAGTTCCCGTCCATGACGCAGTCCTGCCGCGGATCGGCGCACGCGCCGCAGTTGCCGTTGGGAATCTGATCGCAGCCGTGCAGCGTGTCGCAGGATGTACAGGGCGTGCCGCTTCCGGTATATTCATCGGCCGCGCCGAAGAGATGCGACGTCTCGTGCGCGGTGATCATGTCGAGCGTGCCGCGGCCCCAGCCGCCCCAGTTGTTCTTGTCCGCCAGCGTGATCCGGCCGCTGCTCGCATACGCGTGCCACCTGTTCGCGTACGGCGTGACGAAAATCACCATGGCATGCGCCGAACGATTCGCCACGCGCATGTCCTCGCGGTAGTCCGCCACACCGCTCCACGCCGCGGCGTACGTGTTGCCGTTGTAATTGACGAGGCCCATGGCGGGATCGCGCCAGTAGTCCTCCTGCGGATCGCCGCTGCCGTTGGAGACATCAATCTTGATGAACTGAATGTCGTACACCCAGGACAGATTGCCCTCGGGGTGCTGGCTGGTCAGCCAGCTATGGCCGCCGAGGATCTCGTTGCAGATGTCGTTGCGCTCGCTGTTGGAGAACTTCGGCCCACCGGATCTGACTGGATTCCACGAAGACGATGCCGACTGCCATCTCGCCGGTCATCCTCCAGCAGGCGGCCTCCCCGAAAAAAACTTCGAAGATCTCCTCCAGCAGTTCGGGCGGCAGCCTGAGGAGCAGACGCTCGTACCGGCGGTCCAGCCGGTGCGCAAGCCGCGCGAGGTGATACGCGAGCGTCGGGTTCTTGTAGGCCTCGGCGAGACGCTTCTCGAACTTCTTGAAGTCGTCCGCCGACATCGGCCGCTGAGGCCTCCCCTTCGCCTTCGTCGTCGGCTTCGGCGGCAACACCTTGCGCTTGGTCCGCTCCTCGTACCGCTCGACGAGCGCGACGAAATCCTCGGGCGCGATGGCCGTGTACGGAAGGGGCTCGCGCAGGCCCTCGGCACTCCAGGCTTTCCCAACCTGGGAGATGTCCTCCTTCAACTTGCGGTAGCTGGTGCCGAACCGCGCGTTCCACAGGCCGACGATCTGACGCTGCTCCGGCGTGAGCTTCTCGAGATGCTCCGCCTTCATCGGCCCCTTGAGCCGCGCGGAGAACATTCCGAGGTTCGCAATCGTCTCGGCTTGATCCGATGTCGCCTGGACCTCGATCGCGACGCCGCCGAACTGCGCCGAGACGATGACGCCGAGTTCTTTGAGTTGTCTGACGGCGTCCTGTCGCGCGGAGGGCGACGGGTTCCGCAGTAAGAGAAGATAGGAAGTTCGCTCTTGTGCCATGGACGGACTCCTTCGTTCGACGATCGCCTCCCGGCCGTACACACCCTAACGCGCATGCGGTTCGATTGCTACAACGGTCAGCGCGGGCAGATCCGAACACCCGAGGCGTAACAGGCGAATAGGTAGTGATGCGGGCACCCTCGCGGGGCCCGTCGCGTGGCAGCCCACTGCTGCTCGCGCGCTCGCCGTGGGGCTCAACGGGTGGGCGCTATGCGCCAATGGGCGCCCGCCACGCGCCACCGCGAAGCCCAGCAGGCACTACCAATTCAGCCGTTATCCGCCACTAGCAACTCTCCGAACCGCTGGGCTTCCCGGAAAGGCGCATTCGGTGCGAGTCGCCCTCAAGGAATTCGGGCCCAGCTATCGACGGGCTACGATGATGCAGGCGACGCTTGCCATCGTGGGCTGCGCGGCTGGGCTCTGGGCTGCATGGATTCTGCAGGATCTTCCAGCGACCGTCGGCGCGGTGTGTCTTGGTGCGGTGGTGCCGTTTACTCTCGTCGTGATTCTGCCAACGAACAGCCGATTGCTTGATCCGACCCTTGACCCTCGTAGTCCAGATGCAACCAGATTTCTGGTGCGGTGGGGTCGCCTTCACGCGATACGCAGCGCTCTAAGTGCGCTCGCATTCGGTTTGTTTGTCTGGCAGTTGACTGCTCGTTGAATGGGCGCAGCTCGATCACGATCCGACGAAGCTCGTGCGTAGTCCTTGGCAACCGCAGCTCGTTCAGCTCGTTTCTCCGCTCCCAGGGCGACAATCGTTCATAAGGTGACGTGATCATGCTGATACTGGTTGCGACCGACCGTGAGGTCGTCGTCATTGACGTTGAGCGAGGCGCCGCCGCGCCAGCGCACGGGCTCGGTGACCGCCCCACATGCCTGACCGCGGATCCGCTGGTTCACGGGCGGGCGTGGTGTGGCACCCACCGGGACGGCGTGTTCAGGAGCGATGATGGCGGCAGGTCCTGGCAGTCGGTCGGCCTCGCGGGCCGGCTGATTATGGCCGTCAGTGCGAGCCCCGCGGACCGGGACGTGGTCTGGGTAGGCACCGAGCCGAGCGAAGTGTGGCGCTCAGGGGACGCTGGGAACACGTGGGAGCAGACCAGCAGGTTGGAGACGCTGTCGTCGTCGTCCGAATGGTCCTTTCCGCCGAGACCGGATACTCATCACGTTCGCTGGATTGCATGCCACCCGCTCGAACCGGAACGACTTTGGGTCGCGATCGAGGCCGGCGCGCTCGTGTCCACGATCGACGGCGGCCGCACATGGAGCGACCGCGTGCCCGGTGGACCATGGGACACCCACGAGCTCGCCATTCACCACAAGGCTCCCGATACCCTGCGCGTCTCCGCCGGCGACGGATATTTCGAGAGTGACGATGCCGGTGCCACGTGGCGCTCGCCCACGGTCGGCCTCGAGGTCGGCTACTTGCGCAGCGTGGCGATCGATCCGGAGCAACCGGAGGTCGTCGTGGTCTCAGCGTCGTCCGGACCGTACTCCGCGTACGTGGCTGGCCGCTCGGATGGCCGGTTGTATCGCCGTCTCACTCGCGAGCGTTGGGAGCGCGTCCGCGACGGCTGGCCGGAGCCAGCCAGCACCATCGCGCCTCTGCTCTGCGCCGGCGCGAAAGGCGGAGAGCTGTGGGCCGCGGATGAGCGCGGCGTGCACCGTTCCGATGATGGCGGGAAGAGTTGGCGCCGCGCGGTCGGCTATGCCACGTCCCCGCAGCATCTACGCGGCCTCGCGCTGGTGCAGTAACCGTCGACCATCCGACGCGTCGAACGTGCGCCGCGTCTTGGATTCTACACCGCACCCGTCGGCTCAAGCTGGAGCACCAGACCGCTGGACGTGCACACATCCTGCGCGCGGCAAAGAGCGCGCAGCGAGCGTGCTAGCATGTACACAAGTTCACACAAGGCCGCCACAGATGACCACAACGCTGTCCGTTCGCCTCGACACCGATACCAAAAAGCGGCTCGAGGCGCTCGCGAAACGTTCGCGGCGCTCGAAGTCGTTCCTTGCGGCCGAAGCGATTGCCGCCTTCGTCGAGGCGGAAAGCTGGCAGCTCGATGAAATTCAGAAAGGACTCACGGAGCTCGATGAGGGCCGTGGGGTGCCGCACAAGGATGTCGCGAAGTGGCTCCGTTCGTGGGGGCAAAAACGTGAGCGGAAGGCGCCTCGCGCGTGAATATCGTCTGGTCGCCGCGCGCGATCGGGCACCTCGCGCATCTTCGCTCGTATATCGCGCACGACAACCCCAAAGCCGCCAATCGAGTGGCGACGGCACTGCTCAATGCTGTCGAGCGGCTCGCCGAGCTACCAAATCTGGGCCGTCCTGGCCGAGTCGCGGGGACGCGGGAACTGGTCGTGCCCGGCACACCATATGTGATTCCCTACAGGTACGAGAGCGACCGAATCGAAGTGATCGCGGTCTTCGACGGGCGACAGAAATGGCCAAAACGTCTGTGAGCCGGTCGATGCCGGGTCCGAGGTTGTGCGAGCGTCAGCAGAGGCGATGCGGTGAGACTCGTCGCGGTTAATCGTTGATACCTAGCCCTACAGCGCCAGCGAAGCGCACCCAACGTCAGCACGTGTACGACTTCAAGCCGCGGGCCCTCCGACGTGCCGGCGATCAGGCACGAGCGGAGGTCGGTTGCGCACCTACGCAGTCTGCGTAGCAATTCACGCGTAATGCGTAAGCCGGCTCAGGGGGAGGCGCGGATCGCCTTAAGGCGACCCGGAGTGGAACTATGGTAACGCATATGTTACCATTGCCATGCTGACGGTTCTGGAGTTCCTCGAGCGCGACGGTGCGAGTCCGTTCGGAAACTGGTTCGCCGCGCTCGACGCCATCGCCGCCGCAAAGATCACCACGGCAGTGCGGCGGTTGGAGCTGGGGAATTTCTCGAACGTGAAGGGCGTCGGGGCCGGCGTGTTCGAGTACCGAATCGACTTCGGACCCGGCTATCGCGTCTACTTCGGCAAGGACGGCGACGCCCTGGTGATATTGCTCGGCGGGGGGACGAAAAAGCGCCAGGATCGAGACATCGCAACGGCGCAAATGCGGTGGAAGGACTACAAGAAGCGCAAGTCGCAGGAGACGTGACGATGCCTCTCACGCGCGAGTTCAAGGAAACGGTGCAGGCCCGCATTAAGCAGGACCGAAAATACCGGAAGGAACTCCTTCGTGAAGGCGTGGAGTCGCTCCTGGCCGGAGATCTCGATACGGGGAAAGCGATTCTGCGCGACTACATCAACGCGACGATCGGGTTTGAGGAGCTCAGTCGCGTCACGAAACGACCCACCAAGAGCCTGATGCGCATGTTCGGCCCCGCCGGGAATCCGCAGGCGCGCAATCTGTTCGAAGTGATTGGTCACCTTCAACGTGCCGAGGGTCTCCAGTTCGAGCTTTCCCTCAAAGCCGCGAGCTAAAGCGCCGCATCCAATCGCAGCAACGATGTCAAGCACTGGGCGAACCCTGCGGCGCCGTATCGACGATCTCGTTTGGGCCGAGTGCCGAGAGATCGAGCCGCCCCACGCGGATGCCCGACAAGTCGAGTTCGCTCAGCCTGGTCGGCCGCTCTCGACTGGGTGGGATGCCCTCCGCTTCAGGATGCCCGCGATCGTTGAGCGGGCCACGCGGTGACCCACGTTCCTGCTGGGGGAACGGCATCTTCGTCGGACGATAGCCGAGTTCTTTGCTCACTACCATGTCGAGCGAAACCACCAAGGCATCGGAAACGAGTTGATTCAGCCACTCGCGCGAGGCGGTGGGCATGGACCGGTTCGGCGGCGTGAACGGATTGGCGGCATGCTCAATTACCACTACCGTGCCGCGTAGGCTTCTGAAGAGGTACAACAGAGTTACCGGACACTACGGTCGCATAACGGAGCCGGACGAAGGCGCCGCGAACCCCCCGTTCATGCCGCCTATCGTCTGGCAAGCTGAGGAGACGTCTCATGGGACCTTCATCAACAGGGCGGGACAGCGTCGGTCGATCGCCTGGAAGAATGCCGACGATAGAGGGGGTTCATCATGAACTTGACGCGGCTGCGGATCATCCTGGGGGTTCTTGGTCTGGTGCCCATTTTTATCGGGGTGACCGGCATGTTCTCCGGACTGGAGCGGCTGGTATCCGGTTGCGAATTCTCCCCAGACTCGGACGGTCAGTACCGATACCTCTCGGCGATTTACCTGGGGTTCGGCGTTTTGATCCTCTGGATCCAGTCCCGGCTGGCGAGCCAAGTGCCGTTGTTTAGGATCCTGATGGCGATGGTCTTCGTGGCCGGGGTTGCGCGTGCCCTACCCCTCGTGACACTCGGGTTTCCGCGTATACCCGTTCTGATCGCGCTGGTCTTCGAGCTTGTTTTCCCCCCCGTCGTCGTCTACTGGCACGCCATCGCCGTGAAGGCCGAGACCGCACTGCCGACCCCGAAATCGTAGGCGTTATGCGGGCGGCGGGTCGTGGTGTAACGGCGTACCGGGACGCCCGCAGGCTATGTCGATCGCTACCCGACGTCGGTGGTAGTCGGCGCGGTCGCCCTATTCACGCTCGCTGTCGCGGATGCCTAAGGCACGTTGGAGGTGCCAGCGGTAGCGGTCGATCGGCGCGTCGCTCCATGGGGGTTAGAACGGGTCCGAGTAGGGCTGGGCGCGGGGTGCCCCTCTCGAAGCCGACGACGGGTCATGCTCGAATGATCACTCCATGAGGATGGACTGAGCGCTAAGCGATGCCGACGAAACGAAAGAGCGGGAAGCCGGAAATGTCGCGCCATGTCGCGTCCGGAAAGCGTTTGGGGAAGGCTGCGGTCGCTGCGACGCGCTTGCGTGGCTAGTTCGAGGCGTCGTCCCCGTTCGCTACAGCTTGCGAGGCGAACAAAAAGCGAATACGATAGCCGCCGCGGCGCTTTCGGGTCCGCGGTCAGCCCTGGCGAGGCGCGGAAGAAGCGACGATTGAAGCAACTGCTCGCTTAGGCGAGTGGCTGCATCGAAGCGGCGTTGCCGTAATCAGTTCCGGTCGTGGCAAATGGTGCTAGCCAGTCCTTCCGAGCCGCTCTCGCAACTCGAGGTGCTGGTGGTCGACTGCCAGGCCACAGCTGCCGCTCCACGAGGCCATCTCCTCGAGATCGGCTGGGCCCGCGTCCTCGGCACGACAATCACGCACGCGCATGCGTCGTTGATCGCGCTTCCGGACGGCGAGCAGATTCCGCCAGCCGTTGCGCGGATCACGGGAATCTCCGAGCGCATGATGCGAGACGGTGTCGACGGACACCTCGCGTGGCGCGAGCTGTCCGACCACGCCGCGAGTCTCACGCAGCAGCCCGCGCCGACGGTCATTCACTTCGCTCGATTCGAGCAGCCGTTCCTTTCCAATTTGGCCGCCGGCGTGTTTCCGCTCGACGTGGTCTGCACCCGCGATATTGCCAGGCGTCTTTTTCCCAATCTGCCTCGCTGCAGCCTGCGTGCCCTTTCTGGTTATTTCGGTCGCGCGGTTGGCGCGCTGCGTCGCAGCGCCGATCACGTCGAAGCGACGGCGTTCGTCTGGCAAGAGTTGGTTCGCCTGCTGGAAATGCAGGGCGTGTCGACGTGGAGCGCGCTCCACGATTGGCTCGCCGGACCGGTCAAGCCGACGAGGTGTCGACGTCGCGTTTGGCCCATGCCGCGCGACGTGCGGCTTTCGCTGCCGCACGCGCCTGGCATCTATCGCATGCTTCGGACAGACGGAAGCGTCCTGTATGTCGGCAAGGCAGCGTCGCTCCATCATCGGGTCAACAGCTACTTTGGGAAGCAGAACGGCGTGCCCGAGCGGATGCTCGAGATGCTGTCGCAGGCACGTGCGATCTCGTTCGACGTCACACGAAGTCCGCTCGAGGCCGCGCTCCTCGAGCCGGACGAAATCAAGCGGCACCGACCGCCGTACAACGTCGCGCTCACGAGTCAGGACCGCGCGTTGTGGTTCACGTCGCCGGATCTCAGCGCGCGTAGTTCACAGCCGTCGCCACACTGTCCGCTCGGACCATTTGCTTCCCCCGATACGCTCGATCAATTCGTGGCACTCACTCGGGCAGACTGCGCGGCGCTGACGTCCGGTCGATGGGGCCCAGATGCAGGCACGTTCAACGCCGGTTACGAGCGGCTGTGCGCGACGCATCCTGAAATGTCGCGCATCAACCTCTCTGCGCACGCCAAGCTGCTGCGGCTTGGCACGCGCCTGTGGCGAGAAGGTCGGCGAGACCGCGACGTTGATGAAGACGACGTCAACGAAACGGGTCGTGGCTTCACGGGGTGGACCCCGGAGTTCGTTCAAGTGTCCCTCGAGTGGCTCGCGTTGCGGGCGGCGCTCGCCCGACGCCGCGCGATCTGGTTGACGCGGTTGTTCGATTCGAGCGTGGTGTGGCGCGAGCCCGGTGGCAGTTGTGCACGGCTCATTGTGATCGAGAACAGCGAGGTGGTGTTGAGCGGGGCAGTGGACGCAAACGCGACGCCATCGATTCCACCGGGTTACCGTCGTCCAGTGGCCGCACGTCGTGAGGCCTTCACCCTCGCATCCTTCGATCGCCTACGGGTATTGACTACGGAGCTGAAGCGCTTGATTGCAGCTGGCGCTCCAGTGGCGCTGCGCCTGGGCGTCGGACCGGCACTCGACGAGTCGCGACTCGCGTCCGCGCTGTGGTGGGTGTGATGGTTTCCACAGCCACCATTCTCCACGCGGACCTCGACGCCTTTTATGCGTCGGTCGAACAGCTCCTTGATCCTCGCCTGCGCGGCAAGCCGATTGCGGTCGGCGGCGGCGTCGTTCTCGCGGCCTCCTACGAAGCGCGGGCCTTCGGCGTACGAAGCGGCATGCCTGGACGGCGCGCGCGGCAACTCTGTCCCGACCTCGTTTTTGTCGGCGGACATTTCGACGAATACCAACGGCTCGGCGACGCCGCCATCGGAGTACTGAGCGATTTCACGCCTTCCATAGAGCGCATCTCCATCGACGAGGCCTTCGCCGACGTTGCAGGGTGCACGCATCTCTTCGGTTCGCCGGCAGAGATCGCAAGGACGGTTCGGGCTCGCGTGCGCGCCGAGCTTGGCTTGCCGATGTCAATCGGCGTGGCGCGTACCAAGCACCTGGCGAAGGTCGCATCGCAGGTCGCTAAGCCGGATGGATTGGTCGTCGTCGATCCAGAGACTGAACTCGACTTCCTTCACAAACTGCCCGTCGCGCTCATGTGGGGCGTGGGCCCCGCCACCGAGGCGCGGCTCGCCAAGATCGGCGTCACCACCATCGGTCAATTGGCTGAGAGCTCTCCTCAATCCGTGGAGCGATTGCTTGGGCACGCGGCGGGAAGAAAGTTGACGGCACTCGCGTGGAACAGCGATCCGCGGCAAATCCAGACGCGCCGGCGCGCGCGCTCCGCCGGCGCACAATCGGCGCTCGGACGACGGCCTGCGATCGAGCGCGTCTTCAAACCGACGCTCCATCATCTCGCCGACCGCATCGGCGCCAGGCTCCGCGCCAAATCCCTGGCGGGCCGGACTATCACGGTCCGCGTGCGCTTCGCCGATTTGCGCTCGGTCACGCGCTCGCTCACGCTGTCAGCGCCGATTTCTGCAACGAGGGCTCTCGCTGAGATCGCCGAGGACTTGGTGCGCGGCGTCCTTGCGGATCACTTTGACGAGAGGACGATCTCGCTGCTGGCGATCTCCGTCTCACATCTCGAAGCGCATGCGATCGTGCAACTGGAGCTGCCGCTCGGGCTTGCCGACGAAGGACGCCGTCCTGGCACAAAGAAAGGCCTGGCGCGATCGCGCGCAGACCGGGCCGTCGATGCGATCCGCAAGCGCTTCGGAGGAAAAGCGGTGGATTATGGGTCAGCATCGCGGGGTGCGCGCTCTGTCCCTGACGAGTTCCGACGCCTTGCTGAAAGAGAGCTTTGAGTATCGCCAGCGCCCGCGGCAACACCTTCGGTCCGCACACGACGGTTCACGCTCGTGCTAAAGACGTCGACGATCTCGCTTCAGCTAGCCATCGCTATCGTCACGGACCCGGCCAGCCGGAAGGTGTCGCATGAGTATCGTGCCGTTCTCGTCGCTGTTCAAAGCCTCCCCAATCAACGTCGGAAGCGCAGAGCAGTACGTGCGAACCGGCGGATCCGGCCCAGCCGTGTTGTTGCTTCACGGATTTGGGGACACCGGAGACATGTGGCAGCCGCTCGCGGAGGTCCTCGTGGCCGATCACATGGTTATCGTGCCCGACTTGCGCGGCATGGGACTGTCAACGCATCCAGAGGGCGGCTACGAGAAGACCAGCCAGGCGCGAGACCTTGCATCGATTCTCGATCGCCTGGCGGTTGACCAGGTGACGCTCGTGACGCACGACATCGGCAACATGGTGGGCTACGCGTTTGCGGCGCAGTTTCCGCAGCGTGTGACGAAGTGGATCGTCATGGACGCGCCGCTCCCGGGATTGGGGACCTGGGAGAAGCAACTGGTGAACCCGTTGGTCTGGCACTTCAACTTTCGCGGGCCTGATGTAGAGCGTCTGGTGGCCGGTCGGGAACGCATTCTGCTCGATCGCTTCTACAACGAGCTCTCGGCGAAGCCTGCGGCGATTGATGAGAACACGCGACGCCACTACGCCGAGTTGTATGCGCGGCCGGGCGCTATTCACAACGCCTTCGGCGGCCAGTTTGCCGCCTTTGCGCGAGACGCCGAAGAGAACAAAGCGCTGTTTGCGAGGGTCGGGAAGCTTCGCATGCCCGTCCTCGCGATCGGCGGCGACCATTCGTATGGAGCGTCGATGAAGTCGGAACTGGAATTCGTCGCGAGCGATGTCCAGGGAGCCGTCATCACCGACTCCGGCCATTGGATCATGGAAGAACAGCCGCAACAGGCCATCGCCATCATCACCAAGTTCATCGCAGGCAAGTGAGGTGTACGGATGGATTCGCGAGGCATTCGTCGAGCCGTGTGCATCACCTCGCTGCTGGCTTCGACCATTGCGACAGCGGGGCAGGAGCGGGACCTGAGGAAACGTCTGACGCCCGCAGAAGTGGATGCTGTGCAAACCGAGGTGGCCGGTGCCGGCACATCAGGATTGCCAGCCGTGACGACGCGGGTCTTGTTTGGCGATCCCACCAAGCCTGGTCTCTACACGATCGAGCTACGGATCGCGCCGAACACAACGATCCAGGCGCATACGCACCGCGACACTCGGACAGCGGTTGTGCTGGATGGTTTGTGGTACTTCGGTTACGGACCAAAGAACGAGCCGTCGCTGGAGAAGGGTTTGGAGCGCGGCAGTTTCTACACAGAACCGGCTGGGCAATCGCACTTTGCAAGGACAGGTTCAGGGGGCGCGACGGTTGCCATCACCGGATATGGTCCGACGGACACGGTGT
>CAWJEO010000021.1:0-180491 GCA_963841895.1 uncultured Acidobacteriota bacterium
GCGGTTGTTGTTCTCGCCGGTGCCGACCCAGACGGTGTTGGCGTCGTCGGGTGCAATCGCGATGTCGCCGATCGAGACGGCGTCGTCCAGATCGTCGAAGTGCACCTCCCAGGTCGTGCCGCTGTTGGTAGTTTTCCAGAGCCCGCCGGACGCGGTGCCAACATAGAAGGTGGCCGGGTTGGATTCGAGCACGGCCAGGTCGTCGACGCGGCCGCCCATCGAGGCGGGGCCGATGTTCCGGAACTGCAGACCGGCAAACGGGTCTGGTACGGGCGCTGCGGCTGGCCGCTGCTGAGCTTGCCCGGCAAGATTGCCGGATCCGGCGAGCAGGGTCACCAGGGCGATCAACACGGCGATCTGAAAACGGCGCGAATTCATTCGTGGGTCCTCCAGGCGAGCAACGAAGCAGCCGGACTTTAGCAGCCCCTTAACACGGACACAGAGTGCAAGCACAAAGAGGAGGTGCACAGGGGAAACTCCGCCAGTCCCGGGCGGACAAAACCGACCCTCGCCCCCGGCTCTGGCGATCGCGTCTCGAGACTAGTGATCTAGTGATCTGAAGAACGCAGGAGTCTATAATTACCACATCATCAGATCGCCAGATTTTTCTATCTCTGTGCCTCTGCGTCTCTGTGGCTTGTGAAGGTGGGCGTGCGAGTGGCTAACGGCGACTGAACCGCACGACGGCAGTCAGCGCGACCGACCGGCCGGGAGCCGGGACCGTGCGCACGTCCTGGCTGGCGAGATACGCCTCGTTCAGCAGATTGCGCGCCCAGACAGCCGCAGCTCGAACGCCGTCGACGACTTGCGCCGCCGCCGGCGTCGAGCAGCGTGTAGCCCGGCACCACGCGTTCGGTCGGGCCGGGACGGTGTCCTCCGCATAGAGCGCCGGTGCGCACCTGCGCGAACGCGTTCGCGGACCGGGAACGTCTTTCGCACTGCACGGAAAACGTCTCCGGCGCGATGTCATCGAGATACGTGTCGTCGTCGAGGGCGCGGCCGCGCGCGATGTGGAAGGCCGATTCGAGCGAGCAGCCCCCAGCCCAGCTCGGCCTGCGCTTCGGCCTCGAAACCGCGCAGACGCGCGCGGCCGCGATTGCGGAAGAAGAAGAAGTCGGTCTGCGTCGAGTAGCGCTCGATCAGGTCGTCGATGCGGTAGTGATAGAAGTAAGTCGCCGCGCGGAGGCGCGGCGCGGTGTAGCGCAGGCCGAGGTCGAACTGCAGGCTCGATCTCGGGCTCGAGATCGGGATTGCCGGTGATGAACCCGCGCCCTGACGGGCCGCGGAAGTAGCGATCCGACAGCACCGGATCGCGGAAGCCGCGCGCGACCTGGACGGTCGTGCTGAAGCCGCCGAAGCTGCCGGCGGTGAGCGCGACGAAAGCCCGAGCCGGCGCCGTTCGACGTGGACCGATCGCCGAAGAATCCGCCTTCGTTCTCGGTCGTGACGTAATCGCCGCGGATGCCGCCGGCGATCGACAGCATCGACGCAGCGGCGGCGTCGACGGTCGCGTAGACGCCGGTGTCGACGCGATGCGCCGAGTCCACCGAGACGTTCTCGGTCTGGTGCGCGAGCGCGCCGGCAAGCGTCGTAGGACTCGAGGATGTCGAGCGCGCGCAGGCCGTAGCGGCCGTTGACGTCGACGCCCGACTTCGAGTCGGGCGCGGCCGAGCAGCCGCTCGACCGAGTCCGCGCACCTGAAAATCCTTGGCGCTGACGTCGGCGCGCTCGATGCTGCGGCCGGTGGTGGCGGTGGCAAACCGATCCTGATCGGTGACTTGCGCGTACGAGCCGGCAAAGCCGGTGAACGTGCACGCGCGAGAATCCGGCCGAGTCGCGGAGGTCGTAGCCGACCGTCAGGCGGTGCGAGTCCTCGGTCGGATAGTAGAAGCGCACGGTCTGCGAGTTGTTGCGCGGCCGCTCGATGTCGCGGCCGAAGTCGCTCTGCCAGCCGGCGGTACAGAGACCCGGCCCAAGCTGATGGGTGCCGCGCGCGAGAAAGCCGTGATCGGAGTAGCCCGAGTTGAAGACCTCGCCGTCGGGCCCGTCGTAGTCGTCGACGTCGCGCGTGTGCGCCGCAAAAAGGACGCCGCCGCGCGAGAAGCCATCCGAGAGCTCGATCCCGGCGCGCCGATCGGGAATGCCCGCGCCGAGGGTGCCCGAGAAGCGCGCCGCGAACGGCGACTGCGGCGCGACGGTGCGCGTCCGCACGGAGATGACGCCGCCGAAGCGCATCGGATCCGTAGGCGACCGAGCCCGGGCCGCGCGCGACTTCGACGCCTTCGACGACGTCGGGATCGAGGTAGGTCGCGCTCGGGCCCGACGCGGCGCTCGGAGAGCACGCGCGCGCCGTCGATCAGGATCAGCGTGCGGCCGCGCGCGAGCCCGCGAACTGCCGGCACCGCCGCCTGTCCTTCCGACACCTGGTTGACGCCCGGCGACGTTCTCGAGCGCCTGCACCAGATTGGCGGGCGTCCGCGCTCTGAATCTCGGCCGCGGTCAGCGTCGCCGTCGCCGCGCCGGCGGAGGCCTCGATGCTCGGCGCCGATCCGGACACCGTCAGGACCTCGTTGATGAGCGGCTGGAACGTCAACTCGAGCACCCCAGGCTGAAGGCGCTCGACCAGGATCGGCTTCATGTAGACGCCGCCAGGTCCGATGATCAGCACTTCGAATGGCGGCGGCGGATCAGGAAGTCCAGGTGAAGCGGCCGTCGCTGTCCGTGCGTGCTTCGCCAGGCCGGCCAAGAATACTGACCTCAGCGCCGGCGATCGGACGCCCGTCTGCGTCAACGATGCGGCCTTCAAAGGCTGCTGAGGTTGTCGCCGTGAAGAGCAGGAGGAGCCACGCGAGTGCCGTCGTGCGGATGGACATAGACGGATCCGCTGAGTGTACGTCCGTAGCGTGACCTACTACCAGCGGCCGTAGATCGGCGCGCCAATCGGTTACTGGTTCCTCGTCGGTGCCTGGTGCCGAGGGCTCGGTGCGTCGTGCTATGGTGCCGTATCGTGCGAGGGTGCCAGTGTGCTATCGTATGCGGTGCTTAACGCTGTGCGGAGGGCCGTGGACCGTAGACCGTGGACCGTACGTCGAGCCTCAGCCGCGGCGAACGAGAAGCTCGAAGAGCTCGTGGACGCGGAAGGCGAGTGGGGGCAGCTGGGCGATGGCCGCGACACCGATCGCGATCATGGCGGGAAGCCAGAGCGCGGGGTGGCGTCGCGAGCTGGCGGGGGCTTGCAGCAGGCGCTCGACGCGCGAGGGCAGATTGCAGCCGCCAATCAACGTGCTCGCGGGAATCATGGCCGGGGTGTCGCCGGCCGCGAGGCGGGCCACCTTGGTCAACGCCGACGCCAGCTCGAGGGTGCCGGACGATCGCCCGGCGGCGAGATCGGCCGCTTCTTCGGCGGCGGCCAGCCACGCGCGCTCCAAAGGATCGCCGATCGGCGAACACAGGCCGGACCCAGGGGTGATGTAGAACAGCAGCCGCACGAGATTGTCTCGCGCCGCCACGTGCGCCGCCTCGTGCGCGACGATAGCGGCGAGCTCGTCGCTCGTGCAGGTATCGACGACCTGCCGCGCGACGAAGAGCTGCGGGCGAAGCGCGCCGACCACCGCGACCACGGGAAACGGCACGTGGACCGCCCAGGCGGGACGCGGCCAGCGTCCGATCGACAACGCGATTCCCGTCTTCTTCCAAACGCCGGCGACGCGCGCCGTGTCACGACAGGCAACGAAGCCGCGCCACGCCGCGCCGGCGCACAGCAGAATCCCGCTCAGCCCAAGCACGAGCAGCATCGGACCGGCCGACTCGGTGCCGCCGACCTCATACGAGACGAAGGCGTGGATTTGCGTCGGGACCACAATCGCCACCGCCGCAAGCGGAAGCAGGCGCGCCTGCGCGAGCAGCAACGCCCGGTTCGGGGCAGAGGTGCCGCGGCCGGCGAGCAACCAGCGGGCCGCAATCGCCGTCACCAGCCAGCCCACGATCGTGGCCAGGGTGACCGCGGCGCTGCGCGAGGAGGATCCCGAGGATCAAGGGCGAGCTCATTTCTTGTCGCCTCGCGCCGCTCGACGGCGCTCCTCGATCAACTGTTCCAGGGCGGCCAGCGACTCGCGATCCTCGCGGCTGACGGTTTCGATGAAGAACGAGAGGATCGGTTTGAGCTGATGGGCGCGATCGCCGAAGACATCCAGGAGCGCTTTACCGGCGAGATCCGAGCGAAGCGCGTCGGGCGAGCAGCGCGGGCGATAGACGAAGGCCCGTCCCACCTTCTCCCGAAGGAGAACGCCCTTGCGGTGCAGCCGATCGAGCGTGGTCATCAACGTGGTGTAGGCGATGCCCTCGAATGCGGGCTGCAGATCGCGGACGCTCTGCGGACCCTCACGCGCCCACAGGGCGTCGAGCACACGCACCTCGAGCGCGCCGAAGAAGCGCTCGAGCTCGTTCGATGACTGGTTCGTGGCGCCTTTCATCAACCTTTCTGGATATTGGACATCAACCCCCGACCTTTCGAGAAGCCGATTCGTGACGGTCGGTCGTCCGCGACTCGGCCCGGGGACGAGCCGCCGCCACGGCTGAGCCGACGGTCCCCGGCCGCGGCTATCATTCCGCTCATGACCTTGAAGACGTCGATCACGACTGCAGCGCTCGCGGTTCTGGTCTCGCTGTCGTTCCCGGAACCTCAACCAGGGCTCCTCGCGCAAGCGTCGCCGTCCGCGCAACCGGCGGCGCAACAAGCCGTGCGCGTCGATCCGAGCCTGTACTCCGGAATGCGGTGGCGCGGCCTTGGCCCGAATCGCGGCGGTCGCTCGATTGCGGCAGCGGGCAGCGCCTCACGCCCGCACGAGTACTACTTCGGCACGGTCGGCGGCGGCGTCTGGAAGACGACCGATTTCGGCCTGACCTGGGCACCGGTCGGCGACACCGACTTCCGCACGACGTCGGTGGGCGCCATCGCGATCGCCCCCTCCAATCCCGACATCGTCTACGCCGGCATGGGTGAGTCCTGCTTCCGCGGCAACATCATCCAGGGCGACGGCGTCTACAAGACGACCGACGCCGGCAAGAGCTGGCAGCACGTCGGCCTCGCCGACACCGAAGTGGTCAGCAAGATCCGCATCCACCCGACCAATCCCGACATCGTCTTTGCCGCGGTCCTCGGCCACTCCTACGACGCGCACGCGTCACGCGGCGTCTATCGATCCAAGGACGGCGGCAAGACGTGGGAGAAGGTGCTCTATCGCGACGATCGCAGCGGCGCGGTCGATCTCTCGATGGACCCGCGCAATCCTGACGTTCTCTATGCCGCCACGTGGCAGGTCTATCGCACGCCGTGGTCGATGGAGAGCGGCGGCCCGGGCAGCGCGCTCTACAAGTCGACCGACGGCGGCACGACGTGGACCGACATCACGAAGAACACCGGCCTGCCGTCAGGACTGTGGGGCAGGGTGGGCGTGTCGGTGTCAGGCGCCGACAGCAATCGCGTCTACGCGATCATCGAGAACGACAACGGCGGCGTCTATGTCTCGGACGATGCGGGCGCGACCTGGCGAAAGACCAACGACGATCGCAACCTGCGTCAGCGCGCGTTCTACTACACGCATATCTACGCCGACCCGGTGGACAAGGACACGGTCTACGTCCTCAACGTGAACTTCTTCAAGTCCACCGATGGCGGCAAGACGTTCCCGACGCAGATTCGCGTGCCGCACGGCGACAACCACGACATGTGGATCGCGCCCAACGACAACAAGCGGATGATCGAGGCCAACGACGGCGGCGGCAACGTGTCGATCAACGGCGGCCAGACGTGGTCCGGTCAGGCGTATCCGACCGGGCAGTTCTACAACGTGTTCACGACCAAGCACGTGCCGTATCACGTCTGCGGCGCGCAGCAGGACAACAGCACGGCCTGCGTCGGCAGCCAGGCCAATCCGGGCGGCGGCGAGGGGAGCCTGCCGCCGATCTTCTACGCCGTGGGTGGCGGCGAGAGCGGCTACATCGCCGCCGACCCGACGAACCTCAATGTGTTCTTTGCCGGCAGCTACGGCGGCTATCTGAGCCGGCTCGATCGCGATCTCGGCCAGCAGCGGTCGGTGAACATCTATCCCGACAACCCGATGGGCTGGTCCTCGGTCGACATCAAGGAACGCTTCCAGTGGACCTATCCCGATCGTCTTCTCGCACACCGACCCGAAAGTGCTCTACGCCTCGTCGCAGCACTTGTGGCGCACCATCAACGGCGGCCAGAGCTGGGAGAAGATCAGCCCGAATCTGACGCGGTCCGATCCGAAAACGATGCAGGCCTCGGGCGGGCCGATTACTAAGGATCAGACCGGCGTCGAAACCTACGCCGTCATTTTCACGGTCGCGCCGTCGTACCAGGACGGCAACACGATCTGGACCGGATCGGACGACGGCTGGGTGCACGTGACGCGCGACGGCGGCAAGAACTGGGAGCGGGTCACGCCGCCGGATCTGCCGGAGTTCACGCGCATCAGCCTGATCGAAGCGTCGCCGCATCAGAACGGCGTCGCCTATCTCGCGGGCAATCGCTACCAGCAGGGCGATCGCAAGCCCTACTTCTACAAGACGACCGACTTCGGCAAGACGTGGACGAAGATCGTCGACCGGCATCGCCGACAATCGATTTCGCCCGCGTCATTCGCGAGGACAAGAAACGTCGCGGGCTGCTCTACGCGGGACCGAGCACGGCATCTACATCTCGTTCAACGACGGGGCGTCGTGGCAGATCGCTGCGGCTGAACCTGCCGGTGACGCCGGTCCACGGCATCGTGTCCGAGGAGCGCGACCTCGTCATCGGCACGCACGGACGCGGCTTCTACGTCCTCGACGACATCAACGTGCTGCGCCAGGCCGCCGGCGACATCACGGCCAGCGCGGTGCACGTCTTTCAGCCCAACGATCCGATGCGTGGGCGCAACAACAACCTCGCCATCGACTACTACCTGGGCAAGGACGCCGACGAAGTGAAGATCGAGATTCTCGACGCCTCCGGCGCGCGTGCTGCGATCGTTCACCGGGACGGCGAAGGACAAGCCGGCGGATCCGAACGCGGCCGGTGGCGGCGGCGGTGGGTTCGGCGGCGGCGCGCCGCCGCGCGCCGGCCGTCAAGAAGGGCATGAACCGCTTCACCTGGGATCTGCGCCAGAACGGCGCGGTCGTCTTTCCCGGGATGATCATGTGGGCGGCGCAGCCGGAGCGCGGACCCGCGTCGCCGCCCGGCAAGTACGCCGTGCGCGTCAGCGCCAACGGCGAGACGCAAGACGCGCGACTTCACCATCGGCATCGATCCGCGGCTGAAGGCCGCTGGCATCACCGAAGAGTTCCTGCTCGAGCAGTTCAAGCTCTCGTCGCAGGTCCGCGATCGCGTGACCGAAGCGAACACGGCGGTCATCAGGATTCGCGGCATCCGCGAGCAGGTCGACGACCGCCTGAAGAAGATCCCCGAACGCCGCCGCGCCGAAGTGCAGCGTCTGGTCGACGCCTGCTGAAGCCGCTGACCGCGGTCGAAGAAGAGGTCTATCAGGTCCGCAATCGCAGCAGCCAGGACCCGCTGAACTACCCGATCAGGCTGAACAACAAGATCGCCGCGCTGATGGGCGTGATCGAAAGCGCCGATCATCGGCCGACCGATCAGACCTACGAGGTGTTCAAGGAGCTGTCGGCGCAACTCGAAAAACAGCTGCAGCAGATGCACGCGACGATCAAGACCGAGCTGCCGCGGCTGAACGCCGCGCTGAAGCGGGACAAGGTTGACGCGGTCGATCCGGACGCGAAGCCGTCGCCGCCGCCCGCGGAGGGGACAAAGCCGCCACAGAAGTGATCCCGCAACGACGATCCGTCGCGGCTCGTAGCTCGGCATGTCACGATGGCCGCGTGGACGGGCGGCCCGGCTCGAACGGCGGCTACGAACTGCTCGAGATCGCCGAGATGATGGTCCAGCACATCGCGAACCACTGCGAGATCCACGTCGTCGTAGCCGTGCACGAGCACGTTACGGAATCCAGCCATGTTGCGCAGCGTATCGGCGAGGGTCGCGCTGAACCAGTTGTCCCGCTGAAGCAAATCGAACAGCTCGCGGTTGGTGCGCGGCTCACCAAGCCGGCGATCCGACACGATATGTGATGCGACATCCAGAGCCGCCTGGATGGCCACTTGCAGGGTGTGCTGCACGAATCGCAGCTCGCGGATGTCGTTCGCGAGCGCCTCTGGCCGGGCGAGGCGACGGAGGTCGGACAGGCAGGATTCAGATTCCTGGGCGAGCTTCTTCGCGACGAGCGCCGGGTCGGTCATGACCGTGGTGCCCGATATCGATCAGAGCACCGGCTGGAGATCGAATGCCTCGTTCCTCGTGCGCACTTCGAACCGGATGCGCGCGGCGCGGTCGCGGTCGACGAGAAGCCGGCCATCCCGGAGCACCCGCGCGCGGAGATCGACAGGCGCGTCGTTCTCGGTACCACCAGATCGACCGGAACGAACCCAGCGCCCGCTCGAGCGCTCCCTCGAGACTCAGGCGCGACCCGTTCAGCGTGTGGACTGGGGGCGGCTCGAACAGCACCGCGACATCGACGTCGCTGTCGGCGCGGGATTCGCCGCGCGCGGTGGAGCCGAAGAGGTACGCCGCGACCACATCGGTGCGGATCTGCAGGAGTTCAGCGATGCGCGCTCGAAGTCGGCGGTCACGGCCGCAGTATAGCGTTGCGCGGACGGGCGCAAGCGGCTGGGAAGTTGGACGCCCAACAAGGTTTCGCGGTGCCTCCGCACGCATTCCACGTCGCCGGAATCGATCCCGGTTTTCGCTTGGCCATGACGGCCGGCGCGACGATAATTCACGCGAATCCACACGCCGATCGTCCCTTCGCGCTGACGCCGGCCGCAGGCGTCCGAGGTTGCCGGACCCCACACCATGGAAGGGCGTCAACTAGGCTCGTACCGGATCGCTTCGCTGCTCGGCAGCGGCGGAATGGGCGACGTCTATCGCGCCTACGACGAGAAGCTCCGTCGTGACGTGGCGATCAAAGTCCTGCGCGCGGCTGACGCCGATGACGACGCGGCCCGCGCCCTCCTGCTGCGGGAGGCCCGCGCGGCGGCCGCGGTGAATCATCCCAACATCTGCACGATCCACGAGGTCGGCGAACACGACGGCCTGGCGTTTCTCGCCATGGAGTTGGTCGATGGCGAGCCGCTCCACCGCGTCATCCCGCCCGGCACCGGCCTGCCTGTCGATCGGATGGTCGATTACTCCGTGCAGATCGCCGACGCGCTGGCCCATGCGCATGAACGCGGCGTGCTGCACCGGGACCTGAAGGCGCAGAACATCGTCATCACCAGGGCGGGGCGGGCGAAGGTGCTCGACTTCGGACTGGCCAAACGCGTGGTCACGTCTCACGAAGCGACCACCGAGATGGCCAGCGTCTTCACCGCGCCTGGCGCGATCGCAGGCACGCCGGCCTACATGTCGCCCGAGCAGCTTCGCGGGCTGCCGGCCGACACGCGCAGCGACGTGTGGGCGCTGGGCGTCGTGCTGCACGAGATGGCCGTTGGCGCCAGACCCTTTGCCGGACAGACGGCCTACGAGTTGAGCGCGGCCATCCTCAACACGCCTTCGCCCGCGCTGCCCTCACGCGTGCCGCGCGAACTGCAATCGGTCATCGCGCGCTGCCTGGAGAAGGATCCCGACGCGCGCTTCCAGAGCGCCGGCGAGGTCCGCGCCGCACTGGAGTCGGCCAGGGCGGGCCGCACGCCGGCGCCGGTTGCGGCCGAAGCCTGCGGTCGGTGTGGCGTGGAGCCGCCGCGCTGGTGTTGCTCGCGCTGGCTGGCGCCGTCATGCTGAATGTCGGCGCGCTTCGCGACCGGTTTCTGACCTCACCGCCGCTCTTCGATTCGGTTGCGGTCCTGCCTCTCACGTACACGGGCAATCAGGACGACGCCTATCTGGCCGGCGGCATTCAGCAGGTGCTGATCAACGAACTGGCGCTCCTTCCCGGATTCAGCAAGGTCATCGCCGCGGCGTCAACCCGCCGGTTCGACAATGCCGGGGCGAGGCTGCCGGAGATTGGGAGAACGCTCGGCGTCCGGGCGCTGGTGACCGGAACGGTCGTGCGCACGGCCGATGGCGTGCAGGTCGCCGCGCAATTGATCGACGCCGCCGATGAACGCCAGGTGTGGGGCCAGACGTTCGAGCGTCCAGCCGGCGATCTGGTCGCTCTCCAGAATGACCTCGCGGCCGCCATCGCCCAGGCGATTGAAGTGCGGCTCAGGCCGGCGGATCGCCAACGGCTGGCGGCACGGGCGACCATCAACCCGGCGACCTACGAACTGTATCTGCGCGGCATGCACGAGCTGAGCAGGGTGCAGGACGGCGGCGATCGCAACGCGGGACTCGCGTTTCTCCAGCAGGCCATCGACCAGGATCCGGGAGACCCGCACGCGTATGCGGGGCTCGCGAAGGGCTACGTCACGCTCGGCCACAGTCCGGTGGCGCCGGAAGACGCGTGGATTCGCGCGCGCGCGGCCGCCGAGCGCGCCCTGACCCTGGCGCCGGATCTGGCCGATGCGCATGCGGCGATGGCCGAAGTGAAGCTCTACTACGAGTGGGACTGGTCCGGCGCCGAACGCCTGTTTCGCCGGGCCAACGAGCTGAATCCGAATCTCGCGCAGAACCACTATCACTATGCCTGGTTCCTGGCCCTCCACCACCGGATCGCTGAAGCCATCGTCGAACACGAACGGGCGCGGGATCTCGATCCCATGACGCCCGCGAACACGGCGTGGCTCGGCATGGTCTACGCCATCGAGAAGCGATACGACGATGCGATCGCGGCGGCGCAGAAGGGCATCGAGATGAATCCGCGGTCGGGCGTGGCGTGGCAGGTGCTGGGGTATATCTACAGCGCCATGGGCCGGCACGACGATGCCATCGCCGCCACTCAGCGCGCGGCCGAATACGCACCGCCATGGACGTTCGCGGTCGGCATTGCCTACGCCCAGGCGGGCCGGATGGACGAGGCGCGCGGCGTGCTGCAAACCTTGCTGAAGCGCCCGGCGACCGCCTACAGCATGTGGGCGCGCGCGATGCTGGCGTTGCACATCGGAGACGCGGATCAGTTCTTCGCCTCGATTGCGTTCACACCGCATCACGCGTTCGCGACGTGGGTGTGCGCCGAGCCGCCCATCACCCGCTTCAAGGACGACCCGCGCTACCCCGCGCTGTTCGCGCGATTCAAGCTGTCGCCGCCGCCGCGGTGATCGTCAGTCCTTCCGTCGCCGAGCATGTCGCGGCTCGTTCCTCACCTTGCCGCCGCAGGGCCGGACGGGGCGGACAGCGACCGGAGAAACGCGACCAGGGCGGTTTTCTCCGCGTCAGCGAGGCCGAGCGGCCGCAGATCGGGATCGAGCCAGGCATTCCGGTTGCCGCCGCGATCGTAGTAGTCCACGACCTGTTCGAGCGACGCGAGCGAGCCGTCATGCATGTACGGCGCGGTGCGCGCGACCTCGCGCAGCGTCGGGGTCTTGAACGCGCCGCGATCCTCGGGCTTGCCGGTGATTGCGCCGCGTCCTTCGTCCAGGAACCTTCCAGCGGGGCCGGCCCCTGTCGCCCAGGCGATGCCGGTGTTGTGAAACCGTTCGTCCGACAAGCTCGGGCCGACATGACAGGCGGTGCAGTTGCCCTTCCCGCGAAAGATGCGCAGTCCGACCTCGCCCTCCGCCGAGAGCGCGGCGCGGTCGCCGTTCGCGTACCTGTCGTAGGGCGAGTTGCCGGACATGATCGATCGGATGAAGGTCGCCAGCGCGTGTGAGATCTCGCGAGGCGAAAGATCGACGCGACTGGCGGCCTCGGCAACGCCCAGATCCATCTCGTTCGGATCCTCGATCGGCTGCAGCACCTGTTCCTCGAGCGTGGCCGCGCGGCCGTCCCAGAAGAACGCCCGGCCCCAGCCCCGGTTGATCAGCGCGGGCGCGTTGCGTGTCCCCAGACGACCGAAGACGCCCGGCGCGATCGCGGCCGGCGCGCTGAACGCGCGCTCGGGATCGTGGCACGACGTGCAGGCGATGGTGCCGTCGCGCGAGAGCCGGCGGTCGTCGAACAGCCGCCGCCCGAGCTCGATCTTCTCGACGGTGATCGGATTGTCCTCCGGCACCGGCATGTAGAGATCGAGCCCGAGCGGAATCGTGAGCACCGCGATGAACACGATCAGTGCAGCCAGCATCGGCAGAGGATAGCGGCGCTCTGTCGCGCGGATGTCGGGCGCGTGTCAGGGTTGTGTCAAGAATCGGTTCGGACGCCGGGCGCGCGCGCCGCGGAACGAGGAACGAGGAAACGAGGAACGACGGTTACTCGTTCCTGAGCGCCACGATGGGATCGACCGCCGTGGCGCGCCGCGCCGGGACGTAGCTCGCGATGAAGGCCATCAGGCCCAGAAACACGGCCACGCCGCCGAAACTGATTGGGTCGGTCGGCTCGACGTTGTAGAGCAGCGTGCCGATGACGCGGGTGACGCCGAAGGCGCCAATCAACCCGACCACGACGCCGAGCCCGGCGAGACTCACTCCCTGTTGAACGACGAGCCGCATCACGTCTCCACGCGCCGCGCCGAGCGCCACCCTGAGCCCAATCTCCTGCGTGCGCTGCGAGACCGAGAACGAGAGCACGCCGTAGACCCCGATCGCCGCGAGGACGAGCGCGACACCCCCGAACACCGCGAACATGATGCCGAAGAGGCGCTGCTGCCAGAAACTGAGCTGGCGAAGATCCTCCATCGTGCGCTCGTTGAACACGGCCAGGCCTGGGTCGGAGGCACGGATCGCCGTACGGACGGCGCCCGAGATCGCGGCGGGATCGGTGGCCGACCGGATGGTGAGGCCGGTGTTCGGCGTCGCCGCGTAGGGATAGGGGACAAAGGCCGTCGGGACGGGCGGTCGATCGTCGCTCGTGTCGTCGCGTCCGATCATCGGCGCGACGCCAATCACCGTGAACGACTCGCCCGGCCGCCCGTCGGCCAGGTGAAACTGGCGGCCAATCGGATCCTCGTCAGGCCAGAGCTTGCCGCGCCATCGTGTCGTCGATGACGGCGACCGGCGACCGGGTCATGCCCTCGGCCTCGGAGAAGGCTCGCCCCTTGAGCATCGCGAGGCCGAGCGTGCGATGCAGGTCCGGCGTCGTGGCAATGAACGAGATGCGCAGCTCTTCTCCAGGACGCACCGGACGTCCGTCGGCAATCGCCAGCCCGCCGCCCCCGCCCGCCTGCAGCGGCACATAGTTGGAGGCGAACACGCGTTCGACACCGGGGAGCGCTTCGATCCGCCGCACGATGTCGTCCACGCGATCGATCTTCGATCGATCGTCGGCGTAGGTGTCTCCGACCATGTAGAACCGCATGGTCACGAGCGGCGAGGTGTCGAATCCGGCGCTCGCCCCCTGGAGATTGATGAAGCTGCGGACGAACAGCGACGCCCCGACGAGCAGCACCAGGGCCAGCGCGACCTCCACGACGACCAGCGTGTGTCGTGTCCGCGCCCGTCGCCCGCTCGTGCCGCTCCCACGGCTGCCGTCGCGCAACGCTTCCACCAGGTTCAGGCGTCCGGCCTGAATCGCCGGCGCGAGGCCGAACACGATGCCGGTGAGTGTGGCAATCGCAATCGTATAGATGATGGTTCGGAGATCGAGCGCCCAGTGAACGGAGTACGGCACCGAATCCACCGGCATCGCGTTACGCAGCAGGACCACGCCCACGTACGCCACCGCGAGCCCGAGCGGGGCCGCCATCAACCCAAGCATGATGCACTCGGTGAGCAGCTGGCGGACCAGTCGCGCCCGGCCGGCTCCGATCGCGGCGCGGACCGAGAACTCGCGCTGCCGGACCGACGCGCGCGCCAGCATCAGGTTCGCGACGTTCGCGCACGCGATCAGCAGCACCAGGGTGACGGCACCCATCATCGTCAGGAGCACCAGTTGGACCTGAGCGGGTATGAAGGATTCGCGCAGCGGTCGCGTCGCCGCGCTCCATCCTTCGTTGGTCGCCGCGTGATCGTTCGCCAGCTTCGCCGTGACGGCGGTCAGCTCGCTCCGCGCCCGCGCGAGATCGACGCCAGGCCCGAGTCGCGCCACGACGAACAAGCCTCGAATGTTGCGCGGCTCGGACTCGACCAGTGGCGTCAGCGGAACCCACACCCGCTCGTTGTTCGGGAAGCCGAACCGCGGTGGCATCACGCCGACGATGGTATGGGGGCGCGTGTTGATGAAGACGCGGCGGCCGATGATGCCTGGATCGGTGGCATAGCGGCGTTGCCACACCGCATCGCTGATGAGCGCCACCGGCTCCGCCCCCGGCCGATCGTCCTCGGAAGTGAACTGTCGTCCGAGCACGGGCTGCACACCCAGCGTCGGGAAGAGATCCCAGGAGACCGCCGCGCCGGAAAAGCGCTCGGCTTCGCCGCCCTCCGACAGCGCGAAGCTGCGCGTCGCCGACGCGGCCATGCCGGAGAACGAAGGACTCGCCGCCTTCCAGTCCTCGAGATCGCGGAACGACACGCCGCCGCGCCGAATGCCGCCCTTCTCGAACGTACTGTGGAGAATCAGGAGGCGATCGGGATCGGCGAACGGCAGCGACTGGATCAGCACGCCGTCGACCACGCTGAAGAGCGTGGCATTGATCCCGATTCCCAGAGCAAGGCAGGCAATGACGACGGCCGTCACGCCGCCGTCACGGATCAAGCCGCGGAAGGCGTAGCGAATGTCCTGCGCGAACATGCCGCAAGCTTGCCACGAGCGCAGGCGACGCGACCAGGATTAGGCACTCGCCGTGTCCCAGAAGCACAGCAACCATTCGGTGCCGCTCGGGACGAACTTCGCATAGAGCAGCCCCGTCCCACCTCCTGGGAACACGTGGTCCCAGCTCGCCCTGATCGAACCATCAGCTTCCTGACTCACCCGCGCTGATGCGGTCTCAGGGATCGGCGACGGCGGCGTTCGAGGTGAACAGCCCGGCGCGACCAGATCCCACCGAAGCCTCGCGGCACTGGCCGCTGCTGACCCTCGACCGACCTCGGTTGGCGACAATGGCGTCTCCGAACATCCCACGGCACAGAGTGCGAGGCCAAGAATAAATGGCAGCGTCGATCTCACAATCAACCTCCATCCGGTGGCTTCGCCGCGTTTTCCAAGATGGGGTAGCGCGGCGGCCACGCGGGGCCGATGCTTCAAAGGACGTGCCGGCGATCAGCGGTTGAGTCGGAAATTAGACACTTTCGCCCGCGACGAATTGGAAATCGCTGACATTCGGACGGCCTTTCGATGACGGCGATGATCCTCGACGATTTCGGGCTCGGAGCGGAGATGGTGCCGGCTTTCCATACACCGCCCCAGAATCGGCGCGCAGCGACATGTGACCTGATCCTGATTACCGATCCGTCGCCCCATGTCGCCCGGGAGCCGGGCTCATCACCGGACACTCGATTTCCCGCGCCACGCCCTCGACGGCGCGCACGCCCGTCCCGCGCGCCGCGTCGAAACGCGCCTCGTCGCTGAGATCGTAAAGCAGAGCCTCGACGCGAACGGATTCGCGGTTGTTCACGCGGGCGTAGTCGAAGCCGAACCCGTCGACCCGCCGGCCGGCGGCGTCGAGAAACCCGACCAAGAGATCGCGGAGCGATCGGTGGAGGCCCGAGAACAACACCCAGAGTCGCGGCGTTCCCCTGAACGGCGTGAGCTCGTTCAGATAGCGATCGCCCCGTGGATCGACGTAGCACGCGCCAACCACGAATCCTTTCGGCGCCAGCTCGCCGTGGTCGGCGTAGTAGGCGAAGGCGCTCGATTGGACGCCGAGCATGAACACTTCGTCGGTCGGCTGACGATGTGATTGCACGAACTGGAGAGCCGGCTTCACGTGCGGCGTCACGTGGAAGGTCGGCCCGCCCGTCACGACGTACGGTCTCGCGGCGATGCCGACTACCGCCAGTGCGACGATGACGGCCGCGCGGCGGCCGATCGAGCCGAGCCGTTCGATGGCGCCGACCGCCGCCCCAATCGCAAGAAGGAACAGGGGCAGCAGGAACAGAATCAGCCGATTGTCGAATGGATACCGGCCGAGCGCGGCGGCCAGAAGCGTCACTCCGACCGACAACACCACGGTTGCCGCCAGCCACGGCTGCCTGAACGCAAGAACAGCCGTGCCACTCGCGGCCAGCGCCACGGCAATCGCGGCGCCTGCGGACCCGTACCGAGGTATGAAAAGCCGCCGACGAGTGGCACGCCCGCGCCGAACAGCGCCACCAGGCGGCCGGCCAGCCAGCGGCCTTGAGTCAGCGGCGAGAACGAGGCAGGTGGGAAGCCATGGCGCCAGAAGTTCTGCAGGAACGGTTGGAGCTCCGGCGCCACCATCGACGTCGCGTACCAAATCCCGCCCAGAGCCGCCGCCAGCCAGACGCCGGCGAGCGCAAGCCACGGCCAGAACGGGCGGTGGTCCGCGTTCTGCCGGTTGCGCCACGCCTGAAACACGAGCCAGGCGGAAACCGCTGCCAGGATGAAGACGCTCGTGTGCGACATCACGATCATGCCGGCGCCGAGCGCGGCCGCCGCGGCGAAGGTCCGGCTCGAGGGACGTGTGCCGGAGCCAAGCCGCTGTGCCAGCCAGACAATCGTCACCGTCGCCAGGACGTCGCTGGAATACTGCTTGGCCTGTGCGCCCTGCCAGACGAGCGGCGTCGCCAACGAAAACAACGCGACGCTCACGCTCGCCGCCACGACACTCAGGCTCGTTGACGCAATCCGCGCAAACAGGACGAGCGCCGCGATGGAGGCGACGAATGGCCACAGCCTGAAAGCGTAGTCACTGGGCCCGGCGATCGTCGTGACGATCTTCTCGACGATCAGGAATCCAGCGGGCGCGACGATGCCATAGACGAGTGGAAAGGACAGCAGCCCCCACAGCGAACGGCTGCGGACGTTCTGCGCGATCGCAATCTCGTCCGACCACATCGTCGCGTCGCCGCTGTACTGCCAGGTGCGAAGGACGACGCCGAGCGCGACGAGCGCCAGGAGCAGCCGTGACATGGTGGTGACTACGAAGGCCTCAGACGCGACTTCACCCACGCGATGCTCTGCGCGATGACGCGGCGCGTCTCGTCGGTGTCGTTCAGCATCTCGAAGCCGTGATCGCCGGCGGGATAATTGATGAGCGACACCGGCGCGTTCTTCGAGAGCGCGGCGGCGACGAACGCGTCGATGCTGTCGTTCAGCGTCTTCGCGTCGCGCCCGGCGCGCACGACCAGCGTGGGGGAAGCCGGTCGCCGCCGCTCGCGCGCCTGCACCAGGGCGGAATGCGGCGCCAGCCGCGCGTCCTGATCGCCGTCGCCGAGGGAAAGCATGGCATAGGTCAGAACGACGCACGACGCGGGTGACTTCTCGCCAAGCATCGTGCCCGCGACCGTCCCGCCCGCCGAGAAATGCCACGTGCAGAGGCGCGAGACGTCGAATCCGTATTTCGCCGCGTTGCTCTTCAAATGGTCGACGAGCGCGAGGCTGTCGTCGCTCGCGGCGGGCACCGAATTCCGATCCCTCGCCAGCCGTTTGTCGTAGTTCACCGCCGCGATCCCTTCCGCCGCGAGCACGCGCGCGAACGAGGTGTAAAAGGCGGCCGTGCGCCAGTCGTTCACCGAACCGCCGCTGACCAGCAGGACGACGGGGTAGGTCCCGCGCGCCGCGGGCAGGTAGATGTCCGCCTTCAACATCGTGTCCCCGACTGTCCGGAAGACCATGTCGCGCTCCACGCGCACGGCCTCTGTGCCCGGGCACCGAGTAGAAGACGGGGATTTTCGTCATGTCGCGCGGCCCCTGTGCGCCGGCCGCGCCCACCGCGACCAGAAGCGCCGCGAGTCCCATCGTGCTTTTCATCGCAATGCCTCGACTTCCATAGTGACCGATCGAGAATCTGTCGAAGATGAAGGTATCAGGTCACGGAACCGGCTGACCTGGCTCCCGTTAATAGGGGTAATCCGTGTAATCTGTGGATCCGAGTTCCGCGTAATCACCCCAATGGCTCGCATCGTCGATTCGCGCCTCGTGCTCGCCGTGCGGGACCTGAAAGTCTCGACGGATTACTACGTCGTCGTGCTCGGGTTCAGCCGCGATCCGATCGACGCCCCGGGCTGGAGTTTTCTGACCCGGGACAGTTTCCGCGTCATGCTTGGCGAGTGTCCCGACGAAGTGCCGGCCGGCGAACTGGCGAACCACTCCTACGTCGCCTATTGGAACGTAGACGATGTGGATCAGCTCTATGAAGAGCTCACGAGGCGCGGCGCGATCTTCTCGTCCGCACCGGAGGACAAGCCGTGGGGGTTGCGCGAGTTCGGTCTCCGCACGCCGGATGGACATCGCATCACGTGCGGCGAGGTGATCGCGCGCTGACGCGTGTCGTCGAACACACACCAACGAGGAAGGTGGTCCTGGTGGCGAGTCGTTATCACTTGGCGCAGGTGAACATCGGACGGGTGCGGGCGCCGCTCGACGATCCGATCATGGAAGGCTTTCGCACGCAGCTGGATCCGATCAACGCGCTCGCCGATCGCACGCCAGGGTTTGTGTGGCGGCTGCAGACCGAAGCGGGCAACGCCATGGCGATTCGTCCATTCGACGACGACCGGATGGCGATCAATATGTCGGTCTGGGAATCGCTCGAGGCGCTGCAGCAGTTCGTCTACAAGAGCGGGCACGTCGGCACGCTGCGCGATCGGCAGCAATGGTTCGAGCCGATCGACGGGCCGATTCTCGCGTTGTGGTGGATTCCCGCGGGCCATATCCCGACGCTCGACGAGGCGAAGGAGCGGCTCGACCACCTGAAGGCGCACGGTCCGTCCGCGCACGCCTTCACGTTCAGAAAGGCGTTTCCGGCGCCTGACGCAGGCGGAGCGGAGTGGTCGAGCCTCGACGCGCGGTTCTGCGAATGGGCCACGTAGCGAAGCTGATCAGCGTCGGCCGCTGAGCCGCAGCGGCCGTGTTAGCTTTCCTGACACGCGGCGTGGTGGCAGTGGCACTTCGGTTCGGTCTTGTCCCCCGCCTCCCTGCAGTGCTCGCTGCAGTAGTTGCCGTGCAGGCGCGGATCGTTCACTTCACACTTACAGCCGGGATGGGCGCACTTCATGTCGGACCTCCTCCGGCAAGAAGGAGCACGTCTGATGCCAAAACGGTCGAGAACCTTCGACTGCGAACCTTCGGCGGTGTGGCACCTCGGTATCTTGACAGCCGTATTCATTCATACTAAATAATTAGTTCGAATGCGACCGAAGTCTCCGACACTCACCGGCCAGGAGCTCGAGCTCATGAAGCTGATCTGGCAGGCCGGCGGCGGCACCGTCCGCGACATCTACGAAGCCCTCCGCGACCGCCGTGCCGTGGCCTACACCACGGTCCAGACGATGATGAACATCCTCGAGGCGAAGGGCCACCTCCGGAAGGAACCCGGCGACAAGGCGCAGGTCTACGTGCCGGTCCGCCCGCAGCAAGCGGTCGTCAAGTCCATGGTGCGCGAGTTCGTCGATCGTGTGTTCGACGGTTCGGCGCGGCCGCTTCTCGTTCATTTGATCAAAGAGAAAGGCTTGACCGCGCGCGAGCGGCAGGCGCTGCAGAAGCTGCTGCAGCAGGACGACGAATGATGCACTGGCTGATGAACCTGGTCGCCTTCTCGGCCCAGTTGGCCGTGCTCGTCGTGGCCGGCGCGATCGTCATGGCGGCGCTTCGCGTCGACGCGCCGCGCGCGTCGCTGCGCTTCTGGCAGACGCTCTTCGTGTCCGCGCTCCTGTGGCCGCTCTATCAACTGTGGGAGGGCCCGACCGTTGCCGCGCCCATCGTGCGACCGCTGTCGTGGACGGTCTCCGCACCTTTCCCGAACGACGCCGTCGTCGTCCCCGCTATCGACGAGCGGATCACGACCGTCGTCGTCACGATTGTCGTCTTCGGCGTGCTCGTCAGGCTTGGCTGGCTTGCGATCGGGCTGATCAGGCTGCGCGGGATCGCTGCCTCGGCCGAATCCGCCGCCGTCCTCGGGCCGGTCGCGGCGCCGTTGCAACGTGCGCTTGGCACCGTCGGCCGACGTGCGATTCTCCGACGCCGTCCCGAGCCCTGCGACGATCGGGTTTCGCCGGCCGGTCGTCCTGCTCCCGTGCTGTGTTCGCGAGCTCGCACCGGCGGTGCAGCGCGCCGTCCTCTGTCACGAACTCCTTCATGTACGGCAACGCGATTGGATCGCCACGCTGATCGAGGAAGTGTGGTGCGCCTGTTTGTGGTTCAACCCGGCGGCACGCCTGCTGGCGTCGCGGCTCGGGCTGGCGCGCGAAATGGTCGTGGACGAGGCGACGATTGCGTTCACCGGGGATCGCCGCGCCTACGCTGGTGCGCTCCTCGAGTTCTCCACCGCGCATCCCCGGCCGCTCGCCGCGACGGCGCTCATCGGTCGCCGCCATCTCGAACAGCGCATTGCCCGCATTGCTCAGGAGGTTTCGATGCCGCGCTCCGCTCTCGCGCTTCGCCTCACGGTCGCCGCCGGGATCGTTGTGATGGCCACGCTGGCAGCGTCAGCCGCCGTCCCGGTCAGCGCCGCGTCGCAGGCACAGAGCGACAAGGTGTACGTCCCGAGCCGTGATGGAGGTCTGACCCTTCCCATCGTCGCGAGCGAGGTGAAGCCGACGTACACGGCCGCCGCGATGCAGGCAAAGATTGAGGGCTCGATCTTCATGAACATCGTCGTGCTGGCGAGCGGTCGGGTCGGCGACGTCACCGTGATCAAGTCGCTCGACCAGGAACACGGCCTCGATCAGGAGGCGGTCACCGCCGCGCGGCAGTGGACGTTCAAGCCCGGCACGAAGGACGGGCAGGCGGTCAACGTCGAGGTGACGCTGGAAATGACGTTCACATTGAGGAAGTAGCGCTCCCAGATCACCAGATCACCAGATCACCAGATCACCAGATCACCAGATCACCAGATCAGGACCTTCCGGATGGCATCGGCGATCGCTTGAGGCTCGTCACGCGGCACGAGATGTCCGGAGTTCGGCAGCAAGACGTGCGACGAGCGCGGCGACCGTGATGCCAGGTCACGCTGAAGGTCGAGCCACAACGGTTGAAGCGCGATCTCGCCGGGATCCTTGCTGAGCGGGGGACGCGTGGCCGTCAGGACGACCAGCGGGACATCGCCGCGGAATGGCGTCCTGCGCAGCTCCGTCGCGAAATCCTCGAAGCGGAGGCCCGGCGGTGGCGGCGGCGGAACTCCCGGCGGCGGGTTGGCCGGGATCTTCCTTGGCGGCGGCGGACCCGTGATCGGCAGCATGCGCCGCTCTTGATCCTCGTGTGACGAGTCGACGAGCACCATTCCGTTGATGTCCGCCGGAAACGCCATCGCGTACAGAGACATGATGATCCCGCCGAGCGAGTGTCCGACCAGCACATAGGGCGGCGGCTCGCCGGCCGCTTGAAGCATGGCGCGCACGAGGCTCGCGTGATCGACGGCTCTGAACCCGACCGGATATGGCTGACTGTCACCGCTTCCGGGCCGGTCGGTAACGAACAGACTCGGGCAAACGCCGCGACGGATGTCTGAACGGCCTGCCAGTTGTTCACACCTTGCCCGGCGCCCGCTTCGAGCACGACCAACGGCTGGTTTGCTTCGCGCGTCCCTGCGCACCGAATCCGAACGGCGCTGCCCGAGACGGTCACCATTCGATCAGGCGATTGCGCCCCCATCAGTGTCGAGGCCGACAGCATCAGCGCCGCCATCGAGAGAGCGCGCTTCGTCATGAGCAGCTTTATAAGCAGATACCTGTAAATTGTCAATGATCAGATACCTGCATATACTTCCATCACATGCGCCGGAAACCAGGAGCGCTCGTCCCGCTCGAGATCGATATCTGCGCCTGCGCCGCGCAGCTCTTGAAGAACGGCGAGGACGAATTCCACGGCTACGAGATGGCCAAGCAGCTTGCAGTAGCGGCCGATCGGCCCTCACTCGCCGCCTACGGCACGCTGTACCGCGCACTCGCGCGGCTTGTGGACATGGGGCTGCTGACCAGCCGCTGGGAAGACCCGTCGCAAGCGGCCGACGCCAACCGCCCGCGCCGTCGTCTCTACACGCTCACGCCTGACGGTCGTGTCGCGGCACGCGAGGCACAGCGTGCGCGCCACCAGGCCGCCGCGCCAAGGCGCGCTCGCAAAGGCTGGGCGCCGGCATGAGCGCGCGGCTGCTGACCGCGATTCTCGCGATGACACGCGGCTGGTTGCGGTTGTACACGTCAGGGCTGCCGGCCGATGTGGCCATCGCCCGGCGCGCAGAGATCGACTCAGACCTTTGGGAGATGGAGCACGACGACGATCTCGCCGGCCCATGGCAACTCTCGATCGTCGCGCTGCAGCGACTGACGGCGGGTATGGCCGACGACGTGGGCTGGCGCTTCGAGGTCGCGCCGCCAGGCGAACAGGTGATGGCGCGGCGATTGATGGCGCTCGCCGCCGCCTCCGTGATCGTCGTGTCGCTCTGGTCGGTGCCGCCGCTGCTCCTCAAAGGGCGACGCGAGCTCGTGGCCTGCGCAGAGACCGCCGACACTCCTACGAGTACCGGCGGCGCTCCGTCACGACGTGATCCGCTGTGCGGGCGCATTCTTCGCTCGCCGGTAGACCCGAGACGGTTTGACAAGATGCCGCGACTGGCCTTTCCAGGCGCTTGGGCAGCTGGCCGGCGGACGCGGAACAGGATATAGACTCTCTACGTCCAAGGCTATAGACTCTCTATAGCATGACCCTGCACTCCTCACGACCCGACGCGCGGACCGACCTGCTGCACGGCACGCTCGACATGCTCATCCTGCGGACCTTGCAGTGGGGCCCGCAGCACGGCTACGCCATCGCCCAGACCATTCGCGCCCAGTCGTCCGACGTGCTCCAGGTCGAAGCCGGGTCGCTGTATCCGGCGCTCCAGCGCCTCGCGAAAAGGGACTGGGTCACCTCCAAGTGGGGGCTGACCGACGCCAATCAGCGGGCGAAGTTCTATCGGATCACGCCGCAGGGCCGGAGGCAGCTGTCGCGCGAGCAATCGCGATGGGCCGAGCTGGTGACGGCGATCGGCCAGGTGATGAACCCGGTACGCGGCGCGAAGGAGTAACGGTGGCCGTCTTCTCATGGCTCAAACGGCGGCGGCTGGACGAAGACGACTTCCAGGACGAGATTCGCTCGCACCTGGCCATGGCCACCGACGACCACGTCGCCGACGGAGCCGACCACCAGAGCGCGCACCTCCAATCGCTCAAGGAGTTCGGCAACGTCACACTGACGACCGAAGCCGCACGGTCCGTCTGGAATCCGCGGTGGATGGAGGCGCTCCGCGATGGACTGAACGACGTCCGCTTTGCGGTTCGTGTGCTCGGCAAGAAGTCCGGCGTTTCGCGGTGACGGTCGTCGCCGTCCTCACGCTCGGCATCGGGCTGAACGCAGCGATGTTCACGCTGCTCAAGAGCCTCGCGCTCAGCCCCCTGGCCGGCGTCTCCGGCTCGGCGCGACTGGGCGTCGTCCTGAACGAGACGGCCGCCGGCCGGCGGGACGGGCTCTCGTATCCCGATTACAAGTACCTCCGCGACCACCAGGACGCGTTCGCCGGACTCACGGGATCGGCGTTGACCGGGGTCAATCTGGGGCTCGGCAACCGGGCGCGGCGCATCATGGGCGAGCTCGTCACCGGCAACTATTTCAGTGAGCTCGGGGTCCCGCGCCCAGTCGGCCGCACGCTGCTCCCGTCGGATGAGATCGCACCAGGCCAGCATCCGTTCGTCGTCTTGAGCGACGGGCTCTGGCGACGCGACTTCGGCGCCGACCCCGGCATCGTCGGTCGGACGATTCACCTCAACACCATTCCGATCACCGTGGTCGGCGTCGCCGAGCCCGCGTTCCACGGGACCATTGTCAGCTTCGACATCGAAGTCTTCGTGCCGCTCATGATGGCGCCGCAGATCGGGCTGACCTCTCTCGCCGAGGAATCGAGACGTGCTGGAGGACCGGCACGATGGCTTCCTGATGGTGCTGGGCCGCCTGCGGCCCGGCGTGACGCTCGATGCCGCCGCCGCACACGTGGCCGTCCTGTCGAGCCAGCTGAAGCGCGACGCCGAAGTCGACGCCGTCGATCGCAAGGTGACGGTCGTCCCGATCTGGCAATCTCCCTACGGCGCGCAGACCTACATGCTGCCGGCGGTGATGGTGATGAGCGCCATGGCCGGGCTGTTGCTGCTCATCGTCTGCGCCAATATCGCGGGTCTGGTGCTCGTTCGCGGCATCTCACGGCGCGGCGAGATCGCCGCGCGGCTCGCCCTGGGCGCCACGCGCACGCGGATCGTGCGCCTGCTCCTCGCCGAAAACCTCGTGATGGCCATTCCCGGATCCATCCTGGGCCTCGCGGTGGTGTGGCTCGGCTTGCCGTTCCTGTCTCGAGCACCGCGGGATCAGCGGCGCCCCGGGCGCCTGTTCTTCGACATCTCGGTCGACCGGCTCGGTCGTCGGCTTCTCCGTGTTGATCGGCGCGGCGAGCGCCCTGGTCTTCGGACTGATGCCGGCGCTGCGCAGCTCGCGCGTTGATCTGGTGTCGGTCATGAACGAGGAGCTGTCGCCACGAGGCGGCGCGCGAGGCCGGTTCCGCGCCGGGCTCGTGATTGCGCAGGTCGCGGTGTCGATGCTGTTGCTCGTCGGCGCTGGTCTCGTCACGCGAAGCCTGGACGCGGCGCGGCATGCCGACGCCGGCTTCCAGGCGGCGAACGTGATCTCGGTTGCGGTGGACCTCAAGCCGAACGGCTACGACGACGCGCGAGGGTGGGCGTTCTTCCAGTCGTTGCTGGATGCGGTCCGTGCCAATCGGGGAATCGACTCGGCGACCCTGGCGGCATACCCGCCGATGACGCTGGTCGATGCGCGGCGCCAGCCTTTCGCTATCGACGGCTACACGCCACGCCGCGACGAGGACCTGACGCTGCTCTCGAACACCGTGGCGCCCGACTATTTCCGGACCCTATCGATCGGGCTGCTATCCGGTCGCGAGTTCGAGACCGCGACGATGCCGCCGCAGCGCCGGTAGCCATCGTCAACGCGACCATGGCACGCCGGTTCTGGGGAGGCGTGGCCGAAGCGATCGGGCAGCGGGTCCGCCTCTCCGACGGAGACTGGCGGACCGTGATTGGCGTCGCGCAGGACGTGAAGTACGCGCGGATCAACGAAGAGCCGCGGCCCTACGTCTACGTGCCCTTCCTGCAGGCGTACCAGTCGAACATGATCCTCCACACGCGTGGACCTGCCGGGGTCGGCGCCCTGCTGGAGCAAGCGCGCGAGCACATTGGCACGCTGGATCCGGATCTCCCCATCCTCTATGCGCGGTCGCTGCATGAACAGACGAGCGCGGCGCTGACGATCCTCGAAATGGCCGCCACCATGCTGTTCGTCTTCGGCGTCGCGGGGATGGCGCTGGCCGCGCTGGGCTTGTACGGGCTGGTCTCGTACACAGTGAAGCAGAGCACTCACGAGATCGGCATCCGGAAGGCCCTTGGCGCATCGCAGTTCTCGCTCGTCCGCGGGTTCCTCGGCCGCGGTCTGCGGCTCGGGACGATTGGCGCGGCGCTCGGCATCGTGGCGGCGTTGGCCGCATCGCGACTCCTCGGCAGCGTCCTCTTCGGCGTCAGCGCGACCGATACGATCTCGTTTGGCAGAGCGCTCGCGGTCCTGCTGGCGCCGTGCTCGTCGCCACGCTGATACCGGCCTGGCGGGCCGCTTCTACCAATCCGCTCGCGGCCTTGCGCCGATCGTAACCATCCGAACGACAGGCGCGGCCTCAGAACACTCCTGCGCCGCTTACTTCGGCTGCGTCCGCCGCCATTTGTCGGTACTGGCGGCGCAGATCCAGCAGCGGATTTTCCCCGCCGCGATCGACGCGCACGGACAGGTTGAGCCACGGCGCCTTGCTGGTGCCGGCATCCGTCATGCCGATGTTCTCGGTGGTGTACGGCGGGTCGCTGCCGCGCGCGACCAGGATAGCCGCCATCGAGGTGGTCTGACGGACGCTGCCCTGGTTGCAGCGGACGTCGCCGCCGGCGATGGAGCCGGCTTCGATTGCGCGCATGAGCCGGTCGGAGAGCCTATTGAAGCCGGCCGGATCGTCCCAGCGGTAGGTATCCAGCGGCCGTTGAACTACCTCATGGCTGGCCAGCGTGTTGCCCTGAGCACTCACGCCTCGACTGGGGTCCGCCATCACGCCGGCGAAGCGCGGGACGCCATCCTCGCCAGGAGTGGTTCCCTGGCGCGAGGGCGTGGTGAAGCCGGCCGCACGCACGAAGCCGTTGTGCATGGTCACCACGCCGTACTGTCGGCGGTCGTGTCTGGCTATCCCACGTGGGGTTGGTGACCTGGGCGATCACGGCTTCGGCGGTGAGCCCCTGCTTGATCGCTTCGAAGACCTTGTTCCGGTTCTTGATGTCGAAGCCGGCTTGCGTTGCAGCGGCACCTTTCCCAGGGACCAGCGCCGCCACGGCGTCGCCGTGGCTCGGGACGCAGGACGCGACGGCGACGCCGACGTCGCCGGTCTTCGGATCGACTCCGACGACCGACCAGGTGGTCATCTCCATCTCGGTGGGATAGGTCACGCGGTCGGCGGCGCATGCCGCCAGCGGCACGGCGACCAGCAGCACGAACATCGCTCGCGACGTCATCACGTCCGTTCCTCCAGTTCTGAGTCCAGCGACGATAGCCAACCCGAGGACGAACGGCAAGCCGGTCGCCGGCCTGGAGTCTATCTTCCGACGGGCTCGTATCGCCGTCCCATCAACTCCGACGCCACCGCAAGAGCGCAGCCTGCGATCGCGACGACGCCACCGGCAAATGAGATGGCGGCGCCGAGAGTGCCGTTCGCCGCCCAGTTGAGGTTGAGGAGCGCGTGCGCCGTGGCGAGGCACGCCACCACGAGCAGCAGCTCCATCGCGAAGATGCGACGGACGATGCGGCGCAGATCGCCCTCGTCTCCAGCGACGATTGGGCCGGTGATGGTCTGGTGCAGCCAGACTTCATAGAGCCACAGAAAGATCAGCGCTGCCGCGGCGAACACGATCGGCAGGAACATCCGTCGGTCGCCGGCGACACTCGCCGCGCGAACGACGAAGGCGGTTGCGCCGAGGACGGCCATGCCGGCGGCCACCAGGCGCCAGGACCACGGCACGTATTCGCCCGGCTTCCGCGGCCGCAGACTGGCGGCGCGTTCGACGGAGTGCACCTGGCGAACCGGTCGTGTCAGATCGTCGATCTCGCCCAGCACTCTGAGGGCAACGAGGGCAGCCGCGCCGAACCCCAGGCCGGCGACCAGCTGCAGCCACTGCGGAGCGGGATCACCGAGGCGATCGAGGCAGCAAGCGCCGCGCCTGCCGTCGTCGCGCGTAGCCGCGTCATCGAACGAACGGGTGGGGCCGGAGCCCAGGGTGTCGTCGCGACGCGGAGTGCGATCGACGCCACGATCCACGGCGTGCAGACCGCGAGCACCGCGGCTGAGAGTTGCGCGACGGAGAGACCGGTCATCAGCTTTTTCGATCGCCAAAATTGGCGAGCGCCTCCTTGAATGCCTCGGTAATGTCCTTCCGTGACAGTCCGCCCAGAAGTCCCGCAGCCACACTGTCGCTGAACCGCTCGCGCAGGGCAGCGCGGCCCATCCGCGCGTGGGTCCGGGGGTGATCGCGGGTGACGGCGCCGCGGCCGCGGCGCACGGTCAGCAGGCCCTCGTCGGCGAGCTTGCGATACGCCCGGGCGACGGTATTCCAATGGACCCCGAGGTCCCCCGCCAGCTGTCGCACCGAGGGCAGCTCTTCGCCGGGCCCGACGCTCCCCTGGGCGATCGCCTGGCGCAGGCCCACGGCAATCTGGTCTTCGAGGGGACGGGCGTCGTTGACGTCGATCCGGATCACGCTCCTACAGTATCAGACATTGATACAGTTGGCAAGGTGTGCCCGGTCCAGGTCCGACGCCGTCCTCGAGCGCACCGCAAGCTTGTGAAGCTGGAATTCGCCCTAGTGCGCGGTCCTTGGCTGCTCGAGCATCCAGATGTTCGCGGCGGTTTCGGTGAGCGTGACATAGAGGTACCCGCCCGCGACGTAATTGGTGCTGGCGGCTCTTGCAACGGCCCGCAGACGCGGCTGGTGAAAGTGCTGCACGGCCACCGGCGGCCCGGCCGGTTGCATCGTCGTCACATTCAGTCGCTGCAGCCACGAGCAGAACGCGCCATCGCGGAGCGAGATGCGGTACACCGCGGAGCCATCCGGCGACCAGCTGGCCTGCATCCCGAAGTCCGAAACGATCGGGTCGATGCCTCGAACGAGTACCGAGCCGCTGCCGAACGTCGGCAGCGCATAGATCTCCGCCCCGAAGGCGTGTCGGGGACGTGAAAGACGACCCACCGGCCATCTGGCGAGAAGCGCCCTTGACTGATGAGCAACGTCGGATGCGAGGTCAGTTCGATCTCGGAGTTCGATTCGGCGCTCGCGCATGACGAGGTGGGTTCGACCCTTTCGAATCAACAACCGTGAGCCGTCCGGCGACCAATCGGTGACGCGACAGTTGTCGCAGAGTGGTGACGGAGCCCCACCGGAAACCGGAACCAGGCTGAATCCTTCCTGCGACCCGCCTCCACGGACGGCCACGAGCGAGCCATCACGACTCACCCGCCCCTCGTCGGCCCTCGAATAGGTGATCTGGCGCTCACGGCCGGTTTGCACGTCTCGAATCCACACCTCGTTTCGACCGGTCCGCGATGAGACGAACGACATCGTCCGGCCGTCGTCACTCATGTTCATCATGCGATCGATGGCCGCGTTATCGGTCACGCGCTCGAGAGATCCGCCCGCGAGACCGGTCTTGGGATCGAGCGGCACGCGCCACACGTCGACGTTCTCGACCACGCTCGTAAACGCCACCCTGCCGGAGGAGCTCACCGACGGGCTGCGTTCCATCGCGGTTCCAAACGTGAGCCGGCGAGGGGTTCCAGTCACACTGTTGGTTGAAGGCGATATCGCGAGCTGCCAGACATTCGATGGGCCGTTGTCGAACGTGGTGAAGATGACACCGTCCGCGGTCCAGGCGCCGGGGATTGGCAACCCGGTGACGCCTGCCTTGCGAAGCGCGTCGGAGGCGCCGGTGGGCACGGGTTGACCGCCGTCGCGAGAAACGACTTACCAATCGGGCGCGGGCTGCGTCGGATCGCGTTTCGACTCGCCAAGGAAAAGGATCTTCTCGCCGTCGGGTGACCAGATTGGGTGCCGGCTGTCATCGAAACCCGCGACTAGCTCACGGGAACTGCCGCCGCTGGTCGGAACGACAAACAGCGCCCCGGTTCCTCCGGCCGGGCCGTCGGGGATGGACCACTCGGGCAGCCCGGTCCAGTACGCCACGAAGCGCCCATCGGGTGAAAAGCGCGGTCGGTGTGCCCGCAACGCCGAGGCGAGGAGCCGGAGTTCGCCGCCGACGGCGCCGACCGTGTAGATGCCGCCGGTCTCCGCCTTGACGAAGACGATTGTCGTTCCGTCCGGCGAAAAGGCCGGCTCGACTTCGTCGCCTGGCTCCGCGGTGACCTGCGTCGGCTCCTCTCCGGTCGCCGGCTGGACCCAGATATCGAGATTGTCGCTGCCGCCCCGGTCGGACGCATACGCGAGCAACGACCCGTCGGGCGAGAGTCCCGGATCGATGTTGAGACCGGTCGTCGAGGTGAGACGGACGAGCGCCGGCATGGCGGCGGGGCCAGCCGAGGTCCACGACGACCGCAGCCACTGCCAGGCGAGCAGGCTCGCCGAGAGCAGCGCGACCGTTGCCGCGATTCCAACCACCAGGGATGTGCCGACGGTTCGGGCGTTTTCGGGCGACCGTCGTCGCGATCATTCACGCTCGCAACGTTGTCGGCCCCGGTCCTGTTGGGCTCGAGTTGCAGCCTCCGACTCTGCCACCAGACGTCGAGCTCAGTGCGGAAGGCGTATACCGATCCCCGCTTGTCGTGGAGATGACGGTGTACCGGCATGCCCTCCCGCTTTTCCCAGCGCTGGACCGTGCTCTCGTCGCGTTTCAGGTAGCGCGCGATCTCCTTCCACGAATCAACGCGGTCGGGCGCGGGATCCACTGGCGGGGTCGAGGAGGGAGGCTGAAGGTCGTTCACGAAATCCGCGCCACGGGCCGGGGTTGATGTGGCAATTCTAGACTGAAGGCCCGCATTGAGCCGCATTAGGCCGCAACGTTCGGATTCTCGGCTTCGCGGCCTCTTACACCTTGCCTGCCGCCGCCAGCATCGCAAAGGTGGAGCCCTCAGGCTGTGTGCAGCCCAGGAGGCTCGATGACTCGCATCAATCCATGGCGTTCGGTTCTCGTTGTGACACTTCTTCTTTCAGTGCCCCGTGCCAGCTACGGCAGGATCTCGAGGCCGTCCTGGAGTGGAACCGCGTGCTGCAGCTCACGGTCGCGAGCACGCCGACGCCGACAGTGTTTTTCACCCGTCCGTTTGCCATGACCAGCGTCGCCGTCTTCGACGCGGTCAATTCCATCGACAACCGGTACCGGCCCTACCTCGTCAGCGTCGATGCCGCCCCAGGGGCGTCTCGGGCGGCCGCCGCGGCTCAGGCAGCGCACGACGTGCTGGTGGCGCTCTATCCAGGGCAGCGCGCGGCGCTGGACGCGGCCTTGTCGTCCACCCTCAGTGGTCTGCCGCAGGCGGCCGCCACTGCAGGAGTGGCGGTGGGTGCAGCCGCCGCCCGGGCGTGCCTCGACGCCCGCGAAAACGACGGGTGGAACCGTCCAGGACCCGGCGTATCTGCTTCCGAACCTCCCCGGGTACTACCAGGTCACGCCTCCCCAGAATGCCGCCGTCACGTTCAGTCACTACCCTGATGTGCAGCCGTTTGCGATTGGCAGCAGGCTGCAGTACCTGGTGGCGGCTCCTCCCGGGCTGACGAGCGCGCACTACGCGGCTGACTTCAATGAGGTCAAGGCGATCGGCAGCGTCACGAGTACGACGCGGACGGACGAACAGACCTCGATTGCGCGGCGGTGGGCCGGCGTCAATACGTCGACGACACTGCAGGTCGTCTGGAACAACGTGCTGCGAGATTCTCGCGCGCCGCGTTCAACTGAGTGCCGTCGACACCGCCCGGGCCTATGCGCTGTTGAACATGGCCGAGCACGACGCGCTCCTCATCTCGTTCAATGGCAAGTTCCTGTACGGTCTCTGGCGGCCGGTCACCGCCATTCGAAACGCCGACGTGGACGGCAATGCCGCCACGAATGCGGACCCGAACTGGTTGCCGCTGATTGCCACACCACCGTATCCTTCGTATCCCGGCAACATGGCCTGCGTCGCCGCCGCCTCGTCGCGCGTGCTCGAGCGCATGTTCGGCCGCGACGACATTCCGTTCACGGTCACCTGGACCGGGACCACGGGCAATGCCGACATCACCCGATCGTTCAACGGCTTCCGGCAGCTGGCAGACGAAGAGGAGCGCAGCCGCGTCTACGCAGGGATTCACTTCGCATTCGATAACCTCGCGAGCTTCGGCGTGTGCGTGCCGCTGGCCGACTACATCACCGACAACGCCCTGCGACCGCGATGAACCCGCGGCGTGTCACTTCGTGCGCTTCAGCAACTCGGCGCCGACGAGAACGACGTCTAATTGCAACGAGCCGTTTTCCGATTCCGGTTTCATCATCAGGAAGCGGCCATCGGGGGCGACGTCGTAGTCACGATGCTCGCGGTGGCCGGTGCCATAGTCCCCTTCGGTATGGACATGGCTCAACGCAAACCGGCTTGCCAATTCAAACGCGACCGACCACCGCCTGACGGCGATCGATCGCGCGCCCTGTTTAGTTCGATCCCATTCCGACATCCACTTCGGGGTCGTGGCCCAACGATTGACTCGCCGTGCCGTCATTGAACGTGACGTTGGCGCCGACCATGAGCTCGTACTTCTTGTTCGGGCCCTGTTGCTGCGTCGGTATCGTGCCCAGTGACATGACCCAGGCGAAGTAGCCGCCGTTGGTATTGGTCGAACTCCAGGCTGGCACCATGTTCGGGGCGTTGCCGCCGGTGTTGCCAACGTAGAGGCAGGTCGACGCACCCTGCGCGTTCTGAAACGGCGAGTTCGCCTGATTCGGCATCTGCCGGCTGCCAAAGACCACGGCCAGGGTGATGCCTGAGACCGCCGTCGTCGTGGCGCCGGGCAACAGCTCGCCGATCGCGAACGAGATGACGTCGCCAGACTGCAGCTGTACGGAGTCCGTCTCGTTGCCGGGCAGCGGCGGCAGCTGTGTCCATTGACCGCTTTGCGGGTTCTGCAGCCACCAGGATGTGCTCGCAAACCCACCGTCGGTTCTCGTCTTGTCGATGACCATGTTGAAGTTGACAATCCTGGACATGTGACTCCTTTCAGAAGGTGTTCACTTACGGCTACTGACGCCCGCGAGTACACGGTGGTAGCGCACATCGAGTCGCAGGCCGGCGAGGTCGGGCTCGAATTGCAGTTCGCGGACTGGGTAGCCGGCCTCGAGCGCGCTTTTCATCGAGGCGAGCGCATTGCCTCGATCGCCCGCGAGCTCGTATGAAAGCGCCGTCTTGAAATGCACGGCTGCCGCGCGCGGTCGATCGGAGGCGGTCATGGCATGCAATTCGTCGAGACATTCCTTGATGCGTCCGGATTTGGCGAGATAGACCGCAAGCGACGACCGCACGTCGAGATCGTCCGGCGACGTTTTCGCCGCCTCACGTGCGAGCTCGATGCCGCGGGCGTATGCGTCGGCGGCGTCCGTCTTGCGGCCCGGGGTCCAGCGATACGCGTCACCGAGGTTGCCCCAGTTGCGATAGTTGCTGGGGGTCAATTTGAGCGCATTCTCAAACGGCAGAATCGCTTCTTCGTAACGCCCCTGGTAAAACCGGATGTAGCCGAGATTGGCGTAGAGCGCCGCCGTCGGCGTGATCTCCAGCGCGCGCTGAATGATCGACGCGGCCTCGTCGAAGCGATCGAGTTGAATGAGCGCGCCCGACAGATTGCGCAGGATGATCTGGTTTTCGGGCGCCAGCGTTCGGGCCTGCTCGAGCAACTTGACGGCCTCGTCGTAGCGGGTGGCGCGGTAGAGGAACAGCGCGAACTCGGTCGGCGGTCTCCAGTCGGTTCGATCCAGCGTGATCGCCTGCGTGAACCGGATTTCCGCATCCGCTGTGCGGCCCTGCGCCGCCAGCACCCTGGCGTGGGTCGTTTCCACGAGCGCGTTGCGTGGATCGAGATCGGCGGCGGCGGCGAGCGTGCGCAGGGCGTCGTCGCGCTTGCCCGACTCGAATTGCACGCGGGCCAGCGACAGGTGCGCGGCCGCGAGCGCCGGCGCGAGCTCGACCGCCTTGCGCGCATGCTGTTCACCGAAGCGCAGCCATTGCTGATCGAGCGTGTTGAGATACTTCAAGAGATAGGCCTCCGACAACGCGGCGTAGGCCACCGCCGAACCCGCATCGCGGGCGATCGCGTCCTCCAGCTTGGCTATCGCCTCGTCCACGGCCTTCGGTCGGTAGTAATGCCGCAGCTGCTCCATGGCGGCGATCGTCGCCTGTTGCGTTGTGAGCGGCGTCGATGCGGCCGATGACGAGGTAGAACGAGTCGCGCGGACGCAGCCACAGCAGTCCCGCCGCTGTCGCGGCCAGTAACGCGATGACTGCCGCAGCCATCAGCGCTCGCGGTCGCCGAGACCCTGCTGGGGGTGGCACCGGCACGTCGCGTAACTCGGCGAGGAGCGCGCCGGCGTGTTGGTAGCGATCGTCGCGTTGCCGCTCGAGGCAGCGCAGGATGATGCGATTGAGCGGCTCGGGAATACCCTTTGCCAGGCTGCGCGGCGGTGGCGCATTCGTCGTGAGCAGCCGTTTGACGCTGTCGACCCGCGTGCCCGCCTGGAAGGGATTGATGCCGGTGAACAGCTCGTACAGGATGATGCCGAGAGCGAAGATGTCGGATCGCAGATCGATGGTGTCGGCGACGAGCTGCTCCGGGGACATGTAGGCCGGCGTGCCCATCGCGTGGCCTTCGGCGGTGAGCGCCGTGAGCGTGGCGGCGTGGCTGCTCGCCGTCGACTCTGGCGCGAGCTTGGCGAGGCCGAAGTCCAGCACCTTGATGAAACCTTCGTCGGTCACCATGATGTTGCCCGGCTTCAAATCACGGTGCACGATGCCGGCGGTGTGGGCCTTGGCCACGCCCTCCACGATCTGGATCGCGTAGTTCAACGCTTGAGCGACCGGTGGCCGTCCGGTTTTGATGAGGCTGTGAAGTGTCCGGCCGCGCACGAACTCCATCACGATGAAATCGATGTCGCCGTCGCTGTCGATCTCGTAGACGGTGACGATATTGGGGTGATTCAACGCCGAGGCCATCTGCGCCTCGCGCATGAAGCGCCGGCGCGCTTCGCGTTCGGGTTGCACCGGCAGCGTCTTGAGTGCGACGTCGCGCTGCAGCTTCGTGTCCCAAGCTTTCCAGACCACGCCCATCCCGCCGGCACCAATGTGCTCGGTAATGGTGTAGTGGCCGAGAGTGCGCCCGATCATGGCTTGTGGCTCCGGACTCGTGGAGCGTACGGATTGTAGCTCAGCCATTACGCTCAGGGCCGAGGGACGTGTCGAGCGTCGCGAGGCGGTATCGTGGGTGGCGTATGTCCGTGACCGATGCACTTCGTCGAGACGTCACCGGCGCGATCCGCGGATTGTGGAAGAGTCCCGGCTTCGCGGCCGCGGCGCTGCTGACCCTGTCGCTGGGGATTGGGGCAACGTCGGCGATCTTCACCGTCGTCAAGGCAGTGCTGCTGACCCCGCTCCCGTACGACGCGCCCGAACAGCGAGTGATGCTGTGGAGCAAGTGGGTGAGCTTCGAGAAGACCTGGGTGTCGAGCCAGGAGGTGTTCGACTACCGCGAGCTCGCCAGGACGATGACCGACGTGGCCTTCTGGGCCAACACCTCCCAGAATCTCACCGAGGCCGGCGAGCCGGTCCGGCTCACCGTTGGTCTGGTCAGCGCGAACACGTTCGACGTGCTCGGCACGCGTCCGCTGCTCGGCCGCACGTTGACTGCTGACGACGATCGACCCAACGCTCCGCCGGTCGCGGTGCTCGGCTACGGACTGTGGAACGCGCAGTTCGGCGGCGATCGCACCCTCTTCGGCCGCCGCATCATGCTCAATGACGTGGCGGTGGAGGTGATCGGCGTCATGCCGGAGGGCTTCCGCCTGCCCACCGACTTCACCGCGGATGCGGCCGAGCCGACCTCGCTGTGGCGGCCACTGCGCATCGGCCCGAGCAATCTCAGTCGAACCAATCACCAGTTCTCTGCGGCGGCCGTGCTCGCGCCGGGACAGACGGCGGTGACCGCGACCGCCGAGCTGAGGGCCATCACTGCGCGACTGACCGAGCAGGGCGCGTATGACCGGCAGATGCAGTTCACGGCCTTTGCGGTGGGGCTCGATCAGGAGATTCGCGGCGGGGTGCGGCCGGCGTTGTGGCTGCTGATGGGCGCAGTCGGATTCCTGCTGCTGATTGCGTGCGTCAACGTGGCGAACCTGCTGCTGGTGCGCGGCGACACACGTGTGCGCGAGATGGCGGTGCGAACCGCGCTTGGCGCCTCGCCGAAGCGTCTGGTGCGCCAGCTGTTCACCGAAAGCGTCGTGCTCGCCATCGTTGGTGCCGTCCTGGGGGTCGGGCTCGCCTCCGTCGCGTTGCGGATGTTGACGAGCGTCGATCCCACGAGCCTGCCGCCGCTGGCGGCCGCGCGTCTCGATGTCGCGATGATTGCCTTCGCGCTGCTGCTGGCCGTGATGACGACACTGCTCTTCGGGCTGGCGCCGGCGTTGCGGACGCTGCACGTCGACCTCGTCGAATCACTGCGTGAAGGCGGCCAGAATGCCACCATGGGCCACCGACGGCAGCGGCTGCGCGGCGCCCTCGTCGCCGTCGAAGTGGCCCTGGCCGTCGTGCTCGTCATCGGCGCCGGGTTGATGATCCGGACGCTCGCGGCGCTGGGTGACATCGATCTCGGCTTCAACCCCGATCGCGTCCTGACGATGCGGGTGACGATTCCGGGGGCCCGCTACCCGACGAACGAAAATGTCGTCAACTTCTTCGACGAGCTGCAGCAGCGCGTGGCGGCGTTGCCAGGCGTTGAAGCCGCCGGCGTGATCCGCGCCCTCCCGCTGGCGATGGCGATTGGCGACTACGGCGTCGATATCGATGGCTTCGAGGAATCGCCGGGACGCGAGGCCAAAGGTCACGCGCAGGTCGTATCGCACGGCGCGTTCGAGGCGATGGGGGCGCGCCTCGTGCGCGGGCGCTGGTTCAACGAGGCGGATACGATGGCCAGCGTGCCCGTGGCCGTCGTCAACGAAACGATGGCCCGGACCTATTGGCCCGACGCGTCGGCGGTCGTCGGCGGCCGCATTCGTCTCGGCAGCGCGCTCGCGCGTCCGTGGGCGACCGTTGTCGGCGTCATCGCCGACGAGCGGCACGACGGCGTCACCGGGATCGTCAAGGAGAAGTTTTTCATTCCCCACATCCAGTGGCCCGTCGCCACCGCGGGCGGCGACCCGATTCGCAGCGTGTTCGTGGTCGCGCGGACGACCGGCGATCCGCTGAGCGTGGCGGGGGCGGTCCGCAGCGAGATCCGGCAGATGGATGCGAGCCTGCCGGTCGCCAGCGTGCGGTCGATGAACGAGGTGGTCGCGACCGCGCTCGCGACGCCGCGACTGACCGGGTTTCTGCTCGGCGCGTTTGCCGCCATCGCACTGGCGCTGGCCGCGGTCGGCATCTACGGCATCCTCGCGTACCACGTGTCGCAGCGGACGCAGGAGATTGGCATCAGGCTGGCGATCGGTGCCGATCGGGCGCAGGTGCTCGGCATGGTCCTGCGACAGGGACTGTTGCTCGCGGGCGTCGGTATCGTTGCCGGGCTGATTGGCGCCTTCGCGCTGACGCGACTGATGGCGAGCCTGCTCTACGAAGTGTCAGCCGAACGATCCGATCACCTTTGTCGGCGTGGCGGCGGCGCTGCTGCTCGTCGCGCTGGCGGCCAGCGTCCTGCCGGCGTGGCGGGCGACCAGGGTGTCGCCGACGATCGCGCTGGGCGCGCGATAGAAGCGAGCATCGCGAACCGCCGAGTCCGACTGAAGAGTTTGCTCAGGACTTGAAGGCGTTATCATCCTCGTATGCTGCGGCCGCAGCGCGTGGTCCGACGTTTCCACCGCAAGTGGAGAGAGGCCGGGATGGTCGCGCGCGGGTTCCAGTCCGCGAGTCATCCAATCCTCGCGCAGATCGTGCCGATCCGCCGCTGCAACCTCGCCTGCACCTACTGTAACGAGTACGACAAGCACTCTCCGCCGGTGCCGCTGGCGACCATGCGCGAGCGCATCGACCACCTGGCTCGGCTGCGCACGGCGAACATCGAGATCAGCGGCGGCGAGCCGCTGCTGCACCCTGACCTCGACGCGCTCATCGTCTATATCCGACGAACCGGCGCACTGGCTGGACTGATCACGAACGGGTATCTCCTCAACGAGAAACGCATCGAGGGCTTCAACGACGCCGGGCTGGATCACCTGCAAATCAGCATCGACAACGTAACCCCTGACGACGTGTCGAAGAAGAGCCTGAAGGTGCTCGACCTGAAGCTCCGGCTGCTGGCCAGGCACGCGGCGTTCAGCGTCAACATCAACTCCGTGCTCGGTGGCGACCTGGGTAACCCCGAGGACGCGCTGACGATTGCCAAGCGGGCCATCGAACTGGGTCTCACGGCGACGGTCGGCCTGATCCACAACGGTGACGGCCGACTGATGCCGCTGACGCCGGAGCAGCAGCGCGTCTACAGCGAGATCACCTCGCTGACCGCGCCGTTCTACACCGTGCAGAACCAGAACGATTTCCAGCGGAACCTTGCGTTCGGGCGCCCGAACGACTGGCAGTGCGGGGCCGGCGGCCGGTATCTCTACATCTGCGAGGACGGCCTCGTACACTGGTGCTCACAGCAGCGCGGACATCCAGGGATCCCGCTGGCCGAGTACACCACCGACGATGTGCGGCGCGAGAGCACGAGCGAGAAGCGCTGTGCGCCGCTCTGCACCGTGTCGTGCGTGCACCGCGTGGCGCTGCTCGACCGCCTTCGCACGCAGCCAATCAAGACGCTCGACGAGATGATGCCGGCCGGCGCCAGCGGACCGGTCAGTGTGCGCGCGCTCCGGTGGATGTTCGTGACCAGCCCTCATCACGACCGCTTCCGCGCCGTCGCTGCACGGCTGCTGGGTTCGCGCTCGGCGTCGATGGCCTTGACAGAGCCGATCAGCAACCGGAAATAGATGCGCGAACAGGCGTCGAACTGGGACTATCGCGGTCTTGTCGCCGAAACCTACGATCTCTGGTTCGGAGACGAACCCTTCTGGGATCAAGCGTTCTTTTACCAGCGGCTCACGCGCAACGGTGGCACTGCGCTCGAGGTCGCGTGCGGGACTGGACGCTTGCTGATCCCGTTTCTGCGGGATGGCCTGGCAGTCGAGGGCGTCGATGGCTCTGAAGACATGCTCGCGATCTGCAGGGCCAAAGCGGCCACGGCGAACGTGACACCGGTGCTCCATCAGCAACGCATGCAGGAGCTGACGCTCGGCCGGCTGTATCGCACGCTCTTCATTCCGGCCGGGTCCTTTCAGATTTTGACGGCGCGGCAAGATGCCGTGACGGCCCTCCAGCGCTTCCGGGCCCACCTCGAGCCCGGCGGTGAATTGCTGGTGACGCTCGACGTTCTGTGGGGAAACCTTGCGGCGGAGAGACGATGGCGTCTGCGTCGTTCCGGCGTGCGCCCCAGCGACGGCGCCACCGTGCTGGTTCACGAGGCCACCAGCTCGGACCAGGTCGAGCAGCTGCAGCACGTGTGGCTGAAGGTACGAGGTCTTCAAGGAAGGAACGCTTGCGCAATCGGAGCTCAGAACACATGAGTTGCGCTGGTATCACCAGGACGAGTTCGTGAGGATGCTGGAATCTGTCGGCTTTCATGAGATTGCCGTGCAATGCGGCTATAGTGGCGGAGAGACGCCCGATCCCGAGGCGGAGATGATCGTCAGCGCCAGCCGCTAGATGAGGGGCAGCATCTGCGCTGCTGGAGAGAGGTGTCCAATGCGTGTTCCACTCGCGTTCGGCATCGTTGTCATCTTGACCGCTCTCGGGTGTCGTGAGTCACCATCGTCGCCAATCGCACCGTCCGAGGTCCCAACCGCGTCACCCGTGACGCCCGTAATCTCGACGCTCAACGGGATCGTCTATGAAGTGAGCGTGGACTCGCGACGCCCGCTGGCATCCGTTGGTCTGGACATCTCGGTCGAGTACCAATCGTGGCCGCCAGCGACGTTCACCGATAGCGAAGGCCGCTTCACCGCGCGAAACGTGGGTCCAGGGCTGAAAATCGCCGCCACCAAGACCGGCCACAGTCAACCGTGTCGTGTACAGGTGCGCACGCAAACGGCGCCGCACGAGGTGTATCTCGTCGCCGATGAGGTTCTCTCGACCACCGGAATACCGCCCGCCATGCCTGTCACAGGACCGGTTTTAACCGGGCGGGTTTTCGAGCGCACAGCGGCGGGTGAGCTGCCGGTGAGTGGTGCGTTCATTACTCTCGACTTTTCTGGTGGCATGGGGTGGGCTCCGAGCGCGACGACGGTCAGTGATGCGACGGGGCACTACCTGCTCTGCAACGTTGAAGACTCGACGGGCTTCGGATTCGCAGTCCTGGTGAGGAAGGAAGGGTACGTTGGTATCTTTACCAACGTGACACGTTTGCCAACGTTCGATATTGAGCTGCGTCGCCGATGAACTCCTCGCGATGCGAACGGCGAGAGTTCGTCCTCGTGTGAACGGACGAGAACATGAACCCGTATGGCGCCGACGTTGTTGCTCAATATGATCGGTCGTTCACCGAGATACCCCTCCGACGGTACGTCGAACTTCCTTCGGTGGACCGAGTTCTTGGCGACGTCACAGGGCTCGCTGTTCTGGACCTCGCCTGCGGGACCTGGCTACTACAGCAGGGAACTGCGGCGGCGCGGCGCGACGCGCGTGGTGGGCGTCGATGTCTCGGAAGACATGATTCGCGCCACCCGAGCGCGGGAGGAAGAGGACCGGCTGGGGGTGGAATACCTGGTCGCCGACGCAGGCGCGCTGGACCACCTGGGCGATTTCGATCTCGCGATCGGTATCCATCTGCTTCATTACGCCAGTTCCTTCGATCAGCTGAAGCGAATGTGTGAGAGCGTCGGGCGAAACCTGAAGCCAGCCGGGCGCTTTGTCGGCTATCAGCTGAATGACAGCATCTCGAGAGCGCCGCACTATTACGACAAATACTGTTTCAATGTGCGGCTTCCCGAACGCGCCGTCGACGGACAGCCGTTTGTGTTTTCGGTCACGATGGGCGAGTACACGAGTCCGGACATCACCGCCTATTACTGGACCAAGGCATCACTGGAATCTGCCCTCGACAGCGCAGGCCTCACGGAGATCCGATGGACCGTGCCCGCGCCTTCTGCCGCGGGGATTGAAAACGACGGCGCGGCGTTCTGGGCAGATCTGATGCGAAGCCCGTTCGAGCTGATCGTGACGTGCAGGAAAGGCTGATTGCGAAAGAATCCATAGAAGGTTGCGGTCTTTTCTGAGACGTTGCCACTCGCTCTACTATCCACTTGACAGGATTCCTTTCGGATTCTTGTCGGAAGTCTGGCCATGAGTGATCGACCGGCCAATCGTCCCACCTCGTCCGAAGAAGAAACGCGGCTGGAAACAGGACCTCAGCAGTCATCGCTCGTCATCGGCCCCTACCGACTGATTCAGCGCGTCGGTGAAGGCGGAATGGGCGAGGTCTGGCTGGCCGAGCAGACCGCTCCTGTCCGCCGTCAGGTGGCCATCAAGGTCATCAAGGCCGGAATGGACACCGCCCGAGTCGTCGCCCGCTTCGACGCCGAGCGTCAAGCGCTGGCCGTGATGGACCATCCGGCCATTGCCAAGGTGTTCGATGCGGGCGCCACGCCACAAGGCCGCCCCTACTTCGCCATGGAGTACGCCAAGGGCGAGGCCATCACGACGTACTGCAACCGAAATCGGCTGACCACCCGCGATCGTCTCGATTTGTTCTTGCAGGTCTGCGACGGCGTGCATCACGCGCACCAGAAAGGCATCATCCATCGTGACCTGAAGCCCTCGAACGTTCTGGTGACGTTGCTGGATGGCCGGCCCGTCCCCAAGATCATCGACTTCGGCTTGGCGAAAGCCACGGCACAGCCGCTGACCGACCAGACGCTGTTCACCGGACTGGGCGTGGTCGTCGGCACGCTCGAGTACATGAGCCCCGAGCAGGCCGAAATGACGGGGCTCGACATCGACATACGCACCGACGTGTATGCCTTGGGCGTCATCCTCTACGAGCTGTTGACCGGAGTGCTGCCGTTCGATGCCAGGCGGTTGCGCGAGCAGGGTCTCGACGAAGTCCGGCGAAGCATCCGCGAGGTGGACCCGCTTCGTCCCAGCTCGCGGGTGACGACGATGGCGTCGACCGGGTCGCCACCAAGCGCGCGTCCCGACGTCTCTGAAGTGGCCCGTGAGCTGCGAGGCGATCTCGATTGGATCACGATGCGCGCGCTCGAGAAGGACCGCGTCCGGCGCTACGGCTCCGCCGCCGAGCTGGCCCTCGACGTTCGCCGACACCTGGACGATCAGCCCGTCGTCGCCAGTCCGCCGAGCACGCTGTACCGGTTGCGAAAGTTTCGCCGGCGACACCGCGTCGGTGTGACCGTGGCGGCGACGCTGGTTGCGGTGCTCGTGGCGTTCGCCGTGACGACAGCCATCCAGGCGAGGCGCATCGGGCTGGAGCGCGACCGCGCCAACCGTGAGGCGGAGGTCGCCAGAACCGTCAACGAGTTCCTGCAAAACGACCTGCTGGCCGTGGCCAGCGCCAACACACAGGCGCGACCGGGCACCAAGCCCGATCCAGAGCTGACGGTCCGTACGGCTGTGGATCGAGCGGCTGCACGCGTCCAGGACAGGTTTGCGACGCAGCCGTTGGTGGAGGCGGCGATCAGGTTGACGATCGGCACCACCTATTACGAGCTGGGTTTGTACGCAGAGGCTGAACGTCAGCTGGAACGTGCCGTCGAACTGAGACGTCAAGGGTTGGGCGAAGAGGATCTCGAGACGCTCAAGGCCACGGCGACCTTGACGGAAATCTACGGGATGCAAGGCAAGTTCGCCCAGGCCGAGTCGCTCACCACCAAAGCCCTGGAGGTCCAGCGCCGTGTGCTGGGAGAAGAGCATCCCGAGACGCTGCGCAGCATGGACAACCTCGGCTCCATCTATCGAAGGCAAGGCAAGTTTGCCCAGGCCGAGCCGCTGTTCACGAAAAGCCTGGAAACACGGCGCCGTATCTCCGGCGACGAGCATCCACAAACGCTGATGACAACAGGCTATCTGGCGGAGCTGTACGAACGGCAAGGCAAGTATGCGTTGGCAGAGCAGCTCGCCGCGAAAGTCCTCGAGGCCCAGCGGCGTGTCCTCGGTGAGGAGCACCCCGAGACGCTGCTCAGCATGAATCGGCTTGCGGTCACGTACTTTCGTCAAAGCCAGTTCGCGCGGGCCGCGGAGATCTTCTCCGGCGTATTGGACGTTCAGCGTCGCGTGTTGGGCGAGGAGCATCCCGACACGCTGACCACGATGTCGAACCTGGCGACGATGTACGTGAGTCTGGGCGACTACGAGCGCGCCGAGCCCCTCCGTACGAAAAGCGTGGAGGTCCAGACGCGCGTGCTCGGCGAGAACCACCCGAATACCTTGACGATGGTGGACAACCTTGGAGCCTTGTACCGCGCGCAAGGCAAGTACGCGCTGGCCGAGTCGGTGTTCACCAAGAACCTGGAAGCGAGGCGGCGCGTGCTCGGCGAGGAGCACCCGGAAGCGCTCTTCTCGTTGGCCAACCTGGGGGCGGTGTACGCGCGCCAAGGCAAGTATTCGCAGGCCGAACCGCTCCTGTTGAAGCTCCTGGAAATCCGGCGGCGAGTGATGGGCCCGCAGACACCCGCCACGACGGAGGCGTTGGTGTTGGTCGGCCTCGTCCAGTTCCAGCTACGAAAGTACGCCGAGGCTGAGAAATCGACGCGAGAGGCGATGAGCGGTTACGAGAAAGCCGGGATTGACGACTGGCGGCCGTACCGCAACAGAGCGCTACTGGGCGCTGCGCTGGCCGCTCAAACAAACTATGCGGAGGCAGAGCCGCTGTTGCTGGCCGGCTACGAGGGCATGGCCAAGCGCGAGGCGGCGATGCCGTTCGAGAATCGATCGGAGTTGGACCGCAGCGTCGAGTGGATTGTGCAGCTGTACCGCGACATGCGAAGACCGGAGAAGGCCGCCGAGTGGGAGGAGCGGATCCGGCAGGGCAGCCGTTCCACGGTCAAGCCGTGAGAACGCGTCGCGAGCACAGCCGAATCAGTTCCCGACGCGTTTGCGGACTTCCGCAGGAGTGGATCCTCGACCGACTGTCCGCGAATCCCGAGATACGCACGATACGCATCGGCGTAGCCCGAGGTCTTCAGCTCTTCGCGGACGGGACCCCGGTAGTAATCCACGATCGGAAACTGACCGGTACGTCGGATCCTCGTCCACCAGCGTGAGCGCTTCGCCGCGCCGCTGGATGCATTGATCGAATTCCGAATCGGCCTGCGGAACGCAGGCGTAATTGAGCAATACCGCAACATTCGACCGATAGACCACCGAGGCGGCCAGTGTCTTCACCGCCGAACCGCCGCAGCGCCTTCCGCGAGATCCGCGGCGGCAGCGATCGCCGGCCGCCGCTCGCGAAATCACAGTACGTAGAGCGAGGCCGCCAGTCGCTTCAGTCCACGCTGGCGCGCGATCATGTCGAGATGGAGCGAGGTCCAGTCGGCGAGGAGGAAGTTCTCGTGGCCCTCTCCGTCATAGGTCTTCAAATAGCCGCCGCACCCCTCGCAATAGTCGATGCGCAGTCCGCCCTGGTCTTCGATCGCCAGGACGGTGAGGCGATGTTCGTCCTGGACATCGCAGAACGTGCAGCCGGTTCGGCGGTAGCGCCAGCGCGTCCGGCAGCGGCCGCACGAGAGCTTCCTTAAACGCCACGGGTCCTTGCCAACCAGTTGCGCCATCGCGGGAGGCTCTCCACACGTGGGGCAGTAGTTGCGAAGCCAGCGCTCCTCATTTCGCCACGAGTCGAACGCGTTCACGACAGGACTCAGGTACCGGACCATGACCGCCCACGCCAGGTAGCGCAGCAGTCCGGGATGCGTCGGCGACAACCGATCGGTCGCGACGGGTGGATCCAGTTCGGCCTCCAGTTCCCGGCATTGCCGCTTCAGCGCGTCTGGCAGCGGAGACGACGCCAGCTTCGTGATCACCGCGCGAACGGCCTCCTCCGGTGGAGAGAAGTCGATCGCCACCTTCGAGCTCTGGAGCAGCGGCACACCGGCGAGAAAGTCGGCGGTGTAGTCATCCCAGTCGGGAATGGACCCGGCGGGCGGACAACTTTCGGCTGCCGCGATTCCGACGAGCGCGTCGACTTCGGCGACCGGCTGGAGAAGCGGATGCGTCGCGAGCCAGGTGTCTCGTGTCATGCGATCAGCTCAGCCAGTCCCTGCGGCCGGACCGCAGGACTTCGCCATGGGTCGCGATCCCGTGCTCGACTGGGCGCTGACGGCGTCGGCCCGGTAGTGACGATCGCGTTAGGTACTGAATGATCTCGCGGTCTGAAGCGCCTCACTGACGCCGCGCGCGAAGCCGGAGCAGTCTCGCCTGCTCCGGGGGGAATCCTACGACTCCGGGCGTTCGGGGCGGAAAGAGTGCCGGGTGCCAGCTGTCGCGCATGATGCCGTCGGGTCTGTGCGCATTCGCGGGCAACAGCAGGTGGCCGATCTCGTGCGCCAATGCGCACGCGAGCACGTACTTCGCGGCAATGCGGTGGGATGAAGCAAACGCCATCACCTTGTCGATGAAGATATAGGCCGTCGTCCCGCGGGTACCATCTCCAGGGCTGGGTGCGACGCCCATCGCGTCGGAGGTGAGGCCGAGCGGCGCCGTGACGCTCGTCGTGATGACCACCGTGAGCGTCATGTCTGCCTTCGTTTCATCGACGGTCCATCGCAGCGTGACACCCGCGCGCTGATAGATCTCGCTCGCGAGTTCCTCCGCGCGGACAAGGCCTGGGCCCGCCAGACCGTTCGGATCTTCCACGTTGATGGCAATGATCGGATTCGGCTCGAAGGCTTCTGCCTCGCGGCGCTGCCCGATCCCTGTGGCGACTAAAAGACACGTCGTGAACAGCGCCCATGAGTTCCTCGACATCTGGCCTCCCCGCCGCGGCCGTATGGCTGCGTGCGGGGTGGAATGCGGGAATTCGTGCGAAAGGGATGAACATCGTCAAAAACATTCGCAAACCACGCGATCTTCGGGTCTACGCTGCCCCTGCGGGCGTAGACTACAGACCTTACAGAGGAGGCCGGTGGGGACATCTTCGCCAGGGCACGTCACGGACCTGCTGCGCGCGTGGAGCGATGGCGATCAACAGGCGCTCGCGCAGCTGATGCCGCTGGTGGAGGCCGAGCTGCGGCGCCTGGCGCGCGTCTATATGGGTCGTGAGCGGCGCGGGCACACGCTGCAACCGACGGCGCTGGTCAACGAGGCGTTCCTGCGACTCGCCGATGCCCGTGGCCTCCGATGGCAGGATCGCGCGCACTTCCTCGGCATCTCGGCGCGCCTGATGCGGCGCGTGCTCGTCGATCACGCGCGCGCCCACGGCTACCGGAAGCGCGGCGGCGGCGCACAGAGGGTGACGCTGCACGAAGCGCTCCTCGCCTCGCCAGAACCGTCGTTGGATATCCTGGCTCTCGATCGCGCGCTGGAAGCGTTGGCCGCTGTTGACGAGCGCAAGAGCTGGGTTGTCGAACTACGGTTCTTTGGCGGGCTGAGTGTCGAAGAGACCGCGGAGGCGCTCCATCTCTCGAACGACACCATCAAGCGCGATTGGCGCCTGGCGAAGCTCTGGCTGCTTCGCGAGCTGGAAGGCGGGGCGCATTGAGCGGGTCAGACCGAATGCGGGTTGAGGACATCTGTCACGCAGCCCTCGAGCGAGACGCGGCAGACCGAACGTCGTTCGTCACGTCTGCGTGCGGCGGCGACGAAGCGTTGCGTCGAGAAGTGGAGGCGCTACTTGCGCACGCGGAAAGCGCCGAAGGGTTTCTCGTGGCGCCCATCGGCGAACTGGCGGCGCACGTCTTTGCCGGCGCGGACGCGAGCAAACCGGGTCATGCCGGACCAGCCGCAGGATTCATCGGTCGCCAAGTCGGGACGTATCAGATCCTCTCGCGACTTGGCGCGGGCGGGATGGGCGAAGTCTATCGCGCGCGCGACGCGAAGCTGGGACGGGACGTCGCGATCAAGGTGATGCCGCCGGCATTCACCGCTGATCGGGAGCGCCTCGCGCGCTTCGACCGGGAAGCGCGGCTGCTCGCCTCGCTGAATCACCCGCACATCGGCGCGATCTACGGCGTCGAGGCCATCGATGACCAGCCGGCGCTGATCCTCGAGCTGGTCGAGGGAGAGACGCTGGCACGCCCGCCTCAAGGCGTCGCGGCTTCGTGGATCGCTGAAGCGCTCGCGATCGCGCGACAGATCGCGGAAGCGCTCGAAGCGGCGCACGAGAAGGGCATCGTCCACCGGGATCTGAAGCCGGCCAACATCGCGATCACGCCGGCCGGAACGGTCAAGGTGCTCGACTTTGGGCTCGCGAAGCCTGGGGCAGGATGGGCAGGGCAGGCTGGAGGGGCAGGAGCCGATCTGTCGCAGTCGCCGACCTTCACCATTAGTGGTACGCACGAAGGCATGCTGCTGGGGACGGCGGCGTACATGAGTCCCGAACAGGCGCGGGGGCAGGCGGTCGACAAGCGCGCGGACGTCTGGGCGTTCGGCTGCGTCTTGTACGAAATGCTCACCGGACAGATGGCCTTCCCTGGCAGCACGGTTTCTGACCACATCGCGGCAATTCTCGAGCGTGAGCCGGACTGGGCGGACTTGCCCGCGACAACGCCGCCGAGCATCCGTCGTCTGCTCCGTCGCTGTCTCGAAAAGGAACCGGGGCGTCGACTGCCGGACATCGCCGTCGCGCGTCTGGAAATAGACGATGCGGCCGGCGAGCCGGGCGGCGCCGCTGAGGCGGCGGCGACTGTGACGTCGCGATCACGCGATCGCGTGTGGAGGAGTGCCACAGCGGCGGCGGTGGTGATTGCGTTGGTCGCGATCGGCTTCGCCGCGTGGTCGGCGATGCGGCCGTCACCGATGGCCGCGCCGATCACGTTCACGCTCCCACCACCCGAAGGGCTTCGGTATCTCGCCATTTACGGCGCGCTCAGCCTGTCGCCGGACGGCCGTACCGTCGCATTCGTGGCGATGGATGCGACCAGGCGTTTTGCGGATGCCGAAACCGGCCCGGGCGCCCTGTACATTCGGTCGCTCGGTTCGCAGGAGGCGCGAAGGCTTTCCGGAACCGACGGCGCCTCGTCCCCGTTCTGGTCTCCGGACGGCAGATTCGTCGGATTCATCGCCGGCGGGAACTTGAAGAAGATCGCCGTTGCGGGAGGTCCACCGGTCACGCTCGCCGAGCATCCCAACGGCCGCTCCGCTTGGAGCGCGCAAGGCGTCATCCTCTATGCCCGAGCTGACGATTCAAGCGGCCTGTACCGAATCCCAGACAATGGAGGCCAGCCGACGCGGGTGACCGAATTGGACCGGTCCCGCGACGAGTTAGGGCACGCCTATCCGATCTTCCTGCCCGATGGTCGCCGGTTCCTGTTCCTCGCGCGCAGCAACGACCGCTCGAAGAGTGCGATCTATCTGGCTTCGCTCGATTCCCAGACGCGCACGCGTCTACTCGACGTCCACTCGCAGCCGGATTACGCACCTGGGTTCCTGCTGTATCAACGCGGCGGCGCGGTGATGGCGCACCCCTTCGACGAGAAGCAAGGGCGGCTGACGGGCGACGCCGTGCCGATTGCCGAAGGCGTCGACACCGACACGATCAATGGGCGCGCGGCGTTTTCGGCTTCGCCAAATGGAGCGCTGATCTACCGGTCGGGACCGGCGACCGGTGGATCTGGTCGCCTGACGTGGTTCGACCGCAGCGGCAAGACGCTGGGCACGGTCGCCGAGAACGGTTTCTATCGCTACCCGCGCGTGTCACCGGACGGCCGGCACGTCGTGGTGACGTTCAGCAAGGACGAGGTCGGGATGGATCTGTGGCAGATCGATCTCGCTCGCGGCGTTCCGACCCGGTCCACGTTCCACCCGGGCGATGACTTCTGGCCCAGCGTGTGGTCGCCGGACAGCCAACGCGTCGTGTTCTCCTCGAGCCGAACGCGCAAAGGCGTCTTCGACCTGTATCAACGGTCGGCGGCCGGCGCCGCCACTGCCGAGCTGCTGTGGCAGTCAGGCGAAAGCAAAAGCCCGAGCGGTTTCTCGCCGGACGGACGCATCCTGCTGGTCGACCGGTGGATGAGCTGCGGAAATCGACGTCGGACATGTGGGCGCTCCCGATGACCGGCGACCGTAAGCCGTTTCCTCTCATCGAGACGGCGTTCAACGAGAACTCAGCCGTCTTTTCGCCGAGCGGCCGGTTCATCGCGTACGTGTCCAATGACTCCGGGGTCAGTCAGGTGTATGTGCAGCCATTCCCGCCGACGGGGGCGAGGGTGCAGCTTTCGAGTGGAAATGGGCGGTCGCCGATGTGGACATCAGATGGCCGCACCGTTCTGTATTCGACCGTTGGATGAATCCTCGACGAGGACCTTCGTCGCCGAGACCGCGTTCATGGCGGTCGACGTGACGACGTCCGGCTCGACGGTGCGCGCCGGATCTCCTCGAATGCTCTTCATGCAACGACACATCGGCGGCGGCATGAATGGCTTTGCCGTCGACCCGTCCGGTCAGCGCTTTCTGCTGGTCGTGCCCGATCAGAAGGTGTTCCCTCCAATCACCGTCTTCTTGAACTGGCCGTCGCTGTTGTCGAAGAAGTGACGATGGTCGACGGGTCGACCAAACAGAAGGTGCTGCCGCCACCTCGCCGGAGCTGCCTAACTCCAGTCCTCGACGCGTAGGCCTGGGATTCGGATCATGTGATCGACATTGGCCGTGACGAGCGTTGCATCGAGCGCGAGGCTGGTGTGAGGTGGCCGAGACAGCGCGTGGACCTTAGGCCGCACCTATAATCAGCCCGCCCCGATGTCCCTGATTTGTCCAGCCTGCGTGCATAACAATCCCGACAGCTCGCGGTTCTGCGCCCAGTGCGCGGCGCCGCTCAGCCCCGCGAACGCAGAGACGATGACGAGCCCGGTGCCGGTGGGCGTGCCGTCGCCGCAGCCGGTGCGGCACGCGAGCGACGACAGCCGATTCCTGCCGGGCACGATGCTCGGCGGCCGCTACCGCATGGTCGGCCTGCTCGGCCGCGGCGGCATGGGCGAGGTCTACCGCGCCGACGATCTCAAGCTCGGCCAGCCCGTCGCGCTGAAGTTCCTGCCGCGCGGCGTCGAGCGCGACCCCGAGCGGCTCGAGCGCTTCCTCAACGAAGTGCGGCTGTCGCTGAAGGTCACGCACCCGAACGTCTGCCGCGTGTTCGACATCGGCGAGGTCGGACGGCCGGCATTTCCTCTCGATGGAGTACGTGGACGGCGAGGACCTCGCGTCGCTGCTCCGGCGCATCGGCCGGCTGCCGGAGGACAAGGCGCATCGAGATCGCGCGGCAGCTGTGCGCCGGGCTGGCCGCGGCGCACGACGAGGGCGTGCTGCATCGCGATCTCAAGCCGGCGAACGTGATGATCGACGGCCGTGGCCGCGCGAAGATCACCGACTTCGGCCTCGCGGGCGCGACGGCGGGGATCATCGGCGCCGAAGCGCGCGCCGGCACGCCGCAGTACATGGCGCCGGAGCAGCTGCGCGGGCGGCGCGCTCACGGAGCGGAGCGATCTCTATTCGCTCGGCCTCGTGCTCTACGAGATGTTCACCGGCAAGCGCGCGTTCGACGCCGCCAACCTCGAGGAGCTGGCGCGGCTGCACAGCACGACGCCCACGAGTCCGTCGGCGCACGTGACGCGGACTCGACCCGCTGGTCGAACGCGCGATTCTGCGCTGCCTCGATCCCGATCCCGCGAAGCGGCCGCCGTCGGCGTCGCGTTGGCGGCGGCGCTGCCGGGCGGCGATCCGCTCGCGATGGCCGCTGGCGGCGGGAGAGACGCCGTCGCCGGAGATGGTGGCCGGGCCGGCAGCCGCGGAGAGCTGAAGCCACCGATCGCGGCGGCGTGCCTCGTCGCGCTGCTCGCGGGCATGGCCGCGGTCTGGTTCATCTCGGGCCGGACGAGCCTGGTCAACGTCGTGCCGATGTCGACACCGCCCGCGGAGTTGGTCGCCACTGCGCGCGCGACGCTCGCGTCGATCGGCTACGCCAAACCGGTTGGATCGGTCGCGTATGGTTTCGACTCGGACACCCAGTACTTCCGCTACGTTGAGACCACCAACAAGGCCGTCGATCGCTGGAAGGCGATCGGTAGCCGTGGTGCCGGCCCCGGTACGGTTCTGGTACCGCGAGAGCCCGACGCGCTCGCGCCGGTCAACGGCGTCACCGTCGTCGACGCCGCCGATCCGCCGCTGGTCCGTGAGGGCATGAGCCGGGTTCGGCTCGATCCGCGCGGCCGGCTCCAATCGCTGCGGGTGGTGCCACCAGTCCACGCGGAAGGGCCGGCTCCCAGTCCAGGAGCCGGACTGGGGCCCGCTGTTTGCCGCCGCCGGACTCCCGATCGCCGAGTTCCAGTCCGCCGAGCCGCGCTGGGCGCCACCGGATGCCGCTGACGTGCGCCGCGCCTGGACGCGCGAGTCGCTGCGCATCGAGGCGGCCGCATGGCAAGGACGTCCCGTCTGGTTCTTCGTCATTCCGCCGTGGCGGACTGGGGACGAGCGCACGCCGACATCTTCCGGCCCGCCCGGCGGCGTGTGGAATCCCCTTCGTTTTCGGTGGCGGCATCGCGCCTGGCTGGTGGCCTGCTGGCGCGCCGGAATCTCAGGCTCGGCCGCGGCGATCGGCGTGGCGCCTTTCGAGTCGCGGCGGTCATCGTCATTCTCGGCACCGCCGCCGATCTCCTGCGTCTTCCCGACGCAGTCTCCACGTGGTTCTCCGTCGCCTCCGGCAATCTGGCGCGCCGACTGTTCGATGGCGCGCTCGTTTGGATCTTTTACGTCGCGGTCGAGCCGTACGTCCGGCGGCTGTGGCCAACGACGCTCATCGCGTGGAACCGAGTGCTCGAAGGACGCCTGCGCGACCCGCTCGTCGGCCGCCACATCCTGATCGGCGGACTCTTCGGATTGGCCCTCAGTGCCCTGTTCCTGCTGCGGGGGCCGGGGGCGGGCTGGTTGGGCAGCACACCAGATGCCCCAGTGTCGGCTGGCCTGACGGCACTCGCCGGGCCCGCGGCGTGGACCGCGGAGATGATCGACACCGTCCGGTCAGCCTTCAACCTGCCGGTGACGATGTTGATGGTGATGCTGGTGGCACGCGTGCTGTTGCGCCGCGCCTGGCTGGCGTATCTCAGCCTGTACCGTTGCTCGCGGTGCTCTATACCGTGGCTGGCCTGCCGCTCGCGTCGTGGATCACGGGTTTCTTGTTGATCACGCTGCTCATACCGCTCCTGACCCGGTACGGTGTGCTCGCCTGTCTGATGGCAGTGACCTTCTCGACCTGGCAGGCCTTTCCGTTGACTGTCGATCCGTCGTCGTGGTTCTTTCCACCGTCGGTCGTGACGATGGCGCTGTTCGCCGCTCTGGCCGTTTACGGCTTCGTCGTGTCGCTCGGCGGGCAGAAGGTGTTCAAAGACTCGATCCTTGAGTAACTGTCACTCCTTACACAACGGGCCTGAAAGCTGGTGGACACGCTGATGTGACCGCCCCAGGAGACGAGCAGCATCGCGCGCGCTCATCTTCAGTTTTCCGGTTCGCAATACGCGGACGGCGCGTCGAGCAGCGCGGGCTGGCCGCCGGTCTTCTTCGTCCGCCTTCTTGCGAAGAGTCGCGTAAGCTCGAATCGCCTTGGTCGCGGCGCTCGGCAGCTTCACGTCGTCCACGATGGAAGCCTTGCGCGCATCATCGACGAGTCGACGCGGTGATCATCGGCACTGGTGCTCCGACACACTGGAGACCGCAACGACGCACAACGCGCGCCATCAGCGCGCCGCGGATTCTCGATGCGTGTTCGTGCGTGTGCCCAGAGTTCGTGGGTGTGATTGAAGAATCAGTGGGTTTTCCGAGCAAATTCACTGAAGGCGGCGGTTCGAAAAACCGCCCCCTTGCCGAAAGTAAAATGTGGATCGGCTAAGTATCGAGTTCACGTACACTTAGCGTCTGCGGTGAGGTGGCCGAGAGGCTGAAGGCGGCGGTTTGCTAAACGCCGATCGGCCTCTCGGCCATCTTTGTTTTTCCTCGGAAATCCTTCCCATTTCACAACATCGCCGATTCGGCGACTTGGCTGCTGTTTGCTCTGGAGGCCCAGTATTGGAAGCTGTCAGGGACAATTCCAGGGACAGTTCCGCCGCGGTTGTTCGCGCCGGCACCGTCATCGTGTGATCGAATCAAATTCGATGCAGACGTCATCGGGACCCACATGCTCGATCTCGCCAACGATAATCCCTCACTCAGCGACTTCAAGCGCAATACGGTCGACCTGATTGATCGCCTCCCGAAGATCAGACACCCTTGTCTTTGCCATCAACGGCAAGGCCGAGCTCGTGGTTCGGGATGCGGTGGCGGCTCGGTGCCGCTTTAGGGGAACTTAGAGATACGCTGACGACCGCTCAACAGGTAGCGCTGAATGCGGAGCGCGGGATTACGCAGGCGCAAATTGACACGGCAGGAGAGCAGGCCGCGGCGTCGGCACCGATTGTGACAAAGACGCCGGCCGCGGTCTAATCGTTAGACTCCCGCACACCAGTTGGTCCCGCTAGTCCCGGATATAGCGTGGTGATGAAAAGCGGTTCAATGCTCTGGGCGGCGCAACGGGTGATCGCAGATCTGTGTTACCCCTTGAGGAGCCGTCGGTTTTACTATCGGTCTCCGACTCCTCTTTAGGATAGGCCCCTCGCTAAAAGTCATAAATCACGCCGAAGCGAATTGTTCGCGGCGGCAGAATATCAGTCACTCTGCCGAAGCTCGGACCCGATGCGTAGGTCACGGCGGTAATCGCGTTGGTGTTCAGTGACGTTGAGCACATCGAAACTCGCATTCAGGCGGCCCTTCGGCAACGCAAACATCTTCGAGACGCGTGCGTTGAACGTCGTCTGCTTTCCTTCGCGCTGCGAGCCGAACGGCTCCATGCGGATGGTCGCGGAGGCAAGCTGCACCAGCGGCGGGCCGCTCGCGTCGGTCGCGCGGAACACGTACGTGCGCTGCCCGAACGCGCCGCTGCGGATCTCGACGATTCCGCCGACGGAAATATCGTACGGGAAGTTGTAGTTGCCGTTGAGCTTGAACGCCCAGCGCCACTGGTCGTCGAGGTCGAAGAACTCGTCGTTCGGACTTTGCGGAATGCCGGCAATCCAGCGGTGGTACTTGGTCGCCGTGTACGCCGCCAGCATCGACCAGCTCCGCGCCAGACGACGGGTAATCGACGCCTCATACGAGTTGTAGTAATCGGTCCGGCCATCAGGACGATTGACCTCCTGATTGCCGACGAAATTGCTGCCGCGAAACGCTGGGTCGTAATCGTAAATCGTGAAGATCTCCCCATCGTCACCGGTGCTCAGGACACCGTCCGGCCCCGGATCGCGGCGTGTAATCGGGATGTTGAAGGCGCTGTACGGCCGCAAGACGTTGATGGTGTTGTAGTCGCTGCCGATGTGCTTGAGCACGTAGAGACCGCGGACCGCAAGGTTCGGCGCGAGCTCGTGCTCCACGGACGCCGTGACCTCGTTGACATGGGAGAGCCGCAGGTCCTCGTTGATCTTGTTATTGGCGGCGCTGGTCGTGCTGATGAAGTCGGGGTTGCTGCCGCTGGTGCTGAGGTTTACCTCACCAGGATCATAGCGGCCGTTGCGATCGGGATCGGTCCAACGATAGATGTTTTGATACGTCGTGTACTGGTTGTAGTTGGCGGCGATCGCCGCCTCGGTATTGAACTTTCCGTAGGTTGCCTTCATCACCGTCCGTCCTGCGCCGGTGATGTCCCAGGCAACCGCGACGCGAGGGGCGAATCGCCCCCACTTGCCGACTTCGACGCGCGGGAACGTCGCGGCGGCGGCAAATGGCCCTTCGGGTCGGGTCTGTTCCGGCACGTATGAATGCTGGAAGTCGTAGCGCACGCCGAGATTGAGGGTGAGCCGCTGGCCCACGCGCCACTGGTCGGCAAGATAACCCGAGTACACGTTGTCCCAGTTGTCCGGTTCCACCGGCGCGTTCGTGGTCTCGAACTGCACGGGCTGATTGGGCACACCGTTCACGGTGTCGTACATCAGGTGGTAGTTGCCGCTGCCGGTGACTTTCGCATTGCCGGTAATGTCGCGGAGCGACACTTGATAGCCAAACTTGAGCTCGTGATTGCCGCCAAGGAAGCCCGAGGGGAGATACGTCACACTGCCGTCCGCAACCCACATCGTGAAGTCGCTCTCGCGCTGAATGCCGCAGCCGGTAATCATCAGCGTGTTCCTGTTGTAGGTGCCCGGCGTCGTGCCGCAAGACGGCTGCTGCGAGTAGTTCAGCAGATAGGTGGACCTGCCGAACTGCTGGTCGAAGAACAGCCTGTCGGTCGGCGTCCCCTTCATCTCTGCCTTCCAGCGCGTCGGCACCCACTTGAACACCTGCGTCGCCTCGAACGCGAGATGCGAGAAGTCCGGTGCGTTGGTTGGCTGGGCGCTGAACGGCGTGTTCTGCGAGTCGGCGTCACTGTTGGTGACCTCGCGGGCGTAGTCGGCGACGAACTGATACTTGCGCGTCATCTGGTACTGCCCCTTGATCGTGGGGTTCTGCAGCGTCGAGGTGGGAAACGCCGCCGGCTCATCTCCGGTCAGATAGACGCCGTCTGGTCCCGGGTCCAGCACCAGGCCGGGCCGCGTGGTTTCGTTGCGACGATCGCGAATTGAGCCATAGAACCACAGCTTGTCCCGCACGATGCGGCCGCCGAGGTCGGCGCTTGCGTCATTGAAGTACTGCAGCGAGGTGCCGACGCGAAGCCCGCGTGCTTCCAGCTCGGGCGTGATGTTGCCGCCCGGCTGGCGCATGTAGGCCTCGCTAAAGCGGCCATGAAACTCGTTTCCGCCGGACTTGGTCACCATGTTGATCACCGCGCCGGCTTCCTTCACCTCCGCTCCGTTGCCGTACGTCTTGACGTCCACTTCCTCGGTGTTGGCGAGGTCCGGCACCGAGTTGGCGATGATCTTGAACCCATCGACCATCACCGTGACGTTCGTGTTGCCGCTATTGATGCCGTAGGTGTTGAAGCGGATGCGGGCGTTGAGGCCAATCGCGCCCGGTTTGAAGCCGTCGGTCGCGGTGAGACCTGGCGACATCTGGACGATGTCGGCCATCTGCTTGAGACCCGGCAGGGCAAAGGAGATCAGGTCGGTCGGAACGTTCTGCCCGCCGCCAGTCGATGAAAGGTCGACGACCGGAGTCGCGCCGCTCACCGTTACGGTTTCGTTCAGCGTCCCGACCTTGAGCGAGACGTTGACGCGCGCCGCGAAGCCGGCGCTCAGCACCAGGCCCTGACGCACGAGCGGGTCGAATCCGGCCAGCTCGAAGCGGATCTGATAGGTGCCGCGCGGCAGATCGATCAACCGATAACCGCCCTGCCCGTCCGTCACCGTCGTCAACTGCTGAACCTGCAGGGAGGGACTCGTGACGACAACCGTCACGCCGGGCAGCGCCGCGCCTGATTGATCGGTGACGACACCGTCGATGCTCGAGGAGCTGACGTTCTGCGCCGTCGTGCTGGAGGCGACAGCCACGAAGACGGCAAGAAAGAGGCCGATAACCCGTGTTGTGCCCATGATCGCTCCTACTGCGCGGTTGCCTGCGCCGGAATGTCAACGAACCCGATTCCATTGCGGATGGTGATCTTGGTGCCGTAGGCCCCGGACAGTTTGACCAGGTCACCGAGAATCTTCTGTCCGAGCGCTCCCTCCGCGAACATCGGACGGCCGCGCACGCTGCGCGCCTTGCCGTGTCCCAGCGTGATCGGATGCAGGGCGATCTCGGTCAACTGTTCGCCGCGAAACTTGGGCATGGCGACCACCGCTTCCCAGATCTCGGGATCCGCCGGAAACCCACTCTTGTCGAAGTTGTAGCGCGCGTCGTTGAAGTCGTTGACGTGCTGATTGGCGCCGAGGTTGAACGGCGCGTAGTTCTCGGCCGGCAGCCGGAGCAGCGTCTCGTTCTGGAAAATGAAGTCGCCGAGGCTGTAGAAGATTGGCTTGCCTTTGTAGATCTCGACACCGCGCAGCACATGCGGTCCGTGACCGACGAACAGATCGGCGCCTGCATCCACCATCGCGCGCGCGAACGTGACGAGAAAGTCTGCGGGCACCATGCGATCGCGCGGGTTGCCCTCGTGCGCGTGAATGGTCACCATCACGTAATCCGCCAGGCCGCTGGCGTTCTTGACAACCGCCGCGATGCCATCGAGATCTTCTTTCAACGGTTCCGTCTTGAGGCCGGGCGTCGGGCCGACGACGAAGCGGTTCCCCAGATAGTTGAACGTGTCACCGGTTGCGGGGGGCGGCCGGTGGTCTGCGACTGAATGCCGCGGAGCGCCGCCATCTGCTCGGTCGTGATGGTGGTCGTCGTGGTAAAGCGGAGCGGGTTCAGGCCGGGGCGCGCGGGCATGTCGCCCCGCGTCGATCCGGCGCGAGACGAGTCAGGGAATGTGGACGCAACCGAGATCATGGCGACGCGCGCGCGTGGGGTCTCGAGAAACTTGGCTTCACGCGCTTCGGCCAGGCTCTGGCCGACGCCAGCTTGCACGAGCCCGGCCTCGGCAACGTACTTCGTCGTCAGGTTCATGCCGAGGACGCCGTAGTCGCCGCTGTGATTGTTGGCACGCGATACCATGTCGAACCCCGCCCAGACCAGGTCCTTCACCAGCGCGGGCTCCGCTCGCATGTACGTGCCGCCGCTGGCTGCTGACGCATACGGCTCGTAGTCATGGAACAGCATCTCGAGGTTGGTGAATGCCGCGTCCGCACCGCGCACCAGCTCGATGATGCGCATGAAGGGCGGCTCTGAGTAGACCGCCAGCTTGCGCGTGATGATGGAATCGCCAGTGAGGGCGAATGAGAACTCCGACGGCGGCTGAGCCAGGCCCGATACTACTGGAGCGAGCCAGAGAGCAATAACGAGAAACCAGACCCGCGTACGGACCATGCTGACCTCCGCACGTGGACTCTATTGCGTAACACGACGCTCGGCAAGGCAGTTCACACGCAGTGTTTGCTGCCGTGGGTTAGGCGCGTCGGTACACACTCGTAGGAGATGCGCTTCGCGTGTTTAATACGCGTCTCTACAGGGCTTTCCTGCGGATCCAACTGATCGTGCGGAAGCCAAATTCCGTTACGCTCTTTGTTATAGCCAGCGGTGGCTCGAATCCCACCCTCTCAGCCAGCCCATCCAGACACGTCTCGCTACTTCCGCAGAACGCAGATCCTCGGCAAAAACCTACGGGCTGAGACCGGTGCCTCGGCACCGCGCCAGTGTGTTCCGCACATCGCGTTGGGGTGGCGCTCCGAACAGACGTCTGTATTCGTGATTGACCGCGAGTCTCGCAGGTCCCGGCGACTCGCCTGAAGCCGACCGCCCTGGCCTCTCGCGAGGACTGCGTGCAGTGCGACGGAATTGTGTTCTTCGATTTGTTCGACGGTTCATTCTCGGATTCGAAAGTACGGCCTCGAGAAAGCCGCCATCGCGTAATCGGCGTGGGCGAGGTCAACGGCGACGGAGGAAGTCATGAACAACGAAGCCAACACCGCCGGTGTGCCAATCAGTAACTGGACTTGGCTACGGGAACGAAGCCAGGAGCACGTGACGTGTACTTGCATCCATGAGGAGCACTGCTGTCCGTGAAGAGCCCGAGTCCAAGTCCAGGCGTGCTTGTTCACCGTTCTCACACCTGTCCCCGTTCGATGGCGCCGAGCGCAGCCCTCGGGGCGGCACGGTCGCTGCCCATCAAGCGGGAACTCGGTACGAAACGCAACGGTTCAAAGAACCGGTGCCTCCCGAAGACCTGTTCGCACGCCGTTCCGCGTGCGCCTCGAATCTTAACGCGTGCGTGGCCAGAGAACTGGGGCGCCGGCACATGCGAGTAAAGCGGTGTGCGCCAATGAGTTGCCCGTCTCGTTGTCGGCGAAAAGAACCGTTGCATTCGGATTAGCGCTCCGGACGCGTGGACGTCGCCGTTCAACGCCGATTCTGAGAGCTGGCAGGGACAATTTCAGGGACATTCTTGGGGACAGCAGGTCCCCGTAAGTCGAAGACTGTCGTATACTTAGCTTTCTCGCGCGGTGAGGTGGCCGAGAGGCTGAAGGCGGCGGTTTGCTAAACCGTTGTAGGGCTTAAAGTCTGTACCCAGGGTTCGAATCCCTGCCTCACCGCCAACGTTCGCCGTTCGCTCACTTGGCGGCTCGCGGCTTCGGTTCGCGCAAGCCGCCTCACGTCGAGCGTCATCGAAGGTTGGCACGAATCCGTGCCTCACCGCCGACGTTGGACGTCCACCAGTTGCGGAAATCGTCCCAGACTCACCGACCGCGAAATACGGCGCCGCCGCACAGCGATCTTCACGGCACCCTAGCTTCGCCGAACCGGCGCGCGGGCCAGAACGGTGGTGCCGCGTTTCGATTGCGACTCGATGACCAGCTCGCCACCTACCAGCTTCAGACGTTCCTTCATGCTGGTCAGGCCGAGTCCCAGGCCTCGACTCGCCGCATCGACGTCGAAGCCAACGCCTTCATCACGAACGGTGAGGTGGACGACGTCCCCGGTTCCGCGAAGATGCACATCGAAATGCGGGGCCCGACTGTGCCGTACTCCGTTGTGCAGGGCTTCCTGAAGGACCCGGAAGAGACAGAGCGAAACGTCAGGCGGCACACTCCCCGGAACGTTCTCGTGGCCGAAATCAATCCCGACGTTTTTTTGCCCCGAGAGTTCCTCACAGAAACCCCGCATCGCGGCCACAACGCCCAGATGCAGCAGCCGTGGCGAGTGCAGCTCGTGTGACAGCGCCTGCACATCGGCCGTGATCTCCGCGGTCTGCTTCTGAAGCGCGTCCAGGCTGCTGAGGACCTCGCCCGAGGAATCCGGCAGTCTTTTCACCTGTTCCAGCGCCATCGTCAGCACTGCGAGACGCTGAGCGATGTCGTCGTGCAGGTCTCTGGCGATCCTGGCGCGCTCTGACTCCTGGGCCTCAATGAGACGGCCGTTCACGCTGGACACTGCTTCTTCGGCACGCTTGCGCTCCGTGATGTCCTGGACCGTACCGCGTAGCCGTACGATCTGGCCGGCGGAATCACGCTGGGCCTCGCCGCGTGCCGTGACCCATCGGTGCGTGCCGTCGGCGCAGACCATCTCCAGATCGAGTTCGTAGGGTGCGCCGGTGTGGAGGGCCGCTTCGACGGCGGCCCGCAGCCGGTCCCAGCTCTCGGGGGTATACAGCTGTGAGTGTTCCTTGTAGCTCACGGCCGGCAGGATCGGATCACGGCCGGCGATGCGATAGAGCTCTTCTGACCACACGACCGTGTCGGTATCCGGATCCCACTGCCAGCCGCCGACTCCAGCGAGGCGCTGGGACTCCTTGAGCTCCATCTCCTTGCGCCGCAGTGATTCCTCGGCGTCCTTGCGTTCGGTGATGTCCACGGCCATCCCAGCATCCGCTCCGGGTCGCCGCCGGGTGAGTAGTAGAACTGGCCTTTGGCTGCCACCCATCGCACCGTGCCGTTCGGCCACACGACGCGGAACTCCGCCGCGTAAGGTGAGCGGCTCTCCATCGCATCCTTGACGGCCTTCCAGACCAGGCCCCGGTCTTCCGGATGCACCGAACGACGGAAATCTTCGACGTGTCCCATCGTAGACGTTGGAGGGAATGCCGAAGATGGTCGACAGGTCGCCGAACCAGGTATCGCGGTTCGTCTTGAGATCCCATTCCCAGCCCACGGACTTGCCCGACTCCATCGCCAGCCGGAGCCGATCGTTGGCGATGTTGCGCTCGGCTTCCGCGCGCCTGAACTCCGTCACGTCGAAGCACGCGCCGATGTAACCAGCGAACGAACCGTCGGGATCGAACAGCGGCGCCGCATTATCGAGGACCCACCGGTATTCGCCGTCATGCCGGCGAAGCCGATATTCCATCATGAACGGTTCACGGCGGTCGAAGGCGCGGGTGTACGTGTCCAGGCAATGCGGCAGGTCTGCGGCGTGCACACCGTCTGCCCAACCATCGCCGATCTCGGACTCGAGGGGTCGCCCGGTGAAGTCGAGCCACGGCTTGTTGAAGTAGGTGCAGCGCTTGTCGGAGCCAGAAATCCAGACGAGTAGCGGCAGGCTATCCGCCACCAGCCGGAACAGCCCCTCGCTTTCTCGGGGCGAAGGCGTGCCGAGGCTCATTTGGCCACCTCAGTTCATGTCGCGCGAGCGCCGCGCGAAGTTCCGGATGTGACTGCGCTGTGCGCAGCGCACACGTTTGAGAGCAGATTCAGGGCTTCTGAGTTCTCGAAGCAGTCGATCGGGTAGCAGCAGACCGTGAAAAACGGCAACGCGCGTGTCAAGTCGTCCCAGATCCGTTCGAGCTCCAGCGCCGCCTCGAAATCGCCATTCCGGCACAGGGAGGCGCTCATGTCGCCGACGATCGTTAGACGACCTCGCGGTCTATTCGGGACGGCCTGGCGTAACAGGTCGAGGCCGTGGATCATCTCCGCGACGCGCTCCTTGTCAGGTCTCCCTTCGTGCATCACGTGTGACAAGGCCAGTGCGGAATCCGTCGCGACGTACTGTTCCTGCTCTGCCAGCACGGCGAGATTCATCTGCCGCGCCTGCAGGCGCTGAGCGACGCCAATGCGGGTCGCTTCGCTGCTGACGAGGACGACCTGCTCGCCCGACCGAAGTGTCGCACGCACCAGCTGGCTCACCTCGTCCAGGAAGTGGCTCTCGTTGGCATGGAACTGGACTGCGTGCCGGCTGCCTGCGATAGTCGAGAGCGAAATCATGGATGGCAAGAATAGCCGCCCCGCGAGGGCGTGGTCGATCGCGCTGATCAGATCCAAGTGCATGCGCGATTTCAGCACGTAGCCGTGCGCGCCGCCATTAATTGCCGCGGCGACGAATTCGTCATCCGAGTGCATCGTCAGGAAGACGATCCTGGTTTCCAGGCCATCTCGCCGGAGCTGCTCGAGTGTCTGAAAGCCGTTGAGATCGGGCATGGAGACGTCCAGCACGACCACGTCGGGCCGGAGGCGCCTTGCCAGGTCCAGCGCCTGACGGCCGTCGGCCGCAGTGGCCACGATGTCAAAAGCGGCAGCAAGATGGCGGCTGACCGATTCCAGAAAGTCGATGTGATCGTCGGCCAGGAGGACGCGCGGTCGGGCAGGCACTGCGATGTTCAAGGAGAACCGTGCTGGTAAGTCTACCTTCCTAGTCCAATGCGGAAGCAAGCGAGACGCAGCAGCCGGTACGAGTGGACCGAGATCCAGCGGACGTCAGCTCGTAAACAGCCGGAACTCGAACCCTTAGCACCAGAAGTCGCGCGCCATCAACCACTTAGAAAAACGCGCGATAAGGGTTCGAATCAAGTATTGAGACCTGTGTAAGCTGAGCGCTGTATGAAACCTGCGCACGTCCTGCTTGGGGTCGCTGTCTTCGCGCTATCCACAACCATCGCGTTGTCGTCGCAGGCGGCAGATCGCACCCTGGACCGCGCGCTCGCCGCAATCACTCCGGAAGTGTTGAAGGCACACATCACGTTCCTGGGAGACGACCTGCTGCAAGGGCGCCGTCCAGGGACGAGCGGTTATGACATCGCCGCGAAATATGTCGCCGCGTCCTTCGAAGCGATGGGCTTACAGCCCGGCGGCGACGGAAGCACGTACTTTCAGCGGGTGCAGCTGCTCGAGAGCAAACCGCAGAGCACGGTCACGGCCTTTTCCCTTGAGCGGGGAACGGCACCGATCGACGCGCTGGTCTTCGGCCGCGACTTTGTTGCGAGCGGTCATCCGTTCGAGCCCTCGATCAGCTTTGCGGCGCCACTCGTATTCGCCGGCTACGGGATCGAGGCGCCGGAACTCAACCACAACGATTACGACGCTGTGGATGTGAAGGGGAAGATCGTTGTCGTGTTGTTCGGCGGACCCTCGAGGTTTCCAGCGACCTCGCGTGCGCACTATTCGTCAGGACTGGTGAAGACTGAAACGGCGGTCAAGCACGGCGCCGTCGGAGTGCTCGCCCTCGCCTCTCCAACGTTGGACAAGTTGTACCCGTGGGAATTGCTGGTGGCGGACACCACGCGTGGGGCGGTGTACCGGGTTGACAGGAAAGGCGAACCGGCTAACGCGGTTCGACAATCGCGCGTGGGTGGCTGGATCAGTACTGCCGGTGCAGAGAAGTTGTTCCGCGGCAGTTCAGTGACGGCCACAGAGATCTACGAGCACGACTCGAAGGGCCAGAGCGTCGCCCCCGTCGCGCTGCAGACGCATCTCCGAGTGCAGACGGCCAGTACGCACCGTCGCTTTGACAGCGCAAACGTGGCCGCGATTGTGAGGGGAGGAGCGCGCCGGGACGAATACGTCGTCTACTCGTCTCACCTCGATCATCTCGGTGTCGGCGATCCGGTCGAGGGGGACGACATCTACAACGGCGTACTGGACAACGCCAGCGGCGTCGCTGGAATGCTTGCCGTCGCGAAGGCCTTTTCCACGATGCCGCAACGTCCGCTGCGTTCGGTCTTGTTCCTCGCTGTGACCGCAGAAGAAGTGGGTCTGATTGGATCTGATTACTTCGCGCGTAACCCCACCGTGCCGGCAGGCGCGATCGTGGCGAACGTCAACCTGGACGGAATGCCCTTGTTGTTCGATTTCCGTGACATCGTCGCGCTCGGCAGCGAGCACTCGTCCGTCGCATCGGCCGTCCAAGCCGCCGCCAGGCGCCTGGGAGTGGAGATCAGTCCCGACCCATTCCCCGAGCAACTCTTTTTCGTGCGAAGCGATCAGTACTCATTCGTGAAACAAGGTGTGCCTGCTGTCTTCGCTGTGGAGGGGACCAAGGCGGTCGATCCAGCACTCGACGGGCGCAAACTGTTCGATCAGTGGATCGCAACGAGATACCACCGACCCAACGATGACCTCGGTCAACCGCTGAACTTCGAAGCTGGCGCGAAGGGCGCCAAGCTGCAGTTCTTAATCGGGCATTTTCTGGCTTCCGCACGCGAACGTCCGCGCTGGAACGCAGGAGATTTCTTCGGCGAGCGTTTTGGGAGAAAGCGTTAGTCTCACTGCGCCCGCAGCGCTTCGACCGGATCGAGTCGCGCCGCGCGCCTGGCCGGCACCGCACGCGGAAGCCGACGCTGTCAAGCAGGCGGCGACGGAATCGTAGTAGGCTCCCCCAATCACATGACGACGCTGGAGTACTGGATTCAGCGAGCCGATTTCTCGACCACCGACTTTCCCCCGGTCGACGTCGCAGGCGCGCTTCGTGCGCTGGACGCGCACCACTGGCCGAACGAGTGGAAGCTCCAGGCCGAACTCGAGAACGCCGGCGAGGAATACTGTCCGCCTGGAATCGGCTTCGTCGATCCTGACGGGCCATTCCTGCACGTGTGCCCCAGCGCCGGTGGTCGATATCTCGTGCACTTCCACGCGAAGACAGCCTTCAGCCTTCTGCGTCCCTCCGCGACGACAGTCCATACCGGCGAAAACCTGAGTCGGGCGGATGTCGGCGAGCTGATCAAGCATTTCTTTCACGGCGAACATGCGCGGGTTTTTCAGGCCCTCGACGGCGGCGCCTGACACGCGACTGCGTACGTCCCACCTTCGTCACAATCGGCTTGCCAATTCCTGGAGCTGAAGACTACGTTTCCCGGATGACTCGATTGGCATCCATCGCCGCCCTCGCCGGACTCGGGATTTGCATCGCCGGCCTCTCGGCGCAGACGCCGGCGCGCCGCGTCAACCTGACCGGCACCGTGGTCGCGGTGAATCAGCAATCCGACTCGGTGACGCTGATCGACCTGAAGACGATGGAGGCCTACCGGCATGTGCCGGTCGTGGGCGGACCGCACGAGGCGGCGGTTTCGCCGGACGGCCGCTCCGTCGTCGTCACCAACTACAACAAGCAGGGCGTCGGGCAGCAGAAGACGCTGAGCGTGCTGGCGCTGCCGAGCGGCGACACGATCAAGACGATCGACCTCGGCGAGTACCGCGCGCCGCACGATGTCCGCTGGGTGGATCCGGCGCGCGTCGTCGTCACGTCCGAAGCCAATCAGGCGCTGCTGCTCGTCAACGTCACGAGCGGCGCGATCGAACGCGTGTTTCGAACCGAGGCCGGGGTGTCGCACATGCTGGCGCTCTCGACCGATCGGACGCGGCTCTACTGCTCGAACATGCGCGACGGCAGCGTCAGCGCGTTCGACTTCAAGACCGGCGCGAAGATCAAGGACGTGAAGACGGGCAAGGAATGCGAAGGCGTCGGGGTCACGCCGGACGGCCGCTGGGTGTGGGCCGGCAATCGCGCCGAGGACACGATCTCGATCATCGATACGCGCACGCTCGAGGTGACGAAGCAGATTCCGTCGCCGGGGTTTCCGTATCGCGTGCAGTTCACGCCGGACGGCAAGTTCGCGCTGGTGCCGCACGCGCGCGCGTCAGCGCTCGTGGTCGCCGACGTCGCCAGCCAGTCGATCGTCAAGTCGATCAAGCTGGGGTTGACGAAGGTCGCCGAGCCGTCCACCGCCGGGGTGTTCCCTCACCCCGACAACCGCCACGCGTTCGTGACCGTGCGCAACGACAACTCGATGCTCGTGCTCGATCTGACGAGCGGCGAGACGCTGGCGCGTGTCGAAGTGCAGAACAGCCCGGACGGCGTCACGTATTCGCCGATTCAGCGGTAAACGGCAGATACGCGACGGCTCATGACAACGTGCGCAGGGGCCGCCGCTGCCATTGGCTGATCCGCCACCGCAGGCCGACCGCATAGGCGAGGTAATACCCGATCACGATCCCGCCAGCCGCCAGCGAGCCAGCGATCCCGAACGCGGCGACGAACGAGTCGTTGCCACCGCTCGACTGCCACGCCTCCCAGCCTCGCCAGAACCCGTAGACCACGCGTACGGCGACGACGAGGGTGACAGCGAGGACGAGCCAGCGGTTCGGCGTGTAGTGGAGCGAGCGCGCGGTGGGCTCCCAGCGCGTCAGCCACAACCCGGCGAGGCCCAGCACCAGGCCGATGCCGATGCCGGCGGCCGCCCCAGTCAGCGCGCGGACACCCAGACGCTCGCGATCGCCGCGCCGGTGAGAAAGAAGAGCGCCGAGAAGATCATCGCGCCGAGATTGAACGCGGCGATCCACGGACGCGCCAGACGCCGTGCGCTCGCCGCTTTGTAGCGCAGCACGAGCAGGAGCGGCGTCAGCGCGATGATGGCCAGCGGCAGGAGGCAGCAGCAGCGCGAGGGCGACGAGCGGCACGGATCAACAGTAGCGCCTTCGACCGCCCGGGCCAGCTCGACTGTCGGGGATCTCGCTACGGCGCCGGCGTCAGGTCGCGAACGATTCGCGTGATCGCCTCGCGCCGCCCGATCGTGCCAGCGAGGAACGCAGGCCAGTGTTTCGCCACCGGCGCGCGCCACGGCCCCATCCACGCGAACAGCTTCTCTTTGTCGGCGTACATCTCGTAGTTCGGCGTCCCGGCCTTTGCCAACGCTTCGGTGGTGATCGCCCCCGCGTTGACGAAGAGCAACGCATGCCACAGGTCGCGAGGCGGCTTCACCTTCAGCTCGCGCGCCGCCTCGTCCACCTCTTTCATCAGCAGCGCGTCCCAGCCGTGCGACGCCTCGTGAAACATGATTTCGAGGAGCGCGAGGCCACTGTGACGCGGGTCCTGGGCGATAGTGATGTGCGTCGGATCGTTGGTCGTATACGCGTTGCCCGGCGGCCCGGCGTTGTACACGAAATCGATCGCGGATGGGTTGGGCCGGCCACGTGGTGTCGTAGGACGCGGCGAGCCGCGTCGCGATCGGCGCCCCGTATTGTTTCAAGAGCGCTCGCGCCTCGGTCATCGTGCGCTGATTGGATCGGTCGTGCGCCTCCCAGACATGTTTACGGTAGATCGGCGCGGCGGCTTCCAGGGCGGCCTGCATCGCTGGCAGCACAACTCCGTCGCCGAGCGCCGGACGCGATTCCGCCGCGGCAAGGGCCAGCTTGGCCTTGACCAGCTCCGCGTCGAAGAGGAGCGGCCGCTTGCCGTAGAGATCCCGGTACTTCGCGACGATAGCCGTCCACGTGTCGCGTTCCGCAGGCGTCGCGGCCTCGGGTAGCGGTTCGCTGAGCGGGCTATTGCTCCGTCCCAGCGCGTGCAGGTAGTGATGCAGGTTGATCCAGAAGGCGCTATGCAAGTCGAAGAGCGGCGCCTGCGCGCGCGCCGGCGTCGTACACGCCAGCATCGCTGCCACGCCAAGAGCGGTGAAACCGTTGCGCATGGCCATCAGACGAGCCCTCCCGTGAGGTGGTTTGGCTTTCGCGAGCATGGCGTGCGGTGCGCCGTATACTTGGGCTTCCATTCTCGCAGGGAGCGATCCTCATGATGCATCGCCGCGACGTGCTGAAGGCGGGAATCGGGCTCGGACTCACGGGGCTCGCACGAGGGGTATCCGCGCCGGCGTGGCCAGTGCCGTCCCGCGCCGAGCAGGGGTCGGCGGGCGCCTCAGCAACGATCGACGAGGCGTTCTACTACGCTTTCCCGCTCTACGAGTTCGCGCGCACCGAGCAGGAACGCACCGGCGCGGTGGACGGCAAGCCCGGCGCGCTCAATCGGCTCGCGCATCGCGCGATGCTCGCGGATCACACCAGCCGGCAGGTGACGGCGCCCAACAACGACACGATCTATTCCTCGTCGTTCATGGATCTCGCGGGCGGCCCGCTCGAAGTCGCCGCGCCGTCGAGCTCCGATCGCTACTACTCGGTCGCGTTCATGAACGCGTTCACCGACAACTTCGCGTACATCGGCACGCGCGGGACCAAGGGCCGCGGCGGGCGCTACTGGATCGCCGGACCGGAGTGGACCGGCACCCTGCCGGACGGCGTCACGCTGATCCGCTCGTCCACCAACGACAACTGGATGCTGATGCGCACGCTGGTCGCGAGCGACGCGGACCTGCCCGCGGCCCGCGCGTTCCAGACGCAGTTGACGCTGACCGTGCCGTCTGGGACGCTGCCGGCACGGCCGTTCTCGGTGAAGGCCTCCGACGTCAACGATCCGCGCACGTTCCTCCTCGTCGTCAACGAGATGCTGGCGCGGTCGCCCGGCGAGCGGGGCCACACCGCCGTGGCGCGCCGCTTTGCCGGGTTCGGGATCGGAGCAGGCGTTTCGCCGTCACCGGAACTGCTCGAGCGATGGAAGCCGGCGATCGCGAGCGGCCTCGCCTCGTTGCGCGACGGCTTCCTGTTTCGCGATCAGGTGGTGCAGGGCTGGAGCTATCAGCCGCGGGGCGTCGGCGACTTCGGCGATAACGATCGGCTCCGCGCGACCATTGCCCTCGGCGGCCTCGCCGCGCTCGGCGAGGAAGAGGCGATGTACTTCCACGCCAACTTCGATGCGAAGGGCGAGCGGCTGACCGGCGCCCATGCCTATCGCTGGCAGGTCCCGGCCGGCGGCGTGCCGGCCGAGGCCTTCTGGTCGCTCACGATGTACGAGACGACGCCCGAGGGCCGCCACTTCCTGGTCGACAATCCGATCAAGCGTTTCGCAATCGGCGATCGGACGCCCGGCCTCTCGGTCAACCGCGACGGCAGCTTCGACATCCTGATCCAACGCGAGGCCCCGGCCGGTGCGCTGGCGTCGAACTGGCTGCCGGCGCCGGCCGGCCCGCTCCGGCTCGCACTGCGCGCGTATCTCCCCAAGCCCGTGCTGCTGCAACGGCAGTGGCGCGTGCCGCCAATTACTCGCATCGCGTGAGAGGGGATATCGCGTGAGAGGTGTACCGATGGGTCCGATCGTGTCAGGCTGGTTCACCCGCTACGCGGCGGTCACGGCCGTCGGGTTGACGCTGCTCGCCCCGGCGCTTGGCGCGCAGGACACGACACCCGTCGTGACGTCCGACGGTCCGGTCACCGGCGTCGAGCGCGACGGCGTCATTTCGTACAAGGGCATTCCATTCGCGGCTCCGCCGGTGGGCGATCTGCGCTGGAAGCCGCCGCAGCCGGCATCGCGTCGATCGGAGGGTACTGCGCGCGACGGGCTACGGCGCCGCGTGTCCGCAGCCGGACCGCGAGGACGGCGGTGGCGTCGGACGACTGGCGACGCAGAGCGAAGACTGCCTGACGCTGAACATCTGGACGCCGCCAAAGAATGCCGCGGCGTCTCGACCCGTGATGGTCTGGATCCACGGCGGCGCTCATCGTCTCGGTTCCGGCACCGCGCCGCTCTACGACGGCAGCGAGCTCGCGAAGCAGGGCGTCGTGCTGGTGACGATCAACTACCGCCTCGGGTTGCTCGGCTACTTCGCGCACCCGGCGATCACCGCGAATGCCGCCGCTACCGAGGCGCTGGGTAATTACGGCGTGATGGATCAAATCGCAGCGCTGACCTGGGTGCGACAGAACATCGCCGCGTTCGGCGGCGACCCCGCGAACGTCACGGTGTTCGGCGAGAGCGCCGGTGCGGCGGACATCCTGTTCCTGCTCACGTTGCCGAAAGCCAAAGGCCTGTTTGCCAAGGCGATTGTCGAATCCGGCGGCGGCCTCCAGCGTCCGGCCGGACTTGCCGAGCAGGAGAAACGCGGCGTTGGCTACGCGTCGGCGATCGGACTCACGGCGTCCGCGACGCTGGCCGATCTCAAGGCGCGTCCCGCGAAAGACTGGATCACCGCGCAGGGCGCGCTGCAGGGCGGGCTCGGGTTCGGACCGTTCGCCGACGGCCGGCTGATCACCGAGGCGCCGTGGATCGCCTTCGGCGACGGCCGTGCTCACGACGTGCCGCTCCTGATAGGCGCCAACTCCAACGAGGCGAGCGTGCTCGCGACGCTCGGCGTACCGGCGGCCGCGCTCTCGCTCGCGCTTGGAAACCGTCTGCCGGAGTTCCGCGCGCTGTACGGCGATGCGCTGTCCGACGACGAGTTCCGCCGGCAGGCGATGGGCGACGTCGTCTTCGTGGCGCCGTCGCGCTGGGTCGCGGCTCAGGCGGCGAGCGGCGCGCAGTCATTCCTCTATTACTTCTCTTACGTCGCATCGGTGCGGCGTGGCACCGTGCCCGGTGCGAGTCATGGCAGCGAGATTCCGTACATCTTCAAGACGTGGGCGGGCACGGCCGTCGCGAAGCTCCTGACCGATCAGGATCGCGCCATGTCGAACACGATGTCGGCCTGCTGGATCGCGTTTGCCACCCGCGGGACACCGTCGTGCAAAGGCGCGCCCGGGTGGCCGGCCTACACGCCGGCGCGTGACGAGCAAATGGAGTTTGGCGAGATCGTCGCCGTCCGGCAGCCGTCGCGGCGCGCCGCCTTTGACGTGTACGTCAACCAGTTCATGTCCGTGGCCGCCAAGGGCCTCGACTAGGACTAGGAGCGAAGCGATGCGACGCCTGACACTCGGCCTGGCAGCAGGGATGATCGTGGTGGCGGCCGTCGCGTCGGCGCAGGATCGCGGCATCCACGTCCGCGCGATCCGCGTGCTGGCAAGCGATCCGGACGCGCTGGCGATCTTCTACGCGAAAGCGTTCGGGATGTCCGAAACGCGGCGCCCGATGAACACGCCGACGTTCAAGGAGATCGTGCTCAACACCGGCGCGACACCCGACCAGGCGCGGGCGGCGACGACCACGCCCATCGTGATCGCCACGCGGCCCAAGGATGCGCCGGCCGGGGCGCTCGCCGCGCTGCTCCTCGAAGTGCCGGATCTCGACAAAGCCATCGAATCGGTCAAGGCCAACGGCGGGTCGCTGCTGCGGCCGATCGCGAAGACCACCGGTCTGCTCTATGCGTTCGTGAAGGATCCCGACGGGAACCAGATCGAGCTGCTGATGGCTGTCCGCTAGTGGACACTAGCTCATGCGTCGGTGATATCCTCCGGGCCTGACCCGGATGTCAGCAGAAGGTTCGGCTGCAATGAGCGAGACCCCGGCGGAGCTCGATCGACGCCTCGGCATTCCCGGCGTCGCCGAGGTCGCGAGCGGCAACGGCGGGCTGACGAAAGTCGCGATTGCGTCGCCGGCCGCGAGCGGCGAGATGTATCTCCTCGGCGCCCAGGTCACCTCGTGGCGACCGGCGGGACGGGACGAGGTGCTGTTTCTGAGCCGCCAGTCGCGCTGGGAACCGGGCCGCGCCATTCGCGGCGGTGTCCCCATCTGCTTTCCGTGGTTCGGTAACCACGTCAGCGATCCGAAGGCGCCCGCGCACGGGTTCGCGCGGACTGCGACCTGGCGGCTGGACGCGATCCGTCAGAGCGACGCCGGCGTCGAGGTCACGACAAGCCTCGAAAGCGACGCCCAGACGCGATCGCGCTGGCCGTTCGATTTTGGTGTCCTGCACCGCGCGATTTTCGGCGCCACGCTTCATCTCGAGCTGATCGTCGTCAATACCGGCACGAGCGCGTTCACGTTCGAGGAGGCGCTCCACACCTATTACGCGGTTGGCGACGCCACCACGGTTCGCGTCAGCGGGCTCGATCGCGTGCGCTATCTCGACAAGGTGGACGGCGGCCGCGAACATGTTCAGGACGGCGACATCACCGTCGTGGCGGAGACCGACCGCGTGTATCTCGACACCGACGCTGCGGTCGACATCGCAGATCCGACCTTGCGCCGGCGCATTCGAGTCGAGAAGACCGCGTCGCGTGCGACCGTCGTCTGGAACCCGTGGACCGAGAAGGCGCGCGCGCTCGCCGACCTGGCGGACGATGAGTGGCGACGCCTCGTCTGTGTCGAGACCGCCAACGTCCTGCCGCAGGGCATCACGCTGCAACCGGGGCAGCAGCACGTGATGACGATGACGGCGAGGGTTGGTGAGATCTTGTGATCTGGTGATCTGGTGATCTGGTGATCTGGTGATCTGGTGATGTGGTCCGCCTCTTGACTCGCCGATGATTACTCCAGGGACGCGGCTGTCTTCGTACGAAATCGTCGCCTCGCTCGGCGCAGGCGGGCCCGCCTCCGTCCGCCTGCTGGCTTGCGGACTTCGGCGCGGTCTCGCCGAAGCCAAGCCGGAGAGACTGTCAGTGATTGGTCAGAAGCTTGCCAACTATCAGGTGCTCAGCAAGCTTGGCGAAGGCGGGATGGGCGAGGTGTATCGCGCCCGCGACATCAAGCTCGGCCGCGAAGTTGCGATCAAGGTGCTGCCCGACGCGACCGCCGGCGACGAAGATCGCGTCGCCCGTTTCGAGCGCGAAGCCAAGGCACTCGCCGCGCTCAATCACCCGCACATCGCCGCGCTCTACGGAATGGAGGAAGCCTCCGGGCGTCATTTCCTCGTGATGGAGCTCGTCGAAGGCGACACGCTCGCGGATCGCCTCAAGGCCGGTCCGCTCCCGGTTGCCGAGGCGCTCGCCATCGCCCGGCAGATGGCCGACGCGCTCGAGGCGGCGCACGAGCGCGGCATCATCCATCGCGATCTCAAGCCGGCCAACGTCAAGGTCACGCCGGACGGCAAGGTCAAGGTGCTCGACTTCGGGTTGGCGAAGGCGATCGAGGGCGCACCGGGATCGACCCGCGATTTGTCGTTGTCGCCGACGCTGACGGCGAAGGGGACGATGGCCGGCATGATCCTCGGCACGGCCGCGTACATGTCGCCGGAGCAGGCGAAGGGCCTGCCGACCGACCATCGCAGCGACGTGTTCTCGTTCGGCTGCGTGTTGTACGAGCTCCTCACCGGGCGGCAGGCGTTTCCCGGCGAGTCGGTCACCGACATCATCGCGTCGGTTCTCGCGCGTGAACCGGAATGGACCGCGATGCCGGCGACGCTCGATCCGCGGCTGTCGCGGCTCCTCCGTCGCTGCCTGGCGAAGTCGCGTCGTGAACGGCTGCAGGCGATCGGCGATGTCCGCTGCGAGATCGAGTTCATCCAGGCCGAGCCCACGCTGTTGGCGCCCGCACCGGTCGTGGTGCCGTCCGTTGCCGCTCGCCCGTTGTGGAAGCACGCGCTGACGCTCGCGAGCGTCGCGGTGATCGCCGGCGTCCTCGGCGGCGGGGCCGTGTGGATGCCAGGCCGGTGCCGACGCCTCCGCCGACGATTCGGTTCGTGAGCAGCATCAGCACCGATGCCGCGCTCTTCACCAACTTCAACCGCCAGGTCATTGGCGTGTCGCGCGACGGCTCGCAGGTCGCCTTCGGGGGCGACAAGCTCTACATCCGGCGGATCTCCGAGCTGGCGCTGCAACCGGTTCCAGGCACCGAGTCTGTGGGGTCCATCACGCATCCGGTGTTCTCGCCGGACGGCCAGTCGATCGTGTTCTGGGCGGCGAGCGATCGGTCGCTGAAGCGCGTGACTCTCGGAAGCCGTGCGGTGACGACGATCTGCGCGCTCCAGGAGGGCGGTCTCGGGCTGCAGTGGGCCGGCGACGACATCTACTTCGGCGACCACAGCAGGGGAATCAAGCGGGTCTCCGCCAAGGGCGGCAAGGTTGACATCGTCGTTCCCGTCGTCGATCGCGAGGAGCTCTATGGACCGCAACTGCTGGCCGACGGCGACACCATGATCTTCACGGTCGGGACGCGCGGCATCTCGTCGTGGGATCGGGCGCGGATCGTCGCCCAGTCGCTGCGGAGCGGAAAGCGGACGACGCTCGTCGAAGGGGCGACCGACGGGCGTTACGTGGCATCCGGTCACTTGCTGTTCGGTCGAAGTGGCGTCCTCTACGCCGTGCCGCTGAACCTCGAGACGTTGAGCGTGGTCGGCGAACCGGTGGCTGTCGTCGAGGGCGTGCGGCGCGCGGCGCCCGCCACGACCGGCGCCGTGCACTTCGCGGTGTCCGACGCGGGAACGCTCGCCTACATACCGGGACCGGTCGCGAGCGGCGGCGCGTCGCTGCAACTGGCGGTGTTCGATCGCACCGGCGCGCCAACGCCCTTAGCGTCCCGCTCGGCGTCTACGCGCATCCGCGCGTCTCGCCCGATGGCTCACGGCTGGCGGTGGACGTCAACGAGGTCAACGAGACCTCGATCTGGATCTACGGATTCGCGAAGTCGAGCGCCGCCAGGCGACTGACCTTCGGCGGGCAGGACCGATCTGGCGTGTGGTCGTCCGACAGCCAGCGCGTGACGTTCCAATCGACGCGCGAGGGCGATGCCGGCATCTGGTGGCAGCGCGCGGACGGCACCGATACCGCGACCAGACTGACGCGGGCGGACAAGGACGCGGCGCACACGCCCCAATCGTGGTCGCCCGACGGCCGACACCTGCTGTTCGACGAAACGCGCGGCGACCGGGTCGTCGTCTTCGATCGGTCGGCGGACGGGAAAGTGGTTCAGTTTTCCACGCTCGAGTCGGACATCCCGAGCGACGCGACATTCTCGCCGGATGGCCAATGGGTCGTCTATTCGAGCCGGCAGCCCAACGGGCCCGCGCAGGCGGTGGTCTATATCGAGCCCTACCCACGCACCGGCGCCCGTTATCAGGCCTCGAAGTCGGACGATGACGGGCATCATCCGGTGTGGTCGCGCGACGGCCGCGAACTCTTCTACACGCCGGGTCCGGGCAACCGCTTCGTGGCGCTTCCGGTGACGACGACACCGACGTTCGCGTTTGGCGAGCCGTCGCTGATTCCGCGGCCGTTCCTCAACGCGCCGCCGACCTACCTTCGCACCTACGACGTGTCGCCCGATGGCAAGGGCGTCGTCGGGCTGCGCACCGACGTCGGGGCCAACGGCTTGCCGGTCGCACCGCTTGTTGAAGTGGTGCTCAACTGGTTCGAGGAGCTCAAGACCCGCGTGCCGACGAAGTAAACCTGCAAGGTATGCTGGCATGCGAGGCCATCCTCCACGCATGCAGCCTTTCGACGCAGTCCTCCTGATCTCATTCGGCGGCCCGCAAGGGATGGACGACATCCGTCCGTTTCTTGCCAACGTCCTGCGCGGCCGCCACGGTGCCGCCATCGCGCGTCGAGGAAGTCGCTCACCACTACGAGCTGTTCGGCGGGGTGTCGCCGATCACCGCGTTCACGAAGCAGCAGGCCGCACGGACTGCAGGATCGTCTCGCCGCGGCGGGCCATCCGCTGCCGGTCTATGTCGGCATGCGCAACTGGCATCCGTTTCTTGCCGACACGCTGAAAGAGATGTCGCGCGCCGGCGTTCGCCGCGCGATCGGCTTCATCATGGCGGCGCAGGCGAGCTATTCGAGCTGTCAGCAGTATCGCGAGAACGTGCGCGATGCGCGCGTGGCGCTGACCGCGGCCGGACTTCCTGACATCGCGGTGACGTATGTTCCCGGCTGGCACGTGCACGAGGGGTTCGTCGCGGCGAACGCGGCGCACGTGCAGACAGCGATCGCATCACTGCCGGCCGATGTGCAATCTGGCGCGCGTCTCATCTTTACCGCGCACAGCATTCCGCTCGCGATGGCCGAGCGGTCGCGGTATCGCGAGCAGTTGGCGGACGGCGCGGCGGCGGTGGCGGCTCGCGTGGGTATGGCGGATTGGGCGCTGGTGTATCAGAGCCGGAGCGGGAGGCCGCAGGATCCGTGGCTCGAGCCGGATGTGGGGGATTACATTCGCGGCGCCGCGGCGGCGGGGATGAAAGCGGCGGTGGTGTGTCCGATTGGGTTCGTGTGCGATCACATCGAGGTGTTGTATGACCTCGATCGCGAGGCCGCTGACGTTGCTCGCGAGAGCGGGGTTCGGTTCGCGCGAGCGGAGGCGGTGAATGCGGATCCCCTGTTTATCGCGATGATGGCGGATGTTGTGCTCGCGACGGTCCTGCGGTACGCGACTGGCCGGCCCGATCGTGATAGGGATTAGGGGATAGGGGTTAGGGCTTAGGGGACAGGGATCGGGGATAGGGATTGGGCAGCGCGAGGGTTTGGGCACAGGTGCGAGCGCGCGGCATGGAGACAGGGCAGACAGGCGAAGCGCGAGTGACAGGGCAGCGACCGTCGTCCACAGGACATCGGCAGAAAGTGCGATCTGCGCATCGCAGAGCGATCAGAACCTGATCAGGGAAAACGCGAGCAGCGAAATCGTTAAGAAGACCAGGTGGCATACGGGATGCCCGCTGCGACGGTCAATGGTGATAGTCGTCCGTGATCTGCCGGTCTGGCGGCGGGTGATCCGTCGGCGAAGATTCGAGGGTGATCGAGACGGACTCCCGCCGTAGCTGCGCGCGTGCAGACGCCGTCGCGTTCGCTCGAGGGAAAGTCTTCGGTGCAATCGCATAGACCGTGTTCGGCGCAAGGTCATCGAACGCTGCCACACCACGAAGTTCGCGGAACGGATTTGAATTGTCATAAAGCCCCGTGTCGACGACGCATGAAGGGTAAACCGTTCCAGTTTCCGAGGAAATCGCTCCCGCTGCTACATCGAAGGTCGCAGTTTTTGCGATGAAAGCAGGCTCGCTGGATTGCAAATTCTGGGCCCCTTTCTTCCCGAATCCCTAATCCCTGACCCCTATCCCCTCAAACCTTCCTGCTACGATCCCCCCGTGATTCCCCGCACCATCTCCCACTACAAACTCCTCTCGCAGCTCGGCCGCGGGGGCATGGGAGAAGTCTACGAAGCCGAAGATACCCGCCTCGGCCGCCACGTCGCTCTCAAGCTCCTGCCCGCCGAAGCCTGCTGCGTCCCCGAGGCGCTCGAGCGCTTCCTCCGCGAAGCCCGCATCGTCTCGAGCCTGAGTCACCCGCACATCTGCGTCCTTCACGACATCGGCGAAGAGCAGGGCCAGCACTTCATGGTGATGGAGCTGCTCGAGGGCGAGTCGCTCAAGGAGCGCATCGCGCGCGGCCCGCTGCCGCTCGACGACCTGCTCGACCTCGGGGTCCAGATTGCCGATGCGCTCGACGCCGCGCACGGCGCCGGCGTCGTCCATCGCGACATCAAGCCGGCCAACCTGTTCGTCACCCGTCGCGGCCAGGCCAAGGTGCTCGACTTCGGCGTTGCCAAGCTCGCCGAAGCGCCGCCCGATCGGCCGGACGAAGCGCGAACGATGGCGGAAAGCGAATTGACGACGGTCGGTTCGGCGATTGGCACCGTCGCCTACATGTCTCCCGAACAGGCGCGCGGCCAGGACATCGATCCACGCAGCGACCTCTTCTCGTTCGGCGACGTGCTCTACGAGATGGCGACCGGGCGGCCGGCGTTCTCCGGCGCGACCCACGCGGTCATCTTCGAAGGGATCCTGACGAAGGCACCGCAACCGGCGTCTGAACTGAACGCCAACATGCCGGCCGAGCTCGATCGCATCATCGCCAAAGCGCTCGAGAAGGATCGCGAGACTGCGCTACCAGAGCGCGTCCGACCTGCGCGCCGATCTGAAACGTCTTCGGCGCGAGACCGACACCGGGCGCACGGCGGCGGCGATCGGGACGACGACGCCGGCAAAACCGGTCGCCGCGGCGCCAGTCGCGGCGGCGGACTCCCGCGGCGGCGGTCCCTGCGGCGACGTCGTCACGCGGAACGCGTCGCGCCGTGCTCTTCGGCGCCCCGCTCGTTGCGGCCGTCATCGTCGGCGCGGTGTTGTGGCAGACGCCGCGGACGCCGGCGCTGCGCGAACGCGATTCCGTCGTGCTGTCCGATTTCCGCAATCGGACCGGCGACACGATGTTCGACGACACGCTGAGCGAAGCGCTCGGCCTGCAGCTGCGCCAGTCGCCGTACCTCAACCTGCTGCAACGAGCAACAGGTGCAGTCGACACTGCAGCTGATGGGCCGCGCGCCCACCGAAGCCGCTGACGCCGGAGTGGCGCGCGAGGTCTGTCAACGCGCCGGCGCCAAGGCGATGCTCGGCGGCACGATCGCGGCGCTCGGCACGAGCTACGTCGTCACGCTCAACGCGCAGAACTGCGAGAGCGGCGAAGTGCTCGCCGAGGAGCAGGTCGAGGCGCGCAGCAAGGAAGAAGTCATCACCGCGCTCGGCAGCGCCGCGACCGGCGTTCCGCGAGACGCTGGGAGAGTCGCTGGCGTCGGTCCAGCGCTTCGACGCCAACATCGAGCAGGCCACCACGAAGTCGCTCGAAGCGTTGAAGTCGTACAGCCAGGCGATGGTCGCGCGGCGGACGAAAGGTGATTTCGACGCGCTGCCGCTGTTCCGGCGCGCCGTGGAGCTCGATCCCGAATTCGCGCTGGCGTACGGCCGGCTGGGCACGTGCTGTCGAATCTCGGCGAGCGGCCCGAAGCCGAGAAGGCGGCGACCCGCGCCTACGAGCTGCGCGACAAGGTGAGCGAGCGCGAACGGCTCTACATCGAGGCGCGATACTTCACGACGGTCTCGCGCGATCAGCTCAAGGCGATCGACGCCTATCGGCTGTCGCTGGCAACCTATCCCGGACGACTATCGCCGCGCACTCGAACCTCGGATCGCTCTATCGCGATCGCGGGCATGCTGAAAGAAGCGGTGGATCACCTCGAGCAAGCCGTCAAGGTGGCGCCCAACCAGCCGCTGGCCGCATCAATCTCGCCTTCGCGTATCTCTCCGAAGGCCGGTTGAGCGATGCGCGGCGCGAGTTCGAAGAGGTTCTCAAGATTCAGGATTCGACCAACGCCCGCAACGGCCTGTTCACGATCGGCGTGCTCACTGGCGATCAGCGCACTCAGCGACGCGCAGATTGCCGCCCGCAAGGGCGGGCGCGACGAGATCGACCTGATGGCCGTGCGCGCGCAAGCGTACGGGTATCAGGGACGGATGAAGGAGGCGGCGGCGCTCACGACCGAGTTGTGGCGCGTGTCGGTGGCGGCCAACCGGACTGCGCAGGCGGCGGAAGGATTCCTCTCGCTCGCCATCGCTCAGGCGTCGGTCGGCCACCGCGAGCAGGCGCGCGCGGAGCTCGATCGCGTCGTGCAGTCCAAGACGATGAGCGAGGGCGGCACGGAGGAAATCCTGGCGATCGCCGCGATCACCGGCGATGCGAAGCTGGCCAACGAATACGAGGCGCGCGCGCTGCGCCACGTGCGGGCGGTGTCGTCGCCGGGCGATCTCGAACGCAACCTGAACGCCGTGCGCACGCTCGCCGCGCTGGCCAATGGCCGCGACGAGGAGGCGCTACAAGCTCGCGTCGGCTGCCTCCACCGAGCCATCAGGCAACCAACGCAATGCGATGTTCGTGGCCGGCTTCGCGGCCTACCGTCTCCGCCAGTGGGACAACGCCGCCAAAGCTTTCGAATCGCTGAGCGCCTACGGGCCCAAGAATGGCCTCTCGACGGCTGTCGCGACGTCGTCCATCTGGCTCGGTCGTTCGCTCGCCGCGGCTGGCCGGGTCTCCGAAGCGCGCCAGGCCTACGACAAGGGATTTGCGATCTGGAAGAACGCGGATGCGGATCTGCCGCTCCTTGTTGAGGCCAAGAAAGAGTACGAGAAGCTGGGGAAATAGGTGCGCTGGGCACCTGTCCTCCTGTCGCTTCGCAATCGCGTGTACGCGGACTCCGGCGACATCTCCCGACATGGACTGAGTCCACGACCGGGATGACCTTCGTGCAGATCCCGGCGGGGGAGTTCGTGATGGGCTCGCCGGCGAGCGAACCCGGGCATCAGGAGAACGAACGGCAGCACCGGGTGCGGTTGACGCGCGCCATCCTCTTCGGCATTCGCGAAGTCACCGAGCGCGAGTGGAACGCGCTCATCAGCCCCGGCGCCGCCGCCACGCTTCCCGATCGTCCCGTCGTCAACGTCACGTGGACCGACGTGCAGGCGTTCATCGCGCGTCTCAACCGGCTCGGTCACGGCCGCTTCCGCCTGCCGACCGAGGCCGAATGGGAGTATGCGTGCCGCGCCGGAACGACGACCGCGTATCACGTGGGTGACCTGCTGACGACCGACCAGGCGAACTACAACGGCGAGTTCCCGCTTCCCGGCCAGGCCACCGGCCAGGCCCGCGGCGGCCTCGTCGACGCCGGGTCGTTTACGCCCAACGCGTGGGGCCTCCACGACATGCACGGCAACGCCTGGGAGTGGACCGCCGATGCGTTCTGCAATTACCGCGGCGACGCCGTGGACCCGACGGCCGCATGCGATGCGCCGCTCAAGTCGATCCGCGGCGGCAGCTGGCGCTTCAACGCCGACAGTGCCCGCTGCGCGCTCCGCTACACCCATCGTCCCGAGGACCGCGGCGACAGCCTGGGCTTCCGGCTGGTGCGCGAGATTCGACTGAATCCGGACTCGGCCGGGCCCTTTACTACAATTGAGGCATGTCGTTCCGTCGCGCGATGCTCGCCGTCTGTTTCATGGCCGCGTTCAGTGTGTCGGCCTGGGCGCAGGCGCCGGTGAGCTACCACCTTTCGTTTCCGTCACCGGAGCACCGCTGGATGCAGGTCGAGGTGACGTTCAGCGAGGTCCCGCCCGGTCCGCTGCAGGTCCGGATGAGCCGGACGTCGCCCGGCCGCTATGCGCTGCATGAATTCTCGAAGAACGTGGTCGACGTGCGGGTGCGCGACGGCAAGGGCACGGCGTTGACGCCGGCGCGGCCCGATCTCCATCAATGGACCGTCACCGGCCACGACGGCACCGTCGTCGTGACGTATCGCATCTTCGGCGACCGGACCGACGGCACGTATCTGAGCGTTGACGCGACGCACGCGCACATGAACATGCCGGCGACATTGATGTGGGCGCGCGGCTTCGAGGCGCGGCCGGCCCGCGTTCGCTTCGAGCAGCCGGCGGGCAGAAAGTGGCGGGTCGCGACGCAGCTCTATCCGACCGACGATCCGCTCGTCTTCACCGCGCCCAACTTTCACTATCTGATGGACAGCCCGACCGAGTTCAGCGCGCACACGCTGCGGACGTTCCGCGTGCCGAGCACCGCGGCGCAGGCGGACCAGGACCGCGCGCCGACGTTCCGCATCGCGCTGCATCACGACGGCACCGACGCCGACGCTGACGCCTACGCCCGCGACACCGAGAAGATCGTCCGCGAAACGCGGGCGATCTTCGGCGAGTTTCCGCAGTACGAGAACAACACCTACACGTTTCTCGCCGACTACCTGCCGTGGGCGAGCGGCGATGGCATGGAACATCGCAACAGCACGGTGCTCTCGAGCTCGGGTGCGCTCAGGAATCCGCGCCAGCGTCCGGGCCTCCTGGGGACGGTCGCGCACGAGTTCTTCCATTCGTGGAACATGGAGCGCATTCGCGCGCGCGATCTCGAGCCGTTCAACTTTGAAGAGGCGGACGTCTCGGGCGAGCTGTGGCTCGGCGAGGGGTTTACCAGCTACTACGACGATCTGATCACGCGGCGCGCGAACCTGGTGCCGCTCGACCAGACGCTCGGCAGCTTTGCCGGCGGCATCAACGCGGTCACTCTCAGCCCGGCGCGCAAACTGCGCACCGCCGAGGACATGAGCCGGCTCGCGCCGTTCGTCGACTCGGCGGCGGCGATCGATCGCACCTTCTGGGACAACACGTTCATCTCGTACTACACCTACGGCGCGGCGCTCGGGCTGGCGCTCGATCTGTCGCTCCGCGAGCGATCGAACGGGCAGACCTCGCTCGACACCTACATGCGGGCGCTCTGGGCGCGGCATGGCCGGCCCGGTCAGAAGGAGCCCGGCATGGTCGCGACGCCGTACACGATGGACGATCTCAAGAACGTCCTCGCCGAGGTCAGCGGCGATCGGGCGTTTGCGATGGCGTTCTTTTCGAACTATGTCCAGGGACACGAGGCGGCGGACTACGGGGCGCTCCTCGCGCGCGCCGGTTTGACGCTGCGCAAACGGAATCCGGGCACCGCGACGCTCGGCTCCACCGCGCTGACGTTCTCGGGCGGTGGCGCGAGGGTGGAGCGGCGCCGTCATCATCGATTCGCCGCTCTACAAGGCCGGCATCGACCACGACGATCTGATTGTGTCGATTGCCGGGACGCCGGTCACGACGCAGGACACGATCAACCAGCTCCTCAGCCAGCAGCAGCCGGGCGCCAAGCTGCCGATCCGGTTCGTCCGGCGCAGCGGCGAGACGGTCAACGGCACGATCGTTCCCGAAGAAGACGAGAACATCGAGATCGTCCCCGTCGAACAGGCCGGCGGCACCCTCACCGATGCGCAGAAGCGTTTTCGCGACGACTGGCTGGGCAGCAAGCAGTGAAAGGCCCTTGAAGGGATCAGGGATCAGGGATCAGGGGGATCAGGGGCGACGAACTGCGAACCAGGAACTCGGAACCAGAACTTTGAAACCCAGAAACTTCGGAACTCAGGAACCTCAAACATGATCCGAATGCACAGTCCTCATCGCCAGCGCCGCACTGTTGTTTGCCTCGGTCCCATCGCCGGCTGGCGGCGGTGCCGGCGCGGACTGTGGTCCAAGACCTGGCGAGCGTGCCGCGGATTGCCATCGACGAATTGAAGACGTTGATGGCGCGCAAGCAGGTGGTGTTGGTCGACGTCCGCGATCCGATGGCGTTTGGTCAAGGGCACATTCCCGGCGCTGTGAACGTGCCGTTCGACTTTCTGCCTGAGTACGTCGAAAAGTGGAAGCAGGACAAGCGCCTGGTGGTGACCTACTGTGCGTGCCTCAACGAGGGCACGGCCGCCAACGCCGCGCTCGACATGAACGCGTTCGGGCTCAAGAACGTGAAGGCACTGCTCGGCGGCTACAACGAGTGGGTCAAGCGCGGCGAAAAGATCGAGACGGGCAAGTAGGGCTGGTAGGGCTGGTGGCCGAGCAAGAGCTGTACTCCCACTCGCCCTACTTGCCCCACTTGCCTTACCCGCCCTTATTCCAGCGGTATCCCAAACCGCTCGGCCATTCGATAGAGCGTGCGGCGGTCGATGCCCATCACTTCGGCGGCGCGGGTGCGGTTGTTGCCCACCTGCTGCAGCACGTGGAGCAGGTAGCGCCGCTCGACTTCTTCGAGCGTCGGGAGATCGTCGAACAGCCGCTTCTCGAGCGCCGGCGGTCGCGGCGTAATCGTGGCCGGCAGATCGCCGACGTCCACGCGCTGGCCGCGGCTGAACACGACGAGCCGCTCGATCAGGTTCTCCAGCTCGCGCACGTTGCCCGGCCAGTGATAGTTGTTCAGCGCCTGCACCGCCGACGGCGTGAGCTCGACGTGCTTGCCCACCTTGGATGTCGCATCCTGCAGGAACCGCTCGACGAGGAGCGGGATGTCCTCCTGTCGCTCGCGGAGCGGCGGCAGGTTGATGATCACGACGCCGAGCCGGTAGTAGAGATCCTGCCGGAACTTGCCGTCGCCGACCGCGCGTTCGACGTCGACGTTGGTCGCGGCCACGATCCGGACGTCAACGGTGAGGGTGCGGCTCGATCCCACCGGGCGAATTTCGCCTTCCTGCAGGACGCGCAGGAGCTTGACCTGCAGCGCCGGCGACATCTCGCCGACCTCGTCGAGGAACACGGTGCCGGTGTGCGCGGTCTGAAACACGCCTTTCGTGTCGGCGATCGCGCCGGTGAACGATCCCTTGACGTGGCCGAACAGTTCCGACTCGAGCAAGGTCTCGGTCAACGCGCCGCAGTTGATCGGGAGGAATGGCCGTGAGCCGCGCTTGCCGTGCTGATGAATCGCCCGCGCCACCAGCTCCTTGCCGGTCCCGCTCTCGCCGATGATCGAGCACCGGCGCATCGGCGGACGCGGCATGGGCAATCTGCTTGTAGACGCCGGTCATGACCGGCGTGCGGCCGAGCAGTGCCGGCGGCATCGCGTCGCGCACCGCGGTCGCCGGCGGCGTGTTCGGCATCTTGAACAGCGCCCGCTCGACCAGCGTCTTCAGCTCGGTGATGTTGAACGGCTTGCTGAGGAAGTCGAACGCCCCTTCACGGACCGCCGCGATCGCCTTTTCGAGCTCGCCATAACCCGTGACGATGATCACCGGCGTGGCCGGCGCCGCCTGACGGACGGCGCGCAGCACGTCGATGCCATCGAGCTTCGCGTTCAACTTGAGATCGCTGATCGACGAGATCGAACGACTTGTTCCGAACCCGCGCGAGCGCAAGCTCTGGATCGTTGATGGTTTCGATCTCACGATCCGGACGACTGAGCAGTTCCTGCATGAAGCGGCAGGTGGCCAGGTCGTCGTCGATCACGAGAATGCGTGAGGTTGTGACGATGCTCATGAGGCCGGGCCTCTGAACGACCCGCCCGCACACGGGCGAGTGGCTCGATTGTAATCGTCGTTCCTCGGCCGGGGGGTAACGGCACCATAACGCCGAGCGCTGCCATCGGTCCAGGGGGTCGGACCGAGGAGTGAACAGTCGCCGATCGGCGTCAAGGAGTCGACTTTCTGATGATGTTCAAACTCAGCAAATAGCAGAGGTGGCATTCATCTTGGATAGATCGAGTCGCATGCCCCGCTGCCTTCCACTGATTGTATCGGTCGGGGTAGCAATACTGTGCGGCCTCCCGGTGCTCGCGCGCGCAAGACTCTGTGCAGTTTCGCGGGATGAGCCGGCAATCTGTCACGGGCCGATTGGCGATTGTTCAGCCGGCGCTCGGTGCTCGTGTCAATTCTTCCGGACGGTGAATCGACGACAGTTGAGTTGGTAGTGTCACCTGAGGCGATCATTCTCGAGGCCGAGCGCCAGATGTCGCTCGTTGAGCTCGTGGTCGCAGGTTGGGAGAGTCGTGGCCGTCGATTACGTGGTGGATGCCAACCGCCGCGTCGCGACCCGGATCACCCTCGCGGCTTCGGAGCGAGAAGCGCCAACTCCGACTGCAGCCACCGGTTCCATGCGTCCTCGCTGAGCACGGTGACGTCGCCGCGCATGCGGTAGTGCGCGAGTCCGCAGAGCTGCGAGCAGCGGATGTCGAACGTGCCGGTCGCGACCGGCGTGAACCACGTGCGCACGGTCAGCCCCGGCGTCGCGTCCTGCTTCACCCGCATCTCGTTGATCGTGAACGAGTGGATGACGTCGCGCGCGGTGAGCGTCACGATCACCGGCCGTCCCAGTGGGACGGTCAGGACGTTGAGCAGGCCGATATCGTCCTGCGCCGCCGCGTCGGTCCGATCGATGCCGACAGGATTCGCCGGGTTGATCAGCGCCGCCCGCGCCGGACCAAAACGGCCATCCGGCCCGGGGTAGTGAACGTTCCACGCGAACTGCTCGGCGGCGATGCGCACTTCCAGTGGCGCCGCGAGAGAGGACGGCGGCGTCGATCGCTCCCGCCATGCGGGAAGCGCCGAGCCGGCCAGCAGCAGCACGTCGCCGGCGATCACCGCCGCGATCGCGAGCCAGGGCAGCAGAGGTTCGAGGCCGTCGATGGACCGCGGTCTGGGTGGGCGCGCCGGCGGAATCGCACCAGGCAGAACACGAAGAAGGCGCCCCACGCCAGCGCCTGGACCGCCATGTGGACGTGAACGGATCGCAGGACGGCGTCGAGCGACGCCGCTTCCGCGGAGCCGGCGAGCGGCAGGAGGCGTTCCATCACGGAATAACCGACATCACGCCGGCTCGCTCTGCGCGACGAAGTCGCGGCCGTGTCCCGGCACGCTGTAGTCGTAGGCGCCGCGATGGACCGCGACTGGCGCCGCGAAATTCCCCGCCGGCGGCGGCGACGTCGTCTGCCACTCCAGGGTGGTGGCGTCCCACGGGTTGTCGCCGGCTGCGGCGCCGCGCCACAAACTGATCGCGAGGTTGATCAAAAACGGAATCTGCACGACGCCCACCGCAAACGCGGCGTACGTGATGTGCAGGTTGACCGGCGTCGCTTCAGCGCCGTTCGTGAATTGCAAGCCGCCGTCATAGAGTCGCCGGTTGATCCCGCGGAGACCGAGCGTGAACATCGGCAGGAACACTCCGTTCATCGCGAGGAACGATCCCCAGAAGTGCACCAGGCCGAGGCCGCGATGGAGCGACTTGCCGGTGACCTTCGGGAACCAGTGATACACACCGGCGAAGATCGCGAAGATGGTGCCCGGCGCGACGAGATAGTGAAAGTGGCCGACGACATACCAGGTGTCGTGGAGCGCGACGTCGGTCGCGGCGAGCCCGAGCGGAAGACCGGTCAGGCCGCCAATCCCGAACATCGGCAGGAACGCGAGCGCAAAGAGCATCGGCGTCGTGAAGCGGATCGACCCGCCCCACAACGACAACATCAGCGACGTCACCAGAATCACCGACGGGATCGAGATGATGATCGTCGTCACCTGGAAGAACGCGCCCATGGTGGATGCCCATGCCGGTGAGGAACATGTGATGCGCCCACACCATCACCGAGAGCACGGCGATCGCGACGACCGACCAGACCATCGCGCTGTACCCCCAGAGCGGGCGCCGCGTGTTGTTGGCGATCACCTCGGCGACGATGCCGATCGCCGGGAGGATCAGGACATAGACCTCCGGGTGGCCCAGAAACCAGAAGAGGTGCTGCCACAAGAGCGGACTGCCGCCGCCGGCCGGTCCTTCGAGCGGGATGCCACTAATCACGAGACCACTCGGCAGGAAGAAGCTCGTGCCGGCATTGCGATCCATCAGCTGGAAGATCGCCGCCGCTTGCAGCGACGGAAACGCGAGCAGGAGGAGCAGCGCCGCCACCAGCTGCGACCAGACGAAAAAGGAGAGCCGGCCCAGGGTGAGGCCCGGCGCGCGCAACTGGACGATCGTCGTGATGACATTCATCGAGTTGAGCGTTGCGGACAGTCCCAGAAGGTGAATGCCGGTCAGCCACAGGTCCTGCCCGCGTGTGGCGAAGACGGCAAGCGGCGCGTACGACGTCCAGCCGGAGTTGGCGGCGCCGCCCGCGATGAAGAAGCTGACCGTCATCAGCAGCCCGGCGGCGAGATAGATCCAGTAGCTGGCGGCGTTGAGACGCGGGAAGGCCATCTCGGGAGCGCCGACGTGGAGCGGCACCAGGTAATTGCCGAAGGCGCCGGTCAGGAGCGGGACGACGGCGAGGAAGATCATGACCGTGCCGTGCATGGCCACGAGCTGGTTGTAGAACTCGGGCGCCATGTAGGCGCTCGGCGCGTTGGCTGGTCCGACGGCGGTGGCGAGCGCGGGCGGCAGCGGCGACGTCGGCCACGCGAGCTGCCATCGCATCAGCAGCATCAAGAGGAAGCCGATGATCAGGAAGGCGACGGCGGTCAGCGTGTACTGCAGTCCGACGGTTTTGTGGTCAGTCAGCGGCATCGCCTAGCGAAGCTTCGCCTCGAGCTGCACACCTTGTGATGTGCGGTGGTGCGAATGGCAGTGCAATGGCAGGCCCGCACGAGATCGGAAACTTTCGGTACTCGCGTCCGCTTCATCATCCCCGATCTCGCGATTGGCGTGCGGACAACGCGTAAAATAGTTGAGATGCCCCGCTCTCTCGGTGCCGCGCTCGTGGGCGTGCTCCTGACCGCTATGACGCTATCTGGCCAGCCCGCGCCCGCGCCGGCGCCCCCACAGGGTCCCGACCCGATCCGCTACGTCCTTCGTTTCCCGGCGCCGCACACGCACTACATGGAAGTCGAGGCGACCTATCCGACCGCGGGGCAGCCGCTGGCCGAACTGTTCATGGCGGTGTGGACGCCGGGCTCGTATCTGGTCCGCGAATACGAGCGCCACGTCGAGGGCGTCACCGCCCGCAATCCGGGCGGGGCACCGCTCCAGGTCGTGAAGTCGGCAAAGAACCGGTGGCGCATCGTCACCGGCGGCGCGCCGCGCGTCACCCTGTCGTATCGCGTCTACGGTCGCGAGATGACCGTGCGCAACAACTGGATCGAAAGCAACTTCGCGATGCTCAACGGCGCCCCGACGTTCATCTCTCTCGTCGGCGGCACGGGGCGGCCGCACGAGGTCCGCTTCGAATTACCGCCGACGTGGCGGACCTCCGCGACGGCGCTGATGGCTGGCGCCATGCCGAACAGTTACCGCGCGGAAGACTTCGACACGCTCGTTGACAGCCCGATCGTTCTCGGCAACCCGGTCATCCGCGCAGTTCCAGGTCGCGAACAAACGCCATCACCTGGTGCTCGAAGGCGACCCGTCGCTCTTCGACGCCGACCGCGCCGTCGTCGATGTGCAGAAGATCGTCGAAACCGGCGGCGCCGTCATGGGTGGCCGCTACGACTACCCGCACTATTTCTTCCTCAACATGGTCACCGAGTCCGGCGGCGGGCTCGAGCACAAGAACAGCTTCCTCACCATGTCGAGCCGCTTCACGACCCGCACGCCGCGGGCGTACCGCGACTGGCTCGGACTCGTCGCCCACGAGTACTTCCACAACTGGAACATCAAGCGGCTGCGGCCGCTCGAGCTCGGCCCCTTCGACTACGAGAACGAAGTGCACTCGAAGTCGCTGTGGATTGGCGAGGGCTTCACCGACTACTACGCCGGCGTGCTGGTCAAGCGAGCCGGGCTGTCGACCCGCGACGAATATCTCGAAGAGCTGACCGCCCAGATCGAAGCGGTGCAGAACACGCCGGGCCGCCTCGTCACGTCGGTCGAGATGGCGTCGTACGACACCTGGATCAAGCAGTACCGGCCCGACGAGAACACCGCCAACACGTCGATCAACTACTACCCGAAGGGCGCGGTGATCGCGTTCCTGCTCGACGCCCGCATCCGCCGCGCCACCAACGGCAAGCAGTCGCTGGACGACGCGATGCGGCTCGCCTATGGCCGCTACTCGAGCCCCAAGGGCTACACGCTCGAGCAGTTCTACCAGACGATGAGCGAAGCCGCCGGCACCAACCTGCGGCCGTTCTTCGCGACCGCGGTCGAAAGCACCGAGGAGCTGAACTACAAAGAAGCGCTCGACTGGTTCGGCCTGCGTTTCCGTCCCGAAGCTCGATCGACGCGCGCCTGGCTGGGCGCGTCAACCCGCAACGACGCCGGCCGCTTGATCGTGACCAGTCTTCGACGCGAGACGCCCGCCTATGTCGCTGGCCTCAACGTGGACGACGAGATTCTGGCGATCGACGACGTGCGCGTGCGCGCCGACGGGCTGACCGCGCGCCTCGATCAGTACAAGCCAAACGACAAGGTCGCAGTGCTCGTGGCGCGGCGCGAGCGCCTGGTTCACTTCGACGTCACGCTCGGCGCCGAGCCGGGTCGGCCGTACCGCCTCGAGCTGGATCCCGAAGCCACGGAGGCGCAGAAGTACCGGCTGATCTCGTGGATCGGCCAGTAGCTGCCTGCAGCCACGTCTCAGCCGCTGCGCTGGCTGATCTGTCTCCAATTGTCATCAATCGGTCGGCAAACCAACCAAATTCGCTGACCCTCCGTCTACAGTTCGTGGCGGGCGGATGAAAAGAGGGTCGCGCCTCGTGCTCGTCCGTAACCGCCACCGTGTTCGACGCGAAGAATCCGGAGCACCCGTGAAACGCACCCTGGCCGGTCTGGCCGCCGCGACCCTCGTCGCGATCGCCTTTGCCGAAATCGCCGCCGCCACGGGCGCTCCCGCGACCCTGCTGCACGAGGCCGTGCAGATTGCCGCGTCGAGCCCGGTCGTCGTCGACGGCAAGCTCACCGAAGCGGTGTGGACCGAGGCCCCGAGCATCAGCGAGTTCGTGCAGCGCGATCCGGCCGAAGGGACCCCGCCGTCGCAGCGGACCGATGCGCGCATCGCCTTCGACGAGACCTCGCTCTACATCGCCGTCCACGCCTACGACACCGAACCGCATCGCATCGTCGGGATGCTGACCAGGCGCGATCAGCGGTCGCCGTCCGACTGGATCAGGGTGGTGGTCGATTCGTATTTCGATCGCCGTTCGGCTTACGAGTTCGGCGTGAATCCGGTCGGCGTGAAGGTGGATCGCTACTACTACAACGACGGCGCCAGCGACGACAGCTGGGATGCGGTGTGGGACGTCGAGGTGGCGCGCGACGGCGAAGGGTGGAGCGCGGAGTTCAAGATCCCGTTTTCGCAGCTGCGGTTCCGCAATACCGAGGGCGGGCCGGTCGGGGTGGCGATCACCCGCGAGGTCGGACGGCTGGCGGAGACGTCGACCTGGCCGCTCCTGTCGCGCAACGCCAACGGCTACGTCTCGCAGTTCGCGGAAGTGCGCGGTATTCGCATGGCCGGCACGCCGAAGAAGCTCGAGCTCCTGCCGTACACGCTCGGCAGTCTGAAGCGTGATCCGGCCAGCGACAACCCGCTGACCGAGCGCACGGATCCGGCGGGCTCGGTCGGGCTCGACCTGAAGTACGCGCTGCGGCCGGGTCTCACCGTCACCGCGACGGCGAATCCGGATTTCGGTCAGGTCGAAGCCGATCCCGCGGTCGTCAACCTCGATGCCTTCGAGACGTTCTTCCAGGAACGGCGGCCGTTCTTCGTCGAGGGGTCGGGCACCTTCCAGTTTCCGATCGATTGCAACGACGGCGCCTGCACCGGGCTGTTCTATTCGCGCCGCATCGGTCGCGCCCCGCAGGGCGCGGCGGAGCTGGAAGACGACGAGTATTCGGCGGCGCCGGCGGCGGCGACGATCATCGGCGCGGCGAAGCTGACCGGGCGCGTCGGCGCGTTCTCGGTGGGCGGGCTGAGCGCGGTGACCGCCGAGGAACACGCCACCATCGCCAACGGACTGGTCCGGCGCGAGCAGGCCATCGAGCCGTTGTCGGGCTATTCGGTGATGCGGGCGCGGCGCGAGTTCGCCAACCAGTCGAACATCGGGTTCATGTTCACGTCGACGAACCGCGCGCTCACGCGGGACGGTCGACTTCCTGCCCGAGGACGCCTACACCGGCGGCATCGACTACGACATCCGCCTCAGCCGCCGCTTCAACATCTCGGGCATGCTGGCCGGGTCGCGGGTCAGCGGCTCGACCGAGGCGATCACCCGGCTGCAGGAGAACAACGTCCACTCGTTTCAGCGTCCCGATGCCGGTCACGTTGACGTCGACCCGAACGCCACCGTGCTCTCCGGCCACGCCGGCTCGCTGAGCTTCGGCAAGATTGGCGGTGAGAAGACGCGGTTCAGCGCCAATTACGGCTACAAGAACCCTGGCTTCGACATGAACGACCTGGGCTTCCAGCGTCGCGCCGACGAGCGCTACATGAGCCACTGGTTCCAGATGCGCGACAACGTGCCCGGGACGCTTCACGCGCGCGTTCATCTGGAACCTCAATCAGTATTCCGGGTGGAACTTCGACGGCGATCGGACCTTCAGCGGCGCCAACGTCAACATGCACTGGACGTGGAACAACTACTGGAGCAACGGCTTCGGCGTGAACCTCAATGCCGCGCCGTTGCGTGACCGCGTCACGCGGGGCGGTCCGGCGGTTCTTGGCAACAAGAATGTCTCGACCTGGTACTACTTCGGCAGCGACGGCCGGAAGAACTTCTCGTTCGGCTACAACGGCAACCACGACGCCGACGGCAAGGGCACGACGCGCCACAACATCGGCCCGTACGTCACCTGGCGTCCGACCAGCGCCTCGTCAATCACGAGCGGCTTCCGCTACAACATCAACAACGACGACTCGCAGTGGGTGACCAACGAAGAAATCGAGGACGCGCCGGTTCGGTACGTGTTCGGCCGCCTCAACCAGCGGACGGTGTCGTTCAACGTCCGCGTCAATTACACGCTCACGCCGAATCTCTCGTTCCAGAGCTACGCCGAGCCGTTCGTGTCGGCCGGCGAGTACAGCAACTACAAGGAGCTGGTCAACGGTCGCGCCCCCGAGTACACCGACCGTTACCGCTCGTACGACTACAGCGGCAACGCCGACTTCAACTACCGCTCGTTCCGCACGACCAACGTGCTGCGCTGGGAGTACAAGCCCGGGTCCAGCCTGTTCGTCGTCTGGCAGCAGAACCGATCCGGCGACGGCGAGCTTGGCGACTTCCAGTTCGGCCGCGACTTCGGCGGCGTCTTCTCAGCCCCCTCGCACAACGTGTTTCTGGTGAAGCTGTCGTACTGGCTGAACATGTAGGGATCGGGGACCAGGGACCAGGGCACAGGGAGAAGCACATCCCCGATCCCTGCTTCCTGATCCCTGATCCCTGATCCCTGATCCCTGATCCCTGATCCCTACACCTGATACGATCACCGTCGTGTCAGTCCGCGACAACATCCGCGACTTCATGCACGGCATGGCCTATGGCCGCTACGAGCGCGAGCTGCGTCTCCAGGCGGGCCAGCTGAACGACCTGTTCCTGCTGCTGTGCTACATGGAAGTCGTGGGGCTGCCGAATCCGGCGACGCTCTACCTGCTCGACGTCTATCCCTACCTGCTCGACGAGTTCCACCGCTGGCATCGCCGAATGGGGATGGATCGATCGCCGCTTGGCAACTTGCCGTGCTGCTGAACGACCCCAAGAGCGGCGCGGCGACGGCGTCGCGCGCTGGCCGGAATACGCCGCTTGCCGCGCTCGTCGATCGCAGCGTGCTCTTCTTCGGCGGGAAGGGCGGCGTGGGCAAGACCACCTGTGCGTCGGCGACGGCGCTCGCGGCAAGCCGGATGGGCAAGCGCGTGCTGCTGGTGTCGACCGACCCCGCGCACTCGACCGCCGACATCTTCGAGCGGCCGATCGGCCCGGAGCCGGTCCAGATTGCCGGCGCGCTCTACGGGATGGAGATCGATGCCGCGTCCGAATCGCGCCGCTACGTCGTCGGCGTGAAGGAGCAGATATCGAAGCTGTTCGGCCATTCGATTCTCAAAGAGGCGAACCGCCAGATCGATCTGGCGGCGAGCATGCCCGGCGCGGAAGAGGTCGCGCTCTTCGACCGGATGGGCGCGCTCATCCGCGGCGAGGATGAGCGCTTCGACCTGATCGTGTTCGACACCGCGCCCACGGGCCACACGCTCCGGCTGATCCGCATGCCCGAGCTGATGGAGGCCTGGATCAAGGCGCTCTCGCGATCGCGGCGGGCGATGCTCGGCGTCGAGCAGGACGACCGCGAGGATCCGATCATGATCTCGTTGAGCGAGCGGCTCGAGCGGTTGCGCGAGCTGCGAGCGCGGCTGCTGAGCGGCCGCACGACCGGCTTCGCCCTGGTGCTGATCGCCGAGCGGCTGCCGATCGAAGAAACCGCGCGGGCCATCGCGCAACTGGACGAGGCGGGCGTGAAGACCGGCGCGCTCGTCGTCAATCGCATCCTGCCGGCGGAGAGCGCCGATCCGTTCCTGAGCGCGCGACAGAAGCAGGAGCGGGTCTACCTTGCCGAGATCGAGCAGCGCTTCGGGGCGTATCCGCTCGTCCGCGTGCCGCAGCTCGAGTCCGACGTCTACGGCCTCGCGGCGCTCGAGCGCGTCAGCGAACTGCTGTTCTCGTGAATCCTCTCCACCACCAGGAACACGAAGAGCTCGAAGAAACGAAGGACCAACGAAGAAAGGACGTCGCGCCGGTCAACCGGAACCATTCACGCCGTGCGAGCGGTTGCTGAAAACATTTCATTCGCGGCAGCCGACCGTCGTGCGAAGCTTTTCTCATCATGTCCATCGTGATCGCACCGCCCGCCGCCGATGAGTACGCGGAGTTCCACAAGGGCTACATCGCTGCGGTTGCCAACGAAACCGATGGCCTTGCGGTGCTCGAGCAGCAGCGCGCGATCATCGGCAAACTGCGCCAGCTGACGCCGGAGCAGTCAGCGTTCCGATATGCGGACGGTAAGTGGTCGCCGAAAGAGGTGATCGGCCACCTCACCGACGGCGAGCGGGTCGTCTCGTACCGGCTGCTGCGGATCGCGCGCGGCGACCAGACGCCGCTCCCGGGATTCGACGAAGGGCTGTTCGTCGCCAATTCCAACGCCACGGCGCGGGACCTCCAGGATCTTGTCGGCGAGCTCATCGTCGTCCGCGAAGCGACGATCGCGCTGGTCCGGTCGCTGGACGACCACGCGCTGGCGCAGCGCGGAAACGTCAACAACTGGTCGCTGTCGGCACGGGGCCTGGTGTTCATCATCGCCGGACACTTCGCGCATCACGTGAATCTCTTCCGCGATCGCTACCAGATTCTGCTCTAAGTGCGCGGATGCCGAGTGGCAGACCTGATCCGGTGCGCTGACGTCGTTGTCCAACCTGCCGAGCCGGCTGACGCCGACACGATCGCGCGGTTGCACGTGCGGAGCTGGCGTTCCGCGTATCGCGGCATGCTGCCGGCGGAGTTCCTCGACGGACCGGTCGGCGACGAACTGCCGGCGCTCTGGCGCCGCCGGTTCTCGAGCGAGGACTCCGAGCGCAAGACCGTCCTGAAGGCGGTGCATCGCGAGTCGCTCATTGGCTTTGCCTGTGTCCTTCACGACGCCGATCCGGCGTGGGGTCCGCTTCTCGATAATCTCCACGTCGCTCCCGAGCTGAAGGGCCAGGGCGTCGGCCGGTTGTTGTTCGATGCGGTGCGTGGTGCGGTTGCGCCGGCAGCGCAGTTTCACCTGTGGGTCCTCGAAGCCAATGCACCGGCCCGCCGTTTCTACGATCGGCTCGGCGGCGTCGAGGTTGAACGGCGGCTCGTCGACGTCGCCAACTCAGTCGCGGCGCTGCAATTGAGATACCTCTGGAAATGACCGCGTGGTTCCGCTCTTGGGCTCAGCGCTGAGTGGTTGCCACCGGCTCCAGCATCGTGACGCTTTCCTTGACCGAGTCCACCTTCGCGCGAGAATAGGCGAGGGTGAAGTACTTGCCGCGCGCCCAGAGGTCGAACAGATCGCGGTAGTGCGGGTCGTCGGGATTACCCGACTGGCCAGGCGTGTTGATGCCGACGGAGTTGTCCCAATCCTCGGTGTCCGCAATGATCTTGAGCGATCCACCCGAGGTCTGGTTATCGCCGTTGCCCGTGGCGCTGATCGTGGAGCCGTCGCCGCCACGCGGTAAAGGGCCGACACTGAGGCGAGCGCGGAAGTTGGGTCTGACCGCCACGCTCAACGGATGGTTGATGAGCGCGTGATGGTACCCGTCGCGGCCGTACTTCCACCCGGCGGGGTCGGGTCCGAATCGCTTCGTCAGCTCGGCTACGGCTTCGTCCATGCTCAGCGCCAGTAGCGCGTCGCGGGCGCGGGTCGGATGCTCGCCGAAGCGGCCGTCGGGAGCGTGCAGCCAGTCGATGACCCGCTTGGTGGTCACGAGCGTGCCAGCCATGGCTCGCAGCGAATCGGGCAGGAGTCGCTCGCGGGTGTTGGCGAGCACGCGCCGCTGCCACATGGCGTAGATGCCGGCGGCGACCGAGTCCTTGCCCATGACGTGGTCCCACGTCATCAGCAGGTCGCGAGCTCGCACGGCCGGGCCGCTGGCCATCGAGAGATCGCGCAGGAGCGGGACGAGCGCGCGGGCCGGCAGCGAGAGATCGTCGTTCTGCACGTTCGCCGTCTCAGCGACGCTGAACAGCCGTCCGCTCCCGAGGATCTCGGTGATCCGCGCGGCGCGATACGGGTCGGCCCACGTGTAGTGCAGCGCCGCCTTGTTGGGATAGTGGTTCGGGAAGAGATAGTGGTTCGCGGTCGCGATGAAGCCGCGCGGCGGATTGACCTCGTGCGGCAGCTCGGCGATCGGCAGGAAGCCGTCCCACTCGTAGCGGCCGTCGCCGGGCACCGGCAGCAGCCCGCTCCAGTTCTTGCGCAGCGGTTGAATCCCGGCCGCCTGCCAGCCGATCGTCCCGCTGCGATCCGCCCACACCATGTTTTCCGACGGCATGTGGTTGTACGAGGTGGCTCGCGGAACTCCTCCCAGCTCTTGGCCTGATCCATCCGCAGGCTGGCCAGATACGGCGCGCCGCCGGGTTCGAGCCACGCCGCGCGAAGCGCGTAGGCGCGATGGTTCGCGCGATCTTCGAAGAGTACCGGTCCATGCCGCGTGAACTTCAGCTCGACGGCGCGCGGCTGTTCGCCCTTGACGGGAATCGCGTCCTTGATCACCCGCATCGCCTCCCAGGCGCCGCCGATACCGATACTCGTTGGCGTTGGCAGGGTTGGTCTCGTACGCGTAGAGGTCTTCGTTGTCGCCGCCGAAGATCGTCAGTCCCCAGGCACCATATTCGTTGTGACCGATCGAGACGCCGGGCAGCACGGGCTCGCCGCCGCCAATCACGTTCCAGCCGGGAGCCACCAGATGCACCCAGTAGCGAAGTGACGGCGCCGCAATCGTGCGGTGCGGATCGTTGGCCATGATCGGATACGTGCTTTGCGTCCGAGAGCCGGCGACGACCCAGTTGTTCGATCCGATGTCGCGCGGGTCGGCGCCCTCAGCCGCCGCGCGATCGCCGGCCGGCGGCGCCGCCGGCGGGGGAGTCGCGGTGGCGCGATACTCGGCGCCCACATCCTCTGGTCTGAACGCCACGGTCGCGCGCGACGCGGAATACAGCTCCAGCACGTTGGCGGGAAGGAGCTTTGGATCGATCGCCGGGTCTGGCGTGAAGTTCGGCTCGCCGCCCTGGAAGTAGAGCAGCTCGCGAACCGCCGGCTGCCCGCTGGCCGCCATCGCCCGCAGGTAACGCACCTCGTCCGTCAGGTTCGCCGTCAGCGCCTGATGCCGAGAGATGACGACCGCCGCCGTCCAGCGCCCCGGCTTGATGCCCAGCATCGTGAACTCGATCGGCAGCAGCGATGGGGTCCGCTCGGTTTCGCCGATGTAGGCGTTGACGCCGCGCACGAACGCCTCGACAATCGCCTTGCCGCGCGGGTGGTAGTGATTGAGCTCGGCGTCGAGATCACCGCGGAAGAGGTGCAGCCGCGCGCCAAGGTCGCGCTTGAGCTCGCGCGGTCCAAGGATCTCTGCGACTGTGCCGGTCGCCTGACGCCGCCACACCTCGAACTGGAACAGCCGATCTTTTGCGGCGGCATAGCCCTGCGCGAAGAACAGGTCCGCCTCGTTCTTCGCATAGATGTGGTTGACGCCCCACCGGTCGCGCACGATCTCGACCGGCTGCGACACCCCGGCGACTTGCAGCGAGGTCGCCGCCGGCTGGGCGCCGTTGATGCCAGACAGTCCAGCCAGTGCGAGGATGGCTGCCAGTGCCGCACCTGTCGCACCCGCCCCACCTGCCCTACTGCCCCACCGGCCCTACCAGCCCTGACCTGCCCCACCCGCCAGATTGAGCCCCATTCGCCGGAATATACTGCCGGAGATGCGTTTTGCGCCGGAATACGTCAGCAGTGTCCTCAACGACAACTTCGAAGACGCGAAGGAGCTGCTCCTCGCGCCGCTGATGGCGATTCATTACGCGCACCTGGTCATGCTGACCGACCAGCGCATCATCAGCATCGAGGATGCCCGCGCCTTGCGCGCCGCGCTCGACAGCATCGCGCTCGACTCGGTGCGCGGCACTGACCTACGACGGCTCCTGCGAAGATCTGTTCTTCTTCATCGAACGCCTCATCCGCCAGTCGTGCGGGGACGACGTGGCCGGCCGCCTGCACACCGCGCGCAGCCGGAACGACATCGACATGACGATGTACCGGATCCGGCAGCGCGAGTTCATCGCGCAGCTCGCGATCCGTGTGCTCGATCTTCGCGACGCCCTCGTGGTGCTGGCCGATCGCCACCGCGAAACGGTGTTCGCCGCCCACACGCACACCCAGCCCGCGCAGCCGAGCACCATCGCTCACTACCTGATGGCCGTCGTCGAGCAGCTCGAGCGCGATACGGCGCGGCTGCTGGCGGCCTACGACAGCACCAACAAGAGTCCGCTCGGCGCGTGCGCGATCACCGGGACCGGCTTCAACATCGATCGCGACAAGACGAGCACGCTGCTCGGGTTCAGCGGCCCGACCGGCAACACCTACGGCAGCATCGCGACCGTCGACTACCTGCTCGAGAGCGCGGCGGCGACGTCGATTCTGGTGGTCGGGCTCGGTCGCGTACTGCAGGACTTCCTGCTGTGGTGCACGATGGAGTTCGGCTACCTGCGGCTGAGCGAGGGCTTCGTGCAGTCGAGCAGCATCATGCCGCAGAAGCGGAACCCGGTCGCGCTCGAGCACGCGCGCGCCATCGGCAGCAAGGCGGTCGGGCAGGCGCAGGCGATCGTGACCGCCGTGCACAACACGCCGTTCGGCGACATCGTCGATACCGAAGACGACCTGCAGCCGCTCGTCGCCTCGATGTTCCGCGATGCGACTCGAACGCTGACGCTGGTCGCGGCGGCGATGCGCGGCGCCGACTTCAACGTCGATCGCCTGGCGTCGCGGGCAGGAGAAGGTGGGACCACGCTCACCGAGCTCGCCGACTCGCTGGTCCGCGAGGAGGACCTGCCGTTCAGGACGGCGCACGGGATCGCGGCGCTCCTGCTGAAGGCACGGACCGAAGACCCATCGGCGTCGTTGTCCGATGCGCTCGCCAAGGCCTCGAAGGCGCTGCTCGGCCGGTCGCTCGACTACAGCGACGACTTGCTCGAAACGGTCATGAGCCCGCTGCATTTCGTCCAGGTGCGGCGGACGCTCGGTGGGCCGGCGCCGGAGGAGACCGCGCGTGCGGTCGCGGCGTCCCGTCGAATGCTCGAAAGCGATGGTGAGGCCTGGCAGCGCCGGCGCGATCACCTGGCCAACGCCGAGCGCCAGCTCAAAGAGCGGGTCCAGGCGTTATGAGCGACGTCCGCAAGCACTACACCCGCGTCATTGTCGTCTGGGCGGTGACCCTTGCTGCGCTCTACGCGTTCCAGCAGTACTTCGGCTGAGCGTGACTCCGTTCGCATGAGCCGTCCACTACTCGTTGCGCTGGTGCTGGTGATTGCGGTGATGGTGGTCTCGTGGACGCTGGGCGAGGCGCTGCGGCAGCGGAAAAAGAAGTAGTAACTTTGAACTTGTAACTGAACTTTCAGAGCTTGTCCAGCTCCTCTTTCCCGATCACCACGTTCCAGCCGATGAGCTCGTACTGCGCGACGCCGGCCTGGTAGTACGGGTCGTTGTCGCGGACCGCGTCGAGTGCTGCGCCAGCGCCGTCGTCCGGCACGCGCAGCAGGAACAGCCCGCCAAACCGCGGCTCCTGCGGGCCGGCCGCGATCAGCGTTCCATCCGCCTTGAGCTGTCGCAAATAGGCCCGATGCGGTTCCTGCACTTTCAGAATCTCTTCGATCGGCTGGCGGTAGCGAATCACGACGATGGCGTACATGGCGGGAGACTGTAACATTGGCGATCAGCGATCGGCTCTCGGCGATCGGCAGTCGTCGAAACTGAGAGAACCCGGCAACGCAGAACCCAGGAACCAGAAACCCAGGAACTTAGGAACCGCGGAACCTCGACATGATCGCCATCCTTGTCTGTGGCGGGACGTTCGACAAGAAGTACGACGAGATTACCGGCCGGCTGTTCTTCAAGGACACGCACGTCGCCGAGATGCTGCGGCTCGGACGGTCGCGCGTGGCCGTGACGGTCGAGACGCTGATGATGATCGACAGCCTCGAGATGACCGACGCGGATCGGGCGCGCATCGCCGATCGATGCCGGACGTGCGCCGAGTCGCGGATCGTCATTACTCACGGGACCGACACCATGGTCGAAACGGCCGCGGCCATTGCCCGCCTCGTCCATGACAAGACGGTCGTGCTGACCGGCGCGATGATCCCGTATGCCTTTGGGAGTTCCGACGGGCTCTTCAATCTTGGCAGCGCAGTCTCGTTTGCGCAGGCGCTGCCCGCCGGCGTCTACGTGGCGATGAACGGCACGGCATTCCCGTGGAACGACGTCCGCAAGAACCGGGAAAACGGGTTTTTCGAGGGCACGGCCACCGCCCGCGAGGCGCCGGAAAACACCCGCTGAGCGCCCCTTCCGCCGCTGGACGTACGCGTCCCACAAGCGGACACCTCGGGTTCGATCCCGCGCTGTTAAGTATGTGTTAATCGACTCTATCTAAAAGACTTAACCGTTGCTTCGCGGCCTGGTACGGTCCTCGCTAAAGAGAGGACCGAGAAGCAGCCATGGCAACCCCTTACCCCTCCCTCGACGGCGGCGATCGACGACCGCGGACGGGCGAACGCATGTTGCGCACGACGTTCAACGTCGTGGGCCTCGGTGCGTTCCTCGCCGCGCCGATCGCTGCTGTCGCGCTGTGGCTGCTCCTCACCGATCCGTTGCTCGCCCGCGAGGTCACCGAAGGCGGCGCCGTGCTGCCCATCGTCCGCTCGCTGGTCGTGACGCTCGGCAAGGCGCTCGCCGCCGTGCTCGCGTATCTGTAGCCAACACGCGCGCGCACGCCGTTCGCGTTCCCGACCCGCTCCCTGTGGGCGTCCGTCGCCCGGCGGGCGATCCCTCCGTACGTTCACGTGCGCCGACCGTCGCGCGCTTCAAGTATCGTGAGGAAGAACCAGTTCCTCTCGGGAGGCGTGTATGGCTCACGATCGCAGCGCGCTCATTCGCCAGCTTGTCGCGACCCACGACGGCGAACCCTGGTACGGCTCGTCGCGCATGAGCCTGCTCAAAGGGGCTGCGCTACACCGAGGCCGCGGCGCAACCGGTGCCGGGCGGCCATTCGATCTGGGCCCTCGTGCTGCACATGACCGCGTGGACCAATGAAGTCCGGCGGCGCGTCAACGGCCAGCCGCCGGCGTCGCCGGTCGAAGGCGATTGGCCGGCGGTCACCGAAGTCTCGGCGTCCGCATGGGAGGCCGCACGGCAGGCGCTGACCACCTCGCATCTGCAGCTCGTCGCGGCGCTCAAGTCGCTGCCCGAGTCGCGCTGGAGTGACGCCGTGGGGGATACGCACAACCCGGCGCTCGGTACGGGACTCGACGTGGAAGGCATGGTCGTCGGCCTCGCGCAACACGACGCGTATCACAGCGGTCAGATTGCGACGCTGCTCCGCGCCGCCGGTCTGAAGTGACGCGTCGATTTCGCGGGCATTGCGCGAAATCTTGTCTGCGATTGTCGCGGACAAGGCGCCACCGCCGCTCGGGTCCGGTTTTCGCGGACAATGGTGCTTCGTTGTCGATGTGGCTACTCTGACGTTTCTCGGCGCCGCCCGTACCGTTACCGGCTCGAAGTACCTGCTCGAGGTCGATCGTCGTCGTCTCCTCGTTGATTGCGGTCAGTTTCAAGGACTGAAGGAACTGCGGCGCCGCAACTGGGGGCCGCTGCCGGTTCATCCCTCGTCGATCGACTCGGTCATCCTCACGCACGCGCACATCGATCACTCCGGCCTGCTGCCACGTCTCGTCGCCAACGGTTTTCACGGCCGAATCTTCTGCACCGCGGGCACGGCCGACCTGTGTTCGCTGGTGCTGCCCGACGCCGGCCGGCTGCAGGAAGAGGACGCCCGTCTCGCCAACCGGCATCGCTTTTCGAAGCACACGCCGGCGATGCCGCTTTTCACGGAAGCCGACGCGCACGCCGCGCTGCGGCATCTCGAAGTGGTACGGTTCGGCGAACCCGTCGAAGTGCTGCCTGGTCTGAACGCAGAATTCACCCACGCCGGTCACCTGCTCGGCTCTGCGTTCGTACGCGTCAGCCGCGCCAATGGCCAGGGCCAGCGCATCCTGTTCGGCGGTGATCTCGGCCGCTACGATCGCCCGATTCTTCCCGATCCAAGTCCCTGCGCCCGATGCCGACGTCCTGCTGGTCGAATCGACATACGGCAATCGCGTTCATCCGGACACCGACGATGCGACGTTGGTCGAGCGAGTGTTGGACGAGACCTACGGGCGCGGCGGCCGCGTGATCGTGCCGGCGTTTGCGGTCGGCCGCGCCGAAGAAGTCCTGTACTGGATTCGGGTGCTGGAGTCGCGTGGAAAGGTCGCGGCTGTCCCGGTCTATCTGGATAGTCCGATGGCGGTCGAGGCGTTGAGTTTCTACGCGCGGCACGAACAGGAGCTCGATCCCGAGGTGCAAAAGGGCGCCGGCGCTGTCGATCCGTACAAGCCCGCACGATTTCGCGCGGTTGCGTCGCCGCGCGAGTCGAAAGAAGTCGTCGCAAGCCGCGGTCCGGCGATCGTCATTTCGGCGAGCGGGATGGCCACCGGCGGTCGAGTTCTGCACCATCTGGCGAGCTGCCTTCCCGACGCCCGTCATACGGTTCTGTTTGTCGGCTATCAGGCCGCCGGCACGCGTGGCCGAGCTTTGGTGGACGGGGCAAAGGCGGTGAAGATACACGGTGTAATGGTTCCCGTTGCCGCTCGTATTCAGAAGATTGACAGCATGTCGGCGCACGCCGACTCCAAAGAAATCCTGCGCTGGCTGGGAACGTTCTCCCGGCCGCCGGAACGCACATTTCTCGTGCACGGGGAGCCGGTGGCACAACTCGCACTCAAGGACACTATCGAACGGACGCTTGGCTGGACCGTTCACATGCCGGAGTACGGCGAGACCGCCGAGGTGGCGTTGTGATCAACTCGCCCGTGGCCGCCACGGCCCACGACACCGACCGGCCCCATCGCCTCGAACAGATTGACGAAGCGGCGGTCGTTCAGCTCTACGCCGACGGGTTCGAGACGCTGTCGCTTCGCGACAAGACGCTCGTCTGGCATCTCTACCAGGCGGCGCTGGGCGGCCGCGACATCTATTTCGATCAGCGCTACCGCCACAGCCTCGCGATGCGCGACATCATCGAAGAGATCGTCGTCCACGGCGAGGCTCTGCCGGCGCCGCTTCGCAGTGAAATCACCCGCTACGCCAAGCTGTTCTGGATCAACAGCGGTCCGTACAACAACCTGACGGCGCGCAAGTTCGTGCTTCACCTCTCGGCCGCCGAGCTTCTCGAGGCGGCGACGCTCGCGGCCGGGCACGGCGCCCGGTTCCGTCTCGAGCGGGGTGAATCGCTCGAGCAGATGCTCGCGCGCTACGGTCCGATGTTCTTCGATGCGGCGTTCGATCCGATGGTGACCTGCAAGACGCCCGGCGAGGGCCGCGACATCCTGCAGGCCTCGGCGAACAATCTGTATCAGGACGTCACGATGGCCGAGCTCGAGAGCTTCCCCGAGCGCCATCAGCTCAACTCTCGCGTGGTCAAGCAGGACGGCGCGATCCTCGAGGAGGTCTACCGGGTTGGCGGCCATTACGACCGCGAGCTCCGCGCGATTGTCGGACACCTCGAGGCGGCGGTCGCGCATGCGCCCGACGAGCTCGCGACGGCGCTCCGGGCCCTCATCCAGTGGTACCGCACGGGAGACGATGAGGATCGACAGGCGTTCGACATCGCCTGGGTCCGCAACCGCGACTCCGTCGTCGACACGATGAACGGCTTCATCGAGGTCTACATGGACGCGCGCGGCATGAAGGGCGCCTGGGAAGGCGTGGTCTACTACGTCAACCGCGAGAAGACCGAGAAGATCCACACGCTGGCGACCAACGCCCAGTGGTTCGAAGACCATCTGCCGGTGGACCCGCGGTATCGCAAACCGCAGGTGCAGGGCATCTCGGCTCGGGCGATCGAGGTCGTCTTCGAGACCGGCGACTCGGGCCCGGTGACGCCGATCGGCGTCAACCTGCCGAACGATCAGCGCATCCGCGAGCAGTACGGAAGCAAGTCGGTGTCGCTCTCCAATGTCATCGAGGCCTACGAGCGTTCGACGCTCGACAGCTTCCGGCAGGAATTTTCGTGGAACGAGGAAGCGGCGGCCCGGGCGAAGCAGTGGGGCGCGTTCGCGAGTGAGCTGACCACCGACATTCACGAAGTCCTGGGGCACGGCTCGGGCCGGATGTCGGACGCGATCACGGCGCAGCCGCAGGAGCTGCTCAAGGAGCAGTACTCGGCGCTCGAGGAATCGCGCGCCGATCTCGTCGCGCTGTATTTCATCGCCGACCCGCAGCTGGTCGTGATGGGACTGGTGCCGGCGGACGATCACGACCCGATCATCCGGGCCGAGTACGAGGCGTACTCGCGCAACGCGCTGGTCCAGCTGCGGCGCGTTCGCGAAGGGACGCAGCTCGAAGAAGATCACATGCGCAACCGCCAGGCCATCGTCCACTGGCTGATGGCCAACACGTCGGCGATCGAGATCAGGCGTCGCGACGACAAGACCTACTACGTCCTCACCGATCCGGCCGAGTTCCGCCGCGGCGTCGCGGCGCTGCTCGCGGAAGTCCAGCGGATCAAGTCCGAGGGCGACTACCCGGCGGCGCGGGCGCTGTTCGAGACCTACGGCGTGCACTTCGACGCGTCGCTGCGGGACGAGGTCGTGCGGCGGGTCGATCGACTGCAGATCCCGTCCTATACGGGCTTCGTCATGCCGAAGCTCGAAGCCGTCACCGATTCCAGTGGAGCCGTCACCGACGTCCGCATCCACTATCCGTGCGACCTCGCGACGCAGATGCTGGAGTTCTCCGCCGAGCGACGCGCCACCATTGGGGTGGATTACGCGGATTGAATTATCGGATAACCCTTCCCCGTAATCTGCGGACAATCCGTCCGCGCAATCTGCGGATGATCTCTCTGTGTAATCGCTCTTAAGTAGAATGCGAGAGATGTCTCCCCGTCCCTCCCGTACCGCGATTGTCATCGTCATCCTGCTCGCGCCGTTGGCGGCCGGCGCGCAGTCGACGGCGGTGCTGAAGGAGCGGATGCTCCTCGCCGAGGACGCCAGGGCGCAGACCGACGCCGAACTGTCGTCGCTTCGCCAGGGGCTGACGAATCGTGACGTCGCGATCCGTTTACAGGCGGTCCGCGCGATCGGCCGGCTCGAACGTCCGGATCTGATCCCGGCGTTGACCCGGCCGCTGGCCGACGAGAACGTCGAGGTCCGGATCGAGGCGGCCAACGCCGTTGGGCAGCTGGCGCGCGGTCCCAAGGGCGTGGCGGACGCCAAGCCACGTTTGCTGGCCAGGGCCAAGATCGAGGCCGATCCGCGCGCGTGGGGTGCGATCGCGGCGACGCTGGGCCGTCTACCGTACACCACCGCCGACGACGTCGATCAGGCCGAGGCCGTCATTGCGCGCGTGCTGCCCGCAGGGGACGCCACCGCGATTCAGATCGACGCGCTTCTCGGCGCTACCGAAGGACTCGAAGGCCTGGCGCGTCAGAGCGGCAAGATCGCGAAGCTCAAGCCGGCGACGCTCGAGGGGCTGCGGGCCGCGAGCAAGCTCCAGGGCCGGGCCCAGGATGCCGACAAGCTGGCGCGGATCCGACGATTTGCGACGATGGCGTTGACCGCGAGCGGCGCGGTGCTGCGGCCGCAACTCGACGCGTGGATGGCCGACGACGATGCCGAAGTGCGTCGTCTGGGGATGGTGGCGGCGCGCGCCGACGTCGAGGGCCGCGAGGAGATCGTCAGAAAGGGCCTTGCCGACGGCAATCCGCAGGTGCGCTTTGAAGCGCTGCAGACCTGGGGGCGCGTGCTGCAGAAAACCTCCTGCGAGCCGATCGTTGCGGCGGTTCGCGATGCCAACACGCACGTGAAGCTGCTCGCGATCGACCTGCTGGGCAACGCCTGTCCCGGGCCGCAGCCGCCGATTGGCGCGCTGCAGGCGCTGGCCGAAACGCTGACGCCCGGGCCGGGCGCATGGCACGCCCCGGCGCATGCGATCGTGGCGCTCGCGAAGACCGCGCCGGCCGAGGCCCGAAAGCTGCTTCCGCGCTATGTGACGCATAACGTGTGGCAGGTGCGCATGTACGCGGCGCACGCCGCCGGCCCGCTCGCCGCGCTCGACGAACTCGATCAACTCGCGCGCGACCCCAACGACAACGTGCGCGAAGCCGCGCTCGGCGAGCTGATCGTCCTGAAACGGCCGGAAGCGATTCCGCTCGCCATCGATGCGCTGACGCGGTTCGACTATCAGCTGATCATCACTGCCTCCCGCGCGCTGGGGGTGCCCGCGGCCCGCGATCGCGCCGTGCCGGCGCTCGTGCAGGCGCTCGAGCGAATCACCGCCGAGAAGCGCGAGACGTCACGCGACGCGCGCGCGGCGATCGTCGATCGGCTCAAGGATCTGGGCTGGCCCGACGGCGCTGCGGTCGGAGATGCCGTCACCGTCCTCTCGCCGTACCTCAAGGATTTCGATCCGGCGATCGCCCTGCGAGTCGCCGATTTGCTGTCGGCGTGGCAGAAGGGGCCGGGAACTGCCGCTCCGCAGCGGCTCCCGCGTCCGGCGGTGTCGTTGAGCGCCGTTGAGGCCTTGCGCGGCAGCCGGCTACGGTTCGTCATCGCCAGTCGCGGGCCGTTCGAGCTCAGGCTGCTCGTGGACGAAGCGCCGCTCACCGCGCTGCGGGTCGCGACCCGCGCGCGCGAGGGGTACTACAACGGCCTGACGTTTCACCGCGTCGCCCCCAACTTCGTGATTCAGGGCGGCGGCCCCGGCGCCAACGAGTACAGCGGCGACGGTCCGTTCATGCGTGACGAAGTAGGCCTCCCGTCACATCGTCGCGGTACTGTCGGCATTTCAACCCGCGGGCGCGATACCGGCGACGCGCAGATCTTCGTCAACCTCGTCGATTCGCCGCGGCTGGATCACACCTACACGGTGTTCGCCGAGGTCGTGTCGGGGATGGATGTCGTCGACGGGATCATCGAAGGCGACGTCATCGAGCGGGTCGAGCTCGTGCCTGCCAGCCGCTGACCGCGGTCACCACTGCATCAGCCGTCAGAATCGCATGACTTCGTCGCGGCTGCCTTCGGACCTCACCGTCAACGCGACGACGCGGACTCTCGATGCGCTGCGGCGTCGCGGCATCGAGGTTGACGATCTGACCGAGTCGAACCCGACTCGCGTCGGCTTCGAGTATCCGGCCGATCTGTTGCAGCCGCTCGCCTCGCCCGAGGCGCTGGTGTATGCCCCGCAGCCGCTGGGGCTCGCGACCGCCCGTACGGCGGTGGCCGAGGACTTTGCGCGCCGCGGCTACGCGGTCGCGCCAGAGCGGATCGCGCTGACCGCGAGCACGAGCGAGGCCTACGCTCTGCTGTTCAAACTGCTGTGCGATGCCGGCGACAACGTCCTGGTGCCGCGGCCGAGCTATCCGCTCTTCGAGCATCTCACCGTGCTCGAGTCGGTCGAAGCGATCCCGTATCGCCTCGAGTATCACGGGCGGTGGCGGGTGGACCTCGGCGATCTCCGTGAGGCAGTGAACGAGCGGACGCGGGCCGTGCTGGTCGTGTCGCCGAACAACCCGACCGGGTCGTATCTGCATGCCGACGATCTTGCCGAGATCGCCGCGTTGTGCGCGGCGCGAGATCTGCTACTGATCGGCGATGAGGTCTTCGCGGACTTTCCGCTCGACGCCGCGCCGGAAGCCGTCTCGGTCGTCGAGGCGACCGACGCGCTCACGTGCAGCCTGGGCGGGCTCTCGAAATCCGTGGGATTGCCGCAGCTCAAGCTCGGGTGGATGGCGTTCGGCGGCCCGGCGTCGCGACTCGACGATCTGATGGCCGCTTACGAGATCGTGGCTGACACGTACCTCTCGGTGTCGACGCCGGTTCAGCTGGCCTTGCCCGCGCTTCTCGCGCGCGGCGCTGACATCAGGCGGCAGATCCTGGAGCGGGCTCGCCGCAACCTGGCCGCGCTTCGCGCCGCGGCTGCCAACGCGCCGGCGGTGACGGTGCTCTCGTGCGAGGGCGGATGGTCGGCGGTCCTGCAAGTGCCGGCAGTGCGCAGCGAGGAATCGCTGGTCCTGACGCTGCTGACCGACGATCACGTGCTCGTGCATCCTGGGTTCTTTTTCGACATGGCGCGCGAGGCGTTCCTGGTGGTCAGCCTGCTGGCCGAACCGGCGGTCTTCGATCGGGCGATTCCGCGGGTGTTGGCACGCGCGTCGCAAAGCGGAGCTGGGCTGTGACCGCTCATCGCCGCAGTGGCGTCGTCGTTCCACTGTTCTCACTCGCCTCGACCAGGAGTTGGGGCGTCGGGGAGTTTCCCGACCTCCCGCTCTTCGCCGACTGGCTGCGGTCCGCGGGACAGTCATTCGTTCAGCTGCTGCCGATCACCGAGATCCCCGAGGCCGAGACCTCGCCGTACTCGTCGCTGACGGCGATGGCGCTCGATCCCATTTCGATCGCCCTGCGCGACGTCGAAGAGTTCGCCGCTCTTGGCGGCGAGTCGCAGTTGAGCGACGAGGAGCGGGCGCGGCTCGCCGACGTCCGCGAGTCGGGGAAAGTCGACCATCGACGGATTCGGGCGCTCAAGGCGCAGTCGCTTCGGCGCGCGTATGCCGAATTCGTGCGCGGCCACCGACTCCGGCGCCACCGATCGCGCCCGGGCGTTTGCGGCGTTCACGAAAGCCGAAGCGTGGTGGCTCGACGACTACGCGATCTTTCTCGCCATCCGCGGCCAGCAATCGTTGCGGCCCTGGTGGGAATGGCCGGCCCCGCTTGCCGCTCGTGAGGACGCGGCGCTGGCTCGAGCGGGCGCCGATCTCGCGGAAGAGATCGCGTACCGCAAGTACGTCCAGTGGATTGCCGCCATGCAGTGGGCGGAGGCGCGGCAACGATCCCAGCCAGTGCGGGTTCTCGGCGACCTGCCGTTCATGATCTCCGGCGACAGCCCGGATGTGTGGATGGCACAGGCCGAGTTCCGCTTCGACGCGACGGTTGGCGTTCCGCCGGATGCGTTCAGCGAAACCGGTCAGGACTGGGGGTTGCCGCCGTGGCGGTGGGAGGTGATGGCGCGCAACGACTTCGCCTGGATGCGCCGCCGGGCCCGCCGCAGCGCCAGCCTGTTCGACGGCTTCCGCCTCGATCATCTCGTCGGTTTGTACCGCACCTACATCCGGCCGATCGATCCGTCGGTCGCGCCGTTCTTCGCGCCGCCCGACGAACCGACGCAACGCGCGCTCGGCGAGTATCTCGTCAAGATCTATCTCCAGAGCGGCGCGGAGATCATTGCCGAGGATCTCGGCACGGTCCCCGACATGGTTCGCGAGTCGCTGCAGCGGCTCGAGGTCCCCGGCTTCAAGGTCTTTCGCTGGGAGCGCGAGTGGAAGGCGGCCGGTCCGCCGTTCATCGATCCGGCGAAGTATCCGCCGGTCTCGGTGGCGACGACCGGCACGCACGACACCGAGCCGCTGGTCTGCTGGTGGGAGGAGTTGCCGGCCGACGAACGCGGGCGCATCCTGTCGATTCCGACCATCGCGCGTCATCTCTCGCTCGGCCGATCCCGCTAGCCTGCTGGACGTCGGCCACGCTGACGGATGACTTGCGGGATGCGCTGCTGCGCGGCGTGCTCGACTCGGCGTCGCGTCTGACGATCTTCCCGCTGCAGGATCTCTTCGGCTGGCGCGCCCGCATCAACACGCCAGCGCAGGTCGACGACGAGAACTGGACGTGGCGGTTGCCGTGGCCGGTCGATCGTCTCGACGATTATCCGGACGCCGGAGTCCGCGCGCGCGAGCTCGCAGAATGGACGGCGTCGGCAGGTCGGTGATGGTCTGGAAAACCGATCATCGTGCGCGTCGTGGTCTCGTTCGTGCCCTTCGTGTCTAGCGCACGCGGCCGGCGAGGCTGGCCACGACCAGTGCGAGTTCGGCGGGCTGCACCGGCTTGGCAACGTGCATGTTGAAGCCGGCGCCCAGGACACGGAGCCGATCGGACGGACTGGCGTACGCGGTGACGGCGGCGGCCGGCACGTCGCGTCCCGCTTTCTCGTCGAGCGCGCGAATCCGGCGGATGAACGCGTAGCCGTCTTCCCCCGGCATCTCGATGTCGCTGATCAGAACATCGGGCCGCTCCTGCTGAAACGCCGCGAAGCCTTCGGCCGCGGACGCGGCGGCGGTGACCCGCGCACCGAACCGCCCCAGGATCTGGATCAGCAGCTCGCGGGCGTCGGTATCGTCTTCGACGACCAAGACGTGCAGTCCGTCGAGCGACGGGACGTTCTCCAGCCAGTGCGGCGGGCGCTCGCCCAGGGCCGGCGAGTCGGAATCGGCGGTCGCCGGATGCGGTCCCTGGATCGGGAGCCGGATGGTGAACATCGCGCCGGTCTGCCCGTCGGTCGTGACGTTGGTCGCGGTGATCGTCCCGCCGTGCATTTCGACCAGGCTGCGCACGATCGCGAGGCCGAGTCCGAGGCCCTTATGCGCGCGCGTGGTGGACGAGTCGGCCTGGCGGAACCGCTCGAACATGAAGGGCATGAATTCTGGCGTGATGCCGGGGCCGTTGTCTTCGACGATGAGCTCGCAAATGTCCTCGCCGCGGAGAAGTCGAACCTGCACGCGCCCCGCCTTGGGCGCGAACTTGATCGCGTTGCTCAGCAGGTTCCACACCACCTGCTTCATGCGATCGGCGTCGCCGACGATGGGCGGAACGTCGAGGTCGACGAGCAGCTGCAGCCGAATCTGCTTCGCATCGGCGGACGGCTGCACGGTCTCTGCCGCCGAACGCACGATATCGCCCAGGTTGATGGAGTTGACGTTCAGCCGGATCTTTCCGGCCATGATCCGCTGCACGTCCAGGATGTCGGCGATCAGCTGTTCCTGGCTCTGCGCGTTGCGGACGATGGTGTCGATGGCCGCGCGCCGCCGCTCGGTCGACAATGACGGATCCTGCAGCATGTGCGCCCAGCCAAGGATCGCGTTGAGCGGCGTGCGCAGCTCGTGCGACAGGGTGGCCAGGAACTCGTCCTTCGCTCGCCCGGCGGCTTCCGCCTCGCTGCGCGCCCGCCGCGCCTGTTCCGCTTCGCGCTGCGCCGTCTCGATCAGCCGGGCGTTCTCGAGCAGCAGCGCCGCGCGAGAGGCAATCGCTTCGACCAGTCGAACCTCATCGTCGGTATAGCGCGCGCGATCGGCGCGGCCGAGCGCCAGCGTGCCGAACACGTGACCGCCGCTGACGAGCGGGCAGAGCACGCCGGATCGCGACTTGTACTTCTCGACCGTCGGCGGATCGACTTCGTCTTCAATCCGGCGCAGCATGTCGGTTGGCACTTCGCCGACGATGATGGTCCGCGGGTGCTGCAGGAGCTCGCGATACGAGACGTTCGCCGCCGCGAGATCCGGAACATCGGTCAGCGCGCCCAGATAGCCTTCTGCATCCGTCAGCCGGTGCGCATACGCCGCCCGTTCCAGCTTGTCGCCGTTGAGGACGCCGATCACGCAGGCATCGCCGAGCACTTCGGCGGTACGCCGCGCAATGTAGTGCGCCACTTCCGCAAACGACGGGTGGATGAGTCCGGTCGTCGAAATGTCGGCGAGGAGGCCGAGCCGCCGTTCGGCCACCTTGCGATCGGTGATGTCGAGGGTGACGCCGCGCATGCCGACGGGGTGGCCGGCGGCGTCCTTGATGACGGTCGAACGAGCCAGCACCCAGCAGATGCGGCCGTCCTTGGTCATCCAGCGGAATTCTTGCTCGCCTTCAGTGCCGGCCTTGAACCGTTCGGCCGCGACCCGGCCCGCGGCCTCGCGGTCTTCGGGCGGGACGATCTGCAGCCAGAAGTTCGGCGTCGACGTCCACTCGCTCGGCGAGTACCCGAGCATGTGATGCACGTAGTCGCTGACGTAATTGATCCGCTGCCGCGCCGAATCGGGTTCACCCCACGCTTCCCACACGATGCCCGGAACGCTGGCGATGATCTCCTGCAGCCGCGCCCGCTCCTGCTGGACTTCGATCTCCTTCGCCTGCGACGCGTCGAGCACGCGCTGCAGCCGCTGCCGCGTCTTGCTGACGCGGTCCGCGACCATCGCGACGATGACCGCGGTGATGATGAACAGCGCGACCGCGATGTCTTCGCCGACCGGCGGAGCGCTGAGGATCGCGGCACCGAAGAAATAGTTCCCCAGCGCGGCGCCGGCGACCGTGGTCGCAATAGCCGCGGCCAGGTTGCCGAAGAACGCGACGACAGCGACGGCGACGTAATACGCGACGAATGGGAGGTGATGGCCGATGAGCGGGGCAAGAAGCGCCCGCACCAGCGTCGCCGTCGCCACGGCGAGAACCGCGATCAGCCATGGGTTCAGCCGCGACGGCTGGGCCGGTTCCATCGCTCGAAATTATGGCGCGGAACCGCGGTCAGTCCGCTCGGAACTGCTCAGTTTGCGCGCGGATCCGCCGTCGCGAGCACCCGGACCTGCGCGTGCCCTTCCTGCATCATGCGCACGAAGGTCGCGACGATCTTGGGGTCGAACTCGACGCCGGCGCGCTCGTCGAGATACGCAATGGCCTGGGCATGCGGCCAGGCGTCGCGATACGGCCGCCGCGTGATGAGCGCGTCGTAGACGTCGCAGACGTGGACCAGACGGCTGGCCATCACGCATTCGCGGCGGTAGTGGAGCGCCGGGTAGCCATCGCCGTTGAGCATGATGTGATGCTCGTAGGCGACGGTCGCCGCGAGATCGAGATCCTGATCCCCCTGGAGGATGATGCGGGCGCCGTCGATGGGATGCCGGTCCATCAGCCGCCGTTCCTCGTCGGTGAACTTCCCGGGCTTGGTGAGGACCTCGATGGGAATCCGGATCTTCCCGATGTCGTGCAGCAGCCCGGCCACTCCCATCGCCCGCACTTCGCGCGGCCGCCCGCCCATCGCTTCTGCGAGCGCCATCGCCAGTACCGCGACATTCAACGAGTGCGTAGTCGTGTACTGATCGAACTCCTTCAGCTGGAGAAGCGGCAGCACCAGCCGTCGATCGCTGTGCATGGCGACCGAGAGCGACCGCACGACCGCCTCGGCTTCGAGCAGCGGCACCGCCTCGCTGTTCTGCACTTCCTGCTGCAGCCAGCGGAACGTCTCGGCCTCCTCCCCGAGGGCCATCTCGAGAGTTGCGACGAGCGGCGCCGGCGCCTCGACATCCGCGAGCCCTTCGAGACCGACTGCGCCGAAGCGGACCCCGAGCGTTCGCATCTGCCGGTTCTCGCCGGTATCGATCGACGACAGCGTCAGGCGGGCGAGCACTTCTTCGAGAAACGCGTTGAACTGATCGCGGCTGACGCGATCCTCGAACTCGAGGCGTTGAATGCCGGCGGCGACGAGCCGTTGGGCCCAGTCCCACGACTTCAGCTCGCGCAGCGGCTGTTTGCCGTAGACGACCTCGTCGTCCAGGAACGTGTAGGCGCGGCTGCCGTCGGCGGGAAGGAGCGTGTCGATTTCCTGGAACGCCGCGTCGACGGCGCGCTCGCGCGAGGGATGGCCCTCGGGGTAGAGCGTCATGACCGCGAGCGCCTGGGCGAAGGCGTTGAGAAAGCGAGTGGGATCGTTCATGACGACTGAGGCTGTGACGCCTGCCGGATGTCAGGGTCCGGCGACTGCACGCCGCGTTTCAGGATTGCGGCGACGCGAGGCTCGTCGGGACAGGTATGCGCAAGCGCGCGGAGCGCCGCCAGGACGACTGGCGTCTTGGCCGCGATCTTCTGCCGTCCGAAGAGCGTGCGCCCGGCGTCGACGACGGCGATGAGCACGTCGCGGGCATCCGGCTCGCTTGCGCGGGCGAGCGCGTTGACGGCCAGCAGCCGCACTTCGGGATCGGCCTTCACGTCGCCCGCGATCGCCGCGACCCTGCCGGTGTAGGTCGGCGGACAGTCCTGCTGCAGCGAGGCCAGGCCGAGCCGCACGATTCGCGGATCGTCGTCGTCGATCGCAGTACGGATCGCACGGTCGCGCTCGCGCGCGATGGTCAGCTGCAGGCGAAGCGCCTCGTAGCGGACCCGAGCGTCCTGGTGCGTCGTCCAGCGCGTGGCGGAGAACCCCTCGGGAATCTGTCCCGACCGCTCCATCAGGAGCAGCATGTTGCGCAGGACGTACCAGCGATCGTCCTCGAGCCGCGCCGCGATGTACGGGCCGGTGTCGAGCGCGGCGCGCGCGAGACGATCGATGAGCTTCCTGCGAGTGGCGCGATTCTCCGAGCTGGCCAGGACATCGAGAAGCGCCTGGAACCCTTCCGCCGACATGAACGGGAGGAGGCCGTCGAGGCTCGCCTCGTCCATGGGCTCGCGATTGACGAGCGCCGCCAGACTGGACGGGCGGACGAGCTGCGCGACGAGCGTGTCCGCGATGCTGTCGCTGCCGGGCGGCCGCGACTTGAGGAGCTCGAGGATCGCGCCGACATTGCCCGTCGTCACGAGTTGGTCGACGGCCCGCTCGACGGTCGACCCGTAGCTGCCGACCTCGAGTGCAATCTGGACGACGCGGAGCGTGTGCGCGGCGTCATCAGTGAGCGTGTCGCGAATGACCGGGCCATCCGTGTCGGTGGCCTGCGACGCGAGGTGCTGCAGGACGCGAGAGTAGTGCTCGGGGTTGGGATCCTTGAGCTCCCAGCCGGCCAGCAGCTGCGTGACCTGATCGCGAAGGGCAGCGTCGGCAATCGGCCGGGCCGACTCGGTTCCGGCGCCCGCCTGAGACGCGAGCTTCGACATCAACCTGACCATGCCGTTCGAGATCACCTGACCGTTGGCGTCGGCAGCCGCCTGCACGAATCTGCAGCACTGCAGCGACATCCATTCCGTAGGTGGCATCGAGGACGAACGAGCCGCGTTGCGACGCGTTCCCGCCCATGTCAACCAGCCGGCGCAGCGTTTCCGGACGCAGGCTGGCGATGAGGACCGAGGTTCGCTTGCGGAGCGCCTCGACCTCGCCGGGCGGCGCGGTCCGCAGCTCGCCGGCAATCTGCAGGAGGTGGCCGACGATGACCTGGTCGTAGGCGGCGGGCCGGTCCTGCTTTTCGATGGCGCGCGCGACGTCGGACGGGTCGGTCGACACCGGCGTGCTTTCGGTCTCGCTCGAGGCAATCGCGGCGCGGGCCAGGCCGACCCACAACTCCGCGGCGCGGGCGCTCCCGCCGCCGCCCCCGGCGCCGGATCCCTGGCTGCCATCGCCGACCAGCGACAGCCGATCGAACGTGAGCGGATGCAGCCTGAAATGCGGCCAGTCCTGCGGCAACGTCGACGCGCAGGCCGAGGGGGCCCTCGCGATCGGCATCTCCCGCGAGAAGGCGCAAGGCGCCGCCGACTTCGCCGACGTCGATGCCGTTGACGAGGCTGATGGCACCGAGATGATGGCGATGCAGGCTTTCGGCGAGCCGCCGCAGCAGCGGTTGATTGGGATCGGTCGTATTGCCTTCGATGATGAGCTGACGCCGGGCGACGCCAAAGGCGATGAGCGGGCGATCGACCAGCAGCCCCGCGGCGCGCCGGGCCACTGACTGGATGGCCGGCTCGAGCGACGGGTGCCCGCTCGGGTACATCGAGTGCTTGTGCAGTGCGATCGAGAGCTCGACGAGGAACTCGCTCAGCTCGCGTGAGAGCGCCACCCGGTCGCTTTTGGACTCGATGCCGCCCAATCGTTCGACTCGCTCGGCTCGGGTGAGGATTGCGGCGCTACTTGGCGCCGGCCGCGCCGAGGCGCTGCAGGTCGGCTTCGGCGGCGATGAAGCCGAAAGCGGACCAGTAGGTGCCGGCCACGACCTTTTCGAACGTCTCCCGGGCGCGCGGCACGATCGCCGTTCACCAGATACCAGTTGCCGACCCCGTAGCCCTGGGTGGCAATGGTCAACGCGTCAGCCTTGGCGGGATCCAGCAGCGCCTCCGGTTTTTCGAGGCCTTTATACATCAGCAGCCGGCGGTGGTACGAGCCGTTCTCGAGGATCTCCATCTTCGGCGTGATGCGCTCGAGCACCTTGGCGGCTTCGGCCTTGCGGCCCAGCCGCATCAGCGTCATCCACTGCCAATCGCTCGTCGCCGTAATCGCATCGTCGTTGTTCGACACTTTCATGCATTCGACGTAGGCGTCGGCGGCCTTCTGGAAATCGCCTTTCAGGTAGTGCGCGAGCGCCAGGTGGTACCAGATGTTGAAGTGAAGCGTGCTGCGCGGCTTGCCGGTCGGGTTCGGCGCGCCGTCGGGTTCGATCTCGTCCTTCGTCCCTTTGATGAGCGCCACGGCCTTGTCGAAGTCGGCGATCGCGCGGTCGAACTGACGAACGCTGATGTAGCGATGACCGCGGTGCCGGTAGAAGCGCGGGTTCTCCGGATGCTGCGCGATACCCTTCGAGAACGTCGCAATCGCGTCGCGGTAGCGCCACAGGTACCCAAGCCGGCGGCCAACCCAGATGGTGGCCTCAGCGTCGTTCGGTTTCGCCGCGAGGTCTTTTTCGGCCTGCGCCAGATCGGCTTCGAGCTTGGCGCGCTCGGCGAGCTCCACCGGGTAGAGCGGCTTGCCCGACGAGCGAGGTCGCCTCGGGAGTCTTCGCTGCCGGCTGTTCGACCGGGTTCGCCGCCGGAAACGCGGGGCGGCGATCACCGCGGTTGCGAGGCTGATGCTCACGGCGAGGAGTCCGATCAGACGCATGGCTCAGTCCTTCTTCAGTGGAGCGGTGACGACCGCCGGTACGAATGCCGCATCCGCGTCGGCGACGACTTCGTCCGGCAATCCGAGCAGGTTGGCGCTGTGGAGAATCCGCGGCGCCGTATCGATCGACTGCGGCGGCTCGATATCGGTGCCTGAGGCGGCGCCCAGTTCCTTGAACTTGCGCGCCGTGACCAGCACCCGATTCTCGTACGAGCCGACGACCTCGTTGAACGCCTTGACCGTGCTGTCCAGGCGCATCCGCAGGGTGTCGAGATAATCCGTCATCTTCGACACGCGCGTATACAGGTCTTTGCCGAGCGACTGAATCTCTTCAGCGTTATGGGCCAGCCGCTCGTGGCGCCAGCCCTGCGCGACCACCTGCAACAGCGCGATCAGGGTGATGGGGCTCGCCGGGAAGACCTGCGTGCGCACGCCGTACTCCATCAGCGCCGCATCCTGCTGGAGCGCCGACTGGAAGAACGACTCGCCCGGCAGGAACATCACGACGAACTCGGGTGAAGGCTGCACCTGTTCCCAGTAGCTCTTCGCCCCCAGCTTGGTCATGTGATCGCGGACCTGACGCGCGTGATCGCCGAGGCGCCGGGCTCGCAACGGTTCGTCCTGCGTTTCGTTCGCCGCGAGATACGCCTCGAGCGGGACCTTGGCGTCAACCACGATCGTCCGGTTACCCGGCAACTTGACGATGACGTCGGGCCGCTGGCGGCCGAACTCGCCGAGCAGGGACGGCTGCTCGTCGAAGTCGCAGTGATCGATCATGCCGGCCAGCTCGATGACGCGGCGGAGCTGCACTTCTCCCCACCGGCCGCGGACGTTCGGCGTGCGCAGCGCGCGGACCAGATTCGCGGTCTCCTCGCGCAGTCGATCCTGTTGCTGGTTGACGCCCTTGAGCAGCGTGGTCAGCTCGGTCCGGGTCTGGAGGCGATCGCGGTCGCTTTCGCCCAGCTTCAGATCGACCTTGGCCAGCGTGTCGCGAATGGGGGTGAGCAGGTCGTCGATCGACTGCCGGCGGCGATCGATCTCGCTGATCGCGTCCTTCTGAGCGTGGCCGAAGCGTCTGATCGGCAAGCTTGAGAAACTCGTCGGTCGTCGTCCGAAGGGCTTGCGCGGCGAGGGCGTCGAACGAGGCTTTGAGTTCGCCTTGAGCTCGTTCGAGGATGGCGAGCTGCTCGGGAACGACCTGTCGCTGGTGCGCCAGCTCGGCGCGGAGCCGGGCGTTGTCCTCGCGCATAGCGATGGCGGCGCCACTGCTGCGGGAAAGGGCCCAACCCAGGGCCAGCCCGATCAGGAACGTGGCGGTCGCAATCAACAACTCGAACATCGGCTAGCGTTGCCGCCCCTCCGCCGGCGTGGGACTGCGGCGAGGCAGGCAGCCACATTGTGCCTTGTGGCCTCGCCGCTGTCGAGGACGAGCTCGCACGATGCTCGGGCGGCGTGCCGCTACTGCGTCGGCGGCCGTGGCGGCGGCACCGGCCGCGGCAGCGGCTTACGCGGCAACTGCTGCTCGCGATTGGCCGTGTGATAGACGAACGCCGCGGTGATGACCGCGTTCTTCATCAGGTCCGACGGAATCAGCTGGTCGTAGAGGTCGAGGTTCGAGTGGTGGGTCCGGCTCGAGTACTGGACCGGATCCTGAATGAACTGGAAGCCGGACAGACCGACGGCGTTGAACGAGAGGTGATCGGTGCCGCCGGTGTTGCGAATCGTGAGGTGGGTCATCCCCAGGTTCGCGAAGGGCGCCATCCAGGCGCGGAAGATGGGCGCGACCGCTTCGTTCCCCTGCAGATAGACGCCGCGGTACTGGCCGGTGCCGTTGTCCATGTTGAAGTAGCCCGCCAGCCTGCGCGTGCTCGGGCTTGACCTTCATGTCGGCGGGATCCGCGAAGTGATTGCGCACGTACATCCGCGATCCGATCAGGCCTTGCTCTTCGCCGGTCCAGAGCCCCATGCGCACGGTGCGCCGGAGACGGACGCCCGACTGCTTGAGGATGCGCATGGCTTCGAGCATCACCGCCGACCCGGACGCGTTGTCGACACTGCCGGTGCCGGCATGCCACGAGTCGAAGTGCGCGCCGAGCATCACGACCTCGTCCGCGCGATCCGTGCCGGGAATCTCCGCGATGATGTTGAACATCGTCAGATCCCGATCGTGGAAGGTGTTTCGGATGTCGGCCTCGAGCGTGACTGGCTGGCCGCGCTCGAGCAGGCGCGCGATGCGGTTGTAGTGCTCGGTCGCGACCGCGAGCTGCGGCGGCACCGGCGGATCCTTCGGGTTGCGCGATCCGCCGCTCCCGACGAGCAGGCTGCCGCTGTCGCCGCGGCCGTTGGCGGGTTCGAGCACGGCGGCGACGCCCTCCGCGAGGAGGAAGGCGTTGCGCTTGGCGCCAAACTGCTGCCCCCCGCCCCCGCCACGGCCGCCCGGACCGGCTTGCGGCGGCGCAACTTGCTGCGACTCCATCTCCTCGAGGTTCTGCTCGGTCAACCGGCGCGCTGGCGCTTCGAAGAGCGGCGCGACCGCGCGTGGATTCTGCAACAGCACGATTCGGCCCTTGAGCTTGCCGCGGAACTTGTCGAAGTCGGCTTCGGTCATCAACGGCGCGAGCACCGCGTCGGCGGTGACGAGGCCGTTGGTGCCGGGCGTCCAGGCGCGCGCGTAGGCGAGGACCGGCCACGGCGATGGCTTGGTCACGTGCAGCACCGTGCGCTCGTTGCTCCAGCCGCGGCCGAACTCGGCGTCGGCGCCCCACGGCTCGAGCTTGACGTTGGCCAGCCCCCATTCGGTGAGCTTCTTCACCGTCCAGTCGGCGGCAGCCCGCATCTGCGGTGAGTTGGTCAGTCGAGGGCCGTGGACCTCGGTCAGCCACCACGCGACGTCCATCACCTGCGACCGTTCGAAGCCTTCGGCCTTGATCCGCGTGACGGCGTCGAGATCGACGGGTTCGCTCGACTGGGCGAGACCGAGGACCCCGCTGAGGATCGACGGCCACCGCTACCGCCGACATCACCAACCGTTGCGACTTCACTCCACCATGTCCTCACTCGACGTCTCATTGACTTGCAGGATTCGGAGTCTATTACCACTCAACCGGCGGCGGGCCCCGCAGTGACACAAAACCGTGCGCGGCTGACGCTTTTTGTAAGTCAGGCCTCGTCCTGGGGTTCTGAGCTCTTGGTAACTGCTAGTATCTATCAATAACTTGACGTGATTGAACGAGTTGGAATTGAGGTTGCAACGACGCGAACGGATTGGCTGTCCACGCGAAACCCCTCACCGAATCTGGCTGGAGCCTTCGTAACTGGCGCGCATCGCGCTCCAAGAAGAAGGCGGCTCCACCCGCCGGCATCGACTCGCCCTTGATCTTTCAGGACGGCTTTGGCACGCGCTGGACGGGGCTCGACGCCGAAACCGGGGATCCGGTGGAGATCCTGTCGTTCAACCCGGACTTCGTGTCGGCGGCCGGCTTTGCCGGCGCCGTCGGCGAGCGGGTCGCCCGCCTGGCCCGCGTCCGTCACACGCTCTACGCCCGGACCCGCCGCCTCGATCGTCCCACCGGGGATTCGCTCCTGCTGTTTTCCGATCGCGTGCCGGGCTGGCGACTCTCCGAGGTCCTGGACTTTGTCGAGAAGGACAAGCTGCCGGTGGACATCGGCGCGGTGCTCGCGATCCTGCGCCAGCTCATTCCCGCGGTCGCTCTCTTCTCACGGCATCAGCGCGACGCCGCGATCGGTACCGTCGGGCCCGAACGCGTGCTCCTGACGCCGCAAGGACGCCTCGCCCTGTGCGAGTACGCGCTTGCGCCCGGGCTCGAGTCGCTGCAGTACTCGCGCGATCGTCTGTGGCGCGACCTGCGCGTGACGCTGCCCGCGACCGCCAGTCCGTCTCGCATCCCGCCCAGCGCCGACGTCCTCGGCATGGGCGTCGTGACGCTGTCACTGCTTCTCGGGCGCGTGCTCACCGAGGACGAGTTCCTGTTCTCGCTCGGCGACCTCGCCGCATCGGCGACGGAAAGCGTGTCACTCGATCGCCGGCCGCTCTCGGCTGGTCTGAGCGTCTGGCTCGGCCGCGCGTTGCAGTTGGACGAGCGGATGGCCTTCCAGTCGCCGCAGGAAGCGCAAGTCGCCTTCGAGGAAATGCTGGCGAAGGAGCGCGGCTACGTCACCACGCCCGCGCAGCTCGATCTGTTCGTCTCGCGCGTCGAGCGCGGATTGGGGCCGCCGGCGGCCATGCCCGCACCGCCGTCGTTGCCGGTGGGGCCCGGCGCCACTGTCGTGTCGATGCCGAGCGCCGTGGCGCCCGAGCCCGCGCCCGAGCCGGTGGCAGCAAGCCCAGCTCCGGCAGTCGCCGCCGCCACCGCCAGCGGCAGTGACGCCGGTGCAGCCGGCACCCGCTCCTGTTGCCGCAAAGCCGGCGCCTGTCGCTCAACCGGCGGCGTCAAAGCCCGGGTCGGTCGCAACGACGCCGCCGACGTCCGCGTTTGCGACCCGTCTTCGCCGGCTCAATCCGGTCGCGGCAGCGTTGGCCGCACTCGTGCTGATCGAAGCGGGCGTCATCGGCTGGCTCGTGTTCGGCGGTCGCGCCGGCGCGGCAGGACTCGACGGCAGCGTGGTGATTCAGACGCGGCCGGTCGCCGCGCGGGTGCTGATCGACGGCGAAGAGAAAGGGATCACGCCGCTCACCACCGCGCTCGCGCCGGGCGCACACATCGTCGAGGTTCGCGTCGGGCGATCCGAGCCGCGCGTGATTCCCGTCGACGTCAAGCCGGGCGTCCAGAACAGTCTCTATCTCGAACTTCAAAGCGTGGCGACGGTTGGTGGCCTCGACGTCCGGACCGAGCCAGCCAGCGCGAAGGTCACCGTCGACGGCCGCGCGCGTGGCAACTCGCCGCTCGTCCTGCGCGATCTCGCGCCAGGCGACCACGAGGTGCTGCTCGAGGCGGGCCGTCAGAGGATCAAGCAGACCGTGCGCATCGAACCGGGCATGACGAGTCAGCTCGTCGTGCCGATGGGAAGCCGGTAGGGAGTTACAAGTTACAAGTTCGAGGTTCCGCGTCTTCAAGATTTTGAACTTGTAACTTTGCAACTTGTAACTTGTACGATGCCCGCTTCCTGGAGGGTTCAGCTATGAAGCGGATCGTGGTGTTGTCGTGTGTGATGCTGCTGGCGTCAGCGATTCCCGCGCTGGCCCAGAAGGCGCTTGCCGAGGCGCTGGCCCGCAGCGCGGACGGCTCGTTAAGGAACCTCGTCGAATCGGCTGAGAAGATGCCGGAGGCCGATTACGGCTTCCAGGCCACCAAGGAGACCCGGACGTTCGCGGGCTTCGTCGGTCACACGGTCAACGCGGCGTTCAACAACTGTTCGCGCGCGAAGGGCGAAGCGAATCCCAACAAGGAAGACCTCGAGAAGGTCACGGTGAAGGCCAAGCTCGTCGAAGCCGCCAAGGCGGTGCAGGCGTACTGCAATGCGGTGTTCGCCGCGCAGACCGATGCGTCGCTCGCCGAGATGATTGCGCTCGGACAGCAGCAGGCGCCGCGTGGTCAGGCGCTCATCGGCGTCATCAGCCACAACATGAACGAGTACGGCCAGATGGTCATCCTGCTGCGGCTCAAGGGCCACGTGCCGCCGACCACGGAGCGCGCGACGCGCAAGCCGGGAATGGACTAGGACGAGGAGCGATGCGACGGCTGCTGGCATCGACGCTACTTGCTCTGACCACCGCCGCCGCGGGTTGCAGCCGGCCCGCGGACGCGGAACCCGCCTTCGAACCCAGACGCGGTCCCAGCCGGCTCGCCGACATTGTCCTCGCTCGCGACTCCGAGATCCTGCGCGCCCTCGTCCCGCAGCGGACGACGCTGGCGGGTCTGTTGAGCACCCACCAACTCCTGGCCCACGAGGCGGTTGCGCTCGTGACGAGCCTCGGACAGACGTTCGATCTTCGTCGCGTCCGGGCGGGGCAGCCGTATCGACTGGATCGATACCTCGACGGGCGCATCCGCGAGTTCGAATACGAGATCGACGTCGACCGGCGGATCATCGTCCGCCGCCGCGATGCGAGCGGCACGGCCTTCGATGCCGAAGTCGCGATGATCCCGAAGAACGTCCAGCAGGTCACTGTTGAAGGCACGATCAGCCGGCTCGCGCCGTCGCTCGTGCAGGCGATCGACGCGGCGGGTGAGCGCATCGAGCTCTCGCTCGCGCTCGCCGACGTGTTCTCGGGCGAGATGGACTTCAACAGCGACTTGCAGCCCGGCGACACCTTCAAGATCCTGGTCGAACGTGCGGTGCGCGAAGACGGCGTCTTCGCCGGCTACGGTCCGGTGCTCGCGGCCGAGTACGTCAATGCCGGCAAGGCGTTACGCGCGGTCCGCTTCACGCCGCCGGAGGGCAAGCCAGGGTATTACGACCTCGAGGGCCGCTCGCTGAAGCGGTTCTTCTTGAAGTCGCCGCTCAAGTTCGAGCCGCGCATCACGTCGAGCTTCTCGCGCGGGCGCCGCCATCCGATCCTCAACTACACCCGCGCGCACAACGGCGTGGACTACTCGGCGCCGTCAGGGGCGCCGGTGGTGTCAGTGGGCGGCGGTGTCGTGACGTTTGCCGGATGGACCGGCGGCGGCGGACGCACGGTGCGGGTGCGCCACGCGAGCGGCTACGAGAGCGAGTATCTGCACCTGTCGTCGATGGCCACCGGGATCCGGACCGGCGTGCGCGTCGGCCAGGGCGAACTGGTTGGCCGCGTCGGTGCGACTGGTCTCGCGACCGGGCCGCATCTCCACTACGGCCTCCGCCGCGACGGCTCGTATGTGAACCCGGTGAGGGAGCACGCGAACATGCCGCCCGGTGAACCCGTCGCCGAGATGCATCGCGCCCTCTTCACCACCGAACGCGACCGGGTGCTGACGCTCCTCGCGCAGAAGACGCGCGCGGCGAACTGAGGTCCGCCTCCGCTCGCTCGCAAAGCACGCGAGCTACGGCGAGACAGGCCGCGACCTGCCTTACCCGCCCTACCTGCCCTACCTGCCCTACCTGCCCTATCTGAATGTCCAGCCGACGCCGAACTTGAAGTCGGGCGAATCGATCGCGCCCAGCTTGACTTCGAAGAACAGCCCGTTCGACGCTTCGGCGCCGAAGAGCGCGTTGAAGCCCGGCTCGGTATCGCTATCGTCGCTGTCGTCGAACGAATAGAAGTTGATCGCGGGTCCGCCGCCGGCGTAGAGCGTCCACTGGCGGCGCGTCAGGATCTTGTAGACGAACTCGAAATTGATCCCGAAGTGCGTGACGTCGTCGCCAAAGCCGAGCTCGAGGTTGGGCTTGAAGTGCAGGCGATCGACGAGCGGACCGGTTTCGTAGTGACCGCCGAAGTAGAACTGATCCGGATCGACCGAGATGCCGGCGCGCACGCCGGGCGCCTGCGCCGCCGCGGGGGAAGGCACAGCCATCAGCAAGAACAGTACGCCGAGCAAAATTGCCACACGTGTATTGAGTCGATGCGCGAACCCGGACATCAAGGACCTCCGCCGGCCGCGTGAGCATGAGGAGTGCCAACCCCCCTATAATCATCTGTTTATGGCTGCCATTTTTCCCTTCGCAGCGCTGCGTCCGGCACCCCATGCCGCCGCCGCGGTTGCGGCCGTCCCCTACGATGTCGTGAGCACCGACGAGGCCAGGCGTCTCGCAGAAGGGAACCCGCTGAGTTTTCTCCACGTGTCGCGCGCGGAAATCGATCTGCCGCCCGGCACCGATCCCTACGCGGACGCGGTGTACGAACGAGCGGCGGAGAACTTTCACGATCTGCGCGCTCGGGCGCTGGTCGAAGAGGACTCGCCGGCGTTTTATGTCTACCGCCTCCACATGGGCGGACATACGCAGACCGGCATTGCCGCCTGCTACTCGATCGACGAGTACGACGACGACCTGATCAAGAAGCACGAGAAGACGCGTCCGGACAAAGAGGACGATCGGACTCGGCACATGCTCGCCATCAGCGCACAGACCGGGCCGGTGTTCCTCACCTACAAGGCGTCGACGGCGGTCGATGAGATCGTCGATCGGGCGTCGGCCAGCGCGCCCGTGTATGACTTCGTGGCGCCGGACGAGGTGCGCCATGTCATCTGGACGGTGGAGCACGACGATCACGCTGCCGTCGAGGCCGCCTTTGCCGCGATTCCCCATCTCTACATCGCCGACGGCCATCACCGCGCCGCCAGCGCCTCTCGGACGCGGCGTGCCCTGTCGGGACGCGGCGCCGGCGAGCACGACCGCGTGCTGGCGGTGGCATTCCCCGACAATCAGATGCAGATCCTTCCCTACAACCGGGTCGTGAAGGACCTGAACGGGCTGAGCGTTGACGGGTTCCTGGCGGCGATCGGCAAAGCACGTGTCGGTCACGCCGGGTGGCAACGGCGCGGTCGCGAAAAAGGGCAGCGGCGCGATGTACGTCGACGGCCGATGGTTCACGCTCGACCTGGGGGCGTCACCAGCCGGCGCGAACGCCGAGGCCGCGCTCGATGTCAGCCTTCTGCAGGACAAGATTCTGGCGCCGGTCCTCAACATCCAGGACGTCCGCACCGACAAACGCATCGACTTCGTCGGCGGCATCCGCGGCGCCGCCGAACTCGAGCGCCTGGTTGACAGCGGCGCGTTTGCCGTCGCCTTCTCGCTCTACCCGGTCACTATCGGCGATCTGATGGCGATTGCCGATGCCGGCGGCATCATGCCGCCGAAGTCCACGTGGTTCGAGCCGAAGCTGCGGGACGGGATTGCTGAGTCATTTGATATAGGGCGAGCAGGGCGGGTAGGGCGAGTGGGGCGAGTAGGGCCCCACCTGCCCCACCTGCCCCACCTGCCCCACTTGCCCAACATGAAACTTCTCATCGCAGACAAGTTCGAACAGTCCGGCGTCGACGGCCTTCGCGGCCTCGGCTGTGAGGTCATCTACGAGCCGGGCCTGAAGGACGCCGCGCTCGCGGCGGCGCTCGCCTCTACCGGTGCCGAGGTGCTCGTCGTTCGCTCCACCCAGGTGACCGAACCGATGCTCGACGCCGGAGCGCTGTCCTTGATCGTTCGCGCGGGCGCCGGCGTCAACACCATCGACGTCGCGGCCGCCTCGCGCCGCGGCATCTACGTCTCGAACTGCCCGGGCAAGAACTCGGTGGCGGTCGCCGAGCTGACGTTTGCCCTGATGCTCGCGCTCGATCGGCGCGTGGCCGACAACGTCACCGCGCTTCGCCAGGGCAAGTGGAACAAGAAGGAGTTCTCGAAGGCGCAGGGACTCTTCGGCCGGACGCTCGGCCTCATCGGCTACGGGAACATCGGCCAGGAGGTGGCCCGCCGCGCCCGTGGGTTCGGGATGCCGGTCGTGGTGTGGAGCCGGCGGCTCGCGACCGACGAGGCGGCCCGCCGGACGGTGGCGCAGCAATCCGGCGTCGAGGTCGCGGACACGCCGGCAGACGTCGTCGCGCGCGCGGACGTGATCAGCATCCACCTGGCGCTGACCAAGGAGACGCGCGGCTTCGTCAACGCCGATCTCCTCAGGCACGCGCGACCGGGCGCGATGATCATCAACACCGCTCGTGGCGAGGTCATGGACTACGCCGCGCTGAGCGCGGCGATCGCCGAGAAACAGCTTCGCGTCGGCCTCGATGTGTTTGCGAACGAACCAGCGGGCGCCGAAGGCGTCATCGACGATCCGATCCTCGCCCTGCCGGGTGTCATCGGCACCCACCACATCGGCGCCTCCACCGATCAGGCGCAGGAAGCCATCGCCGCCGAAACGGTGCGCATTGTCGGCACCTTCATCGCCACCGGCAAGGTGCCCAACGTCGTCAACCTCGCCAAGAAGACTCCGGCGACGCACATGCTCATCGTCCGCCACCGCGACAAGCCCGGCGTGCTGGCGCACGTCTTCGAGCGGCTGCGCGATGCCGATCTGAACGTGCAGGAAACCGAGAACATCATCTTCGACGGAGCCCACGCCGCCATCGCGCGGATCAACCTCGATGGCGAGCCGCCAGCCGAAACCATGAAGACGATTCAGTCAGGCAATGCGGATATTTTGAGCCTTCAGCTCGTCAAACTCCGATGAATAATCTGGTGATCTGATGATCTGATGATCTCGTGATCTGACGACATCGCACATCGCGACATCGCCACATCGCGAGATCACTCGAGACTCACCAGATCACCAGATCACAAGGTCTCATATGTCAACAACGGTTCAACGGATTTTCAATTTCTCGGCTGGCCCCGCGGTCTTGCCGGTTCCCGTGCTCGAGGAAGCGCAGCGCGATCTCGTGGCCCTTCCCGGCGTCGGGATGTCCGTGCTCGAAATCAGCCACCGCTCGAAGACCTTCGAGGACATCCTCGCCCGCACGGAAGCCGACATCCGGACGCTCGGCGGCGTCCCGGCGACTCACAAGGTGCTCTTCCTGCAGGGCGGCGCTTCGACGCAGTTTTCGATGGTGCCGATGAACCTGCTCACGAGCGGCAAGACCGCGGATTACATCGTCACCGGCGGCTGGGCGCAGAAGGCGGTGAAAGAGGCGCAGCGCGTCGGCACGGTTCACATCGCCGGGTCCACCGAGTCGGAGAACTTCGCGCGTATCCCGCGCCAGGACGAGCTCCAGCTCACGTCCGATGCAGCTTACGTGCACTTCACCACCAACAACACCCTGTTCGGCACCGAGTGGAAGGGCGAGCCCGCGGTCGGCGACGTTCCGCTCGTCGCCGACACGTCGTCCGACATGTTCAGCCGGCCCATCGACGTGGCACGCTACGGACTGATCTACGCCGGCGCGCAGAAGAATCTGGGACCGTCCGGCGTCACGCTGGTCATCATTCGCGAAGACCTGCTGGCCCGCTCCTCGAAGTCGTTGCCGACGATGCTGAACTATGCGGTGCATGCGGAGAACGGCTCGATGTACAACACGCCGCCGTGCTTCGGCATCTACCTGATGGGGCTGGTCGTGAAATGGGCGATCGGCCAGGGCGGACTGCCGGCGATGGCCGCGCTCAACCAGCGGAAAGCGGGCAAGCTCTACGCCGAGATCGATCGCAGCGGGTTCTATCGCGGCACCGCCGACAAGTCGTCGCGGTCGATGATGAACGTGACGTTCCGGTTGCCCAACGAGGAGCTCGAGAAGGCCTTCGTCAAGCAATCGACGACGGCCGGACTCGACGGGTTGAAGGGGCACCGCTCGGTGGGCGGGATGCGCGCGTCGATTTACAACGCGTTCCCGGAAGACGGCATCGATGCGCTCGTGGCGTTCATGCAGGAGTTCGAGAGAAAGCAGGGGTGAGCGGCTTCGTCAGTTCTGGCTGCGCCGATTCGCGCCGCCGCGGCCTCGTCGTCGGCGGCGCCGCCGCACGGCGGGCGACGGACGCGCCGTCCGCCGGCGCGTCTTCGCCGCCAGCGCCAGGCAGCGTCCCGCTCGCCTCGATGAATCCCCGCCAGTGCTCGAGCGCTTCCGACGATCGTCCGTGGATCTCGAGCCAGACCAGCGCTTCCTGAAACGGGCCGCGGTGCATCAGCGCCCGCTTGGCGCGCGGTGACGCTTCGAGGTCCATCAAGCGGCGCTGCACCGCGAGAATCTGGCGCAGCCGCTCGGTATCTCGCCGCGCGACTGGCAGCATCCCGATTCTGAGTGGCGGTTCCTTCGGTGGCCGGCGGCCGCGGCGGAAGCGCCAGCGATCGCCACTGCGGCCGTGGCCGGCGTCGCCGTCCTCCTCGACCGGCTGCGCTTCGTTGCCAATCTCGACGTCACTCTCGTCGAGCGAGTCGGTGTCGGCGAGCGGCGACCGCTTCGGCATCAGGCCGAGCGGAACGAGCAGCGTCCCGAGGAGCACCGGGTTGGTGAGCGCTTCGGGCAGCGTCTCGAACCGCTGGCGGTAGCGATCCAGCTCGCCGAGGGCGCGCCAGAGCGCCTCGTCGGCCGCGCCGCGATGCAACTCGGGCGTGATGGCCTCGAGCAGCCCGTGCGCGGCGAGGAGACGGAACGTCTTCTCGGCCGAGCCCGATCGGAGCACCTTGTAGTACTCCTCGATGAGCCGGGCCGGCGCGGCCGTCGTGATGAGATGACCGTGGCTCCTGATCGCCGCGGCGACTGGCGGGTCGAGCTCGAAGCCAAGCCGCGCCGCGAACGCGACGGCGCGGAACATCCGGACCGGATCTTCCTGAAACCGCTGCGCCGGCTCGCCGATCGAGCGAATGATGCCCGCCCTGAGATCGTCGAGGCCCCCGACGTAGTCGATGATCGAGAACGTCGCGATGTCGTAGAAGAGGGCGTTGATGGTGAAATCGCGCCGGAACGCGTCTTCTTCCGGGGTCCCGAACGTGTTGTCGTGCCGGATCTGCAGATCGGCCGCTTCGGCGACCGGCTCGTCCACGCCTTCTACCGTCTCGGTCGCCGGCTCGTTTTCGGTGCCGGGCAGGATATGACGCCGGAAGGTCGCGACCTCGATGGCTTTCGGGCCGAAGCGCACGTGCGCCAGACGGAACCGGCGGCCGATGATCCAGCAGTTCCGGAACAGCTTCTTGATCTGATACGGGTGCGCGTCGGTCCCGACGTCGAAGTCCTTGGGACGCCGCTCGAGCAGCAGATCGCGCACGCTGCCGCCGACCAGGTACGCCGTGTAGTTGAACTGCTGCAGTCGATACAGGACCTTCAAGGCATCAGGATCGATGTCCCGCCTGGAAATCGGGTGTTCCGATCGCGGGACGATCACCGGCTCTCGCATTTACCCCTCAGTCCACTTGTGTTGTGCATCGATCGGCCCGGACTCCCGTCCATCAGCGCCCAGTTCCGCGGATCAGCGAGCGGATGGCTCCTCCATCCAAGCGAACTGTGAGGTATAACCTCTCGATTCGCCTCATTGCCGACGCCGTCAGCTCGAACTCCTTTGCGTTGTGCCGGTATGGTCGCATCAGCGGACCGATGGATCGAACCCGCAAGTGAGCTGTGGGGCAAGAAGGCAATTGTACCGCGTGCTACGATCGCGGCCATGATGTCGCTGGCCGGCCGCCCGCGAGTGGCACGGCATCGTGCGCCGTTCGCGGTGACGGCGGCTGTGTTGCTTGCCTGCCAGGTCGCCGCGCTGGGCGCCCAATCAGGACGCGCTGAGCTGGCCAAGGCCCGCGCTCACTACAACCAGCGTCAGTTCGACGAAGCCATCGAAGCGGCGATCGGCCGCCCGGCGAGCCGCGGACAGCGCCGACGTTGCGTCCATCGTGCTGGCGCGCGCCCATCTCGAACGCTACCGCGAGCGGGCCGACCCGTCGGATCTCGAGCGCCGCCCGCGAAGTGCTCGGAACGATCCGCGCCGGCGGGCTGGAACCACGCGATCAGGTCGAACTTCTGCTCGCGGTGGGCGAGTCGCTTTTCCTCGAGGACGACTTCGGGGCGGCGGCGACCATCTTCGAGAGCGGTCTCGAGCAGGCTGCTGCCGCGGATCGACGATTGGCCGAGTCGCTGCTCGAGTGGTGGGGGAGCGCCGTCGAGCGCCAGGCCGGCAACCTTCCGCGCGAACCACGGACGGCCGCGTTCCGCCGCCTCTCCGACCGCATGCGCGAGGAACTGGCGAAGAACCCGACGTCAGCGGGTGCGACCTACTGGCATGTGGTGGCGTTGCGAGGTGCCGGCGATGCCGATCGCGCGTGGGACGCGGCAGTGGCCGGATGGGCCCGAGCGCGACTCATCGGCGATCAAGCCCCGAACCTCCGCGCCGATCTCGACCGCCTCGTCATTCACGGCATCGTCCCCGACCGCGTGCGCCAGCTCGCGCAGGATCAACGCGCCGGGGCCGAATCGCAGTTCAAAGCGGAATGGGAGCTGGTGAAAGAGCGCTGGAAATAAAGCTGATCTCGAGTCAGTTTTCAGTTTCCAGTTTCCAGTTCAAAGGGCTAAAGGCCTGGTCCGGACGAACGGGTGGTGGTGCGAAGCTGAGGGCCCCTTTGAACTGCAACTGGAAACTGTCAGTTGGCGGCGAAGCCGCCGTCCCTAAGATTTCGCTTCCTTCCAGTTCTTGCCGATCCCGACGTCAACGTCGATCGGGACGTCCAGGGCGACGGTCCTGGCCATCTTGTCGCGGACGACGGCCGCGACCGCGTCGGCTTCCTCCGCCGGTGCCTCGAACAGCAACTCGTCGTGGACCGTGAGGATCATCCTGGCCCGCGGATGGGCATCGGCGAGTGCGGCGTGCACGTCGATCATCGCGCGCTTGAGGATGTCGGCGGCCGTGCCCTGAATCGGCATGTTCACCGCCTCGCGTTCCGCCTGGGCGCGCATCTGGAAATTGCGGCTCGTGAGGTTCGGCACCAGCCGTCGCCGGCCGGCCATCGTCTGCACCACCCCGGTGCGCCGCGCGTCTTCGAGCGTGCGATCGATGAAGGTGCGGACGCGGGGGAACCCGGTGAAATACGCGTCGATGAACTGCTGCGCCGCCTCCTGGCTGACGTTGATGTCCTTGGCCAGCGTGAACGACGTCTTGCCGTAGAGCACCGCGTAGTTGACCATCTTCGACCGGCTGCGCAACAGATGGGGATCGAGGGTGCTGTCGGGCCCGAACAACTGCAGCGCGGTGCGATCGTGGATGTCCTGCCCGTCGCGGAACGCCTCGATGAGCGCCTCCTCGCCGGCCATGTGGGCCAGCACGCGCAGCTCGATCTGCGAGTAGTCGGCGGAGATGAGGACGTGGCCGGGCTCGGCGACGAAGGCGCGGCGGATCTCGCGCCCGAGCTCGGTTCGAATGGGAATGTTCTGCAGGTTGGGATCCGAGCTGCTCAATCGGCCGGTTGCCGCGACCGCCTGGTTGAAACAGGTGTGCACGCGCCCGGTCTCGGGATGCACCATCAGCGGGAGCGCGTCGATGTAGGTGCTCTTCAGCTTGTGCAGGCCGCGCCACTCCAGGACCAGCCGCGGCAGTTCGTGCACGAGCGCGAGTTCCTCGAGGACATCGGCCGCTGTCGACGCGGCGCGGGTTTTTCCGGTCTTCTTGCCGGCGGTGAGCTGCAGTTTCTCGAAGAGCACCCGCCCGAGCTGCTGCGGCGAGTTGATGTTGAAGGGTTCTCCTGCCAGCTCGAAGATCCGGGTCGTGTAGCCGGCGAGTTCTCGTTCGAGATGCACCGACTGGCGGGCGAGCGCGGGTTTGTCGACGCGAACCCCGGCCCGCTCGAGGTCGGCCAGAATCGGGACGAGCGGCATCTCGAGCTCGCGATACACCGGCTCGAGACCGTCGGTCACGACGAGCGGCCCCAGGCGGCCGGCGAGTTGGCGCGCCAGGTCGGCACGCTCGCCGGCGTAACTGAGAAGCGTCGAGGGCGTGGTCCGCGAGAGCGGCAGCGCCTTCGCCCCGCGGCCGCACACGTCCTCTTCGGTCAGGGCCTTGTAGCCCAGGTGCTCGAGCGAGGTGTCTTCGAGCGGGTGACCAGGGCGGGTCGCGTCCAGCAGATAGCTGGCGAGCATGGAGTCGAACGCGAGCCCGCGGACGGTGATGCCGTGACGGGCGAGGAGCGCGACGTCGAACTTGAGGTCGTGGCCGATCTTGCGCACCTGCGCGTCCTCGAACAACGGGCGCAAGCGATCGAGAGCCGCGCGCAGATCGATCTGCGGGCTCGACGGCTCGCCACCCAGCAGATCGCGCGGCGCTCCCGCGGCCTCGTGGCCGAGCGGCACGTATCGCGCCTGCCGGTCGCGCGTGGAGAAGGCGATGCCGACGATGGTGGCGCGGGTCGCGGAGGGCACATCCGGAATGACGCGGACCGCGAACTCACCGGCTGCGGTCAGCTCCGCGACGAGGGCGTCGAGCGCCTCGGTCGTCTCGATCAGCGCGTAGTCCTTCTCGATCGTGTCGGCGGTGGGAGCGAATTCGGCGACCAGCGTGCGGAAGTCGAGGCGGGTGAACAGCTCGTAACAGCGCTCGCGCGAGCCGCCACGGTAGCGCAGCGACTCGAAATCGAGTTCGACCGGCACGTCGGTGCGGATGGTCACGAGCTCGCGGCTGCGCAGGCTGTCGTCGCGATGCGTCTGCAGCGCCTCGCGCTGCTTGGGCTTGAGCTCGCCGGCGCGCGCGAGCAGGTCGTCGAGGTTGCCGTACTGGGTGATGAGATCGACCGCGCCTTTCTTGCCGATCCCCGGAACGCCCGCCACGTTGTCGCTGGTATCGCCGACGAGCGCGAGCACGCTGGTCACCTGATCGGGCTTGACGCCGAACTTTTCCACGACGCCGCCCTCGTCGAACCAGAGTCCGTCTTCGCGCGGGTCGTAGACGCGAACGCCAGGCCGCACCAGCTGAAAGAAGTCCTTGTCGATCGAGACGACGGCGACCTCGAAGCCCTGGTCGCGGGCCCGCAGGGCGAGCGTGCCGATCACGTCGTCGGCCTCGTAGCCGACGGCGGTGACGATCGGGACGCCGAGCGCTTCGCACGCCTCGTGGACCCATCGGATCTGCTCGGCGAGATCGTCGGGCATGGCCGCGCGCGTCGCCTTGTAATCGTCGACGATCTGGTCGCGAAAGGTCGGACCCGCGAGGTCGAACGAGGCCGCGAGATAGGCCGGCGCGTGGTCCTTGATCAGTTTCCGCAGCATGGTCACGAAGACGTAGACCGCGTGCGTCGTCTGCCCTTCCTGATTGGACAGGCCGCGCCCGCGAAACGCGTGATACGCGCGGTACATCTGGCTGCTACCGTCAATCAGGAAGAGCGTGCGGGCATCCGGCATGGCGGGACTGACCAGTATACTGAAACGTAGGAATCTGGAATGGTGGTGTGTGTGTCACGGCGAGCGCGGCGCGCCTTCATGCTCGTCGTTCTGATCGCCGTCGCGTCGGCGGCGTGCCGCGCGACGTTTGCTCGCAAGTACGAATACGACGAAGACGTGTTCGTGGCGCTCGATGGATCGGCGACGGTCTACCTCAACGCGTCGGTGGCGGCCCTCGTCGCGCTTCGCGGCGTCGATCTCGACGTCGACCCGCGCGCCCGCCTCGATCGCCATCGTGTCCGCGCGCTCTTCGACAGCCCGGTGACGCGCGTCACGAGCGTCACGACCTCACGCCGGGAGGGTCGCCGCTACGTGCACATCCGGATGGAGATCGACGACGTCCGCAAGCTGAGCGAGGTGGCGCCGTTTGCCTGGTCGCGCTACGCGTTCGATCAACAGAACGACGTGTTCGTCTACAAGCAAACGATCGGCGCCGCCGCCGGCCGCGACGTCGGCAGCGTCGGCTGGAACGGCGACGAGCTCGTCGCCTTCCGCCTCCACCTGCCCAGCCGCGTGCCGTTCCACAACTCGCCGACCCGCGAGATCGAGCGCGGCAACATCATCGTGTGGGAGCAGCCGCTCGCGGTCCGGATGAAGAGTGAGCCGATCGCCATCGAAGTCCACATGGAAACCGCGTCGATCCTGGTTCGGACACTGACGCTCTTCGCGATCACGATCGTGCTGGCGGGCGCGACCTTCGCGGCCGCGATCTGGTGGGTCATGCGACGGGGGAAAAAACCAGTCAGTTTTCAGTTTCCAGTTGACAGTTCAAAGGGCGCTATTGGGTGTAGGCGGAGTGAGATGCCCTTTGAACTGGAAACTGGCAACTGGAAACTGACGGCGCGAACGACAAGCGGCGGGGTGACATACGCACCCGCCGGCTCAGCCGGAAGCGAATCGTCTTACGAGCCGATTCGCTCCAATTCCACCCGCACTTCTTCATCGGTCTTCAGCGCGTTCTTCACTTCGAACGATCCGAATCCCGTCGCGAGCGACCGGGCCAGCATTCGCTCGACGTTGCTGTTCACGACGCCGGTCAACGTCACGCGGCCGCGGTTGACGACAATGTGAATCGGCGGGTTGGCCATCGCGGCGTAGTTCCAGAAGCTCGAGTTGCCGTAGATTGCCCGCGCAATCCTGAACCGCAGCTCGTCGTCGAACTGCGAGACCGGCAGCACCTGAATCTTGTTGCTCACGGTGTTCACGCCGTCGACGCGACGGACGCGGCGCTCGAGGTCGTCCTTCTTGAACGGCATCGTCACCCATCCACTGAGCTCGACGTGCCCCTGGGTCACCGACGCTTCAACGTCGTCGAAGATCGTGAACTGCGTGTAGCGATTCACTTGATCCGAGATGTCGCGGAAGACCTGAAGGTCCTTCCGCTCCTGCGCGGATGCGGTTGAGCCGACCAGCATCACGAGCGCGAATACCACGGTTCCTGCCTGCTTCAACATGGCGTCCGACTCCTTAACCAGCCAGAGGGTCTTGTTGCCGACTCTTATTGCGACTCGCGTGCCAACCCAGTGCTGCAGGAAGTGGTGCCCGCTCAGGGAGTTAGCGAAACCGCGTTGTTCTTGTCGCTTGCCGGGGACAGGACGGTGGCATTGAAAGACGGCAGTGGCCTTGGAATGAGGCCGCTTCGTTCGAGGTTTAAGTTCGGGTTCGGGGGGGTTCCAAGTTCCGGTTGGTTCGCGGTTCGGAGGTCAGAGGTTCGCAGGTCCGAACTCGAACTCGGAACCTCGAAACTCAAACAGAACCTGAAACTAGGAACCTGAAACTCGCGAACTCGGTCAGGGCGTCGCGACGTACCCCGCCGCGCACGACCTTGAGCGCGGCATCGCGGACTTCGACGCGGATGCTGTGCCACCGCCCGTCGCGATGCCCTGGGCTGGGATAGCCGATGTAGTACTGCTTGCTCAACTCGTCGGCGATGCTCAGCGTCGCCGGATCGAGGTCCCGCGGGTCGCGGACGATCTCGGTGCGGCCGCCGCTGTCGTCGGTGATCTCGCGCAGCGCCGCGACGTTCACGCGATCGTCGGCGCCGCGTGAGATCGTGCCGCCGCCCGAACGCGGCATGCTCGGCACCGGAAACGGCAGCCCGCGCGGCTGGCCACGGCCGCCAGGAATCGGGAACGGAATCGGCGACGGCGGTCGCATGACCGGCGGCCCGGGCCGGCCCGGAAACGTCGAGTCGCCCTGACCATCGATGCCGACCGCGTAGACCAGCACTTCGGTTTCGCGCACCAACTGCTTGACCTCGCGCACACCGACGCGGCTGTTGGTGTCGTTGCCGTCCGAGATCAGCACGATCGCCTTCTTGCGGTTCTGCCCGCCCTGCGCCATCGGCACGGCCTCGGCCACGGCGTCGTACATCGCCGTGCCGCCGGTCGGGTAGAGGCGACCGAGGTTGCGGATCAGCACCTGGCGGTCGCTCGTCCAGTCGTTGACGAGGTACGGATCCGCACTGAAGCGGTACATGAAAAATTCGTCCTGTGGATCGGGAAGGGCGCCGAGGAAGCGATCGATGGCGTCGCGCGCCGCCTCGATCTTCTCGCCGGCCATGCTGCCGCTGGTGTCGAGCACGATCCCGAGGCTGACCGGCGTCCGCTCAGCGCTGAAGTGGGTGACCTCGACCGGCTTGTCGTCTTCGTAGACGACGAAGTCGTCCTGACGCAGGCCGCCCGCAAACCGGCCCGTGCGATCGATGACCGTCGCGGTGACGTTGATCAGTTCGACCCCGCTCTTGAAGCGGAAGCCTTCCTGGCCGACGACGGGTTCGCCGCCGCCGAGCGCGACGAGCGCGGCGACCGCGCCGGCCGCCACCCAACGTGAGGTGAAGCGCATCATGGGTGTCACCCTTCTTCGCGTTGCCGACATTACCTGGCCGGCGCCTGCTGATTGACCGCGTGCGCGGCAACCGGCTCCTGGCCACGACGATCGATATGGGGCACAACGCCTGCGTCGGTCCTGAAGCTCACGCGATAGCGCGCCACGCTGGCCGGGGCCGGCATCGAGATCACGAACGGCGATTCATCGCCGGGCGACAACGTCACGTAGTCGACCCCCGCACGCGCACTGCTGAGAAACCCACCCTGCTGATCGAACAGAAATACCACCGCCGACAACTTGCCGACGGCCAGTCCGTTCACCGGATTGCGAACCAGGCCGGTGACATCGAGCGTCGCACCGCGCCGTTCGTGGCGCAGCGACACCAGTTCGAGCGTGGACGGCGCGGCGGCGCCGACACCGGCTGCCGCGGTCGTCCGTTCGCCAAAGATCATCCAGTAACCGCCAGCCGTCGCCACAACAAAAAGGAGGACCGCCGCGATGGCCAGGCCCCGCTGCCGCCCCGCGCTCGCTGAGCTGGCCGCGGCACCGCCGAGAAAACCGTCGCCCACCGTCGTCGATTGAAGCGGTAGCTCATCCGCGGTGGCGTGGCGCGACGGCGAGGTCTGGACCGCGCGCGGCGATGACGAGAACGCTGACACACGTGCCGACGCCCAAGGGGCGACACGCGGCTCCTTGCCGACAGCGACGGGTTCGGAAAGAAACTCGGCCGCCACTGGCGTGGCAATCTCGCGCGCGGGTTCGGGTTCGGCCGCCGCTGCGGAGAGCGCCGCGACCCTGGCCGCGGAGCGGTTCCGCTCGGCCCGCGAGAGCCGCACGACTGCAATCCCCAGAATGAGCGCCAGACCCAACGACAGCGCCGTGACGACAGGAAGCACGAGTTCCATGGCTATCTCAGCTTGAATTCGACTGCGACCTCGACAATGACATCCACCGGCGTGCCCTTGAGACGAGCCGGAGAGAAGCGCCACTGACGCACAGCCTGCACCGCCCGGTCGTCGAGGCCCGACCCGAGGCGCTGAAGAATCCGAATGTCGCCAACCGAGCCGTCGCGCCTCGACCACGATCTCCAGCACGACCTCGCCGTTGACGTTCGCTCGACGTGCTTCGTCGGTGTAGTTCGCGCGCACCTCGCGCAGGAGTTTGGGCGGCTCGACACCGCTGCCCGGCCGATATGGGCCGCCGCCCATGCCTCCGCCCTCGCCGGGTCCGATTCCGGAGCCCTCGCCTTCGCCGATCCCGGTGCCTTTGCCGCTGCCGGCACCGCCGCCGGTGCCAGATCCCTGACTGGGCGGCGTTTCCTTCGGGACTTCCTTGAGGACGCCTTCCTGATTGGTCTTGTCCGCGGCGATCGGCGCAACCGGCGCCATCACCGGTGGCAGCACCTTCGCCTCCAGCGGAGCCGGCGGCGGCTCGACCGGGCGCTTCGGTGGCTCGAGGGGAGGCGGCGTCCGGCGCGCCGGGATCGGGCTGCTCATCTTTCGCGGCCCCTCGCGCTGCGCCTTCGGGGGTGGCGTCTTCATCCGAAGACCACCGCCGCCACCACCGCCGCCGGGACCGGGCATCGCCAGATAGACGAGCCGCGTCGGCTCGGGCTGGATGTCGATCGGGTCGGTCCGCTCGTCGGCACGCGTCAGATCGAGGCTCGCAATCACCAGCAACGCCGCGCCCACGAGGACGTGCAGCGACGTCGAGACCAGGAGCGGCATCGTCGCCTGACGCGGGGCCGGCGCCGCCATCGACAACATCCGTTCACCGACGACGACCGCCGCCGGTGCCTCGGTCAGTCGATTGGCCTTGAGCGACCGCACGGCGCGGACGGCCTCGGCATGGGTCACGAGATCGGCCCACTGCGCGTCGGCGACCGGCGTCATCGCCAGCACGGATCGAATCTCGCCGCGGGTGATGAGGTTGCGCACCACCGGCTCGGGCACCCCGGCCGCGTCAGCGATCTCGCGCGGCGTATACACGTCGGGCAGCGTTTCAGCGAACATGATTCGAGGTCGGCGACGCGTCCATCGCAAGAACCCTGCCGTAGTCCGCGGACCGCGAAGCGCCTGCTAATCGCAGCATTTTCGGCCCAAACCCGCGGTCCTTCAGGCCAACCGTCACCCTGCGGGGACGGTCAGCGCCTGGGATCCTCGGATCTGACACCGAGGAACGCGGCTCTCCGCACGTCGGTCACAGAGGTTCACCATATACTCCCCGACCATGTTCACGAACAAGGTGGCGATTGTGACTGGCGCGTCGAGTGGGATTGGTCGCGCTACGGTGGTGGCGCTTGCGGCGGAGGGCGCCCTCGTGGCCGCGGTTGGCCGCGACGGCTCGGCGCTCCAGACCGTTGTCGAAGAAGCCGGCCACGCCGGCGGTCACAATATCGCCGTGGTTGTCGCCGACGTGACCGAGGCCGCGGCCCCCGGCGCGATCGTTGAAGAGACGCTGAAGCGGTTTGGCGGGATCGATGTGCTGGTGAATGCGGCTGGGGTCATCGGCATGGGCATGACCGACGCGACCACCGATGACCAGTGGGATCGCATGATGGCGATCAACCTGCGGGCGCCGTTCCGGCTCATGCGCGAAGCGTTTCCGGCGCTCAAGGAGCGGCGCGGCGCGGTCGTCAACGTGTCGAGCGTGAACGGTCGTCGCGTGTTCCCCAACCTCGCCGCTTACAACACGAGCAAGGGGGCACTCGATCACCTGACGCGCTGCGCAGCCATCGACTGGGCGCCGCACGGCGTCCGGGTGAACGCCGTGAACCCGGGCGTGACGGTGACGAACCTGCACCGCCGCGGCGGGATGAGCGAAGACAACTACGCGGCGTTTCTGACCCGCGCGAAGGAAACGCACCCGCTCGGCCGGCCGGGCCAGGCGACCGAGATGGCGGCGATGATCCTCTTCCTCGCGTCCGACAAGGCGGCGTTCATCACCGGCGAGACGATCGCGGTTGACGGCGGGCGTCACCTCACCTGCGCGCGCTGACCGGCACCGTTTGACGCGCGTCGATCGCGCTGGACAGCGCGAGGGCGGCTGATCCACGCTCCTCGGCATGACACGTGTCGCCGCTCTCCTGGTTGCCGTCGCGCTGACCGGTCCGGGTCTCGCCGCCCAGTCCCCGCCGAAGATCACGACGCCGAAGGACGTGTTCGGCTTCAACTTCGGCGACGACTACCAGCTCGCCACCTACACGCAGCTTGCCGAGTACTGGCGCACGCTCGACAAGCAATCCGATCGCATGGTGGTGCAGGAGATTGGCAAGACGTCAGAGGGTCGTCCGCACCTGATGGCCATCGTGACGTCGCCGGCCAATCACGCCCGGCTGGCGCATTACAAAGGCATCTCGCAGCGGCTTGGCTTTGCCGAAGGGCTGAGCGACGACCAGGCGCGGGCGCTGGCGCAGGAAGGCAAGGCGATCGTCTGGATCGACGGCGGCCTGCACGCCAACGAGACCCTCGGCGCGCAACAGCTCGGCGAGATGGTCTATCAGATGGTGAGCCGAGACGATGTCGAAACGCGGCGGTTCCTCGACGACACCATCATCCTGTTCGTCCACGCGAATCCCGACGGCCACGAACTCGTCTCGACCTGGTACATGCGAAGCAAGGTTCCGACCGAGCGCACGCTGGCCGGGTTGCCGCGGCTGTACCACAAGTACATCGGCCACGATAACAACCGCGACTTCTTCGCATCCACGCAGGCGGAAACCGAGAACATCAACCGCACGCTGTACCACGAGTGGATGCCGCAGGTGCTCTACAACCATCACCAGAGCGGCCCGGCCGGCACGGTGCTGTGGTCGTCGCCGCAGCGCGATCCGTACAACTACAACCTCGACGCGATGCTGATTCTCGGACTGCAGGCGCTCGGCACGCATCTGCACCAGCGGCTGGCCACGGAAGGCAAGCCGGGCGCAACGATGGCCTCGGGCGGCGCCTACGATGGATGGTGGAACGGCGGCATCCGTAACACCGGCAACTTCCACAACATCCTCGCGATCCTCACCGAGACGATCGGCAGTCCGACGCCGATGCGGATACCGCTGGTGATGACGCGGCAGCTGCCGAGCCGCGATCTGCCGAACCCGATCGCGCCGCAAGCCTGGCACTTCCGGCAATCGGTGGACTATTCGATCTCGATGAACCGCGCGATCATCGACTACGCCGCGCGCAACCGCGAACACCTGCTGTTCAACATCTACCGGATGGGCCGCAACGGCATCGAACGCGGCAGCCGCGACAGCTGGACGCCGGCGCCGAACCGGTATCAGGCCATCGCGCAAAAGTTCATCGCGCCCGGCGCCAATCCGGGAGCGGCGATTCCTGCCGACCGCGAGGCGGCGCTCTGGTCGGCGCTGCGCGCGCCGGAGCTGCGCGATCCGCGCGGCTACGTCATTCCGTCGGATCAGCCCGACTTCGCCACCGCCGTGAAGTTCGTCAACGCGTTGCGCGAGGTGAACGTGACGGTGCAGCGGGCGACGCGCGAGTTCCAGGCCGGCGGGAAGACCTATCCGGCAGGATCGTTCGTCGTCATGACCGATCAGGCGTTCCGCCCGCACGTCATCGACATGTTCGAGCCGCAGGATCATCCGAACGTCTTTCCAGTGCCCGGTGGACCGCCGACGCCGCCATACGACAACGCCGGCTGGACGCTCGCGTTCCAGATGGGCGTCCAGTTCGATCGGATGCTCGAGCCGTTCACCGGGCCGTTCGAACGGGTCAAGGACTGGAACGTGGCGCCGCCATCGGGACGCGTCCCGACGACCACGGCCAAGGCGTACTCGATGAGCCGGGCGATGAACGATTCTGTTCGTGCGGTGAATCGTCTGCTCGCCGCAGGAGAGTCGGTGTCAGCCGATCAATCGATGTATTACGTCGCCGCCGGCACGGCGACAGCGGGGAAGATGAAACAGATCGCGACCGAACTCGGCGTGCACGTCGACGCGGGAACGGTCCCGGCGACCGCGACACCCGTGCGACGGCTTCGCGTCGGCCTCTGGGATCGCTACGGCGGATCCATGGAAGCGGGCTGGACGCGCTGGCTGCTCGAGCAGTTCGAGTTCCCGTTCACGCGTGTGTTCGCGCCGCAGCTCGACGCGGGCAATCTCAATGCGTCGTTCGATGTGCTGGTGTTCGTCGACGGCGCGATCCCGGCCGATTCGACGGCGGCGGCCGCCGCCGATCCACCGGACGTGCCTGCGGAGTTCAAGTCTCACCTCGGCCGCGTCACGATCGATCGCACGATTCCTCAGTTGCGCGCGTTCGTCGACGGCGGCGGGACCATCGTCGCGATCGGGACTTCGGCCGCCAATCTGGCGCGCCACCTGAAGCTGCCGGTCGAGAACCATCTCGTCGAGAATGGCGCGCCGCTGCCGCGATCGAAGTACTTCGTGCCGGGCTCGCTCCTTGGCGCGAAAATCGACCCGAGCCATCCGCTGGCAGCCGGCATGCGCGACCGCGCCGACATGTTCTTCGACAACAGCCCGGTGTTCCGGCCGGCAAGCGACCCGTCCATTCGCGTCATCGCGACGTTCGACAGCGCGACGCCGCTTCGGAGCGGCTGGGCGTGGGGTCAGCAATATCTGTCGGGAGGAGTGGCGGCGCTCGAAGCGCGAGTGGGGAAGGGCCGCGTCGTGCTCTACGGCCCCGAGATCCTGCAGCGCGCGCAGCCGCACGGCACGTTCAAGCTGCTATTCAACGCGCTCTTGTTGACACAGTAGGGCTCGCGGGCTGCGCCCGCGAGCAGGGCCCATCGCTTCGCTCGGGCGGGCTCGGCGGCGGCGCCGCCTCGCAGGGACGGCGGCCGTTCGGCCGCCGTTTCAATTTCCGGAGTACAAGCGCGGCCGAACGGCCGCGCCCCTGCGAGTGCGCGCAACGCACGAGCCTGCAGCGTGCGGAGCACGCGAACCTGCTCGCGAAGCGAGCCCTATCCCTTCAGCCCTTCCACGAAACGGAAGCCATCCTTCTCCGCGAGGGTGCGCACCGGCTTGAAGCCGGCGGCCTGCAGCACGCCTTCGGCGCCGCCGCCGTTGACGTAGTCCGCTGACATCGGCGGAGCTCCGCCGAACAACCCACCGCCGGGAACCCGCTCGATGATCTCGACGCGCCCGCCCGGCCGGAGCACGCGGCTGACCGCATCGAGTGCCGCCGAACGCTCGTCGCTCGCAACGTCCGAGAAGCCGCCGCCGGTGTTATCGACGACGACCATGTCGAAGGTGGCGTCGGGCCAGTCGAGGGTCGTGATCGGCGTGACCTTCACGTCGATGAGCGCGCCGACTTTCGCCGCCGCGGCCTGTGCTCGCGCCGCCTGCCTGTACGTCGGGCGCCGCGAGCGCCGCCGTTCCGCTCAGCCCGGTCTTGGCCGCCAGGCCGCGCGTCAGCATCGCGTCGCTGCAGAAGATCTGGAGGTACTTCTCGCCCATGCGGACGCCGGTCATCGCCACTTGCAGCGGGTCCATGGCGCGCATCCGGCGGAACTTGAACATCCGCACATTGTACGGGGCGCGCGCCCGTTCACGCCGGATGAGCCGTTTCGTCGGCCGCTGACGCCAGATCAGATCAACGGCCCGTTACGGGCGCGTGACGTACGGAGGTTGATGATGGCGACTGTCAAGAAAGCGGCAACCACCCCGAAGTCCGATCGGCAGCTCCAGACTCAATCGCGAGACGGTGAAAGACCTCACCATCGACGCGGCACATGGCCGAAAGGTCAAGGGCGGCATGTTGCCTCCCACGAAAGGCTGTCCCAAGCTCCCGCCGCAGTGAACCCGGACCGCGCCGGCGCGGCCAGCCGCCGGCGACGTAACTGGAGTTTCGAAGAGCAGCCTGGCCCGGGCTGATATGATCGCCTGCTGTGAAAACATCAATGAACATCGCTCCTGCGGCCGGCAAGTTGGGCATCTTGCTGGTCGGCCTCGGGGCGGTGAGTACCGACCGTGATCGCCGGCGTCCACGCGATCCGCAAGAAGCTGGCGCCGCCCATCGGATCGCTGACCGAGCTGGGCACGATCCGGCTGGGGAAGCGCACCGAAGGGCGTTCGCCACGCATTCGCGAATTGGTCGAGCTGCCGGCCCTCGATGACATCGTCTTCGGCGGGTGGGACATCTTCGAAGAGGACTGCTACGCCGCGGCGCGGACCGCGGGCGTGCTCGAAGCGTCGCTCCTCGGCGCGGTGCGCCACGAACTCGAGGCGGTCAAGCCGATGCCGGCGGTCTTCGATCAGCAGTACGTCAAGCGGCTGGCCGGACCGAACGTCAAGACGGGCAAGACCAAGAAGGATCTGGCGCTCCAGCTGATCGACGACATCCGCGCGTTCAAGCAGGAGCACGGCTGCGCCCGCCTCGTCCTGATCTGGTGCGGAAGCACCGAGGTCTACATGAAGGAATCCGCGGCGCACCAGTCGGTCGCGGCGTTCGAACGCGGACTCGAGGACAACGACCCATCGATTCCGTCGAGCATGATCTACGCCTATGCGGCGATCAAGGAAGGCCTACCCTACGCCAACGCCGCGCCGAACCTGAGCGCGGACGTCCCGGCGCTGCTCGAACTGGCGGCGCAAACCGGCTCACCGCTGGCGGGCAAGGATCTGAAGACCGGCCAGACGCTGATCAAGACGATCATGGCCCCGGGTCTCAAGGCCAGGCTGCTCGGCGTGGCCGGCTGGTATTCGACCAACATCCTCGGCAATCGCGACGGCGAAGTCCTCGACGATCCCGAATCGTTCAAGACCAAGGAAGAGAGCAAGAAGTCAGTCCTCGACTACATCTTCCAGCCGCATCTCTATCCCGGCCTGTACGACAACCTGCACCACGTCGTCCGCATCAATTACTACCCGCCGCGCGGCGACAACAAGGAGGGCTGGGACAACATCGACCTGGTCGGGTGGCTCGGCTATCCGATGCAGCTCAAGATCAATTTCCTGTGCCGCGACAGCATTCTCGCCGCGCCCATCGTGCTCGACACGGCGCTCTTCCTCGACCTGGCGAGCCGCGCCGGCATGTCCGGGATTCAGGAGTGGCTGTCGTTCTACTTCAAGAGCCCGATGCATGCGCCAGGGCTCTATCCAGAGCACGACCTCTTCATTCAGCTGATGAAGTTGAAGAACACTCTTCGCTATATGAAGGGCGAGGAACTGATCACACACCTGGGGCGGGAATATTACGACTAGTTACAAGTTCAAAGTTACAAGTTCAAAGTTTCCAGTTGGTCGGTCGCTGCTTCAGTTCGAACGTGGCACGTGTAACTTGTGACTCCCGCGTGCAATGGGTCCCTCCAAGCTCCAGCCCGCGCTCCTCGGCGGCGTCGCCATCGGCGTGCTCTCGTCGCTTCCCGTCGTCAACATCGTCAACGTCTGCTGCTGTGCCTGGGTGATTGTCGGCGGCGCGCTCGCCGCTCACCTGATGCAGCAGAATCACCCGGCGCCGATTTCCGCGGGCGACGGCGCGATCGTCGGCCTGATGGCGGGTGCCATAGGCGCGGTCGTCGGATCGCTCATCGCGATACCGATTGCGCTGGCGCTCGGGCCGATGCAGATCGCAGTTTCTGGAGCGCCTCCTCGAGAGCGCCAACGACCTGCCGCCAGAAGCGCGCAGCGTCCTCGAACAGATGCGCGGCGGCGGGATGATGGGCGGCGCCCTCGGCATGATGGCGTTCATCTTCAGCCTCTTCTTCAGTCTCTGCGTGTATTCGGTCTTCGGGCTGTTCGGCGGGTTGATCGGCGCGGCGATGTTCAAGAAGAACGCGCCGCCCCCGCCGCCGCCCCCGAGTGGAGGCTTCACGCCGCCGACGTTCACTCCGCCGTCGAGCTTCTCACCCCCGCCGCCGCCCCCGCCACCGCCGGGCGCTTAGCGCCCGGATCTGGCGTATTGGCAATGGTTTCCGGCCGAACCTGCAGGCGGCCGAAGAAGGACCGATAAGCAGGGGCGATGACCCCCGGCTACGAGTCCTTCTTCGGTCTCGTCGAGCGCCCGTTCAGTCTCACGCCGGACGCGCGCTACTTCTTCAAGAACAGCTCGCACGGCCGGATTCTCGAAACCCTGACCTTCGGCCTGCGCCGCCGCGAACCGTTCCTGCTGGTCGCCGGCGATCTCGGCGTCGGCAAGACCCTCCTCGGCCGGGTGCTGACCGATCAATTGCGTCGCAAGAGTCCGGTCAGTTTCGTGTCGAACCCGCTGGTCACACCGGAGCACCTGTTCAGGCTCCTCGTCGAGGACTTCAACGGCATTCCGGCCGCCGGCCGCGTGTCGACCGACACGCTGACCGCTGACGATCACTACGACCTGCTGACGCAGACGCTGTCGGAGCTGCAGAAGATGCGCACGACCGCGGTCGCGATCATCGACGACGCGCATCGGTTGCCGCCGCCGGTGATCGAGCAGCTGATGGCGCTGGCAATGACGGATCCCGGCCGCGATTTGTCGTTGCAGATCGTGCTGCTCGGCCAGCCGCCGGCGCACACGCCGCTGGCGCTGGGGAATGCGATCGACGATCGCATCGCCACCCGCGGTCGCCTCGTGGCATTCACGCGCGACGAGTGCGGCGAATACATCGGCCATCGCATGCGCGTCGCCGGGGCAGGGATCAAGCCGATCTTCTCGACTCGCGCGCTCGACGTCCTCTTCGGTCTCTCGAACGGCCTGCCGCGGCTCGTCAACCTGCTCTGCGAGCGGGCACTGCAGGATGCGGCTGCGCAGCAGAGCGAGACGATCGAACCGAGCATCGTTGCTTCTGCCGCGTCGGCCCTCGAGCTCACGCTGACGCGCCCGCGCCGGTTCCGCTGGTTCTCGAAGCGAGTGTCGTAGGCGCGCACGAGGAACCAGGCACGCACAGGGCCAGGCACGCACGAGGAACGAGGCACGCACGAGGAACGGCACGCACGAGGCACGACGCACGAGGCCGAGGCACTACAAGGAACGAGGAACAAGGAACGAGGCACGCAGCGACGCTATACTGCCCGAATGTCCGATCGGCCGCCCGTCCCCGCCGAAATTGCGGCGCTGCTCACCGAAAATCGTACGTTCCCGCCGGCCGAGCCGTTCCGCGCTCAGGCCAACATCGCGGACGAAAGCATCTACGAAGAAGCCGACCGCGATCCTGAAGCCTTCTGGGCTCGGTTAGCCGGCGAGCTCGAGTGGTCCACGCCGTGGACCAAGGTGCTCGACTGGAATCCGCCACACGCGAAGTGGTTCGTCGGCGGGACGATCAACGCGTCGATCAACTGTCTCGATCGCCATCTCCGCTCCGCTCGCCGCAACAAGGCGGCGATCGTGTGGGAAGGCGAGCCCGGCGATCGGCGCACCCTGACCTACTACGACCTGCATCGCGAAGTCTGCCAGTTCGCGAACGTCCTGAAGTCGCTCGGCGTCGGCCGCGGCGATCGCGTCGCCATCTACCTGCCGCTCATTCCCGAGCTCGCGATCGCGATGCTCGCCTGCGCGCGCATCGGCGCCGTGCACTCCGTGGTCTTCGGCGGCTTCTCTGCCGAGTCGCTGCGCGATCGGATCAACGATGCCGGCGCGCGCCTCCTCGTCACTGCCGATGGCGGCTTTCGTCGCGGCGGCGTCGTCCCGCTGAAGCAGGTCGCCGACGAAGCGCTGGCCGACACGCCGACCATCGAGCACGCCATCGTTGTCCGTCGTGGACAGCGAGAGATCCCGGTGACGATGGTCGCCGGACGCGACCGTTGGTATCACGAGCTGATGGCGGCGGCGCCGTACGGCTGCCCCGCGGAGCCGATGGACGCCGAGGACATGCTCTACATCCTCTACACCTCAGGCACGACCGGAAAGCCCAAGGGCATCGTTCACACCACTGGCGGATATCTCGTCGGCACCTACGCGACGACCAAGTGGGTCTTCGATTTGAAGGAGGACGACGTCTACTGGTGCACGGCGGACATCGGCTGGGTGACGGGCCACAGCTACGTCGTGTACGGGCCGCTGGCCAACGGTGCAACGGTCGTGATGTACGAAGGCGCGCCAGACTGGCCGCAGAAGGATCGCCTGTGGGCGATCGTCGCGCGCTACGGTGTCACCATCTTCTACACCGCGCCGACCGCGATTCGCGCGTTCATGCGATGGGGCACCGACTGGCCGGCGAAGCACGATTTGAAGTCGCTCCGCCTCCTTGGCTCCGTCGGCGAGCCCATCAATCCCGAAGCGTGGGTCTGGTATCACCTGCACATCGGCGGCGAACGCTGTCCGGTGGTCGATACCTGGTGGCAGACCGAGACCGGCGCGATCATGATCACGCCGCTGCCGGGGCTCACCTCGACCAAGCCCGGCTCCGCGACCCGCCCGTTCCCTGGAATCAGCGCCGAGGTCCTGAACGACAAAGGCGAGCCGATTCCGGTCGGCGGCGGCCTGCTGGCGCTGACCCGGCCGTGGCCGTCGATGCTGCGCGGCATCTACGGCGATCCCGAGCGGTACGTCACCCAGGTACTGGAACCGCTGGTCGAAGGACACCTACTTCACCGGCGATGGCGCGAAGCGCGACGACGACGGCTACTTCTGGTTGCTCGGACGCGTGGACGACGTCATCAACGTCGCCGGCCATCGCATCGGCACGATGGAAGTGGAAAGCGCCCTCGTCGATCACCCGCGCGTCGCCGAAGCCGCGGTCGTCGGGCGGAAGGACGACCTGAAGGGACAGGCGATCGCGGCGTTCGTGACGGTCAAGGAAGGCGTGACGCTGTCAGCCGCGCTCAACGAAGAGCTCAAGAAACACGTCGCGCACAAGATCGGATCGATCGCGCGGCCCGACGACATCATCTTCGCTGCCGATCTGCCGAAGACGCGCTCCGGCAAGATCATGCGGCGGCTGCTGCGCGACATCGCCGAGGGGAAGACGCTCGGCGATACCACGACCCTCGCCGATCCGTCGGTCGTGCAGAAGCTCAAAGAGCAGTACGAAGACGAATCGTGAGGAGCGCAGGGCGGCTCACAGGGAGATCAAGGAGATCTGGAGGGCCTGTGGGAGTCGCAGGTCAAGTGAATCGCGGGATTACTCCTCGCCGCTGCCGTCGCGCACCGGTTCGACGACCGGATGGATCTCCACGAGCTCGAGGCGCTCGCGATCGCCGTCCTTGACGCGGGCCAGCGCCGCATCGGCTTCGTCGATGAGGCGGTCGGCGTCGATCGGGTAGCCATTGAGCGGCCGGGCGCTCGCGACCGCCACGCTCACCGACACCGGCCGCTGGCGCTCATCGTCCACGGTCAAGCGCTCTTCGAGCATCGTCCGCATCAGGTTCGCGAGCGTCGCCGCATCCTCGGGCCCGGTTTCCGGCAGGAGCACGGCGACGACGTCTTCGCTGTAGCGCGCGACCCAGTCCTGCTGCCGGAAGTACTTCCTGATCAACACGCCCATCCGCTCCAGCACCTGATCGCCGACGCCATACCCGCGCGTGCGATTGAGGTCGGACAGGTGATCGAGGTCGATCAGGAGCAGCGACAGCCAATGCTCGAACCGTTCGGCGCGCTGGCACTCCTTGAGGATCACCGTGTCGAGCATGACGCGCGTGTGCAGCGTCGTCAGCCGATCGGTGAGCGCGGGCGTGGTGGGCAATTCGAGAGCGCGGGTCATCCAGGCGGCCAGCACGTCGAACGCGGCGCGCCCGATCAGCGTGGTGTCGAGCGAAGGGGTTGCGGCTGCGCTCAGGGGATTCGATGCTGGCTGCCCGCATCGCCCGGTACACCGCATAACAGACCTGCGACAGGATCGACCCCAAGCCGATTGACCAGCGTGACCAGACCGGTGACTTCGTCCTGACGGGGATCGCAGCCGCCGTCCGCCACCGCCTGACCCAGGAGTCGGGTCATCGACATTCCCAGAAGGCCGAGGTCGGCGTCGGAGGTCCGGCGACGTTCATGCCGTCAACGGCGGCAGCCCCAATCGCCGACGCGGCTGGCGGCAACATGTCCGGCGACGGCTCGACGTGCTGGTTCGGGATCGGGTGGTCCGGTCATGCCCGTTCGTGGACCCGTCGCTGGCGATTCCATTCCGGCAGTGTGCGCGAATTCCCTCTACCGCCGCAACGCACGACGGCCGAAACTATGGCACTGAAGGCGGGGCTACTCAGGATTGCGCAAGAAACTTGGTGAAACGCTCGTCATGGCGGGTCTTCTTTCCGAGGAGGACCTGCGGACGGCACTGACAGAGCACAAGCGAACCGGCGAGCGGCTGGGCATCGTGCTGGTACGGCTGAACATGGCCACCGAGCACCAGATCGCCAAGACGCTGGCGCACCAGCTGGGCTTCCCGTACGTGAGCCTCGCTGAGAACCCACCCGAGCCGAACGTCGCGACGCTCGTGCCCAAGGATCTTGCGATCAAGCGGGCCTGCATCGCGTGGCGCCTCGAGAAGAACGTGCTGACGGTCGCGATGGCCGATCCGCTGCTCTTCAACCTCGTGCAGGATCTTGGATTCCGCACCGGCTACCGGATCAAGCAGGTCATCTCCACCCGCACCGAAATTCTCGAAGCGATCACGCTGGCGTACCCCGAGGGCCACCTCGCGCGGACGACGTCTGGCGCGACGCCCGAGCACGTCACGCGTGCCGCCGAGGAGCAGGTCTTCGGTGCCGCGGCCTCGCCCGCGGCTGCCGCCGCGACGCCTGAGGAGCGCGGCGAGGCAACCCCGATCATCGACCTCGTCGATCTGATCCTGAAGACCGCGTTCAAGAATCAGGCAAGCGACATCCACATCGAGCCGAAGGAAAAGGGCGTCACGATCCGCCATCGCCTCGACGGCATCCTCAAGGAGGTCATGGACCTGCCGAAGTGGGTGCACGAAGGGCTCATCGCCCGCATGAAGATCATGGCGGGGATGGACATCGCCGAGAAGCGGCTTCCCCAGGATGGCCGCATCCGGGTCCAGAGCGAAAACGGCCGCGACATCGACTTCCGTGCCTCGACGCTCAAGACGCTGCACGGCGAGAAGATGGTCCTGCGCATGCTCAATCACGACAAGGGCGTGCCGCAGCTCGAGGATCTGGGGCTGGGGTCGAGCTCGATGCACGACCTGAAGCAGTTCCTCAAGCACCAGCACGGCGTCATCCTCGTCGTCGGGCCGACCGGCAGCGGCAAGACGACCACGCTCTGCTCGGCGCTCACCTCGATCCAGTCCGAACGGACGAACATCACGACCATCGAAGATCCGATCGAATACCAGCTGCCCGGCATCAACCAGACGCAGATTCACGACAAGATCAAGCTGACGTTCGCCGCTGCGCTCCGCTCGATCCTGCGCCAGGATCCCGATGTCGTCCTGGTCGGCGAGATCCGCGATCAGGAGACGGCACGGATCGCGCTGCAGGCAGCGCAGACCGGCCACCTCGTGCTCTCAACGCTCCACACCGACGATGCGCCGTCGACGGTGACGCGGTTGCTGGATATCGGCGTCGAGTCGTATGTCATCGCTTCGGCGGCCATCGGCGTCGTGGCCCAGCGCCTCGTCCGCCGGCTGTGTCCGTCCTGCCGGCAGCGCTACACGCCCGCCGCCGACGTGCTGGCGGCGATGAACGTCACCGAGGCCGACGCGGCAAACATCGGCTTTTACAAAGCGGTCGGCTGCGACAAGTGCAATCAGACCGGCTACAAAGGTCGCGTCGGGATCTACGAAGTGATGACGGTGACCGACAAACTGCGCCGGCTGATCGCGCAGCGCGCCACCGAAGATGCCATTCGCGAAGCCGCGCAGCTTGGCGGAATGCGTACGCTCGGCGAGGACGCGCTGGCAAAGGTGAAGGCTGGGTTGACCACGCCGGAGGAACTGCTGCGGACGGTGACCGAAGTCAAGGAGATGCGCACGCTCTGTCCGTCGTGCGCCAGCGCCGTTGCCCTCGACTTCATGGCCTGCCCGAACTGCGGCACGCGCGCTCAATGCGTCGTGCGAAAGCTGCTCCAAGCCGATGCAGCCGGGATGGCATTTCTGTCCCTACTGCGCGCATTCGACGCCGGCGGCTGCCGAGCACCGTCTGGTGAAGACCGGAGCGTCGCGTGACTTCGAAGAGCTCGAGCCCGACGCGTCCGGGGCGCGGCGTTGACGCCTCGCTAAGACATCGTGCCAACCGCCGTGCGATCACACTACGACGTGCTGGGTCTCGACCCCGCGAGCGACACCGAAACGATCAAGAGGGCATTCCGCCGCGAGATCGCGCGCTATCATCCCGACAAGGTCAGCCATCTCGGCCCGGAGTTCCAGGCGATGGCCGCGACCAAGGCAGCGGAGCTCACGACGGCGTACACGACGCTGTGTAGTGCGCCGCTCCGCGCCGCCTACGATGCGGCGCTCGCGGGCGTGCCGGCACCGGCCCGAACCCAGGCGCCAGCGGCCGAGGACGCCGAACCAATCGCCCCCGCGGCTCCGGCCGCCACAGCGGTCGAAGATCCTCCGGCCAGGCCCGCCGCCCCGGCGGACAGCCGATCCGACATCGTCCTTCGCGCGGCGCTCGGCCGGCTGCGCGCGGCGCTGACGTCCGCGCTTCCGGACGGCGCCTTCGTGTCGGTGCCCGGCTTCGATCTCGCCAATGTCTCGCGGGCGAAGGGCTCGCTCTTCCGGCGCACGACGCCGCCCAGCGTGCTGGCGCGGCTGGTCTCGGTCGTGGACCGGGACGTCGTCGTCGAGGCCTATGCGGACGCGGTCAAGGCGAAAATCGAGCAGAAGCCCGTGGTTCTGCTCCTGGCGGGCAATCGGCTCGCGCCGATCGGCGAGCTCGCCCAGGCGATCGACGACCATCGCCGCCGCAATCCCGGCCTGGCCGACGTCCTGCTGCCCGTGCCGATCGAGATCCACGACTGGAGCGCCCGGATTCCCGCGAACGCACCGGCATCGGTCAAACAGCTGATCGAGTCGCTCAAAAACCACGCCGGCTGACGAATCCGCCGCAAACGGGGAACCGGACGGGGACCCTCGGCGTCAATAATGAGGACTGATGCGGTTGAACCGCAGACGCGGAGTCCTATGTCCATGATCGAAACACGCGACTTGTGGAAGACCTATCAGATGGGCGACGAGCAGATCCACGCGCTGCGTGGGGTGTCCATCCAGATTCAGCGCGGCGAGTATGTCGCGATCATGGGGCCGTCGGGGTCGGGCAAGTCGACGTTGATGAACCTCATCGGCTGTCTCGACACCCCCAGCCAGGGCACCTACCTCTTGAACGGCAAAGAGGTGAGCCAGATGAACGACAACGAGCTGGCCCGTATCCGCAACGAAGAGATCGGGTTCGTGTTCCAGACGTTCAATCTGCTCCCGCGCGCGACCGCGCTGCATAACGTGGAGCTGCCGCTGGTCTACGCCGGCATCGCCAAGAGGGATCGATTGGAGCGCGCGAAGGCGGCACTCGAAAAGGTCGAACTGACGTCGCGCATGAGCCATCGGCCCAACGAGCTATCGGGCGGTCAGCGGCAACGTGTCGCCATCGCACGCGCGCTCGTGAACAACCCGTCGATTCTGCTGGCTGACGAGCCGACGGGCAACCTCGACTCGAAGACCGGCGTCGAGATCATGGCGCTCTTCGATCGGCTGCACCAGGCCGGCAACACCATCGTCCTGGTCACCCACGAGGCCGACATCGCCGCGCACGCGCATCGCACGATCGCGATTCGCGACGGCGGCGTCGAGCGCGATGTGACAACGCCACGCGCTGTCCATGCCTGACGCGTTGGCACTTACTGCGGAACGATGCGGCTGGTCGTCGTAAAGCGCCGGTAGTTCGAATACTTGGCTTTGCCGACGCCGCGTCCGCCGACGACAAAGAACTCCTCCGACATGTTCCTTCGGCACCAGCATCTTCAATTCAGCGTTGAACGCGTAGTTCACGCGCAAGCGTGTCTCGATGCTGCGCGTCAGGCGCGGGTCGGCTTTCGGGCGCACCGCTATCTGCGCCCGCCGCAGCCGGCCGTTCTCAGTCTCCACCCACGCCGTGCCATGGATGAACAGCGGATCGCCCTCGGGGTTGCCGATGATCGTCGGCTCGTCGAACTCCTCGAATTCGAGGCGTGACGTCATGACGCCGTCGATCTTGTCGGTGCCGCGCAGCTTGAACACGTACTGCACGTGATGATCCGGATGCAGCAGCTCGAGCGGCGTCGTCGGCATGTTGATCGTGCGGAGGCCGCCCAGGTTGTGGACGGAACTCGCGGCGATGATCCGGGCCGCAACCTCGACGTCGGAGTAATCGCGGCCGAAGCGTTTGACGAGCGCCAGCAGCCGGTTCGGATCGGTGGTGACCGCCTTGCCATCGACGGTGCGGACATCGCGCACGCCCATCCATGACGCGCCGCCCGGCAGCCGGAGAAAGGCGACGTCGGATTCGAGCTTGCGCGAGCGCACGATTTCGGAGACGGCGAACGTGGTGTTGCGTGCCCTCCCCCGCGCCGCCCGAAACTCCTGCTGCTCGTAGCGTTCGGTCGCGACGACGGTACTGAGCTCGCCCTCGTAGTCGATCAGGTAGAGGCCCAGCCGGTTGAGGACCGTGTCGAGCTGGTTCGCTCTCCTGACCGCGGACCAGTGAGAGCATACCGACCACGGCGATCGTCAGGCAGGTGGCCGAGCGCATTTCACCTCACTCGTTGCGCGGCCGGGTGGGCGATCCCCCCAAACGGCCACGCGGACCGCTCGAACGGTCGTGGACAACTGGCCGCGACGAACTCTAGCACAGGCTTTCCCGGCAGCTGCGGCGGGTCATCGGCTGAGCCAGGTCAGACGGCGGCGAAGTGGTCGGCGGCGATCTCGCGCAGCGGCGCCTCACGGTTGACGCGCGCCGGATCGAGCTCGATGCGCGGCCGCCGTCCGTCGGGATCGGTCGCGGGAATCGCCGAGAGGAGCGCCTGCGTGTAGGGATGCTGCGGGTTTGCAAACAGCAACTCGGTCGTCCCGGTTTCGACGATGCGCCCGAGGTACATCACGGCGACGCGCGTGCAGATGTGCCGCACGAGTCGAAGGTCGTGAGCGATGAACAGATAGGTCAGCTTCAGGCGTTCCTGCAGATCGAGCAGCAGGTTGATCACCTGCGCCTGAATCGAGACGTCGAGCGCTGACACGGGTTCGTCCGCGATGATGAACGACGGTTCGAGCGCCAGCGCGCGAGCCAGCCCGATGCGCTGCCGCTGCCCGCCGCTGAACTCGTGCGGATAGCGTTCGAGATGCGCCGGATCGAGGCCGACGAGGCGGAAGAGCTCGGCGACGCGGTCGCGCCGCTCGGGGCGGGTCCCGATCTGATGGATGACGAGCGGCTCCTCGACGATGTCGCGCGCCCGCATTCGCGGATTGAGCGACGAGTACGGGTCCTGAAACACCATCTGCATATCGCGGCGCGCCGCGCGCATGCGCGATCGGTCGAAGGCCAGCACGTCCTCGCCGCGAAACCGCACCTGCCCCGACGTCGGCTCGATCAGGCGGAGCATGCAGCGCCCGGTCGTGCTCTTGCCGCTGCCCGACTCGCCGACGAGGGCGAACGTTTCCCCCTCCTCGATCGAGAAGCTCACGTCGTCCACCGCCTTGACGACGGTCCTGGCTCGAAGCAGACCGCCGCCGCGGTCGAAATGCTTGACGAGGTGCTGAACTTCGACGAGTGGCATGGTCAGGTCGTCCGGCTGAGCGCCGGCGCAGCGGCCCGTGCGGCGGATGGCTCGGCTTGATCCGAGTGCAGATAGCAGCGAGCGGCGTGCCCGGGCGTGAGCTCGACCAGCGCCGGTGTAGAAGTTTCGCAGACTGGCATGCGATGCGGACAGCGGGGCGCAAACGTGCACCCGGGCGGCAGCGCCGCGAGGTTCGGGACGACCCCCTCGATCGCGTGGAGACGCTGGCCGGTGCGTTCGCCGGGGATCGAGGCCAGCAACCCTTGCGTGTACGGATGTCGTGGCTCCCGGAAGATCTCGCGGACCGGTCCGGACTCGACGATGCGGCCCGCGTACATGACGGCCACGCGATCGGCGGTTTCCGCGATCACGCCGAGGTCGTGGGTGATGAGGAGCAGCGACAAGTCGAACTCGGCGCGCATGTCGCGCAGGAGGTCGAGAATCTGTGCCTGCACGGTGACGTCGAGCGCGGTCGTCGGCTCGTCGGCCATGAGCAGTGGCGGCCGGCATGCCAGCGCGATGGCGATCATGACGCGCTGCCGCATGCCGCCCGACAACTGATGCGGATAGTCGTCGACCCGCTTCTCGGGCTCGGTGATGCGCACGGCCCGCAGCAGCTCGATGGCTCTGACGTGCGCGTCGCGCCGGCCGGCCAGGCCGTGAACGCGCAGCGCCTCGCCAATCTGCGCGCCGACCCGCATGACCGGATTGAGGGCCGCCATCGGCTCCTGAAAGACCAGACCGATGCCGGCGCCGCGAACGCGGCGCATCTCGCCTTCCGGCAACGACACGAGATCGCGTCCCTGGAAGAGGACCCGGCCGCTGACGATTCGTCCTGGAGGCTGCAGCAACCGCAGGATGGAGAACGCGGTCACCGACTTCCCGCTGCCCGATTCGCCGACGAGCCCAAGCGTCTCGCCCTTGCGGATGTCGAACGACACGTGATCGACCGCCACGACCGGTCGGCCGGGCACGTCGAACACCGTGGTCAGGTTTTCGACAACGAGTAGCGGTTCACTCACGGTTCACCGCACCTGTCGCACCGGCACCTGCGCACCTGTCGCACCGCACCGCACCCAGTGCACCTGTCGCACCCCTCGCACCTGTCGCACCTAGTCCAGCGCCACTTCGCGATACTCGCCAAACGCCTGCCGCAGCGTATCAGCGATCTCGCCCACCGTGGCCTCGGCTTCGACCGCCGCGATAATCACCGGAACGAGGTTCTCGGTGCTTTCGGCCGCCGATCGCACGGCGGCCAGCGCCGCCTGCCAGCGGGCGCTGTCGCGGCGCGCCCGCAGCTGCCGGACGCGGTCCGCCTGCGACTGCTCGAGCGCCGGGTCGAGGCTGAAGACCTCGATGCGGTCCGGCTCGTCGGTCTGATAGCGATTGACGCCGACGATCACGGCTTCGCCCGTGTCCACCGCGAGCTGGGCTTTGTACGCCGAATCCTGAATCTGGCGCTGGATGTAGCCGGTTTCGATCGCCGCCAGGGTCCCGCCCACCGCATCGATACGCGCGAGAAGCTCGGTGGCCCCTTCTTCAATCCGGTTGGTCAGCGTCTCGATGTAGTACGACCCCGCAAACGGATCGACGGTGTTGGCCACCCCGGTCTCGGTGGCGATGATCTGCTGCGTCCGCAGCGCGATCCGCGCCGCCTCCTCGGTCGGCAGCGCCAGCGCTTCGTCGCGGCCGTTGGTATGGAGCGACTGCGTCCCGCCCAGCACGGCGGCCAGCGCCTGCAGCGCGACGCGGACGATGTTGTTGTCGGGCTGCTGCGCCATCAGCGTGCTGCCGGCGGTCTGGGTGTGAAAGCGGAGTTGCTGGGCGCGTGGATTGGTCGCGCCGAAGCGGTCGCGCATCAATCGCGCCCACAGCCGCCGCGCCGCCCGGAACTTGGCGACCTCCTCCAGAAAATCGTTGTGCGCGTTGAAGAAGAACGACAGACGCTGGCCCAGCGCGTTGACGTCGAGCCCCGCGACGCGCGCGGCTTCGACGTAGGCAATCGCGTTGGCGAAGGTGAAGGCGACTTCCTGGACCGCCGTCGAGCCGGCTTCCCGGATGTGGTAGCCGCTGATCGAGATCGTGTTCCACTGCGGGACCTCGCGCTCGCAGTAGGCGAAGACGTCGGTGATGATGCGGAGCGAGGCTTTCGGCGGGTAGATGTAGGTCCCGCGGGCGACGTATTCCTTGAGGACGTCGTTCTGGATCGTGCCCGAGAGCGCTCGCGGGGCCACGCCTTGCCGCCGCGCCACCGCGATGTAGAGCGACAGCAGGATGATGGCCGTCGCGTTGATGGTCATCGACGTCGAGACGCGGTCGAGCGGAATGCTGTCGAAGAGCGTCGCCATGTCGTCGATCGAATCGATGGCGACTCCGACCCGTCCGACTTCGCCCGCCGCCAGCGGATGGTCCGAGTCGTAGCCGATCTGCGTCGGCAGGTCGAATGCCACGCTCAGGCCGCTGACGCCCTGCGACAGCAGATACCGGTAGCGGCGGTTGGATTCTGCCGCCGTCCCGAACCCGGCGTACTGCCTCATCGTCCACAGCCGGCCGCGGTACATGGTCGGCTGGGTGCCGCGGGTGTAGGGAAACTCGCCGGGAAACGCCAGCTGGACGGCCGGATCGAAGTCCGCGAGGTCTAACGGAGTAAGAAAGGGCGGCTGGGGCGACGAACTGCTCACCGGGCGATTGTAGCCAAGTGTGCGGAAACCGCGTTGGCCGCCAGAAAGCGGGGCCCGCGGCTTGGGTAAGGTCGATCGGGTGCCACTATATGATGTGGTAGTCGTTTACGACCACAAGATATGGGTCCGCGGTTGGGGCGGAACCCAACGAATGGGGTTCTCTGTTGACACTCCGGGGGGGCCTTTCTAGAATGGCCTCCGTCCGCAGTTCTAAGTCCCACCAAATGCAGACTTTGCGCCGACGATCCCATCCGCCCGGATTGGGAGGACTGTCGGCCCACGGCCTCCGGCTGCCCGGCCCGGTGGCGAGCTAGGAGGGAGTTCCATGGATGACGTCGTGAACCGGTTCGCTCGTGAGCTGGCCGACGCCATTGCCGCCGCAGTGGCCGACAATCCCGAGGTCGAAGCGTGCCGTGAGCGGGCCCGCGCCGCGGGCTATGAGATGAAGGTGACGCTCGAAGCGGTTGTCGGTTTTGTGGCGCGGGCGCAAGAGAAAGACAAGGAGAAGAGCACCGCCCTCACGACAACCGCCGCGACCTCCAAAGCCCTGGTGCCGCGAAAGGCGGCCGAGATGACGGCCAACGACCGCCGCTTTCTTCGTTCGCTGCGCATTGCCGCCGACGATACGAAGGTGGAGGAGACGGACAGGCCGGCGTAGTGAGCGCCGGAACCTAGGAACCCAGGAACTCAGGAACCAAGGAACCTCCGCCCGGCGTCGGCTTCCACTCGACCAGCTCGCCGTCGCGGGGAATCTTGAGCGAGACCGGTACGCCCTGCGGAAGCGGCACCGACTTTCGCGGGTTGGCGTAGACCGGATGCTTGCCGTTCTCGCGATACCACTCGGCGACGCTGGCGTTCTGGTACATCTTCTCGACGATCTGTCGCCAGCCGACGCCCGTGTTGTACGCGCAGAACGAGATCTCGCCCATCTGGGTGGCGTAGGGAATGATGCACATTTCCGTTCGCCGGAAGTCGTAAGTCCAGAGATCCTGGAACCACATCCCGGCGACGAACAGCATCAACCACTCGTCTGACTTGCGATTCTGTTTCTCGGCGTCGCTCAGCCGGCCGCCCAGCTGGCCGCCGCTCTGCTTGTCCCACTTGCGGACCAGTTGCGCCAGCGAGAAGCCGCGTGGCACCTGGCCCGGCGAGTAATTGCGCAGCAGGCTGAGAGCGGTCTGCAGTTTCGTCAGCGCCGGCCCGCGCGCGGAGTCGGCGATCAGCTTCGCGTCGCTGAAGAAGCGCTCGACGTTGATGAAGCTCGAGATCGGCGCCCATTCCTTGGTCTTCTTGCTGACCATGAAGGCGGTGCCGATGCCGCAGTCAGGGTGGCAGCCGCATTTGAGCGTGCCCCAATCCGCCCCCGGACCTTGCAGGAGATCGGTCACGTCCGACACCACGCTCGACGCGCTCAACGGAAACCAGTCGCGCAGCGGCTCGGTGACGCCGGTCTGTCGCTTCACGTCACGCACGAGGTGCGACAGGGTATAGCGCTTGGCGTGGCGCTCTTCGTCGCTGATGTCCTCGTCCCGGCCGGTGAACGACACCGGCTGGAACGACACGAAGCTGACCTTGTCGCAGTTCTCGAGCGCGAACTTGATGATCGGTCCGACCTGATCGTTGTTGACGCCGTTGACGATGGTGACCACCAGGCAGACGTCGATGCCGGCGGCGTGCAGCGCCTCGATCGCCCGCAGCTTCACCTCGAACAGGTTGCCGACCTTGCGATGTGCGTTGGCTTCCTCACTGACGCCGTCGAACTGCAGATACGCGATGCGGAGGCCGGCGTTGCGGGCCTGCTCGGCGAACTCCGGCTCCTGCGCGAAGCGAATGCCGTTGGTCGCGGCCTGGACGCTGAAGTAGCCGACCTCGCGGGCGTAGCGCACCGAGTCGAGGAAGATCGGAGAAATCGTCGGCTCGCCACCGGAGAACTGCACCGTCATCTGCCGCCGCGGCTTGATGCTGATGGCGTCGTTCAGCAGCCCTTTCACATCATCGAGCGTGAGCTCGTGCACGTACCCGACCTGGTTCGCGTCCATGAAGCACGGGTCGCACATCATGTTGCAGCGATTGGTCAGGTCGATCGTGAGCACCGCGCCGCGGCCATGCTGGATCGACGACGTGCCGTGGTTGTGGAGGGTGCCGGCGACCGCGCGATAGTCGCGGCCCGGGAACAGCTTTTCGATGCGATCGAGAAACGCCGGGTCGATGGCGAGCGTATCGGTGAAGGTGCCGTGCTGCGGACACGTCTTCTCGATCACGATCTGGCCGTTCCGCTCGATTATCTGTGCCGGAATCTCGCCGGTCTTGTCGTTCACGAGCGTCTCGATCGACTGCTCGCCGGACAGAATGCGCGAGCGGGTTTCCCGCACGCACGTCGGGCAGAGCGAATCCGTGGTGCGCGGCCAGCCCAGGTTTGGTTTCGATCGTTCGTGACTTTTGAGCAACGGTCCCGGGGCCCACGCGGGATGGAAGGTCTTGGAGGGCACGCGGCGGTTGAGCGCCTGAAAGAGGGGCCAGGCGGCACGCGCGGCACCCGTGAGCGCATGCTCAACCGGTCTCCACAGATTCATTCCGACGAATCCTCCCGGTCCAAAAAACGACCGTAAAACGCCACTAAATCGCGCGCAGACTATAGCATACCGGCCTCTCGACGAAGGGCGTCGAGGACCACTCGTTCGAGCGCGCGACGATCGGTTTTGCCTCGTTCGGTCAACGGAATGCGATCGAGGACCACGAACGAACGCGGGATCTTGTGCGGCGCGAGCCGGCCGCCGCAGAACTGTCGCAGCCCGATCACCGTCGGCCGATTGCCGTTGACGACGAGACCGGCGACGAGCTGCTGGCCGCGGAGCGGATCCGCCACGCCGATCACACGGACATCGACAACACCCTCCATCGCCCGGAGCACGCGCTCCACTTCGTCGGGATGCACCTTGCGTCCGGCGACGTTGACGAAGGACGAGATGCGTCCGGCCAGCGTGAGGCGGCCGCGCGCATCGAACGACCCGAGGTCGCCGGTCAGAAAGCCGCCGTCCACGAAGGAGTCGGCATCGACGCCATCGGCATAACCCCGAATGACCGCCGGCCCGCTGACATGCACGCGACCCGCACCGGCGTCGAGGCCGTCCTGTGCGACGAGCGTGACTGTCACGCCCGGCAGCGCCGTCCCCACCAGGCCGTCCTCGGCCGGATCGTCCGTATCGTCGAACGCGATGCCGCCGGTTTCGCTGGTGCCGTAGAACGAACGGATCTTGACGCCGAAGAGCGATCGGAACTTCTCGACGAGCGACCGCTCGATCGGCGCGCCCGCGGTGATCAGAAGGCTCAGCGTCGCCGGCCAGCCGCCGATCGGCGGGTTGGCCGCGAAGTGTTCGAACATGAACGGCACGCCGGGAAACACGCGGGCCCCGACCCGCCGCACGTCATCCGGCAGCCGATGCGGCACGAACGTGTCGCGCATCAGGAGTGCCGAGCCCTGGATCAGCGCGGGAACGAGCAGGTGGCCGAGCCCGTAGGCATGCGACATCGGGATGGCCGCGACGAGGATGTCGTCCGGACCGATCGCCATCGCCTCCATCAGCGTGCGGCTGTCTTTGACCAGGACCGCTTCGCTCGTCAGCGTCGCGCGCGGCGCACCCGTCGATCCCGACGTCGTCTTCAGGACCACAGCATCGCCGAAACGCGAATCGTCAGGCGCCGTGTCGGCGATAGCGAGCGTGAGTCCGCCCACGAATGGCTCGAGGCGCGTGAAGCCGTCGATCCTTTGCGCGGCGGCGAGGACGACGGCGCCGACGCCGAATTGCCGCGCGATTGCCCCGATCTCGATCGCCGTTGTGCCGATATCCAGCGGGAGATACGGGGTCCCGCGATGGCGGCACGCCAGCAGCATCGATACCGCGGCGGCGCGGTTGCCGATGACACCAGCGACCACGGTGCGGCGATTCACCCGCGCACGCTCGAGCGCGCGATCGATCTGCGCGGCCAGGTCGTCCACGTCGGTGACCGAGAGCACCTCGCTGGTGGCGGGTAGATAGATCAGAGGCCGCGCCGGCGTGTCGCGCTTGATTCGTTCGAACGCTTCGACGATCTCACTCTGCATGAACGCGAATCGGGTGACGCGGCGGCTCGACTGGCCGTTTGAGCGTTCTCAATGTCCGGAAGCGACGACGGGTTGTAGAGGAACGAGCGCGGCAAGAACCGAATCGGGCATGAGCCGCGGCGCGCGACGCGAGGCCGCGCGAGCGGCCAATTGTATACTCCGCGCGTGTCCGGCCACATCGATTTGCTCCCTCACGCGCCGCCGATGCGCCTGGTCGAGGCGATCGTCGAGTTGGTGCCTGGCGTCAGCGCCCGCTGTACGCGCGTGACCCGCGACGACGACTGGTTTTTTCAGGGACATTTTCCCGGACAACCGGTCGTGCCGGCAGTGGTTCTCGTCGAGCTGCTCGCGCAGACGGGAGGACTGGCGGCCGCGGCGCCGCCCGACGATCAGCCCGCACGCGCGCTTCAGCTGAGGGTCGCGGCGCTGGGGCCGTTCAAGTTCCCCGCCGGCGCGACGTCGAACCAGTGCCTCGAGGCGGCGGCGCGGGTCGCCGGCCGCATCGGCGGCCTCTACAAGATTGAAGGCGAAGTGATGGCCGACGGACAACTCGTGGCGACCGGCTCGATCACGCTCGCCGAAGCCCGATAGGCGGACTTCTGGTGGAGCGTATCGACGATTTTCTGTCGTGGTCAGCAGCTCGCTCGGCCAACGTTTGCCGGCCGTTCCTACGGAACGGCCGCTTTGGAAGTCGACCATAAGTTCCACTAAATCGCGCCCGGTCCGGGCGCGTGCCGCGATGCATCTCGCACGCCGACTGTTCACCGATCTTCGACTCGAAGGGGCGGGCCGCACGCGCGAAGCCGTCGCGATGGGTCTTGGCGCCTTCATCGGCTGCACGCCGCTTTACGGCTTCCACCTTCTGCTGGTGATTATCGTCGGCCGCCTCTTCAAGCTGAATCGCCTGAAGATGTACGTGGCTGCCAACATCTCGAACCCGTTCTTTGCGCCGGCCCTGATTCTTGCGGAAGTGCAGTGCGGGGCGTGGCTGCGTCGAGGCGACCTCCACGCGCTGACGCTGGACACGGTGCGTAACACCGATCCGTGGGTCTTCGGCGCCGATCTCGTCATCGGCTCGATCGTGATCGGCGTGATCGCTGGCGCCCTGATTGCGCTCGCAACCTTCAGCGCCGTCGGGGCCGCGCCAGTCGTGCCCGCGCATATCGAGCGCGTGTTCGCGGCGGCCGCGGATCGCTATCTCGATCAGAGCATCACGGCGTGGGAGTTCGCGCGCGGCAAGCTGCGCCACGACCCGGTGTACCGCGCCACTCTCGCCGAGCTCGACGCCATGACCGGAACGCTGGTCGATATCGGCTGTGGCCAGGGCTTGACGATTGCCGTGCTCGTCGAGGCGCGGGCCCACGCGCAGCGCCGTGAATGGCCGGCCGACGCGCCGAGGCCGGCGTTCGATCACCTCGTTGGCATCGACACCCGCGAGCGCGTGACGCGGCTTGCCAGCCGCGCCCTTGGTGACGCCGCTCACATCATTCACGCGGCCGCTCCTGACGGACTTCCGGAGAGCTTCGGCACGGCGCTGCTGTTCGACGTGCTGCACCTCATGCCTGAAGCGGAGCAGCGACGGATCGTGCGGGGCATCTGGACTCGGCTGCCGGCGGGAGGGTTACTCCTCGTACGCGAGGTGGATGCGGCGGCCGGCGGTGGTTTCCGAGCCGTGTGGATCGGCAACCGGATGAAGGCGCTCGTCGTCGGGCGCTGGCGACAGACGTTTCACTTCCGGACCGCCTCGGAGTGGCGCGCCGTGTTCGCGTCGGCGGGCTTCGAGGTCGAGACCCGTTCGATGGGCGAGGGGACACCTTTCGCCAATGTCCTGTTTCGCTTGCGTAAGCGCGAATCAGCGGATCTGCGTCCAGCCGCCGACTTGTCCGACTAGCCGAACCGGGCCCGCCGCTGACCAGTCACCACCTGTTCCCAGTTGACGTTCAAAGATGGAAGTGCCAGATCATCAGATCACCAGATCACCAGATCATCAGATCACCAGATCAACGCTACTTCCGGTTCTCCCAATAGCGATAAAAGTGGTACCAGGATTCTGGATTCGCGCGGACCTGGGCCTCGATCGCGTCGGCGACGCGTTGCGTCGCCTCCTGCACGGCTTGTTCTCGCGGCAGTTGCCGATCGACGTAGACGGGGTCGCAGGCGAGCGTGGTGAACCGACCTGGACCGACGCGCTCGATGAAGCAGGGGACGAGCGGCGCGCCGGTCATGTAGGCGAGCACCGCCGGCGACTGGAGGAACCACGCGGGGCGGCCGAACAGCCGCACGGCGATTCGATCGCGGCCGAGGTGTCGATCGATCAGCATGGCCACAAACCGGTTGGCTGCGAGCAGCCGCCGAATCTGCAGCGCGGTGTCCAGCGACTGTCGGACCTCGAGCGTTTCGATCCCCATCCGCGAGCGGATGTCCTGCCGCAGGCGGTTGACGTCAGGGTCGGCCTCTGCCATCGCCACGATCGTCAATGGCAGATCGACGACGCGACTCATGAGCAGCCCGCCGATTTCCCAGTTGCCGCAGTGTCCCGTGACCAGCAGCCCGCCGCGGCCATCGCGAAGCACGGCGTCGAAGATCGCCTGGTTCCGGGTGCCGAGATCGAAGGTGGCCCGCAGTTCGTCGCGCGATGCTGTGAGCGCGCGCAGAAAATCGGTGGTGTCGTGCGCGTAGCTCAGAAGCAGACGGCGGGCGCGGCGGTTGAGCGCATCGGGCGTTTCCGCCGGCAGCACCGGCGTCAGGTTTGCGACGATCGCCGATCGCGTCTGCGACATCGTCCGCCACGCGAGCCAGGTGAAGAATCGTCCCAGGCCGTACGAGACGCTCCGGGGCAGCACCTGCACCAGCCGAACCGTCATCCCGAAAATGACGCCGTTGTTCAGCCCGTGCAGCGTCCACCGCTTCGGCAACGCCTCGCTCGCGACGCGCGTCATCAGATGCGTTCCAGGTAGCGGTAATACACCGCGCGGAAACAGGTCCGGGTCGTGTCACGCACGGGCCGGAGCTTGCTTGGGGCGCCGTTGTACACCGCGGTGATCGGAACGTTGACGATGCGGCCGCCGAGCCGGCCGACCTTGACCAGCATCTCGGTCTCGATGTCGTAGCCGGTCGATCGCAGCGCCAGCCGCCGCAAGATGGAGGCCCGGAAGAGCCGATAGCCGCACTGCGTGTCGCGAAGCGTCGAGCCCATGAACGACGACAGCGCCCGGCTTCCGACCACGTTGGCGTAGTAGCGCGACGCCGGCATGGCGTCGCGATCGAACTGGCGCTCGCCAACGACGAGGTCAACGTCATCGCTCGCGGCCGCCGCAATGAGTCGTGGCGCCTCGGACGGCAGGTGCTGACGGTCGCCGTCGAGGATCAGGACGTACTCGACGTCGGACGACTGCAGCACGTGGGCCAGCCCGGTTCGCAGAGCCTGTCCTTTTCCCTGTGTCTCGCCCTGGACCAGCACCGTCGCCCCGGCCGCGCGAGCGAGATCGGCCGTCGCATCGGTCGATCCGTCGCTGACCACGACCACCGCCGAGACATGCGGACGGATCTCGACAACCACCTGCGCGATCGTCGCGGCTTCGTTCAGCGCGGGAATCAGTGCGACGACGTTCACGCGTGATCCTTCGCGATCATCGCCGGCAGGACGACGACCGAGGCCACCATGAGGGTCAGCACACTGACCGCCGACACGATGCCGATCGATTGCAGCGGCGGGTAGCTCGACCCGATCAGCGTCCCGTAGCCCAAGAGAGTAATCGCGCCGGCTACCAGGATGACCGGCGCCAGTTCAGCGGTGGCTGCGGTCGCGTCGCCACGGTCGCGATAGCGATGGACGAGATGCACGCCGTAATCGACGCCGATGCCCACGAACGTCACGACCGCAAACACCGAGAACAAGTCCAGCTCGAAGCCGGCGATGCCCAGGATGCCCGCGGCCCACAAGAGTCCGAGCAGCGTCGGCACCAACGTCAGCAGGCTCAGGCGCCAGTTGCGGAACGTCGCGAAAATCAGAGCGACGACAATGGCGCCTGCCGAAACCCAGACCGCGAAGGAACTGCGGCAGAAACGAGGCGCTCATCTCTTCATTGACGAGCGGCAGGCCCGTCGCCACCATGTTGCCACCAGCCGCGGCCACGATTGACTGCAGTGCCGCCCGTTCTTCCGAGGTCTTGGGAAACGCGTACGTCGCAAGCATCCAGCCGTCGTCTGTCCGCGCGATCAGCCGATCCATGACGTCGCCGAGGCCGTGCGTCCTGAAACCGTCGAGCGTCAGCCGCTCGTCCGGACTCAGCATGCGCGGCAGTCGCTCGAAGAACGCCGCGAACAGCTGCGGCTTGAAGCCGGCTTCAACGCCCGCCTGCTCGAGCGCGGTCGCGATGGCCTGAGCAGCAGGGACAGACTGCGCAAGCACGGCGCGACGCTGCCCCTGCGTTCGCGCTGATGGGAGGATGGCCGATGGCGCCTGAATGACCAGCGCGGGTGTCTGCTTTCGCAGCGTCGTCGCGAGTGCCTCATTGGCTTCGAGCAGGGGCTCGAGCTCGCGTCCGGTGGCAAGGACGACGAGCACATCTTCCGGTAGAGCGAAGGTCCGCGACACGTCTTGCATGAACGTCGCGCCAGCCGTGACGGAACGAAGCCGATCGAGCGTCGGATTCACTCGCAGTGTCGTCGCGAAGTAGGCCGACACGACTGTCGCCACGAAGGCGGCGGCGAGAATCGTCCGCCGCCGCGATTGGACGAACTCCGCGAGGCCGGGCAGGCGCAGTGCGCGCACCGCCTTCGCCGGTGCTCCGCGAAGGAAGCGACGCGGGGACGATGACCAGCGTGAGCAGCCCGCAGACGATCATGCTGAGGCCGATCAGCAGGCCGAGCTGCTCGAGGCTCGGGAAGTCGACCACCACGAGCCCCAGAAACGTCGCCGCCGTCGTCCACATCCCGAGCAGCATGCTGGCCGACGCCGGACCGAGCTGGCGAATGGCGTCGAGCGGTGGCCGCCCTTCGCTGAGCGCGAGCCGATGGGACACATACAGCAGCACGACCCCGTCGACGCCGAGGCCGAACAGCATCGCCGAGGCGCCGGTCGCCGCGGCCGACAGCGTTGCCCCGGTGAAACCAAGGAGACCGAGCACGATGAGCAGCGACAGCGACGACGGCAGCGCGCCGATGACGACGAGCCAGGCGCTGCGAAAGATGAGGAAGAGCAGCGGCAGGATCAGCGCGAGCGAGCCGACGCCGTTGACGATGCTTTCGCGCTTGACGACCGCTTCGGCCTCGAGCGCGATCCGATGGCCGCCGGCAAATGCCACCTGAAGCGGCGGCCGCGGCTCGCCATCGTCGGTCGCGACGTCGTTCGACCGTTCCTGCGCGAGGGTCTCGAGCCGGGCGAAGAGCGCGCGTGAGAACGCCGCGTCGTAGGGCGGGCTCTTCGGTCGCGCGACGATCAGGCGCTGCCTGCCGTCGGCTGTCAGATATCCGTCAGGCGACGTGCCGATCTGCAGCGTCGATTGCGCGCCGCCAAGCTGCGCCCGCAGCAGCTCGCTCAACCCGAGCGGGTCTTCGCGGACAAGGGCGGCGACGTCGGCAGAAGGCAGGCTCAGCAACTCGCGCGACGCGGCGAGTGCTGCCGGCATGCCCGACGGCTGGAGACGGGCAATCGCCTGCGGCAGCCGCACGTCGTCGAAGAGCAGCAGCTGCCGATCGGCCAGCCATGACCAATCGCGCGTGCCGTCGATCTGGCCGCTGTCCACCCGCTGCAGCTCCGGCGCGGTGCGCAGCGCCGCGATCCACCGATCGATCTTGATCGGCGTAGTCGCGGATGTCTTCGCCCTCGGCCGCCGAGAAGACGACGTACAGGTCGTCCAGTGTGCCGAAGGTTCGAAGATAGTCGCGGAACGCCGGGACGGCGCGACCGCTCGTGGGCAGGAGGCGGAGGACGTCGGGATCGAACGTGAGGCGGGGGAGTCCGGCCGACGCCAGCGCGACGACGAGCGCCGCTCCGGCGAGGACGAGCACGCGGCGGCGATGCGCCCAGGTGACGACGCGCTCGAACGACGGGGCCAAAACCGACCAAGTACTAGCGAGGCTGCGCGTGAGATCCGGGAGCATGTGCTGTGGCTCCGCCTCGCTAGTGACAGTGTTGGTTTGCCGCCTCCGGCGGCGATCGCGACCTTGTGCTAGATTCAGCGCCGGTTCATGCACGTCCTCCTGTTCCGTCCCGTTCCTGCAAGCGAACGTTTCGGGCTGGGCCCGTTCTTTCGAATCGAGCCGCTGGGCATGGAATACATCGCCGCGGCGCTCGAGGGCCGCGGTCACGATGTTCGTATCGCCGATCTCCGGTTCGGCCGGTCGGTCGAACAGCACCTCCGTCACTTCCGGCCGGATCTCATCGGCGTTGCCGGCATGCACGCGCTCGAGACCGACAGCGTGCTCGCCCTGGCGGCGCGAATCCGTCGCGCCGCGCCGTCAACACCGCTGATTGTGGGAGGGCACACGGCGTCGGCCTTCCCCGACCCGTTTCTGTCGAACGATGTCGATGCGGTCGTTCTCGATGACGGCGAACGCGCCGTGCCGCTGATCGCGGATGCGATTGCCGCCGGCGAACCGCTGACGAGGGTGCCCGGCCTCGCGTTGCGCGATCCCGAGCGCGGCGTGACGAGGACCGCCGGTGAGCTCGGCACGGCCACCCTCGACGAAGTGCCGCTGCCGTCGCGCCGCCTGGTCGATCATCACCGAAGGGAATACGCCTGCCTGGCGCATCGGCCGGTCTGGCTGATCGAAACGGCTCGCGGCTGTCCGTTCCGCTGCTCCTTCTGTTCGATCTGGCAGCTGCATGGCCGGGCGGTTCGCGAACGATCGATCGGTGCGGTCGCCGACGACTTCGCCAGCGTGGGTGACGACATCTTCGTCGCCGACGATCTGTTCTGGTACCACCCCGCCCGCAGCTTCGCGCTGGCCGCCGAACTCAAGCGCCGCGGCATCCGGAAGAAGTGGATGCTCGTGCAGAGCCGCGTCGATCTCGTGGCTCGCCACGCGGATCTGCTCGAGGCCTGGCGGCCACTCGCGCAGGACTTCGACATCTTCTTCGGTCTCGAAGCCGCAACCAACGACGGTCTCAAGGGTCTCGTGAAGGACTCCACCGTCGATCACACGGTGCAGGGGATCGAGACCGCCCGTGCCCTGAAATACGGCGTCACCGGTAACTTCGTGATCGATCCGGCCTGGCGGCACGAAGACTTCGAGCGGTTATGGGGCTTCGTCGAACGGCACAAGCTCTATCAGGCCGGCTTCACGGTGCTGACCCCGTTGCCGGGAACCGCCTACTTCGAGGAAATGCGGCCGCGCATCGGCGCCCGCCAGTGGGCGCACTTCGACATGCACCACTTGTTGTGGGAGCCCGCGCTCGGGCCCGAGACGTTCTTCGAGCTGTACTGCGAGACCTGGCGGCGCTCGGTACTCAACCTGCGCGGCCGCAAGTCGATCTGGCAATGGATGCGCGAAGTCGATCCGTGGAACGCCCTGTTCCTGATCAGGGCACTGAGACGAACCCAGAAGATGCTCGACCCGTCACATTACCTGGCCGAGTACGACCTCGTGCCGCCCGCCGAATCGGTCGTGGCGGGCTGGCGTGCCGCTTCCGTCTGAATGCGAATCGATCTGACGAGGCTCAGCGGTTCGAAGCGTCGCCTCGCGACGGCTCGATCTGAAACAGCGCGGGATCGATCGATGGGTTGACGGCGACGTCCTCGAATGCCATCAGCTTCGTGTCGCCGTTTGGAAAGGTCAGGCGCATCGACGTCAGCATGACCGACGTGCGATCGAGCCACAGCTCGAGCCGCGACAAGCCCTCTTTGATCTGCTTTCGGGTTGGCGTCATCGTGACCAGCCACGCATTCGGGCGATCGGCGGCGACGATCGCCGCGATGTCGAAGTGACCGCGCAGCTGGTCGGGCGACTTGTCGACGAAGTATTGCTGGATCCGCCGCTGCGCGGCGCCGATGTTGGTCCGCTGGTCCACGCTTCGTGCCGGCCAGACCATGCGCATCGCGTCGCCGTCGATGAGGACGGTGCGGCGCTCGGGATCGTCGTAGAGCAGCACCACCTTGTTCGGCCGGACGACGGCGAGCGTGCCGCGCGAGACCAACGGTCTCGTCAGTAGCGAGGACGTCGTGGTCTCGGTGAACCGTGCCGTGAGCGTTCGCAGGCTCGACTCGATCGGGCGGCCCTTGGCGTAGATCTCGTCGAACAGATCGGGCGCGGCGTGCGTCATCACGATCGACACCGCGACATACGCACACGCGACGACGGACAGCCGTTGGAGCCGCATCTCGCCGGATGGTAACGTACGGGTGGATGTCGCGCTCGATCGTGATCAGCGGAGTAGGGATCGTCTCACCGCTCGGACCGAGCCGTGATGAATTCCGCGACGGGCTTCTTGCCGGACGATCGGCCGTTGCCCCGATCAAGGCATTCGACGTGGCGGCGTGCCGCACGAAAATCGGCGCCTCGGTCACGGGCTTCGATGCGACGCAGTGGATCCCGCCGATGAAACTGCGGCGGATGGACGACACGGCGCGCTATGCCGTGGTCGTGACGCGTCAGGCCTTCGAAGACGCGAAGTATCCCTTCCGCGACGAGGGTGACGACGGCGCGGGCGTCGTTCTCGGGACGTTCACCGCCGGCGGTCAGGCCACGAGCGAGTACCTCACCGCACTCCATAAGGGCGGGCCGACGGGTGCGCCCGCGCTGCTTTTCAACAGCACCGTCGGCAATGCGCCCGCCAGTCTCGCCGGCCTCGAGTTCAAGCTGCGCGGCCCGAACGTCACCATCAGTCAAAAGGAGGCCTCGGGACTGGGTGCGATCGTGACCGCGGTTGATGCGCTCCGACTCGGCCGCGCCAGCGCGCTCGCGGCCGGCGGCGTCGACGCCATCTTCGACATCTTCTTCCGCGTCCACGATCGCTTTCAGGTGATGGCGACCGCCGACCCGCCGGCCGGGCCATTCGACGTCAATCGCGCCGGCTTCGTCCTTGGCGAAGGCGGATTCGCGTTGCTCCTCGAGCGTCAGGATTCATGGGCCGGACGCGGGGCTCAGGCGTACGGAGAAGTGCTCGGTGTCGGCGCCGGCAGTGCCGCGGTCGGCATCAATCAATGGCCGGCCAACCCCAATTCAATCGTCAGGACCATGAACGCCGCGCTGGACGATGCGGGATTGGCGGCGTCTGACATCGACGTGGTCTACGCCTCGGCGAATGGCGCACCAGCGCTCGACGCGGTCGAGGCGGCGGCGCTGAGCACGCTCTTCGCGTCGCATCGGCCGGTCGTCACCGCGATCAAGGGCACCGTTGGCGAGTGCGGCGCATCGGGTGCGGCCGCCTGTGCCGCCGCCGTTCTCTGCGGCCGCGCCGGATTCGTGCCGCCCATCGCAAACCTGTCGCAGGTCGATCCGGGTGCGTCAACGATCGACCTCGCCACCGCGCGCCGGCCGGTCGCCAGGCCCGGTTGTCCTGATCAACAGCGTGGCGTCGGGCGGGGCGATGTTCGCCGCCGTCCTGCGCGTGCAGAGTCGTTAGCAATCGTCGCAGTCTGACGCCTGAGGCTCGCCATTCTTTGCTACGATCCTCCGGTCGATGCTCGAGGGAGAACTGCGTGGCCGCGTCGCGGTCGTCACTGGTGGCTCGCGGGGGATCGGCCGGAGCATCGCGGAAGTGCTGGCGGCGCAGGGCGCGGCGGTCGCGATCGCGTATCGCGACCGGGCCGATCAAGGCGAATTCGTCGCGTCGAAGATCATCGAGGCCGGTGGCCGCGCCTGGACGGGGGCGTGCGATATCAGCAACGCTGACGCCGTCACTGCCTTTTTCGATGCCGCCGTCGCGGCGCTCGGGCCGGTCGATATCCTGGTCAACAACGCCGGTGTGTCGCGCGACACCCACGTCCTGATGATGGACCGCGCACGGTGGGACGATGTGCTCGCGGTGAATCTCGATGGCGCCTTCCACTGCGTCCGGGCGGTGGTTCGCGGGATGCTGCTGCGACGCTGGGGCCGGATCATCAACGTCAGCTCGCCGAGCGCGACCATGCCGCTGCCCGGGCAGGCGGCCTACGCGGCGTCGAAAGCCGGACTCGAGGGATTCACGCGTGGGCTGTCGCGGGATCTCGCGGCCAAAGGCGTCCTGGTCAATGCGGTTGCGCCCGGGATGATCGAAACCGAGATGCTGGAGCACATGCCGGCGGCGGCGCGCGAGGGATACGTGAAAGCGGTGGCCCTGGGTCGCGTCGGCCAGCCGCGCGAAGTTGCCGAGCTCGTCGCGTTTCTGGCGTCGGAACGCGCCAGCTACATTACCGGCCAGGTGATCGCGGTCGACGGTGGCCTGCGATGAGGCCTGCCGATCGACCGGCCAGATTGTGAAGAGGAACGGATTCGATGACTGACACGCTACGCGCCGACATCAAGCAGGCGATCATCCGCAGCTTGCGTCTGCCGCTGACCGCCGACGACATCGGCGATGACATTCCGCTCTTCGGCGAAGGCCTGGGGCTCGATTCAATCGACGTCCTGGAACTGGTGCTCGAGCTCGAGCGCTCGTTCGGCGTGTCGATCACCGACGAGGCCACCGGCGCGCGCGTGCTGAAGACCGTCAACACGATCGCCGAGTACGTCGAGGCCAATCGCAAACCAGCGTGACCGCGCCGCAGCCATGAACGTGTTCACCGTCGACGTCGAAGAGTGGTTTCACATCTGCGGCGTCGGCGGGCCACTGAGCCAGGCCAACTGGACGGCGCTGCCGTCGCGGGTCGTGCCGACGACCAGGCGGGTGCTGGACCTGCTGGGCGGCGCCGGCATTCGGGCAACCTTCTTCGTGGTGGGATGGATTGCCGAACGCCATCCGGACCTCGTCCGCGAGATTGTGGCAGCGGGCCACGAGGTCGGATCCCACAGTCACCTGCATCGCAAGGTTTTCGAGCTGACACCGCCTGAGTTCATCGCCGACCTCGAGGCGAGCCGGGCCGCGCTTGTCGCGGCAGGGGCCCCGCGCCCGACCGTCTTCCGCGCCCCGGAGTGGTCGATCGACGATCGCGCGTCGTGGGCCCTGGATGTCCTGCGAGCGCAAGGGTTCGACACCGACGCGAGTCGGGCGCCAGTCCGCCTCGTCGGCCGAGTCGATTACCCGCGGGTGCCGCACCTGCACGCGACGTCACACGGTCCGATTGTCGAGATTCCGCCGTTCGTCGTCGATCGCTTCGGGCAGGTCATGCCGATAGGTTGGGGGTGGGCGCTTCGCATGAGCTCGGCGCGGCGCGTCCTCCGGACGATCGAACAGGCGAACCGCGCCGGCCGGCCGGCCGTCTTGACCGTGCATCCGTGGGAGATCGATCCTGATCCTCCCCGAGTGGCGCTCTCCCCGCGTCTGCGGTTTGCCCATTACTTCCGGCTGAGCGGATTCGAGGCGCGTCTCAAAGACATCATGCACAACGCGCCCTTCACCACCATGGCGGCGCTCGCCGCGAAAGCCCGCGCGTCCTGATGCGGTGGTGCACGCTCGTGATGACGCTGCTTGCCATGGCCGCAGCGTCGAGCGCTGAGGCGCAGCCTGGCGATGTCCGGCTGCCCCGCGTGTTCGTGGAGATTGAGCCGAGCGCGGACCTGGATTCGTCTGCGGAGTGGCAGGCAGCGGGCATCGGCGTTCGGCTGACGGTGCCGCTACCGGGCGGGCTCACCCCGCAGCTCGATCGCCTGATGCAGGTCCTCAACGCGCGCCAGGTCCCGGTGTGGATCGCAACGCCGTTGCCGCAGAGCGGCGACGCGTCGTCGGCCTGGCAAGACGGCATCGACGAATTGATCCGCCGCTATGCGAACCGGGTGCGCGTGCTTGAACTGGTGGTCGCGGCCGAACCTGCGGAAGTGAGACGCTTCGCGGTCCTCATCGGCGCTACGCGGGCGCGCTCGCGACTCCAGTCGATGGTGACGGTCGCGATCGGCGGTGTGAATCGCGCAACCCTCGAAGCTGCGGCCACGAGTCTGTCTCCGGAACTGGCGGCGTACATCCATGCGCTCGCCATTTCTGGCGACGCGATCGACGATGCGGCAGTTGCCGCGTTTCACGCTCTGGTGCCTGACGGCGTCCTGCTGCGCCACGGATTGACGGTGGGCGCCGGTGCCGATCCAAAACCCGACATCGTGCGTGAGGCGCTGGCCACCATCGGCACGCCGACAGTCGCAAGTGCGTGGAAGGTCGCTGTCCCGGCGGCGCTGGACGCCGGCCGCGCCATGACGGCCGTGCGCGAGTTGTTCTCCAATCCCATCGACGTGCTCGACTCCGCCGCGGTGGAACTCCGCTTGACCGACGCCGGCCGCGATGTCAGCGCCGCGGTGACGAGCCGCGTGCTGCTCGATCAGAAAACGTTCGCGACGTGGCTGGTCTACGAAGGGTCGTCGCCGCCTGGGCAGATCGAGGCATCGTTGCGCCTGCCCATCGATGGCACTCCAGCGGTGGTCGATGTGCTCGGCGGTCGCAAGACAGCGGCCGCCAATTATGTCCGCGACGCCGCGGCGGCCCAATCGCGCGCCACGATTCCGCTGACCGGGCGGCCGATGCTGGTGAACTTCAGTGAGGGCGCGAGCGACCTGTTCAGCGATCGGACGGAGACGACGGCGACGCGGCAGTTGTCGATCGACGAGATTATCGCCCGGCATCGCCAATACCAGGCGCGGCAGGACGCGCTCGTGCAGCACTACCGCGCGTCGGCACGCATGGAACAGCATTTCCGTCCGAGCCTGACCGATCCGGGCTACGACGTCGTCACCGAGAACACCTACTTCGTGAGCAAGGACGGCGTCGAGTTCGAGGAGCTGTCGTTTTCGGTGAACGGATCGAAGTGGGGGTCCGATCGGCCGGCCTTCCCGCTGTTGCAGGCCGAGAAGGTGCTGTCGCTGCCGCTCGAGCTTCGACTCGGCCAGGATTATCGATACGCACTCGCTGGCACCGAACGCGTTGGGGAAGTCGAGGCTTACCGCGTGCGCTTCGAGCCGACGCGTGAGGACGAAGCGCTGTATCGAGGCACGGTGTGGATCGACCGGCGCACGTTCGCCCGGGTGAAAGTGCAGGCGGTTCAGACCCGGACCTCGGCGCCGATCGTCTCGAACGAGGAGATTCACACCTACGAGCCGGTCGCGACCGTCGACGGCATTCCGGTCACGCTCCTGACGCGGCTCGCCGCGCGGCAGATCGTCTTGATCGCCGGGCGCAATCTCCTGCTCGAGAAGCTGGCCACGTTCTCGGGATTCGGTGTCAACGAGCCGGCGTTTGCCGCAGAGCGCGAAGCGGCCCGCCGCAGCGACCGCATCATGTATCGCGAGACCGATCGCGGTCTGCGCTACTACGTCAAGGAAGGCGAACAGCGCGTCGTCAGCGAGCGTCCGACGACCCGCGCGCGGGCGATGGCGATGGGGCTGCTCGTCGATCCGTCATTCGGCTACCCGCTGCCGATCTTCGGGCTCAACATCCTCGACTTCGAGTTCCGCGGCCGCCCCGACACGCAGTTCGCGTTGCTCTTCGCCGGCGTCCTCGCAGCCGGCAACATCCAGCGGCCGAAGCTCGGAGGCACGCCGCTCGACGCCAGCCTCGACTTCTTTGCGATCGCCCCACCGGCCAGCGATAGGTTGTACGTCGGTGGCGGCGAGCGCGAGACCGAACGGCTGCTGACGTGGCCACTGACCACCGGCCTCAATCTCGGTTGGCAGTACACCCCGTTCCAGAAGGCGACGCTGCAGTATCAGCTGCGCTTCGACGGCTTCGTTCGCGATCGCACGACGAGTGAGTCGTTCGTCGTGCCGAGCAGCACGACGACCAACGGGATCGGCGGCGCCTGGGAGTACAAGCGCGGCGGCTACAGCGTCGCCGCCAACGGCGCCTGGTTCGCGCGATCGAGCTGGAAGCCGTGGGGCCCGGCCGACGCCCTCGAGGTCGATCCGCCTCGCACCTATGCGAAATACGCCGCACACGTGTCGCGCGATCTGTACGTCAACGTGTTTCAGAAGATTCACTTGAACGGGTCGTACTTCGGCGGGCAGGATCTCGATCGCTTCAGCCGCTACCAGTTTGGTTTGTTCGACGACACCCGTATTCACGGCGTGCCGGCGTCGGGCGTCCGCTTCGACCGGGTGGCGATGGCGCGCGGCTCGTACTCGCTCAACATCTTCGAGCAGTACCGCGTCGACCTCTTTCTCGAGCAGGCGTGGGGCCAGGATCGCGCCATCGATCGGCAGTGGCGGCCGTTGACCGGCGTCGGGGCCGCGGTCAACCTGCGCGCGCCGTTCAACACGATTCTGCGCGCCGAGGGCGGGAAGAGCTTCCTGCCGGAGGTCTACCGCGACGTCGGCTCGGTGGTGTTCCAGGTGATGGTGCTGAAGCCGCTGCGGTGATTACGCAGATTCCTGGTGGATTACGCGGAGGGGGCAGATTACGCGGATGTAATCTGCGTAATCTGCGGATAATCTTCTCTGCGTAATCCCTCAATGAAAGCTGACCTCCACGTCCACACCTGGCATTCGAGCCAGAGCGGGTCGCTGAAGTTCCTGCGCAGCCGCGACTGCTACAGCGATCCCGAGGCCGTCTACCGGATCGCGAAGGCGCGCGGCATGGACGTCGTGACGATCACCGATCACGACTCCATCGGCGGCTGCCTGGCGTTCCTCGAGCGGCATCCCGACGCGACCGACTTCATCGTCGGCGAGGAGGTCTCGTGTCGGTTTCCGGACGGCGATATCGAGGTCCACCTCGGTGTCTACGGGACGACCGAGCAGCTGCATCGCGAACTGCAGCCGCTCCGTCGCAACGTTTTCGACGTCATCGCGCTCCTGCGCGAGCGCGACGTCTTGTTCGCGCTGAACCATCTCCTGTTCTTCTATCGCGGGCAGGCGCCGCTCGACTCGTATCTGCGGCTTGTCGAAGAAGTGCCGGCGCTCGAAGCGCGGAATGGAACGATGTCGCCGGATCACAACACCTTGATCGAGCAGACGGTGCTGGGGTCGAAGCGGCTCGCGATGACGGCGGGCAGCGATGCCCACACGCTGCGGCGCGTCGGCACGACGTTCGTCGAGGTGACCGGCGCGCGTACGGCGGCGGAATTCCTTCAGGGTGTACGCGACGGCCGCGGGCGGCCCGGTGGGTGGCACGGTGATGCGTGGACGCTCGCCGGCGACATTTATGGCGTGGTCGGCCGCTACGTTGCCAGCCTTGTCGGGTTCGGGCCCGCCGACCACTCGGCGGTCGAGCGGCTCGCGTTTGGCGGGTTCAGCGTCGTGAGCGCACCATTTCAGTTCCTTCCGGTGGTGGCGGCGGTTCACGCGAAATCGCGGGAGCGGCGATGGGTCTCGGCGGCGAAACAGGCGCTCGAGGCGCGACCGGCATCCGTGCCGCAGCGGGCCGCGTTAGAGTCTTGAAGGCCGAGAATCTTGTGTATGAGCCAAGTTTTATCGAAAGCCTTCAAGACTCTCGCCCGGCCGGAGCCGGGCCCCAACCGCGCGTGGTGTGCGCGGTTGGGTGGGGAGGGCCGGGCAAAACCAATACTGCCACAGCGGGGCGGAGCCGCAGCCACACGTGCTCGGCGGTCCGAGGCGCAGCCTCGCTAGTCGAATGAAGCGCGTCGTCATCACGGGTATCGGGATTGTCAGCGGCCTCGGCGCGACGCGCGAGACAACGTGGGACGGCATGCTTGCCGGGCAGTGCGGCATCCGCCCGGTGACGGCGTTCGATGCGGCCGGCTATCGCAGCCAGGTGGCGGCCGAAGTACCTTTCGATCTCGTGCAGGCAAGCCGCACGCCGCTCGAGCGGCGGCGGCTGTCGCGATCGGACCAGATCGGGCTGCTGGCCGCCGAAGAGGCGGTCGCCGATGCCGGGTTGCTCGACAGCGACCTCGATCGCGCCCGGGTGGGCGTCCTACTTGGCGCCGGTACGGCGGATCTCATTCGCAACGAGGAGTATTTCTTCACCGTCCTCGAGCACGGGATTGGCCGCGCCCGTCCGTCGAGCGCATGGAATCATTTCCCGAGCACGACCGGTGACGTGATTGCCGGACGCTTCGGCTTTGAAGGCCTCCGCAGCTGTGTCGTCGCGGCCTGTTCATCGAGCACGATTGCGATTGGCCAGGCGGCGGACGCGATCCGCGTCGGCCGGCTCGACGTGGCGATCGCCGGCGGCGCCGATGCGCTTTCGCGACTCACCTACAGCGGCTTCAACGCCTTACGGCTCATGGACGCCGATCCGTGCCGACCGTTCGATCGGTCGCGGAACGGCATGAACATCGGCGAAGGCGCGGGACTCCTGATCCTCGAGGAGATGGAGCGCGCCCGCCGGCGCGGCGCGCAGATCTACGGCGAGCTCGCCGGGTACGGACTCGCCTGCGAGGCGTTTCATCCGACGGCGCCGGAGCCCGATGGCCGGCCGGTGGCCGCCGTCGTGCGCATGGCGCTCGTCGATGCCGCGACCGATGCCAGCGCGGTCGACCACATCAACGCGCACGGCACGGCGACGCCGCAGAACGATCGGGCCGAAGCGAAAGGGTTTCGCGCGGTTCTCGGTGACCGCATCATGGACGTCCCGGTGACGTCGCTCAAGTCGATGGTCGGACATTGCCTCGGCGCGGCCGGTGCGGTCGAGGCGGCGATCATGGCCCTCAGCGTCGCGCGCGGGGTCATACCGCCGACGATCAATCACCTCGAAACCGACGCGGAGTGCGCGGTCGACGTGGTCGCGAACGATGCGCGCGAGCATCGGGTGCGCTGCGCGGTTTCGACGTCGCTCGCGTTTGGCGGGAATGACTCGGCGCTGGTGATTAGAGCGGTCTGAGGGTTCGAGGTTTCACGGTTTCGAGGTTCCTGAGTTCCTGAGTTCCAGGGTTCGAGGTTGCGAGGTTGCGAGGTTGCGACGTTTTAGTTCCGAGCCACGCCGAAACCTCGCAGCCTCGCAACCCCGTAACCTTGCAACTGAACTTCGAAACCCGAAACTCCGAAACCTCGAAACTGCGAAACTCGCGGTTCCGATTCAGGCCGACGCCATTGACGGTCTTGGGGAAGTCGTCGACGTCGGCACGACGAGCCGGCTGATGTTGAACGGCTCGGCGCCGTCCTTCAATGCCGGGACGAAGCGACGCAGCTCGGGATGCTTCTCCGCGGCGAAGTCCTGCAGGGTCGCGGCAAATCGTTCGAGGAGCGCCAGGTTGGTCTCCAGCTTCGCGCGCAGCGTGTCGTCGTCCATCCGCGGCGCCGCCAGCTCTCCCTGGAGCCGGCGAAGATCGTCCACGGCAATCACGTTGGTGAAGCCGCTGCCGTAGACGCTGGTGTCCTTTTCGCCCCAGGCGAACAGAAACGACTGCATCCGCGCGTGCAGGACGAAGAATCGCTTCATCAGACCATCGATGCGGTTGAGGAAGGCGGGCTCCTTCAAGCGGCGCTGGAAGAAGATCAGCGCGGTGATCGCCCAGTAGGCGCCGTTGTCCCACGCCGTCTTGGCCACCATCACCTGGGCGTTGCCCATCAGCGCGTACTGACCGGTGTAGAGCCGCAGGAACGCGTCGTACAGGCGGAGGTAGTTCGTGTTGAACAACTCGATCCGATCGGCGACGTCTTCACCGCCGCGTTCGCGGGTGATGATGTCAGTGATGCACTCGTTGCCCATGCCGATGAAGTCGGAGCCGGGCGAGTAGTACGGATCGGTGAACAGCCCGGCTTCGCCGGTGAGCAGCCAGCGATCCTGCGAGTAGACGCGCGAGCAGCCGTACGCGAAGTGGCGCAGGGCGAGGAAGTCTTCGAGCTTGTCGCCGAGCGGCTCGAGCACACGCCAGGCCTGCGGCTCGTGCTTGCGCAGCCACTCGAGGGCGCGCTCGTAGCGGTTCATCGTGTTCCAGTCGTGAATCGTCGCGTCGGCGACGATGCCGAGGCTGGTGCTGCCGTTGCCGAGCGGAATCAGCCAGAACCAGTAGCCGCGGCCCATCAGATGGTTCGTGCTGTGCCAGCGCTCGCGAATCGGCACGCGCGCCTGCCACGCCGGATCGTCGACCCAGTCGTCGACGTTCACGCGGCAGCTCACCCGCCACCAGCTCGCGTTGGCCTTGTGCGCCACCTCGCGCGTCAGGTCGAATCGCCGGCGGATCAAGCTGCCGCGGCCGCTCGCGTCGACTATCCAGCGCGCCTCGACGGTGCGGTCGCCTTCTGGCGTCTTCACGATGATGGTGTGGTGCGGATCGCCGAAGGTGATCTCGCGCACGACCGCGCGATCGAGGACTTCGATGCCGTCGGCACGATTGGTCTCGAGCAGGTAGTTCTCGAGCCGGCCGCGATCGAGCTGGAACGACGGCACCGGCGGATAGCCGGGCGGGCCGAGCTCGAAGCGCTGCTGCAGCTCGGTGTTGTCGCCGGCAGGAAAGAAGTAGCGGAGGCCGAGCTTCTCGAGATGGCCCGACCGCAGATGCGACTCGAGATCGACGATCTTCCGGAAGTAGTGCGCGCCGATCTCGACGCTGGATTCGCCGACCTTGTGCGCGGCTTCCGGAGCCGGATGCGTGCGCTTCTCGGCGACCAGCAGCCCCAGCGACGGCATCTCGCGTTTGAGCTGGCGTGCGAGGGTCAGCCCGGCGAGTCCGCCGCCGGCAATGAAGACGTCCACCTGCTGCATCTGCTTAACCCTTGGCCGCGCCTTGACGCGCGACGGCGTCGGCCGCGGCCTTGACGGCGGCGGCATCACCCAGGTACCGGCTGCGGATCGGCACCAGCGCCGAATCCAGCTCGTAGACCAGCGGCACCCCGGTCGGGATGTTCAGCTCGATGATCGCCTCGTCCGAGATCTTGTCGAGGTGCTTGACGAGTGCGCGCAGCGAGTTGCCATGGGCGGCGATCAGCACGCGCTGGCCCGACTTGATCGCCGGCGCGATCGTGTCGGTCCAATAGGGGAGGAACCGCGTCACCGTGTCTTTGAGCGATTCGGTGAGCGGCAAATCGCCGGGCGAGAGACTCGCGTAACGGGGATCCCGGCCCGGGTGCCGCGGATCATCGACCGTCAGGGGCGGCGGCGGGATGTCGTAGCTGCGCCGCCAGACCTTGACCTGCGCCTCGCCGTGCTTCGCCGCGGTCTCTGCCTTGTTCAGCCCCTGGAGCGCGCCGTAGTGCCGTTCGTTGAGGCGCCAGCTGCGGGTCACCGGCAGCCACAGCTGATCCATCTCGTCGAGCGCCATGAAGCAGGTTCGAATGGCGCGCTTCAGGACCGACGTGAACGCGTGGTCGAAGCTCAGACCCTCTGCCTTCAGCAGACGGCCCGCCTCGGCCGCCTCGGCGCGGCCTTTGTCAGTCAAGTCGACGTCGGTCCACCCGGTGAACCGGTTCTCTTTGTTCCACGTGGACTCGCCGTGACGGAGGAGGACGACGATATGCATCGGACGAAGATCACCTGTAGCGGCCGGTCTTCAGACCGGCCGTTGGTCAGGACGAGTACGCCGGCGCGATCGGATGAGCACGGCGACGCGATCGCCAGCCGGCCTGAAGGCCGGCCGCTACAGGTGTAATTGTTTGATCGCGGCGCGGCCCGCGTACTTCGCGGACGCGCCGAGCTCTTCTTCGATCCGCAGCAGCTGATTGTATTTGGCGGTGCGATCGCTGCGTGACGCCGACCCCGTCTTGATCTGTCCGGCGGCCGTGCCCACTGCGAGGTCGGCAATCGTCGCATCCTCGGTTTCGCCGGAGCGATGCGAGATCACGCTCGCATAGCTCGCCTTCGAGGCCATCGCGATCGCGTCGAGCGTCTCGGTGACGGTGCCGATCTGATTCAGCTTCACCAGGAGGGCGTTCCCGATGCCTTCGCTGATGCCGCGCGCGAGAATCTCGGGGTTGGTGACGAAGACGTCGTCGCCGACGAGCTGAATTCGCGCCCCGAGCTCCTTGGTGAGCGTCGCCCAGCCGCGCCAGTCGGCCTCGGCGCAGCCGTCTTCGATCGAGATGATCGGATACTCGCGGCACCATTCGACGAAAAGCGCCACCATGCCCTCGGGATCGCGGGCCGGCTCACCCGATTTCTTGAACTCGTAGCGTCCGCTGCCCGGTCCCGTAGCGGCCCAGAACTCACTCGAGGCGACGTCGA
>CAWJEO010000022.1:0-264780 GCA_963841895.1 uncultured Acidobacteriota bacterium
ATCGTCAACGACGCGCCGCCGAGGTCCTGATTGGATTGCCAGGGCGTGTCGGTATCCGTCACGCGATCGAACGCATTGAAGCTCGGCGGCGCATATCCGAGATCGGCCGCAATCTGCGGATACTGCCGATTAGCCGGCCGCATCGTCGGTGCAACGCCAGCGACCACCTGCGCGTAGCCCGTCGGCCGCTGACGTGTGTTGTCAATCGACAGGCTGATCACCGTCTTCTCCGACGGAGTGAACAGCACCTGCCCGCGAACGCCGAGATTGTTGAGCCCGTTCACGTCCTCACCGGTCACGACGTTGCGAATCGTGCCGTCACGCGTCGTCCCGGAGAACGACACTCGTCCTGCCACCTTCTTGGACAGCGCACCAGTGACCGACGCCTTGGCCTGCACCATGCCGAGGCTGCCGACATTGAGCTCGACGTCGCTCTCTGTCGTAAAACGCGGCCGCTTCGTCGTCACACTGACCGCGCCGGCCGTAGTGTTCTTTCCGAACAGCGTTCCCCTCGGTCCACGAAGGCACCTCGACGCGCTCCACATCGAGAAAATCGAGTGTCGCGGCCGCGGGGCGCGCGAAGAACGTGCCATCGATGTACAGACCGACGCCGGGCTCGATGCCATCGTTCGTCAAACCAAACGGTGCGCCAAGGCCGCGGATGTTGATCGATGAGTTGCGCGGATTCGACAAATAGAACTGCACGGTTGGTACGAGTTCCTTCAAACGATTGACGTTGAACGCCCCTGCGTCCGCGACAAGGTTGCCGTCGATGACCGAGACGGGAATTGGCACTTCCTGCGCGACTTCCTCAACGCGTCGCGCAGTCACAATCACGCCCTCAGTGATCCGAGCAGGCTTCAGGGTGACATCAATTTCGGCCGGCTGGCCCAGTACCAGCGCAACCACGCGAACGATGGGTTCGAACCCGTCGAGCGTCGCTTCCAATCGGTAATCACCAGGTGTCAGCGCGATAGCGCTATAGCTGCCCTGCGCGTCGCTTACCACCTCGACATTGGCCGCGGTCTCCGTATTCGAAAGCCGGATGACCGCGCCTGGTATCGGGGCTCCGGATGAATCTCGCACGATACCGCCAATGGTTGACGTTGCTGGCTGCGCCAGCGCTCCGGTTGCGGCGACGGCCAGGAGCGCTAGACCCGACAGGAAGGTCCTGCTGACAGCGCGTAGCTGCTGACTCAAGACCACAACGTCCTTCACGCAAACGAATCGACCATTAACCACTGATGTTCAACCCCGATCTTGAGAAAATAGAACAGAATCAAGCGGCTCGTTGAGCATCTATCATGCCGACCGTTGAAATGTCGGCATAAGGCGTGGCTTGGCAATCACTTACGCCGGGCACTGAGGGCCATGGCTCACGAACTGTGATATATAGCTGTTTTACAGCTATATATGATAGAGTTTTTGCATGGAAAGTCACGCGTAGCGATCGGGCCCTTGACAAATGTCCGCCAACGGTTTGCCTTTGTGAACTCAGTCTTGTGAAGTTTCGCCCGCGCGCATATCGATAATATTTGACGGAATTGTTGATACCAGCGTATGATCAAGAACGTGCGGGAAACTGATTTATTACTCCGTGTCTGGCGGGAAGCATGCCGCCACATCGAGTTAGAGCAGTCGATTGAGGAAATTGCACGTCTGATCTCGGCAGATGTCGCCGCGGACTATCTGATAGTGCGGCAGCTGGATCTCATTCACGGTGGCCTCGACACCGTGGCGCAGGCGCCATGTCGGCCGAATGCTCCCGGGGTAGCAGCCACTCGATCGATCTCAGTGACGCCGCGATGCAGGACGTTCTTGTTTGGCATCGCGATTCGGCGTCCGCTAGCGGGCCCGTGCCTGGTGACCCAATCCTCGGCATGATCAGCCCAGCTGAATTCCGAGGAGACTGTGTCGCAGCCCCATTGAATGGTGAGGCAGGGCCCCTTGGCGTCGTGCTGCTGGTCTCGCGGCGCTCGCCATTCAAACCCGCGGATCGGGCTCTCCTGTCGCACCTTCGTGAGCCAATCGGAGTCGCGCTGGCGAACACGGCGCGCGTCCGTGAACTCAAGCGGCTGCGCGAATCGCTCGAGGCCGACAAGCAGGCGTTGTTGAGCAAGCTTGGCCGCCACGATGTTGCCGACGCGGTCGTCGGCACCGAGACCGGTTTGCGTGCGGTGATGGATCGGGTCGATTAGTCGCGGGTACCGATGTGCCGGTGCTCATCCTTGGGGAGACCGGCAGCGGGAAAGAGGTGCTGGCGCGCGCGCTCCACGAGCGATCGCGGCGCGCCCGTTCCCCTCTGTACGCGTGAACTGCGGCGCGATCCCGCCTGGGCTGGTCGAATCGGAGTTGTTCGGCCGTGGTGGCTCAACCGATGGCCTTGCGGTTCGTCAGGGCTGGTTGGCGCGCGCCGATGGCGGCACCCTGTTCCTCGACGAAATCAGCGAGCTTTCGCTCGAAACGCAGGTCGGGCTTCTGCGGATCCTGCCGGGCGGAAATCTTGAACGTGTCGACGGCCAGCCCGCCCTGTCACCCGACGTCCGTATCATCGGCGCGACGCACCGCGATCTGCGCGACATGGTGGCGTGTGGCACGTTCCGCGAAGACTTGTGGCGTCGCATCAGCGTCTTTCCGATTCACCTGCCGCCACTGCGCGACCGGCGCGAAGACATCCCTCAGCTGGCGGTGCATTTCGCCGCGCGAGCGGCGACGCGTCTGGTGGAGTCCCTCATGCCGACGCGGGAAGATCTCGACTTGCTGCTGGCATACGATTGGCCCGGAAATGTTCGGGAACTGGCCGCCGTCATCGAGCGGGCCGTGATTCTTGGAGCTGGCAGAACGCTGCGGATCAACGCCGCGCTGGGACCTGCTGCTCCGGGCGCAGCGGTCTCACTCCGGCGACGGATCCGATCGTTTTGAAGGAGGAAACCACTGCTATCGAGACCATCGATGCCGCGATGCGGCGCCATATCGAAGCGGCGCTTCGGGCGACTGGGGGCCGCGTCGAAGGCCCCCACGGAGCGGCGCGACAGCTCGAGATCAACCCGCATACGCTGCGCGCGCGGATGAAAAAGCTCGGCATTGACAGGGGGCGATTTCGCGGGGCCGAGCCGCGCACGATCGCGTCGAAGAACCTGTCGTCTCGCTCGACGCCGCGATGGCCAACCACATTCGCCGGGTGCTGCACGTGACAGCTGGTCGTGTTGAGGGGCCGCACGGAGCGGCACGACGCCTGGAGATTAATCCGCATACGTTGCGCGCGCGCATGCGCAAGTTGGGCGTTATCGCGCGACCATTCCGCGCTCGCGCGGGCGATTTGGTGGAGGCTCGCTGACCTGGATCAAACCGGAAGCTCTTCGACGGCAGCTCGCTGTTCGGCTAAGCCGTTGGCTCCGGTCAAGGGGCGAACGCAGGCGCCGAGCGACGGCGGCTAAGCCGTTGCTTCGACCTTTCCGCGCGGTTTCATGTCTGCATGGGGGCGAGACGCTCGTCCGTCGATTTTCGGAGATGAAGGGTGCCTGAAGTCCTCACGCCGAACCGGCGAACCGGCTCGACGAGAGGTCGAGGCAGGGCTTACGAATCAGCGGGGCAAAGAGCCTGCGACGCCGCCTGCAACATTCAAAACGCCTTCGAATCGGCAACGGCAGACAACGAACGGCGCGACGAGATTTGCGAAGGGTTAGCGTCTTACACCGGCGTCGCGGCGTGGGCCAATTCGCCCGCCGATGCCCAGCGTGCTGCAGCCGCAGCGCTCGCAGGAGGCGATCGGCACCACGCCATCAAGGCCAACGTGATGACCGAACAAGACGTCCACGGCGAACCGTCGGCCATCGTCGCGGGTCGCGTAGCTGCGAGAAGCAGCCGCGATCACGTGTTCGTGTTCGATTCGACCGGGACGGCTCTTCAGGATGTTGCCGCAGCTGTCCTCGTCTATCGTCGCGCTGCTGCCGCCGGTGCCGGCCTGCGCGTGGTGCTGAACGACAGATGTCGGGGCGGCGACGATCCAGGTTCAATGAAAGACCTCGTCTGGTATTTCTTCAAACTCGGGTCGTTCGGTTTCGGCGGCCCGGCGGCGCTTGTTGGTTACATGCGACGCGACCTCGTTGAGGATCGGAAGCTGATCGACGAGTCCACCTACAACCTGTCGATCGCGCTTGCGCAGATCATGCCCGGTCCGCTCGCCGCCCAGACGGCCATGGCGATTGGTTACTTCCAGGGCGGCGTCATAGCCGCGACCCTCGTTGGCCTGGCGTTCATTCTCCCGTCGTTTCTCATGGTCCTCGGCCTGAGCGCACTGTACGTCGCCTACGGTGGGATGCCGTGGATGCAATCCGTGTTCTACGGCATCGGCGCGCTCATCATCGCAATCATCGCCGTCGCCGCCTATCGATTGGCGCGAGGAACAAACAAGCGCGATCCCCTTCTGTGGACGATCTTCGTGGTCATGCTGGTTGCAACCGCCTGGACCGGTACAGAGCTCGAACGCTGTTTCTCGTTGCGGGTCTGCTCGTGCTGCTCGTGCGCGCGTGGCCAGGTGCACGGCCGGCCGCCGCCCTGTCTCTTGCCGGCGTTGCGGCAGCCGCACTGATCATGGCCCTGGAGCGCGCGCTCTCGACCTCCACGGCCTCAGGCGACCAACATGTACTGCTGCAGATCCTGCTGTTTTTCACGAAGGCGGGCTCCTTCGTTTTTGGCAGCGGGCTGGCCATCGTTCCATTCCTCCAGCAGGGCGTGGTGCACGACATGTCAGGCTGACCGAGCACCAGTTTCTTGACGCCGTCGCCGTGGCGCTGATCACGCCCGGCCCGGTCGTTATCACCGTGGCGTTTATCGGATACCTCGTGTCGGGTGTGGCGGGCGCGACCGTGGCCGCCGTCGGGATCTTCCTGCCGGTCTATTTCTCACAATCGTGCCAGCGCCCTGGTTTCGTCGTCACAGGGACAATCTGCAACTGCGGGCATTCGCTGCAGGCGCGACGACCGCCGCGAGCGGCGCCATCGCCGGTGCAGTGGTGGTCCTAGGACGAGGCGCGATCTCGGATCTGCCAACAGCTTGCATCGCGCTGACCGGGCTGGTTCTGCTCGTGCGGTTTCGCGTGCCGGAGCCGCTGTTGGTGCTCGGCGCGGGACTTGCGGGACTTGCGCTGTCGCGCCAATGAGCCAGCTCGAACGCAAGCAGACGAGGCTATTCGCAATCAACCCGATCCGCCCGAGCTATGGCCGTTCCTGTTGACATCCCCCGCGCTTCGACACGAGGACAAGTTCGACGGGCTGGTCGTGAAAAGCTCGTTTGTGTTCCCCGACACGGACGGCGAAATGCACCTCGGACAGCGTGTCCTTCCGCTCATACTTGAATACGGCCACGACGATGCCCCTCATTGGCGCTCGATCTTGGCGCGCGAGGACTTCCCGATGTCATTTGGCGATCTGCGAGCTGCCGCAATCCAAGGGATCGACACGAACTTTGTCCACATCGTCGCCGACGCTGAACCTCACACCATGCCCACCTTCTTGATGAGCTGACCAAGATTCCAGCTCCCGGTGGGCGTCACCGTGGGCGTCAGACGACGGAACACTCGCGGCTGTTTGAGATGTAGTCGCCGATTTGCTCGGTTTTTTTGGCGAGCCCAACGTTCGCCAGTTGGAACCGAATCGCGGTGTGGCTGCGTCAGCTCGACCGCGTGCGGGCGGCCGGGTAGGGCGTTTTCGTGTCCGCGATCGATATCTCCGAGCGAATGGGCTTGAGGCACGCGCAAGAATCGAGTGCCTGCGCAGGGCATCACTTCGGCGTTTGAGCCGCAAGCCGCACGTCGTCGTGTGTGAACACCGCAAAAAGGAACGGCTGTGATTCAAGAAAGGACGCCAGATCGCGCAACGTCAGACCAAGAGCCGACAGCCGGTCCTCATCGACGAATATTTGGCTGTTTTCCGGTTCGAAGGATGTAATCAGCTGCTTCGTCTCAGGATCAAACTTCCCGTGCACCAAGTCGACGATTGACTGCGCAAAGTGTCGGCGGTCCGGCGACGACGGTTCAGGCGGCATGCCATGGTCCGCGGTCAGCGCGAGAAGATAGTTGTTACCAACCTTTGCCTCGAGCGCTCGCAGCATTCGCGTCAGGTGACGGTCCATCTCGCCAGAGTGACGCGGAGCTCGTTCGAATCCGGACCGTACTTGTGGCCCACGAAATCCGCGCCCTTGTAGTTCAGCAGAATGAGATCGGCGACGTTGTCTGCGCCCACCGGCTCGCGTTCAATCATCGCCGTCATGGCATCGGCTTCGAATGCCGGAAACAGCGCGGAATAACGCACCGCATCCGCCGAGTCGATTCTGTGACTCATCCACTCCCCGTCAGCCTGCCACAATGCTCTCGCATTTCGATCCTTGAGGTACGCAGGTAGTCGGAAGCAGTTCGGGTTCGTGGTCCAGTTGCCCGTCTGCAGATCGTAGCTTGCGAGCACGACTGGCGCTCCATTCAACAGACACGCCCCATGCCCCGAGAGCGGCGTCGCCGCCCGGTCGATGCTGCCCTGTGCGAGTACGATCGCGCGACCAGCCGTCGCGAGCTGCCAGACGTCGGCCAGCGTCAACGCCATCAGATCGTCTGGCAGTCCTCCAGCGAACAGATCGTGGCGCCGTCCGTGCGTCAATGGTACACGCTTACGCCTGTGATCCCGTGCACGCGAGGATCGGTGCCCGTCGAGATCGTCGAGTGCCCCACAGCGGTGTTGGTCGGCACGAAGTTCACCCGCGCCTGGGTGAACCATGCACTCTGGTGACGCAGAGCGGTCAGCGTTGGCATGGACTCGGCGTAGCGATCGAAGTAATCCCGGCGCATGCCATCCAGGACGAGCAACATCACCACTCGCGGCCGAGCAAAGCCCGCCCGCAGAACCGGTAAGACACGGCCTGTCGCAGTCGGGGGCATCTGTACGCCAAGCGATGCCGCCAGCGTAGGCGCGACGTCCTGCTGCGTTGCTGCGGCGGAGAACACACCGGTTGTCACTGCAGGGCCCGCAAACATCAGCGGTATCGAAACGTCATAGGACCAGGGCGAACCGTGCATGTACACGACATTCGGGTCAGGCCGCGTAATGAAGTCGCCTTCACGCGGCACGATCATGAGTTGGCCCGTTCGTCCGGGAAAATATGCGCGGGCGAACATCTCGAGGAAGCGCTGTCGCGCTGCGGAATCGGGTGGCGGCTGCCTGACCTGCTCGCCCGAAACCATCCAAGTGATCGCGAACAGGCTCAGGACGAGGAGACTGGCACCGAAACGTGGCAACTGTGAGATGACAAAGGCTCGCCGCGTCGTCATGGCAGCTCCATCGCTTCAAACCGGATGACCGTGCCGGGCCGCGAAGACACCGAAATGAACAGTCGATTATTGACCACGACCCGGGTGTTCGCTGCGCTAAGAGGGCATCCTGGCGTTCGGAGAACGCATTCTGCTGCGCGCATCAGACCTCTGGGTGCAGGCGTCGCTCGAGTACAAGCAGCGACTGCAGCAGTTGTTCTTTCCCGAAGGAGTCGCGTTTGACGGAAATCGATTCAATCGAACCGCCGTAACGGCACCACTTTTCAAGTACTTGGCGCCGTCTGAGAGCGCTGATGAAAGAGTGGTGACCCGCATTTTCGCGAGATGGAACCAACTGCACGGGTGGCTGCGTCAGATCGAGGGCCTGCGGTTCGTCGCGTGACCCGACGCCTGGCGGTTGCTGGCAACAGCTGTCAGGATTTGTCCGCCTGATCAGCTTATTCCGGCGTAAGGGATGCCGGTTTCGACTGGTTCATCGGCCAAGGGCAGTGAAAACGAGAAGACGCTGCCTTTGCCGGGCTCGCTTTCGACGCTGATCGTCCCGCCGTGGGCCTCGATGATGGCTTTGGCGATCGCCAGACCCAGGCCGGCGCCGGTTCGGCGGGTCCCTGGCACCTGCCACATCCAGTCGAAGACGTGCGCGACGTGCTCCGGTGGAATCCCGAGACCGGAATCGGCCACCGAGATGGTGACCCAACGGCCAGACTGGGCGGCCGACACCCGGATCGTACCGCCCTCGGGCGTGAATTTCACAGCGTTACCGAGCAGGTTCGACATGACCTGGCGGATGCGGGGCGTGTCGACGAGGACCGCCGGCAAATCGACCGGGACATTCACGTTCAGTGTCTGGCGCGTCACCTCGACCTGGACACGCACGCGATCCAGCACCGGTTGTACGACATTGATCAGGCTCGCTCTTTTGGTTTCGACGGCGAGCGTGCCGCCCCGAATCCGCGCGACGTCGAGCAGATCGTCGATCAACCTATTCATCTCGACGACCGATCGCTCAACCAGCTCGGCGAATCTGGTCACGCTGGCTTCGTCGACGGTTCCCGCGCGGCGAAGCAGGTAGCACGCCAGGTCGAGGGCAACGACGGGGTGCCGCAAATCGTGAGACACGATGGCCAGCACGTTGTCGCGCGTCTCGACGGCGCGTTTGGTTTCGGCGTACAGCTGCACGTTCGCGATCGCCAGCGCCGCCCGGCGCGTCAGCTCCTCGGCCAGCCGCACATCGTCAGGTCCGTATTTAACGGATGCGGATGACGCCACGAGGCTGATTACGCCGACGACGGAACCGCCGATCTGCAACGGCACGGCGACGAGCGATCGCAAATCGGCAGCCGCCAACGTGCTGGCATCGTCCGCGCTCTGGCCGAGCGAGGTGAACGCGTCTGGCGACAGCCGCTCGACGAGAATGGCCTCTCCACGGTCGTGGGCCATCGCGATCGGGCCGGTGCATCCAGCCGCCATCAACGCGTCGCAGACTCCCGCCGGCCGCTCGTGTCGGCTCGTGACCTGTACCCGTCGGAGGCGGCCATCCGCCTCGACCCTATCGAGGATGAAATAGTCGGCGACGTCGCGCACCGCGAGCTGTCCCACCTTCGTCAGCGTCTCTTCATAGTCGACGATTGACGTCATCGCCATGCCGACGTCCGCCAGGAATCGATGTTCGTTCGCGAGATGCTTTCGCTCTGTGATGTCGAGCTCAGTGCCGACCATGCGAATCGGCAAGCCGTCCTGGTCTCTGGCGAAGATCTTTCCGCGATCCAAGACCCAGATCCAGTCGCCCGACGCGGTCCGCGTGCGGTACTCGGCCTCGTAGTGGGTCACGCGCAGCTCGAGGTAGTCGGATAGCGTCCGCTGCAATCGCGAACAGTCCTCGGGATGGATGCCCGACGTCCACGAGTCCACGTGTGCCGGGACCTCGCCAAGGCAAAGGCCGCGCATCTCGGCCCATCGCGCGTTGAACGCGACCTCCCCCGTCCTGATGTTCCAGTCCCACGAACCCAGGTCGGCGCCACTGAGCGCGAGCTCGAAACGCTCCTGCGACTGGCGCAACTGTTCCTGCGTTCGCTTCACATCGGAGATGTCGCGCGTGATCGTGCCGAGGCCGAGCAAACGGCCGGAGTCGTGGTCGCGGATCGTGAAGTGCTCGTCGGATACAGGAATTGCCTGTTCTGTTTGCCAGTGTCGGAACCGCGTCTCACCGCTCCAGTGACCGTGCTCGAGCATGGACTTCAGGATGACGTCCGACACGAACGCCCGTTCGTCTGGAGGGTAGCAATCCTGAATCGTGATCGTCGCGACTGGGAAATCGCTGGCAAGTCCGACCATCCGTCGGCCGGCGGGATTGAGGTAGATGGGCGTGCCATCCGGTTCGGCAATGCCGATGAAGTCCGAAGAGTTCTCGATTAACGCTTCGAAGATGCGCCGATCATCCAGCGCCCTCTGCAGACGCGCGTTCGTTGTCTCGGACGCCTCGAATGCCTCACGGGCCCGGTATTCGGCGTGTTCCGACTGCCGTGCGGCCATCCAGGTGGTCCGCAGGACGAGTCCGACGATGACAACGACGAAGAGCGAGGCCTGGGTGTGGACGTTGTACCAGTTCCTGAGGACGCCGATGTGCGTCACGGCGCCGACGAGCGGCGGTGCGAGCGTGCCGGTGAGAAGGATCTGACGCGCCATACCGCCGCTGCGCGTGCTGCTGGTGATCAGCGACATGATGCCGTCGTCGGGACGGCTGCCGAGCAAGGCGATGGCCAGGATCACGAACGCCGCCGCGGTGTGGACGGCCATACCGATCGCCGGCTCGAACAACGGGAATCCATAGAACCGGCTGGCGTCGAAGATGTACCCGGTCAGCGCGACGGTCGCATTTGCGCTGACCGCCAGCAGGCACGCCTGACCCAGGCGAATCGGCAGCGCGCGGACATCGTGGAGGACAATGCCGGCACCAAGCAATACGCAATTGACGGCTGTCTGCGGCGCGGGGCGTCCCGCCCGGAGACCGGCAGCCATGGCATCGGTGAGGAAGAGGCGATCGATCAACAGGTCCACTGAGAAGAGGTATTCCGCCAGCGTGATCAGCCCGATCAGGCTGATGAGGAGTCCCAGTAGAGCTGGGATCGAAAAGCGTCGCGAGGATCGTCGATGGTCACCGACGAAGGGGGTTGCGATCGCCGCAAGCAGGAGGGCGAGCGCTGTGTTCGGCTGCATGGCCGGCAACGCCGGGTGCAGGCTTCTCAGCACGGGAACGTCGGCGTACCAGCCGATCGCCGTCAGCAACGGAAACGCCGTCGCCAATACGGCGAGCGATCGAGACATGTTGAGACAGCGATGCTTCAGGCGCGCACTAACGGCGTTGTAACCTGTTTCCATTTCGTGGAGCGCGGAATGAGTTGGGTTTGCATGAACCTTGCCAGCAGCGAGGTGCCATCTTGTGCGGGTCTCGACAGCGGAGCCAGTGACTTTGGGTCGTATCTCACTGTCGTGTGGGAATTTTCCCGCGGAGCGAGAGCCGCCGAATGCCAGGTCCACGTCGCCCGGCCACGGCGAGGATGCATCAGGCGGAAGGCACGGTCGGTCACGAAGCCGTAGTTGTCGCAGAAGTCCTCGTGGGCGTCGAGTTGCGGGTACTGGCGCCCGAGCCGAACTGCGCCAACTGCGTTCTCGATTGAGAGAAACAGTCTCTACGTCGTTCGACTACTTCCCTCCCCGTGAAAGGGAGCATATAAGGATTTGAAGCAGTTTGGTCGGCTGCGGCTCCGAGGCCGGCACCATCGCCGGCCTGAACCGTCGTCGGTCGCCCACAGGGCCCGAGCACGGCTCACTAGACCACGCGTTGAGCGCCGCGGCGACACGCCTCGGCGCACAACGTCTCCTGAACCACTCCTCGCAGCAACTGCCAGGCCGTCTTCACGGACAACCCAGACAGCAGGTACGAAGCAACGGAGGGCGCGATGTCCGATGCTCAGTGGGGTGACCCTCGAGAATACGACGCGCGAGATCGCGGCGACGATTGGGCGCGCGTCGCCGGGGAACACCTCGGTGGCCAACGCGGTCACCGGGCCCACCCCTGGATGGGTCATCAGGCGACGCGCCTGCGGACGCTCGTGGGCTTGCTCACTGACTTGTTGATCGAGGTCGTCAATGTGCTTCGTCAGGTGCACGTTGAGCGCTTGCAATTCCGATCGACGATGGCCCGCGTGCAGGGCAAGAGGGAGCGAGGCCAGGGTCGACGGCCCACCTCGCGTCCAGAGTCCGGCGCCTCGACGAATCCCGTGCGCCAGCGCGAGTCCTTGCAGCGCGTTCTTCACGCGTGCGCGCATCCGCACCCACTGATCGCGGTGCAACAGGAGCGCCCGCAGATCACACAGCTCCGATGACGGCATCCAGATCGACGGGAAGCGATTCTCCCTCAACAATTCCAGGAGCAGCGCCGCGTCTCGTCGATCGTGCTTCTGTCGGCGGGTTTCACCCCGTCGGATCCTGGCCGGATCACCGACGTGGCAGGTTACGCCGAGCTCCTCCATTAACCGCAGAAACCATCCCATCGATCCGGTCGCTTCGATGCCGACAACGATCGGTGCCGGCAGGCTGGCGCAGAAGTCGCGCACCGTCGTCCCTTCGTGCGCCAACGTTCTCTCGACGATTTCTCCCGTTTCGCGATCCAACAGCGCTATCGTCTGTTGCGCCGCGTGTAAATCGCAACCAATGATCCGCATCTCGGCCTCCTTCGACCCGAGCGCTGTGAGGCTGGACACCGCACAGTCTACGCGGCCGTCAGAAGGCCGACGTCGTCATGACATCATTGTGGAGACGGCGATCCGCTGATCCACAAGTTGTTGAGAGAGAACGAGAAAGTGGTGAGCCCGGAAGGAATCGTGCCCGCTCGCGCAAACCGCGGGTTGCGCGGCGTGCCTGAAGGCTTCCGCGGCGAACCAATTCTGAGCGAAGCGAAGAAATTGGTGAGCCCGGAAGGAATCGAACCTTCAACCAACAGATTAAGAGTCTGCTGCTCTGCCAGTTGAGCTACGGGCCCACTCGTGGAGGGCGCCGACGCATGGTGTCGAAATCGCGCCGGCTGGCAAACCCCAAGTATACACGACCGCTCGGCACGGCACCATCGTCTAGAGGACGCGTCTCGATAGATGGCCGCCGAGATGCATCAGCAGGTCGTACACCGACGCGCCGCACGCGATCGAGACGTCCTCCGGTCGCGATCCGTCCTGCCAGTCCCACAGCGTCGCGACGTCGCCGATCGACACCTCGGGCTCGCGGCCGATTTCGAGCAGCGTATGACTGGCCGACACCGACGCGATGACCGGATAGCGCTTCGCGCCGATCCGAACCCGCGCGCCCTTGGCCGCGGCGCGCGGCCAGCCGTCGGCATGGCCGACCGGCAGCGTCGCGACCCACACATCTTCTTTGGCGACATACGCGCGCTCGTAGCCCGCGCTTTCGCCGGCGGCGAGCTTCTTCACGAGGACCACCCGCGCCCGCAGCGCCGCCGCCGGGCGCAGCGTCATCCGGTTGGCGGCGCGGAACGTCGGGTCCGGATAGACCCCGAACAGCGCCATGCCCGGCCTCACCATATCGAGCCACACATCGTCGTGCTGAAAGAAGGTGTAGCTCGAGGCCGCGTGGCGCGCGCCGGAGACGATGCCCGACTGGCGGAGCGACGTCGTCGAGCGCGTCGAACCGCGACAGCTGCTCGCGGTCGAAGGCGCGATCCTCGGAGAACGTCATCATCAGGCCGTCAATCAGCAGTCCCTTGCGGCGAGCGAGATCGCGGACGAGCGCCGGCGCCTCGCGATAGGGCACACCTTCGCGGCCCAGGCCGGTGTCGACGCACACGTGAAGCCGCAGCGGCCGGCCGGCGCGTGACACCACGCGCTCGAGCGCGTCACCGATGGGCGTGTAGACCATCGGCATGATGTCGCGCGCCTGCATCTCGTGCAGATCGCGCTCGTCGAACGGTCCCATCAAGAGCACCGGCGCCGTGATGCCGGCGTCGCGTATGGCGATCGCCTCCTGCAGCTTGACGACCGCGAGACCGCGGATCTCCGGGCGACCGGCCAGTGCCCGCGCCACCGGCTCGACGCCAAGGCCGTAGCCGTTGTTCTTGATGACCGCCAGTATCGGCCGGCCCCCGACGAAGCGCGCCACTTCGGCCACGTTCTGCGCGAGGTGCCGCGGCTCGATCTCGATCCACGGATCGAAGCTCGATCCCGATCGCCCTGGTGCGGCAGTCTGCTGGCCGGATCTCGGCAGGGCAGCCGCCGTTCGCTCGTCGCCTGATGCCCGTAAGGCGATCGGCAGGGCAGGCACCGCCGCCGCTGACCATCGAAGGAAGGAGCGTCTGTTCATCGACCTCCGAATAACTGCCCAAAGAAATCGCCGGGATTCCACGCCGGGCGCGCGGTCTCCTGCGCGACCTGCCAGCCGGTGAGGAAGTTGATCCGCGCGTGGGCGGCACCCGCCTCGAAGTCGAACGCCTGCGACATGTCGTCGTTGGGCTTGTGATAGACGTCGCGCCGATAGGCCGGCGTTCATCGCCGCGCCGTCCTTCGCCGGATCGCCGCTCTTGAAGCCGCTCTTGATGAACAGCGACGGCACACCTTGCCGGACGAAGCTGTAGTGATCGCTGCGGATGAACAGCACCTGCTCGGGGATGGGATCGGTGGCGATCGCCATCCCGAGTTTCTCGGCGGCCCGCGTCACCGGCGCCGACAGCGTGGAATGCTGCGCGCCGTACGGGACGATGTCGAGCAGCGGATGGAACATGAACGGCATGTCCAGCGTCAGGTTGGCGACGATGCCTTCCCGCGGCACCGTCGGCCGGCGCGCGAAGAAGTCGGACCCGAGCAGGCCCCGCTCCTCGGCGGTCACGAACAGGAACAGGATCGAGCGGCGAGGCCGCGCCGGCAGCGTCGCGTAGGCCTGCGCGACCTCGAGGACAATCGCCACGCCCGAGGCGTTGTCGTGCGCGCCGTTGTAGATGTCGTCGCCGTTCATCGCGACGCCGCGCCCGAAGTGGTCCACGTGGGCCACATAGACGACGTGTTCGTTCTCGAGCTTCGGATCGCTCCCCGCCAGCCGCGCGACGACGTTGGCGCTCTCGACGTCCTTGTGCGTCGACTGCGTGACGAGGGAGACGCGCGTTGCCAGCTGGAATGCCTGCGGCGTGCTTTTCGCCGCCGCCGCGAAGACCTCTGCCGGCGTCTTCGTCGCACCCGCAAAGATGGCTTCGACCCCGGAGTGGTTGAGCGAGGCCGAGCCGCGCAGCGCCGGGTCGCCTCGATTGGGTTTCCCCTCGGCATCGACCCACGCGAAGCTGCCTTGTTTGCCGGTGGCCACGCTGACATCCCACCGGAATCGCGGATCGTCCGGTGACGTGAAACTGATCGTGCCGATCGCGCCGCGCTTGACGGCCTCGACCTCTTTGACCGCGCCCGACGAATAGTAGGCGCGCTCGTTGCTCGGGAGCGCGGCCGGGGCGCCACTCAGATACGCCACGACCTTGCCCTTCACATCCACGCCGGCGCCGTAGTCGTCGTAGCCGCGCGCCGGCGCGCTCACACCGTAGCCGACGAACACGACGGCGGCGTCGTCGATGCTGACCGCTTCGCGCAGGGCATCGGCGCCGAGCAGATAATCCTTGCCGTACGCGAGCGTCTTGCGTCCCGCTGGCGTGTGCACGGACAACGAGCTCTTGTCCTCGACGACGACGCTGTTCCTGAGCGGGACGCGCTGCCGGAAGCCGCCGCCTTCGCCCGCAGGCGCGAGCCCCATGGACTTGAGCGACGTCTCGACGTGGCGGAGCGCGCCCTCGTAGCCCGCGGTACCCGGAGCGCGCCCTTCGAGGGCATCGTCGGCCAGCACGGTCATGTGCTGCTTGATCCGGCCGGCTTGGATGCCCTTCAGCGCGGCCGTGATTTCAGGCGCGTCGAGCGCCGCCGGGCTCGGCGTTTCTGCCGCGCTCCGCGTTTCCGCCGCGTCGGGGCCGGCGCAGGCACTGGCCAGCGCGGACAGGAGGACACTCATCAGGAAACGGCTTCCGGCGCGACGCATAGCGATCATCCTTCTCCCGGCGATGAGACGGTCCAAACCCGTCGTTTCCTGCCTGGGTACGCGAATCGTTTCGGGAATCCTATCGCGTCGCACCTTCCGCCGGCGACTGTCTGCTTTCGAGACTCCCATACACGCCGTGGGAGTTTTGATCCCGCCAAACGGCCGGCCGAGCTACCCGTCCCGCGCTCGAATTGAGAACAATTGAGCGCGCCTTGATGGCGCGCGAAAGACCGCACTCCCTCCCAATTTCTACCCTGCTCGCATCAAGCAGCGCTCTTCGAACGAGCGCGGGAGGATGCGATGCGGGGGCGTCTGGCGAGTGCAGCATGTGCGTGCGTCATGGCCGTGCTCGCCTCAGGAGCCGCGGCGGCGCAAACCCCGGTGCCGTCCTCACCAGCTTGCCGTCTGCCTCGTCTTGTCGCAGAAGCTTTCGATCAGCGTGCGCGCGGCCGCCGTCGTCCTGGCGGAATCGAATGCGATCTGGACGCCGCATGGGGTGGGTGTCCGCTGGGCGGAACCATCCGACGACAGCTGCGATCGCCTGATCTCGGTGAAAGGGGATCAGGAAGCCCTGGCTGAAGACGCGACCAGCGAGTCCGCGCTCGGCTGGGTGCCGTTCGTGGAGGGGCGCGCCCGGCAGTTGGTGTTTCTCCGGGTCGGTCGCGCGCGCACACTGATCGACGCGCTCAGCCCGGGCACGCGCCCTGAGGCGCTCACCGAGCTCCTGGTCGCCAGGCTCCTCGGCCGCAGCCTCGGGCACGAGCTGGGACACGTCCTCCTGAACAGCCGAAGCCACGAAGACTCCGGGCTCATGCGTGCGCGCTATCGCGACACGTGATGTGCTGAGCGTCCCGACGTCGGCGTACACGCTCAACGCCGTGGAACGCGCCCGACTCTTCGCGCGCATGGCCGGAGAACCGCGCCTGGCCGCTCGATAGTACGGACTACAATCATGGCCAAGCTCCGTGGTCACCTACCGGTTTGGCCCCTTCCGGCTCGTCCCTGACCAGCGTCGTCTCGAGCGCGACGGAACAGCCATCGCGCTGACGCCCAAAGCCTTCGATCTGCTCGTCACACTGGTGCAACATCACACGCGCGCGCTGTCGAAGGACGAGATTCTCGCGCTCGTCTGGTCCGGATCGGCTCGTCGAGGAGGGCAACCTCGCGCAGCAGGTGCTCTTGCTGCGGCGCGCGCTGGCCGATGCCGGCGATTGCGTGGCCACAGTGCCACGTCACGGCTATCGCTTCGTGGCATCCGTCATCGAGGAGCACCATGGACGCCAACTCGCCCGCAAAGAGCCCGCACTGCATCGTCTGGGACGGACGCGAGTATCCGCTTCGCGAGGGCATCACGGTGATCGGTCGCGCCGAAGACGCCGACCTGCGGATTCCCCTGCCGTCCCTCTCGCGCCATCACGCCCGCGTCGTTGTCCGCGGCCTCGAGGCGACGCTCGAGGATCTCGGAAGCCGCCACGGCTCGTGGCGAGGATCCATGCGCGTACGAGATTCCGTTGGGCTCTCTGGTGGAGACGAGATCAGGCTCGGAACGGCATCGCTCGTCTACTGCGTGGTGATGCCCAACGACACGACGCGAGATTGACGCGGCCAGGAGCTGTCGGCTCCTCAAGTAGAATCGTGGCACCCGGGTCATGACCGGCACACGATGGCCGCACTTCCCAGTGGCGCCCGCCTCGGTCCGTATGAAATCCTCGCCCCGCTGGGCGCGGGCGGGATGGGTGACGTCTATCGGGTGCGTGATACCCGGCTCGGCCGCACGGTCGCCATCAAGCTGCTCAACGCTGAATTGAGCGGCGATGCGATCAGCCGGGAGCGCTTCGAGCGCGAAGCCCGGAGCATCGCGGCCCTCACCCATCCGCACATCTGCACCGTGCACGACGTCGGCGATCACGAGGGCAATGCGTTCCTCGTGATGGAGCTGCTGGAGGGACAGACGCTGGCCGCCCGTCTGGCCCGCACGAAGGGCGGACTCCCGCTCGACGAGGCCCTGTCGATCGCGACGCACTGGCCGAGGCGCTCGCCTTCGCCCATCGCCATCACATCACCCATCGCGACATCAAGCCCGCGAACATCATGCTCACGCCCACGGGGGTGAAGCTCCTCGACTTCGGATTGGCGCAGCTGCGCGACCGGGATGAGGTGACGGGACAGAGTGGTACGCAAAGCGCGTTGACGGGACCACTCGGTGTGATCGGCACCCTCGCCTACATGTCACCCGAGCAGCTGGACGGCCGCGCGGATCAGCGGAGCGACATTTTTGCGTTCGGGGCGGTGTTGTTCGAGATGCTCACGGGCCGCAAGGCGTTCGACGGCGCGACCTCGTCTGCGGTGATCGGCGCGGTCGTCCACACGGATCCGCCGGCGGTCTCGTCGCTCCGCCCGGAAGTCTCCCCGTCTCTCGATCGCGTCGTGCGGCGCTGCCTCGCGAAGGACCCTGACGCCCGGTGGCAGTCCACCGTGGATCTGGTCGACGAGCTCAGGTGGATTGCCGGCCATGCCGATTCCGGTGGAGACGCGATCGAGTCTCCGCGCGTGCGCGACGGCGACGTTTGGCTGTGGCGGCCCTCGCCATGACTTCCGCCGTTGCCATCGGCGTCGCGGTCGGGAGCCAACTGCGCGTCGCGCCGCCTCCTGAGCCCGCATCCGTGCGGTTCGTCGTCCGCCGCCCGAAGACTTCAGCTTCCGGGGCATGATGGCGCTTTCCCCGGACGGACAGCGTCTCGCTCTGGTGACGATCGACGACAAACGTCGCACGCAGCTCTGGGTGCGATCGATGAGCTCCGAGGTCGCGCAACGCGTCGCAGGCGGCCGATGGCGCCACATATCCATTCTGGTCACCGGATGGTCAATCGATCGGATTCTTCGCAGACCGTCAACTCAAGCGTGTGGCGGCGGCGGGCGGCCCGCCGCTCGTGATCTGTGACGCGGAGGATGGCCGCGGAGGCACCTGGAACAAAGATGGCGTCATCGTGTTCGCGCCGCGCACCTATTCACCCCTTGTGAGGGTGGCCGCGTCTGGTGGCACACCGCAACCGGTCACTCAGCTCGATCCGTCGAAATATGTCGCCAATCGATGGCCACATTTTCTGCCCGACGGCGACCACTTCCTGTATCTCGCGGACTCGATACCTGGAGGCCAGTCCGCCCTGCGCGTAGGCTCGCTGGGAAACCGGGACAGTCAGAGCGTTCTCGACGACGTCACGGAAGGTCAGTACTCCGACGGGTTGCTGTTTTTCGTTCGCCGGGATGTGCTGCTCGCGCAGCCATTCGACGTCGGCCGGCTCGCCCTCGGCGGTGAGCCGCGGGCGGTCGCGCAGGGCATCGCTGACACTCGCCAGTGGCCGTTACGCGTTTTCCGTGACGCCCAGCGGGGCTTTGGCGTTTCTTCGGCGGTCGGATTCTCAATCCGGTCGCGCGGCTGACCTGGTTCGACCGAGGCGGTAAGCCCACCGGCAGCGTCGGGCAGCCCGGACGATTCGCCGATCCGTCGATCGCCCCTGATGGCAATCGTATCGCGGTCACGCGATCCGACGACAACGGTCCGGCCATCTGGGTCTTCGAGATGACGCGCGGGACAGCGACGCCGCTGACGTCGCCCGGGACTCAGCCGGTGTGGTCGCCAGACGGACGTCGGATTGTGTTCAGCGCGGTCCCTCGCCAGGGCGCTCCCGTGGTGCACCTGTGGACGATCTCCGCTGATGGATCGGAACCGACGGTGCCGCTGATCGAGAGCAAGTTTCCGTTGAGGGCCCACGGCTGGTCGCCGGACGGGGCGCGACTGCTCTACCACTTGGCGTTCGGGGACCAGAAGACCGCGAGCGGACTCTGGTTGATGACGATGCCCGGGTCACGGTCCGTGCCATTTCGAAACGACGGATTCCTCTATCCGCAAGCCGCGCTATCGCCCGATGGCCACTGGGTCGCCTACGCCTCGAATCAATCGGGGCGCTACGAGATCTACGTCGAGAGTTTCCCGACGCCTGGAAGGCGCGTGCAAGTGTCAACCGACGGTGGGACACAACCGAGATGGCGCCGCGATCAGAGGGAGCTGTACTTTCTGTCGGCGGAGAGTCGCCTGATCGCCGTCCCGGCGAATCTGGGAGTCGAGGCGAAGTTGGGAATCGCCACGCCTCTGTTTACGTTGGCCATGCCCGGTGGTGCGATGAGCGGGGGACCGCTCCCGGGCGGAGTGGGGGTGGTGTCAGCGACGCAGTACGACGTGTCGGCCGACGGCCGGTTCCTCGCCGCGGTCGTCGAACCGCACGTCCCCGATCGCCCACCGATCACCGTCGCACTCAACGCGACCGCCGGCCTGAAACCGAGCCCCGCTCGTTAACGCCGTGATCACCAACGGGCGGGCTTAATACTCCTTTTGCCCCGATCCGTCCTTGCGAGGGACGAAGCCGCCTTTCGGGTTTTTCTTCGCGCGGCAGGTCTTTCACTCGGACGGTCTTCGCCGTCTTCTTCTTGGCGGTCTTCGCCATCGCATCTCCTCGTTGATCGAATCGCGATCGGTTCGGTGTGTTTCGACGCGGCAGTGTCTCATAAGCCGCGCGCGGCGATCGAGTCCGGATTGCCAGGAACCGACCGCCCTCGGCCGCTTCGATCTCCGCCCGTCACATCAAGTTCGAGCGCTTTCTGCGTCGCCTGACGGCAGCTGTCGCATGCCTTGCCCGTCCTCCCCGCTGGCGACGAGTGCGTGCCCGGCGTTGATGAGTTGCTTCATGGAGTCGAGCGCCCGCGCCTCGCCGGCGCTCGGGGTGGGCAATTAGCCCACGACCTTGGGATCCGTCGCGGTCGCGAGGAGCGCGTCGATCTGCGCGACGACGTCGGTGATCGCCTGCTCGGGCACTCGAGGTGGACGAGCATGTCCACGTCGCGGAGGTCGTCACATCAGGCTCGGCGGCAGGAATACTGACCCCGCATGACGCGAACGCGCGTCTGAGGTCGCCGAGCAGCTACCCGACACGCTGCCAACATCGCAGAAATCGTTGACCGCATATCAGGAGGGCGTATGAGAGCGTCTGTAGTTGGCACGATGATCGTTTCGTTCGCGTTCGTCACGGTGACCGCGGCAACGCAAGACAAGCCTGCACCGTCTGCGCAGAAAGAACACACGATGACGGGGTGTCTGCAGAAGGGCGCGACTCCTGACACCTTCGTCGTCAACAGCACCGCCGAGAAAGGACCGAAGACGATTGGGGTCGTCTCGTCCAAGGAGAATCTCGCGCCGCACGTGGGGCACAAGATCGACATTACGGGGACTGCGGTTGACAACAAGACGAGCCGAGAGCATGAAGCCGGCGCTTCCGAAGGCCGACCATGACATGAACCTGACCGCGGTCAAGATGGTGTCGGCGACCTGTCCGAAGTCAGTCGCTTTTTTCAGGCAAGCGGACGGCGGGGTCTCACAACAGAGTCGCCGTCCGTTTTGTTTTGGCGACCTGTGCGCCGACAGCCCCGGGTCGAGCTTCCTCAGGGCATCCGCTGCCGGGAGCTGGCCGTCGATGAAATTGAGGACCACGTTGATCTGCACCGCGGTCCGCTTCGGCCGACGATGAGCGGAATCATCAGCAGCCGCGATCCGTCCGGCGAAATACAGAAGAAGTTGTCGTAAGACGAGGCATCGAGGATAGCGCGCGGCGGCCCGATCGCGACTTCCGGTGAGACGCTGAACGCGGACACCATGATCTTGCCGTCGTCCGCCCGATACAGAATCTCGCGCCCGGATGGCGCCCACTGCTGCCCACGTGGCCCCGGTGGTTGACACCTACTGACGCGTCGGGGCGTCTTCTGTCCGCCGTCGGGAAACGAGCGGATGTAGAACTCGAAGCGCCCCGATTCGTTGGACTGGTAGGCCAGCCAGCGGCTATCGGGCGAAAACAAAGGCGTTGCCCTCGCTGAAGTTCGTCCTGACGAACGGCTGCGCCTCGCCCGCTCGGCGCCGCCGGCGCCGAACGCGCCGAGTGGAAGCATCCAGAAATCGGCTGCCGGTCACCGGATGGAACTCCATGTAGACCAGCCACTTTCCGTCCCGCGACACACTGCTTGGCGTGTGCGCGAGCTCGCTGGTGGTGAGCCGCTCTTCCTGGTCTCGGCTGTCAGTGGCCCGGCGGTAGACATCTTCCCACCGGGAAGGCCCTTGGAAAAGATCACCGAGCGGCCGTCGCTCGACCAGAGCGGGTTGAAGTTGGAAGCCATCACCGGTGATGCGCGATGCTGGTCAGCCGTTGGAGGTCATCCACCCAGACGTCTCGAGCGGGCCCAAACGAGTTGAATGCTTCTGGAGACAGCTCAGCAACGGGCCAAGGCACCGGCGACTCAGCACTCCGCACCAGACGGGTGCCGTCTGGAGACAGCCCGAAGTACCGGCCAAGGCCGCGAACCGACATGATGGGCGTGGTCTTGCCGTCGAGCGACACCCGAGACGAGGTCCCGTTCGGTCTCGACCGTCGTGCCCGGTAAGTAGGCCAGCGTGCCGGATGCAGAGACGTCGAAGTGCGCGCCACCGGAGAGGTTGGTGATCACGCCGTCGAGAATGGGGACGGCCTGACCGGGACCTGCAGCGTCTCCTCGTCGAACCGGTTGGCCAGGAGGCCCTCGGAGCGCGCATAGACGAGGAAACCATGTGGCGTCTGGCTGTCGCGAACGTATCGCGGGAAACCGCCGCCGGCCTGGACGACGACCAATCAATCCTGGCTGCCGGGCCGTTGCGCGAGGATGCTCGACGGCTCCCATCCCGCGTCAATTCCAGACCGTGAAGAGGAGCGCGTCGGCCCAGGAAGACAGCGGCCAGCGGTGGCTCAACTCGCCGTTCTCTCAGCGTCGTGGCTCATAGTTGGCCGCTCATCACCGAGACGCGGCTCTTTTTTCCCGTTCTCAGCGTCGTCACCGGCTCGAGCTTGCCGCCCATCACGGAGACGCGCGAAATCGGATCGCCGTTGGTCGGTGTCACGAGAATGGTGTTGTCGTCGCTCACGCGTGGCCTCGTGGGTTGATCGCATCGGCCACGACAACCGGGGCGCCCCCCTCGAGCGACACCTTCTCTGATCTTGCCGTCGGCAAAGAACCCGAGCCAATTGCCATCCGGAGAGAAGAATGGATTCGACGCGCCCTCGGTCCCGGGGAGCGTCTGCGTCTCGAATCGATCCAGCGGCCGCACGTACAACCGCACAACGTCCTTCGAACGGGCAGTAAACGCGAGTCGTTGTCCGTCGGGCGAGAGGACAACCGCGGAGCCGCGGCCGAGGGCGAGCGTCGTATCCGGCGGCAATGCCACCGTCAGGCGCAAGGGCGATTGGGGCATGACTCGCCGCCGGTTGCAGGCCTTTTGCGATTCCGAACAGGGGGTGAGGTGAGAAAAAGGAAAGGAGGTGGGTGGTGGATGAGAGGATTGGGGTCCGCGGCTGCCGCGGCGAGCCCGCTGAGGAACGCGAGCGCGACGGTGGCGCGGCGACGGACAGGACTCGGCGCAGGCACTGCGATCGCTGCCGGCGGTTGGTCGGACGTGGCCTCCGGCCGCAGCGCGCGCTCGATGGCAAACCGGGCATCGCCGATATCGCGCTGACGGTCCTTGAGGTCCTTCTCGAGGCAACGGCGCAGCAGCTCGCCGATCGCGGGGGCAACGCTGACGGAAGACGCGTCCAGTCCGGTTCGCGTTGCACGACGGCCGCCAGGATGTCGGTGGTCGTCTCACCGCGAAAAGCCGTGGCGCCGGTCAGCATCTCGTAGAGCACGCAGCCAAACGCCCAGATGTCGGCGCGCTTGTCGACCACCTTGCCGCGCGCCTGTTCGGGCGACATGTAGGCGGCGGTGCCAAGAATGATGCCGGCACTGGTCACTCCCGGCGACGCCATCGTCGGCGGGAATCGCGCGCCCCTGATCCCTGGCGCCAATGCCTTCGCGAGCCCGAAGTCGAGAATCTTGATCGACCCATCCGGCCGGAGCTTGATGTTCGCGGGCTTGAAGATCGCGATGGACGACGCCGCGATCGTGCGCGGCCTCCAGACCGTCGCAGAGCTGCACCGCGGCGAGCAGCGCCTCGCGAATGGGCAGGGCCCCCGCGGCGAGGCGATCCGCCAGCGTGTCGCCTTCGACGAGCTCCATCACGATGACCGGGGTGCCGGCGGCATCCTCGACGCCAAACACCTGGGCGATGTTGGCGGTCGAGCGAGGCGAGCACCTGCGCTTCGCGCTCGAAGCGGTTGCGGCGATCGTCGTCGCCCAGCGCGGACAGCGGCAGGACCTCCAGGGCGACACCTCGCGGAGCGGGGTATCGCGCGGCGCGAAACACTTCGCCCATTCCGCCTTCGCCAGCGCTGCGGCGAGCGTCGTCGGCCCAGCGCGCAGCTTGTCGAGGACTTCATAGGGGAGCCTCTGCTCTGAGCTTGCCGCGGCTTGCGGGCGATACACTGCGCCATTCAGCCTGGTCTCCCGAGCGAGTGAGGCTCCGGCGAGCGACCGAGTCGAAGCCCGGGCGTCAGCATGTCGTCACTCGGGTGGAGTTTACACGGGTCAACGTCAGCAGGGTCCAGGTCCGCCGCGAAGGCGTTAGAATCCGCCAACGTAACCCAATGCTTTGTCGGGAAAACAACGATGAATCCGTTTCTGTCGTCCGACGTGCGTGCCCTTTTTCCGGGTGCGCGGGACAAGGTGTACTTCAACATCGCCGAGACCTGTTTGATTCCGCAGCCCACCGCCGATGTGGCGCACGCCTACGTGGAGGCGTCGCTGACCGGGCGTGGCGACAAGGCCGCGCATCGCGAATCGGTGGAACGCTGCCGAGAAGGCATCGCGGCGCTGATCGGCGCGCACGCGGATGAGGTCGCGGTCACCAAGAACGTGTCGGAGGCGCTGAACCTGCTGGCCTCCAGCCTGCGCTGGACGGCAGGTGACAATGTCGTGTTCTGTCCCGAGCTCGAGCACCCGAACAATGTCTTCCTCTGGCTGAATCTGCGCACGCTCAAAGGCATCGAGGTCAGGACCGTCGAGCCGGTTGAAGGAAAGATTCCGGTCGACGCGTTGGCCGCGGCGATGGACGAGCGGACCGCGCTGGTCACGATTCCGCACGTCTCGTTCAGTCCCGGGTTCGTGACCGATGTCCGGGCCATCTCCGACGCGGCCCATCGCCATGGCAGTCTTCTGCTGGTCGATGCGGCGCAATCGGTTGGAGCGCTCGGTTGCGATGTCGAAGCGCTGGGCATCGATGCGCTCGGGGTGGCCACGCAGAAAAATCTGCTCGGCTTTTATGGCCTTGGGTTCCTGTATGTGCGTCGCGCGCTGGCGGAGTCACTCATCCCGTCGCATGTTGCGCGTTATGGAATGGACCTGGGCGCGGAAGCGGGTGAGACCGCGCGCAGTGGCGGCCACCGGCTGCCCTACGCACCGGGCGCGCGCCGGTTCGACCTGGGCAACTACAACTATCTCGGCGCGGTCGCGGCCGAGGCGTCACTGAAGCTCATTTTGTCGATCGGCGTGGACCGCATCGAACAACACCTGCGAGCGCTGGCGACGCGGCTCGCCGAAGGGCTGCTGGCGCTCGAGCTGCCGGTCGCCGGTGGTTCGCCGGGACCGCATCTGGGTCACATCGTGGCGGTCGGCCGTAGCGGGGGAGGCCATCACGACACCGCCGACGATCCGGCCATGAACGACCTGTATCAGCATCTCACCGCGAACGGGGTTCACCTCTCGATCCGCAAGGGCATCCTCCGGATGTCCCTTGGTCTCTACAACGACGTGTCGGATGTGGACCGCACCCTCGAGCTGGCTCGCTCGTGGGCGAAGACCAGACCAGCCAGGAGCTACGCATCATGAAGCGGATGATCAGTGCAGCCATCGTCGCCCTGTTCTGCGCCGCGCCCGTGCAGGCGCAGCAGGCGGCGGCCCGCAGGAGCACGCACGCTTCGACTTTCCGTTCACGGTGAACGGCCAGGAGCACGTGCTGACCTACGAAGGCACGCACGACGTGATGCGGCAGCCCGATCCGGCGGTGAAGCTCGTCGTGTTCGTGCATCACGGCGGCAGCGAGAACCCGGTCACCTACTTCAAGCACATGAAGACCGCGCTCGACGCCGCGGCGGCGGACAGCCCCGGCCGCAATCTGCCGGGCACGACCATGATCATCTCGCCGGGGATGATTAGCGACGCGCACATCAAAGACAACCCGAAGCGCTACGCCGGCAAGAACTATCCGTACTGGGATGGCGGCTGGCGTGAAGGGGAGCCTTCCCGCAGCACGCCGCAGGTCAGCAACTTCGATCTGCTGGACGGGATGGTGCTGCACATTGCCGATCGGTATCCCAATGTGAAGGCGATCGTGCACGCCGGCCACTCGGCCGGTGGCCAGTTGCTGAGCCGCTATTCATTCGGCACGCCGGTCTACGATGTGTTGCGCGCGCGAGGGATCTACGTCCGTTACGTGATCGGGAACCCCTCCTCGATGCTCTACTTCGATCGCCAGCGTCCGGACCTGGTGGCGGGGAAGGGCTTCGTGGATTACCGGTCCCGCATACCCGTTCTGGCCGAAGGCGAGTGCAAGGACTTCAACACCTACAAGTACGGGCTCGACGGCCTGGTGCCGTACATGACGCGCCGGCCGGTGTCCGCCATGCTGGCCGCGTTTCGCAAACGCGACCTCTACCTGATTAACGGCACGGCGGACATCGATCCGATGGCCGACGGCCTGGATCGCGATTGTCCCGGCCTGCTGCAGGGACGGTTCCGGCTCGAGCGCGGACAGCGCTACTACGAGTACCTCGGGCATTTCTTCGGACCGGAGATCTACAAGAACAAGTTCCTGGTCCTGGTTCCCGGCGTCGCGCACGCCGGCGGCGAGATGTTCAGGAGCGCGGCCGGCAAACCGCTCATCTTCATCGATGCCGACAGCGCGGCGAAAACGATTCGCGATCAGGAGACGAGCCGCCCGCCCGCGAAATTCACGCTGGTCATCCACGGCGGTGGCGGCGTGCGCGAACGTGCCGAGTTCGCAGCCAGACCTGGACTCGAGAAAGCCTATCGCGACGGGCTGAGCGACGCGCTGAAAGCGGGACACCAGGTGTTGGCCGCCGGCGGTTCGGCGGTCGAGGCGGTTGAAGCGGCGATCAACGTCATGGAGGACTCGCCGTTGTTCAATGCCGGCAAAGGCGCGAGCTACACCACTGACGGAACCGTGGAGCTCGATGCATCGATCATGGATGGCCGGACCATGAAAGCGGGCGCGGTCGCGGTGGCGCGCCGCATCAAGAATCCGATCAGCCTGGCGCGGATCGTCCTCGAGAAGACGCCGCACGTCCTGGTTGCGGGCGAAGGCGTGTCCGCGCTGGCGCAGGAGATGGGCGTGCCGTTTGTCCCGGAGTCGTACTTCTACACCGAGGAAAAGTGGAACGAGCTGCAGGAGCGCATGAATCTTAAAGTCCCGTTCGGCACGCCGATCCCGAAGACCGGCGAACCGCCGAAGGAGGATCCGGCCGACACCAAGTTGTGGGGCACGGTGGGCGCGGTGGCGCTCGACGCGCAAGGCAACCTGGCCGCCGGCACGTCGACCGGCGGACGCATCACCAAGCGGCCGGGGCGCGTCGGCGACTCTCCGATCATTGGCGCCAGCACCTACGCCAACAACGACATCGTCGCGGTGTCGACGACCGGACTCGGCGAGAAGCACATGGTGCTGCTGACCTCCAAGGAAATCGCCTCGCTCATGAAGTACAAGGGCCTGTCGGTGCAGGAAGCTGCTGACAATGCGATGAAAGTTCAGTTGAAGGCTCTGGGTGGGAGTGGGGGAGCCATCGCGCTGGACAAGAACGGCAATTTTGCGACGCCGTACACCGAAAACGGCATGTACCGCGGCTGGGTGCGCGCCGATGGTGTCATCGAGGTGCGCATCTACGATAAATGAGCACGGTCGAACGCGCGCCGCGACTCGGCCTGGGCAGCCGGATCCTGATCGGCATGGTGGTGGGCTCAGTCGTGGGCGCCATCGCCGGTCAACGCGTGACGGTTCTGCAACCGATTGGCGACCTGTTCATCCGCGTGCTGGTGCTGGCGGCGGTCCCGCTGGTGTTCTTCAATCTGCTGGCCGGGCTGACCACGCTGACCGATCTCCGCGTGCTCGGCCGACTCACCGCCAAGCTCGTCACGTATTTCTTTGCGACCAAGGTGGTCGCCCTGCTGCTCGGCATTGCGGCGATGGCAGTGTTCAGGCCTGGCGAGGGGATGACGCTGCGCGTTCCGGTCGAGCAACCAGTCGCCGCGCCGCCATCGGTGACTCAAGTCCTCATGGACCTGGTGCCGACCAACGTCGTGCGCGCCTTCGCCGAGGGCAATGTGGCGCAGGTCGTCGTCCTCGCCGTGTTGCTGGGCGTGGCCACACTGCTGCTGAGTGAGGGGCCGCGCGACCGCTTCCGGGCGGCGTTCGATGACATCGCGCGCCTGCTCCGAAAAGTCGTCGACATCATCCTGATCGCGGCGCCATTCGGCATCGGCGCGTTGATGGCGCTGACCGTCGGTCGATACGGCGCACAGCTCTTCGGACCGGTCGCCCGCTTCGTGGCCGGCGTTACCGCGGCGCACCTGCTGATGATCGCGCTGTACCTGACCCTGTTGAAGTTGTTCGCCGGACGATCGCCGTTGGCGTTTCTCAAGCAGACGGGCTCGTTATGGGCCACCACCGTGGCGACGACCTCGAGCCTGGCGTCGCTCTCAGTGGCGCTCGAAGAGGCGGAGAAGTTGCGCCTGCCGCGCTCGATCTACGCGTTCACGCTTCCGCTCGGCATTCAAGTCAACAAGGATGGGACCGCGATCCTGCTCGTGTCGGTGGTGCTGTTCACCGCACAAGCAACCGGCATGACGCTGACCGGCGCGGATCTGTTCTCCGTCGGGCTGCTCGGTTTCCTGTTGTCCGCGGGATCGGGCGGCATTCCGGGCGGCGGATTCGTGGTCGCACTCATCATGGTCGAGGCCTTTCACATGCCGTTGGAGCTGGCCGGCATCGTGGGCGGCATTTACCGCCTGGTCGACATGGGCAACACGACCGTGAACGTCATGGGCAACCTGGTGGGCTCGATCCTGGTGGCCCATTCGGAGCGAGCGGCGCTAGACGTCCCGCGGAGGAGGTCGCCTGATGAAAACCACCGCCAGACTGATGACGGTTCTCGTGGTTGCGGCAGCGTCCGCAAGTGGAGCCGCGCCACCCCCGACACCACCCGCAGTCGTCGCATTGGCTCGCGCCAGCCAGGATGATTCGTTCTCGGAACTGGCTGCGGGTCTCGCCCTGGAAGCCGGTCATTGGCTGGTCAATCGCAGCGACGTCGTCGTACGAATGGTGAGCGATCCCAGCGCTTACTCGAACGCATCCTTCAAAGCGGTGAACGATCGGCTGGCGATCGACCTGGTCGTGTGGGTGGATGTGCGGGGCACGGCGGCAGAACCGGTTGTGAGTTACGTGCTGGAAACGTCAAGTGGCGAAGCAGGCGCGGCGACGGTACGAGCGCAGAGCCGTGATGGTCTTCCGGCGATCCCACGACGCATCGCGGAAGATGTGCTGTCGTCTCTGAAACTGCCAACGACGGACGCGCGATGGCCAGCCTGGCCCATGCCCGCCGCCCCGGCGTACGACGCCTACGTGCGTGCGCTTGGGCGTGCGCATACGAAAGCGACAACCGAAGCCGACCGCGTCGCGTTGCTCGAGAACGTCGCGGCCGCGGTCGAAAGCTATCCGCCGGCGGTCACCGAGCTGGGCGGTGCGTACCTCGATCTGGCCGGACGGTCGAGCGGAACCGCGCCGTACTACGATCGATCGGAAGAAATGCTTCGGCGCGCGGTGCAACTCGACCCGCGCTATCCGCCGGCGCGGCAGAAGCTGGCCTCGTACTTTGCCAAGCGGGGACGTTCTGAGGAGTCGCTCAAGCTTCTCCAGGACGGTGTGGTCACGCACGCACTGTCTCCGGGAAACCACGATCAGCTTGGCTACATCCTGCGTTACGCCGGGCTCATGGACGCGTCCATGGCAAGTTACCGGCGCGCGCAGGAACTGGATCGCAGCCTCGAGAACCTGGTCGCGACGCAGGATCAGATCACCAAATCGCTCATCTATCTCGGTCGATACCGCGAGGCCCTGGCGTCGCACGAACGGATGGAATCGTTCGTCGCTCGACTGGGCCGCACCCCGGACGAAAAGGAATGGTTCTATCGTGGCGTGATCCACCTGTATGCCGGCGATCGCGACCAGGCGCTCGATGCATTCCAGCGCGGCGCGGCGCTGGACGCAGAGAGCGTGTGGACGACCTTTGGCCGCGCGTACGCGGGTATCGCTCGTGGCGATCGCGAGGCGGTGGCGACGGTGCTGGACGCACTCGAGCAGCACGTGGTGGTGGACGGCGAGCGGCACTACCGGCTCGTCCACTTTGCGTCCTTCCTGGGGCAGTCCGAGCGGGCGCTGCACCATCTCGAGACCTCGATCCGCGGTGGCTTCTTCAACGCGCCCTACATTGCCAGCGATCCGCTGACTGCCGGTCTCCGCTCTGATCCCGGCTTTGCAGCTCGATTGGCTGAAGCACAAAAGCGGCACGCGAGCTTCAAGGCAGCAGCTAACAACTGAAGACGAGCCGGGAATCACCGTCGGCGGGGCCGAGTACAATGCCGCACATCACGTGACTCTCGCGACGGGAATGCGGCTCGGAGCCTACGAGATTCTGTCGCCGCTCGGTGCCGGCGGAATGGGTGAGGTCTACAAGGCGCGCGACACGAAGCTCGGTCGCGACGTTGCCATCAAGATCCTGCCCGAAGCCTTCGACACCGATCCCGACCGCGTCGCGCGGTTCGAGCGAGAGGCGCAGCTGCTCGCCGCCCTGAATCACCCCAACATCGCGGCGATTTACGGACTCGAAGAATCCGCGGCCACGAAGTTCCTTGTCCTCGAGCTCGTTGAAGGTGAATCGCTGGCCGCTCGGCTGAAGGACATCCCATCGCACGGCTCGAGCCGAGCGATCCCCGTCGGCGAAGCACTCGCCATCGCGCGTCAGCTGGTCGACGCGCTCGAGGCCGCGCACGACAAAGGGATCATCCATCGCGATCTGAAGCCCGCGAACGTCATGCTCACACCCGAGGGACAGGTAAAGGTGCTCGACTTCGGGCTGGCGAAGCTCGAGGCAGGCGGGGCAGGGGGGCAGGCGGGGGATGCGGCACACTCACCGACGCTGACCCACATGGCGACGCAGGCCGGGATGATTCTCGGCACGGCCGCCTACATGAGCCCCGAGCAGGCGAAGGGCCGCGTCGCCGACAAACGCAGCGACGTGTGGGCGTTCGGCTGCGTGCTCTACGAGATGCTCGCCGGGAAACGCGCGTTCGACGGTGAGGACGCCACCGAGATGATTGCCGCCGTGGTCCGCGCCGAGCCGGATTGGAACGCCTTGCCGGCGAGCCTGCCCACCACGGTGCGAAGCGTGGTGAGGCGCTGCCTCGAAAAGGACCGCAAGACGCGAATTCCGGACCTGTCCGTCGTGCGGTTTCTTCTCGACGAACGGCCGTCAGAGACGCCATCGGCGCCGGCCGGCGTCAGCGGAGCGCGGCGCGCCCGGCGCCAAGCGCTGCCGTGGATCATCACCGCGGTGGCGCTCGCGGCCGCAGCCGCGGCGCTGTGGGTCGGCACGCGACCATCGTCCGACCGGCCGACGCCCATTCGCGTGAGCGCGGAAACTGGAACTGACGTCGCCCTGGAATTCGCTCTCGGCCCGGCTGTCGTTCTTTCCCCCGACGGCAAAACCTTGATCATCGTCGGACGCAAGCCCGGTCAACCGACGCAGCTTTTCATGCGTTCCCTGGATCGACTGAACGCAACCCTCATCGCCGGCACCGACGATGCGCGCAGCCCGTTCTTCTCGCCCGACGGAGAGTGGGTCGCGTTCTTTGCCGCCGGCCAGTTGAAGAAGATCTCCCTCGCGGGCGGTGCGGCGATCACGCTGTGCGACGCTCCGAACGCGCGGGGCGGCGCCTGGTCCGAGGACGATTTCATTGCGTTCCTGCCGGCGCCTGGCAGTCGAGTGCCGCTCCAGCGGGTTTCGGCGGCCGGAGGTAAGCCCGAACAATTCATTGCCATCGGCGACGGCGAGGTCAGTCAGCGGTTTCCGCAATTCCTGCCCGGTGGTCAAGCGGTGCTCTATACCACCTCCCGTACCGCGGCAAGCTATGACGAGGGCAGCATCGTCGTGCACCAGCTTGCCAGTGGTGAAAAGAAAACGGTCGTGCAAGGCGGGTATTTCGGACGGTATCTGCCGAGCGGGCACGTCGTGTACATGCGCGGGGGGACGTTCTTCGCGGTTCCGTTCGACGTGAGCCGGCTGGAGACGACGGGACCGCCAGTTCCAGTCCTGGAACGGGTGCGTGGAAGTGAGCAAATGGGGTTCGGGCACCTCGCCGTTTCGAATACCGGCACCATCGCCTACCTCGGCGGAGCCAGCGACGGCACGGTGGCTCCGATCCTGTGGCTGGACGGGAGCGACAAGACGTCGCCGATGGGCAGCACGGCGTCGGACTGGAGCAACATCCACTTCAGTCCTGACGGTCGCCGGCTGGTGCTCGACATGAACGACGGCGTCAAGAACGACGTGTTCACCTACGACTGGGAGCGTGACGTATTGACGCGGCTCACCCTCGATCCTTCCGATAGCTCCGTCCCGGTCTGGTCGCACGATGGACAACGAATCGCGTTTCGATCGAACCGAAACGGAAGCCCCAACCTTTACTGGCAGCGAGCCGATGGGTCAGGGGACGTGCAACGTCTCACCGAGGGCTCGGAGCAGCACGCGGCCGGCTCGTGGCATCCGTCGGGCAAGTTCCTCGCCTACACCGAGATATTAGGCGGCGTCGGCCCGCGATTGATGATTCTGCCGATGGACGGCGATGAGAAGTCGGGCTGGAAGCCGGGAAAGCCGTACGTGTTCCTCGAAGGCGCTCCAGCGGTCAGCGAACCGGTGTTCTCGCCGGACGGCAAATGGATTGCCTACGTGGGAAACGACAGAAGCCGCAACCAGGTCTTCGTACATCCTTTCCCCGGACCCGGAGGGCGCCGGCAAGTGACCAGCGTAGGTGGCACGCACCCGACATGGTCTCGGAGGCGCGGTGAACTGTTTTTCGAGTCGCCGGATCGACAGGTGCACGTTGTCTGCGTACACGACCAGTGGCGGTGCCTTCCAGGCCGACAAGCCACGGCTCTGGTCAGGGGCGCGCCTGCTCGTACGGCCGCGCGGCGTCGCCGCCGTTCCGGGACGGGGCTTCGATCTTCATCCCGACGGCGTTCGCTTCGCCGCGGGCGTCGCTCCCGCTGACAGCTCGGCCGACACGAGCGATCACGTCACCCTGGCGTTCAACTTCTTCGACGAACTGAAGCGAATCGCGCCGGGCCGTCGAGAATGAGATCTCCCGTTGCCCAGATCTCTACTCGCGCTTGAGGCCGATTGCACGAATGCGCTTGTGCAAGCTCGTTCGCTCGGTGCCCAAAAGACGGGCGGCGCCGGACACGTTCCAGTCGGTCTGGTCGAGCGCCTGCCGGATGCGCTCGCGCTCCGCCGAATCGCGCACCTCCTGCAACCCGTTTGCCGAGCGCGGTCCCTGCCGCTCGCGGATCTCGAGCGGGATCGACTCGATGGTGATTCGGTCTCCCGGCGTCAGGATCGCCATGCGCTCGACGAGGTTGAAGCACGGCGACGTCCGAGCGGGCGACCGGCGTCGCCTGCTGCACCGCGTGCAGGAACGTGGCGCTTTGCCCGATCATCTTGGGTGCCTCGCCGACCAGCTCCATCACGAGCGCTCGTCGGTCCTGTCCATCGAGGCCAAACACCTGAGCGATGTTCGGGTGATTGAGCGCTTGCGAGCGTCTGAGCTTCGCGCGTGAACCTGGCGAGCCGCTCCGCTGGACAGGGCTCTGGCCAGACCGAAGTCGAGCAGCTTGACGGTGCCATCAGGGCGCAGCGCGATATTGGCGGGCTTGAGATCGCGGTGCACGATGCCGCTCTCATGGGCGGCTTCGAGCCCGGCTGCCACCTGCTGCGCGATGCCGATCGCCTCCTGAACGGGAAGGCCGGTCGGGCGCGCGGCGAGCCGCACCGCAAGCGTTTCGCCCTCGACGAGCTCGAGCACCAGCGCCTGCAGGCCGCGTTCTTCTTCCAGTCCGTAAAGCGTGGCGATATTCGGATGATTCAGGGACGCGAGCACCTGCGCCTGGCGTAAACGCGCCAGCCGCGCAGGGTCGAGTGCCCATTTCGGGGAGACGATCTTGAGCGCCACTTCGCGGCGCAGCCGGTGGTCACGGGCCCGATACACCTCGCCCATACCACCTGCTCCAAGGCGCGCGATGACTTCGTAAGGGCCGATGCGGTCACCGGACGCGAGAGACCTGTGCGTGTCCATCACGACAGATGATCAGCGGAACTGCTTCTCGATCTTCTTCGCCGCTTCCTTCACGATGTCGGCGACCAGCGCCTGGAGACTCTTGGGATTGGAGGTTTCGCTGACGCCACCCCACACCAGCTTGCCCGTCGCCACGTTGTAGATCAGCGACTCGACAACGATGACCGTATCGGTGGGGTTGGGGCCGGCAACATACACCGTGGTCCACCCGTATGGATAGTAACCCCAGAGCGTCGAGTAGGTCGGGCTCATCCAAATGTCTGGCGGGTAACGTTTGACTTTGCTTTGACTGACTGGCCGCAGCGCGACGACGCCGGCGACGGCTTCGCGTTCGAACCATCCCTTGGCGCGCTCGGGATCCTTCAACTCCTCACGCGGGATCAGTCGATAGGCGGACACTCCTTGAATGCCGCGGGCCGACAGCTCGCGCGTGAGCGCCTCCTCCGCCGACATGCGCAGCGAGATGTCGTCGCTGATGACCAGCGCCACGACTTTCTGGCCCTTGAAGTTGACGCTGGCCGCGTCGGGAGCGGCCCACGTGGACGTGAACTTGACGGCTTCGAGCGCGGCCCCCGCAGCCGCGATCAGCGCAACGGTCGTCAGCGCGCAGAGGGAGCGGGAGCAAGTGGTCATCCGTTGATTCTGGCACGATCTGCCGGACCCGCGCGGCGTGACTTCTACTGGCGTCTGAGTCCCAGCGAACGGATGCGCTTGTGCAAGCTCGTGCGCTCGGTTCCGAGGAGACGGGCGGCGCCTGACACGTTCCAGTCGGTCTGGTCGAGCGCCTGCCGGATGCGCTCGCGCTCGGCCGAATCGCGCACCTCCTGCAACCCGTTTGCCGAGCGCGGGGCCTGCCGCTCGCGGATCTCGAGCGGGATCGACTCGATCGTGATTCGGTCTCCCGGCGTCAGGATCGCCATGCGCTCGACGAGGTTGCGTAACTCGCGCACGTTGCCCGGCCAGGCGTAACGCTCCAGGGCGGGCACGACATCCGGATCGATCGCGCGCGGCCGGAAGTTGTTGCGCGCGCAGAACTCGGCGAGGAAATACGAGGCGAGCTCGCCGACGTCCTGCAGCCGCTCGCGGAGCGCGGGGACGCGGATCGGCACGACGCTCAACCGATAGTAGAGATCCTCCCGGAAGCGGCCCGCCGCGATCAGCTCGTCGAGGCGGCGGTTGGTGGCGGAGACAACGCGGACCGTCACGCGGATGGGCTGCTCGCCGCCGACGCGCTGCAGTTCGCCGTCCTGGAGGATGCGCAGCAGCTTGGCTTGCGACGCTTCGTGCAGATCGCCGACCTCGTCGAGAAAGATGGTGCCGCCATCGGCGAGCTCGAACTTGCCGCGGCGCAGCGCCGCCGCCCCCGTGAACGCCCCTTTGTCGTGGCCGAACAGCTCGCTTTCGATGAGCTCGGTCGGAATCGCCGCGCAGTTGACTTTCACGAACGGACCGGATGCTACCGGGCTCTCGCGATGGATGTGCGCCGCCAGCAGCTCCTTGCCCGTGCCCGACTCGCCGGACAGGAGCACGGCGACGTCCGAGCGGGCGACCTGCGTTGCCTGCTGCACCGCGTGCAGGAACGTGGCGCTTTGCCCGATCATCTTGGGCGCCTCGCCGACCAGCTCGCGGAAACGCTGGTTTTCGCGCTGCAGATCGCTGCGTTCGAGCGCGTTCTTGACGACGACCAGTACCCGGTCGCGGGCGAGCGGCTTTTCCAGGAAGTCGAACGCGCCGCTGCGCGTCGCCTCGACCGCATCGCGGATCGTCCCGTGTCCCGAGATCATCACCGCCGGCGTGGAGTCATCGGTCTGCCTGAGCGAGCGGAGCAGGTCGATGCCGTTGCCATCGGGCAGGCGGACGTCGAGCAAGTAGAGATCGGCGACGCCCCTGGCGCGCTCGCGTTGGAAGGTCGCGGCCGAGTCGCAGATGGTGACGCGATATCCCTCGCGCTCCAGGATCAGGCGCAATGACAGCCCGATGTTCGGCTCGTCATCGACGAATCACGATATGGCGTTTGCGCGTCGTCACTGCCTGCCCGACCTTGCCCCACCTGCCCCACCCGCCCCACCCGCCCCAACGTCACCCGGAATGCCGCGCCACCGAGCTCGCCGTCAACGAGCGCGATGTCGCCATTCGAGAGGATCGCGTTCTTCTTCGCGATGGACAGCCCCAGTCCCATGCCCTGCTTCTTGAACGTGATCGTCGGCTCGAACAGCGTGGCGGAGGCGTCGGCGCGGATCCCAGGTCCGGAATCGTGCACTTCAATCGCGACCTCCGTACCGGCCGTCGTCGTGACGACGAGGACCGTGCCCCGGGCGCCGGCAGCTTCGGCGGCATTCTGCAGCAGGTTGGTCAGGATGCCTTTCACGAGGTCGATATCCGCATGCGCGCGCGGTGCGCGGTCGTCCAGCCGCAGACGAAAGGTCGTGTCGTGATGCACCCGGCGTTGCAGCTCCACGCGTTCGCTGACGAGCGCGTTGACATCCAGCGTCTGGAGCTCGACGCTGGGCTCGCTGGCAAACTCGGAGAACGCCCGCACCCGCCGCTCCAGTGAATCGATCTCGCTCACGACGATCTGCGTGGCCTGATCGATGAAGGCGCGGTCGGCCGGCTGCCGCGCCTGGATCTCTTCGACCGTCAATCGAATCGGCGTCAACGAGTTCTTCAGCTCGTGCGCGGTCTTGCGCGCGAGCGATTGCCAGCTCGCCATCTGCGTGAGATGGACGAGCCGCTCGCGATTCTGGCGCAGCTGATCCGCCATGCGGTTGAACGCCTCGACCGCGAGAGCCACCTCGTCGCGCGCGGCGGTCGCCGGCTCGCGGCCGGTGCCGACGCGTTGCGACCAGTCGCCTGCGGCAAACGCGGTAAGCCCCGCGGTGAGCTGTTGAATCGGCTGACTGATCCGGTGCGCGATGAAGAGCAGCGGCGCGAGCGACACGAGCCACGCCGCGCCGAGCAGCAGGAGGAGGGTGAGCGTGAACCCGCGGCGCAGATCGCGTCCTTCCATCGATTCCACGAGGGCGCGCGTTCGCCGTAGCTCGGCCGACAGGTGCTCCATCCGGATGCCGCGGAGGTCGCGGCTGAAGGTTTCGACGCCGGCCGTGACCCGAAGGGCCGCCTGCGGTCCGCCGCATGTAGTCCAGATGGTCGCCGCTCGAGCCCGACACGGCAAACCGCTCCGCCTCGCCGCTGTCCCAGAACGCGCGCACGGCCTCGGGCCAGTTGGCGGCGGCGGACGCGTCGTACGTGCGTGGCCGCAATCCGTCCCGTCAGGGCATCCTGCTTCAGCGCCTCGCGCTCGCGTTGATACAGCTGGCGTATCGTCGCTTCGAGCGTGCGTGACAGGCGATCGAGCTCGCCGGTCGTGGCATAGGCGAGGCTGCTGTCGAGCAGCGATGCGCCGATCCACATCGCCGCCGCAAACGGCAGGACCGTGGCGGCGAGAAAGGCCGCGATCAGACGATGGCGAAGGCGGTTCACTCCTTGACTCGGAAAGGCCCTGCCTCGATCGCGTGCGACACGTCGCCCGTCTTGCGCCGCCGGCTCAAGACATCGATCAGGCCCTGCAGGGTCAAGCCGCCCTCGTCGCGTTCAGCGCTGACATCGGTGCGCACGCCGGTACTCGAGTCGAATCCAGAAGGGCAGGTTTTTCGCGAGTGGCCCGAGCGAACTCACGGGGAAGGCCAGCTGCTCGACACACCAGGCTTCAGCCGCCGCCGACGTCAGGTGCGACGCCGATCGGGACGGCGCGTCAGACGACGTCACCGCGAATCGCTCCTCCCAGAGATCGTAGCTCAGAACAACTGTCTGCCTGTGCTGCACGGTCGCGGCTGCACCGGGCTTGGCGAGCACACTGAGGTGGAAATCCACGCGCACGGACTGGCCATCTTTCAGACGGGCGAGCGGTTCGCCTTCGATGAAGCGAAGGCCCGGCGCGCGGACCTGCACGAGGCCGTTCGCGGCGGTGACGGCCAGCGACTGCGAGGGAGCGCATGGCGCGGCCACGCGAGCGCGGCGACGAGCGCCAGCGCGGCATGTGCGTCACGTGGTAAGCGGAGTGTCGCGGCACGGGTCATGTGGCTTTTTGGACGCAAGCCTGCCGCTAGTCCTTCCGGACCCAATGCCGCCGAAGCGGACGCCGGTCGTGAACACGGCTCTGGCCTCGTCGGTATTGAGCGGGAAACCAACGGTCATGAAGAATGGACCGCCGTGCACACCGAATCCGGCCGCGACGCGCACGCGCGGATCGAGTGCCGTCGTCCCACACCGATCCGGAGTCGAGAAAGAGCGCCAGAGCGCTATAGCGATATTCCAGCGAGGTGTGAAACATGCGATCGCCGCCGGCTGGCGCGATGTCGTATTTGTCCCACCCGCGTAGCGTTCGCGAGTCGCCGAGCGAGAACCGCTCGAAGAGCGGCGCGCTGCCGCTGATGCCGCCCGCCATTCCCGACAGCAGCACGGTGTGTTTCGACCAGCGATACCGATAGGCGGCCTGTCCGAAGTAGCGCTCGGTAATCGAAGTCGCTCTCGAGATTCTCCGAGGCGGCACGCACGATAAATGTGACGCCGAGATCGTGACTGCCGTCGCCCTGTTCGAACCGGTCGTCGTATCCGACAGACGCGACGGCCGCATTGGCCATCTGCGAGCCGGTCACGCCTGACAGGGGTTCGAGCTCGGTGATGCTGACACCACCGCTGACTCTCAGCCGTTGGGTGACGGCAAAGGTGACGAGCGGTGTCACGGTCGAGCGATCGTCGTAGATCCCGGGAATTTGTGGATTGAGCGCGAGCGCGTCGAGCGTGGCGGCTCGCCACGTCTGATCGAAGCTCGACCACTCGAAGCTGGCGCCCAGACGTTCGGTACCCAGCTTCCGGCTCTCGAAGCGCAGGCCGAACCCGGAATATTCCTCGATCAAGTCGTCGCCGTTGTCGATCGCGATGATTGGTGCGACGCGAAAATCACGGCCGCTGATCGGGAAATCCAGAAAGGCGCCCCAGCCCTGGTCGGAGTGAAACACGACGTTGGATTTGAGCGGCTCGAAGCGCAGCCACCGCGCCGATTCCGCCTTGTTCACGACGAACATCAGCCCGATTTCTCCCGTGCGGCTTCCACGAACGATCCGACGCCGTACGTCGTGTTCGGGAAGCGCATCGTGCAGTTTCCCCTCCACCTGTTGGACAGCGTCCGATCCGAGCGGCATGCCGACCAGCGTCTGCATCTCGGCGCGCAGCTCCGCTGACACGTCGGTCTCGGGAACCCCAATGATGTCCACGTGCTCGATCAGATAGCGCGCGTTGACGTTGGCCTTCCGGTCCTGGTCGCGGATGTGCGCGACGACGAACACGACGCGCACGGTGTCGGCATCCGGAATAGGAAGGACGCGAACCGCGGCGACGAACCGGGGCTGCTCGGCCTCGATCCGCGCCGCCAGTTCGTTGAGCCGCTCGCGATTGAGCGGACCACCGGCGAGTCGAGAGATCTCCTCCTGGAGTCCGGGACTGAGTCGGCCCAGGTCGAACCCGGACACCTGCGCCGAGCCGATCGTCGCGCCTTCCGGCGGATCGATTTGCTGCGCGTGTGCCGCCAGCGGCAACGTGAGAAGTGCGAGCAGCAGTCCAAGTGTTGTCATGCGCGCGGTCAGAGCAAGCCAGGGGCCATCGCCTAACTCGCTGATAATAAAGCAGATGGTCGGATCGTCGCTGTGCCGCCGGATCACAGGTGTGAATCCCGGGCACACTCGCCGACACGTCGTCTCGAGTCGCGCCACGAGTCCGTCGGGCGTCGCGGCATCTGAAACGAACGCTGGGGCAGCTAAGACACTACAATCCGCGCTGTGATCGAGCACGCGAGGTGATTGGCAGCCGAATCGGGCACTATGAGATTCGCGCGAAGGTCGGCGAAGGCGGCATGGGCGAGGTGTATCGGGCTCGCGACACGAAGCTCGATCGCGACGTGGCGATCAAGATTCTGCCGGCCGGGTTCGCGTCCGATGCCGACCGGCTCGCCCGCTTCGAGCGGGAAGCCCGCACGCTCGCGTCGCTGAATCATTCGAACATCGCGCACATCCACGGGGTCGAGGACGCCGGATCCACGCGCGCCATCGTGATGGAGCTGGTCGAGGGCGACGACCTCGCGCAGCGTCTCGCGCGCGGCCCACTGCCGCTGGCCGAAGCGCTGCCGATTGCCCGCCAGGTAGCCGAGGCAATCCAGGCCGCCCACGATCACGGCATCGTCCATCGCGACCTGAAACCCGCGAACGTCAAGGTCAAGGCCAGTGGCGCGGTGAAACTGCTCGACTTCGGTCTCGCGAAGGTCAGCGAGTCCCGGCTGGCCAAGCTCGCTGACGCAGTCGCCGACGATCATGTCGTCGATGCCGGGCACGCTGCTCGGCACCGCGCCGTACATGTCCCCTGAGCAGGTGAAGGGGCACAACGCCGATGCGCGTTCGGACGTGTGGGCGTTCGGCTGCCTCTTATACGAGATGTTGACTGGCCGCCCCGCGTTCGGCGCGGCAACCGCCAGCGAAGTCGTGGCCAGCATCCTCACCACTGAGCCGGATTGGAGCCGCCTCCCGGCCGACACCCCCGACGCAATTCGCCGATTGCTCCGGCGCTGCCTGCAGAAAGATGCGGCCACCCGCCTGCACGCGATCGCCGACGCCCGCCTCGAGATCGACGAGGCACTGCAGCCCAACCGCGCGGTGGCGCCAGCTCGCGCCCCACTGGCCCGAGTCGAGCGGCTGGCGTGGGTGAGCATCGTCGCGGTTCTTGCCCTGGCGGCCGCGGGCCTCTACGTGTGGGCCACTCGACCGGTCCCGGTGCCGCCCGAAGTCCGCTTCGACATCGCGACGCCGGACCTGGCGGTGCCACCGTCGCTCTCGTCCGTGTCGATCTCGGCGGACGGACGGCAGATCCTGTTCGTCGCCGACGTCGACGGCCAGCCTCACGTGTGGATCCGCGACATCGATTCGGTCGTGGCCCGTCCTCTCGCCGGGACCGGCGGCGCGTACAACCCGTTCTGGGCTCCGGACGGTCGATCGATCGCGTTCTATGCGGACGGCTTTCTCAAACGGCTGGACCTCGACGGCGGGCTCGTGCGCACGCTGGGGAAGGCTCTGGTTGGGGTCGGCGGAAGCTGGAGCCGGGACGGCGTGGTTCTCTTCGTCCGCAATCCGGCAAGCGCCATCGTGCGGGTGTCAGCTGAAGGAGGCGAGTCGGCACAGGCGACGCGGCTCGAACCCGGACACATCGGCCACAGCTTTCCGCACTTCCTCCCCGACGGGAAGCACTTCCTGTACTACGTGGCCGCGGGCCCGGACGCGCGCGGCATCCACGTCGGGAGCGTCGATGGCTCGACGTCGCGACGCCTGCTCGATACCGACGGCGCCGGCGTCTTCACCAAAGGCCATCTGCTGTTCGTCCGGCAGAGAACCGTCTTCGCACAGGCGTTCGACACCCAACGTCTCGTCCTCGAAGGAAGTCCCATTCAGGTGGCGGACGGAGTGTTCGGCCGCCCGGGCGAATCGCTCACGCTTTCGGCGGGCGCTGCCTCGTTCGCGTTCCGCGCCGGTGACGCGCGCTTCGAACGGCAATTCACGTGGGTCGATCGCGCGGGCAAGCTGATTGCCACGGTCGGCGAGCGTCTCGGCAACCCCGACGGCGTTTCGTATTCCCCTGATCTCAGCCAACTGGTCTTCTTCGAGCGAGGTCCGACCAGTTCCGACGTCTGGATGCTCGATACCCGACGCGGAGGGATGAGCCGCTTCACGGACGACCCGGACGAGGACATCTTTCCGTTGTGGCCTCGTGATGGTGAGCGAATCATCTACACGGCCAGTGTGAAAGGCCAGCACGGGATCTACGAGAAGCACATCGGCACGGCCCGCAGGGAGACGCTGATCCCGGGCCAGTCCGAACCCATATTCGCTTCAGACGTCACTCCCGATGGCAAGACTCTCGTCTATCAGCTCCTGAACCCGAAAACAGGGTGGGACGTGTGGACATTGCAGCTCGGATCGGATGCGAAACCGACGCCGATCATCCAGACGGACGCGGACGAACGAGTGGCGAGACTGTCGCCGGACGGTCGGTGGCTCGCCTTCGTATCGAATAATTCCGGCACTTCCGAAGTCTACATCCAGCCGTTTCCAGGTCCAGGTCGGCGGCTGCAGGTTTCCTCCAAGGGTGGCGACCAGCCGCATTGGCGTCCGGACGGCGCGGAGTTCTACTACCTGGCGCCGGACGGCAAGCTCATGGCGACCCCGATCAAAGTGGCAGCGGACGGTCAATCGATTGATATCGGGCCGCCGGTTCCCCTCTTTTCCGCCAATGTCGGCCTTGTCGTCTTCCCGGTGCTCGCGGCCAACTATGCCGCCTCTCCCGATGGACAGCGGTTCCTGCTCAACCGGGTCGTGCGCGATGCCGGCGGCACGCCGTTGCGGGTGGTGCTCAACTGGAGCGGACCCGATAGCTTCAACAATACGACGGAGTCCCTGATGCGCATGCGAGTCCTCCCCCTTGCGATGCTGATCGCGTTCCTGCCGGCGGTGTCGATCGACGCTCAACAAGTCTTCGAGATCCCACTTCCGCCCACACTGCTCGCTCCGAGCGTCGTGGGAGCGACCGTGAACCTCGGATGGACACCCAACAGCGGCGGTTCGGCGCCCACGCTCTACCAACTTCACGCCGGGAGTGGACCGGGGCTCTCAAACATTGCCATCGTGACCGTGCCCGCGGCCCCACAGGTGTTCACCGCCGTCGCGCCCCCAGGGACCTATTACGTACGCCTCTTCGCGCTGAACTCGGCTGGCGCAAGCGCGTCGTCGAATGAAATCATCGTGGTGGTTGGCGGCGCGGGTCCCTGCGTCGCACCGGGAGCGCCGACTGGCGTGACCGCGACGGTCGTTGCCGGAGGCGTGACGCTGCGCTGGAACGCACCGACGACGGGGGGAGCGCCGGTCGGGTACCTGCTGGTGGCCGGGTCGAGCAGCGGTGCGGCCAATGTGGGGACCTTCGCGGTGGGACTCACAACCACGGTGACATCACCCGCACCGATCGGCACGTATTTCGTCCGCGTGGTGGCCACCAACGCGTGCGGCAACTCTGCGCCAAGCGCCGAAACATCCTTTGTGATCGGGAGTGGAGCGCTGACGGTCCCCGCTGGTACCTATGTGGGGACGGTGTCCAACTTCACGCGGGCGGGCGTGTCTCCGATCCGGAGCTTCACGTTGCAACTGAATCAGCCGGTGCCGGCAACGAGCGCCTTCCAGACGATCTCAGGACGATGGACGGATAATCGAGGCTGTATCAAGACGACCGGCATCGTCGGCGCGACGACAGTCACCGGCCCCTTCATCTCGCTCGAGGCGTTTACCTGCAACGACGGCGACTTCGGGTTGCGGTTCACCAATGTCAGCGGCAACGTCTACAGCGGCGCCTGTTCGCAGGGCGGGCCGGCTTGCACGTTCCAGATGATCCGCCAGTGACAGTGAAGATGTGATTCGAGTCCCGGATGGGGCATGCGCATCCGGGACCCGAACGCGTCAGAAGTCGACTCGGAACCCGAGCTCGACCCGGCGCGGGCTCGAATCGCTGTTGAAGGCCGTCGACTGGCCGAACACGGCGGAGCGCAGGTTGCCCTGCGGGGTGTTCAGGTTCACGTGGTTGGTGATGTTGAGCGCCTCGACGAACAGCTCGATGCGATCGAGCTTCGCGGCGGCGAACGTTGAACATCTTCGAGAAGCGCAAGTGCGCCTCGAAGTAGCCGGGCCCGCGCCCGAAGTTGCGCGACAGGTTGCCGACGCGGCCCGTGAAGTTCGCGTTGTAGGTCGACGCGAGCAGCGGATCGCCATCCGGGTTCGCGAGGTCGGGCCGATCGTTGATCGTGGTGTCGCGGTTGTTGTCGACGCCGGTCGTGACGTTGAACGGCAGTCCCGAGCGCGCCTGCGCGAACAGGCCGATCTGCATCGTCCACGGCAGCGGGTAGACCACGTTCGCGACGAACTGGTGCCGGCGATCGTTGCTCGCCGGCCCCTTCTCGGCCGCGCGGTCGTAGTTGTTCTGCGGCGTGAAGCCGAAGTCCTCGACGTCGCGCGTCTGCTTCGACAGCGTGTACGAGAGCCCGAACGCGGGTCCGCGGCCGGCGCGGCGCTCGAGGCCCAGCAGCATCGCGTTGTACCAGGAGTTGCCGGTCGACTGGTACTCGACGATGCGCAGGAAGGTCGGGTTCGGGCCGGAGGCCGGTGACCGGATCCGGTGCGTTCACGTCGGGCGCGTTGTAGAGATTCCGGCCGCGCGTGTTCACGTAGTCGGCCGAGAACGCCATGCCGCCGAACAGCTCGCGCTTGATGCCGATGCTGGTCTGCCGCGTCACCGGCGTGTGCACTTCGTCCGGCGCGACCGTCGTGCTCGGCGCCGACGGCGGCGAGACCGAGCCGCGCGAATACGGATCGGGGTAGCCCGGGATTGACGATCGGTGACGCCGGTGAAGGCGCGGGCCAGCTGGATGTTGCCGGTGATGTTGAGGAACACCTTGCTGTAGTACTGCCCGATGCCGCCGCGGATGACCGTCTTCTGATCGTTCTTCGGGTCCCACGCAAAGCCGAAACGCGGCGCGAGGTTCAGGCTCGCGTCGTCCACGCCGGTCGCCTCCTTGAACGCGGTCTCGTGGTCGTAGCGCAGCGCCGTAGTTCAGCGTGAAGTTCGACCGCACGTGCCAGCTGTCCTGCGCGAACACGCCGATGACGTCGTTCGGCCGGCGCAGGTTCGGGTCGCCGATGTTCTGCGTGTACTGCGTCGGATACGTCGTCAGATCGTTCGCATCGAACGGCCGGTCGGTGGCGAAGGTGAAGGTGCCGCCGGTGTTGTTGTTGAAGTAGCTCTTGGCGCGGATGCGGCTGTAGTCGACGCCGAACTTCATGTCGTGCGAGCTGATCGATGTAGCTGAAGTTGTTCACGATCTGCAAGCGGTCCTCGGTGCGGCCCTGCGGCTGGTTGCTCGGCTTGCCGAAGCTGCCGGACGGGCGGTTGATGGTCGGCTGAGTCGAGCGGCGTGCGCACGACGTTGTCGGCGAAGTGGCGGCCGAACTGCACGCGCAGCTCGTTGATCGCGCGGTTCGACAGGACGCCCGTGTGGCTGACCACGACGTCCTGGTTGCGGTTGATCGAATCGACGCCGCGCTCGAACGTGTTCAGGCCGCCGACGCCGTTGTTCTCTTCGACCTGCTTGTCGATGCGGTAGCGCACGAACATCGTGTGGTTCGAGGTGAAGCGGTTGTCGGTGCGGACGAAGAACTGGTCGCCCTTCGACGGGTTCGGCACCTCGCGCTGATCGGCGAGGCACGAGCGGCGAGGTGATGATCGCCGGTCTGATCGAGGCGCACGCCCTCGTAGGTGCCGAAGTAGTGCATGCGGTCGCGTCTTGATCGGGCCGCCGAGGAAGCCGCCGACCGCGCTGCTGGCTGAACGGCGCCTGGCCCGAGCCCTGCGCCTTCGAGAACGGATCCTGCGCGTCGAGCGATTCGTCGCGGTGGAACAGGAAGCCGCGGCCCTGCAGCTGGTTGGTGCCCGGAGCGGGTGACGACGCTGACGATCGCGCCGGACGCGTCGCCGTACTCGGCCGAGAACTGGTTGGCGATGACGATGTATTCACGCACCGCTTCCATCGAGAGGCCGCCGCGCGGGCTGGCGAGCACGTTGTTGTCGTTGCTGACGCCGTCGATGCGGTACGAGTTGTTGCGATTCAACTGGCCGCCGGCATTGACGCCGCCGCCGCCGACGCCGGTGACGCCCGGGCGCGGTCTGCGCAAGCGCGGTGAACGTGCGTCCGGGCACCGGCAGCGCATCGAGCTGCTCGCGGCTGACGGTCGTGCCCGAGCGTGTTGCTGCGTGGTCTCGACCAGCGGCACCGCGGCGGTGACGGTCACCGTTTCCTGAAGCGTCGCGACCTTCATCGTCATGTTGACGTGAGCTCCTGGCCGAGCGTCAGCGGCACGCGTTCGCGCACGGCGGTGGTGAAGCCGGCGAGCTCGGCCTTGATCGCGTAGACGCCGGGCGGCAGCGCGGGCGCGCGGTAGCGTCCCTGCGTGTCGGTGACGTCGCTCCGCGTCCAGCCGGTTTCGAGGTTGCGTGAGCGTGACCGTGGCGCCAGGCAGCGGCAGCCCCTGATCGTCGAGCACCGTTCCCTGAAGCGTGCCGCCGGTCTGTGCGGCCGCCGAGCGCCGCCGCGAGGCAGAGCACGAGCAGGCAGCAGGCAGAGCCTGGCGAAGCTCGACCGTCGCATCCATATCGGCACTCCTTCGTGGGCAATCATTTGCAAAACAGATTGATGTTCGTACGCTTCCGACCGATCCGGCTGCGACAGCTTGCAGGGCAGTGTCAGGGAAGTCGCGTCCGTTGTATGAGCGTTGGTCCCTTGATGTCAAGCATTTGCATCACGCCTGACGGATGACAGTCTGTCGCAGCCGCGATTCGTCCGTGCACGGCAGAGTCCTTCCCTTTTCTGGCGCCGCGCGGCTACGATCGCGCGGGAATCTACGATCGATTCGAGTCACAGTGCGATTCAGGAGTGGAGCATGACGAAAACGTCATAGGTCTGCGGCGGCCATCGCTCGTCGGATCCGCGCTCGTTGCCGGCCGGCCCGGCGCCGCTGGCGGCCAGAGCATGGAGCGCGACGGCTATGTCCTGCCGCCGGCGTCGGTGCAGGAGCTGTTCCGCCGCGACAAGAACATCGCCGCGCTCGATCGGCTCAGTCCCGACGGCGACCATTTCCTGATCCCGAAGTTCCAGGAGCTGACCGATCTCAAGCTGATGTCGCAGCGCACGCTGCGGCTCGCGATGCTGGAGCTCGTGCCGGCCGTCAATCGCGAGTGGCGGCTCGCCACCTACGGCAACAAGGGGCTGAGCCTCTACTCGCTCGAAGGAGCGCCGCACGCTATCCGATCAAGCTCCCGGCGGGCGCGTTCGTCAGCGACATGCGCTGGTCGCCGGACGGCAGCGCAGCTCGCGTTCGTCGCGCATCTTGCCGACGTGCGTCGCAGGTCTGGGTGGCCGACGTGAAGACCGGCGACGCGAAGGCGGTGAGCGATGCGCCGGTGATGGCGACGCTCGTCGCGCGTCCGGGCGGCGGCGGCGAGGCGGCGGAGACCGCGGCCGGCCGCCTGCTGCAGTGGATGCCGGACGGATCGCTGCTCACGGTGATCGTGCCGCCGGATCGCGGCCCGAGCCGCAGGAGCCTGCCGTGCCGGCGGCGCCGATCATCCGCCGCAGCCGCGACAAGGAAACGCCGACGACCACGCAGCCGTTCCTGCTGCGCACGCCGAACGACGAGCGGCTGTTCAAGTACTACACGACGGCGCAGCTCGCGATCCTCTGCGCCGGGCCGCGCGCCGCGCCCGATCGGCCGCGCCGATGATGTATCTCGACTACTGGGTCAGCCCTGACGGCAAGTCGATCCTGCGCGAGAGCATCGACGAGCCGTTGTCGTATCTCGTCGGCGTTCTCGTGCGTTCGGCCGCCGGCTCGAAGTGATCGATCTCGACGGCAAGGTGCTCGCCGAGATTCGCCGCCGGCCGCTGCAGGAAGCGCAGACGCGCGGCGACGATCCGGCCGCCGAGAACGCGCCGCGCGACGTCGTCTGGCGCCCGGACGGCAAGGGCCTGTCGATGCTGTGGCGCGAAGCCGGCAGCGGCAATGGCGACGGCGATCGCGCCGCGCAAGGATCGCGTGATGCTGCTCGGCGCCGCCGTTCGCGATCGTCGAGCGCGCAGACCGTGCTGTCGTCGGAGCATCGCATCAGCAACGTCCGCTATTCGAGGGACGGCCGCTACGCCGTCGATGACGCTGGGCAAGCGCGGCCAGAACGGCGCCGGCGGCAACCGCGACGATCTGACCGCCTTCGATCTCACGGCGTCGCCGCCCGCGCCGTTCGTCCTCAAGGCGAACATCGATACCGCGGATCCGCTGAAGCTGCCCGGCGATCCGATGATCACGGCGACCGGCAACGGCGTCGTCTCGCTGATCGTGTCGGCCGACGGCACGTCGCGTCTTCCTGCAGGGCGACGGCTACAAGCCGTCGTTCGCGCCACAGCCGTTCGTCGACAAGGTGGTCGATACGCACCGGCGCCACGACGCGGCTGTTCGAAGGCGCGGCCGACACGTATGACAACCCGCTCGTGCGCGCTCGACGCCGACATGTCGCGGCTCATCGTGTCGCGCGAGAGCAAGACGCACGGTGCCGGACAGCTATCTGTGGACCGCGAGCACGAAGCAGTTGGAGAACCTGACGAAGAACAAGGATCCCTATCCGGAGATCACCGCCGCCAAGCGCGTCGACTTCGAGTTCACGCGCCAGGACGGCGTGAAGGTGCGCGGCCGCATCTCGCTGCCGACGAACTATCAGGCGGGCACGCGCGTGCCGGCGGTGTTCTGGGACTATCCGCGCGAGTTCGAGGACGAGCACGGCGTACTGGCGCGGCGCGATCCGCGCGCGCAACGTCAACGCCTACTCGCCGCTCAGCTTCCTGCGCTGGTCCGATATCTGGCTGACGCAGGGCTACGCGCTCGTCTACGTGGACATCCCGATTCTCGGGAAGGACGGGAAGTTCAACGACAACTTCCGTCCGCATCTCGTCGACACGATCTACTCGGCGATCCGCAAGCTCGATGAGATGGGCTACATCGACGTCAATCGTCTTGGTCACGGCGGCCACAGCTACGGCGCGTTCACCACCGGCAACCTGCTCGCGCACACGCCGTTCTTCAAGGCCGGCATCGCCGGCGACGGCGCCTACAACCGCACGCTGACGCCGATGACGTTCCAGGGCGAGCGCCGCAGCTTCTGGGACGCGCCCACCACCTACATGGAGATGTCGTCGTTCTTCTACGTCGATCAGATCAAGGCGCCGCTGCTGATGTATCACGGCGAAAAGGACAACAACTCGGGCACGTTCATCATCCAGTCGGAGCGGATGATGCAGGCGCTGACCGGTCTCGGCAAGACCGCGGCGCTCTACATCTACCCGTTCGAATCGCATGCGCCGCGCGCGCGCGAGAACTTCCTCGACCTCTGGGCGCGCTGGCTCGAGTGGTTCGACAAATACGTGAAGAACGCCCGCCGGCGCCGACGACGACGGCTCAGCAGCAATAGACGCGTCCGAACACCGGCGTCCGTAATCGGACAGGCCGCGACCGGCGAGCTGCACGCGTAACTCATTGTGCCGTCGCCCTTAAGGCGCCCGCAGCCCGATGGCATACAAGCTGCTCTGCGTGACTTCGAAAGAGGAGCGCGATGAGCTTCGTTGCCGACTTGAAGGTTGCGTTCCGCTCGATCACTCGCGCAAAGGGGCTGGCGCTGACCGTCATCGTCACCCTGGCGCTGGGCATCGGTGCCAACGCGGCAATTTTCGGTGTGGTTCGGAGCGTGCTCCTCCGTCCGCTCGTCAATCGGGACGCGGATCGGCTGATCTATATCCGCCAGACCGCGCCGGGCATCGGGACCGCGAACCTCACGTTCTCGGTCCCGGAACTGACCGACCTCACCTCGCGTGTCACGAGCGTCGCCGCGTTCGGCGATTTTTCCACCGTCGACTTCACATTGATCGGCTTCGGCATGGAGCCTCGCGTCGTGAAGGCCGGTGTCGTCAACGGCTCATTTTTCGACGTCATGGGCCTGCGCCCGGTGCTTGGCCGGTTGTTGAACGCCGCCGACGATGGCCCCGGGGCGGCGGGCGCGGTGGTGCTCACGCATCGGTTCTGGACGACGGCCCTCCAGAGCGACGCCACCGTGCTTGGTCAGGCGATCCGTCTCGGTCCCGGCAGTGCAACTGTCGTCGGCGTCCTCGAACCATCCGTGCCGTATCCCGAGGAGACGCAACTCATCGCGAACGTCGTGACGAGCCCGCACCATCTCGGGGCGACGATGGTGACCGACCGCAGGCACCGGATGACGGAGCTATTCGGGCGGTTGGCGCCAGGCGCCACGCTGGAAGCGGCACGCGCCGAGCTCAGTGGCGTCCACGCGTCAATCATGCGCGAGCATCCCGACGCTTACGCCGCGAGCGCACACGTTCAACTGCAGGTCAGCACGCTCCCCGAACAGCTCGCGTCGCCGGCACGGACGATCCTCCTCCTGCTCCTGGCCGCGACGGCGATCGTGTTCGTCATCGCGTGCTCGAATGTGGCCAACCTGATTCTGGCCCGGTCGGTTCGCCGTGAAACAGAACTCGCCGTGCGTGCCGCGCTTGGGGCGAGCCGCGGCGCGCTCCGACGCACCCTGCTCGCGGAAAGCCTGCTGCTCTGTGCGGCCGGCGCCGCGCTCGGCCTGATGCTGGCGGACTCACTCGTGACGGTAATGGCGCGCTATGCCGCGCGGTTTTCCGTGCGCGCGCTCGAAGCCACGGTGGACGACAGCGTGCTCTGGCTCGGTGCGGGGCTGGCGATTTCGGCGGCGGTGCTGCTGGCATTCGTGCCACGGCTCCCGTCATCTGGGGGGCTGGGGCTGGCTGGCGGCGGCGTGCGGATCACGCCAGGCACGAATCGCCGTCTGCGAATGTTTGCGACGACCCAGATTGCGTGTTCGTTCGTGCTGCTGGCGGGCGCCGGCATGCTCGTCGCCACGCTCACAGCATTGCAAACCGCGCATACCGGCTATGACATGCGACAGGTCTTGGCGATTGACGTTCCACCCTCGGCGACCGGCGTCGGCGGCGACGAAACGCTCACCTTCGTCGAGGAAGCCACCCGGCGGATCGGCGAGTTGCCTGGTGTGCACGGGGTTGCGGCCGGAATGGTCGTGCCCTGGCGCGACCCTAGCGCGGGCCTGAAGTTCCAGTTTGCGTTCGAAGGGTACGAGCCCGCGAATGGCGAAGAAAACCCGACGTGTCGGTTCCGGCCCGTCTCGCCTCGATTCTTTGCCGTGCTCGGCGTCCCGATCCTCGCGGGTCGAGACTTTACCGATGAAGACCGTAACGACAGCGAGCTCGTCGCGATTGTCAGCCAAAGCGTCGCGCAGCGACTGTTCCCTGATGGCGACGCGCTCAACCGACGTCTGTGGCGGAGCACGTCAGGAAAGCCGCGGCCCCACCGCATCGTCGGCATCGTCGCGGACGTGGATGACGAGAACGTCGTGCAGGAACCGTCGCTGACGGTGTACTACCCACTTCGGCAGATGGGCCTGCCCAGCCGGCTGTTCGTCCGTGCCGCAGGAGACCCCTACGCGCTCGTTCCGTCCGTCACGCGTACCATCCGCCAGATCTCCGCCGAGCAGGGAGTCGAGCGACCGGCGACGCTCGAAGACGTGCGCGCCGATGTGCTGACGCCTGAGCGGTTGAACACGTTCGTGTTTTCGGCGTTGGGTGGAATGGCGCTCCTCATCGCAGTGGTCGGCGTCGCCGGCGTTCTGGCGTTTTCAGTGAGCGCGCGCACCCGCGAGTTCGGAATACGACTGGCGATCGGTTCATCGCCGCGGGATCTGAGAGCCGGCGTGCTTCGGGACGCCGTGCGGATTGCCGCGATCGGCGTCGCCGCCGGCGCGGCCGGCGGCTACGCGCTGGCCCGCGTGGCGGAGGGACTCTTCGAGACCGTGCAACTGCCGGGCGCGATCCCAATGATTGCCGCGGCCGCGATGCTCATCGGCGCCGCCATCGGGGCGTCGCTGCTGCCGGCCAGGCGCGCCTCTCGTGTCGACGCCTTACAAGCGCTCAGATCGGAGTAGGTGAGCCTCGGGACGCCTGGCTGACAGCCGGGAGGTCTGGCTGACAGCCAGTGACGAAGACTGTGACAGACGTCCGAAGCATGGCCATCTGGTCGCACGCGACGCACGTCCTATCATGAGACAGCCAGGAAAGGGTGAGTCATGCGCGGCTGAGTGACGAAGAATGTGACAGACGTCCGAAGCATGGCCCTCTGGTTGCTCTCGACGCGCGTACTGCCATGAGACAGCCAAGAAAGGGGGAGTCATGCTACGCCGAAACCTCGCCATCGTCGCCGTCTGTATGGTCGTTTTCGCTGCCGCTCCAAACGCCTGGGGGCAAGAAGGGGCCAGTCCGCCGCTTCCGCTCGCCGAGGTGTCTGGCGGTTACGCGTACATGCGGGATACGACCTCCGAGGAAAATTTCCCAACGGGTTGGTATTCTTCCGCAGCAGCGAACCTGAATCGCTGGTTCGGTCTCGCTGGAGAGATTACCGGCGCCCACGAAACGCTGACCGACCTCGCGCCAATCCCTGTGAAGGCCAGTCTGTACACGTTCATGGGCGGCCCACGCTTCTTCTTCAAGCGTGGACGGGTCGTGCCGTATGCACAGATCATCGTGGGCGCGGCTCATTTGCGGTGGGAGGCCGCGGAGGCGGCCGGCACGCTCGACGCCGCTGACACGGACACGAAGTTCGCGTTCCAGCCTGGCGGCGGCGTCACAGTCCTGCTGACGCACAACGTGAGCGTCAGAGGTGCTGTCGATTATCGGCGGGTCGTGTTTACGGATGCCGACGAGTTCGACGAGGACAATTCGCAGGTCCGCGCCATCGCCGGCGTGGTGTTTGGATGGGGTACACGATAGGAGAGGGGACGAGGCAGCCGGCCCGGGTCGTCTGACACGCGGCCCGGCCGCTGCCACGCCGTCACACGCGAGTTGAGACGCGGGGGCGTTGCCATGACCCGTCCAAGACTATTGCTGCTCGTGCTGCTGTGGCTGTCGGCGCTCGCACCGAATGCCTGCGGATCGAGCTCGCCGACAGCCCCTTCACCGCCAGCGTCGGATTTCGCGGCGCAGTTCGACTCGCTGTGGAACACATTCGATCGCGAGTATTCGTACTTCATTCACAAACAGATCGATTGGAGTGCGCTCCGCTCGGCGTATCGGCCTCGGGCGGTCGCGGCGGCGACCCAGACGGGCTTCATCGACGTCATCCGCGAGATGCTCGGGCATCTTCACGACTTGCATGTGGTGATTCGCGACGCCGGGGGACGATCGATGCCGACCTACGATCCCCAGTCGTTCGTGAACTGGGACCGATCGGTCTGGCAGCAGTACATTGCCCGCGCCGGCTGGACGCAGGGCCAGAATGATTGGGGTTACGGCGTGCTGGACGGTGTGCCGTACATCAGCATTGGCAGCTGGGGAGCCAGCAGCATTCGTTCGGCCGACTTCGATGTCGCGCTCGAGCGGTTTCGCAGCGCGCCGGCGATCATTCTCGACGTGCGGATGAACCCGGGCGGCAACGATGCACTCGCCTTCGAAGTCGCCGGGCGCTTCGCCCGCACCTCCGTCGTGTTCGGCTCCGTGCGATTCCGCAACGGCCCGTCGCACAGTGACTTCGGGCCGGCGACGACGCGCACGCTCAACCCGCGCGGTTCGTGGCAGTACACCGGGCAGGTGCTGGTGTTGACGGGCCGCCGCTGCGCCAGCAGCAACGAGAGCTTCATCGCCGCGATGGGACAACTGCCGAACGTCACGCTTGCCGGCGATCGCACGGCGGGGGCCACCGGCAACCCGGGTACGTTTCCGCTGGCGAATGGATGGTCCTACACCGTGTCGCGATGGATTGAATACACCGCCGACAATCAGCCGATCGAGGACATCGGCATCTCGCCGGATGTCTTCGTGACAGCCGGACCGCAGGACTTCGCCATGGGTCGCGATCCCGTGCTCGACTGGGCGCTGACGGCGTCGAACCGGTAGCGACGATCCACTTCTTGTCGGAAGAGTGGTTGCCGTTGGCTTTCGGATGATGGATCACTTCCAGACCCACGGCTGGGTGCGAATCCCCGGCGCGTTCAGCCCCGCCGCGGCGGCGGCGATGCGTGATGTCGTCTGGCGCGCGCTCGAGTCGGTTGGCATTCTGCGCGAGGACCCGACCACATGGCACCAGGAGCGGCCCAACCATCTGCAGCACTTGAAGTCCGACCCGGCGTTTCGTGCGGTGGGAAGCGAACGCACGCTGACGGCGATCGACGAGGTCGTCGGCGGTCAGAGGTGGCGACCGCCGTCGGACTGGGGCGCCTTCTTCATCCTGTTCCCAGCCCGGCGACCATGGGACTTACCCGCCGATGGTGGCATCTTGATGCCGACTACACCGGCCCGCTTGCTCCCCCGAAGGGCGTGAAGATCCACGCGATGTTCGGCGATGTGGCGCCGCGATCCGGCGGCATGATGATCATCGATGAGCGCGATCGGCTGGTCCATCGGTGGTTCCTCGATCGCCCACCGAGGGCGGGGGCCCGAGGCGCCGAGCTCCGGGCATCGGTCCATCGCCATCCTGTACTTGCGGGACCTCTGCACCGTCGGCGAGGTCGGTGCCCGCATCGGGCGCTTCCACGAGCGCGTTGAGACGATCGACGGCATCCCGCTGCAGGTGCTGGAAAATACTGCGACGGCCGGCGACGTCATCCTCATGCATCCGCTGCTGCTGCACGCTCCGCCCACGACCACCTCGGGTCCACGCCGCGCTTTCTGCTGAACAAGGACATCTATCTGTGACAGCGTCTGGGGCGAGACGTGCCGCGCGGCTGCGCGCGCGCTCGCGAGCCGCAACCCCACCCGCCGGGCCGCGCGCCCGCCAGCCGCGCCGCGCACGGCGCCGCCCGCGATGCAGAAGATATCCGAAGCCCCGCGGCGAGACTGAGCGGAGAGGAAGAAGCACACGCGGGAGGATTGATAGGCTACCGGCTCGAGTCGACGAAGCTCTCACGAGGGTAGGCGTACGTCACTTCGTCCCCGCTCGGGAGCGGAACGGCGCCGGTGCTCGCATAGAGGCGAGTCGCCGCCACGTTCGAGCGGCCGGTTGGCACCCACATCTTCATCACATCGGCCTCTCGGCAGATGGATTTGACTTCTCCGATCAGTCGCTTGCCGACGCCTCGGCGTCGATGCGATCAGCGACGCCGATTTCATAGAAGAACATCATCTGCTGATCGCGGTCGACGCGATCCAGCAGATAGGCAAGAAGGAAGCCGACAGGCACGCCGTCATCGAACGCAACAATCAAGACATTCTCAGGGCGAGACAAGAATCGACGGAGATACTGTGCGGAAGGAATCGGATCGCCGTCCAGTGCCTTGAGCAGCCGGATGGCGTCTACCCCCGACTGGGCGTCATCGGATCCAAGACGTCGGACTTCCATCTGAGTATCCTAAATCCGTACCTCTCACCGGGCCCGGCGCCGGAGAGAAATCGATACGCCATGACGACGGCGATCGCCAGGGCCGCGCCGGCGAGCGAGTCGAGGACGTAGTGGAAGCGGCCGTACACCGTGGCGAGCATCACGCTTCCGGTGAGTGGGACGAGCAGGTACGCGAGCCGACGCTGGTACCGCCAGGCGACCAGGCTGACGACGACCGCACCCGACACGTGCGCGCTGGGAAACGCGCCGCCGCGGGCGCCGCCGTGCGCCGACATCTGATGAACGAGATCGAAGAAGAAGTGGCCGGAGAGCGGCGGACCCAGGCGCTGCGACAGGTAGTAGGGGCTGTCCACCGGCAGCAGGATGAAGAACAGGTAGCTCCCCAGCAGCACGATCGAGAGCATCAGCAGCAGCTCGGCGAAAGCCGCCCGCCGTTCGCTGACTTACCAGGACGCGGCCACCGATGGAATGACAACCACGTAGGACAGGTAGCAGAAATGCAGGTACTCGGACAGCGGAACAAACGCCAGCCGTTCGCTCAGGTAGAGGCTCGGTTGCCCGCCGAACAGCGCCGACTCCCAGGCCGGAATCACCACGGTCAACCGCCAGTCGCCAATGACCGCTGCCAGCATCTCCACTTCCTTGTAGAGGAGGGGAAACAGCATCAATGGATGCCAGTCGCGAATCACGCGAAGGATCCCCGCCGGCGGACTCGCGCGGTTCAGGATCAGCAACGACGCGGCGAGCATGAGGTGCACCGCGACCAGCCAGACGCGGCCTGGAACGGTCTGCCCGAGGATCGCAACCAGCGCGGCCGTGATCGCCAGATACGACGCCGTCAGCGTCGTGGTCCAGCGCGCAACATCAACGGGCGGCATTCGGCATTATGATCCGGGTATGGCGCGGCCACAGCGCATGCTCCGAACCGTTCGACCGCAAGTGGAGAGAGGCCAGAATGGTGGCGCGCGGTTTCCAGTCCGCGAGTCATCCGATCCTCGCGCAGATCGTGCCGATCCGCCGCTGCAACCTGGCGTGCACCTACTGCAACGAATACACAAGCACTCTCCGCCGGTGGCCACTGGCGACCATGCGCGAACGCCTCGACCACCTGGCTCGGCTGCGCACGGCGAACATCGAGCTGAGCGGCGGCGAGCCGCTGCTGCACCCTGACCTCGACGAGCTCATCCGCCATATCCGCGGGACCGGCGCGCTGGCTGGACTGATCACGAACGGCTACCTCCTCAACGAGAAGCGCATCGAGGACTTCAACGACGCCGGGCTGGATCATCTGCAAATCAGCATCGACAACGTGACGCCTGACGACACGTCGAAGAAGAGCCTGAAGGTGCTCGACGCGAAGCTGCAGATGCTGGCGAAGCACGCCGCGTTCAGCGTCAACATCAACTCGGTGCTCGGTGGCGACTTGAGCAACCCTGAGGACGCACTGACGATCGCGAAGCGGGCGATCGAACTGGGTCTCACGGCGACGGTCGGCCTGATCCACGACGGCCACGGCCGCCTGATGCCGCTGACGCCCGAGCAGCGGCGCGTCCACAGCGAGATCACCTCGCTGACGGCGCCGTTCTACACGGTCCAGAAGCAGAACGATTTCCAGCGGAACCTCGCGTTCGGGCGCCCGAACGACTGGCAGTGCGGGGCCGGCGGCCGCTATCTCTACATCTGCGAGGACGGCCTCGTGCATTGGTGCTCACAGCAGCGCGGGCATCCAGGGATCCCGCTGGCCGAGTACACCACCGAGGATGTGCGGCGCGAGAGCACGAGCGAGAAGAGCTGCGCGCCGCTCTGCACCGTGTCGTGCGTCACCGCGTGGCGCTGCTCGACCGCATTCGCACGCAGCCCATCAAGACGCTCGACGAGATCATGCCGGCCACCGCCGGCGGAGCCGTCAGCGTGCGCGTGCTCCGCTGGATGTTCGTGACCGGTCCGCAACACGACGCCTCCGCGCCGGCGCCGCCGCCTGCTCGGGGCGCCCGCGTGACTGTCAGGCAGGGAGCGCACTGTCGTCGCGACGAGTGTTCACTTTGTCGACGAGTTCTCTGACCAGGGCCACGATCAGTTCCGGCTCGTCGAACTGCACCCAATGCGCGCTCCGCGAGGCCACCACATGGCGGCTGTCAGCTGACCGCTCCGCGAGGAGCCGGTGTGCAGCGATCTGCTCCGACGGCTGGTTTCCGCTGGAGATGACAACCAGCGGAATGTTTCGTGGTGGGATCAGGGCGCCGACTGACATCCCGTCGCGCTCGAGTATTGCAGGTACTCCGCCATCGCCTGAAAGCACTTTGGCTGGCACCACAGCTCCTGGACCATGGACTGCACGTCGGACGGAAGTTTTCGCACTTCGCCAACGAGACGCTCGAGTGTGCGTGCAGCCATCGAGCCAAACACTCTGACGAATCGCCTCGGCGCTCCCGGCGCACCGCCGCTCAACAGCGCCAGACTCGCGCGGACGACACCAGCGTGCGCGAGCATGGCGCCTATGCGGGACAACTGCCTTCCGCCTCGCAACAGGCGGGCGCGTTCGGGTGTCATCATCAGCCATTCGGTGGGCGGGTCGACCATCACCAAACCAACGACGCTGCCGGGATTTCGCGCCGCGTAAGCGCGAACCACGAAGCCGCCAAAGGAATGGCCCACCAGCACATATCGCTCTCCGGCTGCGACCTGTGCGAGGACCTTTGCAAGCTCGTCGACAATTTGCTCGAAGGTTCGAGGACACGAAGCCGGCTCGCTCCAGGCCAGCCCGGCCCGGTCGTACGCGCACACCCGCGTGAACTTCGCGATTTCGGGCTGCACGACGGCCCAACTGAGCGACGACGCGGCGATGCCGGATTCCAGCAGCACGAGAGGAGTGCCGCGCCCGCGGCAGATGGCATGTAGACGATGACCGCCCACGTCAATCAGGAGGCCCGGCGGCGGGAATCGTCGACGGTGACGCCTCGCGGCGAGTCTTTGATACAGGACACCGACTACGACGAGCGCGGCGATGACTTGAAGCACGGCCACACACGGATCGTTACTCCGGGCCGGATTTGAGGGCAACCTCGAGCACATGTGTGTTGAGCGGGTAGCGGTACTGATCGGCGATCGCCGGCTGCCGTCGTTGCCTCGGCGTCGGCTGTCATGCTACGTTACATGTAACCGAGCAGCTTGCATGGCCAGTACTGCTGAATCCGGGTCGCGCGACAAGGTGCGCGCACACCGCGCCCGGTTGCGCAAGGCGGGTCTTCGTCCCGTTCAGATCTGGGTTCCCGACGTACGGTCAAAGTCCTTCACTTCTGCCGCCCACCGGCAGTCGCTGGCCGTGGCGAAGAGCCGCCATGCCAGGCAAGACCAGGAGTTCGTCGACGCGATCTCGGCCTGGGATGCGGAATGAAGCGTGGCGAGATCTGGACGGTCGCAGGTGGTGCCGCCTATGCGGGCAAGCCGCGACCCGCGGTCATCGTTCAGGACAATCGATTCGACGCCAATGACTCGATCGTCGTGTGTCCCTTGACGACGGATCAGACGTCCGCCCGCATCTTCAGGCTCCCAGTTCGGCCGAGCGCTCTGAGTGGCCTACGGGCGCCGTGCCGGCTGATGGTCGACAAAGTGACCGCCGTCCCCAGAAAGCGGGTTGGGACGCTCGTGGGTTCGCTGAGCTCGCAAGAAATGCGAGCCCTCAACCGCGCCCTCTTCGTGTTTCTTGGGCTTTCCGAGTCGGAACGGCAGGCGAGCTAACGCACCCGCCTCAGTCTCGCCGTTGCTCGATCGAACAGCGTTCGACTATTCTCCTGGTGAGGTTGACCATGCGACGATGGCTGATCCTTGGAATCATCGCGCTCGGTTCGCTGAGCGCCGCGACCACCGCCGCGCAATCGAGCAGCGTCAACTATGACGCGTTCATGCAGCTAGATGCCAGCGAGCGCATGCGGCGATTCGAGCAAATCGCGCCGGTAAATCGGGCCGAGCTTTTGCGCGAGCAGCTGGAGCGGTGGCGCCGACTGCGCGCCGACAGCTTGACGGCCGAACAGCACGAGATCCTGACCGAGATCGCCGCGTTCATCCGCCCGGAACATTTCGAGCACTTGCGACGGACGCCCGCCGAGATTGAGGCGTTCATGGCGCTGCAGAAGAAGGCCTCGAGCGCTTTCACGCAGGAAGATTCGCAAGAAGCCTTCACGCTGCAGGGCAGGTATCTCCGCCAGCAGTGATCGCATCAGCCCTGCCCGCGCCGCGCTGGGCTCTACAATGAGACCGCATGAGCGACTCGCTCGCCGCCGGCACGCGACTGGGTCCCTACGAGATCGATGGTCTGATCGGCGCTGGCGGCATGGGCCAGGTCTATCGCGCTCGCGACCCGCGGCTGGGCCGCAACGTGGCGATCAAGACGCTGGCTGGCGCCGGCGCCACTGACCCCGACTGCGTCCGGCGGTTCGAGACCGAGGCAAGGGCGGCTGGTGCCCTCGATCATCCCAATCTGTTGGTCGTCTACGACGTCGGGCGCGAGGGCGATGTCTCGTACATCGTGTCCGAACTCCTCGAGGGCGAAACCCTGCGCGCCCGCTTGCGTCACGGCGCGCTGGCGCCGCGCCAGGCCCTCGATTGCACCGTACAGGTGGCGCGCGGACTCGCGGCGGCGCACGCCGGCGGCATCATCCATCGTGATCTGAAGCCCGAGAACCTGTTCCTCACGCTCGACGGCCGCGTGAAGATCCTGGACTTCGGCGTCGCGAAACTGGTCCACGCCCACGAAACCGAGGCGCAGACAACGATCGCCAGCGCGACCAGGGTCGGCGTTGTCGTCGGCACCGCCGGCTACATGGCGCCAGAACAGGTGCGGGCCGAGCCGATTGATCATCGCGCCGACATCTTCGCGCTTGGCGTCGTCATGCACGAGATGCTGTCGGGCACCCGGCCCTTTCAGCGCGACACGATCCCCGAAACGTTGACCGCGATCCTCAAAGACGATGCTTCCCGATCTGTCGGTGGGCGTGACGCCAGCCGTCGCGCGCGTCGTCAGCCGGTGCCTCGAGAAGCGGCGCGACAATCGGTTTCACTCGGCGCATGACCTCGGCCTCTCGCTCGAGTTGCTTTCCACCACGAGCGAGTCCCGCTTGGCGCCGGGGGTGACTCCTGCGGCCCGGTGTGCCGCGCCGCAAGGCGCTCATCTATGGCGCATCGTCGCTGGCGTTGCTCGCGTCGGGGCTCGCGGGCGGCTTCTGGCTCGGTGGCGAGGCGGGCCGGCTGTCTCGCCGTCGTTCCGCCGGCTGACGTTCCGGCGCGGGCTCATTCGGTCGGCGCGCGTGGCGCCGGACGGCCAGACGATCCTGCACGGCGCGCTCTGGGACGGTGGCCCCTGCCGCGTCTATACCGGGCGCGTCGACAGCCCCGAGTCGCACCCGCTCGATTCCCTGATGCGAACGTGCTGGCGATTTCGCGATCGGGCGAGCTGGCGCTCTCGATCGGCGCGCATCTCGACGGGGTGGTCACATACGGCACGCTGGCGCGCGCACCGATCACCGGCGGCACGCCGCGCGAGCTGGTCGAGAACGTGAAGTTTGCCGACTGGTCGCCCGACGGCGCGGACCTCGCGATCGTCCGCCGCGTGGACGGCCGCGACCGACTCGAGTATCCCATCGGAACGGCGCTGGTCCAGCCGGCCGCCGGCGAGAACACCGGCTCTGGGCTTCGCACGGGTGTCGCCCGACGGTCGGCGCGTGGCGTTCGTCCAGCTACCGCTCGCCCGGGCTCGCTGTTCGGACGAGTGTTCCATCACCGATCGGACCGGCAGGGTGACACCGCTCTCGGACGAATACGTCAACGTCCACGGTCTGGCCTGGAGGGGTGACGAGATCTGGTACACCGCTGCGGACGAACGGCCGCTGTTCCGCCGGTGCGCGCGGTCACGCCTGGCGGCGCGGAGCGGACGATCACGCGAATGCCGGGCAATGCGACGCTGTGGGACGTCCTGCCCGACGGGCGCCTCGTGATTGCGCACACTGACGATCGCGCGACGATGATCGGCAGGCGCCTGAAGACGTCAGCGAGCGCAATCTGTCATGGCTCGATTCGTCGTGGGCCGAAGATTTGTCGCGCGACGGACAGCTTGGTGCTCTTCACGGAGTCGGGCCAGGGCGGCGGCCCGACAGAGTGGCGCGTATCTTCGCGGCATCGACGGCTCGCCGGCGGTTCGCTTGGGCGACGGGTCGGGGAGCTGCGCTCTCTCCGGACGGCGCGGTGGGCAATTTCCGGGTCAGCGCGAGCCTGCCTTCTCCGTATCTCGAGCTGCGTGCCAACGGGCGCCGGTGATCGCCGCCGACTGCCAGACCATGGACTCGTCTACACTCGCGCCCGCTGGCTTCCGGACGGCAAGCGGATCGTCGTCGCGGCGAACGAGCCGGGTCGTCGCATGAGGTTGTATCGCCTGGATCTCGGACAGGGTCAGCCGGTCCCACTCACGCCGGAGGGCGTCTGACGGTGTGGGTCGTCTCTCCCGACGGCTCGACGATTGCGTGCAAGGGGGCCCGAGCCCATGATTCGTCTCTACGCCGTTGAGGGGACGGCGCCGCGAAGCTGCCGGGAGCTGACGGGCAGCGAGATTCCGATCGGCTGGATCAACGACGGCCTGCTCGTTACGCGGCCTGGCGACCCTAGTGCGCCGCGCGGAGAAATCTACAGGGTGGACACCAGGAGCGGCCGTCAGGAGTCGTGGAAGAACATCCTGCCGCGCGATCCCGCGGGCATCATGGTACTCGTCGCGTTCCACGTCACGCCCGACGGCCAGTCGCAGGCCTACTCGTGGCACCGCGCGCTGAGCAGTCTGTACGTGGCGGATGGCCTTGCGTGAATGTTGATGCGTCGCGACAGCGGCGTCTCCTGATGGAAGCCGTCGCCGCCCTATGATGGGCGCGCTTCTGACAGCGACCTTATACGCACGCTCGGAGGTGTCGGATGTACCGCGCCGTCGTTCTGTTCGCGCTGATCGCGTTGGCGTCGCCAACGTCGTCCGCCCAGAACCCCTGCCGCCACCACGAGCCGGCCGAACGTCGTCCTCATCCTCACCGACGACATCGGCTACGGCGACTTCGAGCAGCTACGGCGCCCCGGACATTCGCACGCCGAACATCGATCGGCTGGCGAAGCGAGGGCGTGCGGTTGACCGACTTCTACTCCAACGGCGCCGTCTGCACGCCGACGCGGGCGGCGCTGATGACGGGCCGCTACCAGCACCGGGTCGGGCTGGAAAAGTCGCTGACGTTGGCCCGGCAGACGTCAGGAACGCGGCCTGCCGGTGACCGGACCGCACGCTGCCGCGCCTGCTGAAAGACAACGGCTAGCGACGGCGATGTTCGGCAAATGGCACCTCGGCTTTCGGCCCGAGTTCGGCCCGAACGCGCACGGGTTCGACGATTTCTTTGGGTTCCTCAGCGGCGCGATCGACTACTTCACGCAGACCGCGGCGACGGCGAGGCCGACCTCTTCGAGAATACTACGGGCCGGTCGACGAGGCCGGGCTACATGACCGACATCCTGACGCGGCGGGCCGTCGAGTTCATCGATCGCAACGCCAGACGAGCCGTTCTTTCTCGAGGTCGCCTACAACGCCGTCCATTGGCCGTTCCAGTCGCCGCACCACCAGCCCGACGCGTTCCGAACGGGCGGCTGACTCGTTCCAGATGCCCGGACGATACATGCGCCGACCGCGAGGACTACGCGCGCGATGCTCGAGCGCGTCGACGAGGGCGTCGGCAAGATCCTCGCGGCGCTCGACCGACAGGGGACTCGCGCGCAACACGCTGGTCGTTTTCACCAACGACAACGGCGGCGAGCGGCTCTCGCGCAACGCGCCGCTGATCCATCGCAAGGGCACGCTGTGGGAGGGCGGCATCCGCGTGCCGGCCTGCTCCGCTGGCCCGGCCACCTGCCGAGCCGGCAGGACGTCTGGGCAGGTCGGCATCACTATGGATCTGACCGCCACGATCCTGACGGCGACGAACGCTCGCGTCCCGGACGGAGCGAGGCTCGATGGTATCGACCTCGTGCCGCTCGTCCAGGAGCGCGCGACGCCGCGGGAGCGCACCCTCTTCTGGCGCGCGCTGGCGCCCGCGCGCCAGCAGCGTGCCGTTCGTCACGGCCGGTGGAAGCTGGTATTCGATGCTGGCGCCGTCTTTCTCTTCGATTTGAGCCCGATCCCGGCGAGCGTCAGGACCTCGCGATGTCGCCGCCCGATCCCGTCGCCGATCTCCGCCAGAGGTATCAGAGTTGGGAGAAAGAGGTCGAGGCCGAGGCGAAAGCGCGGGGAAGACCAGCGCCCAGCGCTGATCCGCTTACTTGACGCGTTGCCGTAACTCGGCGACGAAGTTCTGCACCAGCGAGATGACGGTCGGCCGTTGTTCCAGGTCGATCGCGCTTCATCATCAACAGGCGCTTCCCGTCGGGTGCCGCACCGTAGGAGCTTTCGTAGGGCCCGGCGTCGAAGAGCGGGCGAGGCGTGTCCGGACGGAACGCCGCGGGCGACCGGCTCCGGACCGCCATCATCCTCCCGCTCAACGCGCGGTAGAACAGCGTGCCATCAGCCGCCCACACCGGATACACGTGCGCCTTCGGTCGAGATCTGCTGGCCGGGCCGCCATCGGGAAACGGACGCGCATACACTTCGAAGCGGCCCGACTCGTTGGACTGGTAGGCGAGCCACCGCCGTCGGGTGACAGCGTGGGCTGAGTTTCGGTGAAGTTGCTCTTCACGAACGGCCGTGGCGCGGGGGTCGCCGGGCCCGATCGGTGGCGCGCCGGCGGGCGGCAGATCGAGCACCCAGATGTCGGCGCTCGACTTGGGATCCAGCTTCGACGTAGAGACGAGCCGCTGGCGCCGTCTCGGGTGAAATCGCCGTCGGCTCCTGCCAGTTCGGCGACGTCGTCAGGCGGTTCGTCGAGCGCGCCGGCCGTGAGGCGGCGGCGATAGAGGCTGCGGATCGGCGCGCCGCGCGCGAATACGATCCATCTGGCGTCCGGCGACCAGACGCCCCGAAGTTCTCGGACGAGTTCGTGACGCGCGTGCTCGTGCCCGGGCGAGGTCCTCAATCCAGACGTCGCGAGTCCCGACCGTGTTGTTCCGGAGGATGCGCGTCCCATCGGGCGACAAGGGGAAAACTGACCCATGCGCTGCGACGCGGCGGGCGCGTCGCCCGCCCATCGAGCGTGACCCAGACCAGATCGCGCGTCGCTTCGCCGATGGTGCCCGGGACATACGCGAGCGTGCCGGCGGCGACGTCGAAGTGCGCGCCGCCGGAGAGATTCGTGATGACGCTGTCGACCATCGGGCACCGGCGGCCCGGTGACGGCCAGAGCGTTCGGCGTCGAACGGCGCGGCCAGCAGACCTTCCGCTCGCGCGTAGAGCAGGTAGCTGCGGCCGGTCGCCGGATCGACGCACGGCGCGCGGATAGCCGCCGCCTTCGACCAGGACGCGATGCTCGCGCTCGCCGGTCCGCTGCACGGCGATGCGCGCCGGCTCCCAGCCGGTGTCGTTCCAGATGCGTGAACAGCACCGCCGAACCGCCGGGGATCGCGCGCGGCCAGCGATGGCTCATCTCACCGGCTCGCGAGCGGCGGTGAACGGCTGCAGCGCGCCGCCGAGCGCCGACACCGCGACAGGCCGACGTTATTCGCCGGCGTGAGCAGGATCGACCGTCCGGCAGCCAGGCCTCGCCGCGAGGTGTGCGCACGTCGGCCAGGGCCACCGGCGCGCCGCCGTCGAGCGAGACTTTCTTCAGCCTGCTCGTCGGCGAAGAAGCCAACCCAGCGGCCGTCGGGCGAGAAGAACGGATTCGGCTGCGCCTTCGGTGCCGGCCAGCGGGATCGACTCGAAGCGATCGAGCGGCCGGAGATACAGCCGGATTGTCCCGTCGACGTTGCCGACGAAGACGAGCTGACGGCCGTCGGGCGACAACGCAACCGACGATCCCCGTCCCAGCGCCACACGACATCGACGGCGGGAGCGTGATCGAAGCTGCGAATGGGAGTGGCCGGTGCGGTCTCGGCCGGGACGCGGCCGGGCGCCATAGCCACGCCGCGGCCGCGCCAAGGCGCGCCCGCGGCCAGGCACGCCAACGCGATGACCGCGACGCGCGATCGCGGCCGAACGGCAGCGACGGCCGGCGCGGGCGCGGGGACGCAGTCGAGATCCCGCGTTCGGATGTCGCCGTGGCAGCCAGCTCGAGTCGCGCGTCGCCGATGTCGCGGAGCCGCTCGCGCGCGATTCTTCTGCAGGCAGCGGCGGAGCAGCGCGCGAACGCCGGCGGCAAGCCGCCGGCAGCAGCGACCAGTCCGGCTCGCGCTGCACGACCGACGCGAGCATGTCGGTCGTCGTTTCGCCCGCGAAGGCCTGGCGGCCGGTGAGCATTTCGTAGAGCACGCAGCCGAACGCCCAGATGTCGGCGCGCTTGTCGACCGGCCGGCCGCGTGCCTGCTCGGGACTCATATAGGCCGCGGTCCCGAGGATGATGCCGGCCTCGGTCGTCGCCGGCGCCATGATCGTCGGCGAGTTGGCGAGCTCGAGGGCGCTGCTCGCCGCTCGACGGCGGCGCGAGCGCCTTCGCGAGGCCGAAGTCGAGCACCTTGACGGTGCCGTCGGGGCGCACCTTGATGTTGGCGGGCTTCGAGATCGCGATGGACGATGCCCTGCTCGTGCGCCGCTTCGAGCGCGTCGGCGATCTGCGCGGCCAGGGCGAGGGCCTCCGGGATCGGCAGCGGGCCGTGCGCGATCAGCGTCGCGAGCGTCGGCCCTCGACGAGCTCCATGACCAGCGCGTAGGCGTCGCCGGCATCTTCGACGCCGTGCACGGTCGCGATGCTGCGGATGGTTCAGCGACGCGAGGGTGCGCGCTTCGCGCTCGAAGCGGCCCGGCGATCGGGGTCCTGCGCGACCGCGTCGGGCAGCACCTTGATGGCGACGTCGCGCTGCAGCCGCGAATCGCGGGCACGATACACCTCGCCCATCCCCCCTGCGCCGAGCGAGCCGAGGATCTCGTAGGAGCCAATCCGCGTCCCGGGGACCAGGCTCATCGTGCTACACACTCCATCATCCGCGTGCATGGTAGCAGTTCCGTCGTGACTCCCGACGGGTCGAAGCGCCAAGTACAATTCACGGCGTGACGCAGCCCGAGATGCAGATTGCTCACCGCCGGATCGGTCCCGCCCACGTGCCGCTGGTCGTCGCCGAGATCGGCATCAACCACAACGGCGAGCTCGCCATCGCCAAAGACATGGTGGACGCGGCGGCGCGCGCCGGCGTCGAAGTCGTCAAGCATCAGACCCATGTCGTGGACGACGAAATGAGCGGGGCGGCACGTCATGTGGTTCCCGGCAACGCGGACATTTCGATCTACGAGATCATGGCGCGCTGCAGCCTGTCGGAAGACGACGAGCAGCGGCTCCGCGATTACGTCGAGTCGAAGGGGATGATCTTCATCAGCACGCCGTTCTCTCGTGCAGCGGCAGACCGGCTGGTGAAGATGAAGGTGCCGGCCTACAAAATTGGCTCGGGCGAGTGCAACAACTACCCGCTGCTGCGGCACATCGCGTCGTTCGGGAAGCCGGTGATCCTCAGCACCGGCATGAACACCATCGAGAGTGTGCGCAAGGCGGTGACGATCTTCGACGACGCCCGCGTGCCGGTGGCGTTGCTGCACACGACGAATCTCTATCCGACGCCGCCGCACCTGGTCCGGCTCGGCGCGATGACGCAACTGTCGGCCAGCTTTCCGACAAGATCTTCGGCCTGTCGGATCACACCACCGACAACCTGGCCTGTATCGCGTGCGATCGCGCTCGGCGGCTCAATCGTCGAGCGTCACTTCACCGATCACATGCAGCGCGTGGGACCGGACATCGTGTGTTCGATGGACGAGCAACGCTGCCGCGAGCTGATCGAGGCAGCGCGCATCCTGCACCTCGAGCGCGGCGGCACGAAGGGGCCCGCGCCGGAAGAACAGGTGACAATGGACTTCGCGTTCGCGACCGTCGTGACGATCGCCCCGATTCGCGCCGGCGATCCGTTTACGGCTCAGAACCTCTGGGTCAAGCGGCCGGGCACGGGTACGGTGCCCGCGGAGCAGTACGAGTCGCTGCTCGGACGCAAGGCCCGTCGCGACCTGGCGGCGGATACACACATCAGGATGGAGGACGTGGGCGGGTAGGGCAGGTGGGGCAGGTAGGGCAGGTGGGGCAGGTGGGGGTGCCCAGCTAGCCCGACCGCCCGACCAGCCCTACCCGCCCTCCTGTCATGCTCGCGTCACCGGCCGCCAGCGCCGTTCGAGATACTCCGCGACTCGCGTCAGCGGGAACGTCAGCGCCAGGTAAAGCAGCGCGACCAGCGGCCAGATCGTGAGCGGCGCGGCATAGCGGCTGGCCAGCTCCTGACCGGTGCGGGCGAGCTCGGTGAGTCCGATCACCGAGACGAGCGACGAATCCTTCAGCAGCGCGATGCCCTCGTTGGTCAATGGTGGGACGACGCGCCGGAAGGTCTGCGGCAGGATGATGCGCCGCATCGCCTGCCAGTAGTTCATGCCCAGCGCGCGCGCCGCTTCCATCTGGCCCGCGTCGATCGACTGGATCCCCGCGCGGATCACCTCGGAGATGTAGGCGGCGGCGTTCAACGTGAGCGCCAGGATGCCGCTTGCGTACGCCGAAGGTTCGCCCCGGCGATCGGCAGAACGAAATAGACGAAGAGGATCTGGACGAGCAGCGGCGTGCCGCGCATCACCTCGACATAAGTCGCTGCCGGCGCGGAGAGCACGCGCCGTGGCTGCACGCGCGCCAGCGCCAGCGCGAGGCCGAGCGGCAGGCCGAAGAGCAAACTCGACACCGCCATCAGCGCGGTGAGGCCGACGCCGCGCAGGAAGAACGACCAGGTGCGCGCGATCAGACCCGGATCGAACGCGCGCGCCGAGGCGCCCGCGGCGCCCTGCGTCGTGTTGGTCTCGCCAAACCACTTGGTGTGGAGCTTCGCGTACTCGCCGCTGTCCTGAATGGTCCAGAGCGCCGCGTTGACCGCCCGCCGCAGGTCGTCGCTGCCGCGGGCGAGGACGACGCCGAACTGCTCGTCGGTGTATTCGGCGCCGACAGTCTTGAGCCCCTGAAAGCTCATGCGGATCATGTAGCGGAGCACCGGGCCGTCGCTGGCAACCGCGTCGACCCGCCGGTTCTGCAGATCGAGCAGCGCGAGGTCGATGGTGTTGTACTTCGCGAGCGTGACGCCCGGCCGCTTCTCCATCGCGAACTGCGCGGTCGTATTGATCTGGACGCCGACCGTTTTCCCGGCGAGGTCGTCGAGGCCGGCGATCGGGCTGTCGTCGCGAACGACAATCTGCTGGCCCGCGGCAATGTACGGGTCCGAGAACAGCATCGTCGCGCGCGCGCTCCGGCGTGATCGTCACGGCGGAGATCACGACGTCGAAGCCGCCGTTCTGCAGGGCGGGGAAGACGCCGTCGAAGCTGGCGTTGACGAGCTCGGGTTCGACCCGCAGCTCGCGGGCGATGGCCCTGCCGATATCGACGTCGAAGCCGCTGAACTCGCCGCCCTCGGCGATGCCGAAGGGCGGATAGGTTGCGTCGATGCCAATCCGCAGCCGCCCCGACGCCCGCACGCGTTCGAGCGCCGACTGGGCGAACACGGCCTCGCCGGCGACGAGCGCAGCGAGCGTGCCGATGCCCACCAGTCGCAGGAGTCGCGCGATCGATCCCGATCTGGCGGCGGTCATGGCTTGCCTCCGCCGCGCCCGCTGTTGAAGCTGTCCATGAAGGCGCGCGTTTCCGGCTGCACCGGCCGGCGGAACACCGCGGTGGCCGTGCCCCATTCGACCGATCGTCCGCCCTCGAAGTAGATGACCTGGTCGGAGATCGCCTGCGCAAAGTCCATGTCATGCGACACGACGACCAGCGTCTTCTTCAAGTCGTCGAGCGCGCGCAGCAGCTTGGCCACTTCGCGCACGAGCTGTGGATCGAGCGCCGACGTCGGCTCGTCGAAGAGGACGACCGACGGCTCCATCGCGAGCGCGCGCGCGATGGCGACGCGCTGCTGCTGGCCACCGGAGAGCTGCGCCGGGTAGTGCTGCTCCTTGCCCGACAACCCGACGCGATCGAGGTAGTGCCGTCCGGCGCCTTCGGCCTGCTTGCGCGTCATCTTCTTCACGGTCATCGGCGCTTCGATGACGTTGCCGAGCGCGGTCAGGTGGGGAAACAGGTTGAAGTTCTGAAAGATCATCCCGACCCGTTCGCGCACGCGATGGACGAGCGCGTCTTCCTCGGCCGGCGACAGCGGGCCCGGCCCGCCCCCGCACAGCGCAATGTCGTCGATCTCAATCCGGCCTTTGTCGAACCGCTCCAGCCGATTCAAACAGCGGAGCATCGTCGACTTGCCGCACCCGGAAGGGCCGACGATGGTGGTCAGCTGAGAGTCGGCGATGCGGAAGGTTGCGCTGTTGAGGACCGTCGCCGGTCCGTATCGCTTGACGACGTTAGTGACCTGAATCACGAAGAGCTCCTGCCGCGTCGGACCGTCGCACTCACTTCGACTTGCCCGAATCGACGAGCGTGACCTCGGCCGTGTAGGCCTTGCCGGACGCGTCGGTGGAGCTGATCGTCTGCTTGACGAGACCAAACGGAACGGTCGCGTTCAGGCAGAGCTCGCCGGTCTCGACCGAGCCGACGTGCTTGCGGGTGTAGGCGTAGCGGTCGCAGTCCTTGCCGGCGACTTTCTGCGTGCCCTTGAACGCCGCGGTGGCGCGGTAGGTCGGGCTGTCCTTGATCGCCTTCACCGTATCGTCGGGCAGGGCGGTGAAGTCGCCATCGGCAGCGAACTTTGCCGCTGCCGATTTGATGACGGCCAGGAAATCGATCAGCTCGCGGTCGGCCTTGAAGCCGGCCTCCAGGTGGTAGCGCATCGTGGACGCTGGCGTCGTGCTGTCGCTGAACTCGGAGAGCTGGTCAATCACGATCTGCCCGTTTTCGTCGGGCATGCGCGTGTAAGTCGTCGTGGACGGTGGGCCGACGGTGCTGGTCAGCCGATGCGTTGCCCAGGTCCCGGGCGTGGTCGCGGCGAAATACGCCTTCCCCCAGTCGGCAGCAACGAGCCCCGGCAGGCTGAGCACGACAAGGGCGATTGGCAGAATGCGGCGCATGGCCTCTCCAGAGTAGAGTCGTCGCGGCGTGCGAGACGTGAGGACAGCATACGGTTTGCGGCGGCGTTCGGAAAGCCTCATCCATAAACATCTTCTATGGCCTGAGGCGTGACAATTAAAGCAAGTCTTTCGACCCGGCCAGAGAAGATGTTCGGCCCCGCGGAGCGGGGCCAAGACGACAACAAGGGCACCAGCGAAGCGGAGTCTCGACGGAGTTCTTGACGGTTTGAGGCAGCGCCTCGCTGGAAGTCCGGTATGCTCGGCCGGTCCGATTCTGGCAAGGAGCGTCACATGCATCGAGCCTGGCATCAATTGACCACAGTGGCCGCGATCGTCATCGTCGCGGCCGGCCTCGTCTCGCGTTCGTCGGCCATGAGCGATTCGAGTCAGGCGGCCGCGCCGCTGAACGGCGTGCCGACGTTTCAAGCCGATCCCAAATGGCCGGTGCTGCCGTCCGATTGGACCTGGGGACAGGTGATCGGCATCTTCGCCGACTCGAAGGGCCATGTCTGGACCTCGAGCCGGAGCCGGATCTCGGAATGGGATCCGCAAGGCAAGCTCCTGCAGTCGTGGGACGCGCGTGGTCCCGACGGCAACTGGAGCACCATCCACGGGATGTTCGTGGATCACAACGGATTTGTCTGGACCAACGCGCGGGAGAGCAATCTCACGGTCAAGTTCTCGCGCACCGGCCAGGTGGTCATGGTGATCGGCAAGTACAACGAGACCGGCGGCAGCAACGACACCACGTTGATGGGACGGCCGTCCGAGATCTGGGTGGATCCTGCCGATAACGAGGTGTTCGTCGCCGATGGCTACGGCAATCGCCGCATCATCGTGTTCGACGGCGCCAGCGGCAAGTACCTCCGGCATTGGGGCGCGTACGGCAAACCGCCGATCGATCCGCCGGCACGCACAGGTGGTGGTGGAGGCGGCAGAGGCGGTGGAGGCGGCAGAGGCGCTGGCGCGGCGGAGGAGTTGGCGCCGGCGGGGGAGCGGCAGCAGCGGGAGGCACGGCGACACCAGCGCCGCAGCCGCCGCAGGATCAGACCGTGCCGGCCGCGCCGCCGCAGCAGTTTGCCGTGCCGCACGGCATCGCCGGGTCGCGCGACGGTCACATCTATCTCGCCGATCGCGCCAACAACCGGATCCAGGTGTTTCGGCAGAACGGTGAATTCGTCCGCGAGAAGATCCTGCGGCCGCGCTGCGGTGGGCAAGAGAAGGCGACGTGGACGCCGAAGCGGCCGTGTGGAACGGAGGCCGCGTTCTCGGTCGGGTTCTCGCACGATGCGCCGCAGACATATCTCTATGTGGCCGATGGCGGTACGCACGTCATCACCGTCCTCCGGCGCAGCGATCTCGAAGTGGTGAGCGAGTTCGGCGGTCCGGGCGTCGGCCCGGGTCAACTGGGCCGGCCGCACAACCTGTCGGTCGATCCGTCCGGCAACATCTTCGTTGCCGAGGCGGCGGGCCCGAAAGTGAAGCACCCGCAGACCGGGGCGGAAGTGGACGCCGGGTTCCGGGCGCAGAAGTTCACGTTCACCGGGACCAAGCCGGCGAAGTAGCCGCCTCCGCCGGAGGCGGGGCCAGCTAACCCTGCGGCAGCGAGGCGGAGCCATACCGAATGCTCGCGGTCTGAGGCGGAGCCTCGCTCGTTATTTCCTGCCGCGCCCCGTCAGCCGCCAGAACTGCGGGTCGTTCAGCAGCGTGATGCGATGGCCCTTCTCGCGGAGGCGCTTGATCTCCATCAACTTGACCCGGCGTCGCGCCCCGCCGCCTGCAGCGTGTTGGGCCGGCCGCGCACGACAACGGTGGTCTGCGCCGAGGGCCGCTGTGCACGATCGCGCCGGCGCGCTTGCGGCGCGCAACGGCCGCCTTCGCGTGGCTGGCTCAGGATGCCGGTGAACGCGAGGTGCACGCCTTTCAGCTGCGGAGAACGCCGGTCTTCAGCGACGGCGGCGGCGCGGTCAGCGCCGCGATCAGCTCGTCGGCGCTCTCGTAGCGCTTCCGCCGTTCGCCGATGCAGCGAAAGATGATCTCTTTGAGTGAGTCGCTGCATCCGAGCTTGCGGACGTCGGCCGTCTTGATCCGCGCTCCGGCGTCGCCCTTGACGAGCATCCCCAGCAGCTGTCCGACCTGATAGACGTCGTCGCGGGCCTGCCACTTCGGCGCGGCGCCGGCAAGGATGTCGCTTGGCGCGGTGAGCACATTCATCGTGCGAGCGGTGATGCCGCGATGATCGCTCTGCGCGCGGACGATGCCGAAGTCGCCGAGCTTGAGCTTGCGGTCGTCGCAGACGAAGACGTTCATCGGCGTCAGATCGCGGTGGAGCAGCTGGCCGCGGTGCAGCTTGCCGAGCACCTGCAGGATGCCGGCGATTTCGCGGCGCGCGGTCGTTTCCGGAAACGTCCGCTCGGCGCGCTTGAGATACGCGCTCAAGTCGCCGTGGCGCGCGTACTCGAGCGCGAGGCAGTAGAGCACGCGCCCGTCGCCGAGCATCAACGGAAAGCGATCGAAGACACGGATCGCGCGCGGATGACCGTCGAGCAGCTGGCCGAAGTAGGCTTCGCGGAGCCAGCCGTCGATGTGCGGGCTGATCTTGATGCAGAGCGTCTCGGGAACCGAGTCGGAGGCGCCGAGCCGCCGCGCCAGATACACCTGACCAAAGCCGCCGGCGCCGAGAAATCGCTCGACGACGTATTCGAGCCCGGTCTCGGGGCTGAGGATTGCCTGACCACGCGACAGCAGATCGCGCTCCTGGCGGAGCCGCGGCAGCGACGCGGGCCGGGTGGTTGCAGAAGAGGAAGAGGCCGCCATCGACCTACTAGTGTGCCCCGTCTCTCTCTGCTTCGCTCTCCGAATCCTGACCTTTGCGCGTCGCGCCGTTGTTACCGGCCGCCGAAGAGCTTTCCGGCGAGGCCGAGCAAGCGGTCGCGCCGTGTCGCGCGACCCGCAGCGGCAACACCTCAGACGACGTCCGGAATCTTCAGCACCTGGCCCGGCTTGATCTTGTCGGGGTCGCTGAGCTGATCCTTGTTGGCGTCGAAGATCTTCATATAGGCGTTGGCGTTGCCCAGGTGTTCCTTCGCAATCGCGCTGAGCGTGTCGCCCGCCTTGACGGTGTAGGTTTTCGCAGCCGGGGCGGCGCCCGGCGGCGGCGCGACCACTTGGATGTCGGCGACGATCTCGTTCCGCCAGTCGGGAATGGTCTTGATCGCGTTCCAGAGCTCGTTCTTCAGATCTTCGCTGGCGATCGTTCCCTTGAAATACAGCTTGCCTTCGCGTTCCTCGGCATTTCCCTGAAACTTGCCCTTGGCCGTCTGGATGGCGTAGGCGTATTTGTCTCGTAGTGACATGAAGCCCTCCTGTCGCCGACGCGTCCGAACGTCGAGCGGCGAACCGCCAGCGTACCACCGGCATGCGCTGCTGAGTTTCGCGGAAAAATGGCGTCAGATCTTCTGTCGCGCGCGAAAGCGTCGCACCTTGTCGCGGTTCCCGCAGATCTTCATGTCACACCAACGGCGGCTGCCGTTTTTCGTGTCGTCGAGGAACCACCAGCCGCAATCGTCTGCGGCACAGGGACGTACGCGCGCCAGGCTCGGCGAGGTCACGAGGCGCGCCGCGGCCCGGGCAATCTCCCACAACGGTCGCTCCAGCTCGTCCATGCCGCGCGTACGCCCACTGCAGCCGGTCGCCGTCGGGCACGAGACGGCCGTGCGGATACCACCGCGACAACTCCGTGCCGAGCGCATCGAGCGTCGCCGGCGGCGGCATGCGGCGGTCGCTCGTTGCGGCAAATGTCTCGTGTAACCGCTCACGGAGTTCGCGCGCCCGCTGAAGAACACGCGCCGCATCTTCAGATTGCCGGCGCGCCCGTCCCGCGAGCCGCTCCACGTCGTCCGGCTTCAATAGTCCGACTTCGCGTGCCCAGTCGGCGAAGGCGTCGTACGTAATGAGCCGCTCGGCCGGCGTCGAGGTCGGACGCCCGCTGAGCGTGTTGACGAACGACAGCGTGCGCGTGGTGTCGACGTCCTCGGGAATCGGAACCGGCGGCCGCGGCCGCGGCGGGGGCATGAGCCATTGTACGCCCTCCCGCGATAACCGTTAATTCGCTAATTACAGGTTACTGCGACGGAGGGCTACAATGACCACGCACCGATAGCCGTCGGGGAGGTAGCGCATGGCCGTCCGAATCGGGTTCAGCATCATCGTGTGGCTCGTCGCGAGCGCGGCTGCGACCGCCCAGGAGCGCCGGCCAGAGCACGAGCGGCTGGCGGTGATGGTGGGAAGCTGGCAGACCGAGGTCGACGTGAAGGCCACGCCAACGGGCCCGTCCTTTATCGTCAAGGGCATCGAGGAATGCGCCTGGTTCGCCAACCTCCACGTCGTGTGCCGGAACGAATCGAAAATGGAGAGCGGGCCGTACTCGTCGATTCGCCTCCTCAGCTACCAGGCGTCAACGAAGGAGTACTCCGTCTATACGGTGGACAGTCTCGGCCTCTCGACCCTCGCGTTCGGTCAGGTGTCCGGCGACGTCTGGACCTTCACCGCTGAAGGGCAAGGGATGCGGTCGCGTTTGACCCTGACGATGACGCCGGATGGCTATACGGGCGTCAGCGAGTTCGCGACGCGCAACAATCGCTGGTCGCCGGTCTCGTCGGTCAAGGCGACGCGGCAAAAGCCGTAAGCGCCCCGCTCTCCCCGTCTCCGCCCGCCGCGCCGTCCACCAGGGGGTAGGGGGTCAGGTCGTGCATCGTGAACGGAGCCCAGTGCTTCGTTCACGATTCATGACCTGACCCCTACGACGTGTCGCCATCGCTGTAACCTTAAAACATGTGTTGACAGGTTACGCCACCGTGATTAGAGTGGCGAAACCATTGAAAGATGTTTGGCAGGTTACAGACTGAGCAAGGAGTTGCATCATGAGCAAGACGCTTCTGGAACGGGTTGGCACGGCAGTTCTGACGCGCACGCTGGAAGAGGGCTATGGACCCGGGGCGTGGCACGGCGACGATCTCAAGGCGGCGGTGGGCTACCGTCTCAGCGGAAACGGCGTTCCGGCGTCCGGCGCCCGGCCGCCACAACATCGCGGAGATCGCGCTGCACCATGCCTACTGCGTGCACGACGTGCGCGGCCGGCTGAGCGGGAAGACACTCGAGCCTTTCGTCCACGACGGTGGCGATTGGCTGGAACTGAACGACGCGTCGCCGCTGTCGTGGAATCAAATCACCGAGACCCTCGAGATTGAACAGCGACGATTGAGCGAGCTCGTGGCCACGCTCGGGTCGGGCAGCACGTCGCCGTTGGCGATGCCGAGCAGTACGACCTGGTGCTCGGCATCACCTCGCACGCGATCTATCACGCCGGACAGATCAATCTGGTGAAGAAACTGATCTGACGCACTCAACGCACTCCGGTGGCCGGCAAGAACACCGGCCACCGGAAGCTCCTGACCCCCTTCGCTATCTCCGATTCGACGTCAGCGCAATCGCTTCCCCCTGAATCACGAGTTCCACCCGGCGGTTCTGCTGCCGTCCGGCAGCCGTCGTGTTGGCGACGACCGGATTCCCCTCGCCGAGGCCCATGGCGTCGATGGTGTCGCGCGGGATGCCCTGGCGAACCAGGTAGCTGCGGACCGATTCGGCCCGCCGCTCGGACAGGCTCTGGTTGTAGTCATCGCTTCCGACGTTGTCGGTGTGGCCCTCGACTTCGATGTTGAGGCCGGGATAGGCGAGCAGGACGCCGGCCACGCGCGACAGCTTCTCGCGCGCGCCCGGTTTCAGGTTGGCGCTGGCGGTATCGAACAGCACGTCGGACATGTTCACAATCAGCCCGCGCGCCGATTCCCGCGTTTCGAGGATGAGGTTGAGCTGCTGCTGCAGCTTCTCACGCAGCTCGGCGCGTTCGCGCTCGGCCTGCGCCGCGGCGTCCGCTGACTGCCGGGCACGCGCTTCCGCGTCGGCGCGCTCCTGCGCGAGTCGAGCCGCGGCGTTCTCGGCGTCGGCCCTCGCGCGATCGGCTGCCAGCCGCGCCGCTTCGACGTCGGCCAGCCGCCGCTCGGTTTGCAACCGCTCGGATTCCAGCGCGGCGCGCTCGCGGGCCGCTCGCGCTGTCGCATCTGCCGCGGCGCGCTCGGCGTCGCGGAGACGCTCGGTGGCGTCGCGACGCTCGGCCTCGGCGCGTTCACGCTCGCGGGCCTCGTTGGCGGCGCGGCGCTCGGCCGCTTCGGCGCTGGCTCTCGCCTGGGCCTCGCGCTCGAGCGTCCGCTCCCGCTCGCGGGCGACGAATTCCGCCTCGCGGCGCTGCCAGGCGATCAAGCGTGAGTCCTCGGCGGCCTGGGCCGCTTCGCGCGAGATGCCAATCACTGTCTTGCGGCCGCGGTCCTTGTCCTGAGATTCTTCCGCTCGGGCGAGGAGGCCGCTCGCCTTCCGATAGGTGTCGACGGCGTATTCGTCGGCGCCAGCGACGCGGGCAAAGAACAACGCGTTCCTCGCCTCGTGCAGTTCGAGCGGCACGTCCTTGTCGAGTCGCCGGCTTGGCAGCTGCCGCGGATCCGTTGACAGCAGGTAGGTGCCGCGCTGCAGCAGCTCGTACTTCGCCTGAACCGTGTCCACGGCGCCGCGCGTATCGTTCCGGATGACGTTCTCCATCACGACGACGTCGCTCGGCTGCGTCACCGCGAAATACGGCTCCGCGGTCACGATCAGGCCGAACGCCTGCAGCTCGGTGGTGACGTTCAGCTTGCTTTCTGATCCGTTGAGCAGGACCTCGCCGAGGTTGGTCGCGCGCCCTTCGGGCGTGATCGCCCACATCACGTAGGTGAGGTACTCCGCGCCGAACTTCGTCGCGGGATCGAGTTCGTCGAACTCGACTTCGATTTCGATATAGCCCTGCTTGCTCTCGACCTTGGCTTCACCGCGTGCGTCCGGCAGCAGAGGCGTCCCCGCGAAATCGACTCGCGTCGAGCCGCCGCGATGACGATAGTTCACGGCCGGCGTCGTGCGGCCGACGACCGTGACGCGAAACACGGGAGTATCCGGCGTCGGTTGCGCGACCGCGCCCCGTTCGCGTGGTTGAGTCGGATTGCCCGCACCTGATTGCGCAAACGCAGAGCTCGTCAGAGCCGCTGCCGACACGAGCAGCGCGGCTGTGATCACTTTGACCATGATGGCGAAACCTCCAAACAGGACAGAGGTCAGCAAGGAGAGGGCCAGTGGCGCATACCGCTCGATCGTGCGGAATGGCGGCGCCGGTCGGTTGCCTGCCCGGTGTTGGTAGGAAAAAAGAGCGAGTGAGAATCGGCAAGCGTCGAGGGAGTCGACGCTAGACCTGAGGTGTAGCCGCGATCTCAGCTATCCGGCCGTTCGCGCTTTGCCCCTGGCCTCGCTGGCGGACGTGACGCGACTTTCGTCCGGACTCGGCGTCGGCCGCGGCGCAGCCAATCCGAAGCGACGGCCCAGCCCGGCCACTTCGTTCCGTGAAACAACCGCTCCTCGCGCGGGAGGGCGGCGCCGCTCGCCTCACTGAAACGCGAGTGACGCGGCTCCTCCGCCTCAGGCTGGGCGCACTGCATGACCACGAGGTAGGTGGCCAGCGATGTCGCCAGATCGTAGGTCTTGTCGAGCTCGAACTGCGCGAGATCAACCCCCTCGACCCGGGCGGCGCAGAGTCGGGTGATGCGAATACGCAACGTCCACCTCGCGGGCTCGTCGTTACAAGAGGAGTGCCGCTTGACACAGCCCGACACGGAAGACCGTTAACGTCTATGGAGGACTCGCGGCGACTGAAAAAAGCGACAGTTGCAACCGCCGACCGTATTGATTCTTCACGCGGAGCGGCGTCGCAGGGAACCACCTCATACGGTTGGCGGTGAGGAAGCCAGCCAGCCTTGTGCTTCGAACTCGGCGCGTTTCTCGGCCGCCAGGCTGCGCCCCACCCGCCTGTCCTTGACGACCTGACAGAACATCATCACGAACTTCGCTTTCGATTCCGCCGTCGCGTACAACCGGAGCTCCGGCTGGCCACCGCTGCTCGCCACGGTGCCAATGCGCGCCTCGGCGGTGCGGTCGCCCTTGTAGAGCGTCCACACCACGTCCTCGTCGTCGCGGGACTTCGACTTCAGGACCATTTGTGACCGTCGTCTTCGGCCCGCCTAGCTCGCTCGTTCACGCTCGTCCAGCCAGTCGTTCGCCTCCTCGGCCGACCAGAAGACCTGGACGGATCGCCCGTCGCGCCGGCTCTCACCCGCATACGCCTCGCTCACGCCAACCAGTGTGGCCGTATTGGCGACGATCGCGACCGGACCGCGGGCGCCCTCACGCACCGTGGTCTCCGCGACGTGTTGCATCGCCACGCGCCACAGGCCGCTGCGCGGCGACGGCCCAAGCAGGCGCATGTCGCACAGAAGCCCATAACCCCACGCACCTTCCGCAACCTGCCGGTCAATCGCCCCGAGGAACTCGATCTCAGACACCGGATCCGTCAGCACAATCCGGATCCGGCGCCGGACATCGTCAACTGTGTACGTCAGTGGCATCCCGTTATCCGTGGCGGTTGTCGGTCGAGACCCAGAGATTCTAGGGCAATGAAGTGCCGGCTGAGGAAATGCAAAAGGCTAGGAAAGTGGCGCGCCCGACAGGATTCGAACCTGTGGCCTTCGGCTCCGGAGGCCGACGCTCTATCCAGCTGAGCTACGGGCGCGCAGTGCGCGGCGGCGCCGTCCCTGGCGGGTGGCCCGCGCCGCGCGGAAGTTCCCAGTGTAACTGATCCGTCAGCCGCGCAACTGCTTCACGTAGTTCACCAGCCCGTTGGTCGACGAATCGTGCGTCGAAATCTGCGTTACCGACTCCATCTCCGGCCGGATCCGCTTGGCGAGTTGCTTCCCGAGCTCGACGCCCCACTGGTCGAACGAGTTGATGTTCCAGATCGCTCCCTGCACGAACACGCGGTGCTCGTACAACGCGATGATCTTGCCGAGCGTGGCCGGATCCAGATGGGTGTAGACCATCGTTGTCGACGGCCGGTTGCCCGGGAACAGCTTGTGCGGCAGCACCTTGGCGATTTCGTCAGCGGCCATGCCCGATGCCACGAGCTCGGCGCGCGCTTCGTCTTCGGTCTTGCCAAAGGCGAGCGCTTCGCCTTGCGCGAAGCAGTTGGCCTGGAGCGTGAGGTGGTGCCCGCCCAGCGGATTGTGGCTCTTCGCGGCGATCATGAACTCGCACGGAATCAGCCGCGTCCCTTGATGAATCAGCTGATAGAACGCATGTTGCCCGTTGGTCCCGGGCTCGCCCCATTCCACCGGCCCGGTGTCGTAGTCGACCGGTTGGCCCTCGCGATCGACGCGCTTGCCGTTGCTTTCCATGTCGAGCTGCTGGAGGTACGCGGGCAGCCGCAGGAGGTATTGGTCGTACGGCAGGACTGAATAGGTCTGGCCGCCGAGGAAGTTCGAGTACCACACCCCGAGCAGGCCGAGCGTGAACGGCAGGTTCTCCTCGATCGGCGCGGTGCGGAAGTGCTCGTCCATCTGATGGCCGCCGTCGAGGAACTGCACGAAGTTGTCGTAGCCGATGGCGACGGCAATCGGCAAGCCAATCGACGACCAGAGCGAGTAGCGGCCGCCGACCCAATCCCAGAACACAAACATGTTCTCCGGGTTGATGCCGAAGCCGCGGACCTCTTTCTCGTTGGTCGAGACCGCCACGAAGTGCTTCGCGACGTGCGCTTCGTCCTTGGCGGTCTCGAGGAACCACGCGCGCGCCGAGCGCCCGTTCATCATCGTCTCTTCGGTCGTGAACGTCTTCGACGCGATGATGAAGAGCGTGGTCTCCGGATCGAGGCCGCGCAGTGTCTCGGCGATGTGCGAGCCATCCACGTTCGAGACGAAGTGCAGCCGTGGACCCTCGCGTGCGTATGGGGTCAACGCCAGCGTCGCCATGACCGGGCCGAGGTCCGAACCGCCGATGCCGATGTTGACGACATCGGTGATGCGCTGGCCGGTGTAGCCGGTCCAGGCGCCGCTGCGCAGGCGGCCGGTAAAGTCGCGGATGTGATCGAGCGCGGCGTTGACGTCGGGCATGACGTCCTTGCCGTCGACGACGATGGGGCGATTCGAGCGGTTGCGCAGCGCGACGTGCAGCACGGCGCGGTTCTCGGTGACGTTGATCTTCTCGCCCGCGAACATCCGGTCGCGCAGCCCTTCAACGTTGCGGGCGCGGGCCAGCGCGCGCAGCAGCCGCAGTGTCTCGTCGGTGGCGAGATGCTTCGAGTAATCGATCAGCAGATCGCCCAGGCGGCCGGAGAACCGATCGAAGCGGCTGGGATCCTGCTGGAACCAGGTCCGGAGATGTCCGGCCCGGACGGTGGCCACGTGCGCCTCGAGGGCGCGCCACTCAGGGAGATCGCGAAGGGTAGACACGGGTCAGGAGTTTACTGACTCGACGAACAAAGAACAAAGGACTAAGAACAAAGAACGGTACGACGGAACGGAGAACGCAGAACGACGGAATGGAACCACGGAACCAGGAACCTTGGAACTCAGGAACGGAACGAACGGGGGACAGGGGACTAGGGACCGCACGGGGGACAGGGGTCTAAGGACCGCACGGAGGACGGAGCACGCCGCCCGAAGCACCGCACGAGGAACCGAGGAACGAGGAACGAGGCACGGAGCGGTGCTAGACTCTCCCCCATGAGCCTCCTTGAATCGCTCAAGCGATACACGACCGTCGTGGCCGATACCGGCGACTTCGATGCCATCGCCCAGTTTCGTCCGCAGGACGCCACGACGAACCCGTCGCTGCTGCTGAAAGCCGCGCAGCAGCCCGAGTACCGACATCTCGTGTCGGGTGCGCTGCGCGCCGCCAACCGGGTGGCCGCCGGCGACTCCGGCCGCACCGAAGCGTTCATGGACAACCTCGCGGTCGCGTTCGGCGGCGAGATCCTCAAGATCGTCCCCGGCCGCGTCTCGACCGAGGTTGACGCGCGTCTCAGCTTCGACACCGAAGGCTCGCTCGCCAAGGCTCGTCACCTGATCGGGCTGTACGAGCAGGCCGGCTACAGCCGCGACCGCATCCTGATCAAGCTCGGAAGCACCTGGGAAGGCATTCGCGCCGCCGAGCAGCTCGAGAAGGAAGGCATTCACTGCAACCTGACCCTGCTCTTCAGCTTTGCCCAGGGCGTCGCCTGCGCCGAAGCCGGCGTGACCTTGATCTCGCCGTTCGTCGGCCGCATCTACGACTGGTACAAGAAGGCCAAGGGCGCCGACATTCCGGCCGACCAGGATCCGGGCGTCGCCTCGGTGACCAAGATCTACAACTACTTCAAGAAGTACGACTACAAGACGCAGGTGATGGGCGCGAGCTTCCGGAAGGTCGATCAGATCGTCAACCTCGCCGGCTGCGACCTGTTGACGATCAGTCCCGACCTGCTCGAACAGCTCAAGAACACCGAGGGCGAAGTCACGCCCAACCTCAACCCGCAGGCGGCCAGGAACACCACCGAGCCGAAGATTCATCTCGATGAGAAGACCTTCAATTGGCTTCACAACGAGGACGCGATGGCGGTCGAGAAGTTGAGCGACGGCATCCGGCGGTTCAACGAGGATTCGCGCAAGCTCGAAGGTTGGGCCGCGGCGGAGCTGACGGCCGCGTAAGACCGTGGCTTTACCCAGCTACTACGGCTCTCTGCCTGAGCCACTTCGCTCGATGCAGGCGGACGGACCGGTGCTGCTGATCTTCCTGCGCCATTTCGGTTGAACCTTCTGCCGCGAAGCGCTGGCCGACGTCGCTCGTGATCGTGCGGCCATCGAGGCGGCGGGAACGCAGGTCGCGTTCGTGCACATGTCGGCGCCGGAAGAGGCCGATCGCTGGTTCGAGCAGTACGCGGTTGGCGATCTCGTCCGCATCAGCGATCCCGACAAGACGCTCTACCGGCAGTTCGGACTCGACGAGGGTTCGCTGTTCCAGCTCGCCCACCCGCGCGTGTGGATTCGGTGGTTCCGGACCGCCATCCTCAACCGCCGCGGCGTCGGCACGCGCCGGCCCGAACTGGCGGCAGCTGACGGGTGTCTTCGTCGTTCGAAGCGGGCAGATTCTTGCCGAGGTCCGCCACGCGAACTCGGCCGCTCGTCCCAACTACTTCGACCTGGCGCACGCGCGGCCGCTCGGGCGGGGTATTAAGACGTGGAGTCAGCTCTCATCTGGCGGCGAGCTTCAAAACTAGCCACAAAGGCACGAAGGGCACGAAGAAATCATTGGCCTTCTCCTTTTGATTCTTCGTGTCTTCGTGTCTTCGTGGCTGGACTTACTGTCACTTCTGGAGTTTCTGCAGCGCCGTCTCGAGGTCGGCGGGCGTGGCTTTCCTCAGGTCGGCCCACAGATCGCCCACCGTTTTCACCCGCGCTTCGATGGTCTTGATCGTGAAGTCCTGCGGCGAGATTTTTTCGTCGATCTCGCTCCACGTGAGCGGGGTAGAGACGCCGGCGAACGCACTGGCGCGCGCGCTGTAGGCGCAGGCCAGCGTCTTCCCCGGAATGTTCTGCAGGTAGTCGACGTAGATCGTGCCGTCCCTCCGCCGCCGCACCATCCGCTCGACGGTCGCGACCTTCGGATGCTTCGTCGACACGATCGTCGCGACGATCTGGCAGAACAACATGCCGGCTTCGTACGACGTACCCGGCGGCAGCGGAATGAAGATGTGCAGTCCTTCCGACCCTGACGTCTTCGGGAAGCCGGGGACCTTCAGCCGCTCGAGCTCGTCGCGGACCCAGCGTGCGACGTCGAGGATCTGCGTGAACGTCGCCCCTGGCTGCGGATCGAGATCGATGGCCACCTGATCGGCTTCGTCGAGCGCATCCATCCGCGAGAACCACGGGTCCATCGAGATCGCCGCGAGCTGCGCCATGTAGAGCAGCGTCTTCAGTCCGCCGCCGACGAACATCGTCGGGACGTCAACGTCAGGCACCGGTTCGACGCGGACGCCCCGCGGATAGATGTCCGGCGCGCGATGCTGATAGAACGCCTGGCCGTCGACGCCGTTGGGGAAGCGCTTCATCACGAGCGGCCGCTCGTCGATCACCGGCAGGAGCAACGGTGCGATCCGCGCGTAGAAACGGAGCAGATCGCCCTTGGTGTACTTCGGGCCGGGCCAGAAGATCTTCTGCGGATTGGTGACGTCGAGCGTGTCGCCGTCCGGCAGCGTCAGCCGTCCGTCCTTCTTGCGGCGCTCGAGATCGTCGAGCTGCGCCGTCAGATCGTCGGCGGCCTTTGCCCAGCTCTTGAGCGGGTCGCGTCGCCCGGCGGCGGCTCTTTTGGCCTTCTTCGCAGGCCGGGTTGGCGGCGGTGACACGGTAATGTAGGTTGGCCGAGCCTTGGCTGGGATGACGACCTCTTTCGCGACCTTATCATCGCGCAGCCCCAGATATGCCGGATGGCGCAGCCGGCCATCGTCGGTGACTTCCGTGTAGCGGACCTGTGCGACGAGCTTCGGTCTGACCCAGTGCGCCTTGCCGAGCGTCTTCGGCGAGTCGTGAAACGGCGAGATTGACGTGGCGAGCGGTTCGAGGAGCTTCCAGAGTCGATCGAGCTCGGTTCCGGTAAACCCGGTGCCGACGTCGCCGGCGTGGACGAGGCGATTGGCCGCGTCGTACCGTCCCAGAATCAACGAGCCGAAGCGGTTCCGCGCGCCCTTGGGCTCGGTCCAGCCGCCGATGACGAACTCATCCTGCTGGTTGATCTTGAACTTGAGCCATTCGGGACTGCGCCGGCCGTCGCGGTAGGGCGACTTGGCGCGCTTGACGAGCAGGCCCTTCCCATCCCTCGGCCTTGGCGCGGGTATAGAGCTCGCGGCCATCCCCCACCACCTGCTCGCTGATCCGGAGCGCGGTCGTTGGCGCTTTGTGCGTCGAGAAAAGACGTTCGAGTTGCGCGCGCCGGTCGGTCAGCGGGAGCGAACGAAGGTCGATGTCGGCGTCGCGGAGGAGGTCGAAGGCGATGAAGGCGGTCGGCTGTTCGTCCGGTCGTAACTGCGGCTTTGACGACCGAAAACCTGGGACGTGGACGTGAATGCGGTTCTGGAGCCGCTGAAACCCCGCGGGCCGTCCCTTCGAATCGAGGGCGACAATCTCGCCATCGAGGACGACCGGGCCCTTGAGCCGTTGGCCCCAGACGCCCAAAGTGGCCACCAGTTCCGGAAATTGCACAGTTTTCTCATTCCCGAGTCTGGACCAGAAGCGGGTTTTGGCGAATCCTGTTGGTATGTCCGGCGGTTCGACGAGCGCAATCGCTCGAATTCCATCGTATTTAGGTTCATAGACATGGTCTGCCAGAACGAGCGACGGCTCGCTGGATGGCAGGGTGGCCAGCATGGGGCGTATTGTCGGGGCGTGAAACACCGATAAAGAGACTACCCGAGCAGAGGGCAGATAGGCGCAAGCGTGAGTACCCCTTTTCCCATGGCTTCAGCGTCTGGCACAAGCCGATATCCTTTCGACGTGCCGTATCAGTTGATCGTCAGAAGCGGCGCCAACGCCGGGCAAATCATCCCGCTCATCGCGGGTAAGACGATCACGCTTGGACGCCTCAAGACGTGCGACATCCAGGTCGATGAACTGTCGGTCTCGCGGCGGCACTGCACGGTCTACACCCGGGACACTGGCTGCGTCGTCGTCGATCTGCAGGCGGCCAACGGCACCTTTGTCAACGAGCGGCGCGTCGAGACCTCTCATCTGGAGCCGGGCGACCGGCTGCGGGTCGGCTCGATCATCCTGGAGCTGGCGGTCGCGGGCTCCCGGCCCAAGTCGACATCCGGAGCGGTCGCGGCCGTGGCCGTCGCCGCGCCGGTTCCCGCCCCGGTCGAAGAGCCGCCGATCGAGTCCAACGACGCGCAGCTCAAGCTGACGCCAGACGAGCGCGGGAAAACCCTGGTCCGCCGCGCGATCGACCCGAACAACCCGGAATTCCTGACCCGCGTGCTGGCTGGTACGGCCTCGCAGGCGCGTCTCGAGTCGGCCTACCGTTACCTGACCACGCTCCACAAGGTGTCCGAATCGCTGGCGCAGGCGGCCAGCGCCGAAGCCGTGTACGACGCGGTCCTGCGAGCGGTGCTCGACGCGATCAAGGGCGACCGCGCCGCGGTCCTCTGGCGCGATTCGCAGTCGTTGACGGGGCAAGCTCCAGGCGTGCAGGTGGCCGCCGTCCAGACGCGCAACGGCGCACCGATGTCGCGGACGATGACGCTGTCGCGCACGATCGTGCGCGACGTGCTGGACCACGGCATGTCGGCGTTCACGCACGACGCGCTCGCCGACCAGCGCTACCTGTCGGGCGACAGCGTCGTCCGCCAGCAGATCCGGTCGGTGATGTGCGCGCCGATCCGCATCGGCGATTCGATTCTCGGCGTCGTCTACGTCGACAGCCAGAGCGCACACGAGTTCAACGAAACCGAGCTCGAACTGCTGGCCGCGATCGGCAACCAGGCCGGCATCGCGCTGCATCGCGCCCACCTCCTGGCCGACATGGAACGGCTGTCGATCGACGTCGTCCGCGCCATCGCGGCGACCATCGACGCGAAGGACGGCTACACCCACCGCCATTCCGAGCGCGTCGCCGCGATTGGCGTGCTGATCGCGCGCGAGCTCGGACTGAGCGCGCGCGACCGCCACATCGTCGAGCTCTCGTCGCTCCTCCACGACGTCGGCAAGATCGGGATCCCCGACGCCATCCTCCAGAAGCCAGGCCGCCTGAGCGAGGAGGAATACACCGAGGTCTGCAAGCACCCCGAGCAGGGCGTGGCGATTCTCGCCAACATCCAGAACTCGAAGATCGCCGACCTGCTACCCGGCATCAAGTCTCACCACGAGCGCTGGGATGGCTCCGGCTATCCCGAGGGACTGGTCGGCGACGCCACCCCGCTCCTCGCGCGGATCGTCGGGGTCGCCGACGTCTTCGACGCCATCAGCTCGCATCGCTCGTACCGCGAAGCGTTGACCCTCGACGAGTCCATCGAATTGATCCGGCAGCAGTCGGGGCGCGGCTTCGACCCGAAGATCGTCAACGCCCTCATCACGCTCCACGAGCAGGGCGAGCTTGCGCTGCCGACGACGATGGGGCAGCCGCTTCCATAGGAATTGTTGCCGCGAGCCGTCGCGGCGCATCGGGGTAAAATATCCACAATGTTTGCTGCACGTTTGTCTGGTTTTCTACTTGTCTGTTCGATCGTCTCCTCCGGCTGCTCACAGACTCCCACAGGACCCTCGACGGCTGCTGCGGTGGCGCCGACCGCGGCGAACTCGCAGGCACTGGTCGCGATTCCGCCCGGGTTGACGATAGCCCCGCCGCAGGCGGTGGGCATCACCCGGTTCGTCGCCTTCGGCGACAGCATTACGTGGGGCGCGACGTCCGCCTGGCTGTCGGCGGGGATGTTCTTTGCCGCAGCCAACGGCGGCTATCCCGAGCGGCTGGCGGCCAACCTCAGCACCTTTCACGCGCCGCAGCGGTTCACGGTGTTCAACGACGGCCTGCCCGGCGAGCTGGCAGTGAACGCGTTGTCGCGATTCCAGACCATGCTGGTCACGCGCCAGCCCGGGGCGGTGTTGTTGCTCGAAGGCGCCAACGACCTCTCGATCGACCTCAGCGTGTCGTCGACGATCGCTGGCCTGCGCGCGATGCTCGATGCGGCGGCGGTCCGCGGCGTGCCGGTGCTTCTGGCGACGATGTATCAGACCTACGCCGAAGTCTCGCCGGAAGGCAGCTATCGACCAAACGGCGCGGGGGCGATCCCGGCGTTCAACGTCGCGGTCCGCCAGCTGGCCGCCGGGCGTCCCAACGTCTTCCTCGTCGATCTCGAGCCGGTGATGGCGAACCGGGCGTACGTCGGCAAGGACGGCATTCACCTCGAGGAAGCGGGTTTCGAGGTCATGACCGCGAAGTTCATGTCGGTCATCGAGGCGGCGTTCCCGGTCCGCGGGTCGTTCCAGTAACGATTCTCTTCGCTACACGAACAACGTACGCGCGGTAATCCATTCGCTGCGCAAGCCCGCGGCGCGGCCGAGTCGCCGAACCACATCGGGCAGCTCCGCTTGAAAGCGCCACTGGTCGAGCCGGCCACCGGCCGCGACGAATGGCGTTGACCAGGCCTCCCACCACGGCGACACGCGGGTCGCGATTGGCTCGATGACGAGAAGGCGGCGCCGGTTGCGGACCGCGTCGACGAGCGCCAGCTGCAGCGCCGCTCGTGAAGCCTCGCCAATCTCGTTGAGCACCCACCCGACGACGATCGCATCGGTCGCGCGCGGCACCGTCAACTGGGCCGCCTGACCCCGGCGCGCCGCACCGGTCAATCGAAACGCGCGGTAGGTCGCCGCGGCTTCGGCGAGCGCCCACGGATGCGAGTCGATTCCGGTGATGACAGGTGCGCTTCTCTTGCGTGAGGGCCCAGGCCACGCCCGCGGCGCCCGCACCGCAGCCAACGTCGAGAAGGTTGGCGACCGTGACCCCAGCCCCAAGCGTGTTCATGACGTGGCGGACGGTCAGGAAATGAAGCGGGCTGTAATACAACGCGTACGCGGCCCGCTTGCCGGCGCTGTCGAACGCGCTCTTCGACTCCAGCCGCTCGCGCCGCTCGACATACGTCGACGACAGCGCGCGCAACGCGCGCGTCACCTCCGCAAACCGCAGGTCTGCCAGGTGCCGCTCCTCGAGCCCCGCCATCCACTCCTCGAATCCCAACGTACTCCCTCCTATGAGAGGCCGTGCGCCTGGCGTAATCGTTGCACTCGACCAGCGACGATACGACACTATGCCCGAGATGGCTCAAAGAGTGGCGTCCGGTTCTCGATCGCGGCGTCAGAAGTGGTTTCACGTCCTGGCCATCGTCGGCCTCCTGATGGCGGCAGCGGCCGTCGTCATCTACATGTATGCCGAGCGGATGGTCGAAGCGCGCCTGCGGCCGGCCACGATCGCTCTGCTCGAAGAGCGGTTTGACAGTGCTGTCGAACTGGAGTCGCTTCGCGTCCGGTTCTCTCCGAAGTTGAGCGTCCGCGGCGAAGGACTCGTGCTGCGGCACCAGGGTCGCACCGACATCCCGCCGCTGATCGCGGCGCGCGCCTTTACGATCTCCGCCGGTCCATCCGAGCTGTGGGCCGGGCAGATCGACCGCGTGCATCTGGAAGGCCTCGAGATCACCATCCCACCGCGGCGCCGAGCCGACATGCCCAGCCTGTCATCACCGTCGCCGTCGGCGGCCTCCGAAGCCGAGACCGGTCGGCCGAACGTTCACATCGGAGAGCTCCTGACCGAGGATAGCCTTCTGACGATCACGTCGAAGCGCGAAGGCAAGCGCCCGCGGGTGTTCCAGCTGCGCCGCATCCGCTTCGAGAACTTCCAGTTCGGCCACAAAGTGCCGTTCGAGGCGGCGTTGAGCAATCCGACCCCGGAAGGGGAGATCGCGGCGATGGGCACGTTCGGTCCATGGGATGCCGAGGAGCCGAGCCTCACGCCGATCAACGGCTCGTTTCTCTTCGACGCCGATCTCGCGACGATCAAGGGCATCGGGGGATCGCTGCATGCCGAAGGCACGTTCAACGGGCCGCTGGAGTACATCCGTACGAGTGGGAAGACTCAGACGAAGGACTTCTATCTGTCGAGTGGCGGCGCCAGGTTTCCACTGACCGTTGACTATGACGCGATCGTTGACGGGACCAACGGCGACACGATTCTCGAACGCGTGGACGGCAGGCTCGGCGCGTCGCACATCACCGCCAAAGGAGCGATCGTCAGAGTGGACGGCGTGAACGGACGGCGGATCACGCTCGAAACCACCACTCGTAACGGCCGGCTCGAAGATTTCGTGGCGTTGACGACACGGGTCACGCAATCGCCGTTGACCGGCATCGTCAACGTCACTGCCACGCTCGACATTCCGCCTGGCGAGCCCGAAGTGATCGAGCGCATGGAGCTGGCGGGCAAGTTCGACGTCGCGTCAGCCCGGTTTACCAGCCAGGCGATTCAGGAGCGCGTCGACGAGCTGAGCCGCCGTGGACAGGGGCGGCCCACCGACGCATCGATCGACGACGTCGCGTCGAACCTGCGCGGTGAGTTCCGCCTGGACGACGCGCGCATGACGCTGCGATCGTTGACCTTCGGGGTCCGCGGCGCGCAGGTACGGCTGGCCGGGTCGTACGATGTCAAGTCGGAGCAGCTGAACTTCGCCGGCACGTTGCGCCTGCAGGCGCGCGCGTCACAGACGCAGACCGGATGGAAGTCGCTGGTCCTGAAGGTGTTCGATCCGATGCTCGACGCCAAGGACGCTGGCACTGTGCTCCCGATTACGATTACCGGCACGCGCAAGCAGCCCAAGTTCGGCGCTGACCTGAAGAAGGCGGTGCTGCGCTAGGTGCGCCAGGGACGCTAGGTGCGCCAGGTACGCTGGGTGCGCTGGCGCACGCAGCGCACCTGACGCACCCAGCAAGCCATGCAGCGAATCAACGACAAGACCGTCGTGTTCCTCCCATGGAACAGCATCGAACCCGAAGCCCAGCGGCAGATTCTCAACACCGCGAGCATGCCGTTCGTCTTCAGGCACGTGGCGGTCATGCCCGACTGTCACTACGGCAAAGGCGCGACGGTGGGAACGGTGCTGGCGACCGACGGAGCGGTGATTCCCGCAGCGGTGGGCGTCGACATCGGCTGCGGCATGATTGCCGTCCGCACGTCGCTGCGGCGCGCGGACATTCCGAATCCGGCCGCCGTCCGGACCAGCATCGAGCGGCGGATTCCCGATGAGTGCCGGCAGGAACAACGCGAGGCTCACGACCGTCAGCGGCGGCGCGCGTCTCGGCCCTGGAGCTGTTGGCGAAGGAAACCGGCGCCACTCCCGATCGGCACGACAAGAACTGGCGGCTGGCGCTGGGCACGCTCGGCGGCGGGAATCACTTCATCGAGCTGGCGGAAGATACCGACGGCGCGGTATGGGTGACGCTCCATTCCGGATCGCGCGGTGTCGGCAACAAGATCGGCAACCACTACATCACGGTCGCGCAGGAGCAGTGCCGGAAGAAGAACGTCCAGCTGCCCGATCGCGACCTGGCCTATCTGACCGAGGACCACGCGTCGTTTCACGCCTACCTGCGCGATCTCAATTGGGCGCAGCAGTTCGCCCTGCACAATCGCAACGAGATGATGGACCGCGTCCTCGCCGAGGTGAGCCTGGCCGCGCACGGCATCGACGGGCGGCAGCGTGACTTCGAGCTCCAGCGCGTCAACTCCCATCACAACTTCACGCAACAGGAAACGCACTTCGGCCAGACCGTGTGGGTGACACGGAAGGGCGCGATCATGGCGCGGCGCGACAACTGGGCGATGATTCCCGGCTCGATGGGCACGCGCAGTTACATCGTGGTGGGAAAGGAGCACCCGATGAGCTTTCACTCCGCGCCGCACGGCGCCGGCCGCCGCTACTCGCGGACCAAGGCGCGCCGCTTATTCACAATGCAGGATCTCAGTCAGGCGATGGCGGGCATCGAGTACCGCCACTCGAACGTGCTGCTCGACGAGATTCCCGGCGCCTACAAGGACATCGACGAAGTGATGGCGCACGCGCAGGAACTGGTCGAGGTGAAGTACATCCTCAAGCAGTTCGTGAACGTCAAGGGCGATTGATCTCAACCAGTCCCACCTATCTCGGAAGCTCATGCGCGGACCCGATTGATCCGCATGGTTTGGCAGAGTAGAGTCGCGGCATTCATTTTCGGCGGTCGCTCGCTCTCTTCTTCTCGTGTTGGCTTACACAAGGAGGGCGCACATGAGTCGTTGGTTCGTCACGTTGGTTGTCGCATTCGCCGTCGGCTTTCCGTCAACGATGGAGGCTCAGACTGGTGACGGCAGCGTGCGCGGATACGTCAAAGATGAGCAGGGCGCCGTCCTTCCCGGCGTCACCGTCACCGCGGCGAGTCAGACCCTGCTGACGCCGGTCTCCGGCGTCACCGACGCGTCCGGCTACTATCGCCTGCTCAACCTCCCACCGGGCACCTATACCGTGTCGGCCGAGCTGGCCGGGTTCACGAGCGTTCGGCGCGAAGGTTTGATCATGCGGGCCGGGCTCACGATGACGGTCGACATCGCTCTGCCGATCGGCAGCCTGAGCGAAACGATCACCGTCGCCGGCGACTCGCCGATGATCGAGACCAACCGTCCGACGAGCGTGATCAACATCGAAGGCGAGCTGCTCCGCGCTGCGCCGATCACCTCTCGCCGGCTGTTCAGCGACGCGCTCGACATGGCGCCGGGCATCGGCTCGCGCAACGTGGACGATGGCGTGGGGCGGCGGGCGTATTACTTCCGCGGCTCGCATATCTACGCCCACGCCTTCCAGCTCGAAGGCGCGCCGGCCTCGGCCTACATCGATTCGGCGGCGCACTCGATGGGCATGGGCGGCGACACCGTGCAGGACGTCGAAATCAAGCTGGGCGGCGCGGATGCGTCGACGCCGTTGAGCACCGGCGTGGTCATGAACGTCGTCACGCCGCGCGGCCAGAACGCATTCAAAGGATCCGCGGCCTACACCTTCCAGCCGATGGAGTGGAACAGCGACAACACCCAGGGCGGCGCCGCACCGGGCGGTCTGCCGACGTCGCAGTCGGTCAACCAGTGGGATCTGTCGCTCGGGGGCCGGATCATTCGCGATCGCGTCTGGTTCTTCGCGACGTATCGATATGCGGATCTGCAGAACGGCATCAGCCGGACGCCGACCGACCTGCAATACCTGACGGCGTTCAAGCCGGATGTTCGAGCCGTTCGACAACAGCTCGAAGAGCAAGCAGCCCTACGTCAAAGTGACGACGCAACTCGGGACACACGAGCTGTCCGGGTTCTACCAGAACGACAAGAACCGCTTCACGAGCTCACGCGAGCGCTATACCGATCTAACGGAAATTCGATCCGCAGGCGGCTCGATGGTCCTCGGGAAGCTGAACTCGGTGTGGGGTCAGCACGTGACCACCTCGTTCTCGGCGTCCTACAACAACAAGGGCGGCAACGACGAAGAGGCCTACAGCGACACGACAGGATTCGGTCCGCGGGTGTTGGTCCACCAGATCGCGCCCATCTCGAGCGGCCGACCCACCGGCAACGGCATCCTCGTGGAGATGAACAACGTTGAAACGAAGGTGCTGCAACCCTCGTCGATGGTGATCGTCCGCGGCGATCTGACCTACTACCATCAAGGGTTCGTCGGCTCGCACGAGCTGAAGACCGGCATCTGGGCGGCGCCGAGCCTCTCGCGCGACGTCACCAGCCGCGTGGTCAGCCGATGGGTTCCGCCTGGAAGAAGTCCGGCAAATCGATCCGAACAACACCGCCGCAGGGACCGTGCCCTTCCACCGCCGCTACGAAACGCCGGTCGAGTTCCACGAAACGGCCGCACGCGACCGCGATATCGGCATCTACATCCAGGACGGCTGGAAACCGAATGCGCGGCTGACGCTGAACGGCGGGGTCCGCGTCGACTTCGTGCGCCGCTTCGACGACATCTACGAAGTGGAACGCATGAACAGCACCAATATCGGGCCGCGGTTCGGCTTCGCGTTCCTCGTCACTGCTGACGCGCGGAACGTGCTCCGCGGCTCGGCCGGACGCGTGCACGAGCAGGTGAACGGCCGCGATCCGATCACGACCTTCGCCACGACGACGAACCGCTTCCGCCGCGACATCTACGATGCCAACGGCGACGGCATCTTCGAGCAGGAGATCATCTCGCCGGCCGCGACCAACGCGTTGAACCAGCTGGCGTTCGATCCCAACCTGCACCAGCCCTATCTGGACGAGTTCGTGCTCGGCTTCGCCCGGCAGTTCCGCGGCCAGATCAGCCTCGACGTCTCGGCGTCACGGCGCTACTTCACGGATGGCTACGCCGAAATGGACATCAACGGCATCTATCCGTCAGGACCGAATCAGCCGTTCCTCGGCTTCGGCCGCATCGATCCCAACCAGGGGAAGATCATGCAGCAGACCAACGCCACCTGGAGCCGGGTCGTGGTCACGAACGTCGAGGCGATTCTTGCGAAGAACCTGTCGCACAACTTCCAGGTGATGACGAGCCTCACGCGGCAGTGGCAGCACCTCGATGGCACGTGGAACCCGACCGACCCGGCGCGGTTCATCCAGCCCGACGCGTTCGCCAATAACCGTGACCTGTCGCGCCACCTGTTCGGCAACGGCGACGACGACAGCCTCGACGGCGGCGGCAACGAATCGGGCGTCGCCTATCGCCCGTATTCGGTGCGGATTGCCGGACAGTACTTTGCGCCCTGGCAGATGCGGGTCGCGGCGAGCTACATCATCCAGGCGGGCGGCTACATCGGGCCGCTGATCCAGCAGATCGCGGCGGCGGATCCGGTGTTCGGGCCCGGCTCGATCCGGCTGGCGAATGGCACGACGCAGCCGAACCCGCTGGCGACCACCTGGCGCTTCGTCGGCCCGACGCGCGGCGACGGGCAGTTTCTCAACGAGACCGCCCGGTATCTGCAGCTGAATCTCGGCCGCTCGATCAAGTTCGGCACGCAGAGCATCGAGGCCGGACTCGGGATCTTCAACGTGTTCAACACCGGCGCCCACACGCAGTGGAACACCGGGGCGCAGCGGGTCGGGACGGCGCTCTATCAGTCGCGCTTCAATCGCCATCCGCCGCGGGCATTCCAGATCACGGCGGCCTTCAAGTTCTAGGAAGGCAGGGCTGAGTGACGTCGTGAGGTTCCCTACCAGATTGGACTGGGACGAACCTCACCCGTCACCCGTCACTTTGAACTTGTAACTTGTAACTGGAAACTCCCGCGCGCGAAGCAGCGGGATTGGGGTGAGTGACGGGGATCGAACCCGCGACAGCCGGATCCACAATCCGGAGCTCTACCACTGAGCTACACTCACCGCACGCGGTCGCAACCACTGATTATACAGTGTCCGGCGCAGCGATCCGCGCGCCGTGGCCAGCGGTAATGGTCGACTTCAACTCTCCGAGGCTCCGAAGTTCCGACGTTCCGAAGTTCCGAGGTTTCTAAGTTCCAGGTTTCTCGGTTTCGAAGTTCCGGGGTACGGCGGGGTTGACGATTCGCGAACCTTGAAACTCCGCAACCCCGAAACCGGAGCACTTCGAACCCAGGAACCCCGGAACCCAACCTCGAAACCTCGCCACCGGCTGTCACCTCCCTGATGATTCCACTCCTCGGGCCGACCGACCCGTTTCCGCCGGTCGATGACGCGCTCGACGATCCCAACGGCTTACTCGCAGCGGGCGGCGGACTGGGTGTGGACCGCCTGATCGACGCCTACGCGCGCGGCATCTTTCCCTGGTTCAGCGCCGGCGATCCGGTCCTCTGGTGGTGTCCCGACCCGCGCATGGTGCTGGCCACTGACGCCGTCCACGTCTCGCGATCGCTCGAGCGACGCTTGAAGAAGGGCGGCTTCGAGATCACCTTCGACCGCGCCTTCGCCCGTGTCCTGACGGAGTGCGCCGCGCCGCGGCGCCACGAATCGGGAACCTGGCTCGTACCGGCGATGCGCAAGGCGTATCTCCGGCTGTTCGAGTCCGGCGCCGCGCATTCGATCGAAGTCTGGATGGATGGAGAACTGGCCGGTGGCCTGTACGGCGTGTGCCTTGGCCGGATGTTCTTCGGCGAGTCGATGTTCACGCGCCGGACCGACGGTTCGAAAATCGCGATCGTGATGCTGGCACGTCACCTTTGGCAGTGGGGCGTACCGATGATCGACTGCCAGATGCGAACCGAGCACCTGGTGACAATGGGGGCGCGGGAGATTCGGCGCCGGCGCTTCGTGCGCACCGTTGCGGATCTGGTGAAGCAGCCCGCCCCGCCTACTCCTTGGTCGGTGGAGCCGGACCTAGTGCGGCTCGCTGGAGTAATGGGATCGCACAGGGAGATTAGGGAGCCGGGAGATGAATTCTTCAGCGTGAACGAGCCACTGCTGGCGCCGTTGCGCCCGCCGCTCGCTGACGGCGCGGAATCGCGGATCCCCGCGCAGCGGATCGAGCGCCGGATCGCGATCGAGGAAGACCAGCATGCCGGCGCGATCGGCGACCGCGCGCTCGAGTGCGTCGAGCGCGGCGGAGGTGTTGCCGACGAGCACCTGCTGGACGGCGAGGGTGTAAGGGCTGATCCATCGCGTCCGCGCCGCCTGCTCGAGTCGTTCGAGCCGCCACTGCCACAGCGCGCGCATCGCCGCGTCGGCAGCGCGCCCTGCCGGCGCGATCGTCGGTCCACGCGTCAGGTGGCGAGGTCAGCCGCGCGGCGGTCAGCGCCGCGTCCCACAACCCGCGCTGCGTATACGCGCGCTCGAGACAGGCTTGCGGTTCGAGCGCGGTCGCGTCGACCGCCAGCGTCTGTTCGCAGGCGCGTTGCGCGTCGATCGGGCGGCGGAGCTGCAGGTAGAGCCAGCCGATGTCGCTGTTGGCCCGCGCCGACAGCGGATCGAGATCGCGCGCCGTGGTGATCTCGGCGATGGCCTGGTCGTCGCGCCCGAGCGCGACCAGCGCCCACCCGTAGTCGTGGTGGGCCGCGGCGTTGCTCCCGTTGAGCGCCAGCGCGCGCTCGAAGGCCGCGGCGGCGGCGCGAGGATCCCAGTCGAACCACAGCGCGACGAGCCCGTTCGCGACGTGCGCGTCGGACAGGCTGGCGTCAGCGCCAATGGCGCGGGCGGCGGCGATCTTCGCCGCAGGATAGGCGTCGAGCGGCGCCGCCACGCCCATCATGACGAGCAGGTGGTGCGCTTCCGCGAGCTTCGCCCAGGCAGGCGCCAGTGCCGGGTCGCTCGCGACCGCTGCCTCGAACGCCTGAATCGCCTGGCGCACGTCAGCGGCGGTGCCGCCGTTCATCAGCGCGCGGCCGCGCATGAACTGGTCCCATGCGGCCGGCGACGTCGTGACGCCGCGCGGTCGCCTCTGGCGGCGGGTCCGGCAGGATCGCGCCGCCGACGAGCCGCGCGAGCCGGATCGCCGCGCGTGTCGAGGTGGTCGCGCCAGCGTTTGCGGCGCTGTCGAAGGTCTCTTCCCACGACGCGCTCGGCGTCTGGTCGGCGACCGGAATCAGCTTGCTGCCGATCCGCAGCGTGGTGCCGTCGCGCCGCAGGCTGCTCTCGATGACGAGGCTGACGTTGAGCTCGCGCCCGATCTCGGCCACGCTTTTCCGCGATCCGCGATAGCTCATCGCCGACGTGCGGGCGATCACCGCGAGCCGGCGCGGATCCAGTTGGCCCAGTTGCGAAATCAGCTCGTCGGTCAGGCCGTCGGCCAGCAACTGCGTGGCCTGGTCGCCGGCGATCGGTTCGATGGGGAGGACCGCGATGCGAATGCGATCGACGGGCGTCGTCACGGGCACTGTCGGGCGCGGTTGCGCGAGCCACGCGATCGCCAGCGCCGTAAAGAGGAGCGCGGTGGCGAGGGCGGCATACGCAGGCCACCGTCGCAAAAGCGGAGCGTCCGGCACGGCTCGAGCCGGCAGCGTCACGCTCGAGCCATGGACATCACCCGCGGCGGTCGCGATCGGTATCGACTCGATTGCAGGCGCCGTCGGCGCCGCCGCTTCGATGGGCACGACCGGGGCGATGAAGCGATAGCCGCGTTTCGGAACCGTTTGCACGAAGCGCGGGTTCTCCGACGAATCGCCGAGCGCGGTCCGAACCTGGAGCACGCAGAAGTTGAGGCCGCGTTCGAAATCGACGAACGTGTCGTTGCCCCAGAGGTGCTCGCGCAACTCGTCGCGGAGCACGACCTCGCCCGGCCGTGCGACCAGCAGCGCCAGCACGCGCGCCGGCTGCGGCGACAGCTTGACCGCGCGGCCCTCTCGCGTGAGTTCTCCGGCCCGCGGGTCGAACTCGAAGAGGCCGAAGCGGCAGCGCGACGAGGTGGACGTTGGACGCGCGGCGGCGGAAGTCGTCACGAGCGTAAGCCCACTATAGACGCGCGGCTGCTGCCGGGCCATGACCGGGACCCCGCCGAGGCCCTAACAGGCCAGGCCAACTCGTTCCGGACAGACGGGTTAGCGACTCATCTCGATCTCAGCTCCTTCTGCCGCTCCGGGTATGGGAAAGTCGCACCGGGTGGGAGACCGTGATGGCGAGAATGGTCTCATCTCCGAGGAGAGTCAGCATGACGCAATCGACCCGACGCGCATTCGTCACCCGTACCGCTGGAGGGCTCGTGCTCGTCGCCACGCCACTCGGCGTCTTCGCGCAAATGCCCGCGCCACAGACGCCGGCACCGCAGCAACCGATTCCCAAGCGGCCGGATCCGCTCGCTGCCGCGATTGTTCAGGACTTCGTCCGCAAGGCGCACGCCGATCTCAACGGGACAAAGGCTTTGCTGGCTGAGCAGCCGAGCCTGTTGAATGCCACGTGGGACTGGGGCGGCGGCGATTTCGAGACCGGCATCGGCGGGGCCGGACACATGGGGAATCGCGACATCGCCGAGTTCCTCATCGGCCAGGGCGCGCGACTCGACATCTTCGTCGCGGCGATGCTCGGCAAGATCGACATCGTCCGCGCCCTGGTGACCGCCTGGCCGGGCCTGGTGCAGTCGAAAGGGCCGCACGGGATCCCGCTCCTCCGTCACGCCCGCGCCGGCGGCGAGTCTTCCAAGGAAACCGTCGAGTATCTGCAGTCGGTGGGAGCGCAGTAGACGAGACAGAACATCAGGCAGTCAGTCGCGTTCCAGAGTGCCATTCGGGAATCCCGAACGGAACTGGATGACGCCAGGAGGCACACGTGCTCGGTCCATTGGCCAGATCTCCATGCGCGCGAAGGACATCGATCGCGCGACGTCGTTCTATGCCGACACGCTCGGTATCCGTCACCTCTTTCGCGCCGGCACGCTGTCGTTCTTCGACTGCGGCGGCGTCCGGCTGATGCTGTCGTTGCCCGAGCCGGACTTCGACCACCCCGGCTCGGTGCTCTATTTCAAGGTCGACGATATCGACGCCGTGCACGCCACCCTGGTCCAGCGCGGCGTGGCCATCGTCAAGGAGCCTCACCTGATAGCCCGGATGCCCGACCACGAGCTCTGGATGAGCTTTTTCCACGATTAGCGAGGGGAACACCCTTGCTCTCATGGAGGAGCGAGCGGATTTCGAGGTTCGGAGTTTCGAGGTTTCAGGGTTCCGGTCAAGGTTCAAGGTTTCGGGGTTCAAGGTTTTGAGGTTCGGGCCGGACGGGTTCCCTGAAGCCGAAAACCGGAAGCCTGAACCGCAACCCGCGTACCGCGTAACCCAGAACCTCGAACCCAGAAACCCCGAAACCTAGGAACTGCGAACCTCGGATTACAATCGATCTGTGCCCGTTCCGTCCTCCCGTGAATCCGTCCTGACCGACAGTCGGACGGACTCACAGGCCGTCCCGCCGTCGATGTGGCGGGTGCTGCTCCACAACGACGACTACACGACCCAGGAATTCGTCGTCTGGGTGCTCGAGACGGTCTTCAGCAAGCCGCAAGCCGAAGCGTTGGCCATCATGCTTCGGGTCCACCAGTCAGGCCTCGGAATCGCCGGAATCTACACGCGCGACGTGGCGGAGACCAAGGTCACTGCCGCGCGGCGGCTGGCCGAACAGCACGAATTTCCGCTGCTCGTGACGATGGAGCCGGAGCCGCAGGAGCAACGCGCATGAGCCGCACCCCCGTCCCGTTTGCCCCGGAAACGCTCGAGAGCATTCGCCGCGCGTTTCGCATGGCCGCCGATCGCCGCCACGACCTGGTGGGCCTCGAGCACCTGCTGTATGCGCTCATCGAGGATCCGCAGGCGCGGCAGCTGATGACGAGCTGCCGCGTCGACCTGCCGCAACTGGGCCGGGATCTCGACGAAGTCCTGAACAAGTCGTTTTCGCCGGTCCCGGGCAAGAAGGCCGTGAAGCCCGAATCGACGATCGGCTTCGATCGCGTCGTCGAGCGAGCGGTCGTACATGCGGCGTCGTCCAGCGCGCAGCAGGTGGACAGCGGAGTCGCTCCTCGTGTTTCTCCTGCAGGAGGAGGACAGTCACGCGTCGTACTTCCTGCGCAAGCAGGGTGTCGATCGCCTCACCCTTCTCCGTGTGATCTCGCATGGCGGTGAAGGGGAGCCGGCGCCCATCCGCCGCGGCGAGCCGGGCGAGGAGCAGGGGCCGCGCGACCCACTCGAGGCCTTTGCCACCGACCTCGTCGCCCGCGCCGCCAAGGGACAGATCGATCCGCTGATTGGCCGCGAACTGGAGCTCGAGCGCATCGTCCAGGTTCTCTGCCGGCGGCGCAAGAACAACCCGCTGCTGGTGGGCGAGCCGGGCGTCGGTAAGACCGCGCTCGCTGAAGGGCTCGCGCTGCGCATTCATCTGGGCGAGGTGCCCGAGGCGCTGCAGGGCTCGCGAGTCTTCGCGCTCGACCTCGGATCGCTCATCGCCGGGACGCGATACCGCGGCGACTTCGAAGAGCGCGTCAAGCAGGTGCTGGATCGACTCAGCAAGGAACAGAACGCGATCCTCTTCATCGACGAGATTCACACCCTCATCGGCGCCGGCTCCGCCTCGGGCGGGACCATGGACGCGGGCAACCTTCTGAAGCCGGCTCTGGCCTCCGGCACCTTGCGGTGCATCGGTTCGACGACGTTCTCGGATGTGAAGCAGTCGTTCGACAAGGATCGAGCGCTATCGCGGCGCTTTCAGAAGATTGAAGTGCTCGAGCCGAGCGAGAAGGAAACCATCGAGATCCTGCACGGGCTGAAGGATCACTACGCCCGCCACCACGGCGTGAAGTACTCGGACGAGGCGATCCGCGCCTCGGTCGTCCTGTCGGTCCGCCACCTCAAGGATCTGCACTTGCCGGACAAGGCGATCGACGTGATCGACGAAGCCGGGGCCGCGCAGAAGCTCCGGCCGGCGGAGCAGCGCGTCGCGGAGATCGGCGTGGCCGAGATCGAGCACATCATCGCGCGAATGGCGCGGGTGCCGGTGCAGGCGGTCTCGAACGACGACAAGCTCGCGCTGCAGAACCTCGAGTCGGAGCTGCGCGCGGTGATCTTCGGACAGGATCAGGCGATTGCCGAAGTCGCGTCCGCGATCAAGCTGTCGCGCTCGGGCCTGCGCGCCGCCGACAAACCGATCGGGAACTTTCTCTTCACCGGCCCGACCGGCGTCGGCAAGACCGAGCTCGCCCGTCAGCTCGCGCGCGTCCTGAAGGTGCAGTTCCTGCGCTTCGACATGTCGGAATACATGGAGAAGCACACGGTGTCGCGCCTGATCGGCGCGCCGCCGGGCTATGTCGGCTACGAAGAGGGCGGGCTGCTGATCGACGCGGTGCGCAAGTCACCGCACGCCGTGCTGCTGCTCGACGAGATCGAGAAGGCACACCCGGATCTCTTCGCCATCCTCCTGCAGGTGATGGATCACGCGACGCTCACGGATACCCACGGACGCAAGGCCGATTTCCGCCACGTGATTCTGATCATGACGACCAACGCCGGCGCCCGCGACCTCTCCGGCCGCAAGATGGGGTTCGGCGACCCTGGCGGGGGCGGCAAATCGACCGGGATTCTCGAGCGCATGTTCGCGCCGGAATTCCGCAACCGGCTCGATGCGACCGTCCACTTCCACCCGCTGGGCGGCGACGAAGTGGCCAAGGTCGTCGACAAGCACGTCGACGAGCTGCGCGCGCTCGTCGTCGATCGGAACATCAAGATCGAGCTGGCCCCCGAGGCGCGGGCGTGGCTCGCGGAGAAGGGCTTTGACAAGGCGTTCGGGGCGCGGCCGATGGCGCGCCTCGTCGAGCGGACGATCAAGAAGCCGCTGTCGGAGCTGCTGCTCTTCGGCGATCTTGCCGCCGGATCCACCGTGCTCGTCGTCCGCGACGGCGACGAATTGAAGCTGCAGCACTGACTAACCGCTACGACCTGGAGCGTAAGAGGACCTTATGGAGATCGCGCGCGAGCGCTTCCTGGACGACACGCGGCGGTTCCATCTGACGATCAGCCTGCGGAGCCGGACCACCGAGATGCACAGCGCGCTCAGCGCGCTGTCGCCGGACCAGCGCGATGCCGTCGGGCTGGCGCTGGCGCGGGCGCTGGATCAGATCCAGGAGCTCGTCGCGGTGAACGAGCCGGTCAGTTGAAACTGTCGACCGCGCCGCTGATGTCGGCGTAGGTCGTGAAGACGCGATTGAGCCGGATGATCTCGAGCAGCGAGATCACCGGCGGCTGGACGCGTGCCAGCCGGACATCGCCGGTCCCATTCTGGCGCTTGATGGTCTTGAGCGCCGACACCAGCGCTCCGAGCCCGGAGCTGTCGATGAAGGTCACGTCATTGAGATCGACCACCAACTGACGGTTGCCCTGCTCGATCAGCGACAGCAGCATCGACCGGAAATCAGACGCCACCTCGATATCCAGGCGATCGGCGAGCGGCCGTACCACGGTCGCCGGGCCGTTGGCTTCGATGTCAATCTGCATTGGGGGGCTCCTTGTTGGTCACGCCCGGCAGCCGTCACTGCGACAACGGCCGGGTGATGTTCTGCGCCGAGACGACCTCGACGCGGCTCAAGTAGTCGTCGAGCTCGTCGATCAGTCGCCGCATCGCATCGAGGTTCTGTTCGTGCGCCGCCACTTCGAGCTCGCCGCCGAGGCGGCTGAGGGTTTCGAAGCCGTAGCCGCGGCCGGTGCCTTTCATCTTGTGGGCGGTGGATTGAATGGTGGCGTAGGCGCCGGCAGCCAGCGCATCGCGGAACGCGTGGACGTCGGCCCGCCGCAGTTCGAGGAACTCCGGGACGAGCGGGACGATCTCCGGGTCGTCGATCGTGACGACTTCACCGGCGGTTGCCCGCCCGGCCGGGGCCGGCGGCGTCTGTCCCGGATCGAACGCCGTCATCGCGATGATCGGCGTGGGCGACACGCCGCGCGCCAGGTCCGCGGCGCGGATGGCGTGCGCCGCGGTGGCGCCATCGAGGCCGGGCAGATCGATGTCCATCAGGACGACGTCGTACTGCGCCGTGGAGGCTTGAACGACCGCGCGCTCGCCGGTCTCGACGATGTCGAGCGTCCAGCCGGTCGGCGCGAGATAGGTGGTGACGAGCAGCGCGAGATCCGGTGAATCGTCCACGAGCAGCACTCGCAGCGGCCGATGCCCGGCGACCGCTTCGATCGCTTCGACGAGACGTTGCCGATCGAAGGGCTTGCCGACCCGCGCGGCCGCAATCGAACAGAGATCCGCGAGGCGCGCCCGTCCTTCGGTGAGCGCACTGGTGTCGTAGCGTTCGGCGCCGCGAATCACGTCGTGCAGCCGCGCAGTCGCCGATTGGATCATGCTGGACCCACGCCCGCTGGGCGTCGGTGAGATCGCTCTCCAGCAGACCGGCCGCCGCTCCGGCGACGACGTTCAGCGGATTGAGCAGGTCGTGGCGCAGCGCATCGAGCGCCGCCTGGCTCACGCCGCCCGCCGATCGATTCGAAGTCATGGCTCCCTCATTCCGCGGTGGCGTCGGGCGAGCGGCGGACCACGACGACGGTCAGGTCGTCGGGGAGCTGGCCGGCACCAGTGGCAAGCTCGACGAGTTTCTGCGCGGTGACCGCGGCGGGGGCGTCGGCGTCGATCTGCGTCGCAACGGTGATCGGATCCTTGAACAGATCGGGACGCGCGGCGGTCAGGCCGTCGCTGTAGATCACGAGCGCGTCGCCGGGATTCAGCGTGACCGATCCGGCGTGGTAGCGTTCGCTCGACAGCACGCCAAGCGGCAGGCCCCACGGCTTGAGCGTCTCGACGTCGCCGTTGACCCGCCGGACAAACGCCTGTCCGTGTCCGGCGTCGACGTAACTGAGCTCGCCAGTGGCGATCTGCAGCTGCGCGTGGAAGAGCGTGACGAACGATCCGGAGCGGGCGAGGTCGCCATCGAGCGACGCGGCGGTGTGCTGCACGGCATCGGCGGCGCCGTGCTGCGACATCATCGCGCGGATCACGGCGCGCACGGTGGCCATCAGGAGCGCTGCCGGCATCCCCTTGCCCATGACGTCGCCCACGGTGAGGCACAAGTTGCCGAACGGCAGCTGCTGCCAGTCGTAGAAGTCGCCGCCGACCGCGCGTGCCGGCAGACAGCGCGCGCCGATCTCGAAGCCGGAGAGCGGCGGCTGTTCACCGGGCAGCAGATCGGATTGCACCGCCGCGGCGCGGGCGAGCTCCTCGGCCAGTTGCTGCTGCTTCGCTTCGAGCTCGCGGCTCAGCGTGCGGATCTGCCGGCTCATGCGGAGACGGGCCAGCGTGCGATCGAGCGCGGCCTGGAACTCGCCGCGATCGAACGGTTTGCGCAGGTAGTCGTCGGCGCCGTGACGAAGCGCGGCAATCGCCACCTGTTCCGAGCTGTAGGCGGTGGTCAGGATCACGGCCACGTCGAGCCGCTGCGAACGGACGTAGTCGAGCACGTCGATGCCGGTCATTCCCGACATGGCGACGTCGAGGAACACGAGATCGGGCCGCTCCTCGCGCAGCCTGGTGATTCCTTCTTCACCGCTCGACGCCGAGCTCACCTCGTAGCCACGCGCCTCGAGCCGCACGCGCAGCAGGCGATGGATATCGTGGTCGTCGTCGATCACCAGGACGCGCGGATTGTCGTCGGCAGTCGCCGGCGCCCAGTCTGCCGGGGTGGTGAGAGGCGTCTCGGTCAGGGCGCGGCTGGGCTCGGATTGGATCATGCTGGTCTTGAGTTGGAGCTAGCAAGAGCAAAGCCAGATCAGCGCGGGCCACAGATCAGGTGGAGTGCCAGGGGTAGGTAACGGGAGGGATAGAGTAGCCCACGACCAGGTGCGATAGGTGCGCCAGGTGCGTTAGGTGCGACAGGTTCGGTGCGGTGCACAGGTGCGGTGCACGGGTGCGGTGCGCGGTGCGATGCAGGGGTGCGGTGCACGGTGTACGGATGCACTGCACCTGCGCTCGCACCTGGGCACCTGTAGCACCGCACCGCACCTGTCGCACCTATCGCACCTGTCGCACCCGTCGCACCTGTTTATCCATGCATCGACGCATACATGTCGTCGTCGGAGTAGGCCTGCCGGGTGCGGTTTGCTCGCGCGCGCTGGCGAACCTGCTGGACGGTCCGGAGCGCGGCGAGGATGGCGAGGCCGGCGGGGATGCCCTTCTTGACCGGCGCCGGCACCTGGTTGATCGTTTCGGCGACCTTGAGGCCCGCGGTTCGCACGGTCTCCTCCATCCGCTGCACGCCGTCGGACACGGTGTGCGCCGCTTGCTGCATGCGCGCGGTGACGCCCTTCACGTCATCGGTCACCGCGTTCACACGCGCCGTGACCGCGCTGACGCTGTCGGTCACGGTGGCGGCGCGGACCTTGAGATCGGCGGCCAGCGAGGCAACCTGTGAGTGCGTCTGATTCGCCACGTCCATCACCCGTCTGGCCGCGATGGCCAGGGCGATGAGGATCACCAGCTGCACGACAGCCATCACGGCAACGGATATTGCGAGAACGGCGGCCCATGTATCGCTCATGACATGCTCCCGAATCGGTAGTTGACGATCGCCCTTTGTCCGCCAAGCCCGACCGTGCGCTACGTGGCACCGTCACGACCTGCCAGGCGGCAGTTGACAAACGCGATGCACGAGGTGTGCCGGGCTTCGATTCGGCCGAGAGCGTGGACCGAAACCGCGGCGGGTCGCGTACAATCGTCCCGACGCGCCCGTAGCTCAGTTGGATAGAGCATCAGCCTTCGAAGCTGGGGGTCACAGGTTCGAGCCCTGTCGGGCGCGCCATCACACCCGCAATCGCGCCTTGTCGCGATCGCGCGCACTCGCAGCGATCGATCGCCGCGTCGTCGCATCGATTTTTCACAACCTCCATCACGGTCGTCGCGCGTCCGGGAGTAAATGCTCCGCACGGGTCCGTCTAACGACCAGATAGCGCGTTCCGCCACCCCCGGAGGAACGTGACCCGCACCACTCGCGGTCACGCCCGGCTGGTGTGGGTCGTTTAGCGACTCACCACGGATCCAGGAGGGGGTTATGCCTCAGTCACATTCACAAGTCAGTCGACACGGGCTGGTAGGGCGGCACGTGATAGCCGAAGAAGCCGTGCCTGCGCCGGCGCAGGTCGCGGTGTCCCCCGAGGGCGCCGAAGTGGCGATGCCCATGACCGCGGCGCGCGCCGCGCGCATGGCGAAAATCGGAGGGGCGAAAGGGCAGGGCTTCTTCGATCGCATGTTCAACCTGCCGCCGCTCGTCGCGACCGACAACGACCTCGAGGCGCTCGCCGTCGCGATGAAGGACGTGAGTCCCAATAGCCCTGCGCTGGACAATCAGACGATCCCCGCGGGCTTCACCTATCTCGGACAGTTCATCGACCACGACATCTCGCTGGATCTCAGCCCGCTCAGCGCGAAGCAGGAAGATCCGACGATGATCCAGAACTTCCGGACCCCGGGACTGGATCTCGACTGCCTCTACGGCGCCGGCCCGGGGCCGCACCGCTTCCTGTTCCGGCAGGATGCGCCGAAGTTTCTCATCGGCACCAGCTCGGCGTCTCCCGATGCGACGGGCGGCACGATCCCTGATTTGCCGAACGATCTCGAGCGCACCCGCCACGGCGTCGCGCTCATCGGCGATCATCGCAACGACGAAAACCTGGTCGTCGCGCAGACCCACCTCGCGTTGCTCAAGTTCCACAACAAGGTCGTCGATCACATCACGGCGAGCACGCCGGCGCCGAAGCTGTTCGAAGAGGCGTCGAAGCTCGTCCGCTGGCATTACCAATGGATGGTGCTGCACGACTTCGTCGAACGCATCACCGAGAGCGGCATCGTCGCCAAGCTGCTGTTCGAGGGGCGGAAGTTCTACCGCTTCAAGTCGGTTCCGTTCATGCCGGTCGAGTTCGCCGGCGCCGCCTATCGCCTCGGCCACAGCATGGTGCGCGAGGAATACAGTCACAACCGCGTGTTCCGGCCGAATCCGCCGGCGCTCGCATCCGGCACGCTGGGATTCCTCTTCAATTTCAGCGGCCTGTCGGGATCGATCAACGGCGAGCTGGGTGGGCTGCCGACGTTGCCGAGCAACTGGGTGATCGACTGGCGCCGTTTCTACAACTTCAACACGCCAAGCCTCGACGCCCAACTTCGAGCTCAACAACTCGCGCAAGCTCGATCCGCTGCTCGCGCCGACGCTGCACCAGCTGCCGGGATTCCCGGCGACGCGCGAAGGCAACCTGGCGTTCCGCAACCTGCGTCGCGGGGTGATTCTCGGCTTGCCGAGCGGTCAGGACGTGGCGAAGGAGATGGCGAAGAAGGTGCCGTCGATCACGCCGCTGACCCCGGCCGAGATCTCGACCGGACCAGACGGCGTCGTCGCGGCGCAGAAGGGATTCGACACCGCGACGCCGCTCTGGTACTACATCCTCAAGGAGGCGCAGGTGCGGGGCAACGGCGAGCGGCTCGGGCCGGTCGGCGCGCGCATTGTCGCCGAAGTGTTCGTCGGTCTGGTGCAGGGTGACGAAGACTCGTTCCTGTCGCAGCCCGGATGGAAGCCGACGCTGCCGGCAAAGACGCCCGGCACGTTCCTGATGACCGATCTGCTGCAGTTCGTGGGCGACATCAGCCCGATCGACGGCATCACGACGGTCAACACCCTGTAGCCGGGTGACCGGCGGCTTGTTCGCGAGGACGCGACGCTTTGCGCGCGTCCTCGCGTCACCCGCTCAACTTTTGTTGGCGACTTCATCGCTCTGATGACGACGATGATCGTGGCGGTCGTTGCGGATCTTCAGCTTGCGTTCGAGCAGCACGCTGCGGCGGCCGTCGGGCAGGACGCCGTAGCCGACCGCGGACCAGAGTTTGTTTCCCGCCTCGCGCAGCTGGGCTTCGAGCTCAGCCGCGTCCGCGGCTTCGATGATCTTGAACTGATAGCGCTTGGCGGACATTCCTCGATTCTACGCCTCGCTAGGGACCGCGTTCTTACATCCGCTGACTTAATTGTTGACGGCGTGGTGATGTTTCGGCCGCGCACCGCATCCGCCACGGCCTGGCGCATCGCACTGGCGACGTCTTTGCACTCGCTAGCGCTCGGAGTGTGCCGATGTTGGAAGTTGTTCGTGTTCTCGACCGTGGGTTGACCGTGGACGGAACGTCCTATCGCGTGCAGGTCTGCGGGCGGCCTGCCGGTCATGTGTGGGAAGGCTGGATCGAGTTCCAGATCGCCGATCGCGAGTGGATTCGCACGCCTCGCGAAACAACGCAGCCGGATCGCGCGGCTCTGCATTACTGGGCCGGCGGTCTGTCGGCCACGTATCTCGAAGGCGCGCTGCACCGCGCGCTCAACCCTCTGGTGCCAGCCCCCGAGCCGCCTCCGGCGACGCCGCACTTTGCCGGCCCGGCGCCACGTGAGGTGCCCGAGCCGCGAACCTCTGCTGGACGTCGCGATTCTCGATCCGTACTCGGTCGGCGCGAAAGGCGAGGCGCTGCTGCGGAGCGAGCTCGGCGCGCTGCGCGGCTGGCACTTGCGCAACATCATCCGCGCCTACGAACTCGCCGACGTTCGAGTCAATCTCGACGCGTTGTCAGAGGTCGAGCTGGTCGAGTTGATCGTCGCGGAAGTGATGCAGGAGGAAAGCGCGGGAGGATAGGTGCGGGTCACCTGTCGTGCACGTGCCTAGCGCACGCCTGTCGCTAGAGTTCCTTAGCTGCCCGTCCCGTTCTTGAGCAGATCCTCCAGCGCGCTCGCAAACGTATCGACCTCTTCGAGCGTCGAGTAGATGTTGGGTGTGACCCGCACGCCCTGGTAGTCGTCGCGCGCGATCGTCGCCGTGATGATGCGGTACTTGTCCCACAGGAAGCGGTTGATCTCGGCGGCCTTGAGGCCCTGGATGCCGACCGTCGCCAGCCCGTAGGCGCGGTTCAGGTCGGTGTGCATCTGGATGCGCGGGTTCTGCTTGACCCGGTTCGCCCAGCGCGTCGTGAGGTAGTGCATGCGCGCGGCGCGGCGTTCGACGCCGATCGCCTGGTGAAACGCCAGCGCCTCGTTGATCGCCGCAAACGGCGCCGCCGCGATCGTCCCGACCTCCTCGAACTTGCGGATGTCGGTGTTGCGGCGGGCCGGCGCCGCGGTCAGCGGCCAGGTCGGTTCGATCCGCTCACGCCGCACGTAAAGGAAGCCGGTGTTGTGCGGCGCCAGCAGCCACTTGTGCAGGCTGGTCCCGTAGTAATCGCAGTCGAGATCTGACAGCTTGTACGGGAAGTGCGCGAAGGCGTGCGCGCCATCGACGATGGTGAGGATGCCGCGCTGGCGGGCCATCTGCGACAACCGCTTCACTGGGAAGAGCTGACCGGTGAGGTTGGTGATGTGGCAGAAGTGGAGCACCTTCGTCCGCGGCGTGACCGCCTTCTCGAAGCGCTGATACAGATCGTCCTCGGTCGTCGGGACGGGGAAGTTGATCTGGACGATCTTGAGTCCTTCGCGGCGCGCGCGCTGATCCCACGTCGTCAGCATTCGGCCGTAGTCCTGTTCGGTCGTCAGGACTTCGTCGCCGGGCTTGAGGTCGATGCCGTTCTGCGCGATCTGCAGCGCTTCGCTCGAGTTGCGGGTGACCGCGATCTCTTCCTTGTCGCACCCGAACTCGGCGGCGAGACGCCGCCGCGCGGTCTCGCGGTTCTGTTCGAGCTGACCGCGAAAGTGCACCGGCGCCTGGTTGCTGAAGTCGAGATACCGCTTCAGCGCGTCGTGCACGACGGTCGGACTCGGACAGCTGTTGCCGTTGTTGAAGTTGATGAGGGTGCGGTCGAGCATGAACGCCGACTGGATCTCGCGCCAGTAGGTTTCGTCCTGCGCCACGTCGGCCGCGGCTCGCCCGGCGACTTGTGCCGACGCCGCCAGCACTTCCTCGAGCCCGTTGACCTTCCACGCGTAGGCCGCAGTGCCCGCGGCACCTGTCATCCGTAGAAACGCTCGTCGGCTGACCATCGGAATCCCCCTGCGGCGGGAGGATAGCACTGTCGCGACGCCGCGGCGTCACCGCGCAGCGACGCACGAAGCACGTCGCACGCGGGACGCGGCACATCGCACGTCGGCACCGCACGCAGGACGCGGCACTGAGCAACCGCACGCGGCTCGAGGAACAAGGAACGAGGAACGAGCGCCGGCATCGTGAGCGGCTGGCGCGGCGCACCTTATGGAACTGGCAGCATCCAAATGTTCCCCCGCAGTTCACCGCGCTCATACACCACGAGATCGCCGCGCGGCGACCAGTCCGGATAGCGCACGTAGATGTGCGGCGGCGCCGGCGGTACGGTGATGCCGGTGTCGCCGGTCGTCACGTCGATCCAGCGCAGGCTCCACAGGCCATCGCGCAGCGCCGCGTACGCGATCTTGCGGCTGTCGGGCGACCAGCTCCTGACCCACGTCTGACCGGGCTCGCTGGTCAGCTTGCGCAACGTGCCGGACGAGACGTCGATCACCGCGGCGTGAGTCGAGCTGCCGTCCTTGACCTCGACGGCGATTTGCCGCTCGTCGGGCGACCAGGACGGATAGCCTACCGAACTTCGACCGTGGCGGCGACGCGCGGACTGAAGGACGACATCGGCGAAACGTAGAGCACGCGACGTCCGCTCGGCGGCGCGATGATCGAGAACGCGGCGCGCGAGACCGAGGGCGACAACTGGAATTCCGCAAGGCGTCCGACAATGCCGGGCGAGCCGTCTTCGCCTGTTTGCGTGCGGAGGTCCTGAATCAACTCCTGCCGGCGGGTCGCGAGGTCCATCGACCACAGCCGCGCGTGGTGCCGCGCGTTGGCGACAAAGGCCAGACGCCGACCGTCGGGGAACCAGCGGAACCAGCCCGGTTTGAAGTCGATGTCGGAGGTGAGCGGCACCCGGCGCTCGCCGTCGATGTCCATCACCCAGACGTCGGGCCCTTCGCCGCGCCGGGTGGACATATAGGCAACGCGCGCCCCGTCGGGTGAGACCGCGGGCAGCGACTTGCGGAAGCTGGTGTCGGTCGTGATCGGCCGCGCCTCGCCACGTGGCGAGCCATCCTTGTTGATCGGCTGTCCCCAGATTTGACTGGTCAGCGCGAGCCCGCCGAACGCGAGCTGTTTCCCGTCCGGCGTGATCGAGAGGCCGCGCACGCCGGGCACGCCCGCGACGGGAATGATGGTGCGCGGTCCCGACACCTGACCGGTCGTGCGGTCGATCGGCAGTCGCACGATGAGCGGGATTCCGCCGGCGACATAAATCGCCGAGTCGTCTGGCGCGAAGACCAGTTCGTACAGCGCACTGCCGCGCTCGACGACCGTCGTCGCGCCGGTGTCGAGCGCCAGCAGCCACACGCCGTTGTTGTCGCCGGCTTCGAAGACGGTGAACGCGAGGAAGCGGCCGTTGCTGCTCCACGTCGGCGCGGCGTGCCCGCCAAGTGGCGACCCGGGCTTCGTGACCTGTTGGAGGTTCGTCCCGTCGGCGTCGACCGTCCAGATCGTCGAGCCGCTCTGCGCCCCGAACGCGCTGGGCGTCACGTCGGTGTGCTCGTCCGACTGAAACGCGATGCGACGACCATCCGGCGACCACGACGGATTCGAGCCGGTGGGCGCGACCTGCCGCGGCTGGCCGCCACGTGATGGACGTGACCCAGATGCCGCCGTGCTTCGACGAGTGGAACGCAATCAGCCGCCCGTCCGGCGACCACGCGGGCTGAATGTTCTGGCCGCCATCGCTCGTCAAGCGGGGTGTCGGCGGCGTCGACGCCCCGCGCGCGGATGTAGACCTCGAGGCTGCCCGATCGGTCGCTGACATAGGCGACCGCATCGCCTTGCGGCGACATCGAGGGGTGCATGTCGAGACCGTTGTGCGTCGTGACCTGGATCGGGCCACCCGACGCTCCCGTTCCGCCACTTCGAGTCGATGGGGCGATCGGGCAGCTCGTCGGCGGCCGCGGTCGGTTGCGGCCGTTGCAGCCAGACGATGACGAGGAGGAGCACGGTCGCGGCGGCGAACGCGGCGGCGAGACTGCCGAAGAGCGGGCGTGCTGAAACGGTCATTGCCGGCGACGAGCGCAGCGTCGGCGGTGGACGCGGCCTCGACGACCGGTTCGTCGTCGTCTGGAGCGTGAGCGGGGACGGGTGCAGGGATGGCCACCACGGGCGCCGCGGCGACCGGTTCGACCGGCCGCATCCACCGATAGCCGCGCGTCGGAACCGTTTCGATGTACCGGGCCTCGCGGGCCTCGTCGCCGAGCGCGCGGCGCAGCTGTGCGATGACGCGGGTCAGCGCGTGGTCGGTCACCGCCGTGTCCGGCCACACCGCATTGAAGAGTTCCTGCTTGGTGAATAGATGGCCCGGCCGCGCGATCATCAGCACGAGCAGGTTGAAAGCCTTGGGTTCGAGCGGGACCGGCCGGCCTGCCCGCTCGAGCCGGTAGCCGTCCAGGTCGAGGACGAAGTCGTCCCAGTGGTATGCCGCGGACACGTCTAGATCAGAATACGCGCGCCGCGCGGTTCTGGTCGACGCTGTCGAACGTCATCAGAAAAACATCAGAACGGGCGAGTGGGGGCGGGTAGGGCGGGTGGGGCAAGTAGGGTAGAGCAGGTGGGGCGGACGTTGGGACGGACTCGCGCCTGCGCGCACCAGCCCCACCGCACCTGCCCCCGCCTTACCTGCCTTACCCGCCCGACCTGCCTTACCCGCCCCACCAGCCGAAAGCGAGTCAGGAACGGTAGGATGTTCGCGTCATGATGTCGGTCCTCGTGTTGACCGCGGTGCTGACCGCGGCCCCGTCGCGCAGTTGCAGTCGGCGACGGTGGTGGCGGTTGTGCTCGATGCCCAGAACGTCCCGATCGCCGGCGCCGCGCTCGACCTGACCGACACGCTCGGCGCACGTCTTCAGTCCGCGGTGGCCGACGCTTCCGGACGGGCGACCTTCAACCACGTCGCCCCGGGTCACTACCGGCTGTCGGCATCGGCGCCTGGGATCGCGCCGTTCGACCTGCCGGTGCAGGTCGCCGGTGCACTCCCGCTCGAGATTACGCTGCGCCTTCCCGCGGCCCTGACCACTCTCGTCGTCGTCGAAGGGGTGGCCGAAGATCCGTCCACCCGCGCCAGCCTCGCCGCCGAGTCGCTGTCGCAAGTGCCGGTGCGCGCTCGCGCGCGCGGCCTGCAGGAAGCGATCGCGACGCTGCCCGGATGGGCGACAGAGGACAACGGCCTCTTGCACGCGCGTGGCGTGGACGATGGCTTTCTCTATGTGATCGATGGCATACCCGTGTACGAGCGGCTCGATGCGGTGTCCGGCATCGCTCCGGACCTGTCGTCGGTGGCGTCGCTCAGCGTGATTACGGGATACGTGCCGCCGGAGTTCGGCCACAAGGCTGGCGGCGTGATTGACGTGCGTTCCGCGCCGGCGCGGCCGCAGTGGAGCGGGACTGCCGATGTCGGCGTGGGCAGTTTCGACTCGTGGGAAGGCTCGTTCTCCGCCGGCGGCCGATTGGGCAACGTCGTCGACGTCCGGGCCGGCGTCGTCGGCTCCCGTTCGGATCGGTTTCTCGACCCGGTTCATCCCGAGAATCTCCATAACGACGGCGGCCAGTCGTCGACATTCGGCCAGGTCGGGTGGTCGCCGGGGAGTCGCGATCGGATTACCGCTGGCTGGGGCATCGGTGGTTCGCGCTTCGACGTGCCGAACACCGAGTTGCAGGAAGAGATGGGCCAGGATCAGCGGCAACGACTGGGCCAGCGCAACCTCAATGCAACGTGGCAACGGACGCTGTCGACGCAAACGGTGCTGCACGCCTCGGGTTACGTCCGCAACTCGGAGTCGCGGCTCGACGGCAGCGCCGCCGACACACCGCTCGAAGCGCACGGCGACCGATCGCTCGGACGGACTGGCGTGCTGCTCGCGGCCACCCATCAGCGAGGGCGTCATCTGCTCAAAGCCGGCCTCGAGTGGCAGCGGCTCACCCTTCGCGAAGCGTTTGCGTTTGCGGTGACCGACGAAGACGCGGCCGAAGACGCCGGCTTGCGCGAGGAAGTCCTCGACTTCACCCCTGACAATCCCTTCGAGTTCGAGGGCGAGGCCGACCCGGACATCCTGTCGGTGTACGTGCAGGACTCGTGGCAGGCGGCCGCTCGTTTGACGCTCAGCGGCGGGGCCCGCTTCGATCGCAGCCGGCTGCTGCTCGATCGATCGCAAATGAGCCCGCGCCTCGGTGCGGCGGTGCGCCTCTCGTCCTCGACCCTCGTGCGCGGGGCGATCAGCCGTTTCTTTCAGCCTCCGCAACCGGAGAACCTGCTGCTGTCGTCGTCTCCGGAGGCGCGGGTACTGTCGTCGAGCGAAGTCGGCGATGCGGTCGGCGGCGCTGATGTCGAGCCCGAGCGACAGTGGGGTGGAGAAGTCGGCGTCGACCACGCGCTGACGCCGCGGCTTCGTGTTGACGCGTCGTATTGGCGCCGACGCATCGAGCACGCGGCCGACCCAAACGTCTTTGCCGGCACGACGATCATCTTTCCGAATGCGGTGGCCAAGGGCCGCGCGCACGGACTCGAGGTCCGGCTCGAAGCGACGCGCACCGATGGTTGGGCCGGCTACGCGAGCTGGTCGGTCGCGCGTGTCGTTCAGACCGGACCGATCACTGGCGGACTGTTTCTCGAAGACGAAGTGGACGATCTCGGCCCCGGCGTCGAATTCGCGCCGGACCACGATCAGCGCGTCGCGGCCAGCGCTGGTGTGAATTGGCGGGCGGCGTCCGGCCTCGGTTTCGCGGCGACGGTGCGCTACGAATCGGGCACGCCCATCCAGCGTGACGACGATGACGAAGGCGAGCTCGAAGAGTTGCCCGGCGCCGACACTGCGGATTTCGTGTCAGGCCGCGTGCGGCCGCGGACCGTTGTCTCGCTTCGCATGGATGCCCCGGTCTTCCGCTCCGGCGGTGCGAAGCTGGTGGCCGGCCTCGAGGTCTTGAATCTCTTCAACGATTCCTACGCCTACAACTTCGGCAATCCGTTCAGCGGCACCCACTTCGGTGCGCCGCGGTCGGTGGCCGCCACTCTCCGGGTGACGTTCGACTGATGCTGCAGACATTGCTTCAGGATCTTCGCTACGGTCTCGCCAGTTTCGCTCGCACGCCCGGCTTTACCATCGCGGCAGTGCTCTCGCTCGCGATTGGCGTCGGCGTCAACACGTCGATCTACAGCGTGGCGAGCGCACTCCTGTTGCGGCCGCTTCCCTACGCAGAGCCCGATCGCCTGACGATTCTCTGGAACCGCTCGCCTGGGCTGGGCATCACCGAGGACTGGTTTTCGACCGCGCAGTACTTCGACATTCGCGGCGGGCAGCAGAGCTTCGAGCAGGTCGCGATTGCGATTGGCGGCAACTACAACCTCACCGGCGACGGCGGCGAGCCGTTGCGCATCGGCACCGTGCGAGTGTCGTCCGAGCTCCTGCCGATGCTCGGAGTGCGGCCGCACCTGGGCCGCCTCTTTACGGCCGATGAGGATCGCGCGGGCGCACCGGGGACCGCTCTCCTCGGCTACGGCACATGGATGCGCCGTTACGGCGGCGATCCGACGGTGGTCGGACGGAAGTTGATCCTGAACGGGCTGCCATACGAAGTCGTCGGCGTGTTGCCATCGTCGTTCTCGTTGCCGCGAGAAGTGCTGCCGACGCTCGGCGGGGCGGAAGACGCGGAGATCATGATTCCGCTGCCGCTCGCCGCCGACGCGCCAACCATTCGCACCGCCGAGGACTACAACATCGTCGCGAAGCTGAAGCCGGGCGTGTCGGTCAGCCAGGTGCAGGCGGAGCTCGATGCGTTGACGGCGCGGCTCCGGCGCGATCATCCCTCGTTCTACCCGCCGAACAGCGGTCTGACGTTCAGCGTCGTGCCACTGCACGAGCAGGTCGTGGGCAGCGTCCGGCCGGCGCTGCTGGTGCTGTGGGGATCGGTGGGCTTCGTGCTGCTGATCGCCTGCGCGAACGTCGCGAACCTGCTGTTGTCGCGCAGCGTCGCGCGTCAGAACGAGATGGCCGTTCGCGCCGCGCTTGGCGCGAGCCGCGGCCGTGTGGTTCGACAACTGCTGGTCGAGAGCCTGGTGCTCGCGGTCATGGGGGCGGTGGGCGCCGTCATGTTGGCGTATCTCAGCCTCGAATGGATCCGCGCCCTCGGCGCGGCGAGCGTCCCGCGCATCGGCGAGATCGCGCTGAACGGCGAGGTGCTGCTCTTCACGCTGGCGATCTCGCTCGTCTCTGGACTGCTGTTCGGCCTGGCGCCTGCGCTGCGGCTGTCCCGCGTTGACCTGCGCGCGAATCTTGCCGACGCCAGCCGCGGCTCAGCGGGCGCCCAGAGCGTGTGGGCCAGCGGCGGAAATCTTCGCCGTCTGCTCGTGACTGTGGAGCTCGCCCTGGCGGTCGCCCTCCTCATCGGTGCCGGGCTCCTGATCCGCAGCTTCGCTCATCTCCTCGACGTGCCGCCGGGATTCAATCCCGCTAACGTGCTGACACTCGAGGTGACGCTCACCGGCCGCAAGTACGCCGACGCGGCGTCGCTCGCCGAGACCTACCGGCGGTTATGGGAACGACTGCACGCGCTGCCGGGCGTGACCGCTGCAGGCGGCGTCACGTCGTTGCCGCTCAGCCAGATGTTCGCGTGGGGGCCGATCACCGTCGAGGGCCGCACGCCGCCCGCGGGTGAGGAGTTCATCAACGCCGACATGCGGATGGTCGGCGGCGCGTACTTCAAGGCGATGGAGATTCCACTGGTCAAGGGCCGGTGGTTCGATGAGCGCGACACCCCGTCGAACCCGCGCGTCACCATCGTCGACGAACGGATGGCCAACGATCTCTGGCCCGGCGAAGATCCGATCGGCAAGCGCCTCAGGACCGGCGGACTGACCTCGACGACGCCATGGATCACGGTGATTGGCGTCGCGGGCCGCGTCAAGCAGTACACGCTCGACGGCGATTCGCGCATCGCGATGTACCTGCCGGAAACCCAGTTCGCACGCCGAGCGATGAACGTGGTGCTCCGCAGCGAATCGTCGCCGGCCGTGTTGACCGCCGGCGTGCGCTCGGTCATCCGCGAGCTCGATCCGGATCTTCCGATTTACAACGTGCGGACGATGGCCGATCGGGTTGACGAGTCGTTGGCGGAGCGGCGATTTGCGATGCAGCTGCTCACGCTGTTCGCGCGCCGTCGCGCTGGGACTTGCAACCATCGGCATCTACGGCGTCATCGCGTATCTGGTCAGTCAGGGCACGCGCGAGCTCGGCATCCGGCTGGCGCTCGGCGCCACTCCGACCGCGGTCGTCTGGCTCGTCGCGCGTCACACCGTCGTGATTGCGGTCGTCGGCGTCACAAGCGGCGTGCTGCTGGCGTTCGCGCTCACGCGGTTCATGCAGAGCCTGCTCTTCAACGTCCACCCGGCGGACCCGGTGACGTTTGCGACGATCGCTGCGGGTCTGGCGGCTGGTGGCGCTTGCCGCCGGCTACATCCCGGCGCGCCGCGCTGGCCGCATCGATCCCGTCGAGTCGCTGCGCAATTCCTGAGCGGAACTGGCAGAAACAGCAAAGGGTCCATAGGGGGGAGGGGTAGGGGTCAGGTCGTGAATCGTGAACGGAGCCCGGGGCTCCGTTCACGATTCACGACCTGACCCCTACCCCTCCCCCCTATCCCGCGCAGGCTCTTTTTCTGCGTATAGACTTTCGGGATGCGAACTCTTTCGACGTGGGGACTCACCGCAGCCGGAGCGCTGGGATTGCTACTTCTGGCTGCGCCGATGTCGGCGCAAAGCAAGCATCCGAATCCGCTCATCGACCTGTGGATGCAGGGCAAGCCGGCGTTCGGCGTCTTCGTGCCCAACGAGAACGCGCCGCCGCCGCGCCCGCCTGGCACGCCTCCTGGAAGCGGTGCACCGGGCGCGGGCGCTCCGGGCGCGGGCGCTCCGAGCGCAGGCGCCCCAGGCGGGGGAGTCCCAGGTGCCGCGGGTGGTGGCGGACGTGGACAAGGCGAACGTCCGAAGCCGCTCTACACCAAAGCCGGTGGCGAGAACGCTGGCGGCCAATCCGCTGTACGACTACGTCTTCCTCAATCTCGAGGGCTCATACGACAGCGCCGCCGTCAAGGCGATCGCCGACGGGCTGCGTGCGTCCCCAACCGGTCCGCGAAAGAGCCTGATCGTGCGTGTTCCCGCATTCCATGAAGATCCGGCCGCCGCGCGCGTGCGGATCCGCGAGATCTTCGCGGCCGGCGGCGACGCGGTCACCTTCCCGCACGTCGAGTCGATCGACGAGGCCAAGCAGATCCTCGCCGCGCTTCAGGCCGAGAAGATCAACGTGTGGTCGCCCGACAACCCGAAGGGCGACAAGCTGGCGATGATGATGCTGGAAGACCCGAAGGCGGTGGCCCAGGCCGCCGACTTCGCCAACCTGAAGGGCTATAGCATCCTGGCGTGCGGCATCGGCAGCCTTCGCGGCGCGTTGAAGGGCGATGCGGCCGGCGCCGAAGCCGGCACGCAGAAGGTGCTGGCCGAAACCAAGCGCACCAAGCTGGTGAACATGCTCACCGCGACGACAGACGATGTCGAGCAGCGGATCAAGGAAGGCTTCCTCGGCATTCTGGCGCAGGGACGCGATGCGGACGGCGCGATCAAGATCGGCCGCGCCGCGGCCAAGCGGTAACCCTCCGCGGCGCCGCAGTCACCGCGAATACAGCACGTTGGCGAGTCCGGCCGCGCGATCGAACCAATCGAGCGGCTGGGCCCGATACCCGGCGTCACCTAGAAGCGCGTGCGCCGGTCCACCCCACGTCGTCTCGCAGACGATGTGCGACGGTGGAGCGGCAGCCAACACCCGCCGCATGCCGCCGAGCACCTCTGTTTCGGCGCCCTCGACATCAATCTTCAGCACATCGATGCGCGCCAGCGGGGTGTGGTCCAGCCATTCGTCGAAGCGCTGGCCGGCGACGCGGACCGCGGCGGCGCCGCGCGCGGCGAGGCTGGGCGAGAGCTTCAGAGAGGCGATGCCGCTCTCGGCAACGGCAGGCGGCACGAACAGCTCGATCTCGCCGGCATCGCAATCGGCGAGGGCGAGAGGCTGGATCTGGACGACGGCCTCGGCCTGGTTGAGACGGACGTGGGCCTCGAGCCGTGCGCGCACAGCGGGGTTCGGCTCGAACGCGACGACCCTGCCGGCCGGTCCGACGAGTCGTGCCGCGAGCAACGTGTAGTACCCGACATTCGCGCCGACGTCCACGAAGATCGCGTTCTGCTGGAGGGCGCCCAGCAGCCACGCCGTCGTCAGCGGCTCGCACGGGATATCCGCCAGGTACATCTCGCGCAGGACGTCGTCGGTCACGTCGATGGCGAAGTGGACCGGGCCGACATGCAGCGGCCGCACGCGGTCGTTGCGGGCCCGCATCTCGATGCTGAGGGTCTGCATCGCCCGCCGCGCCAGCCCGTAGCCTCCCGGCGTTCGCACGAGCAGCCGCGTCGCGCGGACGAACAGCCGCTCGGCCGCCGGCGATCGCCGCGCAAACGCGGCGGCCGCATCCGAGACGCCGTTGCGCGCGCGTTTGAGGGCCTCAGTCAAGGGAGGGTAAAATAGCAGGAACTCGTGACCGCAATCCTCGGCCTTTCGGCCTTCTACCACGATTCGGCCGCGGCCCTCGTCATCGACGGACACATCGCCGCTGCCGCGCAGGAAGAGCGTTTCAGCCGCATCAAGCACGATCCCGGCTTTCCGTCTCATGCGGTCGACTATTGCCTCGAGCAGGCCGGGATCGCTGTTCGAGGACGTCGACTACGTCACGTTCTACGACAAGCCGCTGCTCAAGTTCGACCGTCTGATCGAGACCTACCTGGCGTTTGCCCCGAGCGGCTTCGCCTCGTTCCGCAAGGCGATGCCGGTGTGGGTCAAGGAGAAGCTGTTTCTCGATCGCGAACTGCGGAAGAACCTTCCCGGGAAGTACAAGCGCCGGATCCTTTACGGCGTGCATCACGTCTCGCACGCGGCGAGCGCGTTCTACCCGTCGCCGTTCGACGAGGCCGCGATCCTGACGCTCGACGGCGTCGGCGAGTGGGCAACCGCGACCTACGGGCACGGCCGCGGCAACAAGGTCACGCTGACCCACGAGCTCCGCTTCCCGCATTCGCTCGGCCTGCTGTATTCCGCCTTCACCTACTACTGCGGCTTCAAGGTCAACTCCGGCGAATACAAACTGATGGGGCTGGCGCCGTACGGCGAGCCGCGCTACGTCGACAAAATCGTCGGGACGCTGGTCGACGTGAAAGACGACGGGTCCATCTGGATGGACATGTCGTACTTCAACTACTGCCAGGGGCTGACGATGACGTCGGCGAAGTTCGACGCGTTGTTCGGCGGCCCGCCGCGCGCGCCCGAAGCGCTCATCACGCAGCGCGAGATGGACATCGCGGCGTCGATCCAGAAGGTGACTGAAGACGTGATGCTCAAGGCGGCGCATCACGTCCATTCGCAGACCGGCTCGCGCAACCTGTGCCTCGCCGGCGGCGTGGCGCTCAATTGCGTCGGCAACGGCCGGATTCTCCGCGAGGGGCCGTTCGAGCACATCTGGATTCAGCCGGCGGCCGGCGACGCCGGCGGGGCGCTCGGCGCGGCGCTCCACGTCTGGCATCAGCTGCTCGACAACCCGCGCACGGCCGTCTCGGGCAGCGACGCGATGAACGGCTCGCGGCTCGGCCCCGCGTTCAGCGACGACGAGGTCCGGACCGCGCTCGATCGGGCCGGGGCGCGCTACACGATGTACCCGACCGACGAGGCGCTGTGCGAGCGCGTCGCGGGCCTGATGGCGCAGGAACAGGTCGTCGGCTGGTTCCAGAACCGCATGGAATTCGGCCCGCGCGCGCTCGGGGCCCGCAGCATCATCGGCGATGCGCGCAGCCCGGTGCTGCAGGCGACGATGAACGTGAAGATCAAGTTCCGCGAATCGTTCCGCCCGTTCGCGCCGGTCGTGCTGAAAGAGCGCGTGGCCGACTTTTTCGAGATGGCGCCCGGCACCGACAGTCCGTACATGCTGCTCGTTGCGCCGGTGCGAGAGGATCGGCGAACGGCGGTATCGGGCGACGGCGCGAAGGGCTTCGACAAGCTGAAAGTCGTCCGCTCGGAGATCCCGGCGGTGACGCACGTCGACTACTCCGCGCGGGTGCAGACGATCGATCCCGATCGCGACGGCCGGTTCTATCAGCTGGTCAAGACGTTCGAGCGGCTGACCGGCTGTCCGGTCATCATCAACACGAGCTTCAACATCCGCGGCGAGCCCATCGTCCATACGCCGGCGCACGCGTTTCGCTGTTTCATGGCCACCGATATCGACGTGCTCGTCGTCGAGCGCGCGGTGCTGCTCAAGGGCGAGCAGCCAGCCAGCGCCCAGGTCGATCGCAAGGCCTACGTGGACGCCTTCCAACCAGACTGATGCTGCCGATCAATCGCAATCCCAGTGACAAGGACCTGCGCAGCTTCGCGCGGATCTGGTTCCCGCTCTTCGTCGCCCTCATCGGCACGGTGTTGTGGTGGCGATTCGATCTGCCCACCGCTGCGATGGCCGCGTGGGGTGCCGGCGCGGCAACCGCGGTGGCCGTGCTGGCGAGTCGGCCGGTTGCCAGGCAGGTGTTCGTCGGGTTGATGATCATCACCTACCCGATCGGCCTCGTGGTCTCGACCGTGGCGCTCGGCGTGCTGTTCTATCTGGTTTTCACGCCGCTCGGTTGGGGCATGCGCCTGGCTGGCCGCGATCCGCTGCGGCTGCGGACGCGCGCCGATCGCTCGGAATGGCATCCCGTCAATCAAAACGACGATCCGCAGCAGGCATTCAGGCAGTTCTAGTAGCTGACGAGGGTTAGACTAAGGTTCGACATCACCATGGCCAAGGATCTGAAGCAGCTCTCGGAACGCCAGTCGGGCGGGATCGTCGGCGAGCTCTGGGCGTTCATGGCGCACAACAAGAAGTGGTGGCTCACGCCGATCCTGGTGATGCTGCTGCTGCTCGGCGTCCTGATCGTGCTGGGTGGCACCGGCGCGGCGCCGTTCATCTACACGCTGTTCTAGTCGCGACCGCCACGGCCGCAGACAACACGGATGCTGGCGAGATCGCTGCTCGTTCGCGGCCTGGCGCTCCTCATTGCGGTCGCGCTGTTCGTCGTCACCGGCGAAGCCGCGCTCCGGGTCTTCTATCGCGACGCCGGCCGGCGCACGCTCGGCGGCCCCGGGCCTCGCACGTTCGATCACCTCACCATCGGCCGCGAACAGCTGCGCGGCCGCCGCGACGTCGGCCCGCGCCGCGAGGGCGTACCGCGCCTCATGGCGGTGGGCGACTCGATCACGTATGGGCTGGGCGTTCACGACTGGCGCGAGACGTGGCCCGAGGTCCTGGCGACCAGGCTCGAGCGCGAGGGCCAGCCTCACGAGCTGGCCGTCTTCGCGGAGCCGGGCCGCGACATCAAGGACCATCTCCAGCAACTCGAACGGTGGGGAAGTGTCGTCAACCCCGACGTCCTGATCTATCAGTGGTACGTCAACGACATCGAAGTGATGTCGCCGTTCCGGCCGGATCGGACCAGGCGCTGGCAGCAATGGGCCGGCCACGAGTGGCTGCGCCAGACGTCGTATCTCTACTTCTTTCTCGATCAGCGCGCCGGCGCGCTGCTGCCGTCGCCGGGCCGCTCGTACGTCAACTTCATTCTCCAGGACCTCCGGCCGGGCACGCCCGAATGGGCGGAGTTCGAGCGCTACTTTCACGCGTTCGCGGTGCGCGCGGCCACGATCGCCAGGCGCCGCATTCTGATGCTGTATCCGCAGGTGCCGTTCAAGGATCGCTATCCGCTGCAGCCGCTGACCGACCTCATGAGGACGGTGGCCGGCCCGCACACCCTTGCGATTCCCCTGGCCGCATGGATCCGGTCCGGCGGCGCGATCGAGAACGACACGGCCGCCCCGTTTGCCGTCGCCCTGCGGGTGCCGGCGGGTCCATCTGCGATGCTCCTCGAGACGCAGGAGTACGTGCATGCACCGGGTCCGGTTCGCGCCCACGTCGTGGCCGGCGCACCGGCGCTCGCGAAGGGGCCAGCGACGATCGGCACGCTGCAGCTCATCGACCCCGTGAACGGCGAGATCGTGTCGTCGGGCACCATCACCCTCGAGGGCGGCGTGTCCGGCTACCAGACCGTGAACGTGCCGCTCGACGTTCCGGGCACGGCCCTCCGCCGGCTCCGCTTCCGTCTCACCACCGCGGGAACGCCAGAATGGCGTCTCGCTTCGCTGGGGCTTGCCGTCGATTACGGCTTCGACGTGCTGGATCTCGCCGAGCCGCTCAACCGATTCAACACCCACGCGAGTCTGTTCGACGCCCACCCGAACGAGGCAGCGCACAGGGTGATCGCCGACGAAGTGCACCGCGTGCTTCTGTCCGGCAGAGCTGAGTGACGAGGCGTCGCGGCGACCTGTTCGACGCCGACGGCCTCAACGGGCGGTGAGAAACTCGCGAAAATTGTCGCGGGTGATCCGGACGTCGACGGGCTGTCCGGGGGCGCCGAGAGTGCGGCCGGGCTGACCGTTGATCGCGTACGACAGCGCGCCGGGATTGCCAACCCGCATCGTCACGTCAGCGTTGGCGCTGAGCGTGCGCTGCTCGCCGTCGCGCAGCAGCTTCGCAAGGACCTGCGTGCCGTCGGCGCTGGCGACCACCCAGCACTCGCCGCTGATGCGCAGGTCGATCTGCAATGGCCCGGTGAGCGTGAGCGGTTCGACGACCGCGGCACGCGCGACGTCGGGCACGTCCGGAGTCGAGGCGGCAGCGGTGGCGTCCGGCTCGGTCACCGCCGGCTGGTTGTCTGCATCGTGCACCGCTGGCTCGCGGTTGAACGACCAGACATACAGCACGAGGCCGATCGCACAGAGGACCGTCACCACCCCGCCCAGTAGTCGCGGCGGCCCGGTCGCGAGCATCCGCGCCGAGTCATTGTGGAGCCTCATGCCGGCGCTGTGGGGCGCTGGCGCGGCGGGAGTCGGCGGAGCCGGGATCGCCGAAGCGACGTTCGGCCCGAACGCTGCCAGATACTCGGCGGCCGTGCGATCTGGATCGAGGCCGACTTCCCGTGCGTACGCTTTGAGAAATCCTTTCGTGTACACCGGGGCGGGCAAGTGCGTCGTGTCGTCCGCTTCGAGCGCGAGCAGAACCGAACGGCTGATTTTGGTGGTGCGCACGAGGTCGTCGATCGACAGTCCCTTCGCCTCGCGAGCGCGCTGCAAGGCTTCGCCGGGACTCAGCTCTTCCGTTGCCTCTCGATGGTGTCGCGCCTGCTCAATCTCGGCTGAGTGTGGGTATCCACTGTCTCGACCGCTGGACCGGGCGCGCCGACTTCGATGCCTCGACACCTCGAACCTCCGGTGCGGCTTGCCAAATGCAAGGACCAGTCCCAGTGTGTCACTAGTGAGTCGTCGACGCAGGCCGACCCGGTGTTCCAGCTCATCCGACTTGACTATTACCGTGACGGTAATGCACTATTTCCGTTACGGAAATAGTCAATGTCAAAGCCCTCGTCGCTCGGATCGTCGCCGCTGACGCCAGCCGTCTTCCACATTCTGCTCGCACTTGCCGATGGCCCGCTGCACGGCTACGCGGTGATGCAGGCCGTCGAAGCGTCGGCCGGCGACGAGACACCGAATGGGCCCCGGGACGATCTACGGCTCTCTCCAGAGAATGGAGGAGGCCGGCCTCGTGCGCGAACTCGCCGCGCGTACCGACGATCGACGGCGGGTGTTCGCGATCCAGCCACTCGGCCGCCGCGCGCTGACCGCCGAATGTCAGCGACTCACGCGCCTGGCCGACCTGGTGCGCTCGCGCCGCCTCGTCGCGGATGAGGGCTGACATGCGGCACCGATGGTCGCGCCGCGCGTACAGCGTCCTGCTGCGGATCTATCCGCACGAGTTCCGCGATCGCTTTCGCGACGATCTCGAGCGCGACTTCGCCGATCTGCTCGCCGCGCGCGGCCGCCGCGCTGCCTGGCGCGCCGTGCTGCCGGATCTCGTGCGGTCGCTGCCCGGAACCTACGCGCACGTCGGCCCGAGCCGCCGGCGCCGCCGCCTGTTCTATCCGCCTGGAGAATCCGCCATGAGCTCGCTCGTGTTCGACATGCGCCACGCCGTGCGCGCGCTGATCCAGGCGCCGATCTTCACCGCGATCACCGTCGCGACCCTCGCGCTCGGCATCGGCGCCAACAGTGCGATCTTCAGCCTCGTCAACGCCGTGCTGCTCCGGCCGCTCGGCTATCACGAGCCGGATCGTCTGATGTTGCTGTACGAGGTGATTCCCGAAAGTCGCGTGCCGCGATTCGGCGTGTCGCCGCCGGACTACATCGACCTGGTGGCGATGCAGCAATCGTTCGAAGCGCTCGAGGCGTACCGGACTCGATCGACCGAACTGTCGGGACTTGGCGAGCCGGAGCAGATTACGGTGGCGCAGGCGACACCGTCGCTCTTCGACCTGCTCGGCGTTGGCGCCGCGCACGGCCGCGCCCTTACAAGCGCCGACGCGACCGACGACCGCGTCGCAGTGCTCAGCCACGGGCTGTGGCAGCGTGCGTTCGGCGGTCGCACGGTCATCGGCGAGCGACTGTTGCTGGATCGCCAGCCATTCACCATCGTCGGTGTCATGCCCGCGGGGTTTCAGTTTCCGAGACGGGGACCGCAGTTGAACGGCGAGCCCGCGGATGTCTTCGTGCCGCTCGTGTTCAATCCCTTCGAGCGGCAGGCGCGAGGGATGTTCTACAGCCACAGCGTGATGGGCCGGCTGAAGCCGGGCGTCTCGCGCGAGCAGATGGACGCCGAAGTCCGCACCCTGGGCCCGCGACTCTACGACGGCTATCCGGCCTTCCTTCGCGAGCGGCCGATGTCGCTCGTCGTCGAAGCGGCGCCGCTTGTGGACGAGATCGCGGGCGCGGTCCGGCGGCCGCTCCTGATTCTGCTGGGAGCGGTGGGGCTCGTGCTGCTGGTGGCGTGCGCCAACGTCGCGAACCTGATCCTCAGCCGCGCCGTCGCGCGGCAGCACGAAATCGGGCTGCGCGTCGCGCTCGGCGCGGCGCGACATCGACTGGTGCAGATGCTTCTTGCGGAGAGCGTGCTGCTGGCGCTCGCTGCCGGCGCCGCGGACTGCTCATTGGCCACTGGGCGATTCGGGCGATGCCGAGCGTGATCGCCAGCAGCCTGCCGGCGGTGTCGGACGTCGCGCTCGATGGCCGGGTCGTCGGCTTCACCTTCGCGTTGTCGGCGATCACCGCGGTGGCGTTCAGTCTCGTGCCGCTCGCCGCCGGTCGCCGCGAACCGAACGCCATGCTCCGGGCCGGGTCATCACGCACGACCAGCCGCCCTGGCCAGCAACGACTGCAGGCAAGCCTCGTCGTTTCGAGCGTTGCACTCGCATTCGTGCTGCTCGTCGCGTCAGGCCTCTTGATCCGCAGCCTCGATCGTCTGCTGGCGCGTGACACGGGGTCCGGCCGGACAACGTCCTCAGCCTGCGCGTAGCGCTTCCGCTGCAGGGGTATCGCGACGCCGGATCGGTGCGGTCGTTCTATCGCACGCTGCACGAGCGGCTGGGTGCGCTCCCTGGCGTGCGCGCCGCCGCGATCTCCAGCGACCGCCCCGTCGAGCCCGATGGCGAACGGCGCGTCGTGACGCTCGAGCGAACCGGCGAAGCTGGTGGTGCGCCGCCAAGCATGGCGGTCACATGGATTCACGGCGATTACTTTGCGGCGTACGGGATCCCGCTCGTTCGCGGCCGATCGTTCACGGAGGACGAACAAGCACAGGATCGCGCGGTGGCCATCGTCAGTCGCGATCTCGCCGAACGGTTCTGGCCCGGGGAGGATCCCATTGGCAAACGCCTGAAGTGGGGCCTCCCGTCGTCCACCTTGCCTTGGAAGACCGTCGTCGGCGTGGCCGGTGATGTCGTCGACGGCGCGTTAGGAATCGAGCCCGTTGTCCACGTCTACGTCCCGTACACTGACGTCCCGGACCAGGCGCTCGCGGGGCCGATCAGCGGCCTGGTTCGCCGAATGGTGGTTGCGGTGCAGACCACCACCGCTGCGGATGCGCTGGTGCAACCGGCGCGCGTCGCGGTCGCCTCGATCGACCCCGCCCTCGCGATTCACGGCGTGACGACGATGGCGCAGGTCGTCAGCGACGCGTCGGCGCCGCAGCGATTCAGCGCGACGCTGCTGACGGCCTTCGCGATCGGCGCGATGGCGCTGGCCGGGATCGGGCTCTACGGCATTCTTGCTTTCGGCGTCGCGCAGCGGACGCGTGAAATCGGCGTCCGCCTCGCGCTCGGAGCGAACCGCGGCGAAGTCATCGGAATGGTGGTGAGCCAGGGCATGCGCCTGACCGCAATCGGCCTGGTCCTTGGCGGCCTCGCCGCGCTCGGCGCGGCGCGCCTGCTGCAATCGCTGCTGTTCGAGACCGACAGCTTCGATCCGTGGACCTTCGCGATCGTGCCGGTCGCCCTCGGTGCGGTTTCGCTCGCCGCTTCGTATCTGCCCGCTCACCGGGCTGCGAATGTCGATCCGCTTACGGCGTTGAGAAACGAATAGGTGCCTAGGGTGCCATGTGCCTAGGGGTGCCTAAAGTGCTGGTGCCTACGGTGAGTATGGTGCGTCAGTGCATCGGGGAGAGGGCGTAGGGCGGAGGCGGAGGGCACTGCGATGCACCCACCCTTACGGACCCTAAGCACCCTGTAGCACCCTTGCGCACCAGCACCCGAGGCACCCTGAGGCACGTGGCACTCTTAGGCACCAGCCGGTGCAGGCGCTACTCGTAGTGGAGTGCCTGAACCGGATCGAGCTCGGCGGCTTTCATCGCCGGATAGACGCCCGAGACGAGCCCGACGACGACTGAGACAAGAAATGCGAGCAGGAGCGACCATCCGGTGACGATGGTCGACCAGCCGGCGAAGCTCGCGATGCCTCGCGACATCGCGAGTCCGAGTGCGAGCCCGATCGCGCCGCCGGCGACGGCGATCATGGTCGTCTCGAGCACGAACTGACGGACGATGTCGACGCGCGTGGCGCCGATCGCGCGGCGCAGGCCGATCTCCGGCGTCCGCTCCATCACGTTCGCCAGCATGATGTTCATGATCCCGATCCCGCCGACCAGCAGCGAGATCGACGCGAGGGCGACCATCACGATGTCGAAGATCCGCTTGGTGCGCTGCTGTTCGGCGAGGAGCTCCGCTGGCACAATCAGCGAATAGTCGCTTGCGCCGCGGTGGCTGTTCTCGAGCACGCCGCGAACGATGGCGGCGGCCGACGTGATGTCGGTTTCGCTCGCGAGGCGGATGAAGACGCCGTCGATCTCGTCGCGCAGCGCCGAGTAGTTGTCCTCGAGACGAAGAATGGCGGCCGACGTCGGCACGTAGATCAGGTTGTTGCGATCCTGCGCCGGGATGCCGCCGACCTCGCCCTGTGCGACCGCCTGCGGTCCGACGACGCCGATGACTTCGAACCACTGCTCGTTGACCTTGACGAACTTGCCGATCGGGTCGGTGTCGCCGAACAGCCGCCACCGCGCCGCCTCGCCGAGCACGCAGACCGGCGCCGCCCGCGCCGCCTCGTCGTCGCCGTAGAACCGCCCGCTCGACACGCGGAGGTTTGCTATCTGTTGATACACCGGCTCGACGCCGTAGACCGTTGGCACTTCGGTATCCGGTTTCGGAACCACGCGCGTCGGCGTGAACCGTTTGCGCGCGGTGACCACATCCAGTCCGGGCACCGAGGCTTGAATCGCCCGCAAGTCCTGAAAGGTCAGGCCGGGCGACTGCTGCCGGACCTTCTGGTTGGCCTGAAACTCGGTCGTTTCGCGCGCTTCGACGATCACGTTGCGCACGCCGAGGTCTTCGATGAAGGCCATGACCTGCTGCTGGGCGCCAGCGCCGATCGAGAGCATCGACAGCACCGCGGCGACGCCGAAGATCATGCCGAGCATGGTCAGCAGCGTGCGCAGCTTGTGGAGCAGCAGGTTGTCGACGCTGCGTCCGAGGTCTGGTAACCACCGCGCCGCGGCGGCGCGCCGATCGGGAATCGCGCTGACCGTCATAGCGACGCCCGCTGCGACGGCGCCGGCTGCGGGCGGGCCTGCGTGCCGGAGGCGGAGTTGGGGTTGACCAGCGCGACTTCGGCGTTGTCGTCGACGCCTTCGATGACCGCGACCGTGCTGGTGAATGCGCGAACCTTGATCTCGCGCGGCTCGAAGCCGTTGGCGGTGCGGACGTAGACGGTCGACTTGCCGGCGACGTCGAAGACCGCGGGCCGCGGCACCGAGAGCGCGTTGTCGAATGACGGTCCGGCAATCTCGAGCGCGGCGCTGACGCCGGGGCGGATCCGGGTCACGTCGCCAGCGACGTCGAATGAGATGTCGAATCGGCGCGTCGATCCACTTTCGAACATCTGGCGACTGGCGACGCCGCTGACCGCGCGGACGGTGCCGTCGAGTCGCGCGTCGGGCACCGCATCCACGCTGATCTTCACCGCCTGGCCCTTGTTCACGTTGGCGCGATCGGCTTCCGGCAGCTTGGCGGTGACCTCGATCCGCGAGGTGTCGATCAGATCGCCGATCAGCGCCCCCGGGTTGGTGACGTCGCCGACGCGAAACTCGGGCACGACGGCGCCCTGGAAGATCACGCCGCCAAACGCCATGAAGTTGGGCCGCAGCGTGACGTAGCCATCGAACGGTGCCCGCACGCGAAGGCTGTCGATGTTGCGGCGCGCGACCTCGACGGCGACTTGTGCCTTGCTGCGTTTTTCTCGCAGCACCGCGCCCGACGCCGTGGACGTGGCCTTGTGGCTCTTGACGTCTACTTCGAGCTGCGCGAGGCGCTGGCGCGCCTCGTCGAGCAGCAGCAGGTTCTGCTTGGCGACCACGTCGGCCAGGAGCTCGTTGGCCGACGCGTCGAGCTCGGCGCGGCGGACGTTGAAGCGGGCTTTGAGCAGTGCGACTTCATCTTCGGCGGCCTGCACCGCGGCTTCGGCCGTTGCCTTGGCCATCTCCTGCTCGGCCAGCTGCAGGTCGAACTGCGCCTGCTCGAGGGCGAACTCCTGCTCGGATGGATCGAACTCGACGATGACGTCACCTTGTTTGAGCGCGCTTCCAGAACTGACCACCTGCACGATGGTCATCGAGCCGCCGGCCGAAGGGACGGAGATCTGCATCGCGCGGCTGGCCCTCAGCTCGCCGGTCGCGTGGACCGTGACCTGCACGCGCCCGCGCTGCACGCGGGCGGTTGGAACGTCCCGTGCCGCGTCGGCGCCCACCCGCCCCCACGCCGCGGCGGCGAGCACGATCACCAGCGCCGCGGTACCCCAGGCCAGGACACGTCGCTTCACGGTCGGCTCCCGAGCGTGGGATCGCGGAGGGCGATGCGTTCGCCCTCGTGCAGTCCCGACGCGATGGCGGTTTGATCGCGGCCGCGGCGCAGCACCGTGACGGTCCGCGCCGTCGCGGTCCCGCCGTCCACCACGTAGGCGGCCGGGTTTCCGCCAACCTGGAAGACGGCGCCGGTCGGCACGACGATGACGTCGTTGAGGCGATTCAATTCGATGCGCGCCGTGGCGCTCATCCCGGTGCGCAGCCGCGGATCGATCTCGTCGAGCCGGATGATGGCGTCGAAGTTGCGGACTGGTGGAAAGCTGGTGAAGTCGGGACGCGCGACGAGCGAGATGTCGCGAATCGCTGCGGGCAGCTCGCGATCCGGCACGGCGTCAACGCGCACGAGCACGCGCGTGCCCGGCTGGACCCGCGCGCGATCCGCCTCGTCGAGGCGAACCGACATCTGAATCGCGCTCAGGTCGGGCAGCTCGGCGACCGGCGCGCCAAACCAGACGCGATCGCCCCGACGGAATTCTGGCGCCGAGCGATTGAACGGCCCGCCGGCGCGCATGTTGGGCATGATCGTGATGGTGCCGGCCGCTGGCGCTCGCAGGGTGAGCGCCGCCATGATCCGCTCGGTATCGGCGACGTCAGCCGCGGCTTTGTTGCGCTTCTGCCGCGCCAGCGCGAGGTCGGCGACGACCGCGGTCTTCTCGCCCACGACCTTCTGCTCGAGGCCGCTCACCTGGTGCCGCGCGTTCATGTGGAGCAGCACGTTTTTCTCCGCCTCCACCTTCGATCGCAGATCGGCGCCGCCGGTGTCGAGCTCGGCGCGCGACGCCGCGGATCGCGCCTGTGCCAGCTCGGTCTCCGCCGCCTGCACGCGGCGGCGGCCATCCGCCTCGACGCGTGCGATCTCGGACTCGGCCTGCTTCAACTCCGACCGCCGCTGTTCGAGCGCCCGCTGCTGCACGGTCGTGTCGAACTGCACCACGACGTCGCCCGCGGCCACGGTCGCGCCGTTGCCAATCAGCTCGAGAATCTGCATGTCGGTCCCGGACGAGGGCGCGGTCAGCACGATCGACCGGACCGGCCGCACCTCGCCGCGGACCTGCATGTAGTCCACGAACGTCCCCTTCGTCACGAGCGTCGTCGGCAACGATCCAACGCCGCTGCGGGTCCAGAATCCCAGGGCGACGGCCGAGGCCGCCACGGTGAGAATCGCGACGGCCACGAGGATGGTCGGCAGGTAACGGCGGGTCATTGGCCGCCCGTCCGGGCTCGCGCGTCGGCCGGCGCGGTCTTGGTGACTTCGACGGCGACCGCGAGATCGGGCAGCAGGTGCTCGTCCTTGCCGTCGATCGAGAACCAGGCGACGAAGGTCCGCACGCGCGGGGACAGTGAGCTGGTCGTGGCGATCGGAGAAAGCTGTTCGAGGCGTCCTTCGAACGTGCGCGCCGGATACGAGTCGAGCGTGATCCGGGCCGCCTGTCCGACGGACAGGCCTTCGACATCCGCCTGGTTGGCGTTGACGCGCACCCGCATCGCCGACGGATCGACCACGTCGAGAATCGGGATGCCAGGCCGCGCCTCTTCGCCCTCCTGGACCTCGGCCATCGTCCCGTTCTTCCAGATGCTCTTCAGGACCACCAGCCCATCGATCGGCGAGACGATGCGCATCTTTTCGGCGTTCCTCTGGGAGTGCCGCCAGGCGTTCGAGGCGCGTTCCCGCTGGATCTCGAGGATGCGGAGGTCGGCCTCCTCGGCCCGGCGCCGCAGATCGAACGTCTTCCGGAGCTGTGCGAGGGTCGCCCGCGCTTCCTCGAGCGTCTGGACGTTCTTCTCCGCGATGGTCTTGGCCACCAGCTCGTTGCCCAGCACGCCGAGCTCCGCGATGCGGACCTCGTTCTCGGTTTGTTTGAGCTGCGTGTCGCGCATCGCGCGCGCGGCTTGATGCTCGCCGCGCTTCTTGTTGATCTGCTCGAGGATGTCGCGGAACTCGGCCTCGCGATCGCGGGCGTTCCGCAGCTGCGCATGGCGATCGAACTCGACGAGGAGGTCGCCGCGTTTGACGAACGTCCCGGCCTGCGCCAGCCGAACGACGATGAGTTGCTGTCCGGCGGGAACGCCGGGTGCGGCCGACCCGGTCAACCGCGGCGCCGCGACGGTGTGACTGCGGACCGGCTCGACGAGACCGTTGAGCCGAAGCACCCGCGGAGGCGCTGGCGCCTGCGATGCCGCTTGCGCCGACAACGCGGCCCCCATCGCGCTGAGGAGCGCGAGACAAATGAAGACGTTGCCAGCTCGACTGCGAACCACCCCGCCCGCGCCCATCCGCGACCTCCGTTCGGTGCAGCTGTCCGTTCGTGGTGCCATCGCATTAGACACCGATCAAGCCGAACTGGTTGGGAGGAAAGCCACGGCGGGCGTGACGCGGAGTCGGCGAGACCGGGCTAGTAGAATAGCGGCGCATTCGGAGGCCTCCCGCGATGAAGCTGAGTCGTCGGTTCGTGCGTATGCGGTTCTGTGCCTGGGCGTTGACAGGGGCGGTGGTCGCGCTCGTCGGTCCTCTCGCGCCAGCCGGCGTCGTGAAGGCGCAGCGCGCGGCGGCCAGCGCCGATCCGTGGGCGGCGGGCACCTGGCTGCAGTGGGGCGGACCGAATCGCGATTTCCTGATCGAGGCCTCGGGACTGGCCGACAAGTGGCCTGAAACAGGGCCACCGGTTCTCTGGAGCCGTCCGCTCGGCACCGGTCACTCGGCGATCATCGCGGACGAGGGACGCCTCTACACGATGTATCGGGCGGGCAACGGAAAGTCCACTGGCGGCGGCGGTCGAGCGCAAGGCCCGTTCGAGGCGGAAGAAGCCGTCATCGCGCTCGACGCGAAGACCGGCCAGACCATCTGGGAACACAAGTATCCGTCGCGCCGCGAGGACTTCAGCTTCGGCGCCGGCCCGCATTCGACGCCGCTCATCGCTGGGGATCGACTCTTCACGATCGGCACGAACCAGCAGATGTTCGCGTTCGACAAGCGAACCGGCAAGGTGCTGTGGTCGCACGATTTCATCAAGGAGTTCCGTTCGCCCGAGCTCCTCATCCGTCCGGTCGTCAAGACCGGCTACGGCTGCAGCCCGATTGCCTATCGCGACACGATCATCTGCAGCGTCGGCGGGCCGGGGCAGTCGGTGATGGCGTTTCGTCAGAGCGACGGTGGCGTCGTGTGGAAGAGCGGCCACTTCCTGACGTCGGCGGCACCGCCGATCCTGATCGACTTCGGCGGCCGGCCGCAGCTGGTCTTCCTCGCCGGTGGCACCGTGACCGGGCTCGACCCGAATAACGGCACCGTGCTGTGGTCAACGCCGCACGATCCCGGCAACGACCTGAACTGCAACACGCCGATCTGGGGCGCCGACAACATTCTGTTCGTCTCCTCGGCGTACAAGGCCGGCAGTCGCGCCATTCAGCTCAAGCAGCAAGGCGCCGCCACGCACGCCGAAGAACTGTGGTTTACCAACCGCGTCCGGTTCATGTTCCTCAACGCGGTTCGGCTCGGCGACTTCGTTTACGGCACCACCGGTGACTTCGGTCCGGCGTTTCTGACCGCGCTCAACATCAAGACCGGCCAGCCGGCGTGGCAGCACCGCGGCTTCGGCCGCGCGAGCATTGTCTATGCCGACGGCAAGGCGATCATCATGGACGAGGATGGCGATCTCGCCCTGGCGCGTCTCGCGCCGGAGGGCGCCACCATCCTGTCCGAAGCGCGGATCTTCGACACGACGTCGTGGACGGTGCCGACGCTCGTCGGCACGACGCTCTTCGCGCGCGATCGGCAGAAGATCGTCGCGCTCGAACTCGGCAAGGGAGCGCAAGCGGCAGCGTCTCTCGAGGTTCCGAAGTTCCGGAGGTTCCGACGTTCCGCGGTTCAGCACCTCGGCACCTCGGAATGCCGGATTCGGCGCCCGGAACGCCGGAACTCCGGAACCTCAGCCGCTGTCCGGATCGTGGGCGTTCGACGCCGCTGCCAGCAAGCTCGCGGATCAAGCGGGGATCGCGGGACTGATCGCCGCCGGCGCGCCGCCGATGCTCTACGTCACGCAACCCGCGAACGGCACGGTCATCATCGAGAGCCCGATGAACGAAGGCCACGCGCGGATGTATCACCCCGGAGGCAAGACGTCGACGCCGGTGGGGCAGGGCGGCACCATCACGATGACCTCACGCTGGGACGGCGCCACGCTCGCGAGCGAAGGCAGCGCGGTTGCGCCGAACGGCACGGCAACGACGGTGAAAGAAAGCTACGCGGTGAGCGCCGACGGCAAGGCGCTGACCGTGACGATTGCCACCACCGGCGCGAGCGAGGCGAGCAGCACGCTCAAGTACACGCGCATCGACGACGTGGGCGCGTGCGAGAAGTGGCCGACGCCGTGTAAGCGGTAGGGCAGGTTGGGCGGGTAGGGCAAGTGGGGCAGGTGGGGCCGTCAGCGCGACGAAACGCGATAGAGGAAGATCTCCGCACCGTCACGCGTCGTCCGCTCGCCAGGTGTCCAGCCGGGAATCGGAAATTGATGTGAGACGACGCGCGCGCCTGGTCTCAGCTCCTTCTGCAGCTTCGGCGCGAGCTCGCGATTCATCGACGGCGACAGATAGAGCGTCACGACGGTCGCCGTCGAGATGTCCGCCGTGAACAGGTCGGCCCGCGTGAACGTCACGCGGTCCTCGACCCCCGCGTCGCGCGCATTCTGCCGCGACTGTTCGACCAGTTTCGCGTCGAGCTCAATCCCGACGCCGCGTGCCCCGTAGGTCTGTGCGGCGATGATGACGATGCGGCCGTCCCCTGAGCCGAGGTCGAACACCGTATCGGCGGCGCCAACCTTCGCGAGGCGCAGCATGGCGTCGGCGACCGCATGACGCGTCGGCGTGTAATGGATTCCGGGCGTCGGGGCCGGCGTCTGCGGGCTGACGTTCGTCGACTGCCCGAGTGCGAAGAGCGTGCCCAGCAAGCAGGTTGCGGCGGTCATCGTTTCCTCCACAACAGAACGATCACTGCGATGAGCAGGAGCGTCCCGGCAATCGGCCTCAGCACCAGCGCCGAAAGGTCGTTGCCGCTCAATGCCAGCGCCCGCCTGAGCTGCTGATCGGCGACCGGGCCGAGGATCAATCCAATCATGACTGGAGCGACCGGCGCATCGATCCGGCGAAGGCCGTAACCGAGCGCGCCGATGAGCGTGAGGAGGACGAGATCGCCGATCGATCGGTGGACGGTGTACGCGCCGAGCGTCGCGATGACCAGGATACCTGCCGACAGCTGTGGCTTCGGGATCGCGAGCAGCTTCACCCACACCTTGACGAGCGGCAGGTTCAGCGCGAGCAGCATGATGTTGCCGACGTAGAGGCTGGCGATGACGCCCCAGACCAGTGCGGGTTCGCGCTCGAAGAGGAGCGGGCCGGGCTGAAGGCCGAACTGCTGGAACGCGGCCAGCAGGACGGCCGCGGTCGCGGATGTCGGCAGCCCGAGCGCCAGCAGCGGAACCAGTGTCCCCGCGGCGGCCGCATTGTTCGCCGCTTCCGGACCCGCCACGCCTTCGATGGCGCCGCGACCGAACTCTTGCGGGTCGCGCGCCAGGCGCTTCTCGATCGAGTACGACAACAGGGTCGGCAACTCGGAACCGCCGGCCGGCAACGCGCCGATCGGGAAGCCGATGGCGGTGCCGCGCAACCACGGCCGCCACGAACGCGACCAATCGTCACGGGTCATCGTCACGCGGCCGCGCACCGGGATCGTGTCGCTGCTGGTGTCGCCCTGTGCCAGGCTCATCAGCGCCTCGCCAACCGCGAACAGGCCAACCGCGACGATGACCACGTCGATGCCGTCGAGCAGGTACGGCACGCCGAAGGTCAGGCGCGCCTCTCCGCTGAGCGCATCGATGCCAACGCCGCCGAGCGCGAGGCCGATGAACAGGCTGAGCAAGCCTCGCAGCGGCGACGGACCGACGCTACGACAGATCAGGACGAAGGCCAGCATCATCAGCGCGAAGTAATCGGCCGGTCCGAATTGCAGCGCGAGCCGCACCAGCGCGGGTGCGGCGATCGACAGCGCGAGTGTCGCGAGGGTGCCGGCGACGAAGGATCCAATCGCCGCGGTCGTCAGCGCCGCGCCGGCGCGGCCGCGCTTCGCCATCTGATGGCCTTCGAGCGCCGTGACCACGGTCGCGCTCTCGCCCGGCGTGTTCAGCAGAATCGACGTCGTCGATCCGCCGTACATCGCGCCGTAATAGATGCCGGCGAACATGATCAGCGCTGACGTCGGGTCGAGATTGTAGGTGACCGGCAGCAGCAGCGCGACGGTCAGCGCCGGACCGATCCCGGGCAGGACGCCAACCGCCGTGCCCAGCGTGGCGCCGACGAGCGCCCATCCGAGGTTGGCGGGGCTGAGCGCGATCGCGAAACCGGTGAGCGCGGCGTCCATCAGCCGAGGAGCCAGCGAGTTACCGGATCGACCGGGAGGTGCACGCCAAGCCCGCGCGTGAAGACGACGAACAGGACGAGTGCGGCCGACAGCCCGACGAGCAGGTTGGTGATCCAGCGTCGACTGTCGAACAGCCGTGCGGCGGCGGCGAAGAGCAGCGTGCTCGCGACGATGAATCCGAGAGACGCGAACGAGAGCGCGTGCACGAGAAGCGCGGCGAGCAAGAGCATCGCACGCGTCTCGCTTCGCATCAGCATCGATGCCGAGTCGGATCGGGCGCGAGCCAGCGTCGCAAGACCAAGAATTGCGACGCCGACAAGCGCGGCGATCGGTAGCGTCATCGGCGTGACCCGCGACGTGACCGGTGATGCGGCGGCCCCTGCCGTCGTACTACCCGCTGACAGCCGCTGCAGCGCGGCGTCGACCCGCTGCTGTTCGCCGATCAGGAACTGCCGGAACGGGGCGCCGGCGAGAAACATGTCGTCCCAGCCGTTCCTCGCCAGGATTTCGCGCCAGGCGTCGCTCTCCACGACCCGCGTCATCCGCGTCGTCAGGCCGTCGCGCTCGGCATCGGTCAATCCTGGCGCGGCAACGACCGCGCGCCAGTTGGCGAGCTCGAGATCGACGCCCTGCTCGCGAAGGGTCGGGGCAATCGTCCGTCCCGACGTGGACGGCGAAGAAATGGCCAGCGCCCGCAGCCCGCCCGCTTCGATCTGTCCCGCAAATTCGCTGTAGCCGCTGACGCCGGCCGTCAGCTGTCCGCCGAGGAGCGCGGCCAGCGCGGGTCCGCCACCGGCGAACGCGATGTAATTGGCGCGCGACGGCGCCACGCCGAGACTCTCGGCAAGAAGGCGCACCAGCAGGTCGTCGGTGCCGCCGGTCGAGCCGCCGCCCCAGGTCACCGTTTCGGGCGAGGCCCTGAACGCGGCGAGGAGATCGGCAAGGGTTCTCAACGGCGAGGCGGCGGGCACGACGATGACCTCGGGCTCGCCGGTGAGCCGGGCAATCGGGGTGGTGTCGGCGAGCGTGACCGGTGCGCGCGTGGTCGTGATGGCGCTGAGCATCGTGTTGCCGGTGATGAGGAGCGCATCGGGGTTGCCGCGCTCGCCGCTGACGAAGCGGGCGAGTCCGATCGTGCCGGCGGCGCCGGGGACGTTCTCGACCTGAACGCTGAGCGTCGGTTCGATCGCGGCGAGGGCACGCTGCAACGCCCGCGCGGTTTGATCCCAGCCGCCGCCGGGGGCCGCCGGCGCGACGATCATCAGCGGCGCCGCCGCCCCAACCGCCAGGGTCGCCACGACCCCCGCCGCCGTTATGCACAGTTTCAACAAAGGGGTCGGGTCTATTTCATCAAACTGCCACCTGCGACGTCCCAAACGGCGCAGTTTCTGCGATCACGGCAGTCCCGGCGGCGGGACGCGGCGCTTCGTCGCTTGTTCGAACGCGTAGGCGAGCTCGATGAGGCGCGGCTCGCTGCAGGCGGCGCCGGTGAATCCGACGCCGTACGGTGCGGGCTTTGCGTCGAATCCAGCAGGAAAGGCCGGGGTCGGCGCGTTCGGCACCAGCCCGAATGGCACCACGATGATCGGATACCCGGCGCGTGCGGCGAGGCCGGCGCCCGAGCCGCCGGGCGTCAGGATCGCGTCGAGCTTGTGCGCCTTCAGGACGCCGTCGATCCCCTGATCGCGGCTCAGTCGATTGTCCTTCGCGACGTCGGCTTCGTTTCGCGCGCGATCGGCGTCGAGGTCCATCTCGTCGGAGATGTCGAGGCGCGACTGCCCGTATTTGATCGCCCCGGCCTTGGCGTGCGCGGTGTTCCACGCGCGCAGCTCGGCGAGCGTCTTGACCGGCGCCGTCGCGCCGAGGCTCTTCAACCAGATGTTGAAGTCGCGCTTCATGCCGTACTTGAAGTTCACCGAACAGTTGTTGTCCTTGCCCTTGGCTTGATCGCCGCCCGAACAGAAATCCCAGAGCGGGAAGTTGCTCTTCGGATCCTTGTCGACGAAGCTGGGGACGTCGGCCGGATCGACGATCACCGCGCCTTGCTGCTTGAGCACGGCAATGGCGTCGGCCATCACCTTCGCCTGCTCGGCGTTGATCCCGCCGCGCGGCCGCTCCTCGCCCGGCAACTGCACGCGGTCGTAATAGAACGCGCGTGGGATCCCGATGCGCGCGCCCTTCAAGCCGCCGGCGCGCAGGAATCGCGTGTAGTCGCGATCGGGCGGCGGCGTGCAGGTCCTGGTCGCCGGATCCTCCGGATCGGGCGACGCGCTTTCGAGGCCGCCCATCAGGATGGCGGCGTCGGCGACCGTGCGGGTCATCGGTCCGGCGGTGTCGTGATCGGCGGTGATCGGAATGACGCCCTAGCGGCTGATGCGACCGATGGTCGGACGGATGCCGACCAGCATGTTGGCGTTCGACGGGCTGATCACCGAGCCGCCAGTATCGGTGCCGACGCTGGCCGCCCACAGGCTCGCGGCCGTGCCGATGCCCGAGCTCGATCCGCCGGTCCCAAGCGCCGGGCGGCCGTCGAACGACGCCTCACGCGGATCGGGTCGCGGGTCGTACGGATTGAAGCCGAACCCCGCGACGGCGTTGTAGTTCCCCGGCATCGGGTTCGGCGCGCCGGCAACCCAGTTGGCGAGCTCGGTCAATCCGGCCTTCGCGATGATGATCGCGCCGGCGTCGCGCAGGTTCTTGGTCAGCGTGGCTTCGTACGGCGGCGTGTAGCCGGCAAACGCCAGCGCCCCACCGGTGGTCGGCAGGTGGGTCGTGTGGATGTTGTCCTTGAGCGCGATCGGGATCCCGTGAAGCGGGCCGCGGACCTTGCCCTGCGCTCGCTCGCGATCGAGCGCCTCGGCTTCATCGAGCGCGCGCGGATTGATCGCGATGGCCGCGTTCAGGCGATCTTCATAGAGGCCCAGCCGTACCAGGTACTGGCTGACGATCTCGCGCGCGGTCGGTACGGCCGCTGGCCATCGCCGCCTGGAGATCCGGAATGCTGGTTTCGGTGACTCGAAACGGGGCGCGGGAAGGCGGCTGCGCCGGCTGGGCGCTGACGGTGAGCGCGGCTCCGGCCAGCGTCAGAATCAGAAGTGCGCGCGTCATGGCGTGGCATCTTACCGCGCCGCCGCGCGCTCAGCGGCCGTGAATCGTCACCCGCAGCCACGTCAGCACGGCGCTCGACGAGAAGTAGAGCGCGCCGACAATCACGGCGACAACGACCAGCCACACCACCCGGTTACTCGATCGCGAACGCATGGACCCTCTCGAGCGCGCGCGATAGGTGCGGGCGCGCGCTATTGTCAGTCAAGCCGCTCGGCGGTCCACGAGAAATCGCCGAACGGTGCCGAGAGCTTGCCCGCCAAGGCGCCGTCGCCCTTGAGCGTGCCGCTGAAATCGAGCTGCATCCCCGGATGCGGGCCGCCGGTCGTCGAGGCCGAGAAGGTCAGCGTGTCGCCTTCGATCTCGCCTTCGATCGGCACCTCGCCGCCGGCGAACGCGGCGACGAACTTGCCCGACACCTCGCGGCCTTTGAGCACGATCTCGAGCCCGGCTTGCCGCGCGTCGTCGTTGAACTGAATCGTCATCTTCCAGCGTCCGGCCACGGTCTTGCCCTGGGCTCCTGCCGGGAGCGTGACGGCGATGAGGCCGAGCACCATCACCAGCGTGCGAAGAATCGAGTGTCACGAGGGTTGCTCCTGCTCCCACTGTGTTGGCGGGCCGCTGAATCAGACCATGAACGGCTTGTTCAGCCGCGGTTAAGGTCGGCCGACAGACCGTAGACTATAGAGGTCCGTTGACCGTAGACCGAACCGGGAGCATGGCGTGCGGGTTCTGGTAGTCGAGGATGAATCGTCGCTGTCCGATCAGCTGGCCAGCGCGCTGGCGGAGGCGGGCTACGCCGTGGACCGCGCCGCCGACGGGGAGCGCGCCGACTTTCTCGGCCAGACCGAGCGTTACGACGCGGTCGTCCTCGACCTCGGCCTGCCGCGGGTCGATGGCCTCACCGTGCTGCGACGCTGGCGGGAAGCCGGCCTGGCCATGCCGGTTGTCGTCCTGACCGCTCGCGGCAGCTGGCACGAGAAGGTGCAGGGGATCGACAGCGGCGCCGACGACTATCTCTCGAAGCCGTTTCGGATGGAGGAGTTGCTGGCCCGGCTGCGGGCGCTGATTCGCCGCGCCAGCGGGCAGGTGACGCCGGCCCTGCGCTGCGGGGCGGTGTCGCTGGACCCACGCCTGTCGAAGGTGACGCTCGACGGCGTGCCGGTCAAGCTGACCAGCCATGAGTTCCGCGTCCTCTGGTACTTGATGCACCATCGCGGCCGCGATCGTCTCGCAGGCCGAGCTGACCGAGCACATCTACGCGCAGAGCTTCGATCGCGATTCGAACACCGTCGAGGTCTTCATCGCTCGGCTGCGGCGGAAGCTGGGCGCCGCGTTCATCGAGACCGTGCGCGGGCTCGGCTATCGCATCGAGGCCGGCGCGTGATTCGCTTGCGCTCGGTGCGGGCGCGCCTGCTGGCCGGATCGATCGTGTGGGGCATCGGCCTGATCCTGCTGGCGCACCTCAGCTCGGTGCTGCTCTTCATCGGTTCGTATCCGTTCAGAGGTGTGCTGCACCTTCTGGGCCTGTTCTCGACCGCGCTGCTGCTGATGCTCGGCGGTTTTTTTCTCGCCGCGAGCGGGATGTCCGCGCTCGCGCGGCTGCGCGAACGGTTGTCCGCCGTCCACAACGGTCACGAGCGGACCGTCGGTGGCGACTATCCGACGGAAGTGCAGCCACTCGTCGACGATCTCAACGCCTTGCTCGAGCATCGCGACAAGCGCGTCAAGGACGCACTCGCCAAGGCCGGCGATCTTGCGCATGGACTGAAGACGCCGCTCGCCGTTCTCTCGCACGAAGCCGATCGTGCGATGGCTGCCGGTCACGCCGACCTTGCCGCCGCGCTGCACCAGCAGATCGATCGCATGCGGCGCCAGGTCGATTACCACCTCGCCCACGCGCGCGCGGCCGCATCAGGTGCCACGCCGGGGCGCCGCGCCTCCGTGCGCGAGTCGGCCGAAGGTCTCGCGCGGACGCTCGAACGTCTTCATGCCGGCCGCGGCCTGCACATTGCGGTCGACGTACCCGGCGACCACGCGGTGCGCGGCCAGAGCGCCGACCTCGACGAGATGCTCGGCAATCTGCTCGACAACGCCTGCAAGTTCGCGCGAACCCGGGTCCTCGTCTCGTCGTCGAACGGATCCGCCGGCGTCACGATTGCGGTGGAAGACGATGGCCCTGGGCTGCCGGCCGCGCTGCGGGAGACGGTCCTGCAGCGTGGTGTGCGCGCCGACGAAGCCGCACCCGGCTCGGGATTCGGGCTCGCGATCGTGCGCGAGCTCGTCGAGCTGTATGGCGGCACCGTCGCTCTCGACGCGTCGCCGCTCGGCGGCCTCAGAGTCCGCGTGTCGTTGCCCGCGGCGCAGTAAGCGCCGTGGCCCGTCGGACGCTCGACGCCCCGCCGTTCAGCCGTGGTTCAGCTGCCTCCTGCCATAACCCTGAATGGCCAGTGTCGGCGTAGGTCGGCGATCGGGAGTGGCGCGTACGGGGCGTGTTCAGAGCCGATCGCGCGCTGATCATCGCTGTGGTACCGGTAAAGCCCTTGAGGGTGCAATGAAAAGCGATCTCGTTCACGCGCTTCGCGCCCTCGCGCGGACGCCGGTTCTTGCCGCGGTCGTCGTGTTGTCGCTCGGCGTCGGCATCGGTGTCAACACGGTCGTCTTTTCGTGGATTCAGGCGCTGGTGTTCCGGCCGATTCCTGGCGTCGCTGACGCCTCACCATTCCATTTGATCGAGACCAGGACCGAGGCCGGGCTCCGGCCGGGATCGTCCTGGCTGGAATACCGCGATCTGCGCGAGCGAATCGGGGCGCTCGACGATCTGATGGCGTTCCGCATGGTGCCGCTCAACGTCGGCGAATCGAGCCGCAACGAGCGCACCTACGGGCTGATGGTGTCGGGCAACTACTTTCGCTCGCTTGGCCTGGCGCCTGCCGCCGGCCGATTGATTCGCGACGACGATGCGATGCGCCCCGGCGGGGAGGCTGTCGCGGTCCTGTCGTACGACTACTGGCAGACGCGTTACGGTGGGGCAGCGTCGGCGATCGGTCAAACCATCAAGGTCAACGACCGCGACCTCGTGATCATCGGCGTGACGCCCGACGGATTTCAGGGCACCGTCCTCAGCCTGCAATTCGACTTGTGGCTGCCGGCGACGCTCGCGCCGGTCGTGCTGAGCGGCTCGCGCGAGCTCGAGGATCGCGGCCAACGCGGCTACTACGTCATGGGCCGCCTCCGGTCGGATGCGACGCTCGAACGGGCCCAGGCCGAGGCCTCGGACGGCGATGCGTCAGCTCGCGCAGACGTACACCGAGACGAATGGCAGCGTGCAGGCTGACGTGCTCCCGTTCTGGCGTGCGTCGCGCGGGCCGCAGGGCCTGCTGCTGCAAGGGCTGTCGCTGCTGCAAGGCGTCATGCTCGTGCTTCTGCTGGCGGTGTGCGGCAACACGGCGAACTTGATTCTCGCGCGGGCGAGCGCGCGTCACCGCGAAGTCGGCGTCCGGCTCGCCGTCGGCGCCGGCTCGTGGCGCATCGTCAGGCTCCTCCTGGTCGAGAACGCCGTGCTCGGGTTGTCGGCGGCGGTGATCGGTAGCCTCATCGCGATGTGGGGCACGAGCGCGCTGCGAGCGATGCCGCTCCTGACGACGCAGTTTCCGGTGCGGTTTCAGACCAGCTTGAACAGCGGGGGTCTGCTGTTTGCGATCGGTCTCGGGCTGGCGTGCGCGGTGGTGTTTGGCGCCGCGCCTGCGTTCCAACTCGCGCGGGTCGATCCGCAAACGGCGCTGCGGCGAGGCGGCGCGTCGGGGCCAACCGGCGGGCTCCGCAGCGTGCTGATGGCGGTCGAAGTGGCGCTCGCCGTGGTCGTGCTGGTCGCGGCGGGGTTGTTTCTCCAGAGTTTTCGCCAGACGCAGGACACGCATCCGGGCTTCACGCGGGAGGGCGTGCTCCTGGCTGCGTACGATGTCGGCGGCCGCGGCATGGAGATGCCGCAGATCCGGCAGTTCACCGAGCGACTGCTGGACGAGTTGACCGCCGTGCCCGAAGTGGAGGCGGCGGCGATTTCGACCCAGGTCCCGCTCGACATCCACGGGCTGCCGGCGCGGCCATTCACGCTCGAAGGACGCGCTCGCACCGATGGCGCCCTGGATCGCGCGCTGTCGAACACCGTCACGCCCGGCTACCTGAAGACGATGCAGATTGCGCTCGTGGCCGGGAAGGACTTCGCGCCGCTCGGCGATCGCGTCGAACCGCCGCAGGCCATCGTCAACCAGGCGTTCGTCGCGCGGTATCTCGACGCCGGCGAGCCCTTGGGCCGCCGCCTGACGATTGGGGAGACGGCGTACACCATCGTCGGCGTCGCTCGCGATTCGCTCTACGAGGCCTTTGGCGAAGCGCCCACCCCGATCGTGTACCTCTCGTATCGTGACCGTCCGTCGCGACAGGGCGAGATCCATCTGCGCAGCCGTCTCGGCGACGAGACGATGCTCGCTCCCGCGGTGCGCCGTGCGGTGCGGTCGATCGATGCCGGGCTGCCGGTCTACAACGTGCGAACGCTGACGCAGCACGTGGACATGAACCTGGCCCTGCAGGAAGATCCCGGCGCGGATGTTCATCGTCCTCGGGCCGCTGATTCTCGTGCTCGCCGCGATCGGCATCTACGCGGTCGTTGCCTACAACGTGGCGCAGCGCAGCACCGAGGTGGGCGTGCGGATGGCCCTCGGCGCGACCGCGGCGGGCGTGATCCGGCAGATTGTCCGGGAGAGCCTGTTCGTGACCGCCGCCGGAGCCGTGGTGGGCTGGGCCTTCATCGCGCTCGTCTACACGCGGCTTCTCGGCGACGCCCTCGACTTGCCAGTCTTCGTCGGCGTCCCGCTCGTGCTGTTCCTCGTCGCCGCCCTGGCCGCCTGGCTGCCGGCTCGCCGCGTGTCGACAGTGGATCCGGTCGTCGCGCTGCGGGCGGAATAGGCGCCGCACCTCACCACCGGGAACACGAAATCACGAAGAAGACACGAAGGACCACGAAACACGGATCACGACGGACTACGGACGACGCCCCTAGTGGTAATGGCCGTGCTCGGGCGACCAGACGCGTCCGGGCGCGCTCGCCGGAACCGAGTCGTCGTTCCAGGCTGAGAACGCCGCCGCCAGTCCGCCGACGACGATCGCACCGACGACCACCATCAGCACGACGCTGCCTCGCGAGGACCGCGCCTTCGTCTGGCAGCAGCGCTTGTACCTTCTTGCCGCTGCCGCACGGGCAGAGCTCATTGCGACCTGCTTTGACGTGAACCGACATAGGCGCCATCCTACTCGCTCTGACCCCGCCGTGAGCCGTTTGCCGCCCGGTCTGCCCATTCTCCGGTACGCCTCTCATCGAGGCGAATGGGGAGGTGCGGTATGCGGTTTCTACGGCAGTGGTCCTGCGCGCTCTGGGGCCATCACGTCGACAATCAGACCCTTGCGGAAGGGAGCACGCGACGGTCCTGCCGGTGCGGGGCGGGATATCTCGACCGGGTCGGCGGAGTGACCCGAGTCAGGCACACACTGTCCTGCTTCCTGGGGCGTCACAGCTACCAGCCGCTGGGCGATCGCCACGGGGCGCGCGAGTACGTCTGCGTCCAGTGCGGACACCCGCTCGTCTTCCGGGACGACCACGATCCCTACCGCGGCCAGGCTCGCTTCGAGAAGAAGGTTCGCTACCTGTGTGGTCTCTTCGGCCACCGCGTCGAGGCCGTGACCAGGCGGGACGGGCTGGTCGAGTATGCCTGCCACTGCGGTCACACCTTCATGAAGCCCGAGGCGGACGCCACGACGATCCGGCATCCGATGGCGTGCGTGTTCTTCGGACACTACGTGCGCTTCGTCACGACTCGCGGCGGCCTCGACGAGTTCCTCTGCATCACCTGCGGCCATCCATTCTGCTTTGCCCGTGGGCAGGAGGAGCAACGGGCGAGGCCGCGATCCGCGGCCTGACGAACATTCGGCTGATCGATCGTGAAAGAACGAGTCGCGATCGTGAAAGAACGCGTTAGAGTGATGTTGTTTTTACACCACGGGCTGTCGCATCCGTTGTTCGGACCGCGCGTTCGCGGGTAAAACAGATCGTGTGGTGTGGCTCGCGAATTGCTGAATAGATCTGGATCGATTCGCGACCGTATGCCTACCATGCAGACCGACCTGATGCGCGGCGCCTTGGACTTCGTCGAAGGCGGCTCCTTCGACGTCGCGCGCAGCGCCCCCTTCGACATGGCGGGCACCGCCCCGCCGGAGCCGACGAGGACCGCCGGACGGCCCTCCTTCCCGCCCGATCACGAGCCGTCGATCTTCCCCGATCCCGACGAGAGCTTCGGCGCCCGGCTCCGCAGCGTCCGCGAGCGTCGGCGCATCTCGATCGCATCGATTGCCGAGAGTACGAAGATTCTGGGAGCCCTGCTCGAAGGACTCGAGAATGACGACGTGTCGCGGTGGCCGACGGGGCTGTATCGGCGCGCGTTCATGCGCGCCTATGCCAGCGCGATCGGGCTCGATCCAGAGCCCATCGTGCGCGAGTTCATCGCCCGGTTTCCGGACCCGGAGGAAACCCACACCACTGTGCCCGTGGTCGCGGCGCCGCACCCGGGGACACGGGCCGTCCTTCGGCTCACGCTGGCCGAACGGGGCGGCACCTTCGCGGGTGGCGATCTGGTCCACGAGCTACGCCGCCGAGTTGTCGCGGTCGTGGCCGACGCCGCGGTCCTCGGGGCCATCGGCGGTGCCATCTATGTCGTGATCGGTGCGTTCTGGGCCCCGCTCGCGGTGGCGATCGTCGGCTACTACTTCGGCAGCATCCTTCTCCTGGGCAATACGCCCGGCGTCTGCCTGGTCGCCTCGCGCGCTGCGTCCGACGCCCGGCCGCGCGGGTGGGCGAAGAGCCGTCGCGCCACCGCCCAATCGTGGTCGGCCATCACCGGGTTCGCGAATCGGACCCGCACCGCCTGGTCGACACGCTGGCTTCGGTGGCTCGGGCGAGGTTGAATTCATCGTTTCGACCGGACTCCGACGGACCCTCCGCGTCTGTAGCGCATGGACCAGTTGGCTGGCGGCAGAGTAAGATGCCGCCTGCGACGTGCCGCGCTCCCGCCTGGCACCGCTGGAGGCGCCATTAGTGATCCGGGCATACGGAGTGTCAGACGCGGGCCGAGTGCGCAAGATCAACGAGGACCGCTTTGTCTCTGACCTCGAACTGCGGCTCTTTGCGGTGGCGGACGGCATGGGCGGTCATCAAGCGGGCGAGGTCGCCTCGCAGCTGGCCATCGAAGCCCTGACCGCCTTCATCAAGCTCTCGGTCAGCGACACCGATCTCACCTGGCCCTACGGCATCGACCCCAAGCTCACCTTCGACGGCAATCGCCTCCGCACCGGCATCTGCCTGGCCAACCGCCGCGTGTTCCGCGCCGCGGAGAGCTCGGACGACTATGCCGGCATGGGGACCACGATGGTCGGCCTGCTGATCAACGGCCCGGACGTGGCGATTGGGTCGGTGGGGGACAGCCGCCTGTACCTGCACTCGAAGGCCGGACTGCAGCAGATAACGGTCGACGATTCGTGGGCGGCGAAGATCCTCGCCCAGGATCCGACCCTGAAGCCCGAAGAGATCACGCATCACCCGATGCGGAACGTCCTGACCAACGTGCTCGGCGCCCGCGAAGCCGTCGAGGTCACGCTGACCGAGCGGCGGCTGTCGCCAGGCGACATGCTCCTGCTCTGTTCCGACGGCCTCCACGGTGTCTTGCAGCCGAGCGCGATCCGGCAGCACCTGGTCAACGCCTCGAACCTCGAAGGCGTACCGCGCGCGTTGATCGACGCGGCGCTGGATCAAGGTTCGAGGGACAACGTCACCGCGCTCGTCGTTCGCTACGAGGCTGATTGATGGACTATCCTCCCGGCGAAGGTCGGTCGCCGGGTACTCTCCCCAAATCGATCGGGCGATATCGCATCACGGAACGAATCGGCCGTGGCGCGATGGGTGTGGTCTACGCCGCGCTTGACGAGCAGCTGGATCGCCGCGTGGCCGTCAAGCTGATGCTCGCCGACTTCGATCAGGAACCCGACATGCGCGAGCGGTTCTACCGCGAAGCGCGGATCACCGGCCAACTCGCTCACCGCAACATCGTCACCGTCTTCGATCTCGGCGAAGAGCGGAACCGGCCCTTCATCGTGATGGAGCTGCTCGAGGGCCTGCCGCTCGCCGAGCACATGCAGGCCGGCGGCTCGCCGAGCATCGACGAGAAGATCGATCTGATGATGCAGGTCTGCGAGGGTCTGCAGAACGCCCATCGATGCGGCGTCATTCACCGCGACCTCAAGCCGAGCAACCTGTTCGTCCAGAGAGACGGCAGCGTCAAGATCCTCGACTTCGGGGTGGCCCGTCTCACCGCGTCGAACCTCACCGCGAGCGGGTTTCTCGTCGGCACGCCGGAATACATGTCGCCCGAACAGCCGCAGGGCCGGCCGGTCGATGCCCGCTCGGACGTCTACTCAGCGGCGAGCGTCTTCTACTTCGTGCTGACCGGCCGCTCGCCGTTCGGATCGCGCGACCTCCTCAAGATGCTCGACGCGATCCTCTACGAGAGCCCGGCGCCGCTGACGGCGGCGGAGGCGCCCGAAGCGCTCAGTCGCGTGCTGATGAAAGCGCTGTCCAAGGCGGCCAACGATCGGCAGCAGCACTGCGCTGAAGTGCTCGACGATCTCGCCCGCGTCCGCAAGGGGATGCAGGGCAACGCCCAGCGCGTCGTGATGGCGGCGCGGGAACGCTACCGCGACATCCTGATGGTGATCGAAGAACGTCGGGCGCTCGGGCGCGCCCTGCGCATCCCGGACATCGATCGGCACTGCGACACCGATGCGCAGCGGCTGAAGTCGCGCTTCCCGGCGTTTGCCCCGGCAGCGTCGGGCGCCCCAGCGATCGCATCGATCGATCGGTCGCGCAGGCCGCTCTCGAGGCCCTGCAGCTGCGTCACAACGCCGAGCGTGCGGCGCTGGCCGCCATGCGCGAACAGGTGACCAAAACGAAGACGGCGGGACGCCCGGCGAGAGGGGGTGCCGGAATGTCACGGTTTGTCGCTTTCTGGCGAAATCGCTTCGGCGGTCACCGTCGTTCCAACTCCTGAACTCGGCTCTGCCGATTCGCGCGTCACCCCGCCAAGATCGTGGCAACGCTGCGGTTACAGCCGCTAGTGCTGAGCTCGAAGAGCGAGTAGAATGCTCCCACCCCGTGAGCAAACTGCTGGTCGTCAACGACGGGAAGCGCGAGCGTGAGCTGTTGCTCGTCGAACGCCTCGTGGTCGGCCGCGATCCGATGTGCGACCTCAGTCACGACGACGCCCTGCTGTCGCGTCGCCACGCCGAATTCCAGATGATTGGCGATGAAGTGACGGTGCGCGACCTCGGCAGCCGTAACGGGTTGTTCGTCAACGGGAACCGCGCCGCCGAGCGATCCCTCAATCCCGGCGACATCGTGCAGATCGGACCGCTCCGCGTCCGTTACGTCACCACCGAGGCTGCCGTCAGTCTCGAGCCCGACGAACTCGACATCGACATCACCAAGGTGGTCCCCGCGCCCCCGTCCCCGCGGCCCGCCGTCGCGGCACCGGCGCCGGCGACCATCGTCGAGTCAATCGTGGGGTTCGACGAGGAGCCGTTCGACGACGGCGTCGAGGACGAAGAGGAAGTGACCCGCGTCGTCCACGTCGACGAAGTGGAGTCGATCCTGGCCGCGGTTGACGACCCCGAAGCCGCCGAGGCCACCATGATGGTGACTGCGGAAGAAATCGGGTCCGGCGTCTACGCTGCCGGTTTCGAATCGAGCGGGTCGGGATTCACGAGTGCGGCCGACGCGGGTTTCGACGATGCCCCGACGCTGCACGGCCCGATGCCGACGACCGTGATGCCCCAGGCCGCGGTGCCGCCGCCACTGACGTCGCGGACCATCGTCCTGCCGCCGCCAGGCGCTGATGTCATGCGGCGTCCGGCCGCGGTCGCGCCCGTGACGGCGGCCCCAGCACCGATGGCGCTGCCATCGGCCGTGGAGGTGGCGCCGGTGGCGACCTCCGGATTCTCGTCCTTCGTCTTCATCCAGCTGGCAGCGCTCGCGACGGTCGTCTTCGTCGTGTCGGCGGCGCCACTCATCATGTGGCGAGGGGATGGGACTCTCATCGGGCAGCGCAGCCTCGCGAATCTGCTCCGCTGGCCGGTGTTGCCGATCATCATCGGGTTGGCGACGACCTACGTCGTCGGCACGCTCGTGAACCGCCGCTTCACCGAGACCATGGTCGCGGTGCGCGACGAGCTGCTGCCGCCCGAGAGCGATTCCGGGACGCCAGGCGATTACCGGAGCTGAAAGGTTCGACCGTGCCGAGGTTACTCATCATTGCCGGCGACGGCGCCGAGCGCGAGCTCGAACTGACCGAACGGACGGTCCAGATCGGACGTGGCCCCGGGAATGACGTCGTGCTGTCCGATCCGGAGAGCGGGGTCTCGCGCACCCACGCTGAGCTGCGTTTCCGCAACGGCCGCTGCGTCATCGTCGATCTTCAGAGCCAGAACGGCACCTTCCTCAACGGCGAACGGATTGAGCACGCCGAAATCCCGTTCGACGGTGAAGTCTCGGTTGGCACCTATCGCCTCCGCTTGTTGAGCGGCGGGCCGCGCCGCGACGCAACCAGCATTGGCGACGCGCCGCTGCCGTCGACCGTCGGCTTCGGCCGTCACCCGGCCGTGACCCCGGAGTCGCTCACCGAAGTGCCCCTGGTCCGCCCGGAGCACACGGCGGCGGCACCTGCCCGGATCGGCGTGTCCTCGGCGGCCATCGCCGGGGCCGGGGTGATCGTCCTGGCCGCAGCACTCCTGGTGTGGGTCTACGCCGCCGGTTCGCGCGATCCCGTCGAACCGCTGGCCATGCCTCCGGATCCAGCGACGGCGGGAACGCCGCCAAGCCAGCCCCTGCCGTCGCGCGACGTGCCGGTGTCGGCCGACCCGGCACCATCGACGGTCACCCGCGACCCTGCCGGCCCCGCGACATCCACGCCGGCACGCCCGAGTGGCGGGGGCTCGATGTCGCTGCCGACGATTCCGCGTTACGACGGATCGACGGTCGCGCGTCGACCGGGCGAGTCGGCCGATGCCTGGCGATCGCGCACGGCCGCGTTTCAGACGCGGTATGCTTACTCGCGCGCGGCGCTCGAACGCGGGGATTTCGCCGCGGCTGCGGGAGGTTTCGAGGCCATTCTCCAGGAAGAGCCCGGATATCTAGACGTTCCCCAGCTGCTCGTGCGAGCCCGCGCCGGGCTGCGCGATGTCGCCCGCGACGTTTACGAAGCCGGCGCCCGGCTCGATGCGGCCGGGGACTGGCTGGGCGCCCTTCAAAAGTACGAACAGGCCGGGCAGCTGCACCCGGACGTTCGCGGCCTGCCAGAGGCGATCAAGCGCGTCCGGGAGAAGCTCCGCATCGCCGGCGAGGAGGCGTTCGTCCGCGCTCGCCGGTTCGATGAGACCGGACGTTGGGCCGATGCGCTCAAGGAATATGAGAAGGCGGTGCAGTGGCTGCCGTCGAGCGACCCGCGCTGGGAAATGGCCCAGAGCCGGGTCGAACTGTTGAAGCGAAGCGCAAAAGAGTAGTTCGTTGAACAGACAGGACAACCACCCGGAAAAAATCGGGCGTTACCAGGTTCTCGAGCGCGTCGGACGCGGCGGGATGGGTGTGCTGCTGCGCGGCATCGACCCGGTCCTCGACCGCGAGGTCGCGATCAAGCTGATGCTGCTCGACTTCTCGGAGGACGCCGACCAGATGCGGCCGCGCTTCTACCGCGAAGCGCGCGCCGCCGCGAAGCTGCAGCACCCCAACATCGTCACGGTCTTCGAGTTCGCCGAAGACGGCAACACCCCGTACATCGTGATGGAGTTCCTGCGCGGCCAGAGCCTCCAGGCCCGCATGACCTCGCCGCTGCCGCTCTCGCTCGACGAGAAGCTGAGCGTCATCGCCCAGCTCTGCACCGCGCTCAACTACGCCCACGAACAGGGGGTCGTGCACCGCGACATCAAGCCGGCCAACATTTTCCTGCTGCCCGACGGCAGCGTGAAGTTGCTGGATTTCGGCGTCGCCAAGCTCGCGACCTCGACGCTGACCCGGCAGGGCGACGTGCTCGGCAGCGCGTCGTACATGTCGCCGGAGCAGGTGTCGGGCGGCGCGGTCGACGGCCGCTCCGATATTTTCTCGACCGGCGTCGTGCTCTACGAGCTGCTCGCGAGCCGCAAGCCGTTTCACGCCGACACCCTGACCGCGCAGGTGGTGAAGCTGCTCCGCGAGGAGCCGCCGTCGCTCGACGACGTCGCGCCGGGGCTTCCGCCGCACCTGGTGGGCACGGTCCGCAAGGCGCTCGCCAAGGAGCCCAACGTGCGGTTCCAGACCGCGGGCGAGCTGGCGAAAGAGCTCCAGTGGATTCGGCAGAACCTGCAGTCGTCGAACCAGGCGGCGCTCGCGCTGGACGAGACGCGCTTCGCGACGCCGACCCAGCTCGCCGAGTTACAGAAGCATCTCGAGCGGGATCGGCTCGAGACGCAGTCGGGCGGGTCCCCGTCGTCGGTCCAGTCGCGATCGGCCATCATTCCCGCGACGCAGGAAAAGAAGTGGCTGGTCCCGGCAAGCATCGCGGCGGCCGCGCTTGCCGCAGCCGCGCTCGTGTTCATGATGATGAAGGGACCGTCGACGACCGCACCGTCGACGACGCCCGGAGGGACGACCGCGGATTCTACGTCGCCGACCCCAAAGGCGGGGGAGCCGGGTGTAGCGGCCGGCGTGAACCTCCAGATCGAATCGACACCCGCGGGGGCCGACATCGTGCTCGACAGCAAGGCGATGAACGTGCGGACGCCGGCCACCGTGCAGGTCGCCGGCGCCGGGCCGCATCGCGTCCGGATCTCCAAGCCCGGATTCGTCACGCAGGACGTGACCCTGAGCGACGCCGACCTCAAACAGGGCGTCGTGAGCTACAAACTGGTCGAGGAAGGGCCAACCGGCGTCATGGTGTCGATCGACAGCGGTTATCCGGTCGAGGTGTGGAGCGGCAGCCAGTCGATGGGCCGGGCCAACACGACCCACAAGCTGCGGATCACGCCGGGGACGCGGCTGCGCATCGTCTCGAAGGCCATGCTGCTCAACGACCCGGTGACCGTTCCGTCGCGGGCGTTCGAGTATCGCGCGCCGGCGACCGGCGAACTCACTGTGCTGACTAGTTTCGAAACCTGTGACGTGAGGGTGGGCGAGCAGTCGCTGGGGTCGCCCCCGATCACCAGGATGCGGGTGGCCGCGGGCCAGTACCGCGTCGATATCGTGTGCCCCGATGGCAAGAACCCGTCAGGCCAGTTCGCGACGGTGAACCCTGGCGCAACGGCGACGGTGAGGATTCGATGAGGGCGGTTATCCTGGCGTCGGCGCTCGCGCTGCTCCTTGGCGTGACCGCGGGCGGACAGAATCCAGAGGAGTTCGCTCGGCGGCAGTACGACAGCGGGATGACCTTCCTGCAGAACGGCCGCTACGCCGAGGCGTTGAAGGATTTTCAGGTCGTCGTCGACTCCTTCGGACAGAGCGCCGTCGCCGACGATGCGCTGATGCAGATTGCGCTGTATCAGCTCGACGTCGCCCACGACTTGACGGCCGCCCAGGGGGCAGCGGATCGGCTCCTCAAGGACTATCCGAATTCGGATTCGGCGCCCATGGCGTACGTGATCGGCGGCCGCCTGACGATCCAGGCGAAGGGCAACACGCCGGCAAACATCGAGACCGCGCTCGCCAGCTTCGAGCGCGTGCCGCGCCTCTTCCCCGGTTCCGAGGCGGTCGCTGGGGCGCGCTACTGGGCCGGCAATACACTGCGCCTCGCCCGCCGCGTGGACGAAGCGCTCGATCGTTTTCGCCGCGTGTCGATGGAGTATCCGCGGTCGATCTGGTCGGCTCGCGCCGACCTCGCGCTCGCGGCCACGCTCGTCTCGCTCGATCGCGCCACGCAGGCGTTTCCGCGTCTGCACCGCGTGAGGCAGCAGTTTCCGAATACGCCCGAGGCCGTCACCGCGCTGCAGTACAGCACGATCCTCTATCGCCTTTACGTGCGGCCGCCGGCGCAGCCGGCCTATTCGTTCAGCGGCCGTTACATCGGCGCTGAAGGCTCGCGCTTCAGCGACGTTCTCGGGGTCGCCGTTGACGAAACCGGGCGGATCCTCCTCGGGCACAAGCAGGGTGTGACGATTTTTGACGAGCAAGGCACCCTTGTCCGGACGATTGGCGCCGACGATCCATCGGCGTTCTTCATCGAGCAGCGCAACCGCGTCGTGCTCGTACGGCGCGACCTGATGGTGCCCGACGGCGGCGCGCCGGTGCAGGTCAGCGTGCCGCAACAGGGCCGGTTGCCGCGCCCGGTTGAAGAGATCCCGCACGTCATCACGTTGTCGAACGGCGATCGCCTGGTTTCGGACAAGAGTCAGAAGACGGTGACTCGCTACTCGCCGCAGACCAAGTACGTCGCGACTTTCCTCCCGAGCACCAACACCGAGCGCATGGCGCGCAGCCAACTGGACGATGTGGCGATCTACGATCGCGACGCGAAGGTGATCGTGCTCGTCGACCGCGACGCGAAGCCGCTCGGCAAGATCCCGCTGAAGGGGACCAACTACGCGATCGGCAACGTGCAGGACCTGGCCTACGACCGTCTCGGGCACCTGTACGTGCTCGACGGCGACAAGCCGTCGATCTTCGTCTTCGGCCCCAGGTCCCGGTTGGTGACCACCGTGACCGGGACGCTGCAGCGCCCACGGGCGTTTGCGCTCGATAGCGCCGGCCGGCTGCAGGTGTTCGACGAAGGCGCTCGCCGGATTCAGGTGTTTCAATGACGCAGACGATTCGAGGGTTGGCCGCCGGCTTCGCGGTCATCGCGCTCGCCGCCGCAGCGCCGTTTGGGGGCCGCGCGCAGACACCGGCGCCGCCGCAGACTGCCGCCCAGGCGCAGGCCGACCTGCAGTATCAGAACGCGAAGGCGCAGTTCGACAACCTCGATTACGAAAACGCCGTCCGTGCGCTCGACGTCGCCATCGCCGCGCTCCTGGTGGTGTCGCCGATGGACGCCGCGACCCGCGAGAAGCTCGCCAGCGCCTACGAGATGCGCGCCCGCTCGAAGTTCGGTCTCGGCAATCCGGAGGAGGCGCGCGCCGACTTCGTGCTGCTGCTGCGGACCAATGCCAACTACCAGCTCACCGGTCAGGTCTCGCCGCGCGTGGTCACGCTCTTCGATGAAACCGTCGCGCAGACCGTGACGACGCTGAACGTTGCTGTCCTCCCCGCGACCGCACGGATCTCGGTTGACGACATCCCGGTGACGGTGACGGGCCCGATCCGCGTCACCCTGGGCGACCACGTCGTCGCGGCCGAACAGCGCGGCTATGCGGGCGCCAAGCAGACAGTCACCGCGGTTGCCGGGACGCCACTGACCGCGACACTGTCGCTCGAGCGCATGTCGGCCGTCGTCAACATCCTCACGTCGCCCGCCGACGTCGAGGTCATGATGGACGGCAAGTCGCTCGGCAAGACGCTCGCCGGGCCACCCGCGCCGGAGTTCGGCGAGGCCGTCACCAGGGCGGGTGTTCCCGCACCGACAGTGTCGGCCGCGCTCGTCGTCGGCGACGTGATGCCGGGCACGCATACCTTCGACTTCGTGCGGCCCTGCACCGTGCGCATGTCGACCAAGCTGGCGGTCGAGAAGCCGGACGACTACACGCTGGGCCCGGTGGCGCTCCAGCCTGCGGTCGCGACACTCACCGTTCAGACCGCCGAGCCGGGCGCCCAGGTGTTGATCGACGGCGTCCAGAAGGGCACGACGCCGTACACGGTGAGCGACCTCTGCGAGGGGCCGCATCAGGTCGAGTTGCGGTCGCGGTTCGGGCGCGATTCGCGCCGCATCGAAGCGAGGACCGGCGAGAAGATCACGTTCGATGGTGTCCTCAAACCGACGTTCGCGGTGATCTCCGCGAGCGGCGAGCTCGCCAATCTCGACGTGGACATGCGGATCAGCGTCGAGCGCGCGCTGCAGGGCGCCTCAACGGTCCGCCTGATCGCGCCACCGGCGGATCAGACCGACAAGTTGATCAAGGGCAACAGCCTGGCGCCGTCGTGGCTGGCGGTTGACGCCGAGGGTCGCGCCACGGGCGCCGCCATGCAGCTGTCGCGGCCCGTCCGCGGTGAGGCCTCGACGAAGATCACCGACGCCTTGGGCACGCAGGGTGTCGCGTCGGTGACCGTGCTCGATCGGAATCGCTTGATGTTGACGCTGCTGGCGGCCGGCAGCGGCACGCCCGATGTGATCGAGATCAGGCTCGATCGCCCGGATACAATCGCCGCCGCGATCGAGAAACTCGATCGGCGAATCGAATTGTCGCGCCCGTCGCTCGGATTGCTGGCGGTTGACGTCGTGTCAGTCACCGGGCCGGTCGTTGTCGGCGTCGATGCCAATGGCCCCGCCAATGGCAAGGCCCAGATCGGCGACGTCATCGTTTCGGTGCGCGGGCAGCCGGTCGCTGACGTTGCCGCGCTCGACAAGATCGTCGCCAGCAGCAAGCCCGGCGAAACGCTCTCGATTGAGTTGAAGGACGCGAAGGGCGCGCCGAAGAAAGCCGACATCGCGCTGTTCCTCACCCCGCGCCTGATCGGCATGTCCGATCAGTCGGTCCTGCCGAATCGCGCGCTCGTCGATCTGCGCGGCCGCTCGGCGTCGACGACCGATCCGTTCCTGCTGTCGGTCATCCGCTTGAACACGGCGGTGGTGCTGGCGCGGGTGGGCGAGTGCGCCGCGGCGCGCGACGAGCTGAAACAGGTTCAGCTGCCGGATCGTCCCGGCGTCGGTCCAGGCACGGTGCAATATCTGATAGGCGTCTGCTCCGAAGAGCTTGGCAACCGCGCCGAAGCCGAGTCCTACTTCAAAATGGCGGCCGCGACCGAGAGCCTGCTCACCGAAGACGGACCCGCGGTGAGAGATCTCGTGGCCGCGCGTGGGGCCGGTCCCGCCAAGTAGACTGTTCGGCCGCTTCACGCGGCGCATCAGTTGCTTTCGACGTCAGTGTCCTATCCACGCCGTCGTCGCCGCGCTCTCCAATTTCGTCGGCTTCTTCAAGTGGAAGCCGGCCGCATCCTGATACGCCTTCGCGAACGCGAGCAGCTCCATCTCGCCGAACGGCCGCGCGAAGAACGTCACGTTCGTCGGTGATCCGCTGTCGTTGAACCCGTTGGGCATGTTGATCGCCGGATAGCAGGCCAGATTCGCCATCGTCGAATGCCGCTGCCCCGGTCCCTGCGGCCGGTTGTTCCCGCCGCCACCACCGGGCGTCGCACCTGCCGCACCCGCGGCACCTGTGGCACCTGTCGCACCCGCACCTGGTGCACCTGTCGCACCTGGCGCACCTACCGGCGCACCCGTCGCACCTGGCGCACCCGCTCCCGTCCTCCCCCCGCCATCTGGTTCGCCGCCACGACGTAGACGTCCACGTTCGCCGTCGCCTTCGCGAGGTCCATCATCATCATCATCCGGACCCGCTGCGACTGCAGGTAGTCGACCGCGCTGACCAGCCGTCCGTTCGGGCGCCCGCCGCCGCGCGTTTCCTTCATCCGCCCGGCGCGCTGCAGTTGATCGAAGAACACCGCGGATTCGACGCCAATCGCGCTCGAGTTCGTGTTCGACTGCGGAATGGTCATCGGGATGAAGTTCGTGACGCCGAGCTTTCTCAGCGTGTCGAGGACCGCCGCCGCGTTGGCCTTGACCGTCGGGTTCGTGATGTCGTCGAACGATTCCTTGATGTAGCCGACGCGCAGCTTCCGGATGTCGAGCTGTGCGTTGTAGTTGAACGGGATGTCCGACACGCTCATGTCGCGGCCGTCGGGCTTGGCAATCGCCTGCATGACGATGGCGCAGTCTTCGGCGTAGCGGCAGATCGGTCCGAGCCGATCCTGCGTCCACGACAGTGCCATCACGCCGTGGCGGCTGATCCGCCCGAACGTCGGGCGCAGTCCGGCAAGGCCGCAACGCGCCGCCGGGCTGAGGATCGATCCGCTCGTCTCGCTGCCGATGCCGAAGCCGACGCAGCCCGCGGCTGTCGCTGACGACGGACCGGCCGACGAGCCGCTCGATCCCTGCGTCGGATCCCACGGATTCTTGGTCTGGCCGCCGAACCAGTTGTCGCCGGCGGCAAGCTCGCCGGTCGTGAGCTTCGCGATGAGCACGGCGCCGGCGTCGCGCAGCATCTCGACGATGCTCGCGTCGTAATCGAAGACCTGCTCCTTGAACGCCGGCGAGCCCCACGTCGTCTTGTATCCCTTGACCGAGATGATGTCCTTCGCGCCCCACGGAATGCCGTGCAGCGGTCCCTTGTAGCGGCCGGCGGCAATCTCGGCGTCGGCGCGCTTGGCTTCGGCGCGGCCCAGGTCGTCGAGGAAGGTCACGACGTTGTTGAGGGTCGGGTTGTAGCGGTGCAGGCGGGTCAGGTACATCTCGGTGAGCTCGAGCGACGTGACCTGTCGCGAACGGATGAGCTCGGCGAGATGGCGGACCGGCCAGAACGCGACGTCTTCGAGATTGGCCGGGCGCTTGACGCTCGGGGCCGCGCTCAATCGGAAGGGCAGGCGCTGCCTGCTGACCTCGATGCCGGGCACGACGCTGCTGAAATGAAAGGGCGGCGAGACGTCGCTCGGGATCTCGATCTTGCGGAGCTCGTCCAACTGCGTGAGGTTCCGGTTGGCGTTCTCGACCATCGCCTTGCGGTCCTCTTCGGACAGCTCGATGCCGGACAGCTTCAAGGCATCGGTCACCATCGCCAGCGTGACGGTGCGTGCGCCGGCGTCCTGCATGCGCGCCCAGAGGATGCCTGGAGCGAGCGTGGTGCCGAGCCCGATGCTCGCGAAGTGGGTCATGAACCGGCGGCGAGTGTCGAACAGGTTGCTCATGGTCCCTCGAAGATAAAGATCAGGTCAGTTTCCAGTTGCCAGTTACCAGTTCAAAGGGCCTCTCAGTGCCACTTTCAGCAGGGCGCTCTTTGAACTGGCACTGGTCACTGGAAACTGACGTAATTTCACGAGCAAGTATCCGCCAGCCTCCCGTCATTTTGGGCATGATTTGCGAGAATACGTGTCGGTCGGCCATGGATGACGTCTTCCCGGTGGAATGCCCGTACTGCGGCGAAACGTCGGAGATCTACCTCGAGCCCGACGTGCGCGGCACGTTCGTGCAGGACTGCGAGGTGTGCTGCAACCCGTGGCTGGTGCGGGTGGCCGGCGTGGGTGAGGACCGATCGGTCGAGGTGGGCCGCGCCGATGGCTCCGACTGACTTGCTACACTGACACTATGCAGCTTCGCAACGCGCGCCTCTGTCTGGACTGTGAAGAAGTCCACGACGGCCTGCAGTGCCCGATTTGCGCCTCGGAAACGTTTGCCTACGTCACCGGTGGGTGCCGACGCCGGAGCCGCCGCGCCGGCCGCGGCCGAACGACTCGCCGGAGGCGGAGGTGTATCGTCAACTGGTCAACGAGGAGGCCCGGCCGACGCGTGGCAAGCGAAGCTGCTGAAGCAGGGCGCTGTCGCGCTGACCGCGCTCGGCGTGATTGGCTGGCTCTGGCAGACGAAAGGCCCGCAAAGACGATCGTGAGATGCGATGAGGTAGCCACTGGTGACATGATGAGCCGAAGGCCTGGTTTTCGCTGTGATCCTTCGTGGCCCCACGTGCCTCCTGCCCACCTGCCCTACCAGCCCCACCTGCGCCCTACTTGAACAGAATCTCCTCGAAGAATTTCAGCGCCCGCGGGTCGTTCGATTGTCCCAGCCAGAACATCGCTTGCTTGCGAACCACGGGATTGGTGTGAGTCCGCGCCACCTGAATCAGTCGCGGCACGCCATCGTCTTTTGGCAATTGGCTCAGGGCAAAGACCGCGCGGCGCTTGACGTCGGTCTCCGGGTCGTTGGCGATGGCGTCGGTGATGACGCCAATGGCCTTGTCACCGGCGCGCTGCGCCAGCCAGAAGAGCGCCTGGCCGCGGACGTGGGTGGTCGTGCCTTGACGGGCCGAGGCGACGAGTCGTTCGAGCGCTGACGGATCGGCGTGCATGGCCAGCGCCGAGAGCGCGCCGTCCGCCACCGTGCGTGTGGCGCCGCTCTCACCGAACGCGGCGAGCACGCTGACGCTGTCGGCGGCGCGAACCCCGGTCAGCCAGTGCAGGACCAGGCCGCCGGCGTCGAGCGCGCAGTCCTCCGAGAAGATCCGGATGCGATTGATGCTGCCGCTCTCGACCCGATACAGGACGTAGAGCTGCGTGCTGCCTTCGAGCTTGACCGGACTGCCCGGCGGTTGACTGACGAACGATCCTGAACCCGTCGTGCGTTCGAGCCGACAGCCGTTGCAGCAGCCGTTCGAGTCGCCGTTCCAGCAACACATGCTGTGCTCGCCGGCGACGATGGGTACCGCGTAGCCCACCCACGCGGTGCCGGCTTTACCTGCCGCAGTTCTCGATGGCGGCCCGCGTCAGCGCCCCGCTGACCGCGGTCGTTCGACCTCGCCATTCGAGAGCCGAGGCTGCGTCCACGCGGAAGCGGCTGACAGGACGAGGGCCGCGAACAGCGCCACTGAGGTGAAAGAGCAGTCTTTTCATCGGGACCCCGTCATGGTGAGACCAGTCAGTTGTCAGTTGTCAGTTCCCAGTTCAAAGAGCGCCCTGCTGGAAGTGGCACTGAGGGACCCTTTGAACTGGCAACTGGAAACTGGAAACTGACAGTGTCTCGGTTACTTGTTCAGAATCTCCATCAAATAGTCCATCGCCACCTTCGACCGTCCCATGTTCGACAGCCGGCTGACGATCTCGCGACGCAGCTGCGGATCGGTTTCCTTGCGGGCGATGGCGACGAGCTGCTCGGCGTTGCTCTGCAGGAAGAAGGCGTTGATGACGGCCTTCTTGTTCTCGACGTCCTTCTCGCGGTTGTAGATCGTCGTGAGCGCCTCGGCGGTGCGGGTGGATCCCATCAGCCCGAGGTTTCGGATCGCGGTGCGGCGAAGCTCCGGATTCTGCTCGGTGTTGGCGAGGTCGATCAGGCGGGTCGCGTTGCCGCCGACGAACATCGCCTGGAGGATGCGCTTCTTGACGTCGATGTTGCTTTCCTTCTGATAGAGCTGCCACAGCTCGTCGTGCGCGCCCATCACGCCGAGCTGCTGCACGGCTTCGGATCGCAGCTCCGGCGTCGTTTCCGACGTGGCCGCCGCCAGCACGCGGGCGCGATCGCCGGAGACGCCGAACGCGCGGAGGATGCGGCGCTTGATGTCGACGTCGGTGGACGATTCGTAGATCTGCGCCAGCACGGCTCGGTTCTCGGCGCCGCCGTGCACGCCCAGGGTACTGGATGGCGCGCCGCTGCAGATCGGGGTTCGACGACCCGCGCGCGGCGTTGGTCAGAATCTGGCGGGCCTGCGCCGAGTTGCTCTGGGCCAGCACGAAGAGCGCGCGCTCCTTCAGCCGGGGCGAGTTCGGGCCCTGCAGAATCTTCTCGAGCATCGGTATCGCCTGCTCGGGCGCCGAATGCTGCAGGCCCTGAAGGGCGAGGAGCTTCAGGTCCTCGTCACCCGCGGCTTCCGGCCGCACCGGCTGTCCGGAGCTTTGCCGCACCTGGAGCTCGAGCACCTTCGCGTCGCTGAGCCAGCGGCTCTGCGGGTATCCCTTGATCAACTCGGCGGCGGTCGCCAGCGCTTCGGCCTTCTGTCCCAGCTTGTCGAGCGCGTAGGCCTTCCAGTAGAGCGCGGCGTCGGCGCGCCCCGACTTCGCGCTGGCCACCGAGGTGAACCGTTCGACCGCGCGCTGCCAGCGCGCCTCTTCGAGCGCGTCCTGGCCTTCTTCGTACCAGCGCTCCTCTTGATCGCGCCGCGCCGTTTCTTTCTGCGCCGCTCTTCATCGAGCTCGCGCCTGGCGTCGCGCATCCGGTCGGCGGCGGCGCGCATCTTCTCTTCGATCGCCGGCCCGGGCAGGCGATCGGCGGCGACCTGCGGGCCGGTCAACGCGCCGGTCAACGCGAGCGCGGCCAGGGGAAGTCCGAGACTCATCATGATGTGCTCCCTGCAATAACTGTCTGACGTTCGCGCTCGCGCATCTCCGAGTGCACGACGCGAACCTTGAACAAGAGTCCACGTGCATCGATCCGCTGGCGCAGCGCCTCGAGGTCGCCGGCCGTCGCATCGTCGGGGGTGTTGGCAATTTCCAGCAGGACGCGCTCGAGCTCGTCGAGCACGTCGCTCATGGCGTCGTCGCCGGCCTCTGCGGCGCTGACGCGGTACAGCCGGTTCTCGGCGACCAGCTCGCGGGCCCGCGATTGCTCGTTACCGCGATCGACCGGCAGCTGGCCCGGCTCGGCGTTGAGCAGCTCGACGAGCATCATCTGCGACCGGTCGAGGTGATCGACAACGGCGACGACGAGGACCCGCTCCGAGACGTTGCCCGCCGCGGCGGTTGTCACGACGCCGGGGGCTTCGACGACGGGGCTGCGCGAGAAGCGTCCCGCGACGAACGCCGCCAGCAGCAGCGCCGCCACGCCGCCTGCATACGCCCACTTCGGGCCGGCGGGACTTGTCGCGCCGAAGCTCCGAACGGAGACCCGAGCGCAGGCGGAAGAGACGCGAGAGCCACGACGTCTTTCGCGTCTCCAGTTCCGGCACCAGCCGCGCCCACACCTGGCGCTCGAATTCCTGCGGCGGTTCGGGCACTTCCTCGACGTCCACGAGTCCCAGCACGTGCCGCAGCCGATCGAACTCGTCGCGACAGGCCGCGCACGTCGCCAGGTGCGCTTCGACGGCGGCGGCATCCTCGGTCTCGCCGTAGTACTGGAGAATCAACGTCTCCTCGGTCAGGTGGGGCGTTACCGGATTGGGGCTCATATCTGACGCTCCGAGGCGGCCACGAACGGTTCGAGCGCCACCCGCATCTTCCGCACCGCGCGAAAGATGCTGTTCTTCGCGGCCTCGGTCTTGAGTCCCATGGCGCTGGCGACCTCGCGGATCGACAGGCCCTCGACGTGACGGAGCGTGAACGCCGCGCGCTCGCTCGGGGTCAACTGGGTCAACCCTTCGCGGAGCCGGTCGCGAATCTCGGCGCTCAGCATCAGCCAATCCGGCCCGGGCAGGGCTTCAGAGGGGCTCGCCGGTGTCGTGCCGGCCTCGAGGTCGGCCGGGTCGTGGCCGATCTCGCGGTGGCGTCGGCTGCGAATCAAATCGATGGCGCAGTTCACGGTGATCCTGTGAAGCCAGGTCTTGAAATCAGCCCGGGCCTCGAAACGGCTCAACTGTCGATGGGCCTTGAGAAACGCGTTCTGGACGACGTCTTCGGCGTCCTCGACCGAGCCGGTCAGCCGGTACGCCACGCTGAAGACGTACCGGGAGTAACGCTCGACCAGCGAACGGAAGGCGTCGGTGTCGCCGTCACGGGCCAGGGCAACGGCCGTCGGGTCGCGGTCCGCCCCGCGTCGGTCTATCCCGTTCACTCAGAGAGTTTGACGGAGGAAACCGGCAGTGGTTAGGGGAGAATTTGGGGCACGTGGGGCAGGTAGGGCGGGTAGGGCGTAGGTCGGGCTGGTCGGGCGGGCGAAGTCTCGCCGTAGCTCGTCAGGGTTGTATCGCGAGCGTAGGCGGATGGGGGAGGCCGGATGGGCGGCGCTCATCCTCGCCGTCTTGACCGTCGTCCTGACCTATCCCATCTCCATCCATCCCGGCAGCACGTCACTTGGTAACGATCCCGACGTTCATACTTACACCTGGACCCTGGCCTGGGACGTCCATGCCCTGACCACCCGGCCGTGGGACGTTTTCGACGCCAACATCTTCTTCCCCTACGCGCAGGACGCTGGCGTTTTCGGAAAACCTCATCGGCAGCGCGTTTCTGGCCGCGCCCTGTCCTGTGGACCACCGGGAATCCCGTCCTGGCCCTCAACGCCGTCTCGCTGCTGTCGGTCTTTCTGTGCGGCCTCGGCGTGTACGTGCTGGGCCGTCGCCTGGGACTGGGGTTTGCCGCGGCGCTCATCGCCGGCATCGTCTTCGCGTTCTCGCCGGCGCGCTTCTTCCGCTTTGCGCAGACCCACCTGACGACGATCCAGTGGATGCCGTTCGCGCTGGCCGCGCTCATCGCGTATCTCGACGGCGCCGGGCCGGCGGCACCTGTGGCTCGCGATCGGGCTGTTCACGCTGCAGGCGCTGACGAGTGGTCACGGCGCGGTCTACCTGCTGATTGCCGCGGCGCTGCTGTTCTCTGCCGGCTGATGTCGGGGACGCCATTGGCGCCGCTGCAGCGGCTTCGTGACATTGGTCTCCCCGGACTGGTGTTGCTTCTACCGACGGTCTGGATGATGCCGCCGTATTTCCGGGTGCAGCAGGAACTGGGGCTGCGCCGATCGCTCGAGAACTGGGCGCCGGCCGCGATCAGTTTTCTGGCATCGCCGTCGACACTGCACGCCTGGATTCTTTCGAAGGTCACGGCGACGCCGATCAACACCGCGGCGAGCGCGTTCATGTTCCCCGGGTACGCGCCGATCCTGCTGACCGCGGCATCACTGCTGCCGGGCCACCCGACGATCAAGCGTCGCGACGTCGTGTTTTTCGTCGTGCTGACCGTGCTGGCGGTGCTGCTGTCGGCCGGACCACCGCTCGGCTTGTGGCCGTACGTCTACTGGCTCCCGGGGTTCAACTTCATCCGGATCCCGTCACGGTTCATCCTGCTCGCGATGATGGGCATTGCGGTGCTCGCCGGCATCGGTTTCGACCGACTGGTCGGCCGGATGCACGCCGCGGCGAGCGGGCATCGCCGGTGCGGTGGTCGGCGCCGGTCCTCGTCGCGGAGTTCTCGATGGTGCCGCTCCCCGTGCAGCCGTATACGGTGGAGATCCCGTCGCTCGATCGGTGGCTCGATACGCAGCCGAAACCCGTTCGCGATTGCCGAAGTCCCGGTCAGGCCACTGGTGCGATACCACAGCACCTACATGCTGCATTCGATGGCGCATTGGCAGCGAACCGTCCACGGCCACAGCAGCCTGCTGACGCCGCTCCACGAGCAGTTGTACGACCAGCTGCGCACGTTTCCCGATGCCGCCAGCGTCGCGCATCTCAAATCGCTTGGCGTCACGTATGTAGTCGTGCATCGCGACTGGTACGAGCCCGGCGAGTGGCCGGATGTCGAGCGGCGGCTCGGCGAGCACGCCTGCGATCTGACGCTCGTCCACGAGGAGGCCGGCGGGCGCATCTACCGGTTGGCGGTTTTCAGACCTCCGCCCCCCTGAACCTCCGAACTTCCGAACCCGCAACCTCGACACTTCGGAACATCGGGCACCCCCGGAACTGCGACAGGGTCCCCTGTGCGTCTTGCCAGCATCGAACAGCGTAGAATGCCAGCGAAACACACGATGTGCCCGACGGCTCGGCGACGAGGAAATGTCACCGAATGTCACGTCGGCGCGAGGGCTGGTGATGATGACACGACGTATGTGGGTGGTGGTGATGCTGGTGACCGCGGTGGTCGCGGCACCGGAGGCGCAGCAGAATCAACGGCCGCAGCCGCCGCCGTCGATCGACGACCGCACGAACGGGATGAAGAAGCTCGACGGCTACTTCCCGCTGTATTGGGACGAGCGCACCGGATCGATGTTCCTCGAGATCTCCCGTTGGGACTCCGACTTCCTCTACTCCAACGGCCTGTCAGCTGGCCTCGGCTCGAACGACATCGGCCTCGATCGCGGCCAGGGCGGCGGCAGCCGCATCGCGCGCTTCGAGCGGGTCGGGCCGCGCGTCATGCTCGTGCAGCCGAACCAGAATTTCCGATCGAGCAGCAAGAATCCCGCTGAGCGGAAATCGGTCGAGGACTCGTTCGCCAAGTCGATCCTGTGGGGCTTCACCGTCGCCGCCGAGTCGAACAACCGCGTGCTCGTGGATGCGACGCAGTTCTTCCTGCGCGACATGACCAACGCCGCCAACTCGCTGCGGCCGGGCAACTACCGGGTCGATCCGACGCGGAGCGCCTTCTACCTGCCGAACACGAGAAACTTCCCGAAGAACACCGAAGTGGACGTCACGCTCACCTTCGTGAACGACGCCACAGGCGGCGGCGGTGGTGGCGGCGGTGGTCCGACCCAGGGCCCGACGCCGATTGGCCCGTTCGGTCCGGCGCCGGGTGGTGGTGGCGGTGGTGGTGGCGGCGGGATTCGGTGGCGGCCTGTTCTCGGGCAGCGTGGCGAGCGTCGCGGCCGCGGCCAACGCCGTGACCCTCCGCGAGCACGCCTCGCTCGTCGAGCTGCCCGACAACAACTACCAGCCGCGCGTCGACGATCCGCGCGCCGGCTACGGTGGCCTGACCTTCCTCGACTACAGCGCGCCGGTCGGCGAGCCGATGCAGATGCGCTTCATCCGCCGGCATCGTCTGCAGAAGAAGGATCCCAGCGCGGCGGTCAGCGAACCGATCAAGCCGATCCAATACTGGGTGGACAACGGCGCGCCGGAAGACGTGAAGAAGGCGCTCCTCGAAGGCGCGAATTGGTGGAACCAGGCGTTCGAAGCCGCCGGCTTCCGCAACGCGTTCAAGGTGGATGTGCTGCCGGCGGATGCCGATCCGATGGACATCCGCTACAACATGATCAACTGGGTCCACCGCTCGACCCGCGGCTGGAGCTCGGGCGGCAGCGTCTCGGATCCGCGCACCGGCGAGATCATCCGGGCGACGGTGACGCTCGGCTCACTCCGCGATCGTCAGGACTACATGATCTTCGAGGGCCTGCTCTCGCCGTACGCCAAGGGCGACGAGCGGCCGGCGATCCTGTACGAGACCGCGCTGGCGCGCATCCGGCAGCTGTCCGCGCACGAGGTCGGCCACACGCTCGGCCTCGGCCACAACTATTACGACAGCAAGACCGGGTGGATCTCGGTGATGGACTACCCGCACCCCTACGAGGAGCTGAAGGCGGACGGCACGATCGATCTCGTCCAAGGCCTACACCGCCCACATCGGCGAGTGGGACAAGGTGGCGATCAACTTCGGCTACCGCGAGTTCCCCAAGGGGACGAACGACACGCCGGCTCTGCGCAAGATCCTGGACGATGCGTGGGCGGGGGACCTGCGCTACTACACCAACCAGGACACCGACATCCATCCGCGCGTCGAGCAGTGGTCGAACGGCGTCAACCAGGCCGACGAGCTGACGCGGTTGATGCGGGTGCGGCGCGCGGCGCTCAACCGCATCGGCCAGAGCACGATTCGCTCGGGCATGCCGATGGCGATGATCGAAGAGCCGCTGGTGCCGATCTACATGTATCACCGCTACGCGGTGGAAGCCGCGGCGTCGATGATCGGCGGCCAGGACTTCACCTACGCGATGCGCGACGACGGCAATGGCACCCCGATGGTGTGGGTGGACGGCGAGGCGCAGCGCAAGGCGATCGAATCGCTCGTGGCGACGCTCAAGCCGTCGGAGCTCGCGCTGCCGAAGAACATCCTCGAGCTCATCCCGCCGCGCCCGCCAGGCTACGGGATGCATCGCGAGCTCTTCCCGCGCACGACCGGCGAAGGCTTCGACCCGATCAACCCCGCGGCGATCGCAGCTGACGTCACGATCGGGTTCGTGCTGCAGCCGGATCGCGCCGCCCGCATGGTGGCGCAGAACGCGATCGACCAGTCGAAGCCCGGTCTGGGCGAAGTCATCGACAAGCTGATCCGCGCGACGTTCGATCAGCCGACGACCAACACCTACGAAGCGGCGATTCGCCGCGCCGTCGAGCGCGCGCTCGTCGATCGCGTCATGTGGCTCGCCGCGGTCGCACCGAACAGTCAGGTGCGCGCGATCGCGTCGATGAAGCTGCAGCGGCTCGCCGCGCGCCTCAAGGGCACGGCACCGGCGGCGCGGCCTGAGCTGGACATCGCGAACTACACGCTGCTCGCCGCCGACGTGAATCGCTTCCTGGAGCGGCCGGCCGAAACGTGGCGCGTCATCGCGACATCGCCGGCGCCGCCGGGCGCGCCGATCGGCGACGTCGGCCAGAACTGGCTGGCGCGTCCCGAGTGGTGCGTGTGGGACGAGAACGCGCCGAGCGCGTGGATGTTTTATCAACCGTAGACCGGAGACCTGAGCCGTAAGACCGGATGCTGTCAGACAGAGGCCGTAGACCGAGAACCGTACAGGAGGTTCCGATGAGTCGTGCACGACTGACCAACGCGTTGCTGGCCACACTGCTCTCTATGTCGGCGCTGCCGGGGTGGGCGGCGGCGCAGGCGATCACCGGGACAATTACCGGGCGCGTCCTCGACACCAGCTCGGGGGTGCTGCCTGGCGTCGAGGTCTCGATCACGAGTCCCTCGATGATTGGCGGGGCACGCACCGCCATCACCGACGAGCAGGGCGTCTACCGCTTCACGCAGCTCGCCTCCGGCGAGTACCGCGTCAGCTTCAAGCTGGCCGGCTTCAAGACGTTGAACATCGAAAGCGTCCGCGTGGATGTCGGCGCGACGATGACGATCAATGGCAAGCTCGACATCGACTCGCTGTCCGAGGAAGTCACGGTCATCAGCGACACGCCGGTGATCGATCTTCAGTCCACCAGCGTCGGCGTCAACTGGGACGAGAAGCAGATGGAAGATCTGCCGTACGGCCGGGGCATCCGTGGCCTGGCTCGCCTCGTGCCCGGCCTGTCGCCGACGCAGTTCGACGTCGGCGGCAACACCGTCGGCGGCTCGACGACGACCGGCGCCCGCAGCTACGGCCGCAGCGGCCAGGAGCTGATCAAGTTCGACGGCGTCGTCTGGGATCAGTTCTTCGGCGACTACAACACCTACGAACAGGTGCAGGTCTCGGCCGCCGCCAAGGGCGCCGAAGCGCAGAGCCCCGGCGTCACCTTGAGCTTCGTCATCAAGTCGGGCAGCAACAAGTTCAGCGGCATGTATCTCGGCGCGTGGCAGGACGGTGCCTTCCAGGGCAACAACGTGACGCCGGAGCTCCGCGCCCAGGGCTACGACCCGGGCACCAACAAGTTCACGCGCTACAACGACGTCAGCCTCGATCTCGGCGGCCCGATCCTGCGCGACAAACTCTGGTTCTACGGCGCTTACGGCTACAACTATTCGGGCCTGTTCATTCCCGGCTTCATCGAGGAGCGGACCGGCGAACAGGTCGAGTACTTCACGCGGCTCGACAACCCGACGATCAAGCTCACGTACCAGATGTCGCAGAACAACAAGTTCGAGTTGTCGCAGCAGTACAACCGGAAGTGGCAGCCCTACCGCAACGCCAGCCGGTTCGTCCCGCTCGAAGCGACGCAGAACCAAATCGCCTGGACCGCCATTGGCCCGGCCGCGAAGTGGACGCGCATCCTCAGCCAGAGCATGACGTTCGACGTTGGCTTCAACCGCTCCGGCTACTGGTGGCCCGACTATGCCTGGACCGACGACCTGCGGGCAGAGGACCTGACCACCACCCAGACGCGGGGCGCGTTCCTCGAACTGCGGCGCGACCCGGTGCGGTGGGGCTACAACGGCACCTACAGCTGGTTCACGAACCTCAACAACATGAACCACGAGATCAAGTCGGGGTTCCTCGGCTACCACAGCACCAACAAGGTCGAGAGCTACGGCTATCCGAACCAGCAGAACTACCGGTATCGCAGCCTGCCGGGCGACACGAACCTGTTCCTGCGTCCCGACTCGGTGCGGGTCTTCGACTATCCCAACCTCACCAACGCTGGCGTGTCGTTCAACTCCTGGTTCATCAACGACATGGTCACCCTGACCCAGCGGCTGACGCTGAACGCGGGCATCCGCTTCGACCGCTACGGGTCGTGGCTGCCCGAGCAGGGCAATCCCGGTACGGGGCCGTACTCGACCCTGAACATCTATCCGGAGAACCACGATTTCCCGACCTACAACGCATGGTCGCCGCGGGTGTCGATGATTTATGACCTGAGCGGCAACGGCCGCGTCGCGCTGAAAGGGAGCTACGGACGCTACGCGGCGTCGGGCTCCGGCGTAACCGCGGCGAGTGGTCCGGTCGCATCGTCGGTCAACCCGGCGGCCACGCGCCAGACGACCTATCGCTGGAACGGGACGATTCCCTACGTGCCGAATCCGGCAGACCTGCAGACCGTCACCGGCGGCGGTGGTGGCATTCGCATCCTCGATCCCAACCTGGCCGCTGAGGGCATGGACGAGTTCACCGGTGGCGTCGATCTCGGCCTCAACCGCGACTGGACGGTGCGGCTGAACGTCGTGCGCAAGCTTGACTGGGGCGGCAACAAGCAGCTCGACCAGGCGCAGCCGTTCGAGGCGTTCACCGACCGCCGGACCGGCGTCGATCCCGGGCGCGACAACATCGCCGGCACCGCCGACGATGGCATCGTCGAAGTGTGGTCGGTGCCGAACACCTACCCGACGTTCGGGCAGATCAACACGTTCACGACGAACACGAGTGATAACGAAGGCGAAGACGATTACTGGGCTTTCGAGGCCACCGCGAGCCGGCGCTATGCGTCCGGCTGGTCGTTCCTCGGTTCGTATTCCTGGGACCGCCGCGACGTCAGCAACATCACGCCGCGCAATCCGAACGAGCAGCGCTACAACTGGGAGCTGCCCGAAACCTACCAGGGCCTGCGCTTCAACGGCACCTACGAGCTGCCGTGGCAGTTCCTGGTCGCGGCCACCTACACCGCCCAGGCTGGCGAATACTTCCCGCGCGTCGTCCAGGTGCGCAACGCGCTCAACACCCTCGTCAACGTGACCGTCGAGGGGCAGGCCGGCCGCTATGAGTGGGTGAAGCTCGCCGACCTGCGGTTCTCGAAGCTGTTCCGGTTCGGCAGCCAGTCCATCGAGGGCATGTTCGACCTCTTCAACGTCACGAACACGAGCGTCGTGCTGCGCCGGGTGACGACCAACGGTCCCAACTACCTGCAGCCGCTGGCGACCGGCGGCATCGACGCGGCGTCGGCCAACCCGATCCCCGCGCCGCGGATTTTCCGTCTGAGCGTCAGATATAAGTTCTGACGCCGTCATCTGGTGATCTCGTGATCTGGTGATCTGGTGATCTAGATCTTCAGATCGCGAGATCGCTGGATCATCAGATCGCCAGATCACCAGATCACCAGATCATCAGATCATCAATCGCAGATCTCGTGGGTCGGCGTTAGAATCGCGCTGAATGGATCGCTCGAACGCCGACCGCTTCCGCGAGCTGCTGTTCTACGCCGTCGTTCTGCTCGTCGCCTACCTCGCGTTCATGGTCATCCGGCCGTTCCTGGCGCCATTGGCCTGGGCGGCGATCTTCGCGCTCACGCTCAACCCGCTGCGCCAGCAGCTGACCGCGCAGATCGGCGCCACGCGCGCGGCGCTGAGCATGACGCTCGGGACCGCGATCCTGATTGTCGGCCCGCTCGCGTTGTTCGTGTCGGTGCTGGCGACCGAGATTCCCAGCGCCATCGAATATCTCAAGGCGCTGCCGCAGACCGCCCTGCCGGAGCAGATCAAGAGCGGCTGGGACACGCTGCGGCGGCAGACGCCGTTCAACCTGCCGCCGGATCCCACGGTGCTCGTGAGTGACGCGGCGGGACGCGCGGTGTCGTTCCTGGCGCCGCGGCTCGGCAACGTGCTCGCCGACGTGGCGGCCACCGTCGCGAGCCTGTTCATCATGCTCTTCGCGCTGTTCTTCCTCCTTCGCGACGCCGAGCACCTGACCGAGCTGCTGCGCACGCTGCTGCCGTTTCCGGAAGAGCAGCGCGACGAGCTGATGAAGGAGGCGCACGATCTCGTCATCGCCAGCATGGGCGCCGGGCTGACGGTCTCGGCGGTGCAAGGCGTCATCGGCGGCCTCGCATTCTGGGCGCTCGGCGCGGTGGCGCCGGTCGTCTGGGGAGTCGCGATTGCCGTCTGCTCGTTGATCCCGGCCGTCGGCGCGAGCATTGTGTGGGCGCCGGTCGCGCTGTTCTGGCTGCTGTCGGGAGACTTCGTGCGCGGCGTGAGCTTGATCGTCATCGGCGCCGGCGTCATCGGGCTGGTCGACAACGTCCTGCGGCCGGTGCTCCTGAGCGGCCGGACCTCGGTCAGCGGCCTGGTCGTGTTCATCGGCCTGCTTGGCGGGGTGAGCGCGTTTGGTTTCGTCGGACTGGTGCTCGGCCCGATCGTGCTGGTGATTGCGCGCTCGCTCCTCAGCGCGTTGACGCGTCGCGTCCGACTCGAGAGAGCGTGAGCGGACGGGCGCCCGCGTGTCTCAACGGCTCGACAGGATGCGGCCGAGGCTGCCTTTGTAGCCGGTCATCTCGAGGTAACCGAGACCTTTGACCGGGGCGCCGCGACTGGTCCCGGCGATATCAATCGCGCCTTCCCAATACGAGATGCCCGTGCCCGGCGTCGAGAGCTCCTGATTCGCGAGTGGCGTCGTCACGTTGAGCGACAGCTGATGCGCGGGCACGACGACCGTCCACTGCACGGGGTAGGTCGCGCCTGAGGGCGCCTTGACGACGTCGCGCCCTGGCGTCAGAACGAAATCCGTGGCGCTGAGATACGTGGTGCGGCCGGAGGCGTCCACCAGCGTGCCGCTCGATCGCGGATCGCGGGAGCCGTCGCTGCGCCGCAGCTGATAAAGCATCAGCTCGCGCCGATCGTCGAGCTGAATCGACAGCCAGTCCCAGCCCTGTTGTTCGGCTTCGAGAAAGCTCGTGCCGAACTCGTGATCCATCCAGCTTTCGCCGGTGACGTCGACAGCCGCGCCATTGAACCTCAGCCGTCCTCGCGTCGGCATCCGCGTCAACGAGTAGTAGTGCGAGGCGTTGCCGGCCTGCGCGCCTTTCTGGCTGATGCCGTTGACGCCATTGATGGCGGGCGGCTTGCCTGGATCGAGGACGAGATCGACGCCGTCTGCGCCCCACGCCCGCAACACGTGCCGCCCTTCGGCGTCGAGCCCGGCCGTCCAGTCTTCGTTCCATACGTGATACCGCGTCGTCTCGGCGCCGGCGATGCCAGGCCCACCGCGATTCAGGCGCTCCTCGAAGCGATACCCGTCGCTCCCGGCGTTGAGGGCCGAGACTGCAACGTGGGTCATGAACAGGTCGCGGACCGCCCACCGCGACGGGTTGACCGGCGCCGCATCGATGCCAACGCGGAAGAACGTCACCTGATACCCGAACCGGCGCCCGTCGGCGGACCGAAGATTGCCGGTGCAGTACCACCATTCGATCTTGTAGTCGGGATGGCTGGCGTGATCGCGCGGGAACTCGAAGCGATAGCCAGCGGTCGCCTGCTTCCAGTCGGCGGCCTGCACGGACACCATCCCCGCCGCGAGGAGCGCTGCGACGACGATCGACCGCCATGCCCTGGGCTGCATCGGATTCACGCGTTCGCTATCTTCTCGCATCGCCCTCGATGACATCACTCGTCCTGCGACAGGACGAGCTGTGCCGCGCGGCGGGCCGGGTAGACACCGGCCAGCGTCGTTGCGATCACGACCGCCACTGAGACCTGCGCGAGAAACGCCGCCGGCACCCGGAACTGAATGGTCCAGCCGAAGCTCTGCACGTTGATGACGTAGACGAGAATGATCGACAACGCGAACCCGACCACCAGGCCGATCGCCTGGCTCGCGCCGCCGATCAGCGCCGCTTCGATGACGACGACGCGGACGACCTGACGCCGGGTCGCGCCAATCAGACGCAGCATCGACAGCTCGTGCCGGCGCTCGACGACGAGCGTGAGCAGGGTCGCGCCGACGCCGAGCACGGCCACGACAATCGCGATGATCTCGAGCGCGTAGGTGATCGTGAACGTGCTGTCGAAGACTCTCAGCACTTCACGCCGCAGGGCACTGTTCGTGTAGATGAAGACGCGATGCCCTTCGTCGAGGCGCTCGAGGATCTCGCCGCGGACCGTCTCGGGATCGGCGCCGTCGCGAAGAAACGCGGCGATGCCCGAGGGGGCGAGGTCGCCAAAGTAGCGCACGAACGTCCGGCGGTCCATGATCACGACGCCACGGTCGAGCGCGTAGTCGTAGTAAACGGCGACGACGGCGAAGGGTCGCGGACCCGCGGGCGTGTCCAGGGTGATCGTGTCGCCAGGGTGAGCGTCGTATCTCGTCGAGAAGGCCTCGGACACGATGACGGATTCGGTGCCGAGCGCACGTCGGAGGGCGTCGCGGCCGTCAGCGGGCTCCTTGAAGAGCAGCGATCCATGCGACAGCACGACTTCCAGCGTGCTGGCGCCGAGCACGACGAGATTGCCCTGATAGACGAGATCGATATTGCGGAAGGTATCGACGGCCTCGACGCTCGGATGCGTGCGGCACGGTGTCGATCACCGAAGCCGAGAGCGTCTGCTCGGAGCCCACCGTCGGCTGCACGCCGGGCCCGATGAACAGGTCGGCTTGCAGCGTCTGTCCGACCCAGTACACGACCGTCTCGCGAAAGCTCCCGATCATGATGGCCACGGCCACCATCATCGACAGGCTCGTCGCGAGTGCGGCAATCGAGATCGAGAGCCGCGGGATCGCCGAAGCCAGGTTGGCGTGGGCGAGCAGACCTTCGGTGCCGAGAACCTGCCGGAGCGGCCGCCGGAACAGGCGGGCCAGACCGAAGACGATTGCCGGGACCGCGAGCGACGCGCCGACGATGGTGACGAACGACGCGAGGTAGGCGAAGAGCGGGCGGCCGTCGATGGGCCCGAGCTGCGCGAGGCCTGCTGCCACGGCGAGAACGATTGCCGGCAGCACCAGCCCGCTCGCCCTGAGTCGAGTGCGCGACTCGAGACGGTCGTAGCCGCGCATGGCCGCAGTTGGCGGGACGCGGCTCGCTTCGAGCGCGGGAAGCCACGCCGCGACCAGCGAGAGCGGGACGCCGACAAGGGCGGCGACGACGAGCAGTTCGCTGCTCAGGGCCGGCGTCGCGGCGGCGCTGGCGATATACAGCGTGCTGACCGTCGCCGTCGTCAAACCAACCGCGAGATCGGCGAGCACGCGACCAAGCAGGATGCCCAGGAGCGTCCCCAGCACGCCGAGGGCCGCGGCTTCGCTCAGGAACAGCCACTGGACCTGGCGGGACGTGACGCCAAGCGCGCGCAACATGCCGATCTCTTCGCGGCGGGCGATGACCGAAATCGTGACCGTGTTGTAGACGAGGAACAATCCGACGATGAGCGCGACCCACGAAAGCGCGGTGAGGTTGAGATGGAACGCCGCGAGCATGCGCTCCACCTGCTGGCTGCGCCTCGACGGACGCTGTGCCACCAGGCCGCGCGGGAGCCGCTGGTTGATTCGTTCGCCAGCCGGTGCGATGTCCGCTTCGCTGATCGACGATCCCAGCTGCACGTCGATACGATCCACGCGCCCGAGTCGATCGAATGCCAGCTGTGCGGCGGCGATGTCCATCAGGACGAAGCTGCCGTCCATCACCCGCGCCGGCCCCTGATCTTCGAGCAGCCCGCGCACGATATAGGTATTCACCCGATCGCCGGCCATGAGCCGGATCTCGCTGCCGAGCGCGTAGCCGCGCCGCCGCGCCAGCTTCTCGGTGATGACGATGCTCTGCGGGCTGGTCAGCAGTTCGAGGAACTGCTGTGCGTTCAACTGGTCGCCTTCGACGGTTCGCCGGCCCTGGTCGGTCGCCGCCGATCCGACCACGTACTCGCGCAGGGTGAGATCGCGCAGGATGTCGACGCCGAGGACTTTCAGCGCCTCGACGCGCCGGGCCGGCCTGGCCACCTCGCCGGCGACGATCGCCATCTCGCCTTCGATGACGGGACTCGCGGTGCCAAATTCCCGCAGCCAACCAAGTTCCGGGAGCAGCCGCTCGTCGATCCCGCCGGTGCCGACGATTTCGATCGCCGCCTTTCCGGCCACGGTATCGAGCGCGGTCGAGAACCCGCGGATCGACGCCGCATTGGTGAGCTGAATCGCCACGATGACGCCGACGCCGAGGGCGATGCCAACGATGGTCGTCAGCGTCCGCGCCCGCTCCTGCAGGAGCTGACGCACGATGAACTGCCTAAACAGCCGTTGCCACATCGTCGAATCGGCCGTCGCGCATGCGGCGGACGGTTGAAGCTGCCGCCGCTACTTCGGCCGCGTGGGTAGCGAGGAGAACCGTGATGCCGGTTTCGCGATTCAGCTCGGCGAGCAGGGCGAGCACCAGGCGGCCGTTGTCCGAGTCGAGATTGCCGGTCGGTTCGTCGGCGACGAGGAGGCCCGGGTCATGGACCAGCGCCCGCGCGATCGCGGCCCGTTGCATCTCGCCACCAGAGACCTGCTGCGGGTAGTGTCGGAGTCGATGGGCGATGCCGACGCGCTCGGCCAGACGGGCGGCGCGACGATCAGCTTCGGCCCCGGCGAGACCCGATAGCAGGCAGGGGAGGGCGATGTTGTCGGCGAGCGTCAGCGTTGGCAGCAGATTGAAGAACTGAAAGACGAATCCGATGCGCTCGCGCCGGACCTTTGTCAGCTCGTCGTCGCTCAGCGACGACAGATCGCGGCCTTCGAACGTGACGGTGCCAGATGACGGGCGATCCATGGCGCCGCACAGGTGAAGCAGCGTCGACTTGCCGCAGCCTGATGGGCCCATCAAGGCGACAAACTCGCCGGGCTCGAGCGCCAGCGACACGCCACCCAGCGCAGTCACGCGCGCCTCGCCGGTGACGTAGGTCTTGTGCAGGTTGACTGCTGACAGCAGCGGCAACGATGACTGAGTCACGTTAGTCCCGCTATTCACTGAACTGCGAGCCTCCCACAGGGAGATCGAGGAGTTCAGGGAGAAGGAACCCCGCCCTCACTTCAGCTTCACGCGCTCGATTGCGGTTCCGCCGGATGCCGATGGCGCGACGAAATACAGGACATCGTCCATCACCGTCGCCGCGGCGGCGGCGGCATCGCCGAGGACGTCGACTCGCGTCGCGCGCCGGCCGCTCGCATCGAGCCGGATGCGCACGGCGACGTGGCTGTTGTCGTCGGTGCGCTGGATCGCCAGGAGCGCATCGCGATAGCGCGCGAGCCAGACGATACCTTCCAGGTTGACGTTCCGCGCGACACTGAGGGCGGTGTTGCGGCCGTTGGCAAGCGTCACGCGCGAGATCCCGGTCGCGGTGCGAGACGTAGGCGATGCCGTCGCCATCGACGGCGAGGCTCGTCGGGTCCTCGATCTTCATCGTGGCGCGGGCACGGAGTGTTTTCGCACCCGGCGCGAGCTCGAACAGGCGGCTCCCGGCGGCGTCGAGTGCGTAGACCGTGTTCCCGGTGTGGGCGATCGCCACAAGCCGGCTCGCCGGCTCGTCAGCCGGGGCCGGCACGCTGTAAAGCAACCGGCCCGAGACGAGTTGCAGACGATGAATGACGCTGGGTGCCGGCGCTGCGGCATCGAGTGCCGCTGCAACCGCCCAGAGGTCGCCGCGCACCGGATCGATCGCGATGCCAGTCGTCCGGTACGGTCCGCCCCAGCCGCGGCTCACGAGATTCACCGCGTTGCCCGACAGCTCACTGAGCACCTTGAGCGTCTCCGTCGCTTCGTCAACGAGCACGAGCCGGCCTGAGACGCCGTCGTAGGCGAGCGCGCTCGGCGCGCTCACCGCGATCGGGAGCGCGAGCGCGGGGATCCGTTCGCCGGCGGCCGCATCCGGTGCCTTCGCATCCGGTGGCTTCGCTGCCGGTGTCGCCGTTGCCGCCGGCGCGGCTGCCGCCGCGCCCTTGGATGTCGCTGCGGTGTCTGGCTTGGCGACCGGCGGTGCCGGCTTCGCGGTCGCCGGCGCGGCTTGGGGCCAGGTGGCACCGGCGATGCTGGTGGGCTTGCGGCGACGGTGCGGGTGGGCGCGGCCGCCGGTGGTGTTACCGCCGCCGCCGTTGACGGCGCGGTCTTCATCGATGCCTCGGCGACGGCAGGTGTTGCGGCGGGTGGTGTGGACGCTGCCGCGGGAGTTGGCGGCGGGAGGCCCTTCCATTCGGCCCAGGCTGCAAGATTGCGGACGCGCCGGAAGTCGTCGCTCGTCTCGGCTTCCGTGATGTCCACGCCTCGGTCGGCGAGCCGCTTCAACATGACGAGCGCATCGCTCGCGCGGCCGCTGATGCTTTGCGCGCGTGCCAGCAGGAACATCAGCGCGGCGTCGTTGCGCGGCCCTGTCTGGACCGTCCGCCACGCGAGGTCGTGGAACGCTTCGACGTCGCCACGCTGCTGAGCGGCGAGGGCGAGGTCGCGACACTCCTGATGGCTCGAACAGGTGATCTGGGCGGACGGTTGAGCCGCGACGATGATCATCGCGACCGGAAGGAGCAGGACGAGCCGACGCACCGAAGAATTGTACCCGGACATTCGCGCGACAATAGGTTGACTGTCGTCGTGGAGCCCTGCCGTCTGTTCGTGTATCTCGCATCGGAAGCGCCAGTGGCGGCTGTGCTGAGTCGCGGTCCGACCGACTGGGCGCAGCTGAGCCTATGGCACACCGATGCCGATCGCATCACGCGCGGCCAGTGGATCAAAGGCCGGGTCTACGAGCGGCGCTCGGACCTCTCGCCTGACGGAACCTTGTTTGCCGCATTCGTGAGGCAGAGTGGCGGCCGCGAGCCGGGTGGCGCCGACACATGGGTCGCGCTCAGTCGGCCGCCGTACTTTTCGGCGCTCGCGCTCTGGTTCGTCGGCGGGACGTACTACACCGGTGCGTTCTTTCCGGCGCGTAACACGCTGTGGCTCGGCTATCAGGAGGAAACGCCGCCCGATCGCGGCGACAAGCCCGGCTGGCTGACGATTCGTTCCCCTCGAGACATCGCCTACGTGGACCGGACCGCAGAGTGGACTGACCGGACGGTGCACTTCAACCGCCTGCTGCGAGACGGATGGGAGCTCGTCGAACGAGAGTCGTATCGAACGTTGTGGCGGCGTCGCCATCGCGAGCTTCCCTTGGTGCTCAATATGCTGCATTCGGTCGAAGACGTGCGACGGCAGGGCGGCCGCTATCTCGTCGAATACACGCTCTGGAACGAGTCCGAGCAGCGCGAGCTGTCGCTGGGCGAGGCGACCTGGGCAGATTGGGATCAGCGCGGGCGCCTCGTCCTCGCGCGCGACGGACAGCTCTTACAGTGTGCGGTCGAGACGGGCGCGTGCGAGGTGATCGCAGACTTCAACGGGCGAAAGCCCGATCCGCAGCCCGCGCCTCCAGAGATGTGCGAGTGGCCGCGCGTGTAGTTCGCTACACCTGGGCGTTGCCGGCGACTCTCGTGGGCCTGCTGGTCGCGAGTGCGGCCTGCGTCCGCGGCCGCATCCGCATCGTCCGTGGCGTTGTCGAAGCGCACGGGCCAGTGCTCGACTGGTGCCTGTCGAGGCTCATTCCGATTGAGGGCGGGGCGGCCGCCATCACCTTCGGCCATGTTGTCGTGGGGCGGAATGCGACCGCGCTCGACGTGACGCGTGCGCACGAGCGGGTGCACGTCGCGCAATACGAGCGGTGGGGCCTGTTCTTCCTGCCGGCGTACTGTGTGGCTTCGCTGTGGGCCGCGGCGCGCGGCGGGCACTACTACTACGACAACCGGTTCGAGCGCGCGGCCACCGCCGCCGCGTCCTTACTCGGGAATGCGCGCCGGATCGGCGCCGAAGTAACCGCTCCGCGTCCGGACGTTGAGGTCGCGCCGGCGAGTGGCCACGTCGAGTTTGTACCAGCCCGACGCCGACGACGACTCGATCGCCAGGAAGTACTGCTGGCGCAGTTCGGCGACCAGTGCGGCGACCGAACGTGGCATCAGTTCCGGCTGTGCGACCGACAGCAGGTCGCCACCCGTCCAGTAGGCGAGATCCGCGAGATCGCCGCTCGGCGCGGCTGTCTCCAACCGCCGGACGGCTTCGACCGGCAGCACATAGACGGGAACGTCGGTCGCGCTCGCGATTGCGGACACGTCGGCCGGCGACAGCGTGCTGCTGGTATCGAGTCCGTCGGTGACCACGATGAGCGCGCGCCGCGAGGTTGCCCGGTCGCTCACCCGGCGGGCCGCTTCGGCGATGGCATCGTAGAGCGAGGTGGTCCCCCACGAGCGCGACAGGTCGAGCGCGCCGCGGATCGTCGCTGGCTGGCCGTTGAAAGGCGTTTCCTGCCGCAGCGTCTTGTCAAACGTGAACAGGGCGACTTCGTCCGATGCCGGGTTGATGTGCGACATGAGCTGATCGACGACCGCCTTGCCCTTGTCGAGCGCCGACCCGCGCATGCTGCCGCTGGTGTCGAACAGCAAGCCGATGCTGATCGGCCCATCGGTCGTGGCCTTGAACTCGAGGATGCGGCGCGGCTGACTGTTCTCCAAAACCTGGAAGTCGTCGAGTTTCAGGCCGCGCACCAATCGGCTCTTCGAGTCGCGCACGACAGCCGTGATCGGCACGAGCGCCACACTGGCGCTGAAAGTCGGGCGTTCCGGCGGCGGGTCCTGAGCGAACGCGGGCGGCGCGGCAACAGACAGCAAGGCAGCGACAACGACAGCGGACAGGGCTCGACTCATAGTCTTTTCCGGTGGATTCAGTGGCGTGCGACTGCTTCGGCGCGTTGAGGGGTTCGGCGATCGCCGCCGGTCCGGCACGGGATTACGCAAGGACCACGCCACTCTCGCGACAGTACCCGTCGGTGAAGGGGTCAAGGGAAGGGGGTCAGGGGGGTCAGGTCGTGAATCGTGAATCGTGTCCCGAATTCACGATTCACGACCTGACCCCCTGCCTCCTGACCCCCTGCCCTTGACCCCGACCCCGCTGGCGGACCTGCCCCACGATGTCTCACTTTTGCCACAGAGCACCAGTGGCACTGTGGCAACTATGCCGGCGTGGCCAGCGCCGGCGTTGGTTCGCACTCGGCGACCGTCGCTCCGCCACTTTCCGACAGAGCCCGCATCCCGGCGGCCACCCGAACGAACGCGTCGACGACATTCGGATCGAAGTGGGTGCCGCGACCGCTCTCGACGATCGCACGGACTTCGTCGTGCGACATCGCACGGTGATAGGGACGCGGCGAGCGCATCGCGTCGTAGACGTCCACGAGCGCCATCACGCGGCCGACCGTCGGGATCTGTTCGCCGCGGAGCCCCTCGGGGTAGCCCGTGCCATCCCATCGTTCGTGATGGGCATAGACGATGTCCTTCGCAATCGCGAGCGTCTCGTCGTCGCGCACACCGGCAGCACGTTCAGCATTGAGGATGACATCGCGACCGTAGACGGGATGCTTGCGCATCTCGGCGAACTCGTCGGCGGTAAGCCGACCGGGCTTGTGCAGGATGTGGTCCGGGACACCGACCTTGCCGATGTCGTGGAGCGGCGCGAGGGCGGAGAGGAGCTCGACCCGCTCGGGGGTCAGCTCCCTGCGATACGCCGGGTGCTTGCTCAACTCATTCGCGAGGAGCCGCGCGTACTCCTGCGTACGCCGCGAATGCCGGCCGGTTTCGGCGTCCCGCACCTCGACGAGGGCCAGCAGCGTCTGGACCATGAGCCGTTCGGAGTCGGCTCGGGCGACGCCGGCGCGCTCGGCGCGGCGCTGTTCGACCCGCAGCCCGACCAGCCCCAGGCAGGCCACGCCGCCGACGAGACCCACCATCGGATAGAGCGGCGACAACACGATCCCGCCATCCCCGAGCAGCAGAACCGCGCCGCCCCACGTGCCGGCGGCCATCAGGGCGCCGACACCGAGCCCGGCGGCGAGACCAAAGGTGGTCGCGGCGAGGCCGACGCCAATCCCGGCGATCAGCGTCGCGAGCACTTCGATCGACAGGGCGTGCTCGGGGCGGCGAAGGAAATCCTGCTGGAGCAGGTTGTCGGCCACCGTCGCCTGCACCTCGACGCCGGTGAACAGCGTGTCGAGCGCGGTGGCGACGACCTCGCGGGTCCCGAGCGCCGTCGTGCCCAGGAAGACCACTTTGTCTTTCAGGGCGTCGGCTGGCAGTGAACCCTCGAGCACGTCCACCGCCGAGATGTAGGGAAACGTCTGCTTGCGGCCGCGATAGCGAACCAGCAGGTTGCTCTTGCCGTCGAGTGGAATGCTCTGGCCTGCGAGATCGGACGACGACTCGTCTCCGCCGGCGAGCACGAGTGTCGACGTGTTGACGTTGGCCACGCGCAGCATGCGTCCGCGCACGCCGGTGGCCATGGACACCGCAGCCAGCGCCAGGCTGGGATACGACCGATCGTTGTATTCGAGCAGCACCGGCGCGCGCCGCAGGATGCCATCGGTGTCGGGTGCGGCGTTCAGGAATCCGGACGCCGGCGCGGCCTTGGTCAGGACCGCCAGGTTGCAGATCGCGCGCGTTGCACGGAAGTACGGCGGGCCGTCGGTCTCATCCGGGTCGGTGGCCACGACGGCGACGTTCAGGGCGTGCTCGAGACAATCGCGTGGCGGCTCCGACGTGGGATCGAACGTGAGGGCGTAGCCGAGGACCGTGCGTCCGGAACGGAGCGCGGACGCGAGGGTGGCATCGGGACCCTCGCTGGACACCGCCGATCGATCCGGCTCGGCAAACACGATGTCGATGGCGATGGTCGCGGCGCCCAGCGTGCCCATGCGATCGATCAACTCCGCGACGCGTCCGCGCGGCCAGGGCCATTGGCCGACCGCGGCGAGGCTCTTTTCGTCGACGTCGACAATGACCACGCGGCCGCTCGTCGGCGCGGTGCCCGCGGCCCGCACCATGCGGTCGTAGAGACCGTAGTCAAGGCGCGTAAACGCCGCCGGCTGGAAGAGGCACAAGAGCGCGGCAACCAGGCCAGGCAGCCCGCCGGCAAGTAACAGGACGCGGCCCGTCCGTCGCCGGCTCATCGCACGGTGATGTCGACGCGCCGGTTGCGCGCCTCGAAGACCTCGTCTGCTGTCTTGACGAGCGGATCGGACTCGCCGTGCGACGTGACCTCGATGGTGGATTCGATCGAGATCGCTCGCGACGAGGAGGTCGCGCACGGTGTTGGCGCGGCGGAGGCCGAGTTTCAGGTTGCGCTCGGCGGCGCCGGTCGTGTCGGTGTGGCCAACGACCAGAACCTCGGGCGCCGGGTGGCGTTTCACCGACTCGAGAATGCGAGGAATCGCCGCTCGGCTCTCCGCGGTCAGCTCCTCGGATTCGAACCTGAAATACAGCGAGAAGCGTTGTGGCGCCGGCGGCAGCGCGCCGAGCGCGTCGCCGAACATCTGCTGAACCTCGGCCTCGCTCAGCGGCGCAGCGGGACTCGGCGCCTGTCCAGCGGCAATCGTCGTGGCTTCTCGCACCCCGTCCAGCGCGGTGTCGCCCTGCGGGTTCGACACGTCGGCGGCACCGACCGAGCCGTCTTCATCGGCCAGCAACACGACGACGTCCACCGGTCGGGCCGGAGCGGCGGCCGGGGGCTGCACCTGCGGCGCCGGCTTCGATGCGCAGGCGGCGAGGCTGATCGCCGCAATCGGTACCGCGAGCGAGATCGCGCGCACCAGGTCGGTCCTCACTTACGGGGCGACGCGAATCGCGAGGGACGTGCCGCGGACGCCGACGATGGCGGCCGGGGTTTCGAGCTTCACGGCGTTGGGCGCCAGCTTGGCGATGCGGCCCGAGATGTAGCCGGCCACGCCGCGGACGAACTTCAAGGCGAGCGCCAGCTGGCCCTCGCCGGGCGCGTAACTGAAGCGATCGACGCGCATCTCACTGTCTGGGCCAAGCGACACTCGCGTGTCGTCCTTCATCGTGATGCCAATGCGGCCGTCCGGTCCGGTGCGAATGCTGTCGGTCTCGTGCACGTACTCCCCGACCGTGGCGGGAACCGTCGTCGTGCCGCGGACGATGAAGGCCGCGCCGGTCACGACCTTGACGCGGCCGGCGGGCAGCGGCTCGGCCAACGCAGGAGAGGCACAGGCCAGGAGCAGGAAGGCGACGATTACGGAGCGAGTACGCATCGGATGACGCCTGCTTTCTGCGCGGCCCGGCCGTGATGGACCGGGAGCGCGGCCCCACCGATCGCAAGGACCGCGCCGATCGGCGGACGCGGTCCGCGGCGCGCCGCGGCATGCGCAAAAGCGGGTACTCAGGCGCAGCTGACGCTCGTTCGCTCGTCGGAGAGTCGACTGAGCAGACCATGCGTCGTGTACCGATCGCCGCGACACGGACTGTTTCGAAATTGAGCGTACGGTGACGGATCCGTAACCGCTCCACGCCGCCGAGGTACTATTGACCTGATGCGAGCGCTCGCTGCTGCGACCATCATTCTCGCGGCCAGTTTCTACCGCGCGATGGCGGCGGGGCAGGCACCGGCGACGGAGCCGTTTCCGGGCCTTCTCGACGAACATCCGGCGATTCAGTACGCCACGCGAGCCACGACCGACCGGATTGCGCGGCTGAACGACGCGCTGGCGTCGGGGCAGTCGAGCCTCACCTTCGATGCACCGGCCGGCTATCTTCGCTCGGTGCTGCGTGCCCTGAACGTCGCGACCGAGACGCAGCTGCTCGTCTTCTCGAAAACCGGGATTCAAGCATCGGCCACCGGACCGTCGAATCCGCGCGCGCTCTACTACGACGATTCGGTCGTCGTCGGCTACATTCCGGGTGCGCGCGCGCTCGAGCTGACGGCGCACGATCCCGAACAAGGCGTCGTGTTCTACACGCTGGATCAAATCGAGAGCGCCGCGCCGCGATTTGCGCGCCGGACCAATTGCCTCGAGTGTCACGTCTCGACGAGCACGCTCGACGTGCCCGGCCTCATCACGAGGAGTAACGTGCTCGGCGCCGACGGCGGACTGCTGCCGCAGCTGCCCAGCCACAACGTGGACCATCGCACGCCGGTGACCGAGCGGTGGGGTGGCTGGTTCGTCACCGGCAATTACACCGCACCGGTCTATTCGGGCGTCGCGCACAAGGGCAACGTCACCGTCGCGGTCCACCCGACGTCCGGGCCGGCGACGACGTCGAACGAGGTGTTCGTCGCGTGGCTTGGCGGCACGCCGTCGGCGCGTGGGTACGCGTCGCACGATAGCGACGTTGCGACGCTGATGGTGTTCGATCACCAGGCCCGCGCGACCAACCTGCTGACCCGCCTGGGGTGGGAAGCGCGCGTTGCGGCGGCCGCGGGCACGACGGCCGTGGATCGATCGGTGCAGTCAGCGATCGACGAGCTCGTCGATTACTTCCTCTTCGTGGACGAGGCGCCGCCACCAGGGGCCGTGAGTCCGCCGAAGGCGTTCGTCGATCGTTTTACGGCGAGCGCGCTTCGCGACCGTCGTGGCCGGTCGCTGCGCGATCTGGATCTCAATCGACGGCTGCTGAAACACCCCTGCAGCTACATGATCTATTCGCCGGCGTTCGAGCGTCTGCCAGCGTTCGTGAAGGATGCGGTGTATCAGCGGCTCGGGTCGGTGCTCTCGAGCGCGCAGCGCGAGGCCAAGTACGCACACCTCACCGCGGCGGACCGATCCGCGATCGTCGCGATCCTTCGCGAGACGAAGTCCGATCTGCCCGCGGGATTCGCTCGCTGACGCGCCGCCGGAGCGAGCGGCGTCAATCGTCTGCCTTCACGGGCATCCACGCCACAACATCCTGCCGCCCGGCTACATGAAGAAGCGGCGCGGTATCCGGCAGTGTGATGCCGGCGGCGACCGCCATGGTGTTGTCGCTGATCTCCGCGTCGGCCGGCTGCAGCGTCCACGGTGGGTGATGGATATCGACGCGCAGCACCTTTCCGGATCGGTTCACGGTGAAGAGACAGTAGCGCTCGGTCAGAAAATGTTCGAGCGTCCCAGGAACCGGCTCCGAAGACGCGCCCACCGCTTGATACCGGGCTGAGAACGAGGCAGCTGCCGCGGCCGAGCCGCGCCGGCGGCTGTGGTAACGGACGTCGCCTCCATCTGTCGCGATGGTCATGTCTGCCCGGAAATACGGCAGGTGAAAGAAGCGGCGCGCGGTCGGCGACGACCAGGCGGTTGTCGGCGTCGAGGCTGAAGAAATACACGCCGGGCACGCCGCGATGTCGCACATACGTGCGGACGTTGAGTTCGGGGAACGTCGACAGCCGTTCGATCGCCGGGACCCCGCGCGGGACGACATTCGACATCTCGAACGGGACAATGCCGAGCCATGCCTGGCCGTCGAATCGATCGATCTCGAACATGGCCGGTACCTGCGACCGGAGGACGTCGGCCGCGATCGGCCAGTGCGCGAACAGCAGGTGACGCCACGTTTGCGTCATGACCCACGGCGCGGCTGGCATCGGCCACGGCCGATGCGCTGTCACCTCGAGGATGCGTGGGTCGAATTGGTTCCCGCGGTCGGCCATCGTTCAAACCATCGCGAAGGCCGGGTGGCGCTGCCTCAGCCCTTGTTGGGATAAGGAATCGGGATAGGCCCCGCCGGGCGGGCTCGGTGTCTTCGCTCCGGCTTTCGGATTCTTGGCGGCCGGCAAATCCCGCACGGCTTTGCCTTTGGGTTTCTTCGCTGCCATTTCCGCTCCCTCGCCGCATTATCTCCCGCGCGCTATGATTCGCGGCTCAAGGGGGCGGCATGATTCGAGTCGGACATCTCCGGTCTGTCGGCGTTCTTTGTGCGAGCCTCGCGCTCGTGACGTTTGCCAACCAGCCATCGGCGCAGAGCGCGCCTTCGAGCAAGCCCGAGCACCCCTTCAAGCTCGCGACCTTCGAAGCCGGCGGCAAGGATGCGCGTGGGGCTCGTCATCGGCGCGCGCGTCCTGGACATCGAGGGCGCGAACGCCGCCCTCACGAAACAGGCGAACCTGCCGGCCGTCGCGATGCCAGGCGAGATGCGGGCGCTCATCGAGCAGTACGACACCGTGAAAGGGCGCCTGTACCAGATCGCCAACCACTTCGCGACCGCGCCGCCGGCGAATCAGCCCTTTGCCTTCGAGTTCGACAAGGTGGCGGTGAAAGCGCCGATCAAGTACCCATGGAACATGCTGGCCGCGGCGGCGAATTACAAGGCGCACGCGGAAGGCATGGCCGGCAACACGGCGCCGGCACCAACGCCACCAACGCCAGCACCAACGCCGACCAAGCCGACCGCCCCGGCCCCGGCCGGCTTCGATGCCACTGCGGCGTCACGGATCGTCCCATCGCGCGACGCGCCGATCATGTTCGCCAAGTCGCCGCGGTCCTGCATCATCGATCCAGGCGAGCCGTTCTATATCGTCGATGGCCGACTGCGGACCGATTACGAGGCCGAGATGGTGGTCGTGATGGGGCCGCGGCCCGCGTACCGCATCTCTCGCGAGCAGGCGCACGACTACGTCTTCGGCTACAGCATCGCGCAGGACATCAGCGATCGCGGGAGCGAGCGGCTGCGCGAAGTGTCGATGTTCGCGGGCACGAACTGGTTCGACGGCAAGAGCATCGACCGCGGCGCGCCGTTCGGCCCGGTGATCGTGCCGAAGGAGTTTCTGCCGAAGGCGCCAGGCAACCTCCGGATTTCGACGAAGGTGAATGGCGCCGTCATGCAGGACGCGAACACCAGTCAGCTGATCTGGGACGAAGCGCATCTCGTGGCGTATCTCGCCTCGCGGATGACGCTCTATCCGGGCGACATCATCCTCACCGGCACGCCAGCCGGCACCGGCGCGGAACGTCAGGCGTTTCTGAAGCCGGGTGACGTCGTGACCGTCGAAGTCGAAGGCATCGGCACGCTCACGACGCCGTTCAAGGCGCTGTCCGAGAAACGTTGACGCTGTTTCACTTTCTCGACGGCATTATGGTCACCCGCTCGCTGAATCCGCCGATGACGTGGAGCGTGAGTATCAGGCGCGGAGTCGATGGATTGCCGATCGGGGTCAAAGCGACCAGGTACAAGCCCGGTCGCCGCTATAACCAGCCAGCGGGCGACGGGGGCGTGTGGTTGACGTAGATCAACGGCCAGCGACAGCAGGGCACCCGCCAACGCCAAGAACGCAACGGTTGTCAGCGCCAACGTGTCGCCATCTGCATATCGGCTCATCCCGCGCTGCAGCGGCGAGAGGTCGCGTCTCAGGAAATGCAGGCTTGCCATGATCAGCGCGAACAAGCTACACCCGCCGACAGTCAGGAATGTGCGCGAGTTCAAGTGATTGCTGGCCTCGCCCTCATCAGGATGATTTCCTCGGGCGCTCACGCTCGCGGTTTCGTGGCTCGTAGAAATCGCAAATCCGGTCAGGCGGGCACTAACGTCGAAGCTCGTGGGGCTGCCGGTGTGCCCACGCCCGCGTCCGCGCTGCCCGGCAGACCTCGCTGGGTTTCGCGCCAGCGTCCCGGTGACATGCCTTCCCACTGGTGAAACGCGCGGAAGAACGAGCTCGCGTCTTCGTAGCCGAGCAGTACGCGGTTTCCGAGAGGTCGAGCGACGAGTGCAGCAGATAGTGGCGGGCCAGGTCGCGGCGGGCGTCCTCGAGCACTTGCTGGAACGTCACGCCATGTTCGGCGAGGCGGCGCTGCAGCGTCCGGGCGCTGGCTCCCATCGTCCGCGCGACTTCGCGCAGGTCGGGTCGGCGTCCCGTGAGCAGACGCTTGACGACTGTCCGGACTTCGGCGTCGACGCTTTGTGGTGTGAGCTGAGCGGCGAGTTCCGCTTCCAGTTGAGGCGCGAGCATCGACAGCAAGTCACTATTGCTCGTCAGGAACGGTCGATCGAGATCGAGCGACGAGACAACGAGCTCGTTATTTGCCGCGTTGAAGTCGATCGCACAGCCGAAGTGGGATTCGTACGCTTTTCGAGAAACGGGTGACCGACTGAAGCTGACGCGAACCGGCACGATTCGCCGACCCGTGCCGCGGCTCCCGAGCGTCAGCACCCACGCAAAGCAGAGATCCGTCAACACCTGTGGCGCCGGTTGTTCCGCCAACAGCCAGTGGAATTGGATCGCGCATTCGTCGCCGCGCACGACGACGCGAATGTCTTCGGGACACGTCAGCTGTTTGTACCGTGCAGCGCGGTCAACAGCGTCGCGAAATGACGACGCCGAGAGCGAGGCCAGCGCGATCGGGTCGTAGCGCTCGACGCGCTGCTCGGTGCCGAGGACGAGCCCGATGAGCGGGTTGCCGCTGAGCTCCTCCACCGCCGCCCAGAACGCGAAGAATTGCTCGGTGGTGACGAGCATCCGATCGTCGCCGACACTCTTGGGAATGCCCGCCCGGCGCAAGACGACGTCGGACGGGATCCCGAGCTCATCGAGCCTGGTCACCAGCAGTTGTGACAGGCGGAACCGTCGGGCCATGGCTCATCCTACTGCACCGGTTTCAATCCGGCCGGCGTGGATCTGACGATACCCACATCACGCGTCTTGCCAGCGAAGCCATGTCGATCACGAATCGATACTTCACGTCGCTCTTCAGCAGCCGTTCGTAGGCCTGGTTGACCTGCTGCATCTCGATCATCTCGACATCCGCAGTGATGCCGCGTTCGGCGCAGAAGTCGAGCATCTCCTGCGTTTCCTTCAGGCCGCCGATGCCCGATCCGGCGAGACGTCGCCGTCCCAGGAGCAGACCAAAGGCGCTGACGGGTAGCGGATGTTCAGGCGCACCAACGAGGGTGAGTGTCGCGTCGCGCTTGACCAGCTGCAGGTAGGCATTGATGTCGTGCTGCGCCGACACCGTGTCGAGGATGAAATCGAACGACCGCGTGTGACGCGTCAGTTCGTCGGGATTCGTCGTGACGACGACTTCGTCGGCGCCGAGACGCTTTCCGTCGGCAATCTTGTTGCGCGAGGTCGTGAACAGAACGACTTCGGCGCCCATCGCGTGCGCGAGCTTCACGCCCATGTGGCCGAGGCCGCCGAGGCCGACAATGCCGACCTTGTGGCCCTTGCCGACGTTCCAATGGCGCAGCGGCGAGTAGGTCGTAATCCCCGCGCAGAGCAGCGGGGCGACCGCCGCCAGTTCCAGCGAGGGGGGAATCCGCAGCGTAAAGGCTTCGTCGATCACGATGCGGTCGGAGTAGCCGCCGTAGGTCGTCAAGCCCGTGTGCGGGTCCGGGCTGTTGTAGGTGAAGGTCGGCGTCGCTTCGCAGTACTGCTCCAGGCCTTCGCGGCAACTGTCGCAGACGCCGCAGGAGCCGACGAGGCAGCCGACGCCGGCGAGGTCGCCTGCCTTGAACCGCGTGACGTTCGCGCCGACGCTCGTCACCCTGCCGACGATTTCGTGGCCGGGCACGCAGGGATAGATCGTGTTCTGCCATTCATTTCGCGCCTGGTGCAGGTCGGAGTGGCAGACACCGCAATAGAGAATCTGGATCTCGACGTCGCTGACGCCGACCGCTCGGCGCGGGATGGTGACCGCCGCGAGCGCGGCCTTGGGATCGGTGGCGGCAAACGCGCGGACCGCCGGCGCGTGGACATGCGGGCCCGATGGGCGGGCGCGCTGGTGAGTGGTGTTGCTGAAACAGTTGGCGTGCTCATGGACCCGAGCGTATCGGGGCGAGCGGTGTCGGCCAGTGGCGGATCGCGCCAGCCTTCATGCAGAACGTGCCAACGCCACGACTGCTCAGCTGAAGCCCGGCTCGGCCGTACAGCCAATTGCCGCGTCATAACGAAGGTGAGATGCGACACTTGAACGTGCTGCGAGCGTTCAAGACAGACCGGGGCCGGGCACGGCTGCTCCTGGCCGTCTTCATCGTCTTTGGGGTGGTGCTGACCGTCTGGGTGTCGAGGCAGAGCTACCTCGTCTATCGACTGACGCGCGGCGTTGGCGACACCTGGTTTCACACCGCGGACGGCCGCCGCTGGTTCCGTCTCGACGAGCAGCGGCAGGATGTGCCGATTGCCGCCATCGCGCCGCATCTCCAGCAGGCGTTTGTCGCCGTCGAAGACCATCGCTTCTACCTGCATCCTGGACTGGATCCGATCGCGCTCGGCCGCGCGGTGTTTCGCAACGTGCGCGAGCCGGGAACGGTCGAGGGCGGCAGCACGCTGACGCAGCAGCTGGCGCGCACACTGTTTCTGTCGAACCGCAAGAGCTACGTGCGGAAGGCGCGCGAAGCCGTCCTGTCGGTTCTCATCGAAACGCAGCTGTCGAAGCAGCAGATTCTCGAGCTCTATCTCAATCGCATTTATTTGAGCGCCGGCACCTACGGCGTGGAGGCGATGTCGCGGCGCGTGTTCGGCAAGGCCGCCAAGGATCTGTCGCTGGCGGAGAGCGCCTTGATTGCCGGCCTGGCGCGCGCGCCGGCGACGCTGTCGCCGTGGTCGAATCTCGACGGCGCGGTCGCGCGCAGCCACACCGTCCTCGCGCGAATGCGTCAGGAAGGCTTCATTACCGAGGCGCAAGAGCAGCAGGCGCGCCGCGCGCCGCTTCGCGTGCAGCCGTATCGCAGTGCGAGCGAGCGACGCTACGGGTACGCGAAGGACTATCTGCGTCAGCGCTTCCGCGACGCTTCGGCGGCGACCATCCGCCAGATTGGCGGGTCGAGACCACCTTCGTGGCGGCGCTGCAGGATGCGGCGGAGGCAGCGGTGGAGAATGGCCTGCGCCGGCGCGGCGTCACCGACCTCCAGGCCGCGCTCGTGGCGATCGATCCCGCGACCGGAGACGTCCTGGCGCTCGTCGGCGGCCGCGATTACGAACGCTCGGCGTTCAACCGTGCCAGCCGCAGCCGTCGCCAGCCCGGCTCCGCGTTCAAGCCGTTCGTCTTTGCCGCCGCGCTCGAGCGCGGCTTCTCGCCCGGTGTCGGTGCTGAGCGGGCTGGACGCGCTCCCGCCGCAGGGCCCCGAGGAGTGGACGCCGAGAAACGTGCACGACGACGCGTCCGATGCGATGACGTTGCGCGCCGCACTCTCGAGTCGAACAACCGTGCCGCCACGTTCTTGCAGCAGCGAGTCGGCATCGCGCGCCGTACTCGGCCTCGCAGGCAACGCCGGCCTGCGACGACCTGCCTGATGTCCCGTCGCTGGCGCTCGGAACCGGGCTCGTCACGCCGCTCGAGATGACCGCGGCGTTCTCCGTGTTTCCCAACGGCGGGCTGGCCGTCCGCCCGCGCGACCTCGTCCGTGTCGTCGACGCCGACGGCAGTACCGCACTGGCGACGACGCCGGAGACGGAACGCGTCCTCTCGCCCGCGGTGTCGTTCCAGATGGTCTCGATGCTCAGCGACGTCGTCGAGCGCGGGACCGGCACCGCGGCGAGACGACTGGGCGTGCAAGGGCCGGTCGGAGGCAAGACCGGCACGACCGACGACTTCAAGGATGCGTGGTTCGTCGGCTTCTCGTCGTCGATGGTCGTCGGCGTGTGGGTCGGGTTCGATCAGCCGCGGACGATCGCGTCGGATGGATACGGAGCGCGGATGGCGTTACCGATCTGGGCCGACTTCATGCGCGCGGAGCGCGCGTCTGCGTCCAGCAGGGGAGTTCGAGCGGCCTGCCGGTCTCCTGGAAGAGACGTTGTGCGCCGATCGTACTTGAAAACCGGTGGACGGATGCCCGCTCTACACCGAGTACCTCAAAGAGGGAGACCAGGTGCCCGAGCGGTTGTGCACGCTGCATCGCGGCACCATCCGTCAACGCCTCGCGCGGACCATCGAGGGGTGGGCGTCCGAGGTCGGGCGCCGCATCCGCGACGTCTTCCGTTAAAAAGAGTACTTGCGTTGACGTCAGGCACAGCGAGATCAGGGAGATCGGGGAGCCAAATGTTCTCTCTGAACTCCATGATCTCCGTGTGAACTCTGCGTCTACTCAAGTGCATTTGGGATTAAGGGAACAGGTCGCGACCTCCGCGCCAATCTCTCCGCGCCTAGCGCGGTCGCGACGCGTAGAGGACGACGCCGAGCGGGTCGCCAAGCGATCGGTCCTTGTGGCAGGTAAGGCACTCTTTTGCCGACGCCCGGATGGCGCGCCCGGTGAACGTCCAGTCCGCCTTCTCGAAATCGTAGCGATCGCGCCGCACCAGGGTGCGAAACGCGGTGCGGGCCTCGTCGATCAGGTCGACGGCCTCGGGCAGGCCCGCCAGCGCCGCCGGATTGGTGACCGCGACGGGACCGAAGATCACGCGTCGATTGAGCTCGAACGGTACCTTGGTGGTGAGATCCGGCTCGCGTTCGAGGACGCGCCGGCCGGCCACATACATCGCAACTCGCAGTCCCGCCTCGTCGATTTCGCGCACGACCGCAAACTCGGTGACGGTCTCGGGCCGGAACTGGTGCGGCGTGTCGCCGAGGACGACAATGCGGCGCAGCCCGAAGAGCTTGTCCACATCCTTGAAACGGTCCTGGATGGCTTGATTCAAGGATGCAATCGGATCGTCGGTGGACCCGGCGGCAGCCAGTACCGATCCGCACAGTGCGGCGGTCGTCGCCGCCGCGGTGATCAACGTGCGAAGTCGCATGCGACCCTCCTCGAGCAGGTGCCACTAAGACGAGGGTGGCGGGGTCGCGGTTGGCTTTTGTCGCGAGTCAGCGCGGTCGGGGACGGCCAGGGATCGCGATCGGACCGGCCTTCTTGACCTGGTTCCAGATCCGGCGGCCGACCTTGTCGGCTTCGGCGATGAGCGCCGTCTCGTCCAGCGTCAGCACTTTGCGGTCGCGCATGACGAACTGGCCATCGATCATCACCGATTCGATGTCGCTGGGCTGTCCGTTGTGGATCCAGGCCGAGAGGATGCGACCGGCCGGGACCAGATGCGCGCGCAGCGTGTCGAGCACGAGGATATCGGCCTTCTTGCCGACGTCGAGCGATCCGACGAGCTGTCTGCCGTACGGCTCGGGCGCCGCCGAGCGTGGCGTCTTCGAGCATGTCTTCCGGCTGCGGCCGGACACCCGGAAACGGGTCATCACGCCGGATTCGCTCGGTGAGGAGCGCGATGCGCATGACCTCGAAGAGATCGTTGGTGTTGTTGTCGGTGCCGTTGGCGATTGGGCAGCCGGCGGCGCGCAAGGCGGGGATGGGCGGAATGACGCCGCGGTTCGCCGCCATGCCAGCCTGATGCGACACGATCGTGCCCGACTTGGCGAGGAGCGCGATGTCGCCCTCGTCGACGTAGCGGCAGTGGGCGGCGAAGAGCCGCGGCCCGAGGAAGTTGTGCTTCGCCAGAAAGGCCGGCGGCCGCATCCCGTGATGCTTGACCATGAAGTCGACTTCGGCACGGCTCTGCGACAGGTGAATCGTGTAGCCGAGGTCGTGTTTCTCCGCGAAGGCGTGGATGGCCTGCAGCAGTTCGGGCGACGACGTCTCGGCGAGCGCGGCGGCGGGGAAGACGCTGATGCGACCCTGGACTGGCGCCGTGCCATTTCCCGAACAACTCCGTGATGCGCTGCATTCCCTCGTCGCGGAGCTTGGCCGAGAACCGCGGCGTCTCACTCTTGGCGAGACCTTCGGGCGACATCGGCCCGGCGACGTTCTCGCTGTCGCGCACCGACTCGGCGAACACGCAGCGCAGGCCCGTTCGCGCCAGCGCGGCGGCGTGGCGTGCGATGCCGCCGGAGTTTTCGACAATGGTCGTCGTTCCCGTGCGGATGGCTTCGAGCGCGCCAATCGTCACCATCAGCGTGGCTTCGTCGCCTTGCAGAAGGCTCGCCGGTTGAACGGCGAGGCGCGCGGAGTTGGGAAAGCCGAAGTCTTCGTTGAAGCCGCGCGCGAGCGTGGCGGCGAGATGCGCGTGGCAGTTGATCAGGCCAGGAAGGAGCGCCTTGCCGCGGCCGTCATAGACCTCCGCCTTGGCGAAGGCCTTGACCACCTCGTCGGTCGGGCCGATCGCCGCGATCTTGCCGGCGTCGACCGCGAGGGCGACGTCCTCGTGCACCGCATCCACCGTGATCACGGTGGTGTGTGAGAAGACGACGGGACGAGTCGAGGTCGTCTGGGCTTGAAGTCCGCGCGGATCGACCAGCATTGCAGCCGCCCCGGCGCTGGCGCCGGCAAGCCATTGCCGGCGGCTGATGCCACCGCGAAGTCCGCGCGACGAGGACGAAGAATCACGCGTCGATCTCGACATGGTCGGTTCACCGAGGGTCACGAGTGGCGTTCGATCGGGGCATTGTAGCGGTCATCACCCACGGAACGGCATACTGCTGAGCCTCTCGCGCGTTGAAACCCTGACGCGCACGCGGCGGTTACGGCGTGTCCTTCGACGGCCTTCGGCTTCGCGCCCGTCTTCCTCAGGTCGAATGCTTTTTGCGTCGCGAGATAACCGACGACGCCCAGGACACCCGCTGCGAGGACGTTCTCGCTGGGCAGCTTGGTGATCGCCACCGCCAGACGGCCGATGTCGAAAATGCCGGTGGCCACCGCGCCGAAGAAGACCAGGACATACAGAATCAGCCCGCCGAGACTTCCGAGGGCGATGGCGGCGGGCGGCTTGCGGTTGATGCCCGGAAGCAGGAGGCCACCGACGGCGGCGAAGAGCAGCTGCAGCCACGGGAGATCGAACGAGACGGTGGCTTCACCCATGACGCGTTCCTCGAGACCGTTGTTCGAGTACGCCTCGATGACGACGCCGTTCGATGGACTCGTGGCAATGATCGCGATCGACCCGGAGCTCTCGTTCTTCGGAATGACGATTCTCGCTCTTTCCGCCGACGAATCGTGCCGTTCCCTTCTTGAACCTGAACTTCACCACCCGCTCGTCGAGCTCTTCCTGTTCGGCGCGCACGACAATTTTTTCGCTCTCAGCATTGGCGCGGTAAACCGCCTGGACGTCGATTGAAATCACGTCCAGCCCGTTGGCCAGGGCCGATGGCGACAGCGGCGTGACCAGCAGTTCAGTCGTCCTCAGGCCGGGTTCGAACGTGTAGGGACGTCTGGCTTCCGCTATCTGCGGCAAGGTCGATCGCGCCCCGATCTCGACCTCTCCGCCAAGGCTCGATTTGAGCTCGGCCGGCTCCCGGCTGATGGCCTCGTTGGCGGCGATGGTGAGGGCGCGGGGCTCGAAGCGGCCCTTGCCTTTGTGGACGCGTAAGTTCACGAGCAAATCGCTTGGCGTCGCGACATCCGCCCCATCGTCGGTCTGCAGGCTGACGAAAAACTTCTGGGCCAGCAGTCCATCGCGGCGAAACACGTCGTTCCCACTGTCCTCGATGACCAACTTGACGCTTGGGGCTTCTTGCTGCGTGAAGGAGGCCCATTGGACGTCGCCCACAGGCGGCCTCGCCTTTGGCAGAACGTACAGACGATCGGTGACCGCGATCAGCGCCGATCCGGGCTCGACGCCGGCGGCCTCGGCAAACACTCTGATCCGACCGGCGGCATTCGGCGTCACGGTGAATTCGACGTCGCCCTCGCCCCTCGGAAAAATGCCGGTGATTCGTCGCACGTTGACGCCGGCGGGAAGCATGATTTGCTGCTTCTCGAGCGACAGCGGTTTTGTCTGCGCGGACGCCGCCGAGCCGCTGTCTTTCCTCGCCGCGTCGAGAGACGGCAGGGTCGTGATCGTGAGGGTGACGAGCGTGTCGGCCGCCGCGGGAATCTTGGCGCCGGTCGAGCTATGCATCTCGATGTCGATGGCGGCCGGCCGCCCGACGGCGACGGTACTTGGCTTCGCGCCGACGACGAATCTGAGCGCTGGACTTTTCTGCTCGGTTGGCGCGCCTCCTGTCACCGCGGGAGATGCACCAGAGAGCGTTGCCGCCACGAGGAGCACGGCGAGGACCGGGCGAAGGAGCATTGACCACCCCCTGCGTGTTAGACGGACCGCACTGTCGAGTTTTCGTGCCGCTCGCGAGACGGGAAAACGGCTCAGGTAGCACACATCGCACCGGCGCCGCGCCCGCGCCGGATCTTACGGTGTCAGTAACCAATTACGAGCAAGGAAAGCTGCGCTCATCGAGGAAAGTCTCCAAGGCTGCAACGTGGCCTCAGCCTGAGGCGGTGTATTGGCCCTCGGCCTGGGTCACTGGTCCTCTTCAGATGCCGTTCACTGATGAAGGCAAGCCTTTCGTCCCTACGTTTACGGGGGCGTCATCTTGGAAATCCTCGTGCGCGTGACGCGCGACTGGCTTGGCGTGGCGTTTGCGCGGCCGCCCTGCCGAGAGGAACTCACATGTCGCGAACCTTCCCTTCGTCGCTCACCGCAGTCGGGATTCTGGTGCTCACACTGCTGTTTGATTCGTCGGTCCTGTCTGCCCAGTCACGAGATCGCGTGCCACCAACAGTGCCAACCAACCTTGTTGTCACGGCGACGACCGAGCACAGCGTGTCGCTGGCATGGGGGCCTCTACCGACAATTCGAACCGCTTCAGCTACCTGATCTGCTGCGCGGGGGCCACGGTGACCGTCAGTCAGACGATGACGAGTCACACCGTGGAGGGCCTGCAATCTGGCAAGACGTATGTCTTTCGCGTCTACGCCAAGGATGCTGCCGGGAACCTTTCCAAGTCGAGCAACTCCGTGACGGTCACGTTGCCGGGGCAGCTCGCTGCGCCGACGAAGCCTGTCGTGGGACTGTTGGATGTTGGCCCGACGCACGCCTCGCTGAACTGGTCGTCCACCGACGACGGTTCGTTCATCTGGTACACGATCTTCATCGACGGGGCGCCCGTCTCCACCCTGAATTCGAAGTCCGCGACGTTTACGTGCGCCGCCGTTCTCGTCCCGACGGGTTGTACGCCGCTGGATCAAGAGACGACGTATGCGTTCACCGTTCAAGCCCGCGACATTGACGGGAATTTGTCGCCCGTCAGCGACCCCGTGTTTGTGACAACCGACCCCGCTGACCCCAACGACCACACTCCGCCGACACCGCCCGCGAACCTCACGGCGGTCAACGATGGGGCGTTTGTCAACGTGAGCTGGGATCCCTCGACCGACGATCTCGCTCCGCAGTCGTTCATCCGCTACGACGTGTACGTCAACGGTGAGTTGCGCGCTGTTGTGGTCGGCGGGACCACGGCGCAATTTGACAGCGACTACGGCGTGACCAACAACATCTCGATCATCGCGGTCGATACAGCGGACAACGAGTCAGCGCCCGGGACAACCGTCCTGAACCACTAAGGCGCTGCGGAGGACAGTGGGGGCGGTCACCACGATCGCCCCTGCTCCGCGTCTCCCATCTGGAAGTCGCTTGCAAGTGGCCAGGGTCGGGTCACCCGAGCGATTGTACACGGAGCCGGCGTCCGCCACATGCACCGGCAGCGGGCGCACGGTCGAGCTGATGGCGTGCTACGCGGCGCGAGACGCGAACATAGCGGCGAGCAAATCCTCGTCAGAAAATTCGCGAAACACGTGTGTGTCCAGCCCGGTCACCGCTTCGTTGCGGATGTCGCCGCGAAGGCGAAGCGCCTTGAGTTCCTCGTCGATCTGTCCCAGCTGATCCGCTTGGACGAAATAGCGCCGGCCCAACAAGCCCGACAATTGGACCGCAAGATAGCGGACACGGCGAGCCGCGGCGTCGATGACCACACCGCGAATGTTGCCGATGCGCTTCCCGTCGCTGGTCACAACATCCAGGCCTGCGAGCACGCCGGCGGGGCTGGTCACCTTCGACGCATCCAGGTAAGAAAGGTCCGAAGTGTCCGGCAACCGGTCAACATTGCGCATCGGCGTGCTCCCATAGCCGTTTGTGCAAGTGGGTTGCCAGCCGCGCGGCGTGCCGTCGGCCCGGCTCGCGTGCGCGGGGCACACGTAGCTGAATGGGCGGGATTGTCATCCAAGCCTCAGGATGCCAACAAAGGGCGGTTGCAGGGAGTTGAAACGCGCTGAACAGCGTTGAGCGACTGAGTCATCCGTGCTAACCTGCGCTTCCACCTCAGTTCGACAGCATCGCTGCCGGCCGGTGCCGGCGAATCCATACGCCGGAAAAGGACGTGATTGGGCCGTCCATCAGATAGCATGCTCTGCGCACACTGCGGCACGCCTACGACGGAAACAAGGTGTCCGTCGTGCGGCCGAGGCGTCACGTCGCGCCCGGATGTGGCTGCTGCTGTGCTGACGCCGCCGCCCGTCGACAGGCAGGGCGAGCATCGCGCTGCGCCGAGCGACCTCCCGGATCCCCTCGGCGACGCCGCAGCGGCAACGCAGCTCCTGCCCGAACCGAGAGCCCCGTCTGGCGGGCCAGAGAGCTTGCAAGGCGAAGACGCGCCCACCGTGGCGGAACTGGCTCGCCAGGGTGCCGATGTTGCAGAAACCCGTCTGCCGCCGCCGCCCGACGTCGACGTCACCAAACCGCCTCCACCGACGAGCCGGCGGCCAAGCGGGGTGAGGCGCGACTCAGCCGGACGGCCGGCGGTCGCGAGCCGGACAGTGGGCCCCCTCGAGATCGGGGAAGCGTTCGGACCCAGGTATCACATCATCCGTGTGCTCGGGGTTGGCGGCATGGGAGCGGTCTACCAGGCTTGGGATGCCGAACTGAGTATGGCGGTCGCTGTGAAGGTGATCCGTCCCGAGATCGCCGCTGATCCGTTCGCCGCGTTGGAAATCGAGCGCCGCTTCAAGCGCGAATTGCTGCTCGCGCGCCAGGTCACCCATAAGAACGTCGTCCGAATTCATGACCTTGGTGAGATTGATGGCATCAAGTACATCACGATGCCGTTCGTTGACGGCAAGGACCTCGCGACCATTCTCAAGCGGGCGACCAAGCTCGAGGTTCGGCGGGCGCTTCGCGTCGCTCGCGGCATCGTCTCTGGTCTCGTGTCCGCGCATGAAGCCGGCGTGGTCCATCGCGACCTCAAGCCGGCCAACATCATGGTTGGCCAGGACGACGAGCCGACGATCATGGATTTCGGGATCGCGCGCTCGTCAGGTAGAGACAGCCAGGGCACCGCTCCGCGGCGAAGGTCGAAACTCGGCGACCTCGGCCGGCCAATGGGTCCGCTGGCCGGCGGGACGATGGCGGGCGCCATCGTCGGGACGGTCGAATACATGGCGCCCGAGCAAGCGAAGGGGCAGCCGGTCGATCAACGCGCCGACATCTACGCATTCGGCCTGATCTTCTATGACATGCTGATCGGCGGCCGGCGTTCGGAGCGCGCCGAGAGCGCGATTGCCGAGCTGGAGCGGCGGATGGCGGAGCCGCCGCGCGCGCCGCGCGCGGTCGACCCCGAGATCCCACACGCCATCGACGCCATCATCCTGCGCTGCCTCGCGCCCGATGCGTCGAAGCGGTTTCAGACCACCGCCGAATTGCAGTCGGCCCTGCGACGGCTGGATGACAACGGGAGGCCGCTGCCCATCATGCGGCGCGTCTCGCGGCGGACGCTGGCGGCGGCGGCGCTGTTCGTCACGCGTCCTTCTGGCCGGCACGTATTACGGCACGAGATGGTTGACGGTGCCGGTGAGAACCACCCGACCCGGTGTCGCTGATCATCGCTGACGTGCAGAACAACACCGGCGACCCAACATTCGACAATCCGATCGCGCAGACGCTTCGGCGTGCGCTCGAAGACGCAAGCTTCATCACGCGCGTATCGACCGCACCCGGATGCCGGCGACTGGGCGTGCGCCCGCCCGAGAAGCTGGACGAGGCCGCCGCCCGCGAGCGTTGCGCTCAAGCAGGGTCTCGGCGTGGTCCTGGCCGGCTTCGATCGCGCCGGCCGGCGGCGGTTACGAAATCGCCGTCAAGGCCACGCAAACGGTCACCGGGAACGAGATCGTCAGCACCAGCGCGCGCGCGTCGAGCAAGGAACAGGTCCTGGAGACCGCCGCGAGCCTGATGGCGCGAGTTCGCCAGGTGCTCGGCGACACGGACGTCCGAGTCGGACCAGCTGTTCGCGATGAGGAGCGTCTCGGCCAGTTCGCTCGAGGTCGTGAGTCAGTACGCGGCGGGTGTCGAAGCGCAGGCAAGAGGAAGGTTCGAGGATGCGCGGAAGAGCTTTTCGCAGCGCGCGTGGAGCTGGACCCGAAGTTCGGCCTCGGCTATCAGGGGTTGGCGGCGATGGCGCGCGACGCTCGGTCAGCGCGACGAGAGCCCAGAAGTACATGCAGGAAGCGCTTCGGCACGTCGATGGCATGACCGAGCGCGAACGGTTCTTCACGCGCGGCGCACTATTACCGGTTCAGCTGGCGACTATCGGAACTGCGACAAGGAATACGCCGAGTTGCTCACACGCTATCCGGCGGACAACGTCGCGCGCAGCCAGCGCGCGGCCTGTCTCGTCTTCCTGCGCAACCCGCGCGAAGCGCTGGCCGAGACTCAGCAGGCCGCGGAAATGGTGCCCAATCATGTGGCGTTCCGGCATGAACCTGTCTGATCGCGTACCGCGCCGGAGAATTCCAGCTGGTCGAGGACGAGGTCAAAGCGATGCAGCAACCCGATCCGCGCGCGCTGCTGGCGCTGGCCTACAGCCAGATGGCGCGAGGACTCTCGCGCGAGGCCGAGGAAACCTACAAGAAGGTTGCTGCCGCAGGATCCGCGAAACGGACGCGTCCAGACGGGTCTCGGCGACGTGCTGGTCTACGAAGGTCGATTTTCCGAGGCGGTTCCGATTTTCCAGCAGTCGGCGGCCGCCGATGTGGCGGCAAAGAACACGATGCGCGCGGCAATCAAGCTCTTGTCGGCAGGCTCCGCGCATCTCAGCGTGGCCAGACGGTCTGGCCGCTGTCGGCGGCTGACAAGGCGCTGCAGCAGAGCACCGTCATGGCCGTGCGATTCCTGGCCGCCAGATCTTCGTCGAGACCGGCGCCCTGGACAAGGCGCAAACGCTCGCCGACCGAACTCGCGGCGTCTTCCGAGCCGTCAGATGACCCGCGGGTTCACGGGAAGATCATCGAAGCGCAGATCGCGATGAAGAAGAAGGAACCCGCGCCAGGCGATCAAGATTCTGACCGACGCCAACGGCGTGCTCGACACCTGGCTGGGGCACTTCGACTCTCGGCCGCGCGTACTTCGACGCCGGCATGTTCGTCCAGGCAGACTCGGAGTTCGACCTCTGCATCACGCGTCGGGGCGAGGCACTGACCGTGATGGACGAAGGGCCCACCTACGGCCTGTTCCCAATCGTGTACTACTACCAGGGTCGCGTGCGCGAGGAGCTGAAGACCGCGAGCTTCGCCGATTCCTACCGCGAGTACCTCAAGATTCGAGGGGCATCCAAGGAAGACCCGCTCGTGCCTGAAGTGCGCAAGCGGATCGGCAACTGACCTGCAGCGCAGCGGTACGGTTCCACCCTCGAGACATCGAACACAAAAAACAGGGCGAGGAAATCCTACGCCCTGTGGGTAGTGGGTAGTGGGTAGTGTAGGTGATGCCTAGCGCTGCCGTATCGTAATCGACACCGTCCGGGAATATGGACTGAGGATATTCAGGGCCAGGCGGTACCGCATCGTTGTATTCGGCGCGCACCCGATTAGAGTGTACGTTTCGCCAGTGGCGAAATTGCCGGTTATCGAAGAACTGCGTCGTGTCCTCCGTCCCGATTTGCGTGAATTGGCTCTGCGGTCCGGTCCCCGCTCGCCTACGCTCGATGAGAAACTGGACAACGTTCCCGAACGTCGTCGGCTGCCAGTTCAGCTCGACCTTGCCGAACAGCGGATTGTTCTTCTGCACCTGGGTGCAAGGCGCCGGGTCAATGCCGACAAGGCATGCCGTCACTCCATAGGGGAACGGCCTGCCCATGGCTTTCGCGTGGTCCAGTGTGAGCTCCTGATCGTCGCCGGAGGCGCTATCGAGCGCGAGCTCGCCGCCTTCCCGAGATCGACGGTCAGTTCGCCGCCGCCTCCGGCATCAAAGGTCAGCTCGCCCCCGGATCCGATATCTGCGACGAGCTCGCCGCCGGCGCCTGCATCGAAGGTCAGCTCGCCACCGAGAGCAAGATAGAAGGTGAGCTCGCCGCCAGAACCGCTCTCCCAGGTCAGTTCCAAGCCGGATCCGAGCTCCACGGTCAACTCGCCGCCGCCAGAGAGATCGAGGGTCAGTTCACCGCCTGAGGCCGAATCGGCGGTCAGCTCGCCGCCTGAGGCCATCAGCGCGAACTCGCGGACGCCACCGATCTGATCCAGCCGGAGTTTGTTCCAATCGTTGAATTCCCGCAGATCCAGAGGGTTCACGTTCGTCGTGCCGTCGAAATTCACATCCTTGGACCATGGTGGAGTCAACGCTTGATCGACGTAGCCTCCATCCCAGTTGATCAAATCCGAGGGGTTTTCGACATACACGCGAGCCATTGGCCGGTGTGGGCACATTGGCGGGATCGAAGCGCTTACCGCTGCAGTACTGCGCTGCGCTGCCGTGACTCCCAACGACATCGCGAGTGTGCTGTTGGCCGGAGCGAACCAGGCGGGTGCGTAGCTCGCGCCTGGGAGCGCACTATAGGCGGCGCTCAACAGGTCCTCGCCAATGTCGCCGTTGAGCGTGCCGGAGTAATCCAGCTGGATGTTACCGTTGGCATCGAAGAGTCCATGCGCCTGGAAGAGATAGCTCATGCTGCTCAGATAATTCGGTTTGCAATTCGGCTCGACGTAGGTGTCCTTCGACTGAGTCTTGTCGCCGAAGTCCGCTGGCAAACCCGCCATGCCACAGATTGAGGTTGTGGCCCAATTCGTGGAATGTTGTCGACGCCTGAACGAACTCGGAGCCAACGAAATCGTTCCAGAGCCCCAGCGTGATTAGCCCGCCGCTACCCGGCAGATGGGCGACACCCGAGATGCTCCTCGGAATGTGAAAATCCGGATTCGGCGCCAGAGGCGCGGCGCAGGTGCCCTCGGGGCCCCACCCCGTGGGAGTTGTGGGAGGTGTTCCGCTCAGGCACGGGTCGGGTGACACTGGCTTTGCTCGAGCATGCGCGTACAGGAAGTAGTGGACATAATCCCTTCGCACGAAATCAAATCGCCTGCGGTGATCGCCGTAAAGCAGATGTTGGCGGGACGGCAGGATCGCACGAGGGCAGTTGACACTCTTCCAGTTGGGTAAGTTCCTCTGGCGTCAGCTCTGCGCCGTTATCGCCGACCGGCGCGTCTCGAAGGATCTGGAAGCCGAGTGGCCACCCGACCGTTCCTGGCCAGTAAGGAAACTGGCACGTCGGATCCGCTAAGGGATTGCAGGGGGTCACAGGCGTACACGCGGGTCTCCTGAATGATCTCGCCGCCCGCTGTAGCCGGAGCCGACAAGATATGCATCCGCCGCTGGGTCATTGCCGAATTTCAACCGGTACACAGTCGGGGTCGCCGACATCGAAATGCACGTGAATCTGGTGTTGCGAGGTACCTGTCGCCAATGCGATCCAACACCTGCGGCGATGGCACGTGGCTGTGGCCGTCTGGATCTGAAACCAGCCCGCTTCCGACTCCGTAGCTGGTGTTAGGGCCTGTCTCCATCGCGTTGACTTCGATGATGAGATCCTTTTGCTCTACCCTGGCCCCCATTGCATAGAGATTGGGGAGTACTGATTGGCTGTGTCCGAATCGACGGAATCGGGATCCTGAAGCTGCGGATTGCTCGGCGAAGGTTGCAACTCAAGCCGGTCGGGCAGACCGTCGTCATCATCGTCCAACACTGCCGTGCTGAAGATAATCGCTCCCCAGGCCAGACACTCGCCTTGATTGGTGTTCAGATGCGTGACCGTCGTGCTGACGGTTTCGCCGTAGAGGGCGTGAGCGTCGTCCCGAGCATTGATGTGGCCGCTAATGAAGGTGAAGGTCGATATATGACGGTATTCCAGGTGCGACCGGCACCGATGGGTGACCTTGAAGGGGTCGGTCGCGATGAGTAGCCCTTTGAAGCGTCAGGACCTCCGACGAGTTGTTGCCGCCAGCGCCGACCAGATGCGTGAGTTTTGAGTGCACGCCTGTTGAGCCGTAGAACCCGGCGATCGTATGCGTCAACGGCTGCGGTTTCGGGCTTGAGCGAAATGCCATCGTAAATGACGACTTTTCGCAACAACGGTTCCGTCGGTTCGCGATAGATCGCTACGAGCGTGCACCGCCGCTCTGGACCGCGAGATTGCCAGAGCCCCATCGGGCAGCGACACGGCATAGCGGGCCATTGATCACGTACCTTCCCTGTCCACCGGTCCAGCGTGTCCAGCCGCTTCGGCAGCAGCGAGAGCACGTCGGCGCGGAACATCGGTTAGCGTCGGGTTCACGACGCTATTCGCTGCCCCCAACACGTCGCGGTGTTGACGTTCAGTGGTGCTGAAACGGCTTTCAACCCCTGGGCTAGGGATGGGCTGATTGCCAAAGGTGGCACCGGCTTGCGGGGTTGGGTTGTCAGCCGGAATGAACTGTCTCCCAAAACAGGAATGCGCCGACGAGATCGGCGTCCGCGGGAACGCCCTCCATCGCTAGCGTGCCTGCGGCGGTAGAGATCCCGGCGACGCGATAATCGCCGGTTATGAGAAAACCTCTAGAGTACGGCAGAACCTGGGGCAGTCGGCGGCGGCGGTGGTGGTGGTGGTGGTTTCTTTTGATTTTGAGCCGCATGGCCAACCGCCAGTGAGAACAGCAAGGCGAGCAGTGCGACAGACGGGGCGGATGCGCGCGACGCTCGAACGCCTGGCGCCACGCTGAGCTGGATAAACACTGCGGGAAGGGTTCTTCATGGTGCGACCTCTGCACTTGGCCGCCACGGTGGCACTTGGCCGAGTCATCGTTGGCCCCGCTGGTCATTCGGTTGCGTGGTTAGAGTCAATCTCTGGTAGAGATTCGAACAGTATCGAAGTCTTAGACGGGTTTGCACAAAGAATTTACCTGGCGACGTCGCGTTCGGCCCTGGGAGAGGTCGATGACGAGGCACGTAGGTGCTAGGGGTACCCCAGCGCTACGAGCGATAGGTTTACGGCCGCTGCACCACTACTCCTCAGAAGCGCGATTCCGACGCTTCACACGACCAATTACGAACAGGAAAGGTGCGCGACGTCATGCGCGGTTTCCGTATTGTTGGGATTCTCCTGGCCCTGTCAGGCAGTGTCACTTCCTCGCAGGTCGCCCAGCCGTTTCAGGCCCAGAGCGACTCAACAGGGCTCTGGTTCGTGGAGTTCACGAGCCCGCCCACCGCCGACGGCGGCAATCTCAGCGCGGTTCGCGCTGACCAGGTGGCGTTTCGTCGCCGTGCCGCGGCGGCCAGCATCCGCTTCGAGGAGCGCGCCGCATTCGAGGCACTCTTCAACGGCCTGTCAATCCGGACCAGCCGTGCGAGCGCGAATCGCATCGCCAACCTCGACGGCGTGCGGGCGGTCTGGCCCGTCCTTCGCATCGAGTCACCCCAGCCGCGTCAGGAAGACAGTGCCGACCTCTTCACGGCGCTGGCCATGACCGGAGCCGACGTCGCCCAGAAGACGTTGGGCTACACCGGAGCTGGCGTCCGCGTCGCGGTGATCGACACTGGAGTCGACTACCATCACCCGGATCTTGGCGGCTGCTTCGGCGAGGGCTGCCGGGTCGTGATCGGCTGGGACTTCGTCGGAGACGATTTCAACCCGAATGCGACGGACGGATCGCTTCCCGCCGCGACAGCAAACGCGGGGTTCCAGCCGGTCCCGCACCCCGACGCCGATCCCGACGACTGCGGCGGACACGGCACGCATGTGTCGGGCATCGTGGGCGCCAACGGGGCGGTCAAGGGCGTCGCGCCTGACGTGACTTTTGGTGCGTACCGGGTTTTCGGCTGCGACGGGCCAACCACGTCCGACATCATGCTCGCCGCGATGGAGCGGGCGCTCGCCGACGACATGCACGTCGTCAACATGAGCATCGGCGCGGCTCACCAGTGGCCGCAGTATCCAACCGCCGCGGCCGCCAGCCGGCTGGTCAACGCGGGCGTCGTCGTGGTCGCATCGATCGGAAACTCTGGAGCCGCTGGCGTCTTCGCCGCGTCCGCACCTGGCATCGGCCAGAAGGTGATTGGCGTCGCGTCGTTCGACAACACGCACTTCAAGCTCCCGACATTTACGATCACGCCCGATGGCAGGTCGATCGGATACCGCCGGGCGAGCGGCGCGCCGGTGCCACCCACGTCGGGAACATACCCGATGACCAAAACGGGGAGGACAACCAGCACCGCCGATGCCTGCAGTCCTTTGGACGCTGGCACCCTCACGGGACACGTCGTCTTGATTCGTCGCGGGACCTGTTCCTTCCACCAGAAAGCATTGAACGCGCAGAACGCCGGCGCCGCCGGCGTCGTGTTCTACAGCGACATCGCCGAGTACCTTGCCGCCGGCGTCACAGGGGAGCCGGCCGTCACGATCCCGGTCGTGGGGATTCTCGACACCGAGGGTGTGCTGATTGACGGCCGAATCATCTCCGGACCGGTGGACATGACCTGGACGAATCAGACGTCGACATTCGTCAACCCGACCGGGGCGTTGATCTCCTCGTTCAGCTCCTACGGGTTGTCGCCGGATCTCGCGCTCAAGCCCGATATCGGTGCGCCAGGTGGGTTCATCTATTCCACTATCCCTCTCGAACAAGGCGGGTATGCGACTTTCTCCGGCACGTCGATGGCGTCGCCGCATGTCGCCGGCGCGGTCGCGCTGCTGTTGCAGGCCAAGCCTCAGACGCCGGCCCAGGCCGTCCGCGCGATCCTTCAGAACAGCGCCGACCCGCGCCCATGGGGCGAGGATCCAGCTCTCGGTGTCTTCGACAACGTCCATCGTCAGGGCGCAGGGCTGCTCGATATCGACGATGCGATCCTGGCGACGACGAAGATCGAGCCGAGCGTGCTCGCGGTCGGCGAGGGCGAGGCGGGACCGCAGACCCGGACGTTGCGAGTCAAGAACGAGGCTGCGAGTCCGATCACGTTCGATCTGTCCTACGTCAACGCGCTCTCGACCGGCGGCGTGATCGCGCCGGATTTCTTTCCGTCCGATGCGACGGTCGCCTTCAGCGCGCCGAGCATCACGGTGCCGGCGCAGGGCACGGCACTGGTCGACGCGACCATCACGCCGGCCAGCGAGCCGGTGAATGGACAGTACGGCGGCTACATCGTCGTCACTCCTCGGGACGGCGGCGCGGTCTCTCGCGTGCCGTTCGCCGGATTCGTGGGCGACTACCAGGCGATGCCGGTGATCGTGTCCACACCGAACAACACCTTCCCGCACGTCACCAGCCTGGTCCCGGACTCCTGCACGCTGCTGGATCCAGCGACGGGTGAGTGCATCGGCTTCGGGTTCTACGCGGGCAATAACACCGGTGTGCCGTACACGATGACCGGGACCGACTTTCCGTATTTCGCGATGCGCCTCCAGCACCAGGCGCGGTCCTTGTTCATGGACGTGTACAACCTGGCCGGCAAGAACTGGCACCGCGCGATCCGCGAGGAATACCTGGTCCGCGACACGGGCACGGAGAACTTCTCACTGTTCTTCTGGGACGGCACGACAACGGCAGGGAAGAAAACCTACACGCTGCCCGGACGGGCAGTACATCGTGAGGTTGTCGCTGCTCAAGGCGCTCGGCGACACGACGAACCCGGCGCACTGGGAGACGTGGACGTCGCCCGTGATCACGATTGATCGCCCGTAGGACGCGGCGGCCTACACTAGCCTCACCGCCGCTTCAGGACGGCGAACCAGAAGTGCTGATCGTCTTGGATGTGCCCATTGGCATCGATTCGAAGAGTCTTCCTTGTCACAGAATCCAAGACGTTGCATCCGATGACGTCGATTTCGCGGTCTCGGACTGCGACTACGACATCAGAGTGACTCTCGTAGGATCTCGTGCTATCGAACAAGGCATGTGCCTTCGCCGCGGTCATATTTCTCCCTCGCGCGTAGGCCACGATATCGCCCGGTATCGGCTGACCACCGGCTTCTCCCGACCGAAAGCCCCAGTATGTCGCGCTCTGATTACCTAGCCTTCTGGCCTTGATGAAGTGGCGTATGAAGACCGAGTGGGCCTGCGCGAACGGGAATTCGGCCCTGAGCAAACCGGCAGCGCTCATGATTGCGGACATTCCCACTGCCGACCAGAAGTAGCGGTCGTCCGCAATGTCGATTAAGGACGGAGCGCCTCCACCCACCGAGCAGTACTTGTCGATGACGTGTTGGGCGAACGGCGTTTCGTCATCAGTGTGACCGATCTGCTTCTGATTGGTGGCGACATGCCAGGTTGATTCCCCCAGAACTCCCACTGGGTGTGAGCGGACTCCAGGATCTGTTCCAGCGTTGCAGGCATGAGCACGGGGCTCGGTCGCCTCAGCTTAGAAGACGGTCATGGGGCGCTGAATTCGCGGATCGGAGTTATGGTTCGGCTTTCAGACTCACTGTTTGCGGTCCGCCTGCTGTTTCACGAATCGCGTGAGCGCCGCCTCAACCTCGCGTCGTGCTGCGGCCTCCTCGCGGCGGTGGTTCGCGGCCGCGACACCCTTGAACGCTCGTGACACGAGGTCGCCAATCGGGATGGAGACGCGAATCATCTCGCCGCGTCCGGTCGGCGGAACCAAGGTCACGATGCCCAGCTTCTTCGGCAGGTTCCCCTGAACAGGGACAGTGCTGGACACGATTGGGAGGGGTTGCTCGAGCGCGAGGCGAATCCGTTCAAGAGAGCTGTCCCGCTCCTGGGCCAGCAGAGGTGCTGCATAGACCAACGAGACGAGGAGACCGCCCGCGAGTCCCTTCATGGCTCTCTGTAGGACGCGTAGGGACAAGGCTTGGTCTTATGCGGACGCCACAGCGTAGAGATGCCACTCACCTGGTATCCCGTTGAGAACCTCTACGCCGCGGCCCTCAAACGCGATTCCCGATCCGGCCACCAAATCCTTTACCGTGCTCGACACGAGCACCTCGTCTGGTCGCGCCAGTGAGGCGACACCCGCGCCCGTCTGCACCGCAATGCCGCCGATCGTGTCGCCCGCCACTTCGCACTCGCCGGTATGGAGCCCGGCGCGGATTTGCAGACCCAGGCGGTGGACCTCCTGCACGACCGCACAGGCGCAGCGGATGCCGCGGGCGGGTCCATCAAAGGTCGCCAGGACGCCGTCGCCAGATGTGTGGATCGCCCGCCCGCGAAACCGTGCGAGCTGTGCGCGGACCACCGCGTGGTGCTGCTCGAGGAGATCATGCCACCGCTGATCGCCGAGCGTCGCGGCTCTCTCCGTCGCCCCGACGATGCTGGTGAACATCACCGTCGCCAGGACCCGGTCGGGCTCGGGCTGGTGGCGCACGCCGCTGAGAAACCCCTCAATTTCGTCGAGGATGGCGTCGGTGTTGCCAACCCATGGAAAATGATCGTCGCCGGGGAGCTCCACGTACTTCGCGCCTTGAATGCGTTCCGCGATGTAGCGGGCGACTTCGACGCGGACCGCGCGATCGCCTTGCCGGTGGATGATGAGCGTTGGCACACGAATCAGCGAAAGCGTCGGTCGCGCGTCGGTCTCCAGCAACATGCGCACGAGCGCTTTGATTCCGCCCGGACTCACCGCCAACCGCTCGAATCGAGCCCACGATTGCCGAAACGCCGGATCGTGCGCGAGGCTGGGAGCGAAAACGTCCGTATTGATGGAGCCCGTGCCCCACGAGTCCTCGATGTGCTCGAGAAACAACTGCACCGCGTTGTCCGATATCCCGATCGGGTAGTCGGCCGCTGCCGCTGCCGGGCGAAGGTGCCATACAGGACGAGCGCGGAGGTCCGGGCCGGATACGTGGCGGCGAAGAGCATGCACATCGGCCCCCCCTCGGAGATCCCGCACAACGCCGCCCGCTGCGAGCCTGCGGCGTCCATCACCGCCCGGACGTCGTCCATCCGCTGCTCGAGCGTGGGGAGGTCGGCCACGCGATCTGACAGTCCCGTGCCGCGGCGGTCGAGGAGGATGAGCCGGGCGTAAGAGGCGAGCCGTCGCAAGAAGCTGGAGTACAGGAGGGTCCTGCCAGGCGTACTCGAGATGCGACACCCAGCCAGGGACCAGGATGAGGTCATGGGCGCCGTCGCCTACCACTTGATAGGCGATGTGCACATCGCCGCTTCTGGCGTACTTGTGGTCGGCACGGACAGCACGAAGACGGCGCTTGGCGTTCCCTCCATCCGGCGGATCACGTCGCCGATATCAGTCAGGCCGGCGCTCCAGGTCGCGTTCCAGGCACTCTTTCAAGACCGCGCGCACTTGAGGCGGGACGTCGGATGGCAGGGCGGCCAGGTCCGGTTCGCGCGTCAGCACGGCGGCAATCACGTCGGCCTGGCTCTCTCCGGCGAACAGCCGCTGGCCGGTGAACAGCTCGTAGACGAGGGCGCCGAACGCCCAGATGTCGGTTCGCTGGTCGGTGGGGCGCCCTCTGGCCTGTTCGGGACTCATGTAAAGGGGCGTTCCCATGATCACGCCCGCTAGCGTCAGAGGCGTGAAGGCTGTTCCCGTTTCATCGTTGGCGCCGCCGATGACTCCCGAGTTGGACTTGTTCACCGCCGCGAGGCCGAAATCGAGCACCTTGATGACGCCGGCCGGTGTGACAAAGATATTTGCCGGCTTCAAGTCACGGTGGACGATCCCTTTGTCGTGTGCGGCTTCCAGGGCGGACGCGATTTGCTTCGCGTAGCGGATTGCCGTTTCGGTGGGCAGCGGTCCACGGATGGCCTCGCCGGGCACCAGCTCCATCACGAGCGCGCGGCCCTCGCTCGACTCCTCGATGCCGTAGATCTGCGCGATGTTGGGATGGTTGAGCGACGCCAGCACCTTGGCCTCACGCGCGAACCGCAGCACGCGATCGGGATCGCGCGCCAATGCCGTGGGCAACACCTTGATCGCGACGTCGCGGTCGAGCGTGGTGTCGCGCGCTCTGTACACCTCGCCCATACCGCCGGCGCCAATGGGGCCGACGATCTCGCACGGGCCAAGGCGGGTTCCCGGTGAAAGAGGCATGCGCCGCGCAAGTTTATCGTGACTGGAATCGCGTCAGGCCGCTCATGGTTGGCATACCGATGCGTCCAGCCGGAGGAAGCGCGCGGCGTTGTGACACAAGATGTCGGCCTTTTGCTCTGGCGTCAGGAAGTCTGCCGCCAAAATGCTCTCGATTCCTGGACCGACCTGGTCAGGGAAATCGGAACCGAACATGATCCGTTTGGCGAACCCATTCTCGACGAGCGACCGAAGGTGTCGATAGTAGCCGGCTCTCGGCACGATACGTTCAGAAGAGAGCGCGGCGATATCGACGTACACGTTCGGATGCGCGTACAGGAGAGCCGCCATCGATTCAACCTGTGGCCAGCCGGCGTGCATCACGAACAGCCGAAGTCTTTTGTGCCGTAACAGCATCTCCTCCAGCAGCATCGGGTCGCCGAATGCCATCCGAAACGCCGGCGATTTGAAGGGGACGGGATTCGATTCGTACGCCGCGCCTGGCGGGCCGGCCCCATGTGGATGCCGACCGGAATGTCGAATTCCTCTGCCAGCTGCCAGTACGGTTCCAGTCGTGAATCCGCGGGCGACATGCCGAGGTACTGCGGCGACATCTCGCCGAACGCTTTGATGCGACCCGTCCGGAGCTGCTCACGCAGCCAGGTCACGTCCGGAAGGTCCGATTCACTCTCGTAGCACGGCCGTCCCGTGATGGGCGCCCGGCCCCGATCGCACGGGAAAACCAGCGACGGAAGGAAACGACGAGCGTCCACCTGCTGCCAGTCGCGCAAATCGGCGTTCAACGCTGAAAGCACCCAATACCGCACGTTGAGCGACTCCAGCCGGGCGATGTTTTTCGGCGTCGTGGTCGTGCTGTGCACGTGGACGTCAATCACTGGCGGCCGCGACGGTTGCTGCTGAGCAGCCATGGTCGCCGCGAACACCACTCCAACGACTGAGCACGCAATGACACGCACGTGGTTCTCCCTTCTCTCACTTGAGCGGCCTAACGCTGCGGTTCAGCCGCGGCGGCCTATGATCGCGCCGCCCACAGCGTCAGCCGGCGAATCAAAGGCCCGAGGCGCGGGTGATCGAGCAAGGGCATGAGCTCCCGCACGACGGTTGTGGCGATCGTCACCGGCCCGGTCATCGCATCGACGTTGGCTTGAATCACTGCCGCAGCCGCTGCTTCGTCGTCGACGTCGAGCGCGATCGTCATCAACATCGCGGCCGGCCCGACGTACTCACGCTGCGCCTGCGTGACGAGCTCGGCACGGGCCGCAAGCGCCTCCTCCCGTCGGCCGGCGAGTGCCAGCCCGCGCACGTAGAGCCCGACCAGGAGCGGAGCGCGTTGCGTGAGATCGACCGCACGCCGCAGGCGCGGGACGGCCTCGTCGTGGCGGCCGAAGTCGCCGAGGCGCACCGCCGACAGCCACAGATTGACCACGCTGTTCGGGTCGATGGCCAGTGCGGCCTCATGCCCCGCAAGCGCCGCGGCGGAGTCGGCGCCTGGCACTCCCACCGGCGGCAATCCCATCACCGAGGCGGCGCGGATGAACACCGACAAGGGATCCGCGGCCACCGCGCGCGCGGCGGCCGCCCGGCTCACGTCGAGATGGCCAAGCATGGCGTTCAGCAGGGCCACGTAGGTGTGGGCAAGCGGCTCGTGAGGATCAATGGCCAGCGCGCGCTCGAGGTGCGATCCTGCCTCGCGCCAATCGGATCGGAGGTACAGCTTGAGCTGCGCCCAGAGCACGTGCACGAACGCAAGATCCGGGCGAAGCCGCTCGGCCTCCTCGAGCGCCGCCGCCGCTTCGTTGGCCGCATCGATCGTTGGCGTGTATTGGTAGACGCCGAGCCCGACGTGCGCGTCGGCGAGACCGAGATACGCCCGAGCGTACTGGGGATCGCGCGCGAGTGCCTGCCGGAAGTATTCGATCGCACGGCGGAGCGAAGCCGGGGATCGTACCTGCGCGGCCTCGCGCCCGCGCAGGTAGAGCTGGTACGCCTCGAGATCGTCGGTGGGACGCGCCACCAGTGGTGCGGTCGAGGGCTCGAGGCCCAACGTCACCTTCAGCTGTTCGACAATCCCGCGCGCGATCTCATCCTGAATGGCAAAGATGTCGTTGAGATCGCGGTCGTAGCGCTCGCTCCACAGCTGCGTGCCCTCACTCGCGCTCATCAGCTGCACGGTCACGCGAACGCGATTGCCGGCGCGTCGGACACTCCCTTGCAGCACCGTCCTGACGCCGAGTGCGGTACCCACTGCGGCCAGATCGACCTGCTTCCCTTTGAATGCGAAGCTCGACGCGCGCGCGGCTACCTTGAGTCCCTTCACCGGTGTCAGCGCGACGATCACATCGTCGGTCATCCCGTCGGAGAAGAACTCATTGTCGCTGTCAGCGCTCATGTTCGTGAACGGCAGCACGGCGACTGAGGCGTCCGGTAGGCGAGGTGGAGCATCCGGCATCTCACCCGACCGAAGGGCCTCGAGCACGCTGGCTCCGGTCGCGAATCGTTCCGACGGCGCCTTCGCGAGCAGGCGAGCCACGACGTGGCTCAGGCCGCGAGGTACCGCAGTGCGGACCGTGCTGGCCTCGGGCGGGGTGTGAACGAAGCGCTTCGCGATGATCGCTTGGGTGGAATTGCCGGTGAACGGCGGCTCGCCAGTGAGCATCTCGTACATCACGCAGCCGAGCGAGAAGAGGTCGCTGCGCCCGTCGATACCCTCGCCCGCGGCCTGCTCGGGGCTCATGTAGGCCGGCGTCCCGACGACGACGCCGAACTGCGTCAGCGAGGCGCGCGTGTCCTCGCTGGCGGCGACAATCGCCTTCCCGATTCCGAAGTCGGCGACGACCGCGTGCCCTTCGTGGAGCAGGATGTTCTCCGGCTTGATGTCGCGGTGGACGATGTCGTGGCGATGCGCATAGTCGAGGGCATCGGCGACCTCGGCCGAGAGTCGGACCGCCTGATCGACTGGAAGCTGGTGTCGCTCCTGGAGCAGGTCGCGTAGCGTCTGTCCCTGCATGACCGGCATCACAAAGTAGAGGAAGGAGGCTTCCTCGCCGGACGCATACACCGGGAGGATGTGCGGGTGCGTGAGGCGGGCGGCCATGCGGATCTCACGGACGAACCGATCCCGGCCCAACCACTCGGCTACGTCCGGTTTGAGCACCTTGATGGCGACGTCGCGCTCATGCCGGAGATCGTGCGCGAGGAACACGCTGGCCATCCCGCCAGACCCGAGCTCGCGCTCGATGCGATACCGGCCAGCCAGGGCCGCGAACAGAGGCTCCATTACGGTTTGATACGTCGTCACCGAGGCGCCTCGCGCTTCCGTCCCATTCAAGACGACGCGGTTCGAATCATAGTCGAGGCTGGTGGGCCGACGGCCGGCTTGGTGCGCCTAACGGCCAGGTGTCAGCCGCGGCCGCTCGTCGGCAGCAACAACGCGGGTCAGGTTGGCGGATGAGACTGTAAGCATCGATCGTCATCTCGTCCTTAATGAGTCGCCGCTTCGACATCGTCCAGGAATGACGTCAGCACCTCTCGATACCGACGGGGCTCCTCCACGAACGTGAGATGCGCGCTGTTCTCCAGGATGGTCCACCGCGATCCGGCGATGCCGTCTTGCAGGCGCTGTTGCTGTGCCGGTGTCGCCTCGTCATAGCGGCCCGAGAGCAGGAGCGTGGGCACGGTGATTTCGCCAAGCCGTGGTTCGACATTCCAATCGGCCAGCACGCCGGTCGCGAAGAACTCGCTCGGCCCCCACATCGTTTCGTAGACATGCTGGTTGCGAGCGAGGTAATCCTGGCAGAGATTGAGCGGAAAGTCGGGCAACCGGCAGACGTGTCGGCGCATGAATGCCATGCCGGCGATCTCGTAGGCCGCCCGCCGGAGCGGTGGCACGAAGGACGCCCAGCTCGCCAGCCGTTGCACCAGAGCGCTGGTCATGAGCGGCAGGCTCCCGCACATCAACCGGGCCTGGAAGGCGACGTCTTTCGGCGCGATGCCGGGCCGCGTGCTGACGGCTGCGGGCGCAGTCGCGGCGGCGGCGGTCGGATCGTGGTGGTCTTCGAATCGGCGCATCGTTCCCACGATATGAGCCGGCATCGCACTGCGCAGCCGTCGCGCCTCCTCGACCCAGTGACGCGTGCTACAGAGTGAACTCGAGAGGACCAGGCTTCTTACTCCCTCGGGCCTGGTGAGCAGATACTCGATCGCGAGCATCCCGCCCCAGGAGTGCCCCAGCAGATGCATCCGGTCGAGGCCCAACGCGTCGCGCAGCGCGGTCAGTTCCTCCAAGAACGTCTGGACGCGCCAGAGGGACGGGTCGTTCGGCCGATCGGATCGCCCGCAGCCGATTTGGTCGTATCGCACCACTGGCCACCGATCCGCCAGCTCGGTCATCAATTGATCGTAGGAGCCCCCTGGAATACCGGGACCGCCGTGCAGCAGCACCAGGGGAACGCCGCTCCTCAGGTCGCCCATCGTCCGGTACCAAGTTCTGTACCCACGGAACGAGAGGTAGCCATCGGTGGGGACACCGTTCGATGCGCTCATTGGGGATTCTGTCGGTTGCGCGAGACGACGAGATTCTCGCAGTACCCGCGGCCTAACGCACGCGCGACCGCAGCGTTGCGACGAGCGCCCAGGCGCTGATGGCAAACAGCGCGGTCTTGACCGCGATGACCAACGCGTTATCGGGTTCGGGACTCCCTTCGCGGACGGTGTCTTCAATCTGGCTGACGAGGCTCGTCGTCATCATTCCAGTCACCCACGTCCACGCGATCACGAGCCCCTCGCGCGCCCGCGGGTGCCTTCGCAGTGCTCCCCACGCCGCAACCAGCAACAGCGCACCGGCCAGGTAGTCCTCGAACATCGTCGTGAATTCGACGCGCCAGTGCCCTATGCCGCGACGATAGGTCTCGAGAACCGGGAGGAGGGCTCCGATCGCCAGAGCCGCCCTTATTTCGAATCGCATCGGTGTATTCGTGTACGCCGAACGGCTCAATGAGCCGCGCGCCGCGTGACCTGATCCACTCAGGACCGTGGCGCGACGGCTCCAGTGGGCTGTTAAACCGCTGCGGGTTGCGTGTCGGCGCTCGGTCCGTAGATTCCCGGAACCTTCCCGCCCATCGCACGCAGGTAGGTGCTGAGCTGGCCCCGATGATGGACCGAATGTTTGATCGTCATCGCGAGAAAGTTGATGCCTGGCGCCTGGATCATGCCGAACAAGTCGATCACGGTCGCAAGTTGTTCACCGGACATGGCACGAACGCGATCGAGAGCCGCTGGAACGCGCGCCTGGTACTGTGCGATGGCGTCGGCAGGGCTCATGATCCCACAGGCGTCAGAGTCGTCTGGTGGAGGGGTGAACACACCGTTGGCGATGCAGTTCAACAACCACTCATCCTCGAGCGCAATGTGGCGCACGAGTCCAAGGCCGGTTTTTGATTTCGCGTCCGGTCGATAGTCGAGATGCTCGTTGGGAACCGACGCGAGCACATTCACGGTTGTGCGCATCTCACCTTCAAAATCAGCGATGAGAAAATCGGCGATCGTCTTCATGTCCTGTAAGCCCATGCGATGCTCCTCCTGTGTGTGCGTTCCAAATGGCGACGATTGCGACTATTCCTTCGGCTCCAGCGCGCGCCCATCAGACCCCGCAAGTGGTTAGCCGATGTAATTGTGTTGGTCCGTCAGGCGGCCCTGCTCGAGGATCGACCTCGCCTCCGTTCAAACTGTGTCCACAGCCAGCGTACCCAACACCGTTGCGGTCCCAAAGTCCGACGCTGATGGCAATATGCGAAGGGGCCGCGAACTTCTCCGGAACACCGAGAGTGCGGGACAGCAATGATAAAGACACCCGCATTCAGCAGGCCGAGTGCTGCTCCCTGTATCGCGACCTGATACCAAGGCCCATGGAGGAACGGCCCGACCAAACCACACACGATGATCGCGACGGGGATGGCTCCCTCACCAGCCTTGGCCGGCCAGATCACCACCATCAGACCGATGATCAGGATCTCGGCCGCCGCAGCGACTGAAAGGCGCTAGCGACTGTTGGGCATGCCAATTCCGGAGCTGCCGGTCCGAGAGGTTAGTGGAAGTAGCCTTTCAGCCTTGGCGTCCTGGGCTTCCACTCAGGCAGGCGAGCGTAATTCTCACCGATTGGCATCTTCACCTTCGGCAGACTCTTGGCGTCGAGGACCTCGTCCTCCGGGATGACATCGTTGATGAATAGCAGGTACGCCGTCAGCGCGTAGACTTCATCGGCAGTGAGCGTTCCCTCTCGGTTGAGAGGCATAGCGCGATTGATGTAGTCCCACACCGTCGTCGCGAACGGCGAGCGAAGCGGCAGGATGCGTCCCCGTGCCCAGAGCTCAACGTCCGGGCCGGCTTTGCTTTTCAGAATGGGAGCCTTGCCCTCGAGGCCTGACGCACCGTGACATCCCGCGCACCCCCTCGAGCGATACAGCGCCGCGCCCTCCCTGACGGTTCCGCGCCCCGGCGGGAGTTCTTCTCCCGTGGGGCCGATGGAGATATCCCACGCGCGGATTTCCTCTGCGGTCGGCGTGCGTCCCACGCCATACGTCAGCGACTGCGCCAGCGCAGGGGCGCCCATGAGCAACGCGCACGCGAGAACTTTAAGCAAAGCCATTGGTGACGCTCCCATCGCCAGCGATCCTCCACGGCTGAATGCTGTTGTCGAGACCAGGCACGCTGAACGTCGCATCGAAGGGCTTGTTCCAGTACTTGGCGATCTCTTCGCGCGACGGTTGAACCTGACCGAGTTCGTCCGTGCAGCGCGACCGCAGTTCGGTCTCTTGTCCGTCCCAATTCCACATGTAGCCGAACCGCGTGTGCGCCATGCGCTGCGCGGCTCCTTTGATCTCGGCGATGTTCCAGCGCTTGCCGCCGTCGGTGGACACCTCCACCTTCTTGATCGCGCCGCCACCCGACCAGGCCAGGCCGCTGATCTCGTAGAAGCCGCGCCCGGGCAGTTGTTGGGCGCCGGACGGGAACGTGATGACGGACTTGGGCCCGATCTGATAGTCCAGTGCCGCGACCTTCGGATCGCGATCGAGATGCCCGAAGTCGTTGTAGTTCATGTAGTAGCGGTCGACCACCTTGATTCGCCGCAGCCACTTGGTGTGAAAGATGCCTTCGAAGCCGGGCACCATCAGCCGCACCGGAAATCCTTGCTGCGGGCGCACGGCCTCGCCGTTCATGCCGTAGGCGACGATGCAGTCGTCCATCGCCTTGGCAATGGGCATGCTCGACGCGCCCTTCACTTCCTCCGCGCCTTCGGCGACGAACCAGGTGGCCCCGCCTTTCAGGCCGCATTCCTTGAGCAGCGTGGAAAGGAGGACGCCGGTCCATTCGGCGCAACTCGTCATGCCGTGCGTGTCTTGCGCCGTCTTCGCCCGGCGCGACGATCGGTTCCCCGCGCACTCGATGAAGTGAATGCGCGTCACGGAAGGAAGACGCTTCAGGTCGTCCATGGTGAGCGTCAGGGGACGGTCCACCATGCCGTGAATCATGAGACGGTGCTCCCGCGGATCGATGTCCGGGAGGAATGAGCCACGAGTCGTCCCCATGTAGTGCAGCGAGGATGGCGTGATCACCCCGACCGAATCCTGAAGCGGGGCCGCCACATGAAACGTGAGCCCCCAGTTATCGGGCGATGGCCTGCCGCCGTGGGGTATGCGTACCGAGGTGATGTGAGGTGAGCGCTCGCCGTAGGCGATCTGATCCTTGGCTTCCTTGATCATTGGCGGCGATGCGGGTGTCTGGCCGCTCGCGGGCGCTGCGCCTCCCAAGGTGAACCCGCCGGCCAACGCGGCGCCGCTTTTGAGGAATTCCCTTCGCGCCGGTCGTTTCGAGCCCATGGGTCTCTCCTTCGTAGATGAGCCGTAAGGAATGGCTTCGCCGCCGTCGAAAGTATACGCCTCGCTCCGCTCTCACACCGAAACCTTCACCTGTCGGCCGCGGTCGTCACCGTTGGTGCCCAGTTCACGATCACGGTCAGAGTGGTCTGGCGAGCCTCGTCAACGGCCGTCGGGATCAGGAATCGGCGGCCGTCGGCGCTCGAGGCGTAGCGCGTCCCGTTCTGCCGCCGCTCCGGCGAAATCGGTGCCCGGAAGAGCTCGGTCGGCCGGGTCGCTTTGATCGCCTCGGACGCCGTCAATCCGACGGCCATCAACCCGCCACCAGGCGCGACATAGAAGAGCTCGTGGCCATCACGCCGCCACGAGGCTTCGGAACCTCCGCCGATCGAGAGCACGACGCTCGACGCTCCCTCGGGAAAAGCTCGAACGTACACTTCGGGTCGTCCCGTCTCCTCTGACGTGTACGCCAGCCAACGGCCGTCGGGGGACACGCGTCCCTCGTACTCACTGAAGCGTGACGCGACCAGCTGCCGTCGGGCGACCGTCGTTGAGACGCAGCAGCTTGAGATCGTTGTTGTAGGCCGGCGGATTGGTCGAGTAGACGAGGAACCGGCCATCCGGACTCCAATCCTCCGGATGCGTCGAATCATCGGACGTGAACAGCGGGCGCTCTTCGGCACCCCCTGCAGTGGCCCGTTCGAACACCTGGAATTCCAGCCGGTTCGTGTCCGACTTCGACGAGAACGCCACCCGCGCGCTGTCCGGCGACCACACGGGCGACAGGTCGATTTGCCGGCGGAAGGTGAACCGGGACTCCGCACCGCGAGCCAAATCGATCAGCCAGAGGTCCGGCGTGTTCACGCTCGGGTCCATCCGGACGACCGCGGCCCAGGCTTCATCCGGGGAGAGGCGGACACCCATGTGCTGGGCGGCGCCGCCGACCGTGCCGATCTTCCGGCCCGATCGATCGAACCATGTGAGCTGGCTCGTGCCGGCGGTGGCCTCCGCGTAGACGAGCGTCGCGCCGCCGACGGCGAACGACGCATCGAGAACGCTGGAGATGGCCACCCGGCGAGCGACCGGCATGGCCTCGCCGGTGATCTCCAGCCGGCTGGCGTCGAACCGCCGCGCCAGCAACGCGCCATCGTCGCCGACGATGAACAGAAACCCCGGCTCGGCATAGGACACGCGAGCGTTCGTATCGAGCACGTGTCGGCTGACGCGCCCATCGAGAGAGCCGACGAACACGCGGGGCGTGCCTTGCGAACGCGTCAGGTACAGGAAGTGTTGCCCGTCGGGCAGGAACTGCGGGAACGTGTGTGATTCACCGCGGTTGACGTCCGGGTTCGTCACTGCCGTTGGTGCGCCGCCGTCGGCCGACACGCGGAAGATGCCCTGCGCGGCCGCCGCATACAAGATCACTCCGTCGCGGTTCCACGCGCCGCCACGGACAATCACGTTCTCGACCAACGTCCGAGACGGGCCACCCGCGAGGTCCTTTCGCTTCAGGACGCCGCCGGTGGCGAACGCGATGCTGCGGCCGTCGGGCGACCAGAAAGGGAAGATGCCGCCCTCGGTGTCGTCGATCGGGATCGCATCGACGGAATCGATCGAGCGAAGCCAGAGACGGCGCTGCTCGCCGGGCCGGTTGGCGGCATACAACACCTGCCGCCCATCGGGTGAGACGGAGACGGTGACCGCAGCGGGCACGAGGCCTACCGGCGTGAAGACGGTGTTCGGCGGCGGCCCGAGCATGAAGCGCGTCGTCTGGGCTTCGCTCGGAGAACGACGAGTGACGAGTGCGATGGCCAGGGCCGACGCGATCAGCGTGAGGGCCACGATCGCCGCGGATTGCCAGCGACGCGTGCGCGGCTTGACCGGACGGAGGGCGGCGGCCGATCCGAGCGCCGCGGGCCGTTGCAACCGCTTCAGATCGGCGCTCAGATCCGCCGCTGACTGGTAGCGCAGCTCCCGATCCTTCTCGAGCGCACGGCCGATGACCAGATCGAACTCCACCGGCAGTCCGTCGCGAAGCGTCGTCGGCGCCGCCGGTGACATGTGCAGCAGCGCGTCGTACAGCGCCGCATCGCTGGCACCGATGAACGGCCGTTGTCCCGTCGCCATCTCGTACAGCACGATGCCGACGGAGAACAGATCGCTCCGCGGATCGAGATTCTCGCCGAGCGCCTGCTCAGGCGACATGTAGCAGGCCGTGCCGGCGACGACGCCCGGATGCGTCAGCTGGATCGCCGCTGAGGCGACGTCGCCCGCGCCTCGTGCACCGGTGCGCTTCGCGAGCCCGAAGTCCACCACCTTGACGATGCCGTCGCGCCGGATCATGACGTTTTCCGGCTTGATGTCGCGGTGGACGATGCCGCTGCCGTGCGCCGTGGAAAGCGCCGCGGCGATCTGGGTGCCGATGTCCACGAGTTCGCGCATCGACAACGGGCCGCCCGCGGCGAGACGCTGGCGCACCGTCACTCCGTCCACGAGCTCCGACGCGACGAAGTCGATCGTGCCTGCCTGCCCGATCTCGTAGACCGTGACGATGTTCGGATGGTTGAGCGACGAGGCGGCGCGCGCTTCCTTCTCGAGACGGCGGCGGAAATCGGTGTCGTCGTGGAGCGCCGAGGTCAGGACTTTCAGCGCGACGTCGCGACCGAGCATGGTGTCGGTCGCGCGGTAGACATCGCCCATCCCGCCCGACCCGAGGTGCGCGACGACCTGATAGCGATCGACCTTCCGCCCGACGAGCGACGGCGTTCGGTGCCGGCGACCCAATCTTCAGCCACGCGCTCGCCGAGCTGCTCCAGCGCGATCGCCGGCGTCTCGGCGTCAGCGGCAATCAATGATGTGACGTCGGCGTACAGCTCCTCGTCTCCGCGACAGGCATCGCGAAGAAACGCCTCGCGCGCCGCGCCCTCTCGTTCGAGCGCCGCGTGGAAGAGCTCGTTGACGTGCTGCCAGCGATCACCGCTCATCGGGTGAGCTCGCGCTGCAGCCAGGCGCGCGCAAATTTCCAGTCGCGGCCAATCGTTTCCACAGACAGGCCCAGCAGCCGCGCCGACTCGGCGACCGACAGCCCAGCGAACACGCGCAGCTCGACGACGCGCGCCTTGCGCTCGTCCACCTTCGCGAGATCGGTGAGCGCGTCGTCGATCCGGAGCACGCCCTCGGCACCCAGGTCGGCGACATCCATGTCGAGCGCCACGATCTGCTGGCCGCCGCCGCGCTTCTGATACCGGCGCTTCCGCGCATGGTCCACGAGGATGAACCGCATCAGCTGCGCGGCGACCGCCAGGAAGTGCGAGCGGTCCTGCCACTGCATCCCGTGCTCGTTTCGCAGGCGCAGGTAGGCCTCGTTGACCAGGGCCGTCGGCTGAATAGTGTGGTTCGGGCGCTCGCCGGCCAGGCGGCGGCGTGCCAATCGTTTCAACTCGGCGTGCACGAGCGGAATGACGGCGTCGAGCGCCTCCCGATCACCGCTGCTCCAGGCGCGCAGGAAGTCGGTGACCGGAGCGCCAGGTGCCCGGCTGGACTCAGGCATTTGTCGTGGAACGGTGGAAATTCTACCCCGGGAGTCCTCAGAACATCTGGCCGATTGAGAAGTGCCAGCGGACCCCGGTCTCTCCGAAGCTGCGCGGAAACCCGAGATCGACGCGGATTGGGGCCAGGGGCGTATTGATGCGAAGCCCGAACCCGAGTCCCACACCAAGGTCCTTCAACCGGATCGGCTGCGTCTCTTTGAACGTGTTCCCGGCGTCGGCGAACAGCACGCCGCTCAATCGCCAGAAGAGCGGCGCGCGAAGCTCGGCGTTGCCCACCAGCAACTTTGTGCCTCCGAGCGGCGCCTCGAAGAACGAGTAGGCCGACAGGGCGTCTTGCGAATAGCCGCGCACGCTCTCCGTCCCGCCGGCGTTGAAGAAGAGATCGAAAATCGTCAGCGGCACCGGCCCCCCGAGCGGTACCAGCCGGCCCCAGCGCACGTTGCCGGCCAGCACGACAGGGCCGAGCGGCTGGTAATAGGATCCGCGAACGAGCGTGCGCAGGTAATCGAGATCCGATCCGAACTCGCGCTGTCCCCACTGCAGGCTCACCGATCCGAACCAGCCCCGTTTGGCATCGAAGAAGCTGTCACGGCGGTCGATGACCGCGGCGCCGTTCAGCGACGCCAGGATGCCGTCGAAGTGCAGCGTTTCCTCCCCGGTGGCAGGCGTCAACTGGGCATCGCGCCAGACGCTGCTGTAGCCCCACGAGTACTCGATCGCGCGGCTCAGCCGCCAGCGCTGCTCGATCGTCAGGTCGATCTCGTCGTCTCGCGCGCTGAACTCGTCGTCGCGTTTTTCCTCGCCCCGTACGTTCACGAACAGATTGGTTCGTATTGGGCGACGTTGCAGCGTCGGCACCGAGAAGAGCGTTCGCGCGCTCCGCAGGTCGGGCTCGTACCGCAGGCCGCCTCCGAGCGACATCCCGCGGCCGAGGAAGTTGCGGTCGCGGATATCCGCCGCAAAGCCCACGGCATTGGTGCGCTGATCGAGCGCCGAGGTGTACTCCGACGACAGCTCGACCCCGTATCGCAACTGGAAGCGACGCGTCTCCTCGAGCGAAACGATGGCTTTGACCGGAAGAACCCCCTGGACCGGCTGAGGCGCAGGATGAGGCTCGAGTCGAACTTCCGCGCGCCGGAAGGTCCCGAGCTCGTACAGCCGTTTCTCGGTTGCCGCCGCAGCGGCCGCGCCGGCCGGTTCGCCGGCCGTGAGCTGAACGGCGTTGCTGACGAGCGACGGCCTGGTCGACTGCACGCCCTCGATCTCGATGGAGCTGACCACGTAGAGTGGCCCCTCCTTCACCGCAAACGTGATCGCGATATCGGTTCCCTGCGAGCGCGGCGGTCGCCGTCGCCTCCACTTGAACATCGCGATAACCGAGGTCGCGGTAGTAGCGCTCCAGCCGGGCGCGTCCGGAACGATCTGCCCCGGCGGCAAACGGCGACCCCACAGGAAGAGCGATCGCCTCGAGCGCCCCAGAGCGCCGCTCCGGCGCGACGCCCGTCAGTTGGAGCGCCGCCACCTGCGCCGCCCGCCCCTCGTCGATTCGAATCGGCAACGTGGCCGCGTCATGCGCGAACTCGATGGCCTCGGCGGTCGCGCGCGCCGCGAGGTGCCCTTTCGAGGCATACGCCTCGCGGATGGCATCGATCAGCGGAGCCGGGTCCTTCCACGCGTCGGCGTCGAGTCGACCCGACGCGGCGAGCTGCTGCAACGTCTCAGTCGCGAGGACCTGGTTGCCTCTGAAACGCAAGCTGGCGCGAGCCAGTGCGCAGGCCGGGGTCGATGCGGACGCGTGCGCGATCGGTGCCGCCGTCGGGGCGATCGACCTCGACTTCGATCCGCGGCGCGGAGGAACCCGGCATCGATCAGATGCTCGCGGGTTGCCTTGGTGAGCCTGTCGTCCAGCAGGTCGAGCACCACGTTGCCGGACCACGTCTGCCGAAGGCGATTGAGGAGATCGTCGCCGCCCGCGTACCCGTGACCTCGAGCACCGTCCGTCGTCCACGCGCAATGCGGTACTGGAGATCGACAGGACGCTCCTTGCCGTTGCTCTCGGCCGCGGTGCGCATCGGAACGACGCGCGCAGTGTAGTACTCCCTGTCCCAGTAGAACCGCACGATGCGATCGCGATCCTCCAGCCATGCTCGAAACTCGAAGCGGTCGCCCTGTCGGAGCTTCGTACCGGTCAGCACCTGCTCGGCGCTGAAGCCAGGTTCGCCAGCGACGTGCCACCGAGCGGATCCTGTCCTGGACAACGGTGGCGCGTCCGGGCCCGAGTGCGCGTGGAGACACCGGGGCCGAAGGTGATCTCCTGACGGAACTCGAACGCCTCCTTGGTGTTCTCCTCCGACGACAGACGGAATTCGTAACCGCTGACCGGCCGGTAGATGACGATCCAGGTGGACTCGCTCTCCTCGAGGTTTTCCGACAACACGAGCTCGAACTTCGTCCCCAGCCGCTTCGACACCGTCAGACGAGTGGCCGGGTTGACGTCGCTCGACACGAGGTCGAGGTCTTCGGTGCCGACGCTCACCGAATCGAGTCCCACGAACTGTCCGGCAACCCCGAGCACGTCCCCCGAGACGGCGCCGACGGCGAAGGTATCGCTGTCGGTCGTCCCCCTCGCCGGATCCGCAATCTGCCCGGTGACGAGCAGCGAGCGGACGTCCCGCTCACTGAGCGGGGGATCGGAGGAGAAGTTCGTTTCAATCTCGTCGGCTGGCCCGACCATCCGCAGGGTGACCAGGTACGAGCTGACGTGTGTCTCGCCGATGAGATTCAGGCGCGGCAGAAGCCCCGTCGCTGGCGAAAACTCGAGCCGACTCTCCGTCAGTCGGTACGAGCGCCCTCCCACGCGAATCCGTCCCTCGTCTTGGATCGTCACCTGCCCGTCGAGCGCCGGGCGGCCAACCGTGCCCGTGACGCGCACGTCGGGTACGAGTTCGACATTCAGCACGCTCTGATCGACGACGATGGGACCGACTGAGTTGAGGCGGATGTCGAGGGCCGTCGCCGCAATCCAGGGCGCCACCGGCAGCGGTGGCGCACGGCCAGGCGTGACGGCGGAGATCGCGGACGCAAGCGCAGTGATCGGTTCCCGATAGCTGTCCGAGGCGATCGTGATCTGACCGGACAGGCGTGGCCCCGCCGCGGCGTTCTCCCACGCCAGGCGCGTGTCGAGCTGACTGCGCAGGCCCTTGGGGATCTCAACGAACAGACCACGCCCTTCCACATTCAAGGGACGCGGCGCCACGATGCCGGCGCGAACCGGAATCGCGCCTTCGATCGTGAGCTCGCCCCCGTTCAACTGTCCCCGCAGCCCCGGCGTGTCGAGGACATCGGCCTCGAGCGTCAGCGTCCCCGACAGGCCCGCGAGTGCCAGCTGCCACTCCGGCTCGATGATGTTGACGTCGTTCACGTCGACTTTCGCGGACGTGCTGCGCGCTCCCGGCGGCCCCGCAACACGAACCTGGAAGGCGGCCTCGCCGCCGATTCCCGGGGCCATCAATTGGAGAAACGCCAAAGACGTGGTCCCCTCAGCCCGAAACTCTCCTTCCGTGCCTGAAAGAAGGCCGATGGCGCCAGAGGCCGTGAGGAACGAGCGTGGTCCCTTCCAGTTGAGTGCCTCAACTTCCAGCAGCCCCCGATCAAATCGCAGCCTGGTCGGTGCTTGCTGGGTCAGGTCGAGATCGTTGACCGAGATCTCGGCAGCCTCCATGGTGACCGTGGCCACAACATCGTTGAGTCGCGGGGCGGTCGCGCGGGCTTCGATAGCGATCGTCGCGGTCCCCGACATGTTCGCGTTCTCGATGCCGAGTGCTTGAAGCGCCGGGGCGAGCATCGCATCCGCTCGCGCCGACACTGTTGCTTCAATCGGTGGGATGTCTCCCCGAGCGGCTGCGCCATCCGCTAGCCATGCGGGGACAGCCCAGGCGAGAGGCATGCGCCCCTTGGCGCTGAACGGTGCGCCGAGAACGACCCCGTCAGCCTCGGAGAATTCGATTGCGCTCTCTCGAATACGGGCCTGTAGATGGACCCCACGTGCGAGCTCGCCTTCGGCGCGCAGGAGCCTCTCGATCGTCGCGTCGGCATCGCCGGCGATCGCGAATCGATCCCCATCCTTGTCCAGCGAGATCTGCGCACGAACCGGTCCCTCGACCAGCCACGGGGTGATGAGCATCTCGGGTGGAAGGAACGCGATTCCGTCCTCGATGCGCCCTTCGAGGGTGACCAGGACCCCGCTGTTCGCGCTCGGGGACACGCTCGAGCCCCATCGAGAATCCGCCCAGCGTGATCCGGAGTGGCTCCTCCAGCGTTGGCCGACGCCCATCGAACCTGATTCGTCCTGGCTGAATGAGGCGCAGCGGCCTGCCCCGGAGTTGTCCCTCGATCTCGGGAACGGTGACGACTCCCGTGGATTCGAACGGCCGATCGAGCTGCCCTCTGACGTCCGCAGACGCGGTGAGCGTTGCCGACGTGTCGGGCAGCTTAATCGTCGTCGGCAGCAGCGCCGCGAGCGATGTCAACTGGCTCCTGCGAAGGTTCGCGCGGGCCTCGAAAGGCCACCCCAGCTCGAAACCAATGCGGCCGCTGACGTCGCCGCTCAAGGTCGGCAGCCCGACATCGAACCGCACGGCCCCGTCGGCGCTCCTGGCAGTCAACTCGACCCGCCCGAGCGCGCGACCGTCGATGGCGACGTCGCCAGCCGCCATCGAGAATGTTCCCGTCGGTTGTCTGGGCGAGCCGGCGACATCGAATTCGACTGAGGCGTCATCGAGGTGTAGAGCCGCCGCCGCGGACCGCGGCGACGACAGGGGAGAGGTGGTGCCACTCAGCGTCCGTACTGACACCGCGAGCTTCTCCCCACGTCCGGAGATCCGCATGCGCTCCAGGCGGCGATCGATGTTGGCTTCGAGCCGGAGCCATCCGTCGCCACGATTCAGGCGAAGGCCGGTCACATTCAGGTCGCCTTGCGCGAAGGTGAGGTCCCCCTCGAGCGAGTCAACGGCAATTCCGTTCGCATCGAGACCGGAGCCCGAGATTCGTGCCGCCAGCCGCGGATTTGCCGGCGATCCGTCCAGCGTCCCTGAGACGACGAGCGACCCTGATGGCCGCCACTCGGCCGGGAGCGCAGCAGCGAGCACCTCTGGCCGGTCGAGTCGCGCGTCCACGGAGAGATGGATCGGACCGTTGCCGGCCGTCGCTGTCCCGTGGACGTCGACGCGATTGCCGGAAGCTTCGGCCGTCATCCGGGTGATCTCGACCGCCCGGCCCTCGGTGCGCACCTGCGCCTCGCCGCGGACCTGCTCCACACCTCCGAGCGTGAGCGAGTCCGCGGTGAACCTCGCCTCGAGCCGCGGCGACGCCAGCGTCCCGGTGAGCGTCGCATCCGCTGTCGCGCGCCCTCCTTGCAGCACCGTCTCGAGGTCCGCCGGCAGGAATCCTTTCCGCCGCAGATCTCGCACCGCGTCTTCCAGCTTCGCGGACTGGGCGCCGACGCGACCAGTCAAGGTCGATTGCGGCAGGCTCGCCCGATCGAGGAGCACCGAGATGTCGGCGGCCAAGCTCGTGTCGCCTTCGAACGCGCCGCGTGAGTGCACTCTCCAACGACCGCCTTCACCAGTGGCGTCGACTGTCGCGATCGTGGCGCGCGGCGCCGCGGCATTCAGGACGGCCATCTGGATGCGGCCCCTGAGTGACTCAGGGCCGAGCAGCAACCCGGGCCACGTGACGTCGGCCACCAGCGTCAGTGGCGCGGCGGGCAGCGCGGACGCACTGGTCACCGGGGCAAGCCGGCGGGCATTCTCTACGCTCACCTCAGCGCGCAGAGAGCTGGAGCCTTCGTCGTCACCGACAACCAGACGCGCGCTCCCATTCAGATTCGCACCCAGCGCACGGCTCGAGGCGTTGTACCGATCGATCGTCAGATCCGTCCCGGACCAGCGGCCGGCCACCGACACGCTGGCGTCAGTGACCTCCTGCCATTGCAGGCGTTTGACTCGGCCATCGAAGCTGGCGACGGGATGGTCAAGCGTCCCGCCGACGGTGCCTGACGCCTCGAGCTCGCCTTCGAGCGGAGGCACCTTCGTCAACCATTTCTGGAGCTCGCCGAGCGCGACCCGCGCGTCGTACGTCACATCGAGATCGCCGCGGCTGACGTCGAGGTACGCGGTCCCGCCGATCGCCGCCACCGGCGACTCCATCGTGATCGACGTGAGGGCCAGCGACGTTCCGGCCAGTGACACGTCCGCCCGTGCCCGATCGAAGCCGATCTCCGACGTTCCCCGCCGGACCGACCACCCACCCGAAACGACAACCGCTCCCCGCACGACTCCTGGCCCTTCGCCGGTGAACGACAGCGAGAGCCCGCGAACCGCGACGTGCGTGCCGGTTGGACTGACGGACGTGAGCGCGAGATCGCGCACCTGCCCGCCCTGGATGTCGAATGAGGGAACGGTTGCGGAGGATCGTTCTCGGGACCGCGGACGCACCTTGCGTTGTGGAGTCGAGCACGACTTCGGGCTTGGTGACATCGAGCCGGCGGAGCACGAGGGTTCCGCGGAAAATAGCGGGGGAGAAGTCGACGTCCACGCGCTCCGCGTTGAGGAACGCACGCGCCGCGGCAGATTGCCTGATGGTGACGGCGTGCAGCGTGACGCCGAGCGAGCTGGGCCGGTAGTCGAGACCGGCGGCGCGTGCCTCGACCCCGAGTTGATTAAGAAGCGACGCGGACAGGGTGCGCAGCAGGAGCGCCTTGCCCGCCGAAGAGGCAAGGAAGAGGGCGCCGCCGGCGAAGACCACCAGCAGCAGCACGACGAGAACGATCGCCAGGCGCACCGTCGCACGGAGTCGGCGCGCGATGAAGTGGCGAGGGTCTACGTGACCTCGGACGTTCCACGTGCGAAGGCGGCATCCTTGCCGGCCTCGAGCAGCTTTTCCGCATCGAGCAGTCCGAACAGCTGGATGAGCTTCGCCACCACTCCTGTCCATCCGGTTTGGTGACTCGCGCCGAGCCCCGCCCCGTTGTCGCCGTGGAAATACTCGTAGAACAGGATCAGGTCGCGCCAGTGGGGATCGGTCTGGAACTTCTCGGTGCCCCCGTACACCGGCCGCCGGCCGCTGCCATCGCGCAGGAAGATCCGCGTCAGGCGATCGGCAATCTCTTTGGCGACTTCGAACAGGTTCATCATCTTCCCGGACCCGGTCGGGCACTCGATCTTGAACGTGTCCCCGTAGTACGCGTAGAAGTTCAGCAGCGCCCTGATCAGCATCACGTTGACCGGCATCCAGATTGGCCCACGCCAGTTCGAGTTGCCGCCGAACATGCCGGTGTCCGATTCGGCCGGCAGGTAATCGACGCGGTGTTCCTGGCCACCCGCGTGGAAGACGTACGGGTGGTGCTCGTGGAACCGGGACAGCGCGCGGATGCCGTAGGCGCTCAGGAACTCCTGCTCGTCGAGCATCTTCGTCAGGATGCGGCGGAGCCGCTCCGGGTTGACGAGCGCCAGAAGGGTCCGCCCGGCCACCCCGTAATGATTTGGTCCGACCGGGTGCATCGTCTTCGACAATTCGGGCATCCGGCGCAGCCGTTCGCGGATGTTGACCAAGGTCTTCGGGACGCGCTCCCGCTGCGCCTGCTCGATCACCGTGGTGGCGCAGAGCGGGAGGAGCCCGACCATCGATCGCACCTTGAGCCGCGTGGCGCTGCCGTCGGGCAGCCGAAGCAAGTCGTAGTAGAAGCCATCCTCGTCGTCCCACATGCCGTCCGACCCGGACTGGTTGATCCCCGCCGCGATGTAGTAGAAGTGCTCGACGAACTTGAAGACCATCTCCTCGTAAATCGGGTCGTGCGTGGCGAGCTCAAGCGCGAGCTCCAGCATGTTCTGGCTGAAGAGGGCCATCCACGCCGTGCCGTCCGCCTGTTCGAGGTGACCTCCGGTGGGCAGCGGGGCGCTGCGGTCGAACACGCCGATGTTGTCGAGGCCGAGGAAGCCGCCCTCGAACACGTTCTTGCCGAAGCGGTCCTTGCGGTTCACCCACCAGGTGAAGTTCAGCGCGAGCTTGTTGAACGTCGCCCTGAGGAAATCCACGTCCACGTCGCCTCGCAGCGCCTGCTCGGTGCGATGGAGGAACAGCGTCGCAAAGGCGTGGACCGGCGGGTTCACGTCACTGAAATTCCACTCGTAGGCGGGGATCTGACCGTTCGGGTGCAAGTACGACCCGCGGAGCATCAGTCGCATCTGCTCCTTGGCGAAGTCGGGATCCACGATCGAGAGCGGGAGCGCGTGGAACGCCAGGTCCCAGGCGGCGTACCAGGGGTACTCCCACTTGTCGGGCATCGAGATGATGTCCTGGTTCAGCATGTGGAACCACTCCGAGTTGCGGGCACTTCGATATCCGCGATGCAGGGGATTGGAGTGGTGCTCGTCCAGCCAGTTGTCACCGTCGAAGAAGAAGAACTGCTTGCTCCAGAGCATGCCGGCGAGGGCCTGACGCATCACGTTGGCCGCGTCTTCACTGACCGACGGCGGCGTGACCGACTTGTAGAATTCATCGGCTTCACGGACCCGGTTGGCGAAGACACTGTCAAACGGCGTTCCGAATGGTTGGCCCTTCTGGTCCAGGAAACTGCTGCAGATCCGCAGACGAATCACTGTGGATTGCCCGGCGCCGATATTGACGTGGTAGTGCGCTGCGACCTTGGTCCCTTGGTGGTCGGCACTCACCGCGTCTTGCCGGCCGTGCACCACACAATCGTTGATGCCGTCCTTGACGTAGCGGCTCTCGTTCCTGGTCCCGGACCCAGGAAACAGCCGCTCGTGGTTGGTTTCGTTTTCCGTGAAGAGCAGGGGCACATCGCCTTCGCATGAAATGATGAATGCCCCCAGCAGGGGATGCGCCGCCGCGGCTGCGGTCGCGCCTGCCGGTGCCTCGACCTGCTTGATGTGCGGTTTCTCGGGAGCTCTGTTCGATTCAGCAATCCACTTCGACCAGTCGTTGCGGAACCACAGCGTCGGCAAGAGATGCAGGTCGGCCGCGTCCGGTCCGCGGTTGACCGCCGTGATGCGCACGAGGATGTCTTCAGGGGCGCTCTTCGCGTACTCCACGAACACGTCGAAATACCGGTCCTCGTGGAAGACGCCGGTGTCGAGGAGCTCATACTCCATCTCGTGACGGCTACGCCGGCGGTTCGTCTCCAGCAGATCGATGTACGGATAGGCCGCCTGGGGGTATTTGTAGAGGTATTTCATGTACGAGTGCGTCGGCGTGCTATCGAGGTAGAAGTAGTACTCCTTGACGTCCTCGCCATGGTTGCCTTCGCTGTTGGTCAACCCGAAGAGCCGCTCTTTGAGAATCGGATCCTTGCCGTTCCACAGGGCCAGGCTGAAGCAGAGACGCTGCTGGTCATCGGAAATACCGGCGATGCCGTCTTCGCCCCAGCGGTACGCGCGCGAGCGGGCATGGTCGTGCGTGAAGAAGTTCCAAGCGTCGCCGCTCTCGCTGTAGTCCTCGCGCACGGTGCCCCACTGTCGTTCACTGAGGTACGGCCCCCACGTTTTCCAGGGGGCCTTCAGCTGCCGGGCGTCGTCCAGTCGGACCTGTTCTGCGGTCATCGGACACCTCTCACTGCGACTCCACGCCTCGCCACCGGAGCGCCGCCCGATGGCAGCCCACCAAGCGTTGGTGGCTCGGGCCCACTTCTTGGCGTCCTGACGAGCTGGGATTGCGGGCACCCCGCAGGTGCGCGGGACGAACCGGTAAGCGTTGACACGACCAGCATAAGAAGCACGACAGAAGGGCACTATGCAGTTACGGTGGGTGTCGCTTCGCGGTGTTTACGGCGTGATGTCGTAGTGGCGATTCAGGGTGCCGCGCTGAAATTGAGCGTGCCGACGGTCGCTGAGGTGGCCGTGCCCTCGGCAGTCCGCGCTAAGATCGTGAGTAAGGTCGATGTCCCACCGCCAAGACTTGCCCCAGGACAATCTCGACCGCGCCCTCGCCACGGCTGAGCGCCCCGATCTCCTTCGGCAACTGGTCCACCTGTCTCGCAGTGCCTTCGGCGTCCACACCTGCCACTACCCGCACACCCTTAACTACCCTTGGGCTGCATCCCGCCTGGAGGATCTCCCCTCCGAATCGCGACTGCTTGAGATCGGCGCCGGCGTTAATCCCTTACCGCTGTTTCTGGCCGAGAAGGGTATGTTCGTCGATTGCGTTGATAGCAGCGACTTCACCCGGACGCTGCCGCCAGGAGACGACTGGAACGAATGGGGCTATTTCGACTACAGCACCCTTCATTCACACCTCGCCTCCTACAACGTGTCCGCCACCGACTTCGAGGCCTCGGAGCAGTACGACGCGATCTATTGCATCTCCGTCATTGCGCTACATGCCGACGCCGGTGCGCGAGGCGACGCTGCGGTTGTGCCGAACATGGCTCAAACCAGGAGGGAAGCTGGTGCTTGCGATCGATCTCATCGCCGGCACCGATACACTCTGGAACCGTGGCGGATCTGAAGAAACACCAGAGCAGCACGGTACGTGGAGAGACGTGGAAAGCCAGCTGTTGGCGCTTGGATTCCGCGTCATCGAGTCGAAGATCGAGAGAAACATCCTCCATTCACCAGTCGACCTACATTTTCTCGTCGCGCACGTCCAGGCCTCGGCGTCAGCGAGCCCGCAACGACGGGAATAGGGACCTTTCCAATCATGTCGATGTTCTCCTATTGGGACAAGCCCGATCGCAGCCCGATCAGGGAGTTCCTGATGGAGTGGCAGACCCGGTTTTCAGATTTCCGTGTGCTGGGCGATTCCGACATTGAGGCCATGATCCTGGAGCATTTTCCTCAGCATCTGGAACTGTTCCGCCGGATCCGCATTCCCACCTGCAAGAGCGACATTGCGATCCTTCTCGGCCTGCATTGCCTCGGTGGGCTCTATGTTGACTGTCACTGCGCAATCGCAGACGCTGACGCGGTTTCGCGTTTGCTTGCTGACAACGGGGACTGGGAACTCGTTCTCTACAACAAGGCCTTCGCCTCCGAACCTCGCCCGGTCGAGGCACTACGTCCGTTGAATAGCGTGATGGTGGCGCGCCGGTTCTCACCGATCATGCTGGAGTCCGCCGCGATGGCCTTTCGGAATCTCCATGCTCACTGGGAGGTGGAGCGGCGAGCGAAGGGGCACGTGCCCTACGACATTTGGACGATGACGGGACCGGGGCTTCTGGAACATGCCATCTGTATCCCGCCGCCGGCCATGTGGGAACTACCGGGTGGTCTTCGGCCTGCACACGCGGGGAAAGTACGTTTCATTCAGGAGGGACCGGATGCGCCAATTGTGCGCTACCGGCACTATTCCTACAGGTTGCCCGGCACTCACTGGAGTGAGCGACAGAAGGTCGAGCGACTCTTCCGCGAGTGACGTGATGAACGAGGCCGACACGATCCATAGCAGCATGAAGGTGCATCTCTACGCGCAGTGCTGCAACGACGAATGGATGCTGCCGTTCTTCTTTCGTCACTATGACGATCTGGTGGACCGCTATTTCATCTACGACGACGGTTCCACCGACAAGAGCTGGGCTCTTCTGCAATCCCATCCCAAGGTGGAGGCGAGGCGCTTTGTCCGCAGTGTCCCGGAGTCGTTTGTCCTCTCCGAACAGGCGTTTTCCGACCAGTGCTGGAAGCTGAGCAGAAGAGAGGCGGCGTGGGTGATCGTCACCGATATCGACGAGCACCTGTTTCATCCTTCTGGCCGTGCGTATCTGTCTCGCTGCAGGACCGAAGGGGTGACCATGATTCCCGCACTAGGCTTTCAGATGATCAGCGAGAACGTACCGAAAACCGGCGAGACGCTGTGTTTCGACTACCCGATCGGGGCTCCTTGGGAGCAGCTGATGAAGATCAGCATGTTCGATCCGGATGCGATCGGCGAGATGAGGTTCGCACCGGGGCGGCACATGGCCGATCCCGAGGGCCGCATCCGAGTTCCGGACATCGACGAGCTGCTTCTCTTTCATTACAAGTACATGGGTTTCGAGCAGACTCACAACAGGCACCGTCAATTACGGAATGGCCTAGGAAGACTGGATATCCAACAGGGCTGGGGTCACAAGTATTCATGGTCCGCCGAGACATTGCGGGAGGATTGGAACAAAAGTGCAGAGCGCGCGGTCGATACCACCACACTGCGAGGCAACCCCGCGAAACACTATCCAATTCGCCCATGGTGGCAGAAGTACCGTGTGTGATCGAAACCTCTAATGGGAAATGTGCCGAGGCCCGCCTTGCGTCCGACTGCTGACGACATTGAGCAAATCGTTGGTGCGTCGTTGACCGTCTTCGGCTGGCGTGAGGGAGGGGCGCTGACGGAGATCGCCCTCGCCAGCTGGGGCTTGCGGTCCGATGCGACCATTGTCGAAAGTGGCGTCTTCATGGGGCGCAGCACGGTGCTGCTGGCAGGCGCCCGGCGGCTGCGCGGCAGCGGCAAGGTCCACTGCGTAGATCCGTTCGACTGCTCTGGCGACGCGTTCTCGATTCCACACTATCTCCAGGCACTGAAGGACGCCGGTTGTGATTCACTCGAAGAGGTGTTTCGACGGAACATGACGCGGCTTGGGATCGAGCCCTGGATCGAACTCCACAGGGGAACGTCGCAGGATGTGGCGGCACGCTGGTCAACGTCGGTCGATTTACTGCTGCTCGATGGCGACCAGTCCCCTACGGGCGCCCGAGAGGCCTATGAAGCCTGGATACCGCACATGCGCAGGGACGGAATAATCATTCTAGGTAACGTCCACGACCACCCAAACGAAGGACACGACGGAAACAGCAGACTGGCTGTTGAGGAACTGATACCTCCGCGGTATTCCGGGATTCGCCGAGTGGGATCCACCGTATTCGCGGTCAAGGAGTTCTGACTCCGTCATCTATCCGGCGATGACACTGAGGACTGGATCTGCGGCTAATCAGCATGTCCGACGGGATTCGATGCGCTGTCCTGGAAATGCTAAATCGGCTACTTCAGGCCGGCAATAAAGGCACGCATCTCACGTAGCGTGTCCGGCTCGTTTGAGAGAAATATGTGGTGAGCACCGCGCAGCCTGACTACACGCGCGGTGGGCAGGCTGTCTTCGATCGCCTTGGCCTGCCGTTCCGTCGCCGCGTCAATTGCGGCGTAGTAAATCCTCGCGGCTTGACGGGTCGTGGGATCGTTGCTCTTATCAATCCAACTCTCCGGAACGTGGGGAAGCGCGAAGATGACGAGCGCGGGCACTGGGATCCGGCTGTACGCTCTGTCGCTCGTCATGATGGCCTCAAATGCTGGCGCGCCAGGAGAATCACGCGGCTTCCGAGGCCGTCCAGAGGAATCTGCATCCCACGTCTGCCGCAGCTCCGCCTCCGGGCGCGGGAAGCCAAACACCTCCGCATCCCACTTTTGGAGAGAGCTGAAGCTGGCTAGATCGGACTCACTTGGATTTGGAAGTCGAGGGCCGGCCGTCTGAAACTCTTTCATCTTCGGCCCTTTGCCATTGTCGAATGCATATGGATAGCCAGCCTCGAGGTAGATGAGCCCCCCAACTGGGTCGGAGTGTGTGCTTGCCACGGCGCTCAACTCCGCGCCGGCAATGGAATGCCCCACCAATACGGGCCTCTCGAGTTTCAGCGCTCCGAGAACGGCAAGCACATCGTCACGAAGCCGATCAACCGGGTTGTCGAAGGCAGAGAACCCGGAGGCACCGAACCCGCGCCGGGTGATGCCGTAAACGTGGTAATCGGTCGCAAGCTTCGGTGCCAGTTCATCGAACACGTGGGCCGTGTTCCCGCCTCCGGCCAGGAGAACGACAGACTTTCCAGCGCCGCCCCAATCAAGAACCTCCAGCCGAACCTTCTCTTCGACAGTTACGAACCGTACGGTGTGGGGCGAAGCGTCCCGCCATGAGACGGACTGCTGCGAAGAAGCGGAGACTGCCAGCGCGACAAAAACTGTGAAAACGCTCAGCGTGGCTGCGGGTCGCGTTGCCTGGTTCCTCATTTTTACAGTGCCGAGGCCGTATTGTCCGGCCCCAATCGGCTGATGCCTCCTGAGAAACGCCGCAGCGCTTTACCAGGCAGGCAGCTGTCGAGGATGCCCGCGATGCACCCTACTCTTGGCTTGTCGGCGCGGACGAGGGCGGTACGATCCCCTTTATGCGCATGTAGGTGACCAGGTTGCCGTAGTGCTCGTTGCCGTGCACGATCAGCTGCGTCAGTTGGTTCACCCGCGCCAACTGCCGCTGGTTGGGCGCGGAACCGCGGGTCAGCATCTCCAGGGCGTTCTCGTTGGTCACCGCGGCAAACGCATCGTCACAGTACGCGAACGAGTCCTTCACCAATTGACCGACGGCTGCCTTGTCGGTGACCTTGAAGTTCAGGCTCGCGCCAGCGTTGGCGGCACCCTTTACCGTGCTGCAGTAGCCGTACTGCGTCTCGACGATATGGGTCAGCATTTCCGCGTAGCTCATCACTTCGGGCACTGGCTTGAACGCGAAGTGTTCGGCAGGCATCTTGTCGACCGATCCAGTGATGTTGCGCTTGAGCGTGGCGTACTGCCCCTGCAGGTAGGCCGGAAACGTCTGCGGGGGGCGTGGTTGCGCCGGCGCTTGTGCCGACAACGTCAGCACTGCAACGGCCAGCATTGCGACCACGATCCCCGCGCACCGGTTCTGAAGCCTCATCTGTTCCTCCAATTTGATCGCTTGTGGCCGTGACTGGAGACGTCCATAGTATCGAAAATGGTTGGCTAAGCGATTCTGCCGGCAGCAACGTGGGTGACGAATGACGCAGGAGAGGGATGGATCTTCGGAGAAGAACCGAGGCAACGACAATGGCCGATGTTCCTGAAACGAAGCCGTGCGATCACAGCGACTGCGGCGGCATCATGCGCCTGAAGACGGGCGCCGATCCGACGATGCAGGGCACATCCCAAGGCCGGCAATCGGGGTCGGTCTTGTACTACCAGTGTGACCGGGACGTGGACCACGTGCACGTTGTGAGTGACGTCAAGTAAAGCCGTGGGTGGCTCGATCGGCTGGCAGGCAACCAGCCCCATCAGCAGCGAACTCGAAGACCGCAAGGCGCTGCATCCGCAGACCCGAGGTCTGCTCACCGAGGGACAGCATTCGTAAACACTTGCCGACTAGAACGAAGCCGCTGGCGCGGCGGCGACGAGCAGCCGGGCAACTCGTAGCAGGATAGGTTGCCTGGTCACAGGAGCTGTCTGTGACCTATACCAATGTCGATCGCGACGGCACGTCTACCGAATGCCCTTATAGTGACGCGCTTGAAATCGATGCTGGCGCGCCACCTCTCTTGTGCACGCTCGCGAGGTACACGAGTTTGCGAAGCCGGTTCATTCCCCCGATTGGCCGGTGTTCGGCGAGCGCGTGCCATGGGTTGAACGAGAGCGACTCGCATCGTGCTGCGAGCTCCCCGGACGCATCCACGTGTTGTGGCGGAATCGAAAGCGCCGCAACGGTTACCGGCACAGAATCGCCCTCATTCCACTCGATGGAGACATCCTCCACGGGCATCGCAACGGGATCTGTCTGCATCTGCACTTTAAAGTCGAAGAGGGCCGCAGCCGACTGCAGCCCAGCGTCGAGCGCCTGAGTGAGCGCGTCCTCTGGTGGATCATCATCGGGCCACGATGGCACACTGCGGTTCGCGTGGCGAGGCACGGCGGAGTATTTGACCGCGTGTCCTCCCGGACCCGTCGCCGGGCCAAGCCTGAACGGCGTGCCGCTCCAGTAGGTGATATCCAACGGGCTCGCCACACTCTTGCCTCTGATGTCCGTCAGAATCTTGTGTTCCTTCGGCTCCAGCAAGGCGAGGTGCGCGGCTGCAAGTAGATTCCCAACGAGCGGGATGCTCTTCCGGGTCATGGTCTCGACGTAGGCTTTGGGATCGGGAAACGGAAACACCGGGTGGTTGACCATCAGGAAGTCCTGAGTTCCATCACCGTCGTCCGGAACGGCACGTGTTCCGCCGACGTCCAGCAGCTTGATCGCGAGACCGCGGCCAGTGCCTTTGCTGTCCTTCTCGAACGTGCTCGGAGAGTTCGAGAACCTGACAATCGCGTTGAAGACGCGACCGGGCTGCGCGAACAGGCCGTGTCGCAGACCGGCCGGCACCGTGTCGGCGATGCGGAACTCGGCCGTGACGCATCCGGTGGCCTTAGCGTGCTGGGCCCGCCTAAGACGTCCGACTACGGGCTCCATCTGGCCCACCGTCAGTTTGACCATCTGCTCGAAGACCTCAGGGTCGTCGAGCTCGGGGTATTCGCGATTCAGTTCCAAGATCATGGCGTGACGCCCTTAATGTCCCACAGGTGGATCGACTCTCGACGACTTTCGACTGACGGCGGTGCATCGCAACCTTATGAGGAGTTAGCATCGGCTTTCAACCGACGGCGGCGGACGCGATGGTGACGCCGCCGCCGATCGAGTCGAGACCTCCCGAAGGAGCAGGATGACATGAGCGAGACAGTGGTAATCTCCGCTCTGGAGGGCCCACGACACTATCGGGGTTGTCGACTGAAAGAACGCCTGCCCATTCTGTGCGCGACCGTTGCCTGCGCTTTCTGCGCGCAGCTGGCTCCCGCCCGAGTCACATGGGACGATGTTTCGAAGCGGCCACGTCCCGCGGCGGATTACCGTCTGGCCTACGGACAGGGGGCGCTTCGCTTCGGCGACCTGCGCTTGCCCAGCGGCGATGGCCCATTTCCTCTGGCGGTAGTCATTCACGGCGGCTGCTGGCGTTCTGAGAACGACCTTAATCACATCTCGCATCTGAGCAGCGCGTTGACCACAGCAGGCATTGCGACGTGGACGATCGAATACCGGCGCATCGGAGACCCTGGCGGTGGTTGGACTGGGACCTTCGAAGATGTCGCAGCAGCCACCGACCATGTGCGGGCACTCGCGAAGCAGTTTTCGCTCGATCTGTCGCGTGTGGTCCTCGTCGGGCACTCCGCCGGCGGGCACCTGGCATTGTGGCTGGCAGGGCGCCGCAACTTGCCGGAGGGTAACCTATTCTCACCTGCCCAACCGCTCGCTCTTCGGGGAGTCGTATCACTGGCCGGCATCAGCGACCTGCGGATCTTCAGTGCCGGATCCGGCTACTGTAATGCCTCGGTTGCACCACTGCTTGGCGGCACAGCGGACGCCGTACCGGACCGATACCTTCAGGCGAGCCCGATTGAGCTGTTGCCGCTCAGGGTTCCGCATCGCCTGCTGCACGGCGCATTAGATCCTTACGTGCCCGTCGAACAGAGTCGTGCGTTCGTGGACAAGGCCCTGCGTCTCGGAAACGACGTCGAACTCATTGTGTTGCCCGCCATCGGACATTTCGATCTCATTGCGCCGTGGTCGAGCGCATGGCCTCTGGTCGAAGCAACCGTGATGAAAATGGTCGGTCTCGCACCGAGTTCAGACAGCACCCGCTAACAGGCGTTTGCAGCCGACGGCGGCCGATGCGATCGTGAGCCGCGGCTGACGCGCACGCCGTCGGTCGCGATAAACGCCGCAGTGGCGAGCGACGCCCGGACTCACGTTGGTCGCCACTTGGCGACTGCTCGTTAGTAACCGTCAGGTATTGCGCTTGTGAAGACGCGAATGGCTGCAAGGACTTGCAGCTCATCACGCCCTCCGTTTCCGCAGTTCGCGGCACATAACGGCCTGACGGACTGGCGGTTACGCTCAACGAACAAACCTCGACGTGATGACGTTGGCTGCTGCCAGCCGCAGCTAACCAACGGCCTATCGTGTACGCAGCCCGGTGCTATCATCCCGCCAATCTTGGAGTTGCCACAGGCGACATGGCGGCATAGCAGGCGCCGTTGCCTGCGTTGACGCTCGCCGGTCCAAAGTGGTTAGAGGGCCCGAGAGCCACGAGGAGTCCGGTCATGAATCCATCCAGACGACGAATACTAAAGGCAGGGGCCGCCGCGACGGTCGTCACCGCGGCGCAGAGAGCGTTCGGCCAGCAGACTTCGCGAGGAGCATCGGCCATGTCGTTCTACGAGAGAGGTCCCGTCCGCATCCACTATGAGGAGTTTGGAGCCGGATTCCCGTTGCTGCTCATTGCCGGCGGCGGACTGGACTCGACGATTGCCCGCCTGACCAACCCGTTCAATCCGATCACCAACCCGTTCAATCCGATCGACGAGTTCAAGACCGAGTACCGTTGCATCGCCTCCGATCTGCGCACTACCACGAGCGGGCAGTCATCCGGTCCGCTCGAGGTGGAGCGGCCGTGGGATGCATTCACCGACGACCAGCTTGGTGTGATGGATCACCTGCGCATCGACAAGTTCATGGTGATGGGCTTCTGCATTGGCGGCCCTATGATCTGGAATCTCCTGAAGCGGGCACCTGACCGGGTCGTTGCGGCCGTGTTGGCGCAGCCGGCCGGTTGGCGGCCGGAGATGCCTACTCTCCACTACGACCAGAACATGGCTGGTTGGGGTGCGGAAGTGGTCAAACGCCGGCCTGAGGTCACAGCCGCCGCGGTGGACAAGTTTCTAGCCAAGATGTACCGAGCCAATCCCGACTTCGTTTATACCGTGACACGCGCCTTCGTGCGGACCTGCAAAACCCCGATACTCATCCTTCCGGACGATGTCCCGAACCATCCGTTCGCAGTCGCCATGGAGGCCGCAATGCTTGCGCCGAATGCCGAGGTGAGTATGTTCCCCTGGAAGGAGCCCCCGCAGCGGATCCCGCTGGCGGTGCGGCAGATACGCTCCTTCCTTCGGGCGCATCGACCCGCTGGTGTGTAGGTCGGCGGCGTCTACGCGCCAAGGTCGCTGCCGTTTGGGACTGCGTGAGCCGCCGTTCACGCCGTAGAACCTTGAGCTGCAGCCGACGGCGGCATTTGTATCGTGCCGCCGCGGCTGAGCGCAGTTGTTACCCGCGATAAACGCCGCAGTGTAGATCCAAGGCGTCCGGAGCGGGCTCCTTTACACAAGGCGACTACCGTTTGTTAAACCGCTTTCAGCCTCTCGTGTCCGGGCGAAGGTGATTGCTTTGGCCGTCGGGCATCATGCACTACGCTCTCAAGCGCTCGTGAGGCGCCGGCACTGCCGGCCTCGCCGCAAACCGTTTGGAGACATTCGTCGTCGGGTCGTCAGGCGGTGCCGACTTCACGGCGAACGTCAGGAGATGCGCCATGAATCGTCGATCTTTCTTGCAGCGGTCGGGCGCGTTTGCCGGATTGGGCCTGGCCGGCCTCGCCGGATGCGGGAGAAGCGGGAGTGCTCCTGCGGCGGGCGGGGTAAAACCGCTGCCCTTTTACGATGCCGTGGGGCCGATCGTCCCGATACGCGCGCATGTCGACCGGATCTTCCGAACGACGGTGTGCCTGAGGCCGTTTCGCGCAGCGGGGCCAAGGATGGACGTCGAGCACGTGGGCAACAAGGTCGTGGTGCACAACTATGGACACGGCGGAAGCGGGTGGTCGCTATCGTGGGGGGCTGCTGATATCGCGGTGACAAAGGCTCGCGAAGCGGCGACGGGAAGCCGCGACGTGGCGGTGATCGGTTGCGGGGCGCTGGGTTTGACGGCGGCGATCACGGCGCAGCGAGCGGGGTTGCGCGTGACGATCTATGCGAAGGAGCGGCCGCCATTCGTGCGATCGTCGAGGGCGACGGGCGTGTGGAGTCCGGACTCGCGCATCGCGTTGACATCGGCTGCGGCTCCGGAGTTCGGCGCCCAGTGGGAAGCGATGGCGCGGACGTCGTTTGCCATGTATCAGAGCTACCTCGGCCTGCCGGGAACTCCGGTTGAATGGACGGATGGCTACGGGCTCTTTGACACCCAACCGCCGGAGGTCTCCGCGGCCCATGACTTTGCGCACTACGAGCCGCGAATTGACGACATCACGCCGGACTTCGAGGAGTTGCCACCGGGAGCGCATCCGTTTCCGACCAGGTACGCGTTTCGGAGTTCGCGGATGACGTTCAATATCGCCGAGTACTCGCGGGAGCTGATGAATGACTTCCTGATTGCCGGCGGTGTGATCGAGACAAGGGAGTTTCAGTCACCGCAAGATGTTACGTCGGTGCCGCAGCGGGTGATCATCAATTGCCCTGGGTATGGCGGCAGAAAGCTCTGGTCGGATGAGAGCATCGTACCGGTGCGGGGGCAGATCGCCTGGCTGATTCCGCAGGCAGACGCCCACTACAGCTTGTTTTACAAGGACGTGAGTGTGGTGGCGCGGCGGGATGGCATCGTCGTGCAACCGGTTCCCGGTGGCGACGACTATGGCTGGAACGATGCCAACGAGGAACCGAACCGGCAGGAGGCTGAAGCGGGGGTTCTCGTGCTCAAAGAGCTCTTCGATCGCATGGCGGCCATGCGACAGTGAATTCGGTGACGCCGGACCGGACGCATGTCCTGCCACGAATCGTTCCCACCGGTTCGAGGATCTGGAGGCCAAGTTGCCGACGAATGGTCGTCGCCCACAGTGAAGCAACGGGCTTGCAGCGCCTCGTCGACTGACTCCTGATATGGCCGCAGTGGCGAGCGACACCCGCGATTACGTTGGTCGCCACTTCGCTACGATCGGGACGCGTCCAGACAGGGCCCATCCGCTCTCTCTGGAAGGGAGTTCGCGCTCTCGTCCTGATGTACGAAGCCGCTTATCGCGACGTCATGGCGTGACGCGCGTCACCTGTTCATCAGCGCCTGCCAATTCAAGACCACCGTGATGGGCAGCGAGGGCTGGGATGCGTCATCCGGCAGCGTGGCGATCAGGAATCGCCCGTCGGGACTGACGTCGTACGGGTCGTAGCTGGCGGTGTTGGTTTTGAAGAGCGGGACGGCGACGCCGGGCTTGAACGTCGAGCCAATCGTCACCGGCACCGCCATCAGCGTCCGATCGGAGGCGAGGTAATAGATTTCCTTGCCGTCGCGGCTCCAGCGCGGCTTGTCTCCGCCCGATGAAATGGTCCACTTCGCGTTGCCGATCGCCGGCGTGCGATCCGGCGCGAAGTCGCGCACGTAGATTTCCGATCGGCCCGATTCGTCGGATCGATAGAGAATCCATTTCCCGTCCGGCGAGAACCGCGCGAGCGTTTCGTCGGCCGCGGTCACTAGCAACGGAACGGGCTTGCGATCGCCCGTCAGCGGAAGAAGATACAAGTCCTGTCGCCTCGTGGGGTGATGTTCGTCGTACACCAGGAAGCGCCCGTCCGGTGACCAGTCGTTCGTGTGTTTCGACATAGGGCGACTCGACGAGCGATTGGGGTTCGCCCGCGCCGGTCACGGAACGCCAGAACAGGTCGCCGGCGCCAGTGCCGAGCATCGTGAACGCGACGCGGCCATCGTCCGACACGACGGGTGCGCCGTCGCCGGTCGCCGCCGGGTTGACCTTCGTGAACACACCGCGGGCGAGGTCGATCGACCAGACGCCGGCCACCCCCGTCTGCGGGGCCGTTTGACTCGTCACGGCGACCTCCCCATCTCGCGACAGATCGACGCCCCCCACTGCCGGAGGGCCGAGTGGACCGAGCGGCTTTCCGTGCCGATCGAACCACGTGAGCTGCGACAGCCCGCCGCTTGGGGCCGTGCGGTAGGCGAGCACACCCCCCGCAGCCGAAAACGGCCTCGGGCCCGACGTTGGCGTCAACTCCTCAACCAGTGGCACCGGATCGCCTTCGATCGCGAACCGCTCGGCGTCGAACCGCTGGGCCATCAGCGTGCCCTCGCGCAAGTAGAGGATGTAGCCGATCCGCGGGTCCGCCGACGGCGCAAACACCGGCGGGTTCAGTGTCGCCACGAGCCGTGTCGATGGCCGCTCCGCTGGCGCATCGAGTGAACCAAGGTAGACGCCGCTGTCCTCGGATCGGCCCGTATTGCGCAGGAATACGAAGTGGCGGCCATCGGGCAACAATCCCGGGCTTCCGTGGCCGATATCCCGCGAGGCCTCGAGGCTCGTGAGCGGAGACGGCGCGCCGCCGCCGTCCGCGACCTGCCACAGCCCCGAACGCAGCACGCTGAAAATGATCGTGCCCCTTGGGCTCCACGCGCCTCCGCGAAACGCCTCGCCGGACGGCAGCGCGCAGAGGGTCACCGGCGCGCCGCCTGACGCGTCAACCTTCTTGAGCGCGCCGCCCGAGGCAAACCCGATGAACCGGCTGTCCGGGGACCAGAAGACCGGGTTGGCCGCATTCTCCGTGCCTGCCAGCGGACGCGCGGTGAGCGCATCGAGCGCCCGCACCCAGATCATCTCGCGGCCCGTGGCCTCTCTCGCCGTAAAGGCCACTCGCTGGCCGTCGGGCGACACGATCGGGCTCACGCCGAAGGTGGTCCGCTCAGGCGGCAGTATCTCGAACCGCACCGGCGACGGGTCGGCCGTCGGCGTCTCGCCGAGATGCACGATGGCGAGTCCACCCGCGACGATCGCCAGCCCCGCCGCGACGAGCCACCCTGCGATCGACGCGGGCCTCGATCGCGAGGATGCGATGTCCGCGGCAGCAGGCGGCGCGGCGCACTGGCCGCCGTTCCTGACAACTCGATGCGCGCATCGCCGATGTCGCGCAGGCGCTGTTTCGGATCTTTCTGCAGACAGCGGTGCAGGAGCGTTCGCACCGCGGCGGGGGTTTCGCGCGGGAGCGTGTCCCACGGCGGCTCCTTGTGGATCACGGCGCCGAGTGTCGCGGTCACGTCTTCGGCGTCGAACGGGCGCCGGCCGGTCAGCATTTCGAACAGCACGCACCCGAACGCCCAGATGTCGGCGCGCTTGTCCACGGGCCGTCCGCGTGCCTGCTCGGGACTCATGTACGGCGCCGTACCGAGAATGAGGCCGGCAAAGGTCGCGTGCGCCGTGAGCGTGGGCGAGTGGCTCATGCCCGCGGCGGGCCCCTCGCGTTCGAGGAGCTTCGCAAGCCCGAAGTCGAGCACTTTGACCTCGCCGTCGCTCGTGAGCTTGATGTTGCCGGGCTTCAGATCGCGATGGACGACCCCCTTCTCGTGCGCGGCTTCGAGCGCTTCGGCGATCTGACGCGCGATGGGGAGCGCGTCCTCGATCGACAGCGGTCCGGCGGCGATGCGATCCGAGAGCGTCGGGCCGTCCACGAGCTCGAGGACGATCGCCTGTCCCTCGATCCCATAGATCGCGGCGATGTGCGGATGATTGAGCGAGGCCAGCAGCTGTGCTTCGCGCTCGAAGCGCGCCACGCGATCGGGATCCGAGGCAAACTCGTCCGGCAGGACCTTGAGCGCGACCTCGCGATTGAGCTTCGTGTCGCGCGCGCGATAGACCTCGCCCATCCCACCAGCGCCGAGAGGGGCGATGACTTCGTAGACGCCGAGGCGCGTGCCGGAAGGGAGAGCCAAACCGCTGGGAGTATAGCGGTTAGCGTCGCGGGGACGCGATCAATCCTGGGTGACGCCGCAGTGGGAACCGATTCCGATACGGCCTCTTTAATATCCTCGCCTTACCCCGGCAGCTAGCAAAGCGTGCGGCGCCCTATCGCCTTTGCGCCTTCGCTGCTGCTTTTACGCGGTAGATCGTCGTTGCGAGCATGGCGCCTCTGAACGGAGTAGGTCTTCTCAGGATGACCACTCTCACACCGTCCTTCTCACGCCAAACGACCTCCTGGCCATCCGGCGTCGTCGCACCGCGCAGCAGCGCCTCTTCGAGCTCATTCTCGCAAATTCCGTCTCGCACCATGCGCTCTTGCGCATGTCTGGACAGGGCAACGTTGCCGAGCCCCGGCACGTTGGAAGTAGCGCTCCACGGAACCAGCCTCCACTAACCTGCCTCCGCCCCACGACTGCCGCTCGCCGACCGTATCAACGGAATTTTGGTCTGGACATCATAGCCTCGGCCTGGCACCTGTGGAGCCCTGCTCGGCTTTTATCATCGGCTTGACCCGCTCAAGCCGCAGCTTCGACCTTGGCAGCGGCGAGTTCTCCTCGCGTCGTCCCTCGTCTGCCTGATGCGCCGCCGCTGCGGAAATCGACGAGTTGCTCGCGCGTGAGGCAACGGGCATCGCGACGATTCAGTCGTCACTAGGCGACATATCGCGAGTAATCTTGGCCCATGCCATCCGAGATAATGACATCGGTTTAAGACCCTGCGTTCTTGGTCGCTCTGTGCCGTCGGAAGTCGGCCGGGTCCAGATTTGAACAGCTCTATGGCCAAACCCGCACTCTTCATCGGCTCGTCGTCCGAAGGATTGGACTTCGCCCGCGCCGTACGCTCGCTCCTCGCACAGGACGCTGAGGTGACGCTGTGGAACGAAGGCTTCTTCCTGGTTGGCGACACCTTCATCGAGAGTCTCGTGAAGAGCCTGTCGCGCTTCGACTTTGCAGCCGTTGTGCTCACGCCGGATGACCTGGTCACGAGTCGCGACCATACGATTCTCAGCCCGCGTGACAACGCGCTGTTCGAGCTGGGTCTGTTCATGGGACGCCTGGGTCGCGAGCGAACGTTCGTGGTCCGTCCGCAGGGGGACAGCATCAAGATTCCCAGCGACCTGGCCGGCCTCACGACGGCCCCGTACGATTGGCCTCGGGGCGACGGCAACCACATGGCCGCTGTCGGAGCGGCGTGCGACAGCATCCGCGAGAGGATTCGCGCTCTCGGTTTTTCTGAAGCTCGCGTCACGACGCAAGTCCGTGCGGTGCAGGACGAACAGGCACGCCAGCGCGCCGACATCGACGGCATACTTGAGGTTTCTGCTTCAGAGTTTCGCGACGGAGTACGAGCTGACGCATCTGAAGAAACTGGAATCTGCCTGAACCATTTCTCTTCAACAGGTCGGACGCGTTCGAGGCGGAACTGCGCCGACTGTTGTCGCTTGGACTCATTGCGCGACGGCCAGGTCGAGGCATCCGCTCGCTGTTTGCCGCGGGCGACGACGTCCACAACCATTTGGAGATCACGGAGCGAGGCCAGGTCGTATCTGGCCTACTCGCGTCAGGTGGAGGAAACCGCCCCGGAGAGACCCGATGACGGCTAAAGTCAAACAGCGGCCGACGGATTCGCTGCGGCGAAGCGGCGCGTGAGTAACGATCAACGCCGCAGGATAGATCGACCCGCTGACGCCCGAATGTTCCGAAAACACTTCTTTTTGGCATGCGCCGTCGGAGCGCTAGGTCTGACAGGTTGGGCAACCAGGTCACTGTGCCCTTCGTGGCAGCTACGCGAACAGCCAACCTGAGTGCCGTGCAGAGAACGCCCAATTCCGCCCGCGGACGCGCCCGTATGAGCGATCGATCCGCACGGGCGTAGCGACGATCTACACGCTTACCGCTCCGACGGGAGCCTTCTACATCCGGATGCACGCCTCAATGGCGGGGAGGTGAGTGCGGCGTCGAACGAGATCCGCATCTTCGTCGGGATCCCGGAGCCGCCGACGGCGCCAGCCGATCTCACCGCGGTCGTGCAGGGAACCTCGGTGGCACTCTCCTGGAGGAATACCTATGGCGGTGGCGCGCCAGAGCAGGCGCTGCTCGACGTCAGCGGACCCTTCACCGGGACGCTCCGGCTGGACCTGGCGAGACATTCGCGGCTACCGGTGTCGCGCCTGGGATCTACATTCTGCGCCTGCGGTCAGCCAATGCACGGATGTGAGCGCAGCATCGACGCCTCTCACCATCACCGTGCCCGGACCGTGCTCGGGTGTCCCGCTGGAGCCGAGCCGGTTCCTCGCATAATCGAATCCTCGATCGTGTGTTCGTGGTGTGGGAGCCGCCGACGAGCGGGCGCGCAACGGCTTATCTCGTAACCGTGGAGGGTGCGGTCACTGAAGCCTTCCCGGTGGATCGGTCGGACGTTGAACGGCGTCGTGGGCCCGGGAGACTACTGGTTGAGCGCGCTGCGATCAACCCCTGCGGCTCGGGCCCGAGCACGCCGGCCCAGTTGGTAACAGTTCCTTGAAACCGGCCCGACGAGTGTCAGCGTCCGCTCTCGGCGGGCACCTGGCACACGGTGATATGACGTGGTGCCGCGGGTGTGCTGCACGACCATGATCCAGGGACACCCGCTGTGGCGTGAATCTCTCGAAGCACGGGAGGCTCTCTCCAGAAAACAGCCTGGTCGTGCGTCTTCGACTGGACACGACCCGGGTCCTCCTGATGGGCGATGCCAAAGCGGGGCGGACGCCAATCGCCCGCGGTGCCTGAGGAACCTCTAGCCGGAGCGAACATGGTGCCCATTACTTATCCACGTCCGTGGCGATCCACCTCAAACTTTCTGCTGTGGGTGAAGCTCCTGCTCACGGCTTTGTCCGTGTTCATGAGAGGACCAGCATTATGCTAATCGCCACGCGTGCAGTCGGAGATCTTCGGGGAACTTCGCACGGCTCTTCGGCTCGGAGGGCGCATGAGGAGACAGGGTCTGGGCTTGGGTGTCCTCCTCCTCGCGCTCGGAGGCGCCCACCTCGCCGCACAGACAACGGTCGTCGTGACGGCCGTGCAGCCCACGGCACAATCGCCGGCGCCGCTGGCGAGCCTTCGCGACCTCTTCATCGACCTGGACACTGGTGTGACCCGGGCGCAGGTACCGACCGGCGTCGACGGCGACTATCCGCGCCAGCTGCAGCGGACGATCTCGACCGGAGACGGACGCTACATCGTCGCACCCTCGGAGCGCCTTCCGGTCACGATCGGGATTAGCTCGCTTCCCCTCGTCTACAGGGATCTGCTGACCGGCGCAACCGGCGTGATCGCAGCGACATCGCCCAGGTCGTGGCCGATCCGCGCGGCGCGACGGTGTTCGGTGCGTTCGGGAACGGTGACGTCGGAAGGCTGGATGTCACCGGCCTCCGGCGCGTGCCGGTCTGCGAGACGCAGAATCACGCCTATGCGCTCGCGGTGGCCCAGGACGGGACCGAGGTCTACGCCGCGTGCTTCAGTTCGCTGCGCGTACTCGACGCCCGACGTTGGCTGAACGCCGCCGGTGCACGCTCGCACGACCCCCTGGAGATGCACGTCGTGGCAGGGTATCGCTTGTTCACCCTCGACCACGCGGGACCGCTTCCGGGGTCCATCCTGGAGATGTCGGTATATGACATCGCGACCGGCAGCAGGGTGGCGAACGCGCCGACGCCGATTGCCGGAATGGATTTGTTCTGGGCCGTTCCCGCCCCAGGCGGCGATCGCATTGTCGTCGGCGGCGTCGGCGTCGGCCTCACGCCGCACGTGATCGACAGCGCCACGGCCGCGGTCGTGGGAGCTGGCCGGTCGACCGCGTGACCAAGGTGGCATTCACCTCCGAATGGGACACGGGCCATCCTGCTACGCGAGCTTCCCGCAGTCCTTCGGGACTGTCAGACCGCAACGGCCGCGCCGCTGGACGTGATGTCGCGGACCGTGCTCGCGGAGGTCCCGGTCGGCTTCATCGGGTATCCCTTGATGTCCAACGTGCTCGTGCTCGAGCGCCTCTCGCCCTGACCTCCTCACGGCGGCAGTTGCGGGAGATGAGGTCACCCTGAGCGACGGTGCCGCCCACCAGCCGATCCGACCGACTACCTCATCGAAGCCGGCAGCGCCCCGACGACCTTCGATTCTCGACCGCTCGGCTAGGCTCCGACCAGCCGTCGTATGTCGCGACCGGCGTGCCCCCGGCATTACTATGTTCAGGTCCGGGGCCTGAACGCGGTGGGTGCCGGCCAGCCATCGACCACCGTCGAAGTCCGCGGGCCGCAATGAGGAGCCCGATTGCCAGAACGGTGGTCCGCATGGCCTGTTGCCATTGGACACCGATTCCGCTGATCTCGACACCGTCGAGCCGGGTTGAGGATGGTCGGACCCAGGCAGCCGACCTCAAGTGCTGGAGCGCCTTCAGCCAGCCCGTGATTCCGTTCCAACTCGCGAAAGTCGTTCCCACAGACCATACGTGTGATTCGATCCTTGACGAGCCGCATGTAGCCAGGTCTTGGCGGCAGCAGGGCCAGTTGGCCCGTTTGATTTTTGAACTTAATCCAAGCTGATCCGCTGGAAGAAGGGCTATTCCGCCTCGCACTGCGCTGTGGCGAGACGCTGCCCGGGAGGTGACGGCTCGCTACTCCGCGCGTATCGCGACCATTGGCGGCACTGACGTCGCGCGACGTGCAGCCGGGAGGCCCGCGACTATTGCGGCGCACACCGCGATCGTCGCCGCGCCCATGTAGATCACCGGCTCCATCACACCGAGCGGATCGGGGCCGAGCGTCAGCGGTGTTCCCATGACGTCTTCCATCGTGCGGATGAGGAGCGAGGCGAGCACGAGACCGCCGACCACGCCCGGAATCACGAGGCGAACGATGTCCTTCAGTATGAGCCCGAACACACGCCACCGCGTGGAGCCAAGCGCCATACGCACGGCGAGCTCGCGTGTCCGCGTCGCGACCATGAAGCTGACCACCCCGACGATGCCAAGCGCAGCGAGGACCAGCACGAGGCCGCCGGCAATCCCTACAGCGGTGCCCTCTGACACGAGATCGCCAAGGCTTTTCTGCACGAGGTCCTGTCCCGTGACGACGCCCGCGAACGCGACGCCTTGCAGTGGCTCGACGCCCAGATCACGGAGCGCGCCTTCGAGCGCCGCTTTCAATTGCGGTTCATCTCCCGGCGCGCCGCGGGCAATGAGATAGACGGACGCGGGGAACACCTCGGGCAAGGGCAAGAGAATCTGCGGCCGGAGGGTGGTCACCTGTGAGGTCGCAAAGTCGCCACTGACGCCGACCACAGTGAACGCCTCCTCCCGATTTTCTTCGAGTGTGACCGTCACCTGCTGCCCAATAGCCTCCATGCCGGGGAAGAGCAGCTCGGCGAGCGGTGCTGAAATCACCGCGACGGGCGAGGCCATCACGCGATCCTCGGCGGTGATCGTTCGACCGCGGAGGAGCGGTGCGCCGACCGTCCCGAGAAAGTTCTCGCCGACGCGCGTGACGTGCGCGGTGACGAAGTCCGCTCCGCCCGTGCGTCCGATGCGAAATTCCCTGTAATCGAAATCAATGGGCATGCCGTCGGCGATCGCCACAGAGCGTACGCCGCTGGTCTGCTGCAGGTTGTCGCGCACGCGACGGATCGAGAAGTCGGCCTCGCGGCCGGTGCCCGACGGTGCGGGCAGGCGTGCCGCGGCGAGTCCGTCGGTGGGGAAGCCGAAATCAGCGGTGCGCGTCCGATCGATCATCACTCCTGCGATCACGAGAAATGGGATGGCGACACCGATCTGCACCATCGCGGCGACGCGGTGCACGCGAATGGTCTTACGGCCGCCCCCACCGGTATCCTCTTTCAGTGCGGGCACCAGATCGGGCCGGCTGAAACGGATGGCGGGCAGCAGTCCGAACATGAGGCTGGCGATCAGGCACAACCCCGCCGCAGTTGCGATGCTCACGGTGTCGAAGTCGATCTCCTGCGGCACGGGGAAGCCGAGATACCAGCCGACGACGGCGGGAATGCCGAACAGGACGAACGCGCTGATCGCGCCGGCCACGAAGGCGAGCAGCAACGCTTCGAAGAACAGATGCTGAATCAGGTGTCGCCGGTCGGCGCCGACCGCGGCACGAATGCTCAGCTCACGCTCGCGCGTGGTGCCGCGCACCAGCATCATCCCGGAGATGTTGAGGCACACGATGAACAGCACAGTGCCCGCCAGGCCGAGCAGCGTCATCAACACAAGATGTGACTGCGGTCGGTCAGCCGCGCCCAACGATGCGTAGGGTTCAACCGTCGCGCCCTTGTACTGGTTCGTTGCGGGGTATCGTTGTGCGAGGTCGGACATCAGCGCCGACACGCGGCCATTGGCCGCCGCCATATCGACGCCCGCGGCGAGGCGTCCGTAAACGCCCACCCAGTCGGCGGTTCTGTCGAGCCGCAGGTTCGGCTGCTCACGCAGGCGCGGATGCCGTTCGAGCGGCAGGAACAGCAGGGAGCTTGGCGAATTGAAGAAGTGGAAGTGGCCGCGAAAATCCTCTCGTGCGACGCCCAGGACCGTGTGCGGGACCCCGTCGATGGTCACCGTCTTGCCGACGATATCCGGATCGGACGACGCGCGACTGCGCCAGAAGTCGTCGCTCAAGATCACCCGGGGCTCGGCCGACGGTGAGTCATCGATCGCGGGATCGAAGCCGGCGCCGCGCGCGAGCGAGACGCCGAAGGTGCTGAAGTAGTTGGCCGAGACGTACAGCGTCGGCACGCGGGGCAGCGTGGTCTCATTGTCCGCAGGCTTGTCGCCGATCTCGCCGAAACCCGAGCTCCACCCGGTGATCGCCATCCCGCTGTCAGCCTCGCGCAACACCTGGAAGTCCGGATAGGACCACTCGTCAAGCGCCCATTGGCCGGCTTGGGCGCGGAGCGGGCCGTGCGGGAGCACGAGCACTTCGGCGAGGCCGTTGGTGTCGATGCCGCGCGCCGGGGCGCCGAGGGCGCGGCCGAACGTCGCCAACGCGACAAAGCCGCCCATGCCAATGCCGAGCGAGACGACGCACACGAGCGCGAAGCCGCGATCTTTTCTGAGTGACCGAGCCGCGTGCGTGAGGTCGCGTCGCAGGGCGTTGAGACTGATCAGCAGACGGGCGGCTGGTGAAGGGCGTCGTTCCATAGGATCAGCTGCGATGGTCTTGGCTTTGTCATGTAAAGCGATCTGCGTCGGCGCGCACCGTGACCGTTATCTTAGTTACGTAGGCACTCGCGCGCTTGTTTCGCGTCGCACATCGTCGCGTCACGATCAGAACGTGAAAACAACGAGTCGATCACGTCGCACAGCGATTAGGATGGCAGTCGTTCGAAAGGGCAGTCGGTCCTCACGTTCGGCTCAGGCAGGGACGCGCCAAAACTGCAGACAATGGTGGTTGCGAAGCGACCCCGTTTGATATCTTGGATTAATCGAAGCTGACCCGGTGGAAAAAGGGCTATTCCGCCTCGACTGAATACTCGCAACTACCTCGTGCGAAGGCACTTGACGAATTTCAGCGGAATCCGTCTGCACGTTTCTGGGGGTTCCAGGGCCGAAGAAATCAATAAATCAACGTCTGCCGAACGTCGCACGTCACCGCATGGCGCTCCATGCTCTCATGCCCGCTTTCGCCAATCTGGCCCAAGCTGATTCGCCGGCAGATCGAGCGGCGACGGCGACGTCTATGGTTTTCGACCGGACGGGATATTGGCGAGCCACAGTGGAGATACCGACTCGCAAAGTCGGTGACCGTCAGCGGATAGCAGTATCGCCGATTGCTCCCGGACAGAACCCAATCGGTGTGGATCGGTCGGCGGACTTTCACGTCTCCGGGCACATGAGGATCGCCTGGTGCGAGGATCCCTACGCCAACATCCTCAGCGTCGTCAATCGCTGAAAGCGTTCAGGGCAGCGGTGTCATCCAGGACCAGAGGATGCCGTCCATCGACAGCGCCGAACAGACGACGCCGTCGGAACTGACGGCGAGCGCCATGATGCCGAGATCGATCGAGACGAGCGTCGCACCACCGAACGGGCTGATCGCGACTGGCGACAACAGCGGGAGCAGCGGCGTCCAGGCGCCGCCGGCGATCGGACGCGTCGCTGCCCGTACGACATTCTGATAGTCCACGACCATCACGACGATGTTCTGTGCGGTGAGCCCGAGCGCGGTCGGGCCGGATCTCGGCAGATACAGCACCGAATCCACCACCACCGGCAGTTCCATCGTCCCTGCGATCGGGTCGATCGATACCACCCGCAGAAACCCATCGTCTGCAATCCCCGCCGCCAGCAGCTGGTCGCCAACGGAGATGAGCGCTGGCCGTGCGCCGGGATCGAATGCCAGCGACGAGGCGCTCGACACTGGACCCGAAAAGAGCGGCCCGACCTCGGTGAAGGCGACTGAGTACCAGTTCAGCGAGCCCCCATCTTCAATCGCAACCAGATCAACGATGTTGGTCTTTCGGCTGACCATTGCCGGTCCGAAGAGCCGGCGGTAGTTCGCCACCGCGTCGAGTTCGATGAACGCGCCCGTATCAGCGTGCATGTTCTTCGGATCGCGCGGGATGACGACGAGCTTTGCGAACGGACTGATGGCGGCCACCACGAAGAGGTTGTCGCCGGCACGCACCGCGGCGACCGCCTGCCCCTGGGCTGACGACGTGCGCGGCGCGATCTCGTCGATCACGTTGCCGGCCTGATTCGCCGAGTCCCACCACATGTGATGCACGCCGCGCGTGCCGTTGAAGAAGGCATCGTGCACGACGCGAGGGACCGGATCCCACTCCTCGTGCGAGAGCACGGCCGGCTGCGCCCCCGTCAGCATGTAGATGTCGTGCACCGACTGGGATCCGTCCGCCGTCGGCGTCGGCACCGGCTGCCCCCAGCCGGTGAAGAACGTGAAGTGACGCCGCACCATGCGGTTGTTCGAGTCGAGATGCACCAGGATCACCGCATCGCCGCCGATCGTCGCGGCCGCGACAGGAATGATGCGCGCCAGCCCCAGCGCCTTGGTGATCCGGCGCAGGTCGGGCATCGTTCCGATCTTGTCGAAGGGAGCGTTCAGCGATAGCGTGCCGAGCGTTGCGCTCTTGAACAGGCGCCGGATATCGGCCGGCGCCAGCACACCGCGGCCAGCTGCCTTCATCATGCCCTGCAGCGACGCGGCGGCACCCGCGATGATGGCCGAGGCGCTGGAGGTGCCGCTGAAGTCGAAATAGGTGCTCGTGCCGGTGCCCCACGCCGAATCGACGAACGCTGCGGCCGCAAAGCAATCCACGCGGCTGCCGAACGACGAGGCGCGCGTCCATTCGCCCCTCGGACGCCAGTGGTCCCGCGCCCCACCTACGACGATGGCGCCGGAAAACGTCGGCGACTCGGGTCGGGTGTGGGCCAGGAACGGGAACTGATCGAGATTCACGCGTCCGTTGCCGGCCGGTTCGATCACCGTGATGCCGCGCCCCACCGCGAGCGCGATCTGCAGCTGGATGGCCGGTTCGAACTCGACGAGGATGTCTGGCCGGCCGTCGGGCGTGCCGTCCGGTTTGTCGGGCCGATCGAAGAAATTGGCCGCAAGCTCGATCAGCAGGACATCGCCGGCCTGGAGCTTAGAGGCGGCGACCTTGATCGCATTGGCCGTGTGCTGCTCGCCGTCCTGCCGGATCGACGAGACGAGATCGAGGGAGGCATTCGGAACGATCCCGACCAGGCCCAGCCCGTTGTCGGCAGCGACGATGATGCTGGCGACCGCCGTGCCATGGTTGATCTCGTCCTGCGTGTTTGAGCCGAACACTGAGCGCTTGGTGATGTCCGCGGTGAGCAGCTCCTCATGATCGAGCCGCCATCCGTCTTCGACATCACACACACGCACGCCGTCACCGGCGCCGCCAGGAACCCGCCATGCATATTCGGCGTCCACCCCGAAAGGCGCCAGCAGCGTCTGAAACGTCTGCTCGAACGCCGTTTGCGGATTGGTGCCGGACCAGACAAACCCCGCCGGGTACATCCGCGGACGTTTCCCTGCCCAGACGACCATCGGCAGCGCGAGGAGCGCCGACACCATCGCTGCCGCGTCAGCGTCGTCGCACAGCATCGTGTACCAGACGAACGGATCGGGCGGCTCGTTGCCATTCAGGCGCACACTGTCCACGAGATCCGCGAGTTGTTCGACCGGCAGTTCGTCGAACAGCGGCAGCAGCGTCTGTCCCGGAAAGAGCGCGACAAATCCCTGCCACGCGATGTCGAAGACCGGATCGAGCCACGGATCGAGGAACCCGGCCTCCGCCACCGGCGCGTAGGGGAGGCCAAGTCCGTCGATCAGCTGCAGGTCGACGTGGGCCATGTCACTGGCCTCCGTCTTTCGGCGCTTCGGCGAGCACGTCGAAGCGCAGATGCGAAACTGGCGGTCCCGAGACAGGCGCCGTGCTGCGCTCGACCCAGAGCACGGGACGGCCGTTGGTGTCGCGCGCGAGCATCGCGCGACGCCGCAGCATCACGCCGTTGCTTGGAATAGCGGTCGACGCAAGCTGATGTCCGCGACCGAGCCCCGATCCGCTCGGTCCGCCAATGAGACGCGACACGGGACCTGGACGGAAGCGCGGATACTCACCGGTGAGATCGGCGAGCACTGCCTGACGCCAGTGGCCCGAGCGTCCATCACCCGATCCCGGATTCGTCTCCTTCGTCCCTGGCCCTCCGCCAGTCGGCAGCGGATCGTCAACGCGGACGCGCTCATACGGATGCCATCCATTCGGCAGCGTCGTAGACGGCAGGTAGCGGAACACGCGCGTGCCGGTGCGTGTCGTCTCCGCGATCGCCGTGGCTGTCTCCGCGTCCTTCAGCATCTGCATGCCGTCCGCGCGCAGTTCGACGGCCCACGCGAGGTTGGCGTCTTCGTCCACGCCGATCAGGATCTCGTCGAGGACCGGACCGACATGCGGCGCGACGGCGACAGGCCAGATGAGCAGCTGCGATTCGGCGAGGCCCTTCGAGTGGAACAGCGACCACGCGTCGGCGCCGCTTGCGGGCGGCGCGTTCAGCGACCACACCTCGTCGAAGCTGTCGCGGACCGTCACGCCTTCGAGCGTGACAAGCACGCCGCTCGATGGCTGGTTGCCGTCGAGCGGACGCGGCACCGGAAACGAGAACCAGTCGTCTGCATGCTCGAGCGCGACATCGAGCAGCAGCATGGTGGCGAAGTGCGATCGGTCGGGCGAGAAGCCGCCGATGTCCACTTCGCGATCTTCGAGTTGCCACCAGCGCGGATGCGGTGCGCCCGGATAATCGAGCCGCCCGGGGATCACCTCGCGGCGCTGGGTGGCGGGCGCCGCGCGCGTGATCACGATCGGCTTCTGCTCGGCGTCCACCGTGAACCAGTCCACGTCGCCGCCCGCGTGGTTGTTCGCGCGCAGTCCGGTGCCACCGGCTTCGAACGACGCGCTGTAGTCGAGTTCAGATGTGGACCAGCGATCGGGCGCGGGGGAGGGCACTTCGGACCAGATCGCATTGCCCGCGAGAAGGCCCGACGCGAAGACCGCGCGTCCATCGACGGCGTCCGCGAGATCCTCGTATGGCGCAGGCAGGCGTCCCATTCGGTGGCGTGCGCGCGCTGCTTCATCGAGCAGCGGCTCCGCAGCGCGGCCAAGGCGCACACGGCGGCCGATGGTCCACCATCCGCCAGGCTCGGCTTCGAGCAGCGCTTCGCCGGGGACGACTGACGGATCGAGATCCGGCCGCGCGCGGTCGTACGAGATCGGCACGTGCTTCGGCGCCGACGAGACGACGACCGGTGACGAAGCGTCTTCGCCCTGCAGTTCGCCGAGTTGCCACTGGCGCGTGATGAACCAGAGCGGATCGGCGACGCGTGCGCGCAGGCCTTCGTCGCTGTCGGTGCGGCCTGGTTCGAGCATCAAGTAGAGCGGGCTGCTCATGCGGGCCACCCATCGAGGAAGTTCCGCGGCGCCTCCGCGCTCACAAGCGCGGTCGACGTCGGATGCGGCAGCGTCGGCTCCGCCGCCTGACGCGGAGCGCGTGCGTGCGCCAGCTCGCGCGTCTCGAGGATCACGTCGAGCAGTCCTGCGTTGTCGAGACGCTGCGAGATGTCCGGAGGGACGGCGACGAGCACGGCCTGTGGCGCGCGCGACTTCGGGGCGTTGAATCCGAACGCCGCGAACGTGTCGTGTTTGCGACTCGGAATCGAATCGCTCCACGCGTCGATCGCGGCAATTGCCACCGATGCTCCGGACGCGTCCACGCCAGGGCCGTAGGCGACAACGACCGCACCCTTCGACTGCCAGGGATCGGTCGACGCGTTCGGCGCTGCCACCGCGCCCGGCCAGATGGTCTGCGATCGATCGAGCTGACGCGCTTCGAGCGGCGCGAGACGCGGGCGCACCGCGGCTACGATCTCGAGCCATGCGCGATCGAGATCCGCGTATGCGCGCAGCGTCGGCAGGAGCGACTGCGGGACGACCGGGAGCACCGGGAGTTCAGATCTGCCGACGACAGAGCGGATGGCGCGCTTCAGTCCGTTGATGACTTCATCTGAAGGCATGGCACCGCCCGTGCCCGCGGTTACGACTGGTTCCGCCGCAGCGATGCGGTCGTTCAGCGCGCTGACGAGTGCCGTGTGCCGGTCCGCGGTTGACGCGTCTTCGGATTCCGGGTCGGACGAGGCGACCTGTTCGAGATCGATTCGCCATCGCGCGGCCGCGACAGCGATCGTCGCTTCGGCGGTCGCGTCGTCCGGATCGAGCGCCGCCAGCGTGTCGTGCGCGGTCTGCGCGAGATAGACGACGTCGGTGAGGCGCAGGTGCAGGTTGCCGGCGATCGCATGACGCAGGTCGGCATCCGCGGAAGGCGGCAGTCCTTCGTACGCGCCGCCTGTCAAGGTCGGCACGGGTGCGTCGCTCTCCGCGCCGCCGAGGACGCTGGCAAACCGCGAACGCCGGTCGCGTGCGTCGTCGTCCGCCGATTCGAACGCCCCCGCGCTGAGTTCCGCATCCACCGCGGCCGCAAAGGCCGGATCCGCGACGCGCGCCGGGTCGGCGCCGACGCCACCCGAAGCGGTCGCGTCGTCGAGCAGCGACCCATGCGCTCACGCGGACCGTCGTCGCCTCGCGCGGTGTGCGGATGGCGCGCAGCTCCGGCGGCGCGCCCAGTCCGGCGGCGGCTTCCATGGCGGCGTTCGCGAGATCGGCGCGGCCCGTGACGAGCGCGTAGATACCGTCGGTGACCAGTAGATCGGCGTACGTATCGAGGACCTCGTCGAGCACTGCGAGTTCCGTCGCGAGCGTCGGTCGCAGAGCGGGATCCGCAGGGAGCGTGCCCTCTCGTGCCGCCTGCAGGACTTTCTGGCCATCGCAGACCCGACGCTCCTGCTGATCGGCGGCCAGCGCATACGTCTTGCGGAGCACGCGAACCGCGTCCCAGTCGCCGACGATCTTCTCGACCTCGAGACCCAGCGCCTCGTACGGATGGAGCCCCAGGCGCACACGCTCTGCGAGCGCCAGCGCTGCGCGGACCTTCGCGGAGTTCAGATTTAGCTTCCAGCGCGTGTCGCCGGGATATCGCACCGCGGCGTCGCGCAACAGCGCGGCCGTCAGCGCTTGCGCGGATGATGGCGCATGCAGCAGACCTGCGCGCGTCGGTCCTGGCGCGAGCGGCCCACCGTCCGCACCCGTGTAGGGCGTTGGCGAGTCGACCCATCCATAGGCGCCGAGCTTGAACGGTGCTTCTGTGGCAATCATCCGCTGCAGACGACGCTCGGCGATGCCGGTCAGCCAGGGATCGACGCGGAACGCGGCGGTGTCGAGCGCCGCGAGCACGCTACGAAAAAGCGTGGTGGACATCTGTTCCCACAAGTCAGCGATCTCCCGCAGCGCCTTCTGCACCTCCTCGAATCGCGTCGCGAGGAGCACGCCGTTCGGATCCGGACCGTTGCGCAGGTCTGCCACCGCCTGGTTCTTTCCAGCGACGATCAGCTGGCGATACGCGGTGTCGTCGGACCATGTCAGCGGCCGCGCGACGGCGATAGCCTGTCCGCCGGCGAGGCGAATGGCCGCCTCGCCGATGATGGCGCGCGCGTTGATGAGCGACTCGCGCACCAAGTGACCGACGAGCCCGAGCTTCCTGCGCCCAATCTCGAGCAACCGCTCCGGCTCCATCAGCGGCAATTCCTTCAGCAGCGTGACGTGTTCCATCTCGTCATGCGGCGGTCCCGGGAGCGGCACTTCGCCAGGCGCGCGCCCAATGGGCGCGACGGGAGATGCGACGCCGCGCAGCACGCGCGCCGTCGTGTTGTCCCAGCTCGTGTCGAGGGGCTGCATGCCGAGCGTTATCCGCAGCGCCTGCAGGTCGTACAGGTCCGCGGTCGCGCGCGCATTCCAGTAACGGGTGGGTGCATGCACGCCGAGCGCGTCGACAAGTCCTTCCGGGTCCGCGCCGTGCACGCGTCCGCGCGCGATACGTGCCGCTTCGGCCGCCTTCGCCCGCCAGGGGAGCGCCCACTCGCGGATGCGCGCCTCGATCGGCGCGAGATCGTCGGACGGGGCATCGACCCATGCGTTGAACGACGTCGTCGGCAGCAGCCCGTAGGGCTGCTCGCCGACGCGGAACGCCGGACGGGGACCTTCAACGGCGAGATGCCGCCTGGCCCAGCGCGCGAGCGTGACTTCGGTCTCGCCGATGCCGATGACGTCCCGCAGCACACGGCCCCATAGAACCGGCCACAAACCTTCGACCGCGAGCGCGGAAGGCGCGCGGTAGTCGAGTTCGCCGCCAAGCATCGGCAGCGTCGTCACTGGCAGACGTCCGGTCAGGCCGGTGAGGACGCTCACTGTGGACATCTGATCGCCAGGGTTGATGGTCAGGAGCGGTGCGATCGTGTCCGCCTTCTCGCCGAAGTCCGTTGTCGGTTCACCTGCGACCGTGTTCGTCGGCGTGCCTGGCGCGAGGACGCCCATGCGACCGCCGGCGTTGTGCGCATCGACGACATCGGCCGCGTCTTCTTCGCCGATGCCGAGGACGACGAGGGCTTCGAGCGTGGGAGGAACCATGCCGATGTCGATATCCACCGCGAGCTGCAGATCTTTCGCGCGCCTGTACGACAGCCACCAGGTCTCGGGAAGCGTGCCGGCCGGAAGTGCCGTGCTGCCCGCGAACAGCGGCTCGACGTCGAGGTCTTTGCCGATCTCGACGAGGTTCGGCGTCAGCGTGGTCACCAGCTCGCGTGTGCCGCTCGTGTGGACGAACCACACCTCGAGCGTCTCAGGCAGTCCGGCGGGGCCATGCACGGCGAAGTTCTTGTGCGATGCCTCGCCCGTGCGATCGACAGACCGCTGGCCAAGGGCGTCGGTCCTCACGCAGGTCCGCCACAGCGCGAGCGCGCGCGACGCGCCGACCGCTCCCGCGAATGATGCGAACGCATCCGCCTCGTCAAGCGACAGCGCACCGGACATCTTCTCGATCGATTCCTCAAGTCGATCGAGTTCCTCAAGCGATGGCGGCGGCACCGTGCGGCGGATCGAGAACTCGTCCGGGTAGACGCGGAGCCGCAGCATCCATTGGTTTACGCCGTCGGTGCGGTCGGCCGGCGACACGAACCGTGTTTCGAGGCGGAGCGGAGCGAGGACTTCGACCGTGCTCACGGCTGGTCCTCAAGCAGCGGGCCGATCAGCACTCGCACCGGCAGCGCAAACCGCTGATAGGCGAAGTTCGACGAGCTCGCCGCTGGCGCCTGCGAGTCTGGCGGAACCTTTGGCGCCACCTTTGCTGCCTGATAGAAGCGATAGCCGGCCGGCGGTTCTTCGAGGACGACCCAGTGCGTCTTCAGCTTCTCCGGAGTGACCGGGAAGCCGAAGAAGGTGATGTCCTTGCCGATCGTTCCGGTGAAGGTCGGAAGAATCTTCCCGGCTTCGAGGTCGTCGCCCGGTTCAGGCGCATCCCAGTCGTTCTCTGACAGATGGAGATACACGACCGTCGCCGGGTACCTCTTGAACAGTGACGTCTTGAACACAACGACCGCTTCGGCGTCGCGTGCGTCCGGCACGAGATCTTTACTGCCGAGCGCAGACGCTTCGGGCCAGGCCTTGATCGGCAGCACGTCGTACTCGCCGCCGGCGCGCTGCCAGAATTTCCGCAGCGGCGACCAGCGTGTGGTGAGCGGCACATTCCGCCACCGCAGCTCCGCCGTCGTCTGATGATTCGCGCCGACGAGCAGCGATTCGACGAACGCGGGATTCGTCGAGAGACCGACCACGTCGCCGTCCTCGAGATCGCCGGCGCCGGGGAGCATCCAGTCCGGCGAGTTGTCGGACAGGAAACTCCAGAGCGGCAGGTCGAGTTCGGGTTCGATCTCGACAGGGCCGATGTGCGTGATGCCGGGCAGCGTGGAGATCACACGTTCGACGACGGGCGGACGCGCGACCGTCGGATCGATGGCGTCGGCGACAACCTTCGCGAGCTCTTCGAGTGGAATCGGTCTGCAAGGCTGCGGTCGGCCATGCTCGTTCATCCAAGCGGGCCATTCGACCATCGTGCGATCGACGTCTGGTGCGGAACGGCTGTCCAGGAATTGCGCGATCGCATCACGATTGGGACGTCCCGTGTCATCAGGCGCCAGCGCTCTCAGCGCGGCGGACACGCGGCCGGGGCTCGGGTTCTGGCCGAGCGCGTTGAGGATCGCGTCGGCCAATGCGCGGTCGTCGCCCGCGGCCTCATGGATCGCGCGCTTCAGCAACTCCTGAGGATCCGCATCGCCCTGATGAATCCTCGCGGCATCCTTGCGCGCTTCGCATGTGTTCGCGATCCTGAGCACTTTGCCGAATGGTGCGGATCCCTCTGAGGTGAGTGCCGTGCGCGCCGGACCCGGGCGCAGCACGCGACGCGCGGCCGACGAGAAGAGCGCGCGCGTGAGGCCGGGCGTTCGTCCCGCGATCGCGTCGAGCACCGGCTCGCGGGTCGTGGTCACGAGTCTCGCAAGTGCAGGTGCCAGGACGGCAAGTCGATCGACCGGATCCGCAGGTAGACGCCGGCGCCAGAGCGATCGACTGAGTTCGACGCCAAACGCCACGTGATTGATGCGATCGCGTGCGATCGCCAGGTCGCCCACCTTGCTTGCGGCGGCGTCGGCGATCTTGTCTTGCCAGGCGATCGCGTTCCAGGCGCCGAGCCCCGCCGCGCCACGCAGGCGCGGGTCGGACTGCATCTGATCGATCCAGCCGCCTCCTGCAGGATCGCCAACAGCATTCGCGTCAGCGAACGGAGCGTGGTAGCGCGGCGCCGTGATCACTCCGCGGCCGTCCGGTGTCGGGATGCGTACCGTGAGCGCCGTCACTTCCTTCGCGACCGGCTGGTCCACCGGCTTCTCGGCCGGATCGGGATTCACGCCCTCCGGCGGCAGCTTCAGCGCGCCTGCTGTCTGGAGCAGCGTCATCTTCGCCGAAGGCCCGCGATGCTTGTACTGCACCTCGGCGCGGCCGAACGGCCTCCCGCTGTTCTGCAGGATGGCGTCGAGGTCGGCCTTGCGCAGCTTCGCGGCGAGATCGCGGAAGTCGCCCTTCGGTCCGGTCCTGAAGATCCACCAGTCGTACAGATCGCACGTGACCGGCTGGGTGCCGTTCCAGTTCTCCGTGCCGTCCGTTTTGAACGCGGGCACGAGGCACGCGATGTACTCTGTGTTGTCGATGTAGTCGAGGTTGCCGGCCGCAAGGCCTGACGCCTGGCGCGGCGGGGCGATGATCCTTCCGATATCGCCATGGTCCACGACCTGCTGCACGTGCGCCCACTGCGCCGAGTCGGCAAGCTTGTGATTGTTCTGCGCGATGAGACCGAGCGTCACGCGCCCGTCGCGTCGCAGGATGATGTCGCCGGCAACGCGCTGACCGACGACCAGCACGATCCATGGGCGAAGCCCCGTGCTGTCGGCGATCTTTGGTGTGTAACGCCAGGGCAGGTCGGCCGCGGCGAATTCGATCAGCGCCGTCCTTCGTGACTTCGGCGTCGCTCGAGTTCGGCGCCGGAAAGCGCCGGTGATCGCGCCTGCCGCCAGTCGCTGCACGTCGCCCGGGCCAAACAGCTCGTAATTCGCCTTCGGCGTCTTCGTGGCTGGAGGGCTCGCGAAGTCTTCGATCGCGACATCCGTCGTCCCCGGCAGCCGTCCGCTCACCTCCGTCGTCGCCGTCTTCCGCAGCGCCTTCTCGTAGCGGGAGTAGAAGGTCCTCATGCCAGGACTCCCGGCAAGATCGAGAGGCGCGGCTGCATCCGCGGCCGCCTGCGCGACGCCCTTGTTGTAGCGGACGAACTGATGCGCCGCGGAGGCGCTCGCAAACGTCTGGGTCGTACTCGTCGCCGTCCACTCTTCCTGCTTCGCAGTGACGAGCGCCGCGGTGTCGCTCAGCGCCGGCAGGTTGCCTGCCGCAATGACGAGCGCCGACGCCGCAGCGAGTCCCACGGGCTGTCCCTCGCCCTCGACCGATATCACGCCGTAGCGGATGACGATCTGCTGTGATCTTGCGTGGGTCAGGAAGTGCTCTCTTCAATCGGAACCCTGTCCGCCGGCGAGATCACGCGTCCCGCGGCAAGCACGTCGAAGGGCGGACGGTTGAGGGCTTCGGAACCGGTGAGCGTCATATAGCTGCCCGGACTGAATCGTTCAGTGACATCCGTCGTCCCGCTCGTGATCTTCACGCCCTGCGGCGACGAGAGCGGACGTCCCGTCCACGCGTTCGATCAGCGAGGCCGAGGGGCGCGCGACGCTGCTGTACCTGCAGCGTGCCTGTCGGGGGCACAGCCGCGAAACCACCGGGTCGCAACTGCGGCGCGAGCACCACGTGAGGATCGGTGATGCTGCCGCTATGGACGTTCGAGGCCTTGCTCAACTCTTCGAAGATCACGTCGAGGAGTGGCGGGGAAGGGCAGCGTTCCGACGGTCCACTACCGAGGGTGAACCGTTCGCTCCAGGACAGCGAGAAGAGAAAGACGCTGATGCTCTAGAGCGACCCGCGAATGACGATTGGGCCGAGGACCGCTGATTGATACCTCCAGCGTCACCGGACGCGCCGAAGCTGAAGCCGCCCGCCGACACCGCGAAGGCCGCCGCGATGCGCGCCTCGAAGTAGAACGGGCGGAACTGCACCATCGCGTCGACCTGGATGAAGCCGTGCGCGTCGATGCCGAGCGAGATGCCGACTTCGTAATCGGCCGCCGAGGTGAATCGAGTTCGATGTGACCGCGAAGTAGCCCTCGGCGCGCATCGAGATGAC